>NZ_LR215980.1:2030000-4125322 GCF_900683745.1 Paraprevotella xylaniphila YIT 11841
CAAGCGCCTTAGTATGTTCTACCCGACCACGTGTGTCCGTTTACGGTACGGATGACTTGGTGCTGGAGTTTAGCGGGTTTTCTCGGGAGCATGGTTACCGGCGCTGTCGCGTTGCCCAGAAGGGCGCCGCGTACTTTCGCGCTTCGGCTCGGGAGGTGGGCTTGCCTGCCTCCCTCGTAACCTTTGCGCTTAAACCCCCTTTTCCGTCAGGGGGCGGCCGTGTCACTTCTCCGTCGCCGCGTCACACACCAAGACAGTAACGGAATATTAACCGTTTGATCCATCGCCCTCGCCCTTAGGCTTATGCTTAGGGACCGACTCACCCTGAACCGATTGGCGTTGTTCAGGAAACCTTGGTCTTTCGGCGGGAGGGGATCGCACCCTCCTTATCGTTACTTATACCTACATTTGCTTTTCCATCCGCTCCAGAGCCGCTCGCGCGGCGCCTTCGACGCAGGATGGAATGCTCCCCTACCGATATTCTCATATCCCACGGCTTCGGTAACTGGTTTCATACCCGATTATTATCCACGCCCATCCCCTCGACTAGTGAGCTGTTACGCACTCTTTGAATGAATGGCTGCTTCCAAGCCAACATCCTAGCTGTCTGGGGGGACGGACTGCGTTAGTCTAACTTAACCAGCATTTCGGGACCTTGGCCGGTGGTCTGGATTCTTCTCCTCTCGGGCACGGACCTTAGCACCCGTGCCCTTACTCCATGGATTGGCCGGCGCGCATTCGGAGTTTGTCAGGACTTGACAGGCGGTGAAGCCCTCGCATCCTATCAGTCGCTCTACCTCGCGCCGGGAACTCCACAGGCGGCACCTAAATGCCTTTCGGGGAGTACGAGCTATCTCCGAGTTTGATTGGCCTTTCACTCCTACACTCACCTCATCCAGAAGCTTTTCAACGCTTATTGGTGCGGACCTCCATCCCGTGTTACCGGGACTTCATCCTGGACAAGTGTAGATCACCCGGTTTCGCGTCTGCCACCACCGACTCCTGCGCCCTTTTAAGACTCGCTTCCGCTGCGGCTGCGGGGCTCATGCCCCTTGGCCTTGCCGGTGACGGCAACTCGTAGGTTCATTATGCAAAAGGCACGCCGTCACGCCCAATGGGCGCTCCGACCGCTTGTAGGCGCACGGTTTCAGGATCTTTTTCACTCCCCTAACAGGGGTGCTTTTCACCTTTCCCTCACGGTACTGGTTCACTATCGGTCTCTTACGAGTATTTAGCCTTGCCGGATGGGCCCGGCTGATTCACACAGGATTACACGTGTCCCGCGCTACTCAGGATTCCGCTACGCTTCGCATGGCTTCGTGTAAGGGGCTGTCACCCTCTATGGCGGAACTTTCCAGTTCCTTCCACTCGCCATCACTCTTGCGACATCGCGGTCCTACAACCCCGGCGATGCCTGGACAACGCCGGTTTGGGCTATTCCCCGGTCGCTCGCCACTACTGGGGGAATCATTATTTATTTTCTTCTCCTGCGGGTACTAAGATGTTTCAGTTCCCCGCGTTCGCCTCCCGCTCTCGCGGGATAACGTTTCTTCAAAACGTTGGGTTGCCCCATTCGGATACCCGCGGGTCAATGGCCATTTGCGCCTCACCGCGGCTTGTCGCAGCTTATCACGTCCTTCATCGCCTGTAAGAGCCTAGGCATCCGCCGTGCGCCCTTGAATACTTTCGCCTCGGCCGCCGGCCGCCTTCCACCAGGGAAGATACGGCAGGCGGGCCTGCCTGCACATGTTCGTTAAAACATACCTCGTTCGCTTTCTTTACGTTTTGTCTGTCCAACATGTCAATGATCGCATGCCCCCTCGGGGCCGGGTGGAGAATAACGGATTCGAACCGTTGACCCCCTGCTTGCAAAGCAGGTGCTCTAGCCAGCTGAGCTAATCCCCCCGAAAATACCCGCGTAGTCCCAGGCAGAGTTGAACTGCCGACCTCCACATTATCAGTGTGGCGCTCTGACCAACTGAGCTATGGGACTGGCGTGACCCTGTGACCCGGATGCGGGCGGGCGGCGGAAACGCCACCGGGCGGAAGCTGAGCCTCCTGCATCCCTCACTTATCCTTTTTTAAGCCTCACATACCAAAACAAGAAAGACAGCCGTACAAGAGGAAACTACCCGGGAGCGGACGCGGAATGGACCGTTTTGCGGGAAGGACCCCAGAAAGGAGGTGTTCCAGCCGCACCTTCCGGTACGGCTACCTTGTTACGACTTAGCCCCAATCACCGGTTTTACCCTAGGCCGACCCTCGCGGTCACGGACTTCAGGCACCCCCGGCTTTCATGGCTTGACGGGCGGTGTGTACAAGGCCCGGGAACGTATTCACCGCGCCATGGCTGATGCGCGATTACTAGCGAATCCAGCTTCGTGGAGTCGGGTTGCAGACTCCAGTCCGAACTGAGAGGGGTTTTAGGGATTGGCCAACCGTCACCGGGCAGCGGCCCTCTGTACCCCCCATTGTAACACGTGTGTCGCCCCGGACGTAAGGGCCGTGCTGATTTGACGTCATCCCCACCTTCCTCGCACCTTGCGGTGGCAGTGTCCCCAAAGTGCCCGGCATTACCCGGTGGCAACTGGGGAGGGGGGTTGCGCTCGTTATGGCACTTAAGCCGACACCTCACGGCACGAGCTGACGACAACCATGCAGCACCTTCGCAGGAGTCCCGAAGGAAAGGGCCGTCTCCGGCCCATGCACCTGCGATTCAAGCCCGGGTAAGGTTCCTCGCGTATCATCGAATTAAACCACATGTTCCTCCGCTTGTGCGGGCCCCCGTCAATTCCTTTGAGTTTCACCGTTGCCGGCGTACTCCCCAGGTGGAATGCTTAACGCTTTCGCTTGGCCGCCGACACTATGTCGCCGACAGCGGGCATTCATCGTTTACTGTGCGGACTACCAGGGTATCTAATCCTGTTTGATACCCGCACCTTCGAGCCTCAGCGTCAGTAATGCCCCGGTACAATGCCTGCGCGATCGGAGTTCCTCGTGATATCTAAGCATTTCACCGCTACACCACGAATTCCATGTACCCTGTGCATACTCAAGGCTGCCAGTTTCAACGGCGGAACGCGGTTGAGCCGCGCCATTTGACCGCTGACTTGACTGCCCGCCTACGCTCCCTTTAAACCCAATAAATCCGGATAACGCTCGCATCTTCCGTATTACCGCGGCTGCTGGCACGGAATTAGCCGATGCTTATTCATAAGGTACCTGCAAATGGCCATACATGGCCAACTTTATCCCCTTATAAAAGGAGTTTACAACCCGTAGGGCCGTCGTCCTCCACGCTACTTGGCTGGTTCAGGCTCGCGCCCATTGACCAATATTCCTCACTGCTGCCTCCCGTAGGAGTTTGGACCGTGTCTCAGTTCCAATGTGGGGGACCTTCCTCTCAGAACCCCTACCCATCGTCGCCTTGGTGGGCCGTTACCCCGCCAACAAGCTAATGGGACGCATCCCCATCCTTTACCAATTAATCTTTATTCATCAAGCCATGCGACTAAACGAATTCATCGGGTATTAAACTTCCTTTCAGAAGGCTATCCCCGGGTAAAGGGCAGGTTGGATACGCGTTACTCACCCGTGCGCCGGTCGCCATCAAACTTAGCAAGCTAAGTTCATGCTGCCCCTCGACTTGCATGTGTTAAGCCTGTAGCTAGCGTTCATCCTGAGCCAGGATCAAACTCTCCATTGTAGAATATCTTTTTGACCCGCCTTACGGCGGGGCATATCGTCTGTTCCGGACTCCCCGAACTTGTCACGCCTACCGGCGTGCCGCTCCTGGTTCCCCCTCAACTCGAATGAGGGGTATGACGGTTCGTTTCTTTTTTACCCTTGGACATTTCTCAAAGAGGAAACAACCTCCAAAAAAACATCCAAGCTCTTGTACTACTTTCTCTCTTTATGTAAGACTTTCAATGAACTCTTTCATTTACCGCCCCCGCTCCGCAACGGCCACACAAGGCCTTGCTTCCCGAAAGCGAGTGCAAAGGTACAACCTTTTACCATAACTGCCAAACGTTTGCCAATAAAAACCGAAAAAATATCCACTGACGAATTTTACACCTTATTTAATATAATAAGAACAAAAAACATTCTCATAATTTTTTTATTTCCTATCGAATATAGTACCTTTGCAGTCGACAATCAATATGTTATTATACAATAAATCCACAAACTATGATACAAATCTTACAAGCAACAAAAGATACCACCAATGTAACCAAAGAAGTCGTTTCAGCTATTGCATCCGGGCATACAGAACTCATTATCGAGAAATTGATAGATATGTGTATTTCCGCCGGAAAAAACATTTTGATTGCCATTATCGTCTACATCGTAGGACGTTTTCTTATCTCACTTATCCAACGCGTGATGAGCAATATGCTATCACGCCGGAAAGTGGAAATCAGTATCCAAACATTCCTCAAAAGTTTAGTTAGTATATTACTCAATGTCTTATTGATTGTTTCTGTTGTAGGAGCATTAGGAATCAATACGACCTCATTCGCCGCATTGTTGGCATCTGCCGGCGTAGCTATCGGCATGGCACTCTCTGGCAATTTGCAAAATTTTGCCGGAGGTCTTATCATTCTTTTCTTCAAACCTTATAAAGTAGGAGACTGGATTGAAGCACAAAGCGTTTCGGGAAGTGTTACAGCCATACAAATCATGCATACTTTGGTCACTACGGCCGATAACAAAGTTGTCTACATTCCTAATGGAGCCATGAGTAGCGGCGTTATTACAAATTATAGCCGTTTGGACACAAGACGCGTCGAATGGATTGTGGGAGTTGATTACGGAGAAGACATCGACAAGGTGAAAAGTGTAGTAAACGAACTCATTCAAAAAGATAACCGTATCTTAAAAGAACCAGCCCCCGTCATTGCCTTACACGCACTCGACTCCAGTAGTGTTAATGTAACGATAAGAGTATGGGTAGCAAACGGTGACTATTGGAATGTATATTTCGAAATGAACAAAAACATTTACGACGAATTCAACAAACAGGGTATTGATTTCCCATTCCCGCAAATGACTATCCATCAGGCTTAATACATAAGAACAGGAATGATTCAACAAGTAGAAATCATATTACGTGAACGACCGCGAGGTTTTCACCTCGTCACACGGGAGATTTCGGAACAGCTTCCGTCCTTGCCTCAAACCGGTTTATTGAACCTATTTATCAAACACACGAGTTGTGCGCTCTCCATCAACGAGAACGCCGACCCTGACGTGCGTACTGACATGACTAAAATATACGACCGTCTCATCAAAGAAAACGAGCCTTATTACGACCATGTCCTCGAAGGTGCGGACGACATGCCGGCCCATGCCAAATGTAGTCTGACAGGTGTCAGCCTCAATATACCCATATCCAAAGGTAAATTAAATTTGGGTACATGGCAAGGAATCTACCTTTGTGAGTTCCGCGACTACGGTGGAAGGCGCAAACTCACAGCCACCATCATAGGAGAATAAACGGATGATAGACAGAGCTACGGTAGACCGGATTATGGATGCGGCCCAGATTGTGGATGTCGTATCGGATTTTGTGACTTTACGGAAAGCGGGGGTCAACTACAAAGGCTTATGTCCTTTCCACGACGACCGTACCCCTTCGTTCGTGGTATCCCCATCCAAAGGTCTCTGCAAATGTTTCGCATGTGGAAAAGGCGGCAATGCCGTGCACTTCATCATGGAGCACGAACAACTGTCCTATCCCGATGCCCTACGTTATTTGGCCCGTAAATATAATATAGAAATCAAAGAACGGGAACTGACAGAAGAGGAAAAGCAGGCTCAAGATGAGCGAGAAAGCATGTTCGTCGTCAACGAATGGGCATGCCAGTTTTTTCAAGACCAACTCTACAATACAGTAGACGGACGAGCCATTGGAATGGCCTATTTCCGTTCACGAGGTTTTCGGGACGATATCATAAAAAAGTTTCAGTTAGGATACAGTCCTTCGCAAAGAGACGCCTGTGCCCGTGAAGCCAAGGCCAAAGGTTACAAAGAAGAGTTCCTGCTTTCTACTGGTTTATGTTACAAACGTGACAACGGACAATTACAAGACCGCTTTTTCGGGCGCGTCATTTTTCCAGTACATACGTTAAGCGGAAAAGTAGTAGCTTTCGGAGGACGTGTATTAGACGCAGCCACCAAAGGAGTCAATGTCAAATACCAAAACTCTCCGGAATCTGCCATTTATTCCAAGAAAAAAGAGTTGTATGGATTGTTTTTGGCCAAACAATCTATCGTCAAACAAGACCTTTGCTTTTTAGTGGAAGGCTACACCGATGTCATTTCCATGCATCAGATGGGAGTGGAAAATGTAGTTTCTTCTTCTGGAACGGCACTCACCACCGAACAAATCCGTATGATTCATCGTTTTACGGAAAACATCACCGTACTTTACGACGGAGATGCCGCCGGTATCAAAGCTTCCGAACGAGGCATCGACATGCTATTGGCCGAGGGAATGAACGTCAAATTACTACTTCTTCCGGACGGAGACGACCCGGACAGTTTTGCCCGTAAGCACAACGCCACCGAATATCAAGCTTATCTGAACGAACATCAGGTAGATTTCATTAAATACAAAACCGATTTATTACTGCATGAGGCACAAGGGGATCCTATCAAACTTTCCCGTCTCATCAGCAGTATCGTACATACCATTTCCGTCATTCCGGATGAAATCACGCGTTCCGTATACACCCGGGAAACAGCAACCATGCTGAACATGGAAGAACGAATGTTAGTAGCAGCCATTTCAAAAGAGATGGCCAAAGCCAAAGAGGAAAAGCAAAAACAGCGTGAAAATGAACGAAATCGTAAACACACACAGTTGCCATCCTCCGGACAAACACTCTCTTCCTTAGACCAAGACAGTCTTCCTCCCCCATCCCCATTCCCACCCTCTGAAGAGGGCATTCCCCCTATTCCGGATGACGGAACGCCGGCAGCCCCCCCTGTTCCCAATACTCCGCCTAGCAATAATCCGGCTATAACAGAGAATGCATCCACCCTCTCCTACATTCCCGGTAAGGGAGCCGAGGCCATGTTATTCTACAGGAAAGAACTGTTGTTGATACAAGTCCTCATTCGTTATGGAGAGAAAATTATATGTTACGCCGAAAACGAACAAGGAGAAGAAGTCCCGGTCAGTGTGGCCGAGTTCATCAACTATGCGTTGCAAGAAGACGGTTTGCTGTTCCACAACGCCCTTCATAAGCATATCCTGCAAGAAGCCATCGACCATATACACGAGGACGGCTTCTCGTCAGAACGCTATTTCCTGAACCATCCGGACAACCATATCAGTATGCTGGCTTTTGAGTTGAGTGGTGACAAATATCAACTGAGCAAATATCATTCCAAACATCAGAAAATCGCCAACGATGAAGAGAGGTTGACCGAATTGGTTCCCCACCTGATTTCCGACTTCAAATTGGCCATTGTAGACGAAGAACTGAAACAAATCCTCTTGAAATTGCGCCAACCCGATATTCTTTCACGCAAGGAAGAATATATGGAAATCATGAAGCATTACAAAGAGATGAAGGACATAGAACGAACCCTGGCCCGGGAACGGGGCGACCGGGTCATCACTTAATACAGACAGCTTATGGTCATCTTGATTACAGACGCAACCCACTGTGACAAAACTCTCCTGGCCTAAAGACTTTTGGAAAAGTACAAATATCCTTATTTATCCATTGACTTATTAAAAATGGGACTTATCAGAAGCGGTAGCACCTCCCTGTCTCCAAAAGAAGACTCAGAATTGGGCCATTACCTTTGGCCTATTCTCGGGAAAATAATCAAGAGGTTCTCGAAAAAGACCAACCGGTTTTGTCCCTCTTTATCCAATAAATCACTATTTTTGTAAAAACATCCAATTGACACGCCCGATGAATCATTTAGAAACAGCACGACTGATATTACGTCCTTTCACGGAACAAGACGCGGAAGCTCTGTTTGCCATACTTAGCGACAGAGACGTAAACACATTCCTGCCGATGTTTCCGCTTAAGAACCTGGAAGAAGCAAAAGCATACATCAAGGACAAGCATGCGGCAGTACATGCAGGAGAAACCCTGTTATACTACGCCATCTGCCGGAAAGAAGCTCCTGCTCCGATAGGTTATGTGCACGTAAGCGGAAATGACAGCCATGACTTAGGATACGGGCTGAAGAAAGAATTCTGGCACAAAGGGTTCTGTACTGAGGCATGCCAAGCCGTCATCGAGCAACTGAAACAAACCGGAATTCCTTATATTACGGCCACCCATGACGTAAACAATCCTCGAAGCGGCAAAGTCATGCAGGCCCTCGGCATGAAATACCAATACTCATACGAAGAATTGTGGCAACCCAAAAACTTCTTGGTAACCTTTCGGATGTACCAACTCAACTTCGACAAAGAAAAAGACAGGGTGTATAGAAAATACTGGGATAAATATCCCGTCCACTTCATAGAAAACCTGACTCCCGGTACAGAACTGCCTTCTATATAAAACTCTTCAAAAGATTCACATTCAAATTCATTCTTATGAAACATTTGACCCGATATTTATGGCCCATTGCCCTCTGCATGTCAGTAGGTTTTTCCGCCTCGCTATTTCAGCGGGAAGCCATCGCGGAATGGTATCCTTTCCTGAATAAACCCGTACTCACCCCTCCCAATGGAGCGTTCCCTATCGTATGGGGCATCCTTTACATCCTGATAGGAACCTCCTTGGGACGAATCTGGGGCAAAGGCCTGAAAGTATCCCAACGTGAATGGTGGATACAGTTGGCCCTGAACTTCTGTTGGAGTATCGCCTTCTTCTTTTTGCGGGAACCCTTATGGGGCATGGGCATCATTCTGATACTCGATGTGGTGGTACTGGACTATATCCTTATCACATTCAAAAAGGACAAGCTTGCGGCCGCCTGTTTCATCCCCTATATCCTGTGGCTGTTATGGGCAACTTACCTGAACGCCTACATTTATATCTTCAATTAACGCAGCAGCGAACGTCCGCAACGGTTTCCGCTTATCGTCACGTCCTTGCAATCCTCCGTACGGAAGAACGCATCCGGAGATACAGGACCGTCTCCCGCCACTGAGATATAATTATCCCGGATGATCAGGCCATCCGTAGCCCGGGCAGATACCGCCTCGCTCCCTTGGCGAATCACAAAACGATTAGCCTCTATACGGACATTGCGATGGACGGCACCTTCGTAACGGTCATTTTCCGGCATCACGGCAATGACGGGCGAACCGCATTCCATAAACAAGTTGCGGCGTATCGTGACATCGCGTACAGGACCGGATTCATACCACCCACGCGCATCGTCGGAAACCAGTACCCCGCTCATCGGGATACGATAGAATACGTTATCTTCTATCACGACCTTCCGGCGTGTCGTCACCAGAATCCCCCGGGTAGGAATACGGGAGAAATAATTATTTCGTATTTCCACTTCGGGCGTCCATGTCACATTCTCCACCGACACATTCTCCGCCGTCTTCACATTGTCGTTCACAGCCCGGTCCAACGTCAGCAGGATTTCATAATCGTCTATCCGTTCTACAGCCTTCACGCATGCCGGTTGCAAGCAACGCAGGGAATGGGCATCCACGAACTCCACCTCATCCCCTTTATAAAAAGCCTCAAAACCGTATGACTGTCCGTGCATGAAACGCACCTTCACCTGCCTGTCCGAAACATATTCCATGACTTTCAGATGCGTGCCGTGTATATTGATCGGGTCGTCGTGCGCCCCTTCAAAATAAGAATCAAGAATGCGTATTTTCCCTTTGCACCCAGACATCTGGACAAAGTCCGCAAACCCGGCACAAGTACGTCCCGAGCCCCATTCCGGCGCACAATATAACTTCTCATAAGTCAGGTTCTCGGAATACTGCCCTACAATCCCGAAATTACCCAAGAAATGGAATTTGATATTTTCGAGCTTCACGTCTTTGCTCTGATGTATAAAACCGCATGCTTCAGTCCGAAAGGAATGACGCATCTGGTAAACCTCTCCCGTTTTGAATCCGGGAGCACGGTCGTAATTAAAACGCACCAACCCCTCGTCCAGTTCGATGGCTTTCGTCACACCGGCCAATGGGGACTCGCACCGATTGGTCACGTTGGTTTGCGGATAGAACACCTGGGCAATGCCTCCGCCAAAACGCCATCCCTCACCTTTCCAATAAAACTTCCCATCCTCTATCTCGTAACTCGAACCGGCAGTAACCCTGGCAGTGATGGAATTTACATCGGTTGAAACCACGGTCATTTCAGGTACTGACGGATCGGCAGCCACCAATGAGAAATTTTTCAAAGTGACATTCTCGCATCCGTCAATCACGAAAGGCGTCATTTCGCCGTGGGTTACGAAACGGGCACCTCCTCCATCCACTGTAATATTCTTCATGTCCTTGAGCCATATCCCTATATGTTTCGTCGGGTCAGGATTCTCTTCCGCCGAAGCCGTATTGGATATATAATACAGGCAAGGAGAAGAAGAGGTACGATAAATATGGTAATCTCCTTGTTGCAATCGAATCAATACTGCCCGTCCTTTATAAGAAGAAGCTTGTTCTATGGTTCTTCGCAACACCGGTGTCGCATCCCCCTCCGGCACAGGTACATCCAATACCACGGGAGCAGCCATCCCCGTCATAACAAAACAACAAAAAACACTCAGGCTCATCAAAAGCTTTCTCATGGTTCTTTCCACATTAAATTAGTTTATGGCAAAGTTAGCCTGTTTCATTCCCAACATCGGTATAGAATTGAGGCAAAAAATAACAAAATTAACGCGAATATATCCTTTTTTCTTTTACCTTTGTACTTAAATTACCTACATCAATTCAAACCAATGAAAATCATGACACGACTTAAGACCAAGTTATCCGCCTTTCTTCCCTTCATCGGGCTTCTTTGCGCCCAAGCACAACGCGACATGAAAACCATCAACGACGGTTGGTTTTTCAGAAAAGCTTCCACAGAAAACTGGCAACCCGTAAATGTTCCCCATACGTATAACCTGGATGCCTATTCGCAAAGGAACTATTATATGGGGAAAGCATTTTACCAGAAATCGTTCGTCTTACCGGAAGTTCCGCAAGGCAAACGCTGTTTTCTAAAAATAGATGCAGCCAGCAAAGCGGCAGACCTTACGCTGAACGGACAAAAGATAGGCAGCCATGCAGGCGGGTACAGTGCTTTTACATTCGATATCACCCCCTATATCCAGAAGAACAACACGATAGAAATCACGGTAGACAACAGCCGGAAAGATATTACTCCCATATCGGCCGACTTCACATTCTGGGGTGGCATATACCGTGATGTATGGCTTATCACTACCTCCGAACAACATTTCAATCTTTTGAATCATGGTTCCGATGGTATCTTCATCAGTACCCCGCATGTAGACGAGAAGGAAGCTACGATAGAAATACGTAGTGAAATCACGAACGATGCCACAGAAAAGGCTACCCTCGAAGTAATCCATCAAATCTATGACCCGCAGGGCAAATTGCAGCAAACCCTGAAACAACTACTTTCCGTCAAAGCCGGTGAAACCCAAACGGTACGTAAAACCTCCGCCATCGAGCAACCCCAATTATGGAGCCCGGAAAGCCCGCTGCTTTACGAAGTGGTCACCACGCTCCGTAATCCCAAAACGGGCACGGAATTGGATCGGAGCATGCACAAAACCGGATTCCGTTGGTTCAAATTCGATGGCGAAAAAGGGTTCTTCCTGAACGGAAAACCTTATAAGTTACGTGGGGTAAACCGGCATCAAGACCAGGCACCCGTCGGCGTAGCCTTGGACGACGAGACCCACCGCAGGGACATACGCCTCATCAAAGAAATGGGATGCAACTTCATCCGCATCTCACATTATCCTCAAGACGATGCATTAGTGGAGGCTTGCGATGAAATGGGCTTATTGGCATGGGAAGAGATACCCATCGTCAACATTGTACCCGACACCCCGGGCTACGGTGACCATTGCGAAACCAATCTGACCGAAATGATCCGACAGCATTACAACCATCCGAGCATCATCGCATGGGGCTACATGAACGAAATCCTGCTCGTCACCCCAGGGCCAGACCGCCCGGAATGGTCTGCTTACCGCGAACGCACTGTGGCTTTGGCCCAACGACTCGAAAAAAAGCTGAAAGAAGAAGACCCATACCGCGCCAGTGTCATGGCCTACAACATGACGAACCTTTACAATGAAATAGGATTGGACTTGGTGGACGTTTCCGGATGGAACCTTTACCACGGTTGGTATGTAGGAAAACTGGATGAATTCGACCTATGGATGGAAGACCAACACGTGCGTTACCCGAAACGCCCCACCATCATTAGCGAATGGGGAGCAGGTTCCGACCGCCGCCTTCATTCCAGGCACCCGAAAGCCTTCGACTTCAGCATAGAATACCAACAAACATACGTAGAACACTACTTGCCTTTCATCGAAGGTACAGAATATATCAGCGGATGCACTTATTGGAATTTCATAGACTTCAATGTGGCAGCCCGACAAGAATCCATGCCGAGGGTAAACAACAAGGGACTGTTCTACAACGACCGTACACCCAAAGACGTGTCTTACTATTTTAAAGCCATGTGGCGTAAGGATACGCCCGTATTGCACATTGCCAGCCGGGACTGGCCCGTACGGACAGGAGACAAAAACGAAAAGCATCCCGTCAAAATCTATACGAACCTGGACGAAGTGGAACTCATCATTAACGGAAAATCCATCGGAAAGCAGCGTCCCGCCAACTGCCATACGGTCTTCAACGTGACATTGCCATACGGGACATCTACCCTCAAAGCACAGGGAGACAAAAACGGACAGATGGTGGAGGACGTCATGGTCCTGCGCCTGGATGCGATGCCCGACTTGGCAAAGGGAGATGAACTAGGCATCAATGTAGGAAGCGACTGTGCCTTTACTTCGGATGTCAGCGGACTTACATGGCTGCCAGACCAACCATACTCCAAAGGCAGTTGGGGATACATAGAAGGAAAGGCACGCAGTACGACTTCCGAAATAGAGAATACCACAGACGGACCTTTGTACCAAACATGGCGCGAAAACCTACGTGCCTATCAAATCGACGCACCGTCCGGCACATACGAGGTGGAACTGCTCATGGCAGACGTGAGCCGTTCACGGCCGCAATTGGCCAACTTGTTAGGACGGGGACACGACGGACAGGCCATAGCCGACAGCCGGTTCAACATCACCATCTGCGGTCGTCGGGTAGAAACCGACTTTTCACCAGCCGACGGCGGACATTACCGCCAAGCTTCCCGCCGACGTTATATCATTCAGAACAAGGAAAACAAAATCGATGTGCTTTTCGAAACCCTGAAAGGCAAATGCCATCTGGCCGGAATAAAAATAAGAAAGCTGTAAGCACTATCAAACCGTCATGACCTTATACATACAGAAGACCTCTCCCATCTGCAAGAACGGGAGAGGTCTTCTATAATAAAATCCAAAACAAAGAATCTCATTCCATGCTCACCGCCGTACCGCTGCATGTCACCATCAGCATGCTGCCGCTTGCCCCCACCGTTTCATAATCCAAATCGATTCCAATGACCGCGTTGGCACCCAACCGGGCCGCTTCCTCCCCCATCTCCCGCAAAGCCGTGTCTTTGGCCTTGCGCAAGACCTCTTCATACGAACCAGAACGGCCGCCGAAGAAATCCCGCAATCCGGCAAAAAGATCGCGCACCGCGTTCGCACCAATGATTGCCTCGCCCGTCACCACACCATGATACTTCGTAATATGTCTGCCCTCCACAAGGGCCGTAGTCGTCATCAACATATATATACTATTTTGAAAGTTAAGTTATCGCCTCCTTTTTCCGCTGTTCGTCATCCAATGGTCTACCGAATATTTACCCGGTCCGACCATATACATCAGAATGAACACAACCAGATAGACAAAAGCCAATTCACCTCCCGTTATACTTCCACCATGGGCAAAGAAAAAAGCCACAGCCATCGTTACTATCATCGGAATCATGCTCAAACGATACAAGAAACCGAACACAAAGGCTACTGAACAAAACAGTTCACCGAAAATGACCAACATCAGAGAGTAACGGCTCCCGATTCCGAATGGGTCAGGGAAAGAAGCAGACATGGCGGCAAAACCCATCAGTTTGGCATAGCCGTGAGTCATCAGTAACGAGCCGAACAGCAGACGCATGGACAACAGGAAAAGGGAAAAGTTCGTTTGGTTCGCTTTACGCGGAAACAATAAAGTATTATATTTCATATTCATCATTATTTAATAGTAAAAAATACAAGATAAAGCTGCTGTAGATACAAAAAAACCTTATCTGAAGCCAAATATACGAATAAGATTCGTCTTCCTGACCCTTTTTACATTTAATAACGACCTTACAACCGTTTTATCTGTATTTTTATCTGCCCAGGTCAGACCTGGATGCCATACACCTGCTTGACCTCATCCATCACGAAGGTGGACTCCATGGAACCGAGACTCTCGATTGTCCCCAACACATTGAGAAGAAACTCCTGATAATACTTCATATCGGGTGCATGAATCTTGAGCAGGTAATCGTAACTACCGGAGATGTTATAGCACTCCGTCACTTCCGGTATTTCCCGGATAATGCCCGTGAACTCTTCTGCGATTTCTTTGTTCAACCGGCGCAGCTTCACCCGGCAAAATACTAAAAAACCACGATTGAGCTTTTCGGCATCCAACACTGCGATATACTTCTTAATGTATCCTTGCGCCTCCAGTCTCTTCAAGCGTTCAAAAACAGGGGTCGTAGAAAGATGCACGCGTGCGGCCAGTTCTTTTGTCGTCAAACGGGCATTATCTTGCAAAGTACGCAGGATTTGCAAGTCGATATGATCTAAACTTTCCATAGAAAAAACGTCTATAAACAGAGCTGTAGCCCCCTTAAACAAGGCTGTATATTCTGTTTTTGAATACAAAAATAGATATTTTTTCCGTATTTCTTTCACTTCTTGTTTGATTATTCCAAAAACCATAACTTTGCCATCATCGAAACAAGAAACAGTCAAGAACTTAATAACAGAAACATCATGGACAGAACAAAACTACACTTCGAGACCCTGCAACTCCATGTAGGACAAGAGCAGGCGGACCCGGCCACGGATGCCCGTGCCGTACCGATTTACCAAACCGCCTCATACGTGTTCCACAATGCGGACGATGCAGCCGCACGCTTCGGCCTGCAAGCCCCCGGCAACATCTACGGACGGCTGACCAACAGCACGCAAGGAGTGTTCGAGGAACGCATGGCCGCCTTGGAAGGCGGAATAGCCGGACTGGCCGTAGCTTCGGGAGCGGCCGCCATCACTTACGCTTTCCAGAACATCACACGTGCAGGCGACCACATCGTAGCCGCCAAAACCATTTACGGCGGCAGCTACAACCTTCTGGCCCACACCCTGTCGGCATACGGCGTCACCACTACATTCGTCGATCCTGAAAACCCCGGCAATTTCGAACAAGCCATACAGGAAAACACCAAAGCCGTATTCATCGAGACATTGGGAAACCCCAATTGCAACATCATAGACATTGATGCCGTGGCCGACATCGCACACCGCCACCGGATTCCGCTCATCATAGACAATACGTTCGGCACGCCTTACCTTATCCGTCCGATAGAGCATGGGGCAGACATCGTCGTACATTCGGCCACGAAGTTCATCGGCGGCCACGGCACTTCATTAGGAGGTGTCATCGTGGACTCCGGAAAATTCGACTGGAAAGCTTCCGGGAAATTCCCGCAACTCACCCAACCGGATGCCAGCTACCACGGCATTTGTTTCACCGACGCGGCAGGAGCGGCAGCCTACATCACCCGTATCCGCGCCACACTGTTGCGCGACACGGGAGCTACCATCAGCCCGTTCAATGCCTTCATCCTTCTTCAGGGGTTGGAAACCTTGTCCTTACGGGTGGAACGCCACGTGGAGAACACCCTGAAAATCCTGGATTTCCTCTCCACACACCCTAAGGTAAAGAAAGTCAACCATCCGGCATTGCCCGGACACCCCGACCATAAACTATATGAAACGTACTTCCCGAAAGGAGCCGGTTCCATCTTCACCTTCGAAATCAAGGGAGGACGTGAAGAAGCGTTCCGCTTCATCGACAGCCTGGAGATATTCTCTCTTTTGGCCAACGTGGCCGATGTCAAATCGCTGGTCATCCACCCGGCCAGTACCACCCACTCCCAACTCAATGAAACGGAACTGGCCGAGCAAGGCATCACGCAAGCCACGATACGTCTCTCCATCGGCACGGAACATATCGACGACTTGCTCTCTGACCTGACGCAGGCCTTCGCCCAAGTCTGAATACCTAAGAACCACGTAATACATATACATTCGACAAACGCAAAAAAGAAAAGATTATGGAAAAGATTTATCATTCGCTGACCGAACTTATCGGGCGTACACCTTTATTGGAAATCAGCCACATAGAAAAGAAAGAACAACTGAAAGCCAGAGTTCTGGCCAAACTGGAAAGTTTCAATCCCGGAGGAAGCGTGAAAGACCGCGCAGCCTTCTATATGATAGAGGCGGCAGAAAAAGAAGGCCTGCTGCGTCCCGGTAGCCTCATCATAGAGCCTACTAGCGGAAACACGGGCATCGGACTGGCTTGGATTGCCTCAGTCAAAGGTTACCGGCTCACGCTCACCATGCCTGAAACTATGAGCCTCGAACGCCGCAATCTTCTGAAAGCATTAGGTGCCACACTGGTACTCACTCCGGGCAGCGAGGGCATGAAGGGAGCCATCCGCAAGGCCGAAGAACTGAAAGCTGCAAATCCCGGTGCTTTCATTCCGGGACAATTCGACAACCCGGCCAATCCGGAAGCACACGTACAAACCACAGCAGAGGAAATATGGAACGACACAGACGGTAAAGTGGACTTCTTCGTAGCCGGCGTAGGCACGGGAGGCACCATCAGCGGAACAGCTAAAGGATTGAAAAAGCACAATCCGTCCGTGCAAGCCATAGCCGTAGAACCGGACGCCTCGCCCGTTCTCTCCGGCGGTAGCCCCGGGCCTCATAAAATACAAGGTATAGGCGCCGGCTTCGCTCCGGTGAATTTCGACCGCCAACAGGTGGACGAAATCATCCGGGTCACAGACGAAGATGCCGTCCGTGCCTCCCGCATGCTGGCCAGCCACGAGGGGGTGCTCGCGGGCATCTCATCCGGCGCTGCCCTGCACGCCGCCCTGCAAATCGCACGCCGCCCGGAGAATGAGGGCAAAACGATTGTCGTGCTGCTTCCCGACACGGGCGAACGCTACCTGTCTACCGTACTGTATGCCTTCGAAGACTTCCCGTTGTAAAGGGCCTCAACCTAAAATGTATGCTTTTCTGCTTACATCGCCTTATGGAACAGGCGTTTTCATAAATCACTCATAATTAACGATGTAAATAAGCAGAGCCATTCCAAAAATCAATTGCCGCAGATTCACAAATCATTCTGCGGCAATTGATTTTTCAATCTAAGCCAAACGATTTTCCGTTTGGCGCACAAAAATTTCACGCTCCCCGCCCGCAAAATTTTTCAATCGGAAATCCCGGGGCGACATTCCCGTGTTCTTTTTAAAAAAACGTGTGAGGCACGACTGGTCCGTAAAATGAAGCCGCTCCGCGATTTCCGTAACGGACAAGTCCGGCTCGCTAAGCAATACCTTAATCTCTGCCACCAACTGCTCGTCTATCAACTGCTTGGGCGAACGTCCACCCATATAACGGACGGTAATCTGATGCAAATAACGTGGAGTGATGCAAAGCTTTTCTGAATAAAAAGCCACTTGGTGCTCCTGTGCGCCATGGTCGCGCACCAACTGCATGAACCTGTGGCAAATCGCCTGCTTACGGCTGTACTGCTTCGCGACCGACAGCTTTTCCTGTATGGTGTTGAACAGCCACATCAGCAACCCCTGCAGGAAATTATACTCTTGCTGCTGCCTGAACGGGGACACATTTCCGCAAAAAAGCATCCGAGCCATATCCATCCACAAATTGATCTGCACCCATGTGGCCTGGCTCCGCTCATCCTCCGTATGACGGTAACAAGGATGTTCGTGCGTGTAGTTCAGGTAAGGGGTATCTATGGGCAGGACGGCTTTCAGAAAAACTTCTTTGGGAAACATCAGCAAACGTACCGTAAAATCATCCGACGCACAAAGCACTTGTATCAGGCTTCCTGCAAGAAAAATAAGCTCGGTCTGCTCCCCCAAGGCATATTGCTGCACGCCGGTGGACACGACAGCCGTGCCACGGACGCAAATCAAATAAACCCCACACACGAAATGGCTTGGCCTTGAACGCAGCGAAGCCAAATCGGTTTCCTCATAGTGGATGGATGAAGTGTCGGAAGGTAAGAATACGGCCATGGTTTTATTCCTTTTTAGACCGCAAATATACGAAAAATCATTTCCTCTTCCGTATATTATTCCGATAATGAAATGTTTTGTACACGTTACGACAAACGAAAACAGTTCCGATTGAAGTACTTTTGCACCGGAAAAAACAAAGCATTTGGAAACAATGGGAAGCAAACGGAACTCAAAAACATTCATCCTGTTATTCTTGGGCCTCTTGAGTGCCTTCGGACCGTTCGTGATGGACATGTATCTGCCCACCTTACCTGCCATGTCAGGCTACTTCCGCACCACATCTTCCATGGTGCAACTTGGACTGACCACCAGCATGGCCGGACTTGCCGCAGGCCAACTGTTTTTCGGCCCGTTGAGTGACAAATACGGCCGACGTCCCGTATTGTTAGTCGCACTCATGCTTTTCCTGCTATCCACAGCCGGTTGCATTTTTTCCGAAAACATCCTGCAATTCATCGCCTTACGCTTCTTGCAAGGCGTATCCGGGGCGGGCGGTGTCGTCCTCTCCCGTTCCATCGCAGCCGACAAATATTCTGCCCGCGAACTGGCCGGTGTATTGGCCGTCATAGGAGGCATAAACGGGGTAGCCACTGTAGCAGCCCCCATAGCCGGAGGCTTCTTGGCCGATGCAAGCGGATGGCAAGGCATCTTCTGGAGTCTCTTTTTATTGGGAACGATTCTACTGGCCGGCAGCTTCCGCATGGAGGAATCGCATCCGGCCGGACAGCGCGCCTCCGTCCGGTGGAACGACATCCTCCGCAACTTCGGCCTCGTATTACGCAACCGGCAATATTTGGCCTACACTTTACAATACGGATTTACGATGGGAATACTCTTCGTGAATATCGCATCGGCTCCTTTCATCATGCAGGAGCATTACGGCCTTTCCGCCATGCAATTCAGCCTGTGCTTCGGGGCAAATGCCATAGCCATGGCCGTTGCATCGGCCGTTGCGGTCAAATTGCCCACGATGAAAGACGCATTGCACATCGGCAGCAATGGCATGTTGTGGCTGTCTTTCGCATGGTTGGCAGCCTTGTCGCAAGGATGCAGCTTTTGGATATACGAGACATTGGTATTCGCCCTCCTCTCCATGGCAGGCATCACCTTTACCGCTTCCAACACGTTGGCCATGGAATGCGAAAGAGAAAATGCAGGCGTGGCTTCGGCGCTTCTCGGCACTGCCGGTTTTGCCGTAGGCGGCATCATGTCTCCCTTGGTAGGATTGGGGAACATCCTCTTTTCTACCGGCACACTGTTCATCTTCAGCTCGTTCCTTGCCCTCTTGTGTACACACTATGCCTTGTCGTCGCAAGGTTTCATCCGTAGCCATATCTTAGAGGACCTCCGGCAAGCTGCGAAAAAGATATCCACCCTCCCACGGCAAAACTCCAAATGACCACCCTACGGCCCGTAACGGTCAATGACTTTCCCTGAAGAATTTCAAGAAAAACAAGATTTGATAATCGATGGAATTGTTCCAATATTCACCCGTATGCGCTCCGGGGCGCACAATAAAGTCGTGCATGACACCTCGTTCCAACAACTTTTGATGGAAGGCTTGGTTGACTTCAAAGAAGAAATCATCATAGCCGCAATCAAAAATAATCCGTAGGGCACCATCCTTGAGTATGCCTGTTTGGTTGATGACGGTATAATCGTCCCAATCGCACACCCCGGCATCTTTTGCCCCGATTTGTGCCTTCATGTCCCAGTTGTCCGGAAAAGGCCGGATGTCCAACCCGCCGCTCGTACTGCCCGCCGCCCCGAAAACGTCCTGATGGCGTATGGCCAACCATAGGGCACCATGGCCTCCCATGCTCAATCCGGTAATGGCCCGCTTCTCGCGAGAAGGCAGCGTACGGTAATGCCCGTCCACGTAAGACACCAACTCCCGGCTGACGAACGTCTCAAACTGGGAATCTTCATTGAGCGGACTATCCCAATACCAACTGTTTTCTCCATCCGGACACACGAAAATCAGATTCTCACGGTCGGCATAGTCTTTGAGTTCCGGTTTCAAGCCGGGCCATGTAGTTTCGTTTCCGCCATAACCATGCAACAGATAAACCACAGCCGCTCCCCTGCCTTCTGTCTTTTCGGGAGAAATCACTATGGTACGCACCGCACGTCCCATCTTCCGGCTGTGCACCTCCACCGTATCCACTTTCGCAGCACGGACAGCCACCGCCGACCAGCAAAGCAAACTTGCCAAACAGCAAAACACTCTCTTTTTCATTTCGTACCTATTTATGGGGTTAAAGTTCGATGACGTATGACTGCATCGTACGCAAATCTATCGTCCACAAGCGGCCGTCTAGCACGTCGCCGTAACCGCAAACCAACTTCATCACTTCGTGAGCCTGCACACTGCCTACTATCGCCGGGGTCATGCCCACAACGCCTTTAAAAGCCGGAGGCAACCGATACGCCGCCTCTTCGTCCGGATACAAATCCCGATAGCTCTTCGCTTCCGCAGTACGACAGAAGACGGACACCTGGCCACAGAACCCTTCGATGGCACCGTAAACGTATGGCTTACCTTGTGCCCTGCAAACATCATTCAAAAGATAACGGGTCGGATAATTGTCACAAGCATCCACCACAATGTCATAGCCTTGAATCATACCGGCGGCATTATCCGGTGTCAGACGACAAGCGTACGGCTTCACGTCCACATCGCTGTTCAATGCACGCAACCGACGGGCAGCCAACACCACCTTGGGCAGCCCCACTTCCGCCTCCGCATAAAGAACTTGGCGGTGCAAATTGGTAGTACTCACCTCGTCATCATCCACCAACCCGATGTGCCCTATTCCGGCACCGGCCAGATAGAGCGAGACGGGAGAGCCTAACCCGCCCGTCCCGACAACCAACACCCGCGCCGCCCGCAAGCGTTCCTGCCCTCCGGTACGGATTTCCGGCAACATGATCTGGCGTTCGTAGCGCCCTAACTTTTTATCCTCCATCCCAGACATGGTCAGCATTTTACATAAGATTGCAAATCGAAACTGGCATCCCAATCCTTCCATACCGGTTCACGACCGGCCTTTCTCAATGCCTTCTCCACCTCCACGGCTGTGCGTTCGTCGCTCACATGGAACTGCTCCAACGCCTGCGGATAGGTATAATATCCTCCCGGTTCCGTCTTGCTTTCCGCACTCATCGTGGTCACGCCCAACGTGGCCATGTGGTCACGGATGGCCGCCGGTTCGCGTGTGGAATAGGAAATGTCCACATCGTGGTCGAAAATACGCATGGCAAAAGTGACTTGGGCCAGTTCACGGTCGCTCATGACGACATTCGGTTGGAAGCCCCCGTTCTCGGAGGGCCGCATACGGGGGAAGTTCACACTGTATTTCGTCCGCCAATAATGCTTCTGCAAATAACGTAAATGGTAAGCCATCATCGTAATGTCCGTGCGCCATTCTTTCTCCAGTCCGATGAGTACCCCCATCCCGATGGAATGCACACCGGCTTGCCCCATGCGGTCGAAACCGTTGACACGCCACTCGAATTTCGACTTCATGCCCCGGGGATGGTAGATGTTATAGTTTGCCTTGTGATACGTTTCCTGGAAGCAAATGACTCCGTTCATCCCGTGTGCCTTCAGTTCTTCATACTCTTCGGCCTTGAGCGGCATCACTTCTATCTTCAGGTTACTGAAGTAGGGTTTGGCCAAATCCAAGGCACGCGCCAGATAAGGCACGCCCGCCTTGGCCGGATTCTCTCCCGTCACGATCAAGAGGTTCTCGAAAGGTGCCAACTTCTTGATGGCTTTGTATTCGTTCTCTATCTCCTCCTCCGTCAGAATGGTGCGGCGCATCGGGTTGCTGATATGGAAACCGCAATACACGCAGGAGTTGGTGCAGGAGTTGGTGATATACAAAGGTATGAACATGGACATGGTCTTGCCGAAACGCTCTTCGGTATATTTACGGCTCAACCGCGCCATTGTCTCCAAATAGGGAGCGGCTGCCGGAGACACCAAAGCCATGAAATCGTCCACGTCACAATGTGCTTTCGAGAGGGCACGGCGCACGTCGGCTTCCGTCTTGGCATTGATCCGCGCCGTGGTTTCCTCCCATGAAATCTTTTCCAATTCGTCCGAAAACATATCTTCTTCCCGTTTAGTCGTTCAAAAATGCCGTCAGGGGCGAACTCGCCTCTGCCACGAAACTGTCTGCCTGCAATCCCAATCCGGCTTCGTATGCCATACGTCCGGATTCCACAGCCTGCTTGAAAGCCATGGCCATCGCCACCGGGTCGCCGGCCACGGCTATGGCCGTATTCACCAAACAGGCAGAAGCTCCCATCTCCATGGCCTCGGCGGCATGACTGGGTGCCCCGATACCGGCATCCACGACAACCGGCACATTGGCCTGCTCTATGATGATACGCAGGAAATCACGGGTCTGCAATCCCTTGTTTGTCCCGATGGGTGCTCCCAAAGGCATGACTGTGGCCGCTCCGGCTTCTTCCAGATGTTTGCAAAGCGTAGGATCGGCCTGACAATAAGGCAATACGACAAAGCCCAACTTCACCAACTGCTCCGTGGCCTTCAGGGTCTCCGTGGAATCGGGCAACAGGTAACGTGGGTCGGGATGAATTTCCAACTTCAACCAGTTCGTACCGAATGCCTCGCGTGCCATCTGGGCTGCGAACACGGCTTCTTCGGCATTCCGGACACCCGACGTGTTCGGCAATAATTGTATCTCGGGACGCACGATATGCTTCAGCATGTCATCCTCCTTGTCTTCCAGTTCGATACGCTTCATGGCTACCGTCACCATTTCCGTTCCGGAAGCCATGATGGAACGGGCCATCAGGTCGTTGGAATCAAACTTACCTGTACCTAAAAACAAACGGGAAGCAAACTCCCGTCCTGCTATGACTAATTTTTCCATTGTCCTATGCTATGATATTAAATTAAAATTCTTGAACACCAGTGTCCTACAAATACCAACCGGACGCTACCCTCCGCATGCCGCTTTGATAACGACAATGCTCACCCCCTCGGTCAACACATAATCGGCCCACTGGGTACGGGGCACCAAACGGTTCTCCACGGCCACAGCCACCCCCTGAAACGGAAGCGATAGTTCTTCCATCAATGCAGAAATCGAAACGGCAGCCGTTTCCACTTCTTTGTTATTCACCAAAATTTTCATTTCATCTACTTTTAATGATTTCTGAAAAAGCAAGTACAAAGAAGCACCACAAACGGCAATATGGAAAGATAATGGAAATCCAATCCCTACGGCAGTACGAACTGCATCAGGTTCGAGGGTATAATCTCAGCCCCTGTCCGGGCACCCCTTTGTCTTTACTCGGACAAAGATACGCAAAAAAGGGAAATAACGTAACACTCCGCTATCATTTTATAACAAAAAGAAAACAAAAATCGTTCCCCGACACAATCGAGAAACGATTTCCTTATATGTGGCATATAAATACTACCCACGAATCATAACCGCTGTCCTAACTTATCGTCAATGAACAGCAAAGCGGCCTTGTCGGCTTTACGGATCTTTTCCAAAATACCTTGCGCCGTAGATTCCTCTTCCACTTGCTCACGCACGTATCCCCACAAGAAATCCTGAGAAGCCATATCCTTTTCTTCGGAAGCCACTTTCACCACGTTTTCAATTAACTTGGATACCTGACATTCATGCTCGTACACATTTTCAAAAACGCCTAATACACCGTCCCATTCCTGTGGAACCACATCAATCTTATCTACCTTGGCCACTCCACCACGTTTGATGACGTAATTCGCCATGTCGTAAGCATGCTCCAATTCTTCCTGAGACTGTTTCTTCATCCATGCGGCACAACCGTCGTAACCTTCCCTCTGCAAATAGAAGGACATGGATAAATACAAGTTAGCCGACCACATCTCGGCCACGATTTGTTCGTTAATAGCTTTCTGCAATTTGTCTGAAATCATATTCGTATATATTAAAAATTAAACAACTTCACTTTATTATAGTAAACTACAACTACAGTGCCAGAACACCCGATTTCATCATCATGTCAGCTATTTATTCTTAATTTTACGGATTGTTATAGAGAATCACGATGAATAAGGTTGAGAAACTCCTCCCGGGTTTTAGCCTGATTAAACGCTCCTGTAAAATCACTGGTCGTAGTCACCGAATTTTGCTTTTCCACTCCACGCATCTGCATACACATGTGCCGAGCTTCCACTACGACCATCACGCCCAACGGGTTCAACGCTTCTTGTATGCAATCCCGAATCTGGAGCGTCATCCTTTCCTGTACCTGAAGACGATGGGAAAAGCTGTCCACCACACGGGCAATCTTGCTCAACCCCGTAATGTATCCATTGGGTATATAAGCCACATGCGCTTTCCCGTAAAAAGGCAGCATGTGATGTTCGCACAAAGAGAAGAAATCTATGTCTTTCACTATCACCATGTGACGGTAGTCTTCCTTGAACTTGGCCGAATTCAGAATCTCTTTCGGATCTTCGGCATATCCCCGCGTCAACGTCTGCATCGCCTTGGCCACCCTATAAGGCGTCTTTTGCAATCCTTCACGTTCGGTATCTTCACCCAACAAAGCCAGAACAGCCTTATAGTGGGTTTCTAATTCCCGTTGTACCGTTTCGTTATAAACCTGACATTCCATCTGTTCAATAAGGTATTTGAATTACAGATTTTACAATCAATGCCTCATCGAATTGCTTGGTTGCACGCAATTCGTGCAAAGCCTGATTGGCCTCCTCGTACGTTCTGAAATCACCCACCCTGCAAATCCAACGCGGACTCTGGAAATGGGTATAAGTAGCCATGTCGCTGAAGTAACTCTTCACTTTTCCGGCCATCCGTTGCGCCTCCTGGCGGGCTGTCCTGGAGTTCCCCCCCGCATAAACCTGAATCCGGTAGCCGTTGGCTTTCATTTTCCGTACGGGCTTATGGCCTACAGATGAATTACCATTCTCCGTTATCGACTGGGATATACGTCCGGAAGCCGCAAGTGAAGTGGAATTTTCATTCCCCGCCCCTGTGCCATTTACCATCCGGGTAATCTCGGCATCCTGAATCACACGTACCGTCCCCTGCCCGTCCACAGGCTTCACCAACTTGTCCACAAACTTCTGTTGCGCTGAAACCTGAAGCCAACTTACGGCACACCAAAACAACGATAGGAAGAATCTTTTCATCATATAGCCTTTTGAATATAAAACCATAAAAGAGAGCCATTCCGAGACACAAAGGCGACCTCGGAATGACTCCGTTTTTCTACTCTGATTAAGCTTTCCAAGCATCAATGATACCCTTGAAGTCTGCACACTTCAAAGCAGCACCACCAATCAAACCACCGTCCACGTCGGGCTTTGCAAAAATCTCTTTTGCGTTCGAAGGCTTGCAGCTTCCACCATAAAGGATAGAAACATTCTCGGCAGCCTCAACGCCGAACTTCTCGGCAATAGTCGTACGAATGAAAGCATGCATCTCTTCCGCCTGTTCAGCCGTAGCCGTCTTTCCCGTGCCGATAGCCCATACCGGTTCGTAGGCCAAAATGATGTTGGAGAACTGTTCTGCCGTCAAATCGAACAAAGAACCGGCCAACTGAGCCTTCACCACTTCGTTCTGCTTGTCTGCCTCGCGCTCTTCCAGTACCTCGCCGATACAGAAAATGACTTTCAAACCATTGGCCAAAGCCAAGTTTACTTTCTCTTTCAGGATTTCAGCTGTCTCGCCATAGTAAGCACGACGCTCCGAATGGCCTAAGATGACATACTGCGCACCGGTAGATTTTACCATCTCGGCAGACACTTCGCCAGTGTATGCACCTTTTTCCTTGTCTGCACAATTCTCTGCACCCAAGCCGATAGTCTGGGCATCCAATACTGCGGCTACGGAAGCTAAGTGAATAAACGGTGTACAGATGACCACGTCACAATTTGGTTTGTCGGCAGCCAAAGCCACATTCAACTCAGTAGCCAAAGCTACACCTTCCTGCAAATTCAGGTTCATCTTCCAGTTACCTGCTACAATTTTCTTTCTCATTTCTTTTCTTTTTAAAAGGTTGATAATTCTATTTTTATGTTTCATTCGCCTATACATCTTGCTTCCTATCCATATCCGGTCGGCAAACACCAACACAAACAGAGGGACAAGGAACCATAGGACGACACGCAGCGTCGTCATCATCCGCGATGCCGACTGCAAACGCCCCAATTCACTATCTTCCAACGGCATATTCAGGTCCTCTTCTTTCGGAAGGTTGTTACAACTCCATTTGTTATACACCGTACCCTCTTTCAACAACACCAACCCGGGATTGGAGCGCACGATGGTTTTCAAAGTGATTTCATCCGTCATGCCAAAAGGATAATCCGCCCCCGTCAAATCCTGCCATCGCCCAATCATGCCATCACCGGATGCCGTCAGACAATAAAAGGCATAACCATGTTCGCCGCAATAATCATAGAGTTCATTGATACGGTCTATATTGCTGTCGTCCGCAAACTCCAGATAAGGAGAGATTAATAAGAAAGTATATCCTTTGTCCGACAAAACCTGCTCCGTGATATCCTCACCATCAGGCCACGTCATAATCGAAAAATCATGTACGGGGGGCACATATCCTTCTTTCACCAACACCGTCCGGCTATCCACAAAATGCCAGGCCGTATCCTCGGGATAATCTTCCGTAGTGAATTCTTTCTTTACTCCATCCTTTTCAAGTACGAATGTCGTAAGATACTCCGGCTCCTCCTCTCCTTCCGGAACCACCATCGCTTGGGGCAGGTTTACTCCGATATGATAAGGACGGAAATCGAAAACCGGAAGATAATAGATACAGAAACCCGCCAGAACAAAGGCAAAAAAGATAGAATAGAGGGAAATCATCCACTGGTTGCGTTCGGAAACAAAGCGCACCATCAACCGACGGTAACGAAAAACAAGCACGGATAAGCCCAACAGCACGACATTCTTGCCGAACGTCTCCCAGTTCGTCAACGACACGGCATCTCCGAAACATCCGCAGTCTGACACGGGATTGGCCAAAGCCAGATAAAGCGTCAGAGGAGTCATCACACTCATGAACAACAAAAAAAGCCAGGAAGTCGTACGTCGACGTATGCCAAAGAATAGATATATCCCTATACAAAATTCAAATACAGCCAAAAGGACCGCCAACCAGAGCGGCAAAAAACCGGGAATCCATTCCGACCAACCGAATGCCTGAAAATAGTCGTCGAATTTATATTGGGTACCACGCGGGTCAACCACTTTCACCAATCCAGAGAAGACGAAAGTCACAGCCAACAACAAACGGCTGACATTCACGGCAACCCAACGTAATTTATATCCCAACCTATTCACCGAACGTCAATTTTATCAGCCCGAATACGGCATAATTCATCATGTCCATGTAGTTGGCATCCACTCCCTCCGACACCAAAGTCTGCCCCGCCAAAGCCTCAATCTGCTTGGTCCGGTAAAGCTTCATCAGGATAAGGTCTGTATAAGAACTGATGCGCATGCCGCGCCAGGCCTCATCGTAATCGTGGTTTTTCTTCAACATCAAAGCGAGTGAAAGCCCCGCATATTTGTCATAATATTCCAAAGCACATTCAGCTGCCATATCTTCCGCATCGGCATAGCCCAACTCCAACTGTATCAGGCCGACAATACTGTAATTCACGATAGCCATGAACTCCGGACGGATGCCCTCACCGACCAACGAGACCCCTTTCACTTCCAAACTACGGATACGATTGGCCTTGATAAATATCTGATCCGTCACCGAAGCAGGACGCATGATACGCCACGCCGCACCGTAATCATGCAACTTTTTGGCGAACAGCTCCCGACACTCCTTCATTATTTGCTCAAATTGTCCTTGTGTATCCATATTTTACCGTTTAGGCATACCACAACATGCAATGTGCAAAGGTAGTACAAATCATCGAATAAAACAAAAAGAGACCGTAGAATACGCAAACGCGAACGGCCTTTTCATGTTCTTTCACCATAACACAGTGTACATCAAGTATTTCCTAAAAAGCAAGAATGCTAACGGTGAAAACAAGGTGAAAGTTACCGGATAAGAAAGTTCACCATAAATAACTGAAACAGAAGAAGTCTGAAGGATGCGAACCTATCCCTGTATTTTTCATATTGTAAGCAGAGTGAAAACAACGAACGCCCTACAGTCCTCGACACCTCACGCAGCTCATGACGAAAAAATCATTTGGCGCAGGATGAAATCATTCTCAGCAGAACAAAAAAATCGTTCTCAGGAGATTAAAACCCGTTTACTTCAACCGTCCTCACCCCCAAATAAACAGCAAAAGAGAGATGTCCCGACCTTACGGAGCACCTCTTCCTTGCTTATTAAATCTAATGCTTATGAATACTTAAGTATTTGTCCCGGACGGAGTACCGTAGTCCGGGTTATTCCGTTCAACTTACATAACTTAGCAACCGTCGTCCCACATTTTGAAGCAATAACCGAAAGGTTCTCACCCGATTTCACACGGTGCACTTTAGAACGAGGCCTCGCAGTAGGTTTGGGCCGGACATTTGTCTCGTTCTTTGCCAATTCAGACTTTCCTTTATTGGAACGGAAGATGTAATAATCCCCCGTCACGTCCTGAGCCACGAAATCAAACATTTCAGCCGGGTTGATGGCTTGCCCCAAGAAACGTGTTTCAAAATGCAAATGAGAACCGGTAGAACGTCCCGTATTTCCTCCCAAGCCAATAGGTTCTCCTGCTTTCACAATTTGGTTTTCCTTCACAAGGTGTTTGGACAAATGGCCGTATATCGTTTCCAAACCATTAGGGTGGCGGATAACAATATAATTCCCGTATCCTCTTCTTTCGTAATCCACGATACGCACTTTTCCGCTAAACGCCGAACGTATGGTATCCCCGATGTACACCTTGATGTCCAACCCTTTATGCTGACGACGGAAACTTGCACGATAACCGTAATTAGAAGTAATTCTCGTGCTCGGCGTCGGCATGCAGAAATGCCGCAAGTCTATCTTGTATTCTTCCGGCAATTCTACATCATAACGATGGGCATATTGGTTGTTCCAATCGGGATAAAGACCAAACGCGGGATTTTCAAGCTGTTCGTCACCTACCAAACGCTGTAAAGCGACAGAATCTATGGCTCTCATCTTTTTGTCTATAGGTGCCTGGCGAGCCAACAAATCTTGCCCTGATACCGGCAAACTAAGCACGGCCAAAACCACTACAGCTCCTGTCTTAAGTCTTTTGAAATTGAAAAACATTTAATTATTAATATTATAAAGTTCGCTTATCTTCTCTTATTATAATTCATCTAAGGCATACAAATAACCCAAATTGGAAGATTCGTACTCAAAAATCTCCTCCGGCTTGAAGAAACGCGCCAATTCTATTTTCGCATTCTCCAATGAATCGGACGTGTGGACGATATTTTGTTGGTTACTCATACAATAGTCACCACGAATAGTGCCCGGAAGGGCATTCCTGCCATTTGTAGCCCCTGCCATCGCCCGTACTACGTTTACGGCCTCAATACCTTCGAAGCAGCATGCAATCACGGGAGTCGACATCATGGAATCCTTTAAAATCTGAAAGAATGACTTCTCGCGCAAATGAGCATAATGTTCGTTCAATATCGCATCTGTCAATTGCATCATTTTCATTCCGGCCAACCTCAATCCTCTCTTCTCGAAACGGTTGATAACTTCTCCTACAAGCCCCCTCTGTAATGTACAAGGTTTTAACAAGACCAAGGTTTTCTCCATGAATATAGACTTTTTGAATTAAACATATTTAATTAGCGTATTCTAAACACTAACGGCGACAAAGATAATCTTTCCATAACAAAAGCCCAAGAAAATTAACAGTATTTTTCCTCCAAAGATCATTTTTTCAAGAAATCACCCCCCAATTCACAGTCTTATTCCTTAATTTATTTAACTGTCTCCATAGAATATCATTCTTTGAAGCTGCGCAATGCGGATCATCGTCCAACACTTTTTCGGCCGTCTCCCGCGCCAACTGCAGCACCTGTCCGTCACGTGCCAAATTGGCCAACCTCAACGTAAACGAAACCCCGCTTTGCTGCGTGCCTTCCAAATCGCCCGGACCGCGCAACTTCAAATCCGCCTCGGCTATTTCAAACCCGTCGTTCGTCTCCGTCATGATTTGAATACGTTTGCGTGTATCCGCCGAAAGCTGATATTTGGTGACCAAAATGCAATAGGACTGGTCGGCTCCACGTCCCACCCGTCCACGCAACTGATGCAACTGCGCCAGTCCGAAACGTTCGGCATTCTCTATCACCATGACCGAAGCGTTCGGTACGTTCACTCCGACCTCAATCACAGTAGTCGCCACCAGTATCTGGGTCTTCCCTGAAATGAAATCTTGCATCTCGGCCTCCTTCTCTGCAGCTTTCATTTTACCATGCACCCGGCTTATCTTATATTCCGGCAAATCGCGGCACAACTGCTCATACCCCTCTTCAAGGTTCTTGATGTCCATCTTCTCGCTTTCCTTAATCAACGGGTATACCACGTATGCCTGCCGGCCTTCGTTCAACTGCGAACGCAGCCCCCTGTACAGGCTCTCCCGCCGATTGTCAAACTGATGAACCGTCTGAATCGGCTTGCGCCCGGGAGGCAGCTCGTCGATAACCGACACGTCGAGGTCGCCATACAAGGTCATGGCCAAGGTACGGGGTATTGGCGTGGCCGTCATCACCAGTACATGAGGAGGATTGCTGTTTTTAGCCCACAAACGGGCGCGCTGAGCCACACCGAAACGATGCTGCTCGTCTATCACGACCATGCCCAAAGACTTAAAAAGCACCGTGTCTTCCAACACGGCATGCGTCCCGACCAGAATCCGTACCTCACCGTCTTTCAATCCGTCCAAAACAGCCTGTCGCCGCTTTCCTTTCACCGTCCCTGTCAGCAGTTCCACCCTAACGGGCATCCCGGACAACAAGTTCTGGAAAGTCACATAATGCTGCTCCGCCAGAATCTCGGTAGGTGCCATGATACAAGCCTGAAAACCATTGTCCAAAGCAATCAAGATACTCATCAAGGCCACCAGTGTCTTCCCGCTGCCTACGTCGCCTTGCAACAAACGGTTCATTTGCCGGCCGCTCCCCATGTCCTGACGAATCTCACGAATGACTCTTTTTTGCGCCCCGGTCAGCTCAAACGGCAGATTCTTTTCATAAAACGTATGAAACAACTCGCCTACACGGGCAAACACATAACCACGATATTTCTGCCGACGCTCACGCGCATACTTTATTATATTCAATTGAATATAGAAAAGTTCTTCGAACTTCAAACGGAATTGTGCCTTCCGCAAATCTTCCGCAGAAGTCGGATAATGCACATGGCGAAGTGCTTCATCCAAAGACACCAGATTCAACGCGCTTACTAAATAAGGCGGCAAGGTTTCCGGGATTTCGGCATCCAAACGTTCAAACAAAGTCGCCGTGAAATGTTCTATAGAACGGGAATTCAGTCCGGCCCGTTTCATTTTGTCCGTAGTCGTGTAATAAGGCTGAAGCCCCATTGTGTTCAAACGCAATTCATCGGCCTTGTCCACATCAGGATGAGCGATGTTGATTCGCCCGTTGAAAACACTCGGCCGCCCGAACACGATATAATCCGTCCGCGTCTTATAGGCTGACAAAATATATTTTATGCCATTGAACCAAATCAAGTCCACAACTCCCTGCCCATCGGTAAAATGAGCCACCAAACGCCGTTTCCGCCCCTCTCCCTCCGTATCAAAGCTCAATATCTGACCGCGAATCTGCACGTAAGGCATATCGGCCGTCAACTCATGGATATAATAAAGCCGCGTACGGTCTATATGCTTATAAGGAAAGGTGTACAACAAATCATGCAAAGTACGGATTTGCAACTCATCTCCGAGCAGTTTGGCACGCTGCGGCCCCACTCCCGGCAGGAACTTGATGTCTTGGCGATCAAGGTCTATCATCGGTCAATCAGATAAAAGAGCTTCGGCTACCTTTAAATCGAAAGGTGTGGTTATCTTTATATTCTCACGGTTGCCCGGCACCAACTTCACCTGTACCCCCATAGCTTCCACCACAGAAGCATCGTCGGTGAAAAACGGACGGTATTCTTGCCGGTAAGCGGTTTTCAGCACATCGGCCCGAAAAGCCTGCGGGGTCTGCACCAAACGATATTGTGCACGGTCTACGGTTATACTGTCTCCCTCCGCCCCGTTGGATTCCAGACAACGCAGTGTCTCCACGACTTCGACAACAGGTATGGCAGTACGTTCCCGGAAAGCAGATTCATAACATGCCGCAATGACTTCACGAGACACAAAAGGACGTACGCCATCGTGCACGGCCACCAAAGCATCCGTTTCCCCATCCGGCACCTCTGCCAAACCGTTGGCCACAGAATGAAAGCGTGTCTCTCCTCCGTCGGCCAAATGATAAGGAATGCGGAAGTCATATTCACGACACAATTCATTCCAATAGCCCTGCTGTGCAACCGGCAATACCACAATCAGTTCCACACTTTCGTCATAGGCATGAAATACATCCAACGTCCGCATCAACACCGGTCGACCTTGGACCGGAATGAACTGCTTGGGAATTTCGCCCCCCATACGCAGTCCTTTCCCTCCGGCCACCACGATCGCATATTTCTTCATCGAGCCACTTCGTTGTACAACATTCCGTTTCTCACGGCTTCCGCCTTGTCTTGACCGGCCAGCTTGGCCACGATGGCATAACCGAATTCAAATACGGCAGCCGGCCCTTTTCCGGTAATGAACAAGCCGTCCTCCTCCACAAGATTACCTGTATAAGAAGCCCCTTCCAAGTTCTCTTCAAATCCGGGATAGCAAGTCGCCTTCAGTCCTTTCAGCAATCCCATACGACCGTAGACCAAAGGAGCCGCACAAATAGCCGCCAACGGTTTACCTGCCTTATACTGCTGCATGATACCTTCGGCCAGACCTTCGTGTCCGGCCAGATTGTATGAACCGGGTAACCCGCCAGGCAATACCAACATGGCAGCCTTGGAAAAATCAACTTCTTCTATCAACATATCGGCCTCAACACGGATGCCATGCGACCCGGTCACCATCTTGTCGCCCGTCACCGAAACGATACGGGTTTCCACTCCTGCACGGCGCAAAATATCTACCACAGCCAAAGCTTCCACTTCTTCCGAGCCTTCGGCAAAAAACAAATATACTGTTTCCATCCTTCTGTATTTAATAATGAATATTTATAAGTTAAATCAATTCTTCTCTTGCCACGCCATGCGTTGCACATCCGCTCCCGAAGGTGATTGGAAAACCCGCAAGTCGAACTCCGGAATCACTGCCAGGACATGGTCGAAGACATCGGCCTGGATTTCTTCATAAGGAATCCAGTCTTTCACCGTCGAAAAGAAATACAGTTCCACAGGAATTCCCCTGTCCGTCGGCTGCAAATGGCGGACCATGCAATGCAGTTCCTGATTGGTATAAGGCAAGCTCCGCAAGTATGCCGTCAAATAAGCCCGGAACACCCCTAAATTGGTCTGGCGGCGGCCATTGACCTTTACGGTATCATCGATGGAATGAGCCGCATTATAATCCTGCAAATCCTGTTCTTTCCTTTCTATATAGTCTTTCAGCAAACTTATCTTGCGAAAACGCTCCAACATCTCCGGCGTACAAAACTTCACACTGCTCATATCTATATTGACAGACCGTTTGATACGACGTCCGCCGCTTTCGCGCATCGCATTCCAATTCTGAAACGAGTCACTGACTAAGACGTATGGCGGTACCGTGGTCACGGTATTGTCCCAATTACGGACTTTCACGGTGTTCAGCGTCACTTCCGTCACGACCCCGTCGGCATCATATTTGGGCACTTTTATCCAATCTCCCACTTTCAGCATATCATTGGCCGACAACTGTACCCCACTGACGAACCCCATAATGGTATCTTTAAAAACCAACATCAAAACAGCAGCCGAAGCACCTAATCCAGCCAACAGCGAAACGGGATCCTTATCTATCAGCTCGCTGAGCATGATTATACCGCCCACGAACCATGCCACCACCTGAAGTGTCTGCAACAAACTCTTCAAAGGACGGTTCCGAAAGGCTTCCTTATCGCTATAGACACTATAAACAGCCCTTAAAAAAGCATGAATAAAACCCAAAAAAGAAAGAACAATAAATACAAAACTGATTCGTCGGACAAAATCAACCGTACTTCCATTCGTATCGGCAAAAACTACGGGTACAAAGCAATATATCACCACCGGCACCACCATACGGCTCAACCGTACCATCACCTTATGGTCGAATACCACATCGTCCCACGTAGCCTTGGTATGCTTCACCAAACGAGCCACAGCCTTCAGCAAGAAACAACGGCAAACCGCATCAGCCAGAAAAGCTACACCTACCAACAAGACCAACATGACTCCGTGCGTCAAGACACTAGCTACCGAAACCAATCCCCACGAAGCCAACACGCTTGTCAACCATCCTTGCAAGTCCATTTCCATCATTCCGACACGTCCGGATTTTCTATTTCAAACACTCCAGATAGCGCTTGACGGTCTCTTCCAACCCGAGATACAAAGCGTCACAAATCAGTGCGTGACCGATGCTTACTTCATCAATCCACCCTATCTGTTCATGCATGTATTTCAAGTTCTCCAAGCTCAAGTCATGACCGGCATTCAGCCCTAACCCCAAACCGCGAGCCGTCCGTGCTGCCTCCACGAAAGGACGGACAGCATCCTCCGGACTTCCTGCATAAGCCGAAGCGTACGGCTCCGTATAAAGTTCCACCCGGTCCGCCCCCGCTTTTGCCGCATATTCCACCATCTCCGCTTCGGCATTGACAAAAACGGAAGTACGAATCCCTTTTTCCTTAAATTCCCCTATGATCTCCGTCAGAAACGAAAGATTCTTTTTCGTGTCCCAACCCGTATTCGACGTAATCTGGTCGGGGGCATCGGGCACCAATGTTACCTGTGTGGGTCGTACTTTCAACACCAAATCATTGAACTTGTCCACCGGATTGCCTTCGATGTTGAACTCCGTACGCAAAACAGCTTTTAGGTCATACACGTCCTGGTAACGGATGTGGCGCTCATCGGGACGGGGATGCACCGTGATGCCCTGTGCCCCGAACTTTTCACAATCCAATGCCACCTGCACGACGTCCGGATTATTGCCTCCCCGCGCATTACGCAGAGTAGCCACCTTATTAATGTTCACACTTAATTTCGTCATTTCTCTTTCAATTATAATTTGTCACCAATAGGGCAAAGTTAGAAAAAAATACTATATTTGCGGCTCTATAACCGCAGTAAAAGTCTTAATTAATATTAGGAGAATGGCAGAAAGACTCAAATTCGCCCTGTTCGGCAACATCTATCAAGCTAAAAAGTCGGCTTCGGTCAAACAACTCATTTCCTTGTTGACCGCCCGTGGAGCCGAACTCTATATTGACACGGCTTTCTACACTTACCTTAAACAGGAACTTCATTTCGATGTCATCCCTACCGGACTAATATCAGACAGCGACTTTCAGGCTGACATCGCAGTCAGCATGGGAGGTGACGGTACTTTTCTGGCCGCAGCCAGCCGGGTGGGAAATAAAGACATACCTATATTAGGAATCAACATGGGGCGGCTCGGCTTCTTAGCCGACGTGTCTCCGGAAGAAATCAATGAATGCATCGACGACATCTACAACCACACATACAAAATTGACGAGCGTAGCGTCATCGAAGTAAAATACGAAGGTCCGGAACTCTCCGGATACCCATACGCCCTGAACGAAGTGGCCGTCCTGAAACGGGACAATTCCTCCATGATTTCCATCCGGGTGGAAGTGAATGGCGAATTTCTGGCCACTTATCAGGCTGACGGCCTCATCATCAACACGCCCACCGGTTCCACCGGTTATGCCTTGAGCGTAGGAGGCCCCATCATCGTGCCCCAATCCGGTACATTCTGCATTACACCCGTAGCCTCCCACAGCCTGAACGCACGCCCCATCACGCTCCGCGACCAAGTGGAACTTACCCTGTCGGTAGAATCCCGCAACCATAATTTCCTCGTGGCTATAGACGGACGCAGCGAAGCCTGCACCGAAGCCACACGCCTCATCCTTCGTCGAGCTCCTTATAATATAAAGGTATTGCAACGCAAGAACCATTCGTTTTACTCCACCTTACGTGAGAAACTCATGTGGGGTGCCGACCCAAGGGAAGAATCATGTTGAACGCCTTTCGCTCCTCTACGTCAACCTATTCCACCCTACGTTTGCTCCAATGGCTGTGGAATATCCTGCGACACCACCGACTGCAAACGGGACTGAACACCCTGCTCGGCTGTTCCACCGTATTGTTGGATTTCATGTTCATCGCTGCCACCAAATGGACCATCGACATCGCGACCTATAAAGCCCCCGGAAGTTTATCCATAGCCGCCGCACTACTCATCGGTATCCTGTTGTCACAGCTCTGCATCCATTTCGCTTCACGTTGGGTCAAGGCCATTTTGGGAGTCAAGGCACAAAACCACATGCAACGATTCTATTTCGACCGTTTGCTCCACAGCGAGTGGAAAGACCGGAACCGACGCCACAGCGGTGACCTCCTGAACAGGCTAGAGCGAGATGTCACCGACGTGGTGAATGCCGTCACCGAAACGGCTCCTTCCATTATCGCCGTGTGCATACGGTTGGCAGGCGCGTTCTTATTCCTGTATTCCATGGATGCTTCATTGGCTTGTCTCACTGTGGCCATCATTCCGCTCTTCATGGTATTGAGCAAAGTATATATGAAACGTATGCGCAAACTGACCCGCGAAATCAGGAATACGGACAGCCGTATCCAAAGCATACTGCAAGAAACGATACAGCACCAGATGATTGTACAGACATTGGAACAACAGTCCGTTATGGTACAACGGTTGGATAACATACAACAGGACTTACGTGACCAAATCAAGACGCGCACCCGCTTTTCGTCCATCTCCTCGTCTTTCCTCAGTGCCGGATTCATGGGGTGCTACCTCGTGGCCTTTCTTTGGGGAGCCGCCCGGCTGCACGAAGGGACGATCACCTACGGCATGATGATAGCCTTTATCCAACTTGTAGGACAAATACAAGGACCGTTCCGGGACATGAGCCGTTTCATTCCTATTTTCGTCAATGCTTTTACAGCCGGCGAACGCCTCATGCAATTGGAAGAAATCCCCTTGGAAAAGTATCCCGAAGGAACCCGGATGGGTTCGCCCTCCGGCATACGCTTCCATCAGGTCTCATACGCATACGATAAGGGAGGCCGCCACGTGCTGCAAGATTTCACCTACGATTTCCCGCCAGGCAGCCATACGGCCGTGATAGGGGAAACCGGTGCAGGGAAAACGACTTTAATACGCCTGATGCTTTCCTTAATCCACCCCACTGCGGGAAAAATCATATTATACGACAACCATGGCAGGCAATCCGAATGCAACGCAGGTACCCGCTCCTGCTTCACATACGTCCCACAGGGAAACACCCTCTTTAGCGGTACCATACGGGAAAACCTGTTGCTCGGCAACCCGCACGCCACAGATGAAGAGATGCAAGCCGCACTTGCCCACGCCTGCGCCGATTTCGTATTCCAACTACCCGAAGGCCTGGACAGCCGTTGCGGCGAACAAGGCACGGGATTAAGCGAAGGACAGTCGCAACGTGTTGCCATCGCCCGCGCTTTACTGCGTCCGGGCGGTATATTACTATTCGACGAAGCCACTTCCTCACTCGACACCGCAACCGAGAAACGGCTATGGCAAAATATCTGTAGCCATTATGGCGATAAGACCTTGATTTTTGTCACTCACCGGATGAACATCATTACATCAGAAACACGCGTATTGAAACTCTGCAAATAAAAAGGAAAAACTTTGGCCAACCCACGCAAAAACACTATCTTTGCCCCGAAACAGGTGTCCTGTCTGCCGATCGGCATTCCGGATGAAAAGGGAATCGGGTGGAAATCCCGGACAGTCCCGCTGCTGTAAATTCCAGAAAGCGTATCAAAAGGAAGACTCATACCACTGCCTCAAATCCATCACGGGGTCGGGAAGGTTTTTGATACGGGAATAAGTCAGAAAACCTGCCTGTTCAAACTGCGGCATCTCGCTTCGAGGGTTAGGCGATGATTCCACTCAGATTCTAAGAACCGTCTTTTCTATCACAAGGATCGGCTTATTTCGTCCGCAACATAACGGACGAATGTGGCACCTTTCAGAACATGACGCTTGGAAGATGCCTGTCACACGATAACGTTTATTTAACCCCCTCCAAAGGCCGAAGCGATTCGCCCTTGCGTCTGCCATGCTATCTGCTATCAATCAATTTTACCAGACGCAGAAATAAACGGAAACGATGGAGACAGACAGAAGAATTCACATTCAAAAAAATGACGTCCAGAAGAAAATTTCTTCAGGACGTCATTGATTTTATCTACCGGACATTCTTAAAAAACAAGAATAAAATAATGATACAATGAAAATTTAGGGATTTTACTACTTTATTCTCTTGCAAAAAATTAACTTTGCATACTATAGGAATACAATGTTCAAAAAAGGAGGTGAAGAAACAGACAGTAAAATGAATGAGACGCAAAAAAAGGACAGCATGCTCGACAAGGCTGCATTTCATTAATCCGAGTAAGAATCTACCGCGTTGGAATACGCGGCATATTAACAAACCGAGAAAGCGTTCCATTCCATAACTTGAAATGAACATATAAAATATTGAGCTTTTAGCTCTTGTTCTTCTTTTGTCGAATACCGCCAAACATTCACTGCATAAGAACAAGCAGACTGGGAGTTCACGCCAATAAGGCGTGAGCTATTTTGTTGCTTGTATGCAGAAGGTCACTTGGCGGTAACCCAACAAAAGGCAATCTAAAGAATGGTTGCACGCCTTTTTCATAACCCAAACATCAATATGAAAAATATATTACTTGTATTATTAACCACCTTCTGTATAGGACAGAAGACCTTTGCTTATGACTGTGCCGTTGGCGGAATTGCCTATAACCTAAATTACAATACAGCCTCCGTAACTTATTTTAGTATGGAGTACAACCACGGTTACTATTTCCGAGAAGTCAAAATCCCAAGCCACATAACATACGACGGAACGACCTACACCGTTAACACGATTGCAGAAAATGCGTTCATCAACTGTACCAAATTGACATCCATCACAATCCCGAGCACCGTCACTTATATCCATGGCGAAGCATTCGCCGGTTGCAGTTCACTATCCGAACTGACCATCGAAGACGGTAAACAACCATTATTCCTGGATGCCAAAACCACCGGATTTAAATATTACAGAGAGGGGGTGTTTGCCGATTGCAGAATAAATAAATTATACCTTGGCAGAGACTTGCAGTACAACGAAAGCGAAGAATGGCCTTCAACACAATACTACCCTCCGTTTTACAATGATGTCCCCAAAGACAACAAAAACACACTATACGACGTCACCATAGGAAAGGATGTCACGACAATCCCGTCCCAACTGTTCTACTCTTTTGAGAGACTATCTTCCATCACCCTGCCAGATTCCCTCCAAACGATAGGACGCACCGCTTTTGCGAACACAGGCATCTCGGACATTGAAATTCCACAAGCCGTCAAGAGTATAGGTTCCTACGCTTTCAGCGGCTGCAAGAAGTTATGTACCGTCGTATTGCCGGACTCTGTTTTTTCGATAGAAGAAGGTACTTTTTATAACTGCGAACAGTTGATTACCATCAATCTGCCGCCCTGCTTAAAGACGCTTGCTCCTTCTGCTTTTTCGGGTTGCAAACGGTTGAATACGGAAATCCCTGTCGGAATGGACAGTATAGGTCCGGGGGCACTGAATAATTGCTCTTCACTAACCAAACTGTGGATACCCAACGTGGGAAATGCCGACTTCGGACTTGCAGGATGTACAAGTTTAGACAGTATCAATATCAGAAGTGCAAAAACAATACCTAACGGCCTATTCTCAAACCTGCCTGCCCTCAAATACTTGGAAATACCATTTACCCAAAACAACCTGGGCATGTTCTTTGGCAGTTCATGCGACAACACAAAAGGCGAATACCTCCCCATCACCCAATACTCCGAAAACGGAAAGAGCCACACCTACTATATCCCTAAGGCATTGGAAGAAATCGTGATTGCAGACGGAAGCGAGACATTGGCATACGGAGCATTCTATAATTGCTCCATGCTTAGAAAAGCTACATTGCCAAGCACCCTGAACGGCATTAAAGAAAAAGCATTCTACGGCTGCGAAGGGCTGACGGACATATACGTAAAACGCGCCCTGCCTCCCGTTGCCTACTCCGGGACATTCGAGGGGGTAAATTTGTTCGCCTGCACCTTACATGTACCATACGGAAGCAAACAATACTACGAGAAAGCCACTGGATGGAAAGACTTTTACTTCATAGAAGAAGAGGCGCCAATAAAGATAGACGTGACGAAAAACATAATGAACGCTGGAGAAATACTCGGGCTCACGGAATACCAATATGGCGACAATGTAGAACTTGAAGCCATAGCCCATAGTGGATATACGTTTTCCGCCTGGACTGAAAACGGAAACATACTGACTACCGACAGGCTATGTTCATTTGTTGCAGAAAGCAACCGAAAGCTGATAGCCGTATTTGTCCCTACTCTCGACTCCAACCTGATACAAGCTTCCCCGGAAAACACAAAAGTCAGCTTTACGTGGGAAAAAGAAGCGGACGCAGCGTCGTATAAACTTACCGTATACGAGGACGCAGCAATGACAATCGTAGTCGGAAGCCAAAGTTTTGACGCCAATGGAAATATCTTATCACGAAGTACCTCCGATTCAATCTCTACCGTATTTAAAAATTTGACAGAACAACATGATTATTACTACAGTCTCAAAACTTACTCGAAAAACGGAGAAGTACTATCCCATTATATAGGATTGTTTTCCACGTCATCTGAAACAAGCATCCAAAAGATGGAAACAAACGGACACAATCCGGACATTACCGGTTATTACGACCTCAATGGACGGAAACTGGATGCCCCCGGAAAAGGCATTCACATCATCCGCTATTCCGACGGGACGACACAAAAACGGATCGTGGACTGACGTTTCCCGTCCCTCTCATCCCCATGCGGCCACCCTTTGCGTATGCAAAACGGTGGCCGTAAAACTTATACAAACGACACTTTGAAAGCGCACCCTTCCGGTTAACCTTCAAAAAGGAAGCAAACCATACGGATTTCAGCCATTCATTGGGATTCAAAGCCCGTAATTTAGAGTAAAATTTCGCATAAACATGCAAGAAATTCCTCTTTTCTCTGCATAAATCCTGCATATATGCAAATCAATCTCAGCCGAACGGAAATTCATTCGGCTGAAAGCGATTTTCCGTTCGGCGCACAATGAAAGCAAGTCCTACGCCAACCATGCCACAAGTCGTTGGAAACGGGAATAAAAACAAGCCGTAAACCGTCTTTCCACCTCTAATTGAAACGGAAACACCTCCAAAAACAGAAAACAGAATGACAACGAAACAGGCTCACCGCTTTCCCGACCGTAAAACCGTACGCACAAACCTCCGGCACGGCCGACAAAAGAACGGGACAAGACCTTCTTTCGTTACAAAACGATAAAAAACCGCCGCACGAGAATCCGTTATTTCCATCCCTCCCCTCTTCCGGACCGAAATAACGGATTCTCGGACAACCGGATTTAACATTTTGACACTTTGCCCATGCCGTGCCACTGCATAAAAAGTGGTATATTTGTACCGTCATGCCACCGGACTGTACAGGGGTCGCCATCGGCATACACAAGAAACAAACCGTCAAACCGCATCATCATGAAACAATCCATCGTAACAGGCATGGGAGAAGCCTTGTGGGACATGTTGCCCGAAGGCAAGAAAATAGGAGGCGCACCGGCCAATTTCGCCTACCACATCTCGCAATTCGGAATAGACAGCCGGGTAGTGAGTGCCGTGGGAAGGGACACGGCGGGGAGCGAGCTATTGGAGAACTTACGGGACAAATCGCTGAAAGGACTTATTGAGAAAACGGACTTCCCCACAGGAAGCGTAGAGGTGGAAGTGGACGAAAAGGGCATCCCCTGCTACAACATCCGGGAAGACGTGGCATGGGACCATATCCCCTTCACGCCGCAAACGGCAGAACTGGCCCGCCAGACGCAAGCCGTATGTTTCGGTTCGTTGGCCCAACGGCATCCCGCCTCACGCTCCACCATCCACCGGTTCCTTGACACCATGCCGGACGGGGACGGGCAATACAAGATATTCGACATCAACCTCCGGCAAGGTTTCTACACACAGGAAATCATCTCCACCAGTCTGCAAAAGTGCAACATCCTTAAAATCAACGACGAAGAACTCGACATCGTGACACGTCCGTTCGACTTGCCCGGCACGAATCAGGAAGGAAGATGCAGGACGCTGCTGAAGCGATACGCGCTGAAGGCTTTGATTCTCACCTGCGGCGCACGAGGCAGTTTCGTATTCACCCCGGAAGAAACATCCTATCGAGACACCCCGAAAGTGGAAGTGGCCGACACCGTAGGTGCAGGCGACTCCTTCACAGCCGCCTTCACGGCCGCCATCCTTTCCGGAAAAAACATCCGTGAAGCACACCGCCTCGCAGTGGATGTTTCAGCTTACGTATGTACGCAAAAAGGAGCCATGCCCCTGCTCCCCGAGAGATTCACGAAACAGATATAAGATGACGGGACAAAAAGAAGAGTGTGCCGCAAGAAACACATCCCTTGCGGCACACTCTCTTTCACAATCCCATATCTCACTCGACTTCCCACTCGAAAACACCGGCCGAATTGTCCTCCGGCAACACGACTTCCAACTTCATGGCCGTAGTCTGCACCGGCGTGAATTCCACCGTGTTGGGCACGCCTTTTTTCGTCCCGTACGTGACGGTTGCCGACACCGGTGTCCAACCGCCCTGTCCGTCCTTGTAATACAGTTTCCAACTTTGAGGCACTCGGCAACCACCCCACGGCTCGTCATCGAACCAATATACGGTGGAGGAAGACACTTTGGTCGGTTTCGGGAACTCGTAAGTAATCCACTCCGTCGAGTTCTTTTTCGGCCACCAATGATAGTAGGCCATGGAACGGTCGTTTTCATCCACTGGCACCAAACGGTCGTTAATGGCAGACAAGGCCGTAGTCTTGTGCGAAGCGTCCACACGGCTCTCCGAGGCCAAGGTTGCCGGCATGGACGGGCTTGTCGCGCTCACCTCCTGCGGCAGCCATACCATCATGTTACCGGTTCCCCTGTGCGCCCAGGCATAATAAGGAATAAGCGTCAGTTCGACATCCGAAGCCGTCAGACGGCCTTCGGCATCATAGCCCAACACCTGCGCACCCGTCTTGATTTCCGTCAGGCCGCAAAGCATATCCGGTTTCTCTACCGTCTCGAACTGCGGGCGGCGGTTCACCAACACACTCATGATGTCGAAATCATTGTCGGGCCACTCGGCACAGTACACCAACGGGCCGCGCTCCACAGCCACACGCCCGCGGTCGGCCTCCACTTTGGCGTGTGCTTTCACCACGCGAGGTTCCATGTCGAAATGCACTTCCACCTTGTCGCCCTTCTTCCATCGGCGTTCTATCGTGAAATAACCGTCCTGCAATCCGCTTTCCACCGGTTGGCCGTTCACTTTCACACTGTATCCCAAACGCTTGCCGTCGCTGTAACGGTACAAATCGCTCGGTACGACTTGTCCGCGCACCCAACCGGGGATACGGATTTTCAGGGCAAACACACCGGCCTTGTTCTTCTTCACACTCACGGCCACGTCGCCATCCCAAGGATAACGGGTCTGCTGCTCCAGAACAACACTCTTCTTGTCCACCTCAAGGTTGGCTTCGTTGGACATGAACAGGTTGACATATACATCCTTGTCCTTCACGGCATATACATAACCGGGCAAGGAAGGGATGAAACGGCAAATGTTGGACGGACAACAGGCGCAACCGAACCAAGGCTGGCGCTGATGCTGCCCCCGGCTCTCCAACGGATTGGGATAGAAGAAACCGCCGCCGTCCAGCGAAACGCCCGAAATCAGCCCATTATATAAGGTACGTTCCAATACATCATAATATTTGGATTCCCCGTGCAGGAGGAACAAACGGTAATTGACATAGACGTTGCCGATGGCCGCGCACGTCTCGCAATAAGCCGACATGTTGGGCAGTTCGTAATTCGCACCGAAAGCCTCGCCGTTGGCCGTAGCCCCGATACCGCCGGTGATGTAATACTTCTTGCCCACGATATTGTCCCAAATCCGGTCGATGGCATGGATGTAAGCCGTATCGCCCGTGAGGGCTGCCACATCGGCCATCCCGGCATACATGTAAGTGGCCCGCACGGCATGCCCCACGGCTTCGTCCTGCTCCACCACGGGCTTGTGCGCCTGGCTGTAAGCGTCGCGCCGAGAAGTATGGCCGCGTTGGTCGAGGAAGAACTTCGCCTCGTCCAGGTACTTGCGGTCGCCCGTCACGATATAGAGTTTGGCCAAGGCCATTTCGGCTATCTGATGGCCGGGCACACGTACCAGTTGCCCCTCCTCCGGACCGATTTCACGGCACACGCAGTCGGCATAACGGATGGCAATATCCAGAAAGTTCCGTTTTCCCGTGGCCTGGTAATGCGCGATGGCACCCTCCACCATGTGACCGAGGTTATAAAACTCGTGGCTCAAATCCTCCACTTTTTCCCAACGCCGGCTTCCCGACCAGGCGTGCGGATGTTTGGGGTTCATCGTGCGGCTCGTGTACAGATAGCCGTCCGGCTCCTGCGCTGCCGCCACAATGGCCAGCACGCTGTCGATATACGACTTCAGCTTCTTGTCCGGATAGGTCTGCAACAAATAGCTTGCGCCTTCTATCGTCTTGTACACGTCCGTATCGTCGAACGGAAGACCTTCCACCTTGTAATTTTCGCTTGGATGAGCCGCTTTGACAAAGTTTTCATACCGGCCGGACTCTTCGCATTTACTGAAGGCCAAAGGAATCGTAACCTCACGACTCGCCTTCAAGCGTTGTCCCCAAAAGGAATCCGTCACCTTGACGGACGTGAAAGGTACGGGAGAATAAGGATAACCGTGGCGCACGTCTTGCGCCTGCATGTTCCATGCCACGGAGAACACACAAACGGCAGTCAGCAATCTTTTCTTCATGGTGAGTTAAGATAATTTTATTGGTTTCGTGGGCAAAGTTAGCAAAACTAATTATCTTTGCAGCATGAAACCATAAAATTATTAACCCATGAGAAACAAAATCTTCTTTTTGAAACGAACCGCATGGACTTTCTGCACCGTTGCTTTTTCCATTGCCATCCACGGGCAAAACACGGCACAAATCACGGAAGTGCCGTTTACCCAAGTACAAATCCAGGACGCGTTCTGGTCTCCGCGCATCGAGACGAACCGCACGGTGTCCATTCCCTCGGCTTTCCGGGAATGCGAGAAGAACGGACGTTTCGACAACTTCGCCATCGCAGGCGGACTGAAAGAGGGCGAGCACCGGGGCGACTTTTCGTTCGACGACACCGACCCGTATAAAATCATCGAAGGGGCTTCTTATTCGTTGGCCGTGAAGTACGATGCACGTTTGGATGCCTATCTGGACAGCGTCATCGGACTGATTGCCGCCGCGCAGGAATCCGACGGTTACCTGACCACTTGCGTGACCAACCGTTGTACCCGTCTTTCGGGTTGGTGGGGAACACACCGTTGGGAGAAAATCAACAGCCACGAACTTTACAATTCAGGACATCTTTACGAAGCTGCCGTGGCACACTATCGCGCCACGGGCAAACGTTCCCTATTGGACGTGGCTATCAAAAACGCAGATTTGGTATGCCGTGTATTCGGCCCTGATGAAGGACAGAAACATGTGCCTTCGGGACATCCTATCGTGGAAATGGCACTGGCCAAACTCTACAAAGTCACCGGAAAAGAAGAATATCTCCGTACAGCCCGGTATTTCGTGGAAGAAACGGGACGGTGCACCGACGGGCACGCTCCCAACGCATACAGCCAGGACCACAAGCCCATCCTCGAACAGGATGAAATCGTAGGCCATGCCGTACGGGCCGGTTACCTGTATTCCGGTGTAGCCGACGTGGCCGCACAGACCGGAGACACGGCTTATTTCCATGCCCTTACGCGCATTTGGGAAAACATGGCCGGGCGCAAGCTCTATATCACGGGCGGCATCGGCTCCCGTGCCCAAGGCGAAGGCTTCGGCCCGGATTATGAACTGAACAACCATACGGCCTATTGCGAGACTTGCGCCTCCATCGCCAACGTGTACTGGAACCACCGCATGTTCCTTGCTACGGGTGACTCCCGGTACGAGGATGTACTGGAACGTGCTCTCTACAATGGGGTAATTTCGGGCGTGTCGCTCAGCGGCGACCGCTTCTTCTACGATAATCCGTTGGAAAGCATGGGGCAGCATGGACGGCAAGCTTGGTTCGGTTGCGCCTGCTGTCCGGGCAATATCACCCGTTTCATGGCTTCCGTTCCTAATTACATGTATGCCACACAAGGCAAGAATGTCTTTGTCAACCTATATATACAAAGTACGGCCAATCTCTCTACGTCCCAAAATAAAATAGAAATCCGCCAGACGACGGATTATCCATGGGACGGGAAAATCTGCATGGCCATACATCCAGAGAAGAAGCAGACCTTTGCCCTGCGGTGCCGCATACCGGGATGGGCACAAGACCGTCCGGTACCGATCGACCTGTACCACTACACCGGAAAAGGGAAGGGCTACACCATACAAGTCAACGGAAAGGACGTGGATTTCCATGTGGAAAACGGTTATGCCGTCATCTTGCGGAAATGGAAGAAAGGCGACACGGTGCAACTGGATTTCCCGATGGACGTACGCCGGGTGGAAGCCCGTGTCGAAGTGGAAGACGACCGGGGAAAAGCCGCCATCGAACGGGGCCCCATCGTCTACTGCATAGAAGACAAAGACCAACCGGACAGTTTGATTTTCAACAAATTCATTCCTACCGGGACGGCAATCTCCGCCACTTACGCCCCGGACATGCTTAACGGCATCGTCACGTTGGAAGGCACGGCCCAAGCCGTCGGACGTGACGGAAAGACGACTGACGTGCCGTTCAAAGCCATTCCTTATTCCGTATGGAACAACCGTGGCGCGGCACAAATGGCCGTATGGATTCCCACATCGCCGGAATATGCCCGTCCCGAACCTTTGCCGACCATCGCCAGCCGGGCACGCACGCTGACGATTCAAGCACCTATCCAGAAAGATGCTCCGGAATCCGCAGCCACGGAGAGTTGGGCTTGGGGCGTAAACGACCAATGGGAACCGAAACGTTCGTCGGACACGTCCAAACCTTACCATTACTGGTGGCTCAAACGCGGCACGGAAGAAACGTTGGCCTACGACTTCGACCAAGCTTACACTGTATCGGGCGTAGAGGTATATTGGTTGGACTTCGACCACTACGACGGAAACTTCCGTGTGCCGGCCTCGTGGAAACTCTATTACAAAGACGGCGACAGTTGGAAAGAAGTGGAAGCCATTACGCCGTACACCACAGCCAAAGACACCTACAACCGTCTCGACTTCAAACCGGTAAAGACCACCGGACTGAAAATCGCCGCGCAACTCCAAAAGGGGGAATCGGGCGGCGTGCTAGAGTGGAAAGTTATTCCGGCCACTGAATAACCCCAGTCACAATACCTCTGTCGGCGGTTTGTCCGTGTTTGGGAACAAACTGCCGACATATATTTCTAAACATACCTTACGGCACATCCCCCGTTCCGCTATACGATGTACACTCTCATGGCTTACCCCCGTCCTCTCCTTTCCTTATCCGGCTCAAAGTCTGCGGCGCCATGTTCAAATAAGAAGCCAAATGCTTCAAGGATACGGCCTGTAGCCTTTTCCCTTCCCACTCCATCATCCTCCTATAACGTTTCACCACATTGCCGTCGCACAAATAACAGTTCCTCATCCAAAGCCTCCTGACGTAACGGGCATACCAACAGGCCATTATTTTATCCCATAAAACGACCTTATCAGACAGCACCGGCACAACTTCCCCACTTAACCTCCAAAGCACCGCATCCTGTTCCGCATATACATTCCACACCATACCCTGTGCCTGTAAGAACCAATCCATGCAGACTAAATCATGCGGAACGGCAAAGCCGAAAACACGTTCCGGACCTTCATGACTACTGTCTTTCATCCCGATACGAAGCATGCCTTTTTCCACCCAGAAGAGTGCTTTCGCTCCCCCTGCCACAACCTGTTCATTCTTTCTCACCATCAGTCTCGTCCAATTACGGTTCAACAACGTACGTTCCGCATCCGAAAAGACATGGTTCTTCCCGAAAAAGGACAAATATTCATTGATAAGTTCTTCTGTGACTTCCGCAAATCCTTCCATCCGTTAAAAGATTAAGTAATGCAAAGATAAGGTTATTCCATCCATTTGTAGGCCAATAATCGACCAATCCAGGACGAAATTCGTTCAAACTTCACTTTGTCTTCCGAAAACCGGTCAATAGAGACAAGAATGAATCCAAGTTCATTTTCGGGGCAAAAAATGAATTTGGATTCATTTATTCGTTTTTTGCCACGTTTTTCTTCCCTCTTTCTTTGGACATACTCATGAATATGCATTATTTTGTCAACGTAATACTCACTTTTCTAAATTAAAAGCCTATGAAAGCAAGAACCTATCAATTCTTGATGACTGCGTTACTTTTTCTCTTTGCTATGGAAACCTATGGGCAAAGTGATGAAGACAAAGAGGAGGAAATCATTGAAAACACATATCATGCGGGTATTGTAAAGCAAGAAACCGATTGTTGGTGTGTATACGCATGTTTACAGTCCATCAAATCCTCATCTCAATGCTCTGAATGTGAAAAATACATCCAAGATTTTCTACTGAATGACTATAGGAATGGAAATAACCCTTATCCAGAATCGTTCATGAGCAATGAAGATTTCAGAGCAGCCATGTATCTATTCGACTCATGCCAAGTCACCCCTTGTAATGGAAGAGAATTCGCGGAATTTGGAGCAAAAGTCAGCGATTTGGAAGCTTTTATTGGCTTCAAAATCAATTATACCGACCTTTGCAACCTATTTCAAGTCAACAATCACGGCCCATCTTTATTAGCCGTCTCAATAGAAGGGGAACACGCACATTGCGTAGCTATTTACTCATCTAAGGTATATGACAGTGTCAACAATGAGAAATCTACCGTGACCATCATGGATCCTGCAATAAATAGTACAAAGGAATTGACTTTTAAAGAATTTGCTGACACATACCAAGAGTTCTATAGTCCAACACCCATATATTAAGTCTAACTTTAAAAAAGAACAAACATATGAAAAGAACAACTTATCTTATAATGCTATTCACCATAATCGGAGGATGCATCGCTTGCAGCTCGGAAGTTCCTGCGGTTCAATCCAGTAAGACATTAACAGATGATTTCGTGCAAAACCACAAGACCAAGGCCTCCGAACTCATCACTCCACAAAGCAAATTGCTCACTACGGTGGAAAAAGCAGCACAACAAACCATCCTCAAAAGGATGGATTTGGATTATCATCCTACCAAAGATATCATGACAGACTTAGGGATTCTCATGCAGAAAGGCACTCCACAGACCAACTACACCTCTGTGAAGTTTGTACCTGTCATTACAGCACCGTCCACCTCTGCAGAACGTAAAAAGACACCGTTCTTATCCACCAACTATGAAATGGCATGGATGTACGGAAAAACCATTGAGGGGGAAAATATCTATTTCGAGGCAGAGTATACAGACTGGAGCAAATGGGAACCCGACAAAAACGGACAAGCCTACAAATATGATGTAGAAAGACTGGGACAAGCCGTCGTTGACTCAATGAACGAAAGAAAGCAAAACCGGACAGGACCTTTCCGTTGGCAAATCACTTATTATCCTAAAGGCAGCTTCATGTACAAGCTTATTGAATACGCCCGGCAGCATTCCGATGACGGTTCGTTCTTCGTCATCACATCCGGACCGTTCCATTATTGCAAGATCTGTTACTTCAAAAACGGGAAAGTGTACAGGAGTTTCCAATATTCCGACCAAGAGGGAATAGAGCCGGAAGAGCTATGGCTTTGACCTTACGTTTCAAAGGATAGTCCGTTCTTTGGGAATACCGTTTCAGCCGAAAAAGCAACCATGCACGGACAATCCTTTTCCTTCTGTAACGAAACTAACAAAAAACATCACGACATGAAAACAACCCTCAAAGCCATAGCCTTTTGCCTCGCATTTCACTGCATGCCGCAACCGGGTGTTGCACAAACCGTCCCGGATACCTTATATGGAATAATAAAAACCCGAAACCCGTTTGCACTCTCTCGCCAGAAACGCGAAAGATTACAGAGAAAAGCGGAAAAGAGATGCCAACGATACTTGGACAAATATGGCAATTCCGACCTTTCCACATGGGACAGGGCAGACCGCATGGATTACCTGCACCACAAGGCCGTGAAAGTCATCCTGATTCTGGCTCCCGACTACTACCGGAGCTATGCTTACCCGGTCATTAAGGAAAGAATGGCACCCCAAAGCTAGGGCAATGAGAAAAGAGCATACTGTTATGAACTCACCTATTATTATGATGCCCGGCAAGAAGAATGTGCAGACAATAACCGGTTGGCCACAGTGCGCATCTGGAAAGAAAACGGCCAGCCATGTACATTATCCGCAGGACCGTTTGAAATCGGCAATGTCTTTTCCCCGCCCCATTGGGAAAAACAAACGGAAGAAGATGTACGGAACGGAAAAGAGAAACTTTATCCTTATGCCATTTTTCGTTGGGATGGCAATACTTTATACTGAAAGACGCAACTAATCCCCACAAAACTTGGCCTTTATCAAATGATTTCCTTATTTTTGTAGATATGAAAAATAAGGAAATCATGACTCTAACTTACATCTACCACAGCGGCTTCATGCTTGAAGGCCTATCGGCCATCCTGATTTTTGATTTCTGGCGGGATGCAGACAACGGTATCGTGGAACGGACACTGTCCACAACGCATAAACGCGTCTACTTTCTGGCCAGCCATTTCCATCAGGACCATTTCAATCCGGAAATCCTGAACCTGCCCGTACCCCACGGGGAAAAGAAAGTCATCCTCTCCCGCGACATCTACCGTCGGCGGCGTGCCGGAACGGAAGGCGTAACGGCATACCTGAGACGGAGAGAAAGCTACCGCGACGACCTCATCACGGTACATGCTTTCGGTTCCACCGATTCCGGCGTATCTTGGTCTGTTCATATGGAAGACAAAGACATATTCCATGCAGGCGACCTGAACAACTGGCATTGGGCAGACGAATCCACGCCACAGGAAATCAAAAAACGGGAAGGTGACTTTCTGGCTATCCTGAACGACATCCGAAAGGAATGTACGGCTTTCGACTTGGTAATGTTTCCCGTAGACCCGCGTTTGGGCAGCGACTTTGCACGTGGCGCACGTCAATGGCTGCAACACATCCCCACCCGTTATTTTGCACCGATGCATTTCCCTCCGGCCCACGAAACGGCCATGGCATTCGGTCCGGAGGCGGAACAAATGCAAACCAGTTTCCTCTACATTCAAGAGGAAGGAGAGGCCATCGCCCGGTTCTGACCGGGTTTGCACATCCGGAAGAAAAGGCTTACCTTTGAAAATAAAAAGCAAAATTACAGCAAACTTACAGCCTATGAAATTTATCTCATGGAACGTCAACGGCCTGAGAGCCTGTTGCGAAAAAGGATTTAAAGAGTCTTTCGCCGCCTTGGATGCGGACTTCTTTTGCCTGCAAGAAACAAAGATGCAGGAAGGGCAGCTCGACTTGGAGTTTGAAGGCTACCGCTCCTACTGGAACTATGCGGAAAAAAAAGGATATTCAGGCACGGCTATCTTCAGCCGCCATGCCCCACTCAATGTCACATACGGCCTCGGCTTGGAGGAACACGACAGGGAAGGACGCGTCATCACGCTTGAAATGCCTGACTTTTTCTTAGTCACGGTCTACACGCCCAACTCGCAGGACGGGCTGAAACGTCTGGATTACCGTATGCAATGGGAAGAAGCATTCCGCGCCTATCTCTTGCAACTGGATACCCGGAAACCAGTCATCGTCTGCGGCGACTTGAACGTGGCGCACCGCGAAATCGACCTGAAAAATCCAAAATCGAACCGTAAGAACGCTGGCTTTACAGACGAAGAACGGGAAAAATTCGGCATCTTGTTGGACAGCGGTTTTACAGACACGTTCCGTTTCTTCTATCCCGACCGCGAAGGCATCTACTCGTGGTGGTCTTACCGTTTCAAGGCCCGGGAAAAGAATGCAGGGTGGCGTATCGACTATTTCTTAGTGTCCAAACGACTGGAAGCGCAACTCAAAAGCGCAACCATACACACCGAGATTTTCGGTTCCGACCATTGCCCGGTGGAGGTAGACTTGTTCTGACCCGTCAGCCACTTTATATCGAAAAAGAGCCGTTCCCGTATGCCTTTGCACACTCCGGAAACGGCTCTCTTCGTATCTGGCAGGTATTACCCCAATACCCTGCGTGCCCCTACATACCGCCGGTCATAATAGCCATCGGAAGAAGAATTGATACAAATACCTTTGCGCCCTGCATGGATGAATTCAAACTCACCGGTTTCTTCATCCACATCCGTCACGATACCCACGTGCCCGATGGTCTTCTTGGAACGCGTACCGGTGAAAAACACCAAATCCCCTTGCTGCAAGTCGCGGCGGTCGTCTATCTTGACTCCTTCTCTAAACTGGGAACGCGAAGAACGCGTCAAACAGATATTCAAAGACTTAAAGACATAAGTAGTGAAACCGGAACAATCAAATCCGCGCTTAGGATTCATTTGCCCGTAACGGTAAGGCACTCCGATAAACTCTTTGGCTTTCTCTACGACATCTTGGCCGGTGACTGAATCCTCCCTTATTTCTTCCGATAATAACGTCTGGGCAGAAACAGGGGACACACCAAACAAAGCACACAAGACAAGCAGAGACCAAAGAAACCGCATCATTATTTTAATGTTAATTTTAAGGGTTCAACATGAAATTCGATGCCAAAAATACACCTTTCCATGCAGAACCCCAATAAATTACACATCTTTTAAGAGCCTTTAAGGCTATGGACATCAGTGAACCGTAACCATGGTAGCCCCGAACCCATACTCGCGGAACGAAGCATCCTGATAGGTACAACCTTTGTAAGCACGTTTCAATTCTTTCAAGAGTTCGCTGCGCAACACGCCTTCCCCCTTACCATGGATGAACACTATTTTCTGTCCTTTGTTTTTCAGATTCTCGTCCATCACACGGCGGAACTCTTTTATCTGGCAGTCCAACATCTCCTTGTTGGAAAGCCCGGCGGTATTGTCCAACAATTCATTGATATGCAAGTCTATTTCTATGATGCCGTTCTTCGGTTGCTCCGCCTTGCGGGCCGGCTGACGCACCGGACGCTCGTCGGAAGCCTTTTTCAGCAAGGCATCCTTTAATTGTTCAGCATTGACAAAAACCGTACGGGCTGGCACGTCATCCTTCACCACGTCATACACCAAGGCATTTTCTTCAAAGAAATCAGAGGGTTGGAACGTGTGCAACTTATAGAACTTCACGGTGTCTATCCGCAGTTCCACCTGTACGGCCGGTTTGAGCAGAAAAGTCTTCTCCTGTTTGTAGGCCAGGCATTGCACACAGACGCGCTCCATGTCGTTCAACACCGAACGGTCGAATTCCTCCATGAAGAGTTTCGTGTTCGGTTCCACCGTCCCTTGGAAACGTACGCGCCATCCCTCACCCTCCACACTCATGTAAAGGAAAGTGACGTAATAGTTACTGTCGTTCACCAAATAAGCCTCGAAAGACGTTGTGGTCATTTCTTTGGGATTCATCGGCACGTAAGCCAGAAAAACGTTCAGCTTGTCACCGTTCCGGCGTTCCTGTGGTTTCGGTACGAATGTCACAGGACGGTCATCTTCCTCATCTTCATCACGAAACGGCCTGGCTGCCCGCTCCCCTACGAGTTTCTTCTTGTCGTGCGTACCGGTGTTCACCTTGGCAATGTTATAATCGTCAGTCTCTACCACGACACACTCACGCACGGACATCGGGATGTCGAAACCGTCTTCATCCCGCACCAGCACCGTATCTTTGTCTTGGAAGCCGCTCACTATGCCGCCCCCCACTTCGCTCAAGAACCTTACTTTATCTCCTATTTTCATATCTTCCATGTTTTATTCGTGAAACAAATATACGGCAAAGCGCAAAGAGTACAAAATCCGACCGCCGCCTTTATGCTTTTTTATCCCAAATCCCCGCCCTGCTTCGGCAAATATGCCTAACTTTGCCTCTTTAAAACAATCAACTCTAATGGAAGAAACCAGACACATCCAGATTAAAGACTTCAACTACAATCTGCCCGAGGAACGTATCGCAAAATTCCCCCTAACCGAACGGGATCAATCCAAACTGTTGGTGTACCGTCACGGAACGGTGGGCGAGAACACGTTCACTTCGTTGCCGGACTATTTGCCCCAAGGCGCCCTGATGGTATTCAACAACACGAAAGTCATACAGGCGCGGTTGCATTTCCACAAAGATACCGGCGCGCTCATCGAGGTGTTCTGCCTGGAACCGGTCCGTCCGCACGACTACGCGCTGATGTTCCAACAAACCGGTCGTTGCAGTTGGCTTTGCCTTGTGGGCAATCTGAAAAAATGGAAAAGCGGCAGCTTATCCTGCCCCGTGGAAATCGGCGGACGCAGCATCACCTTGAAGGCTACCCGGGGCGAGAATCGCGGCACCAGCCACTGGATTGATTTTGAATGGGACGACGAACAAACGACTTGGGCTGAAATTTTGGAAGCCGTGGGCGAACTGCCCATCCCGCCCTATCTGAACCGCGAGACACAGGAAAGCGACAAGACGACCTACCAGACGGTGTACTCTAAAATCAAAGGCAGCGTGGCTGCCCCCACGGCCGGACTCCATTTCACAGAACGCGTGTTGGCCGATTTGGATGCCCACGGCATCGACCGCGAGGAAGTGACGCTCCACGTCGGGGCGGGCACGTTCAAACCGGTGAAAAGCGAAGAAATAGCCGGGCACGAGATGCACACGGAATACATCTGCGTACATCGCAGCACGATAGAGAAACTGTTGGCCCACGGCGGCGCATGCATTGCCGTGGGTACGACTTCGGTGCGCACCCTTGAGAGCTTATATTATATAGGTGTGGCATTGAACGGAAATCCCGACGCATCGGAGGAGGAGCTGCACGTACCGCAGTGGATGCCTTACGAGTATGCTGCACGGACGCGCCCTGTAGGAAGCCCCGACAACGGACATCCGGAAGCACTCACTACACTGCAAGCCCTACAGAACGTATTGGATTATCTGGACCGTCACGGACTGACAGCCCTGCACACCAGTACGCAAATCATCATAGCTCCCGGATACGAATACCACATCGTGCGGATGATGGTCACCAACTTCCACCAACCGCAAAGCACGCTGTTGCTGCTCGTCTCGGCTTTCGTGCACGGCGACTGGCGCACGATTTACGACTATGCCCTCGCCCACGATTTCCGTTTCCTCAGCTACGGTGACAGCTCATTACTCATCCCTTAACCCCCGCGAAACCTCATGATAGCTACACAAGAAGACAACCGGGAAGAGATGTTTCCCCTCGTGGATGAAGAGGGGAACATCATCGGAGCCGCCACGCGCGGCGAATGCCACAATGGCAGCAAATGCCTTCACCCCGTGGTACACTTGCATGTGTTCAACAGCCGGGGCGAACTTTACCTGCAAAAACGTCCGCATTGGAAAGACATCCAACCGGGAAGATGGGACACGGCCGTAGGAGGCCACGTGGACTTGGGCGAAAGCGTGGAGATGGCCTTGCACCGCGAAGCGGAAGAAGAACTCGGCCTCACCGGCTTCACTCCCGAACGCCTCCCCCGCTATGTGTTTGAATCCGACCGCGAACGTGAATTGGTCTTCCCACACCGTTGTACTTACGACGGAAACATACGTCCCAGTGCGGAAACAGATGGCGGACGTTTCTGGAGCACGACAGAAATCCATGAAGCGATGGGAAAAGGTATCTTCACGCCCAATTTTGAAAGCGAATACAAGAGACTTTTCGGGAACGAACCAGACACGCTTTTGTGAATGGAATCTATAATCCATTACATTCTTTAACATCATCCGGTGAAACAAAAGATCAGCTTCTGCGTATTCTTTATAAAAAGGGAAAGAACGGCCATGTCCTGACCACCGGAAACAGTTCCGCCCCTTGCAACATTAACCTCATGGAAAAGACAGAATTCGAAATAGCGGTATCCATGCTACGAGGCAAACTCGTAGACATCGCGCGTTTCTATTTGTCTGATGAGGACGAGGCGGAAGACATCGTACAAGAAGCCATGCTCAAACTTTGGCTTATCCGAGACCGGCTCGACCGGGAAAAGAACATTTCTCCCATGGGTATGACCGTCACCCGCAACCTTTGCATCGACCGCCTGAGGCGACTCAAAACCCATCCGCACGAAAGCCTGACGGGGCATGACGCGCCCGACGGACAGCGAAGTGCACAGGCTATGATGGAAGACCACGAAAATGCGGAATGGATGCGTGGTGTCGTCCGGAACCTGCCGGACAAATACCGGGCCGTGCTTCGCATGCGTCAGGTGGAACACATGGAAATGAGCGAGATAGCCCGTATCATCGGAGCAACGGAAGGCGTAGTCCGCACCGTATTGTCACGGGCAAGGAAACAAATGATGGAACAACTAAAGGTAAGGAGAGATTGAACATGACGACAAACAAAGAAGACATCAGACGATTGCTTGACCTCTACATGGAGGGAAAGACCTCGTTGGAAGAAGAAGCCCTACTGATGGAATATTTCCGTTCGCCGGATGCCGACAAGGATTTTGCCGACTTCAAAACCATGTTCAACCAATTCGACGAAGGCGAACCTTCTTTCACGGAAGAAGAACAGGAGAGGTGGATGCAGTCATGCCCACCGGAAGCAGCACCCGACTCTTCTGACCTCCAAGCCATTCTTCCGGCACATCCGAAGCACATACATTGTACAAGACAAACCTTCATACGGTGGATAGCGGTCGCCTCCATCGCAGCCGCATGTTTTTTCTTAGGAACCACCGTCTCGCGAAAGGAAGCTACACAGCCTACAAATTCCATCTCCATGCCCCCTACCGTCCTCACGGAAGTAAAGTGGAAAACCGATACGGTATTCATCGAAAAGCCAGTGCCCACTACGTTGACCGCCAAAATAATCACAATTCGGGACACAATTATCCTTCCTGCAAGCCACCCAAAAGGACAAATGTGGACAGCCCTCCCTACGGGGGAGGACACATCCACCACCAGAACGGGCTCAATACCCCAACCCGGCACCGCCCGACAAGACGCAGACACGGCAACCCAACAACAGGCCATGCCACACTTGGCCGACATTCAGGCCGAATTCCAAAAGCAGAAAAGAAGAATGGACGAATTCTCCAAACAATATGAACATATCGACCCTTATTATGAAAACTTATATTAAATACTGGCTCATGGCCGTGATAACGGTCATAGCATGCACAAACCATGTACATGCCCAAGAGTTCTATCGGGAAAATGAAACAGCCATGCACATATTTCACAAGCTTGACCGAATGTTTCCCAAACGTTACTTGGAACAAAGATGGATGACCGGTGCCCAATATTGGGTACAGTACTGGTTCGAAGACCAAGAAGATTACGAAGAGCACCAACCCTCAATAGCAGAAATCTTCGACCAATTGAATGACATCCCATTTCTGCACAAGCACACGGAAGAAACAGACAGTGGCGACATCATACGGAAAACCTACGCCATATCACTACGTTCCGACATCCGGGGGCAACAAGACTTCCTCAAACTCGAAGTCAGCCCAACCGGCATATTTTTCTATTACCAAACCACAAACCGTTTCGCCCAAGCCGAAAATGATGCCATACCCGACCAAGCCATCATCGCAGAACTCGAAAAACTGTTCAACCAATATGTATCACGCAGAAAAACAGTCAAACAAGAAGTGCGTTTCCACGGAGCATACGGACGTGTAGTACACAACAAAGGATATAACAACGACCCGACGGCTTTTTCGGAGGGTTACCGGTACATCATCCCTAAATGTACCTGGGCAGACTACCGGCTGTTTTATGACCTCTTCCACAAATACCTCAAAAAAGATGTCATCTACGTGGCAAGCAACGACGTGTACTGGGAATACGAAGAAACCGGAATAAGAGTCCGCCAAGCCGACGGCCGCCCATTATATATGGGAGCCGCATGGAAAAACGATAGGTTATACCTTATCCGTTTGGAAGGATCGCACAACGGAAACGGAGTCTTTCCCCGGGCTTGGGCAGAAGACAATCCGATATGGGATAGTTCATACGTCACAAAAAAATTGCAAAAAAACAGGCAAGCAAGACAGAAATAAGTTAATCCGTCCCGGTCACCTTGTGAAAAGTGTCCGGGACCTTTTATTTTGTAGGAAACAAGAGATTATCAAGCCTTCTCTATTTCTTCCACCGACAAGCCCGTAGCACCGGTAATGGCCTCCACGGACAATCCCATGGCCTTTAACCTGTGGGCTATCTCCAAAGCCTTGGCATGCTCTCCTTCGGCACGCCCTTCCATGCGGCCCTCCGCACGCCCTTCTGCACGCCCCTCGGCACGTTCCGTATAAATATTGCTGCGCAAAATGACGATGTTATCCAGATGACGGTAATAAGCCTCTCGCTCGCCTTTTGTCATCCCGTCCACCTTCAGGCGTTCGCGTACCTCCGCCAATCCGGGAGCGTGGGCCGACTCGGAAATCTCACCCGTATTCAAATAGTAGATCCATTCCTCCAACGGGGTCTTGGCCACTTTGTTGAAGTCGTTCACCTTCAGGATATAATACTCCGGATAAAGCTGGCTCACGGCATCCACCTTGAAGGTCTGCCGTTGGAAAGGCGTCAGTTCCAGTATGTCGTTCTCATGGATGCCTCGAAATTCCGTCTTGCCATGGTACACGATATCCTTGCCATGCCCCAAGGAAAAATAAACAATGTTCACGCTGTACACCTTACGCACGTTCTCATACCCCTCTCCACGGTTGATGTATTCCGTCACCAACTTCGACACGCCGAACAACATACGTTGGAAATAGGCATACTCATTGTTGTTCTGCACCTCGATGAGTATCAGTTCCCCTTTGGAATCCAAGGCCAACAAATCCACACGGTTATACTTGTCGAACTCGTATTCCTGATTGCTTTCGCTCTCCAACAACTGGCTGATGGTGATTTTCTCATCCAGAAGCGTGGTCAACAATCCTTCCAACACACCGAAATTGGCCTTGTTGCGCAACAGGCGCTTCATCGCCCAATCAAAACGGATATAGTTTGCCATAAGCGTAGACTTTATTGCAATATATTTTTGCAAATATAATGTTTTTCCATTGCCCGTCCTCCAAAGCTCACATAAAGAGTGTTAACTACAAAATTCGCACGATACTTTCAAAAAAACGGCTCCGGACTGTCACAAAACAACACTTCCTGCGTATTATTAACAAAAGGATGTAATTAAAATATACATTAACAGAACATAAAAGTGGAAAAGCCATGAGAAAGACCTTCTTCAATACCCTTCCGATCCTTGCGGCCATCCTCCTGGCCCTCGCCTGCCCCGAAACCATGGGACAAGTCATCTACGGCGGCATATTCAATTCAGTCACGCGCCAACGTATCAGTAACGTGAAAGTGGAACTTATGGACAAGCATTACGTCACCCTCGATTCCATGCGCAACCCCAAAAACAACCGGATAGCCGACCGGCCGTCGGCATGGTTCTTCGATATGGAAAACCGCCTAGCCCAACCCTACATCCTGCGCTTCAAGGCCGAGGGATATGAAACACAGGACGTGCCCGTGGACTCTTTTACCTTCCGCCGCCGGGAAACGGCACGCTTCATCGCGGATGTTTACATGGAGAAAGCCATCAAGCATAAGACATTAGAGGAAGTGACCGTAAAGGCCACGAAGATAAAGATATATACGCGCGGCGACACGGTGGCCTACAACGCCGACGCGTTCCAACTGGCCGAAGGCTCCATGCTCGATGCGCTCATCCGCCAACTTCCGGGCGTGGAACTGAAAGACGACGGGCGCATCCTCGTCAACGGGCGTTACGTGGAAAACCTGCTGCTCAACGGAGAGGATTTTTTCAAAGGCGAACCTTCCGTCATGCTCGAAAACCTGCCTGCCTACGCGGTCAAGGACGTGAAAGTGTACGACAAAGACGGGGAACTCAGCGAATTTCTCGGAAAGAAGACCGGTGATGAAGAATTGGTCATGGACGTACGCCTGAAACGGGAATACTCCGTGGGATGGTTGGCCAATGCCGAAGGGGCATACGGCACGGAGGAACGCTACCGCGCCCGCCTTTTCGGCCTGCGGTTCACGCCCCACACGCGTTTTTCCGCTTTTGCCAATTTCAACAACATGAACGAGAACCGCCAACCGGGTTACAACGGCGAATGGTCGCCCGCACAACTGACTGGCGGACTGCGCTCGAACAAGAACTTCGGAGTGAACTACATGGTGAACGAGAAGGACGGGAAGTACAAACTGAGCGGCAGCGCATCTTACCTGCACTACGACACGGACGTGCGCTCGCAAACCACCGGCGTGAACTTCCTGCCCGACGGCGACACTTACTCCAAGGAAGCACACGAACAGTTCTACTGCCAAACGTGGTTCAACACTTCGCACACGTTCCAGTTCACTTGGGACAAGGTGTTCCTGAACTTGCAACCATCGTTTAACTGGGGCAAATGGGACGACCGCAACACTTACCTTTCCGGCACGTTCAACACCGACCCCGAACCGTACGCCTCCGGCAACCTGTTGGACAGCCTGGCCTCGCCCGAAGCCGGCGACCTCATGCGCCGCATCGCCATCAACCGCTCCAAGACCGCCCAAAACAACAAAGGTAACAAGACGGACGCTGCCTTCAACGCCTACTCGGCCATCAAGACCGGCATCGCCAACGACAACCTGAACCTTTACGCCAATGTGCGGTACAGCGATTACGAACAACGTTGGTACGAACACTACCGGTTGGACTATCCGGCAGGCGGCGGACAGACGGACTACCGCAACAAATATACCAACGACGACGGCCCTATCCGCAACCTGAACCTCAACACCGGAGGGGAGTATTGGCTTTGGTTTCCTTGCAACCTGGCCATAGTGCCGGGATACAACTACCATTGGCATGACCACACCAAACGTTACGAACTCTACCGGCTCGACGAACTGGCCGGTTGGGAAGAGGACGGCGACCATCCCTTAGGCATGCTGCCCTCCGAAGCGGAACTCCTGCAACAGACGCTAGATGCCCCCAACAGCTATTGGTCTTACCTGACCGATTACTCCCACCGGGGAAGCCTCTATGCCAAATGGGAAGGCAGACCCCGGACATCGGGCGAAGGAACCTGGTGGTACGTGGAAACCCGCCTGCCACTCATGTACGTATGGCAGACGCTAGACTACCAACGCGAACGGTTGGACACCACCGTCAGCCGCCGACATGTCATGTTCGAGCCAAGTTTCAGGGTCTACGGCCGATGGCACAACTACCAACGGGGCATCGACATCCGCTACAACAAAAGCGTCTCTTTCCCGTCCATGACCTCGTTCATCGACATCCGTTCCACGGACGACCCGTTGAACATCCGCCTGAGCAACACGGGACTAAAGAACTCTCACCAACACAACGTCTCCGTGTACTACTACCTGAACAGCAACCGCAAACAACGCTACTTCAGCACCTACTGGAGTTACTCCATCACACAAGATGCCGTGGCACAGGGATACGTGTACGACAAGACGACGGGCGTGCGCACCTACCGTCCGGAAAACGTAAACGGGAATTACAACATCGGTGGTAACGTGAACTATTCCATGCCGCTCGACAAAGCCCGCCGCCTCACGCTGAACAGCGGACTGTGGTCGCGGCTCTACAATTCGGTGGACCTCATCAGCGTGACGGACGGCATGGCTCCGGCCCGCAGTACCGTACAGACCTACAACTCGGGCGGAAGCCTCAACATGGAATATGCCTTCCCCAAGGACGTGAGAGTGGGCGTGAAAGCCCGCTGCACGTGGAACCACCTGAGCAGTGGCCGGGAGAACTTCACGACCCTCAACACCTACGACTATAATTACGGCCTGATAGCACAGGCCAAACTGCCATGGGACCTGCAATTCAATACCGACCTGACCTTGTACAGCCGACGGGGCTACGGTGAAAGCGGCATGAACACGGACGACATCGTATGGAACGCCACCCTATCGAAGAAACTTCTCAAAAAACGTGTGACGCTCTCCCTTGATGGATTCGATATCCTCGGACAGCTTTCCAACGTCACCCAGACGCTGAACGGGCAAGGACGCTACGAGACGTGGCGCAACGTCATTCCCAGTTATGCCATGCTGCGCCTCACCTACAACTTGGACATCAAACCGGCCAAGCGGAGAGGAGAATAAATAGAAACTTATATACAAAAATCATTTGGCGCAGAACGGAAAATCGTTCTGCGCCAAATGATTTTTCAATCTGCGGCAAACGATTTTCCGTTTGCCGCAGATTTTTTTCAAAGGCTTAAGCGATTGAAAAACAACGTCATGACAGGCCTACATTTTCTTTACAAGCATCCATTCCCGGACGGATGCCTATACCATACGCTACCGGAAGAGTCCGTAAGCCTCCCATGCTTCCGTTGTCAGAAGGTGAGCTTCAACGTGACCATGCCGTAGGGCTTCATCGTCAGCGTCCCGTCCACTATTTGCCCGGGCTGCTCTTCAAGCGTGCAAAGCGACACGGACGACGGACGACGGGCCGGGAAGTCCAAAGCCACCGTCTCTTCCTTGTCCGACACGGAACGCAGGCGGACAATCATCTCGTGGTCTTTCCCCGTGGATTTCAGCACGGTGACATACACGGCACGGTTGTCTACCGAAATGACGGACTTCACGTCCGGATTCTTGTCCGCCGTGACATGTACCAACGGTTGCGCCTGCTCCAAGCCAAAACAGTTGGCGTCTACAGCATCATATCCGCCATGCGGATGAATGCGGTAGCGGAAAGCCACCGGCCCGTCCTGCGTCAAGGGGAAGTTCGTGTGCCAATGGTTGTTCATCGCCCAGGAATACACCGTGGAAGACGGTTCCAGCTTGGTCAGCCAAGGCCCTTGTCCGCCCCATCCCAACGAAATGTTGGCCGTGCGGTCGCCATACTCAAACAAGGGGGCATCCAAAGCACACCATGTCACGCCATGAGTGTCGTTCGAAACGTCCAACCAACGTTGCAGGGCCATCCAATTGCGGTTGGCTTGCGGCCACTGGTCTTTCTCCACTTCCATTATCCCCCAAGGGATATCCACTTTCGTCACACCCTGCGGCACGTTGAAACCGAAACCGAAATGTATGCCGTCCTTGTCCAACAGCGGCAACTTGTCTACCACATTGGTGGTCTCCACCCACGGTTGCCCGGCCACCAGACGGACGGTACGTGTCACCGAACGGCAACCTTTCATCATGGACTGCACTTTCAATTCCACCACCAATCCGCCTTGTTCGGTCACCGTGATGGCCTGCACCTTGTCGGCTTCGGGCTTGTTTTCATTGGCCGGCAGCCAACTGCACGAATTGGCCCCTCCGTCCACCGACGCGTCGATATAATTGTAATCCTCTCCGGCACGGGTCAAGGACACGATGTTTCCTGTCTTGCCGTCTATCGTGACACGCACACAACCATTGTCTAACGTATAACCATCTAACTTACAGGCATCGCCTGGCACGGCATCACCTTCCACCACACGGTAGTGGCGCGAACCCAGGGCGGGCACGTCCGAAGCCCAGAACACCAGTTCGCCGGTAGACAAACGTTGCGAAGGCACGGCGTTCCCCTCATCATCCACCACCTTGTTGCCTTTCTGGCTCTCGGAGGCCGTCAGCGTCACCAACCCGCCGTGCGCCCACGACTGCGTGTTGAGCACAGCGATACCGCCGTTCGACGGCCCTTCGCGCGGCCCCAACGCTCCATTGGACTTGTCCGTGGCCAATCCCAATGCCTCGTCCAACAAGGCCGTCGAACGGGCTTCCGCTTCCTGGAAATAAGATTGTTTCACCTTTCCGATGGCTTCATGGAAATAAGGTTCCCACGGATTCTCAAAATCCCAAGTATGTTCCGAACCCATCATGATATAACGCCAACCTTCATCGAAATCGGCACGCGGAGCACAAGCTCCTCCTGCCAGCATCGACCACACGGTCTCCGCCTGCGTGATTCTCTCCTTGTTACGGCGGTTAATGGCCGTCAACCTGGCAGCCGTACCCAACCCGTCGGTCCAGTATTCCGTATAGTCTCCCGTTACAGTCGGCAGGCGGTCGCCATAATCTTTTTCCAACCGCGCCATGATTTCATGCCCGCCGCTGATGACAATCTTCGGATAAGCATATTTCTTGTTCCATTCGTTCACGGCGTAGGGGACATCGGCATCCACCGGACTGTTGTCCCACAATGTCCAAGAGAGTACGATGAAATCGAGGGGGTAATGGTCACGTTCCAACTCCACGAGCTTGCCCGTAAAGTCTACATTGGCACTCCCCATCCGGATGCGCGCCGGAACCTTACGCGGGTCACGTTGGCCGAACCAAGGCCGCCCGGTCGTGTTCCCCTTGTCCATGCTGCCGCTGTTGGAATACTTGCCCGGTTGCAGGAACAACACCTTGGAATGGCCGTCGGGTCCTACCCACCAGAAAGGCATGCCGTCTATATTCCGGGAGTGTGCGTTGCCGCCCCGGTCGGTGTTCGGCCACGAGATGACGTACTTGATGCCCTCCTGTGCCATGACCGGAACCAGTCCCCAGGAAATGCCGGGGATGTCGAACTGTTGGAACACATCGGCAGGCACGCCGGACAGCCGTTGCAACTCGCGCGAGAACTTGAATACATGAAACAACTCCTCATCCGAACAAATGCTCGTATTCAGGTTCACATAACTGGCGTCCACACAAAGGTCGCCTCGCCTGATAGCTGCAATGACCTCATCCCGTTTCTCCGGTTCTGAAATCCACAGGCGTTCAATCGGCCAAGTCACCTCGGGATTCCACACGAAGCGTGCACCGTCCACATGTCCGGCTGTTTCCCGAGCCAGTTTCATGCCTTCCCACACGTTCGTCTTGTGCAACATCTCCACGTTTTTGTGCGTGTTCGTGTAACCGATGTCCACGTGCGAATGGTTGTAAAGGTACACCGTCCAATGCCGCATCGGCTCCACGGTGACTTTCGTCTTCACTTTCTTTTCGGTTCCGCGCACCGTCAGCGAAACATCCACGGTCTTGTCCACGGGCAAGGCGGAAGGCAACATGACCTCCACTTCTGCCGAATCCTCCGCATCAATGCGGAAAGCGGATGTCTCCTTCAGTTTCCTATACGCCACATCCACACAGACCTCGCCTTTCAATTCAGCCCCCTTCAACCGCACGGCAACGATACGTCCCGGCGAACGGTCTTGTCTATACCCATACAAAGGTTTCACTACACAACTGACCTGTTCCGGAACCACATCGGCATTCACATTGCCCGCCGCCAGAACCGCCAACATCCCACAAAAAAAATTTCTTTTCATCACATTGATTAGTTTTCATTGTATCGGTCACAAAGTGACAAAAAAAAGACGGGACGGGCAACCAAGCATAACGCAAAAAATACCACATTCTCGCCACACCGTGCGAAAAGCCACCGCAAAGACTTCCTTTATCGGCCGATTCTGCCTATCTTTGCCCACACATATACAACAAAACTTAAACATTACCTAATCATGAAACTCAAAAAACGAATGATGACTGGCATGTTGGCCGCCACCCTCGGGGCCATGGTACCGGCGCAGGCACAAACGGCCGAGCCTTCTCCTTACAGCAGTTACCTCTTCGCCTTCTTCTCCAACAATTCCCCTTACGGCGAACAGGTGCGCTATGCACTGAGCGATGACGGATATGACTACACGTCCCTCAACCAAGGGCGTCCGGTCGTGGCCTCGGACACCATCGCCCTGAAGAAAAGCATACGGGACCCGTACATCACAAGAGGCCGGGACGGGAAAACATTTTATATGGTCATGACGGACATGCGCTCGGACGAGGGTTGGCAAAGCAACGACGGACTCATCCTGATGAAGAGCACCGACCTCATCCATTGGCAACACACGGCCATTGACTTCCCCGCACGTTTCCCCAACCTGACGGGATTCGACCGCGAAAACCTACATGCCGTTTGGGCGCCTCAAATCATCTGGGACGACGAGGCCGGGAAATATATGATTTATTACTCCATCGGGCGGCACGACTGGGAGTATCCCACGGAAGACCCGAACTTCAAACAGCCTTACTTCAAGCTGTTCTACTCTTACGTGAACGAAGACTTCACGGACATCACGGAGCCGAAACTGCTGTTCGACTTCGGTACGGCCGCCATAGACGGGGACATCGTGTATAACCCGAAAACGAAAGAATACGTGCTGTTCTTCAAAGACGAGGGACGCTCGGTCATGAACAAAGGATTCCGCACGCGGCAGGGCGTGATGCGTGCCACTGCACCCCGACCCACCGGCCCCTACACCATCGAATGGCGGCACCTGCAAAAAGAGGGGCAATATCCGGTGGAAGGTTCCAGTGTGTTCCCCCTCATCGGTTCGGACGAGTACGTCCTGATGTACGATTGCTACGCACAGGGGTTCTACCAATTCTGCAAGAGCACGAACCTGAAAGATTTCACATTCGTGCAAAACACGAAGACCCACGGTGACTTCACCCCGCGACATGGCTCTGTCATGCACATCACGCAGGCCGAACGGGAACGGTTGGAAGCCTGGTCCGAGCTGAGCACTGCGGTAAACGACCTCCGTACGCGCCCCGTCCCCACGCTGACGCTGAAACAACTTGAACGCCGCCCGGCCTTGTTGGCCGAAGCCCAAAAAGTGCTCGACACCGTATCCGACCCCGAAACCATGGTGGCCATGACAAAGAAACTGGAAAAGTTCAAATAAGCAAACAGAAGAAACCATACGCAAAAATGGCTGCACGGACCAGATGTACGTGCAGCCATTGGCATACTCGCTTACCACATGAACGCGACAGCTTACAATCCTATCGCATTTTTCAGGATACCCAAACAAGCGTCATCTTCCGTTTCATACGTCGTTTGGGCTATCACCTTGTTTTTCCCGTCCAACACCACAAAACTGGAAGCACCCATCTTATCGGCATCTATCCCCAAATATCGGTTCAGATAATCTCCTGTCGCACTTATCGGATTGTAGAAATCAATAATGGCATACCATTTCCTCTTCCGGTTTTGATTGACCACATAAATGGGGCCTCCTACTTTATAGTTTTCCATGTAAGCTTCCACTTCCGCACGGCTTTGCGCACAAACAGGATAGAAATCCACATTCTTCTGCCCGGCAAGCAGCTTATGGATTTGGGGATAAAGCACCAACGACGGTTCGCAATAGTCGCAAAGGATGTAGACAACCTTATAGGGCTTCTCTGATGCCTTGATTTTTGCGGCCAATGCTCCATCGCCCAAATCCACAACTTGCCCGTAAAGCGGGAATACGAACAAACCCAACAACAAAATCAAACTTAACTTTTTCATCGCAACTTCAATTCAAGGGAATTTTTCCTCCCGGAATATCTGCCGGTACACCTACTACATCGATAATATATCCCCCATGTTGCCCCAAAGAGTCTACAAAAGGTACTACGCCACGAGCTATTTGTCCCGTTTCAAATAAATAGTCAATTCTCCTTTCCATCTCTGCATACATTTCATCAGAGTTCAACCAATCATTCATATCTTCTATTGTAACAGAATCATTTATCCAATACAGGTCGTCATCAATCATCAAACAAGCATCATTCTTGTCAAACCCCTCAGGAAACTCTTCATCCAATAACAATTCTATATAATAACGAGAGTTCAAAGTATCCGTTTTCAACTCTACCAAATACTCCCCGTCAAATACAGCCTGTTTTGCAACAGACACACTGATGTTTTTCGGTAAGAATTTAAAATCACATAACCCGAATCCACGATTGCAGTCAAGCTTCTTACGAGCCAATTTCACACTCACAAGATTCAGGAATTTTAAGTCTTTTGGATTTACCGTCGCACTCGGTGCTTTTTTGTCCGGAAGTTCGTCTACCAAAGACTTAAATTTCACCTTTTCCATAAAAGCCAATTCGTCAAAACCATTCTCCCTTACCATGTCTTCCGTGCCATTTACAGAAATTTGTTCTTCTGATTGACACCCCACTGCGAAAGAGATAATCGCAAAGGCACATCCTACAATAAAAAAAACTCGTTCTCATAGCTTTATTTTTCTTAGTAATACATCGCAAATATAATGAATTTAAAAGAAAAACCAAACAATTACAAACTTTTTTTCGCAAAAATCATAAAACATAAAAAAACAAAAGATTCAATGTCCCCAAACAAAGACAATGAATCTTTTATTCCCTCCATAAATTGTCACTCATGAAAGTATCCTGCGGCCATTCCTTAAAAATCTGCCTGCAAATCGTCCGGCGACCAACCGTCCACCCAACGGATGACCGGAGTACCATCGGCTTCAAAATCTATCGGCAACCATATATGACGGGAATTTTTCAGGCTCCGGGGATTCCAACGGTCGGCCATGAACACGAAACCATCCTCTGTGCCTTCCACCTTAAAAATATACGTGCCTTGCGTATGGAAAGACTTCTTGGCATCTTTCCCGACAAAAGGGGAAGGCAACTGTTCCCACGGCCCCCACAACGAAGTGGCCTTGAACATGCGGGCTTCATTCGGTGCCCAACCCGTGCAACCGCTCGTAACCATCCAATACACACCGTCACGCTTGAAAATGGCCGGAGCCTCGTTCTGCCCGCCCGGCGCGACACGCACATACCGTCCGGTATAGTCCAAATAATCATCTGCCAACTCCGCAATGTTCAACGTCAGGTTCTCTTCTGCCGAATAAATATGATATGCCTTACCGTCATCGTCCACGTACACGGTCATGTCCCGGCTCATCTGTCCGCCCGGTACGTCGCGTGCCAAAAGCAGCCCCTCACGAATCGCCTCACGCCACTCCGGAGTCCACCATTCCTTATAGTCCGCTTCCTTCAGCTTCTTAGCCTTGCGGATGTCGCGGCGTGAAAAGTCCACCGGCCATTTGCCCGCATTCGGGCGCAAAGAACGGATAAACCGGAAAGGGCCAACCGGAGAATCGCTCTCGGCAAAGCCCACACGGGCAGCTGCATAGCCTTGCCCTTTCAACTCCAAATGGAACAGCATGACGAATTTCCCCGTCTTGGGGTTGCGCACCACCTTGGGACGCTCCATGATGCACCCCCGTTCTATGTCGTGCCCGGCCTCCTCGGAAACAGCCAAAGCCACTCCTTCGTCTTCCCAATTCATCAGGTCGGAAGAAGAATAGACCTCTACGCCTACTTCGGTGGTAAACCCGCGTGCAGGCCGGTTCTCGCCATACCAATAATACTTGCCTTCATGGAACAACAGGCCGCCCCCGTGGGCATTGATGTGCTCTCCTTTCCGGTCCGGCCATTCCTGACCTGGACGGATTTCATCCAAAGCCTGAGCTTCCACCGCCGCCACCATGGCGCACAGGAAGAAAGCCAAGCCCAAAATTCGCTTCAATTTCATTTTTCTTATTGTCATTAGGTTTTTACCTCATTTCCATCAGGGTTCTATTTCATACCACGAGCCTTGTAAATACGCTCCTTCGCATTGTTGATTTGTTGGAATTTCTCTTCCGCAGCCCGCCGCACATCTTCTCCTAACGTCGCCACGCGGTCGGGATGATGTTTCAGGGCCAATTTGCGGAAAGCCTTGCGCACCTCTTCGTCCGTGGCGGACGGCTCTATTTCCAGTACTTTATAGGCATCTGCCAAAGATTCGCCTTTCAAGTTGAGCATAGAATCCACCTCTCCGGCAGACAACTCCATGGCCAAAGCCACTTCCCGCAACGCCGTTATCTCTTCCGCACATACGTTTCCGTCGCTTTGTGCAATCCTTACCAAGAAATTCAGCAGCTGCAATCGTTCACCATAGTTCAGATGCGCGGCAATCTGTCTGCCACAATCGAAAATCATATCCCGAAATGCCACAGGGGACACTCCGTCCAACCGTTTGGCCTCATCGAAGAGCTTCAGCAAGATTTGTTCCCCCTCCTCTACTGCGGCTTCCCCGAAATTCGCACGAAGGAAGCGACGGACGAATTCCATTTCGCTGTGCATGATTTTCCGGTCTGCCCGCATCACGTAAGAGGCCATCACCAACATCGAAAACAAAAAGCTGTTCCGCCGCCCCTGTTCGTATCGGCCTCGCCCCACCTCATCCGCTTGCAAATCCTCTTGCATGCCTACAGCCTGCTTGTCAAACCACGAACCGATAAAATAACCGGCCAGTGCACCCAACGGCCCCATCGTCATGAACCCCATCGCACTGCCTATCCATTTTCCCACTCCCATATTCTATTCATTTTTTATTCGGAAATCCCTAACCATGGAAGACGGGCACAAAAACGCATGAAAACACCGTTTTACGATTTGGCCATGCCAACCTGTCCCCGACCTTCGTACGGACAAAGATATGAAGTTTTTCGCAGAAGACAGGAAAAACGTCCCCTTTTTCTTTCCACACCGACTGCGGCACACTGTCCTCGGACAGCAACAAGCAAAAAAGGAGAAAGGGAGAACGCCCACCCACGAACATTCTCCCTTTCACATTATAATAGGTTTCCGTAAACCGTCCGGCTTACATCATGCCGCCCATGCCACCCATTCCGGGAGCACCCATCGGCATATCGGCTTTTTCTTCCTCCTTGTCGCAGATGACACATTCGGTAGTCAAGAACATGCCGGCAATAGAAGCGGCATTCTCCAAAGCCACACGAGTCACCTTGGCCGGGTCGATGATACCGCTGGCTTTCATGTTCTCGTATTTGTCCTCACGGGCATTGTAACCGAAGTCGCCTTCAGCCTGGCGTACTTTTTCTACAACCACCGAACCTTCCAGACCTGCGTTCTCCACAATCTGGCGGAGAGGTTCTTCGATGGCGCGTTTTACGATATTGATACCTGTGGTTTCGTCTGCATTGGCACCCTCCAAGCCTTCCAAAGCCTTGACGGCGCGGATATATGCCACACCGCCACCCGGGATGATACCTTCCTCGATAGCTGCACGCGTTGCGCACAAGGCATCGTCCACACGGTCTTTCTTTTCTTTCATTTCCACCTCACTCGGTGCACCGACATAGAGCACAGCCACACCACCGCTCAACTTAGCCAGACGCTCCTGCAACTTCTCTTTGTCGTAGTCGCTGGTAGAGTTGGCAATCTCATTCTTAATCTGATTGACACGATCCTTGATGAGTTCGCTCTGTCCGTGACCGTTAACGATGGTCGTGTTATCCTTAGAGATAGTCACCTTGTCGCAAGTACCCAACATTTCGATGGTAGCCTGCTCCAACTTCAAGCCCTTCTCTTCGCTGATGACCACACCGCCCGTCAACACGGCAATATCTTCCAACATGGCCTTGCGGCGGTCGCCGAAGCCCGGAGCTTTCACGGCACAAATCTTCAACTGGCTACGCAGACGGTTCACCACCAAAGTAGTCAACGCCTCGCTGTCTACGTCTTCCGCAATCACCAACAACGGGCGACCGCTTTGTACTGCCGGTTCGAGGATAGGCAGGAAATCCTTCAAGTTGGAAATCTTCTTGTCGTAAATCAAGATGTAAGGATTCTCCATCACGCACTCCATCTTCTCCGTATCGGTCACGAAATAAGCCGACAAGTAGCCGCGGTCGAACTGCATGCCTTCCACCACACCGATAGTAGTGTCGCGTCCCTTAGCCTCTTCGATAGTAATCACACCGTCCTTGCTGACTTTCTTCATGGCTTCGGCCAAAAGTTTCCCGATTTCCGGGTCATTGTTGGCACTGACGGTAGCCACTTGTTCTATCTTGTTGTAATCGTCGCCCACTTGTTCAGCCTGACCTTTGATATGCTCTACGACTTTGGCCACGGCCTTGTCGATACCGCGCTTCAAGTCCATCGGGTTCGCACCGGCAGCCACGTTCTTCAAGCCCACGCTCACGATGCTTTGTGCCAATACGGTAGCCGTGGTCGTTCCGTCACCGGCATCGTCGCCTGTTTTGCTAGCCACGCTCTTGACCAACTGCGCACCTGCGTTTTCAAACGCATCGGCCAACTCAATTTCCTTGGCTACGGTCACGCCGTCTTTCGTAATATGCGGCGCACCGAATTTCTTTTCGATAATGACGTTACGTCCTTTCGGGCCGAGAGTTACCTTTACCGCATTGGCCAACTGGTCCACTCCGTTCTTCATCAGTTCACGGGCTTCTATGTTGAATTTAATATCTTTTGCCATGATTTTAGTCCTTTCTTTTGTCTATTATATATTAATGTATAAAACGAAAAATTATGCCAATACGGCCACCACGTCGCTCTGTCGCATAATCAAATATTTCTTGCCTTCGAATTCCAGTTCCGTACCGGCATACTTACCGTACAGCACGGTATCGCCTTCCTTCAAGACCATCTCTTCGTCTTTCGTACCTTTACCCACTGCAACGATAGTACCTTGCAACGGTTTTTCCTTGGCGGTGTCGGGAATGATAATACCACCTACTGTCTTCGTCTCTGCCGGAGCCGGTTCAATCAGCACACGGTCTGCTAATGGTTTAATGCTCATAATGGATAAATTTTATAATTGTACATTTTAAAAATTCTACTCCAATCCATACGAAAAACATGCCAAAACACCACGACTGACACTTTGGCACACTTTTACCATGTACAGCCCCGAAATACGGCAGACTTTCTGCCAACCTTGCCTCCGCAGTTTTTTGTGTCCAAATCAGTAGAAAAGCCCTTTATATGAAATTTATTCCGTACTTTTGCAGAAAGCAACAAACGATGAAACTACGACTGACCTATCTTGCCGTATTCCTCATAATACTTTCCGCACTGACATTCCTTCCCAAAACGGGAGGCTATATCTGGCAACCGGAAATCATCAACCCGTTGTCTGCTTTGCTGTTTACGCTATTGGTCTATCTGACCGGCCACATCGCCCACTCTGCCCAAAGTTCCGCCGGAATCCTTTGCACGGCCATGTTTGTCCTGCTCTTCTGTCCGGACTCGCACGAGTTCTTCAACCGTGACGAGACAGCCGTCATGACCCTCTCGTCCACTTGCATCGTCCCGTTCTTCATTTCTCAATATACCCGTATTTCCAGTAAAAATTTCAAATACGGCTACTTCCTGATGTTGTTGATGGGTATCTTTTGCAGCTATACGCACGACAACATCACGATTCCGCTTTGTGCCAGTTTCCTCACACTGTCCTATTTGCAGCGCGACCGGCTGTTCCGTCTGGCCTGTTGGCCCATGGTCATAGGTTTTGCCATCGGCACCACACTTTGCCTTTTGCAGTCCACCTTTTGGAAACAGTCATCGTGGAACGACCTGACCGCCTTGTCTTCCCAAACGGCAGACGGTTTCACCCAACTGTGGGAGACCAAAGTGTTCATGTTCGCCACCCTGCTCACCATTTATTTCTTGTCTTCACGGAAAAAACGGAAACGGCTATGGCGCATCTCCCGCGAGCACAAGCTTCTGACTTATTGCCTGTTGTATTCTTTCTGCGCTATTCCTTTTGCTCCGTTGGGAATAGACAGTGCCATCTCCGGCGTATGTTTCTTTTGCATGTTCTGGGCGTTGTTCCTGTTCCAACAGCTTTTAGTCCTGTTTCGCGAACACCGCCGCAAGAAACTCAAATCACGAACCTGAGCGGTCAACGTTCCGGCATCTGCCACTCTTCGAGCTCGTAAACAGCTTCCACGGCCTCTTCCACACTGTCCGGCAAAGACGGGAAAAAATCTATCCCCGTGATGCGTTCCACTTCGTCCACCGAATTGACATACGCATCAAGCGGACGGTTCCCCGACTTATTCTTATAGATAAAGCCGATGGCCTTCAGCGGCTCCGGACAAAACACAACCTTATAGAAAGCCTCTGGCACCGTAACCCGGCTTTGGCCGATATGCCTGTGCTGTCCACGATAGAGGACAGGCCCGGCCACCACATACAGCAGCCCGTTTTCCATCGTCCAGTCGCGGCAAGCTTCTTCCAACTCTTTCCAGTCGCCCCGGTTCAGGTTATGGTCTTGCGGGCAAACGTTCGTCATGTAAAAGCTTTCCCGCATGGCTTGTTCGTCCCATTTGTTGTCTGCCGCCGGACAAAGGTGCCCACGGTCATAGCCCGACCGCCTGTAGTCTTCCGTCGTCACGGGATTTGCCACTTCGGGGTCGGGCAGGAACTTGTCGTAACGGCTCACCGCCTCCTCGAAACGTTCGGGTGTCAATGTCCAGGCTACCCAGTTCGGTATCTTGGTCTCCGCATTATAAGATACCGTATACCCCGTATGGCGAATCACCTGGCTGTTTCGTTCCCGGACCAATTCCGGCAATCCCGGTTCCATATCCTCCGTGCCGGACGAAGGACTGCTACCGAAAACCTGTCCGTCCGTTGCCTCCGGTAAGAACCTGCATCCCGTCCACTGTCCCACGTAACCACGCAAGCGGTCGTAACCACCCGTCAATACCACTACGGCAGCCGCCAAGCCGCCGATTATCATTTTCAGTTTCATTTTTCCGATTTCAATTTGTTTATTTCCGGTTTAAGATTTCCGTACCTTGGGACGACGGAGCGTACGCACCCAAGACTTATCCCATTCCGCCACGCGGAAGGAATCCACGATTTTCTGTATGGCCTTGTTTTGCGTCTCGTCGTCCAACCGCCCTCCGGCCAACAACGGACGCGTCTTATCCGGGTATTTGGCAAAGCAGACTGACACCGCCCATGCTACTGCCATGGACGCATAATACCCATTTGGGCACACTGACGCGCAGGCCTCCAACACGCGGTCTATAAAATCGTCCGTGACGAAATGTGCCAAAAGCATCACCACGGCAAAACGTTGGGAGAATACGTCCCCGCTATATAAATAAGGTTGCAGGAACGCCCATACCTCCTCACGGTGTTTTCGCACGAACTTGAATCCCGAACAAGGGGAATCACACAAAGCCCAATCGTTGATTTTACGCACATAGGTAGCCATGCGTTCCATCTGCTCCTCAAACGGCATCCGCGCCACGCCCGTCACGTAACCCTGCAACATGACTTCTTCGAACGTGTCGTCCACTGCCTCCTCCAAATAAGTACGCCAATCCCCCTTGGCAATCTCCTTGGCCAACGCCCGCAATACGGGCAGACGCACACCGACCACCGGGCGGGTGCCAGGCATCAACGAAGTCACAAAAGCAGCATACCGGGCATCGGAATGCACCGCCAAAAAGTCCTTGATTTCTTGACAAACCATAGACGCAACCTTTTTTATTCGTCCTTGGAATCTGCTATCCCATTCAATTTTTTCTTCACCACGGCCGGGCAACCGGCAGCAAGGGAATCATCGGGAATGTCTTTCACCACCACGCTCCCGGCAGCGATAATACAACGGTTCCCGATGGTCACTCCCGGACAGACCACCACGCCGCCTCCCAACCAACAGTCCTCACCCACGGTGATGGGATAGGCCGTCTCTTTCGGTTCGCGACGCTCCACGTAATCCATCGGATGCTGGGGCGTGTAAAACTGGCAGCAAGGCCCCACCTTCGTGTTCTTCCCGATGCGGATGTAACCGGCATCGAGCATCACGCAATTATAATTCACGAACACGTTTTCACCTAACACGATGCCCGTACCATGGTCGCAGTGGAACGGGGGGCATACCGTAGAATCCTGAGGGATTCCGGGAATCAGTTCCTCAATCGTACCACGGTAGCGTTCGTCGTAAATATCCATGGTTTGCAAACACGTACATAGTTTTTTGGCACGCCGAAGACTTTCCTGCATCTCCGCATCAGAGAAACAATAAAGTTCTTTGCTACGCATCTTCTCCATTTCCGTCTTCATATTTCATCTTCTTATCTTGTTCTTCAAACGCAAAGTTAAGAAGAATCCGGTTGAGACAATAGAAAATAATACAATAACTTTCAAGCAGGACCTAAAACAGCAGACAGGCCGTCTTCCATTTGCAGCCTGCCTGCCCCACGCCATTTGGCCTCATCCCGAACACAGCCAAAAGTTGTATGCAAACGTTTCGGCTGAGAACCGAAAATCAATCTGCGCCAAATGAAAAATCATTCGGCTGAGATTGAAAAATCATTTGGCGCAGATTGAAACGGATTTCTTAACCCTCTCATTTTCAAGGTTGGTTTTCTTCGTTCCAATAGCCACTGTACGAAATACTCTGCGCATTGCTCGGAATCAAGATAATATCCGCCCTGCCGCCCTCGTATCCCGTCACGGTAAACTTATACACGACCGGCACCTTGCGCACGCTGAACTCCACACGCTTCCCCTTATCGCCCACGTCACGGGTCTTGACATCCTTTGCCGGAAGGGCGAAACGCAGGCCGTCGTCGTTCAGTGCCGGTTGGTAGACCCTTCCCATATAAGGCAAATACACAAAAGCGGAATCATTACGCAATGCCACCCCGTAGCCATACGAAAGCGTACGTGCCGGATAAGACACCGGCATCATATACGTCACGTCCACATTGAAACTGTCGGCATCGAAAGGTTTGGCTTCTTGTGAAAAAACCGACATCAGGCTTCCCCATAAATAAACCGTTGACAATATAAATCGTTTACCCATCATTTTATCCTGTCTTTAAGTTATACATCTACCTGACTAACAATTTGCCGACTACAGCCTCTTCCGTATCTTTCAATTCCAAACGGTAATAATATATTCCGGATTGCAGTCCACGTACTTCAACCGTCTCCCCGTCCATGCGGATGTCTGCCACTTTACCGCCGTCGGCCGCATACACGTAAAGCCTGTCTGTCCGGCTGCTGCCTGTCCAATAGAAGGCAGCCATACCATCCGCCACACGGACATCCAACAGAGTACGGGTTCCCTTGGCAGAAGGCACACTTTCTCCCTTCAGAGTGGTACAATCCAGATAATCGGGATGGAGATATAGGCCGTCCCCGTCCTCATAACAACAAATAAGCCTATGACGGGCATCTAAAGTCCAACTTCTGGAACTATAAATCGGCGACTCACACGCCATGAATCCCCGAAGGGAGCCAATTCCTTCCACCCAGACCTCATTTGAATCCTTTCCCAAATACAAACGTCTACGAGCTATGCCATTATAGTCAGCCGTGTCCACACCTGTTACATAAGTCGTATCATATTCTATTTTTTTAGGTTCATAATTCGTCACCCGGTCATCCACCGTACTCACACGCGCCACTACGTCCCCTTTTTCCAACGAAAAGTCATAACAACAAGCCAAGACACGCGGATAAGCGCTCTCCCCCCAGGCTTCCTCACCCAACGTTTCCATCCAATAAATTTTCCGGTTCGCCTCTTGAAGGAAACCTACAAACTCACCATTCCTGTACAGCGAGAAACGTCCGGAAGAAGCCTGAGCTGCCAATGTGTATTGTACATGCTCTTTCCCCTCATAATCCTCCTGATGCCATGACATCCCTTCTGAAAGCATCAGCGGCAACTCATTCTTCACAAGCTCACCATTGAAATACAACGTTTTTCCATCGGCAACCACAGACAGCAATCGGGTGTTAATGATAGAACCGTCCGTTGCGTACAAACGCCATCTTTCGAAAAAGCCTCGTTCGCTCCCGATTCCCTCAATCCATCGTTCTTCACTTGCCAAACTATTGGTCTGCGCCACATAAAGCACCCGACGCCCTTCCACCGTATCTGCCCGCGTCACCGTCATCTCCAGCAAGTCATACGAATCCAACCCCAACGCCTTTGCCTCCTCTTCATTACGGAAGATGCCAGGGACTTCATATTCTGCACAATAGAAATTGTCACCTACCTGCATAGAGAAGTCATAAAGCACACGAGGCACGCCTCTCCCCGTACCATCAGACAACGGCATATACCAGACTTCTTTCCCTACTTCTCGGAAAGCCCCCAGAAGTTTCTCATTATAATACAACTTCTTCCAACTTTCGCCCGCCAACAAAGTGTCCTCCCCCAAACGATAGAGATCCATTCTCGTATGATACCCTTTATGGGCGAATATATTATCATGTTCGTATGGCTTATACCAACGTGTCCCCGTCTTGGAAAACTCTGTCTGCGCCGTCAGCGAAGCACACCAAACCATGGCCAGACCACACAAGAAAGCAAACTTTGTTTTCATAGGCATCTCCTTTCCTTTAAAGGTTATAAAAAAACGGCCTTTGCTGTTTGACTATAAAGTAACAACAAAGGCCGTTAAGTTGTATCGCAAAGGACTATTTTTTAATGATATTTATCATCTCGTCCGGTGTCAGGAGCGACTGTTCTCCCGTCTCCATGTTTTTCAGTGTGACTTTCCCCTCATTCATTTCATTCTCGCCGACTATCGCCACGAAAGGCACCGCCTTGGCATTGGCATAGCTCATCTGTTTTTTCATCTTGGCACTGTCGGGATAAATCTCACAACGCACTCCGGCTCGGCGCGCCTGTGCCATGACGGGCAGGCAATAAGCCGCCTCGGCCGCGCCGAAATTCACAAAAAGCAACTCCGTGCCCGTGACGGTCTCTTTCGGATAAAGGTCGAGTTGGTTCAGCACGTCGAAGATGCGGTCTGCCCCGAACGAGATGCCCACGCCGCTCACTCCCGGCATGCCGAAAATGCCTGTCAAGTTATCGTAACGGCCTCCTCCGGTGATACTGCCGATTTCCACATCCAAAGCTTTCACCTCGAAAATGCAACCGGTGTAATAGTTCAGCCCCCGGGCCAAAGTCAAATCCAGCTCCATCGTGTTCCGCAGTCCTAAAGCCGATAATGTGTCGAGCACGAACTCACATTCCGCAATGCCCTTCAAACCGGTCTCGCTCCCGGCCAGGACGTCCTTCATCACGGCCAACTTCTCCTTGTTCGTTCCGCTCAGGCTGATGATGGGCTGCAAACGGGTCACGGCCTCGTCACTGAGACCACCGGCCTTCAGTTCGGCATTCACATTGTCAAGCCCTATCTTGTCCAGTTTGTCGATGGCCACGGTGATATCCACAATCTTGTCCGCCGCCCCGATCATCTCGGCAATACCCGTCAGGATCTTGCGGTTATTCAATTTGATGCATACCCGTATGCCGAATTGGGTGAATACCGTATCCACAATCTGCATCAGTTCCACTTCGTTCAGCAAAGAATCGCTGCCCACCACGTCGGCATCACATTGGTAAAATTCCCGGTAACGCCCCTTTTGCGGCCGGTCGGCACGCCACACAGGCTGTATCTGGTAACGCTTGAAAGGCATGGTCAGTTCGTCACGGTGCTGTACCACATAACGGGCAAAAGGCACGGTCAGGTCATAACGCAGCCCTTTCTCACACAGGCGGGCCGCCAATCTGTTCGTGTTTGCCTCACCCAATTCCTCCGTCGCCACTCCGGAAAGGAAATTGCCGGAGTTCAGTATTTTGAAAAGCAGCTTGTCTCCCTCCTCGCCGTATTTGCCCATCAGCGTGGAGAGGTTCTCCATGGCAGGCGTCTCGATTTGCTGGAAACCATACAAAGCGTAAACGCCTCGGATGGTGTCGAATATATAATTGCGTTTCGCCATCTCCACAGGCGAAAAATCACGTGTACCTTTAGGTATTCCGGGTTTCGTAGCCATATTCTGTCTCCTTTTTATGATTCCTGCGCAAAATTACACTTTTTTTTCATACAACTTGCCATACGGCCCGGAGATAATACGCCGTAATATAGTTTGCATCCGTTTTTATTTCTAACTTTGCACGAGATTAAAAGCATTCAAGCGTATGAAGTTTTTTCGAAAATCCGCACCGGAAAAAATGGAGCAACCTGACTCGCCCATACCGACTGTCTCCACGGACATCACGTCCACTACAACCCCGAACCTTACCCCTGAAGAAACCGCCCGACAGTGGTTTGCCGAAAAGTTCGGTACAGACATGCCTGAAGAGGTGACGCGGATGTTCCGCCAAATCGCACAGGCTGAAGCCAAACGGCAAAAGGACGGAGAACAGGCGCTCGCTCCCATCGAACTGAAACGCATACAAGACAGCATGAGGCTCTACAAGACCAAGCTGACCAACATTGCGCAAACCCTGGGCGGGCTACAAGCACAGAAAGAATGGCTGCACAAGTTCAAGGAACTGAACGCCACGTTGGAAAAGTACAGGCAAGCCTTTTTCGAAAGCAACAAGAACTACAACGCCCACCTGAAAGAAATCAGGGAACTGGAACGCTTTGAGACTTTTGAAGCGGTGCTAGGCAACTACCAACGCATCAAGGCGAAAGAAAACGTCCTCCACTTCATACGCAAAGGCAGTGCTTTGCATGCAGAAAAACTGACGGAAGCCTTATCGGCAGACAAGGCAAACCAAAAAAAGGCGGAAACCGAAAACAAGAAATACCAGGAAGCATGGCACAACTTGCAACAGATACAGAAAACGCTGGCCGAAGGTTACCGCCTGCAAGCCGCCTTGCGGTTCCACGACGCTGACCTGAAAGAACTATCCGACTACAAAGAACGAATCGAGCAAGCACTCTCCACAGTACAAAAACAAGGTAAAGAAACAGCGGAAGAACTAAAAAAGAACAAGGAACAAGCGGCACAGCAACAACAGCAGTTGCAGAACTTGGAATCGTTACAAAGCATGTTGGAAAAGGGGGAGGCCATACAGACGCGCCTGAACTTCCTGCAATCCCGTAAAAAACGCAAAGAACAGTTGCAAACCGTGCTCGAAAGGACACTCAGAAAACAGCACGAACAAGACGAGAAACTAAACAAGCTGTTTCTATCCTCACAAGGCATCGACGCACAAATCAACACGTTGCAAAGCGAGCTGCAAGTACACCAGAAAAGCATCGTGGGCATGAACAGCTACAACCTGCAGCAACGGGCCATGGACCTGAAAAGCAAAAAGGAAATGCTGACGAACGCCACACGGCTGTGGAAACAAATTGCGGAAGGATACAACCGCGTAGACGAAAAAAGCCAGGAAATCATGCGCATGCGCCATCATAATGATGCCCTGAAAACGCAAATAGCCAAACTGGAACCGGAAACGGCCGGACTTCAAAGGCAATGCGAGGAACTGAAATACGCCTATACCCTCAGCAAAAGCCAAGATGTCATGCAGCTGCGAAAGGATTTGCAGGAGGGGGTCAGTTGCAGTGTATGCGGCGCAACACACCATCCCTACCATTCCGACACGCTTTTGGAACAAAGCAAACTCATCGGGGAAATCAAAATCGATTTCGAACAGGCCGCCACGGAACTGAAACACAAACAAACCCTCTTGGACGAGCTGAGAAAGGAACAGGCCGTAGAGGAAGGGCGCATCGAAATGTGCCATCAGGCTTTGGAGACCTACAAACAAATATTGCAGGACCACGTGGCACACTGGGAAGACTTCGTTGCCCTGGACCGTTCCTTTAAAGACTGTTCCGCCAGTACGAACTTCGAGGGGCGGCGCATCATGTTGCAACAGCTCATGGAAAAGACGGGAGTGGATGCCGAGGATGCCCAAAAAGAACTGGACACGTTCAATTACCACCAGTCCAACATCAACGCCCTCAACGAAAAAATCGCCCTGAAAGAACAGGAAAAGAATGACATTGCCGTACGGCTGAATGAAGTGAATACGGGTTGCCAGGTCGTGGCCTACCGGGTGGAACAACTGCAACAATCCCTGTCGCGCACCAACGGACAATACAGCGAGCTGTTCGAGGAAATCGACAAGATGATGGCCATCTCCAACTGGTATAAAGTATGGACGGAAAACCCCGAGAACCTAAGAATCTATATCCAACAACAGATGGAACGTTGGTTCAATCTGAAAAAAGACATGGCCGAAACCAAAAACGAAACCATCCGCCTACAAACCTTACAGGAAACAACGGACCGGCACATACAGGCATTGGGCAAACAACGGGACTTCATCAACGGAAAAATAGAGCGGATGTCGGAATTCCGGAACCAAATACACGAACAATTATACAAGATGTTCCCGGACGGCGATGTGGAAGACTACAACAAAACAGTATTCAGTACCTTATATTCTTTGGAAGAACAAAAGGAACAGGCCAGGAGCAAAGCAGACGAGACGCATGCCCAGGCTGCCCGACACCAAGGTTACAACCAACGTATGACCGACACGGCCCAGGAACTCGAAACGCAAATCGCCCAAGAGCGTTCGGAACTGGATATTTGGATAAGGAAATACAATGCCCTGCACTCTCCCGTACAGTTCTCCGAACTGGAACAGACATTCAACAGCACGACCGACTGGAATGCCCTGAGGCAGGAAATCAGAACCCTCACGCTCCACAACATGATGGCCGAAGCACGGGCTGACGAAGCCCGCCTGGCCCTGGCCGCCCATCAAGTAAACGCCCTTTCACAAGGGCAGGACAAGGAAGACCGCACAGCAGCGCTGAACACTGAGATAGCACGGTTGGAAAGCGAACAGGAAAATATCCTTGTACAAATAGCCGGATGCCAAGCCAAACTGGAAGCCCACGAAACCGCATTGCGGAAGTTAGCCGCCGGACAGGATTCTTCTATCACATCATAAAGCGCATGTCACACTTGTCTTTTCTTAAATTATGGCCGCTCCTGTTCATCGTCCTGCTCGTCGTGACAGGATGCCGCTCTTCACGTTCGCTACGTGGGGAACGCTTCGTTTTGGTCGTCGATGCCGGACATGGCGGAAACGACCAAGGGGCCGCCGGGCGACGATCGCTCGAAAAAGAAGTCAACCTCGAAGTGGCCCGACGCGTCTGCAAACTGATTCGCAAACAATGTCGCGACGTGGAAATCATACAAACCCGTCCCGACGACGAGTTCGTCAGCCTCAACGACCGGGCAGGCATGGCCAACTTCTACCGGGCGGATTTGTTCATCTCCATCCATTCCAATTCGGCCCGGGGATGGGCAGAAGGTACAGAAACGTTCATTCACCCTTCGGCTCGCGGAGGACGCAGTGAACGAATGGCCCGACTCATCGAACAGGAATATGTGAAAACAGGACGGGAAAGCCGAGGCGTGAAAACGGCCAACTTCGCCGTATTGCGCAATACGCGCATGCCGGCCGTATTGACAGAAATAGGATTCATATCCAACCGCAGCGAAGAACGGTTCATGAACTCCCGTAAAGGCCAGAAACGTCTGGCACGCAGCATCAGCAACGCCTTCATCCGTTACCGGCGAAGCGTTCCATAACCTTCCGGCTACAAGCTATACATTATATAATAAGGTAAAAAGATTCTATTAAGATGAAGAAAAGTTTAATCGCCCTGGCGTTCGGTACGTTCGCCTTGGGCATGGCAGAATTCGTCATGATGAGCATTCTGCCCTACGTGGCCCAGTCCATGCAATGCAGCATCCCCGAAGCCGGACATCTCATCTCGGCCTACGCCATCGGCGTTTGCGTGGGTGCCCCTTCTGTGGTATTAGTAGCCCGTAAACGCCCGCTCCATCAAATCCTGTTAGGCCTCATCGTGATTTATCTGACGGGCAACCTTCTGATGGCTTCTTGCTCAGACCTCCATCTCGGTGTGCTCTTCCGGTTCATTTCCGGTTTGCCGCATGGGGCGTATTTCGGTGTAGGCTCCATCGTAGCCGACCGGTTGGCTCCTCGCGGCAAGAGCACTTCAGCCATCGCCATCATGTGCTCGGGCATGACCGTGGCCAACCTCATCGGCATCCCGGCAGGAACGTGGTTGAGCGACATGATCTCCTGGCGTGTGATTTTCCTGTTCAACGGTGCATGGGGCATCCTCACCTTCATCCTGCTCTACCGTCTGGTTCCGCGAATGGAACCTCTTCCGAACACAGGACTGAAAGGGCAGTTCCGTTTCCTGAAAAGTGCGGCACCTTGGCTCATCATGGCCACGACCACTTTCGGAAACGGAGGTATCTTCTGCTGGTACAGTTATATCAGCCCACTCATGAATCGGATTGCGGGATTCGCCCCTTCCGAGATCACCATGCTTATGGTATTGGCCGGAGGCAGCATGTGCGTGGGAAACCTGTTGGGTGGCAAGTTGGCCGACCGCTATACGCCGGGCAAAACCATATTGGGCGTACAGGCGATCATGATTTTAGGACTGCTCACCACTTTTTTCCTCGCGTCCTATCCAGGCATTGCCGTACTGATGCTGTGCATTTGCACGGCTTGCCTCTTCGGAGTGTCCGCACCGCAGCAACTGCTGCTGTTGCGTTTTTCCAAAGGCGGGGAAATGATGGGGGCGGCTTTGGTACAGGTTGCCTTCAATTTAGGTAACGCCGTGGGAGCGTACTGTGGCGGACTTCCCGTCACATACGGCCTGCCTTACAACTATCCAGCTCTGGTCGGTGCCGGTTTTGTGGTTATCGGCGTGATTTCCACCGCCATGTTCTGCAAAAAATACAAGAAAGAAAACTCTATGGCCTGAAAACTCTAACGCCGTAAGTTCAATACAAGCCAAGACATCACGATCTACCCACCATTGATGACACAGGACATCAATGGTGGGTTCTTTACCCCATATTCTTATAAGAAATAAGACGCATGGAATCACACAATAAAGTAATAAACTTCCATTTCATCTGCATGGCATCGTCATCAATGTCCTTGTCACTATTACAAAAATTTGTTAGTTCAATCTATAAAATGCCACGACACGGTAACCATTTTCCAAATGTTGTACAACATCTGTAGGCAATGTTGCCTTGTCCTCAAACCTATCCAGACAGTAATCTTCCAAATACCCTACTACACACCCATCGGCCATACACAATGGAATGATAATATCCGTAGGAGACAATCCTTTGTCTATATCCTTGTTTCCACCAATACGCTCTCTCATGTCATAATATAGAACAGTCCTAAGATTCCGGTTTCTCAAAAACATAACCAATTTGGATTCATATATTAACGGGCAAGTGTACATAAAGACATGCTTGTCTTTAATTAGTTGTTCGGCATCATGACGAGCCTCCAAAGGAGGCGCATATTTGCCGAAGTTGAAGAGATAAGAATGTACCAACTCACCTTTTGGCGTAAACACATGGGTCGTATCTGACATGTCATCCGTATAATAAATGCTGTCACCCACTTTTTGAAAAAGGGAATAGCCGGAATAATTGTCTTGGTCTTTCTCATCAAAGTAAGAAAACACCTTTTTGATGTTAAAAAGTGAATCTGTCATGCAAAGTTTCACATTCGTCTTTCCGGGCTTTAACGAAAACAAGAATGAACCATCTTCTAAAACTTTAAAGTCCTCTCCCCAAAAAGAAGTTTCCACCTTTTGGACGAATTCGCCACCATGGGTAAATGAAATCATCTTCTCACTGGCATCATCATATAGATAAACATAATGCTTGTCCACATCAAAAGAATTTACCCTCACATATTCCGAACCCGACCGCCCACGCTCACCATACTGCGTGATAAAATTCCCCTCCTTGTCGAACGACATCAGTTTAGATAAGCTCTCATCAAGTATGTATATAGTATCATTATATATTTTGAGCTTATCAAGATTTCTAAACGTATTTTGCGGCTCTCGTAGTTTTACAAACAGAACAGTATCAACAAACGAAGAACTTATTCCTGACACTTCTTCCAAAGGCACATCAAGTTTCGTCTGTGGAACACAAGGGTTAATATCTGTTTTACTCTCCTTGCACGCAATAAAAAAGAACAGAAATAATATATAATAATGGATATACTTCATACCATTCTACTTTTAAAATTAGAACCTCCTGTACGGGAATCACTTGAAACGGCGAATCACTTCCACAAAGTCTTTCCCGTACTTTTCTTTTTTGAATTCACCGATGCCGCTGACCATACCGAATGCTTCCACCGTTTGCGGACGAGCCTCACAAAGATTCTGCAACACCTTGTCGGACATAACGATATAAGGCGGAAAACCCTGTGCATCGGCCAGACGTTTGCGTAAAGCCCGCAAAGCCTCGAACAGTTCCTGACTGCCTGCCGCCAACGGAGCCGCTGCCGGACGACCACCCGTAAACAAAACGGAAGCCGCAACGGGACGAAGGGATTTTCGTCCGCGCTTCTGCGGCTTCTCCTCCCTGCGGATAACGGCCAGTTCCACTTTCCTACCTTTATATAAGACCTGCCTGCCGCTTTCGGTCAACTTCAGGTGGTTGCCTTCTTCGTAAGCTATCTCGAACAGACCGTTCTGCAACATCTGCATCAGGTAGTCCTGCCAATCGTGCGGCGGCACGTCGCGCCCCACCCCGAAAGTCTTCAGTGTTTCAAAATGCCCCTTCGTCACCTCCGGACTGAAATTGCCGCGCAGGATGTCCGTAAGCGTTCGGGCACTGACCTGCTCATCCGCCCGCACGATGGCACTCAAGGCTTTCTGGGCCAATATCGTACCGTCGAACCGTCGCGGAGGGTTCTTGCACACATCGCAATTTCCGCAATCCCCGTCGGTATGTTCTCCGAAATAATTCAGCAAAATGCGACGACGGCACACGTCGGATTCCGCATATTCCTGCATCCGGCGCAGCTTCTCCGTGTTGATTTCCCGCTGTCCGCTCTCTTGGGCAAACTTGGACAACTGCACCAAATCGCCCAATGAATAAAACAATACCGTTTCTGCCGGAAGACCGTCGCGCCCGGCACGCCCGATTTCCTGGTAAAATCCTTCTATACTCTTCGGCAAATTATAATGAATCACAAAACGAACATTGGATTTGTCTATGCCCATACCGAACGCCACCGTGGCACACACCACCTGCACACGGTCGTGGATAAAATCATCCTGTGCCCTCTCGCGCTCCTCAGTAGGGAGCCCGGCATGGTAGGCCACGGCTGCTATATCATGCCCACGAAGCATCTCTGCCACGCTTTCGGTGGTCTTCTTGCTCAGGCAATATATGATTCCGCAATCGTCGGGATGCCGGGCGATAAGTTCCAATATGGCACGGTCCTTGTCTTTCTTTTGATACCCGCGTTTCACGTCAAGACTGAGGTTCGGACGATCGAAAGAAGAAATGAACACGACCGGGTCGGACAAAGCCAACTGCTTCTGTATATCCTCTCTTGTCAAACGGTCGGCCGTAGCGGTCAATGCCACAATCGGCACATCGGGAAACGTCTGCCTCAACAATCCCAATTGGGCATACTCCGGCCGGAAATCATGCCCCCATTGCGAGATACAGTGCGCTTCGTCCACTGCAAACAAGGACACTTTCATGTCCCTTATCAGATAAGGGAGTTCCAACATCAGACGTTCGGGCGAAATATACAACAGCTTCAACTCCCCTCTCAGGCAGGCGGCACGCACCCTGGCACTCTCGGCCTCGTCGTTCGCGCTGTTCAGTGCGGCCGCCGGCACACCGTTGGCCCGCAATCCCTCCACTTGGTCTTTCATCAAGGATATCAAAGGAGATATCACGACAGTCGTCCCTTCCTTCATCAACGCAGGAACCTGATAACACAAGCTCTTCCCGCCACCGGTAGGCATGAGCACCACGACATCATGTCCGGCCAAAACTTTTCCGATGATGTCTTCCTGCAAAGGACGGAAAGAGTCAAAGCCAAAATACCGTTTTAATATATTCTGCATAATTATTCACTACCTATTTTGTGAAAAACACCACAAAGATACGCCTTTTTTGCATCTTTTAATTGAATAGGCTTGTACAAGAAATAAAAAAAGGCGATTTTTGCATACAAATGAACAAACAAAAAGAATAATCATATCCGACGAAGGGGCAAAAGAAGGGCTGATTATTTTTTAATAAAACAATCCGAAGTATGGGAAAGTATAATTTAACAGAAAAGAAAGAGAAGAATGCTGCCTACCGTTCTCTGGTAAGAGCTGAACTGGTAGACGAGTTGTATGAAAAAATCCTGAAAGTGTTCGTGGTGGACAAGAAGTACCGCGACCCAAGTTATTCTGCCAAGAAACTGGCTGAAGAACTGAATACCAACACGCGTTATATCAGTGCCGTGGTCAATATCCGCTTCCATCAGAACTACTCCAGTCTGGTCAATGAGTACCGCATCAAAGACGCCCAGTATCTCCTGACGGACAAAAGATACATGGACAAGACGATGGAGGAAATTTCGGCTATGGTAGGATTTGCCAACCGCCAGTCTTTTTACGCAGCATTCTATAAAATCTTAGGTGTCACTCCGCGCGGTTACCGCATGGAACATCTCGCCAAAGAGAAGGAAGCAGCCAAGGCTTGACCAGACATGAACCAAATATAAAGGGATACATCCGTGCGATATATCCCTTTTTTTCATTCATATACCGACATGCAAACAGAAACTTTTTCCTATAATGACGAGCAATTTGCAGATTTGCAGATGCTCCGTTACCGGGTGGACGGGTTCGACCGGCTTTCCATCGCCCGGAAAAAACTGATATATTATTTGTCCGAAGCGGCACTGACCGGCCGTGACATACTTTGGGACCAGAACGGGAAATACAACCTGCGGATACGGAAAACGCTGGAGACCCTCTACACCGACTATTCCGGCGACCGGAACACTGCGGACTTCCAGGCATTCACCGTCTACCTGAAACGCGTATGGTTCTCCAACGGCATACACCACCATTACGGTTGCGAAAAGTTCAAACCGGGATTCAGCGAAACTTTCTTCCGGGAAGCCGTCCGGAACGTCCCTGCGGACAAGCTTCCGCTCGAAGAAGGACAGACGGCCGAGGCGCTTTGCGACCTGCTCGCGCCTGTCATCTTCGACCCGGAAGTCATGCCCAAGCGTGTCAACCAGACAGACGGGGACGACTTGGTAAAGACCTCGGCCTGCAACTACTACGGTGACGGGGTGACCCAGACGGAAGCGGAAACCTTCTACAACACGATGAAGCAGGAGGACGACCCACGCCCCGTCATGTACGGCATGAACAGCCGGTTGGTGAAAGCCGACGGGAAACTAAAAGAAAAAGTATGGAAATCGGGAGGCTTGTACAGCGCAGCCATCGACCGCATCATCTTTTGGTTGGAAAAAGCCGCCGACGTGGCAGAAAACGGGAAACAGGCCGAGGTGCTCCGCAAACTCATCGAATTTTACCGCACCGGCGACCTGAAGACATTCGACGAATACACCATCCTGTGGGTACAGGAGACCGAAGCGATGGTGGACTTCACCAACGGTTTCACGGAAACCTACGGCGACCCGTTGGGACTGAAAGCCAGTTGGGAAGGATACGCCAACTTTAAGGACTTGGAAGCCACGGCGCGTACGGAAAAACTGAGCGCCAACGCCCAATGGTTTGAAGACCACTCTCCCGTGGACGACCGTTTCAAGAAAGCGGAATGCCGGGGGGTGTCGGCCAAGGTCATCAAGGCGGCCATCCTCGGAGGCGACCTCTATCCGGCCTCGGCCATCGGCATCAACCTGCCCAATTCCAACTGGGTGCGGGCGGAATACGGCAGCAAAAGCGTGACCATCGGCAACCTGACAGACGCTTACAACAAGGCGGCGCACGGTAACGGTTTCTTGCAGGAGTTCGTCATCGACGACGAAACGCTCCGGCTGCTCGACCGTTACCAGGATACCTGCGACGACCTGCATACCGACCTGCACGAATGCCTCGGGCATGGAAGCGGCAAACTCCTGCCGGGCGTGGACCCGGATGCCCTGAAAGCCTACGGGGCGGCCATCGAAGAAGCACGGGCCGACTTGTTCGGACTGTATTACCTGGCCGATACCAAGTTGGTGGAATTAGGGCTGACACCCGATGCCGAAGCCTACAAGGCACAATATTACGGCTACATGATGAACGGGCTGTTGACCCAAACGGTACGCATCGAACCGGGCCGTGACATCGAAGAAGCCCACATGCGCAACCGTGCCCTCATCGCCCGGTGGACCTACGAGCACGGCCGGGAAGAAGGGGTGGCCGAACTTGTAAAACGTGACGGGAAAACCTACGTCCGCATCCGCGACTATGAGAAGCTTCGCGAGTTGTTCGGCCTCCTGCTCCGCGAGATACAACGCATCAAAAGCGAAGGAGACTACGAGGCTGCACGCGACTTGGTGGAACGCTACGGCGTGAAAATCGACCCGGACCTGCACACCGAAATCCTGCAACGTTACCGGGCACTGCACCTCTCGCCCTACAAAGGCTTTATCAATCCGGTCTACACGCCGGTCTACAATGAACAAAAAGAAATCACCGACATCAAGGTGGAATACGGCGAAGCCTACGACGCACAAATGCTGCGCTACAGCCGGGACTATGCCACCCTGCCTTACTGCAACGAATAATGGACATACCAGAAACCATCCGAAAGATAAAAACGGAGTTGCGCCTCGCCATGAACGGCGTGGCTTCTGCCTACATGCGTGAAAACGGCATGAACTATAAACTGAACTTCGGGGTGGAACTTCCTCGGCTCCGTGACATCGCCGCCGGGTTTCCCGCAGACCACGACCTGGCCCAAGCCTTGTGGAAAGAAGACATCCGGGAATGCAAGCTGTTGGCAGCCATGCTCCAACCCACCGATACGTTCTATCCCGAAATCGCCGACATTTGGGTGGAAGCGATGCCCAATACGGAAATCGCACAACATACCGTGCAGAACTTGTTCTGCCGCCTGCCCTACGCCTCGCAGAAAGCGTACGAATGGATTGCCTCAGAAGACGACATGTTCCAGCAATGCGGCTACCTGATCCTGGCACGCCTGTTCATGCAGGGCCTCCGCCCCAACGAACGCTCGGCCAACGAGTTTCTCGACCAAGCCCGCACGGCCCTGCACGCGCCCCTCCCCGTACGCCGCGCCGCCGTCTCGGCCTTACAGAAATACCAGGCATTGGACGACGCGGCACACGAGGCAGGGGAAAAGATTCTCCGGGAAGCCGGATTCTGAACTTCCCACAAAAATAGGACGCACATCATTCTGATTTTAAAGAAAAAAAGATTAACTTTGTGCGGTTTGGTAAAACAAAAGCTTTTATAAGAATATGAAAAAAGGAAAAGTAGATGCCCTGTTAGGCATCGTTTTCGGAGACGAAGGCAAAGGAAAAGTGGTAGACGTGTTTACCCCGGAATATGACGTGGTGGCCCGTTTCGCAGGCGGCCCGAATGCCGGACACACCATCATTTTCGAAGGCAAGAAGTTCGTGCTCCGCTCCATCCCTTCGGGCATCTTCGCAAAAGACAAAGTGAACATCATCGGCAACGGTTGCGTCATCGCTCCGGACTTGTTCATGGCCGAAGCCAAGGAACTGGAGGCCGCAGGATACGACCTGAAAGGACGTCTGCACATCAGCAAGCGCGCCCACCTGATCCTGCCTACCCACCGTGTCCTGGACCGTGCCTACGAAGCCGCCAAAGGTAAGGCCAAAGTGGGCACCACCGGCAAGGGCATCGGCCCCACATACAGCGACAAAGCCGCACGTATCGGCTTGCGCGTGGGTGACATCCTCGACCGCTTTGAAGAAAAATATGCAGCTCTGAAAGCACGCCACAAACAGATACTGAAAGACTTACACTATACGGACTACGACATCACGGACGAAGAAAAGCTCTGGTTGGAGGGCGTGGAATACTTGCGCGGTTTCCACCTGACAGACACGGAAATCGAAATCAACCGTTACCTGAAGGAAGGCAAGAACGTGTTGGCCGAAGGCGCTCAAGGCACCATGCTCGACATCGACCACGGAACCTATCCTTTCGTCAGCTCTTCCAATACCACTAGCGGAGGCGTATGCACGGGACTGGGCGTAGGCCCGACGGACATCCGTGAAGTGTTCGGTATCTTCAAGGCATACAGCACACGCGTAGGCTCGGGTCCGTTCCCCGTAGAGTTGTTCGACGAGACAGGCGACACGCTCCGCGAAGTAGGACACGAATACGGTGCCGTGACGGGACGCAACCGCCGTTGCGGTTGGGTGGATTTGGTGGCATTGAAGTATGCCATCATGATCAACGGCGTGACGCAGCTCATCATGATGAAAAGCGACGTGCTCGACGGGTTCGACACCATCAAGGCGTGCGTGGCCTACAAGAAAGACGGCGTGGTGATGGAAGACATGCCTTTCGAGACGGAAGGCTGCGAAGCCGTCTACAAGGAACTTCCGGGTTGGAAGGAAGACTTGTCGCACATGACGGACGAGAGCCAGTTCCCGCAAGCTTTCAAGGACTACATCCGTTTCCTCGAAACGGAATTGGAGACTCCGATTACGATCCTGTCCGTAGGTCCCGACCGCGCACAGACCATCGTACGTAAAAAATAAAATCTGTTTCATAAGCAAATGCCTGAGCCAGCCCCCTTAAGGCTCGGGCACAGCCCCGTCCTTCCGGCCTTTCCCGCCTATAGGACGGGGCTTCTTATTCCCCCCTCGCCTCTTACCCACTATGCTGTAAAACATATCCAGTTAACCTTGCCGACCCGCCAAAATAGTATAAATTTGTTCTGAAAATTTTAATCTTTATCCGTTCATACTTTATGAGACAAGTCAAAAATCCCCTCCTCTTCCTGTTCATGGCCTTTCTAACCTCCTGCATGGAAAAGTCGGAGAAAAGCACTTTGGAATTTGCACAAACCTTGCATTTTGCCGAAGAAGCCTGCCAATCGGTCAACGAAAGGGTGGACTCGGTCATCTACCTGCCCCTGCAATCCACGGAGCAGTCTGCCCTGCGGAACATCGACAAGATGTATTTCCGGAACGGCCTGATTTACGTTGGCGACATCAGCAGCCGCAAGGTCGTAGCCTTCCACAACGACGGGACGGTGGCATTCGTTATCAACCGCTTTGGGCACGGCGAAGGGGAATACCAGGACTTCAAGAGCTTCACGGTGGATGGAGAACACATCTACGTGGCAGACAACACGCGCCGCGCCGTTCTCCTTTACGACTGCCGCACAGGAGCCTATGAGGAACAAAAACCGCTGCCCGTCATGTCGTGGGACATCGAGGCTGCAACCAACGGAGAGTTCCTCCTGACCTTTGTCCCGAACATAGGAGGACTGCCGGCTATCGCCCAACCGCTCTGCCGCGTCTTCATCACAGACGCGGATTTCCAGATACGGAAAGGGCTTTTCGAATATGATGAAAACTATCGGGATGCCCTGGGGCTGCAGACCTACTTTACCCACGACGAGGAGCACATCTACTTCTCCTCCTATTGGTTTGACGGCATGACCGCTTTCGACATCCATAACCCCGAAAACTACGAACACATCGCCATAGATTTCGAGAACCGGCTGACGGAAGAGGAACGTACGGGCAAAAGCCCGCTCGACCGCAGCGCGGCCAACTATCTGGGCGCGACCCCGTTTTTCACCTCCCATTACATCGGCATGCTCATCACGGGACCGGAATATTCCACCACCTACCTGTATGACAAACGGGACAGTGTGTTCTGCACCAACAACGAGGAGGATTGCAGCGGCGCGTTCCTGTTGCCCGTCGCCACCTGCCGTGACATGTTCGTCAGCTACATTTCCGATTACGACACTTATGCGGCATTGGTGGAATGCGGTTTCCCTCCGGCTGACAAGGCCACGGAAGAGGCATTGGGCAACGGCGACACCGTCCTCCTCTTCTACAAAATGAAACCTTACCCCCCCCACCTACAAAGAGAGCCGGACTGCCCACTGCAATCCGGCTCTCTTTATATCCCGTCACGACATAGGGCTTTCCGTATGTTCCTCATCGCAGTTCGTGCCGCATGGAAGCCACGTCCTCGGGATTGGCTCCCAGTTCCATGGCCTTGTCCAAATCGGCACGGGCTTCTTTCTTCCGCTTCGTCTCGATGTAGAGCGCGGCACGGTTGAGCAAATAATCAATGTTCTTCGGTTCCAAAGAAATCGCTTTCGTGAAATCCGCCTCAGCCGCCTCGTATTGCTTGCGCGTCTGTTCCAAACCGGCACGTACGGCATAGAGGATGGCATGGTCCGGCGCGGCAGCCACCATGGCATTGATCTGCTCCATGGCCTCCCGCGGACGGTTGTCTTTCTCATTCAACAGCACCAAGCCGATACGCGCCTCTTCGTGTGCAGGGTTCAGCTTGAGCAAAGCCTCGTAATCCGCACGCGCCCTCCTGTAAAGCCGTTGCCCGGTATAGATATACGCACGCATGAAAAGCGCTTCCTGCTCGTCGGCCTTCCAGTCCAACACGTCGCTATAGTCCACCAAAGCCTTCTCCTTGTTGCCCAACTGCATGTAGAGCTTGGCCCGTGCCATGCGGAGCGGCAAGACGTGGGGAGCCACGTTCAGCCCCATCGTGTAGCTCTCCAAGGCTTTCTCCGGCTTGCCCCGGTGCTCCTGCATCCGTCCAATCTGGTAGTATATCATGGCATTGGAACGCTGCGCCGGTTCAATGCGCATGGCCTCACGGAACAGACGCTCGGCCTTCTCCGTACTGTCCGCCGACATGGACTCCAACGCCCGCCGCACGTACGTCCTATAGTCCGACACCTGAGCCTGACAGACGGTTGCCGCCAAACACAACCCCAAAGTCAATTTCCACTTTCCCATACTCCCTCCTTTTTTGATTGATACCTGAAACCTCGCGAGAAGGATTCTATTCGCAAATATAAGCATTTTGACAGACACGGCCTCGACTTTCCGCCCCTAAATTCAGGACTACGGGCGTTTCAGCATCCCAAGACCTGTCCTTGCAAAATAACAGCAAAACACACATTATTGCGCTAAAAAGACACAAAAACAGTTGTTTTCCGCCTCTCTTTCCTTCCATAAATCCTCCAACCGACAGCAAATCCAGAGTAAATCAGATACAAAATTTTACAATTCAGGGCTAAATTCAAATGAATATTTACCACTTTTAAGAATCATTTAAAGCCAAACGGAAAATCACTTTCAGCCAAATGAGAAATCATTCGGCTGAAAGTGATTTTCCGTTCGGTGAAAAACAGCGTTTTTCTGTCCTGAAAGTGGAAAACCAAGTGGGTTTGAGAGGGTATATTCTTCTATTTAAATGATTTCTTATGTCAAGTTCCGCATGACGGATTGTACGGAGAATGGGATTTGCGGCTCACCCGTCCACGAACGGTAAGCGCAAAAGACGGTTTTCCGGCTGACACGATGTCTGTTCAAACCGCCTGAAGGCTGACACAGCGATTCTGCCAGCCCCCGCGTAAATCGTTTATTTCCGAGTGCCCTGATAGTTGAGCCGAAATAAAGAAGTTTTGAAAGGGTAAAAATGGCAATTTGTCAATGGTGGCATTTTGTCAAGTCCATGACGAGGCCGCATCGGGGAGGTACTGCCATCATCAGACTCCCATTTTTTGAATCTTGCCCACAAAGGCCAACAAGGATTCAATATTTATCCATTAAAAATGATAAAAACCTTTGGCCGTACCGAACATTCTCCATACATTTGGAGCAACCTACATAATGAAAAGCAAATGAAAGACCTTACCATTTGGTGCACCAGCCCCAAAAACGGACAGGACAAAACATTACCCCATCCTGCATCCGGCAAAATGCAGGTTTTCAGAATCCTCGTCCTCTTACTGTCCCTCCTTACGACAAGAGCCGTAAAGGCACAGTCTCTGTCTGTCCCTTCGGACGGGAGGCAAATAGAAAAGTACCTCCAAAAATCATATCAGGAATACATGGAGGCCATCAACACCGATGACAGAAAAACAGAGGAAAAGTTTCTTCAAAACCTGCTCACCCCGGAAATGAGGAAAAAACGGGCACGATTGGCGTGCGCCACGGATAGCGACCCCATGATTCGGGCGCAAGACGTTACGGAATATTCCATCCAGTCCGTACGGTGCAGGCATCTGTCCGGCTGTTGGTACGAAGTGTCATACCGCCCGTACCCCCAAGATTCAACGACCTATATCCCGTTACGCATCACGACAGATTCCTTGGGAAAGACACGTATTTCGTACGTAACACCTGATTGGGGCAACCGTAATTACGGGGATTATTGGTTTGATATTCCTGAGGAAAAGGTCATAGACCACCAAGACGGGAAGACATTTGTGGAAACCTTTTACAAGTCGTACGCCCATACTTACATAAAAATGGAACCGGATTTGGAACAAGGCTTGAAACACTTGCGAGAGACCTACTGTACCCCCGCCATGCAGGAAAAATACGTCCGGTCGAAAAAAGAAGTGGAACTGGAAGCCCCTATGTTCGACCCCGTCATAGGAAATGACGACTTCGATGCCTTTTGGTACAGCTCCTTGCAGATTCATCCCACCGAAAACAAAGGATGCTTCACAGTAAGCTATAGTTACACAAAACTTCAAGTCACCCTCCAATGCCAAGACGGCAAATATAAAATAGCCGATGTGGAACTTATCCCTTAACAACACCATCAAAAAGAAAATACGCCATGGAATCATACTTGGAAAACTACACCGTGCGCTACAACATGTCTGCGAGAAAAGACACCGTAAGGGTCAAGAACCTGACTTGCCCTTACATTGACAGGGAGGGCAAGGCTTTCGTCTTGCTCAAAGACAGGACGGGACTGTAAAGAAACGCATTGCAACCATGAGACTGCCATTTTAATCTTATATTTATAGGAAATAGTCATGAAGAAAACGTTTATCGGATATCTGTTAGCACTTATTCCATTATCTTCCTATTCTTGCTTGCAAGCAGGAATAGGAGACAATGCACCTGAAAAGGAATATCAAACCATCCTTATGGAAAACGACAGCCTGAGACCTACCCGGAAATGGACATTCAGGTATGACGACGAGAATTTCCCATGCGACCATGGAGCGTATGATGGTACGATTAAAGGTTTTGATACGGACGGTAAGGGGCGTTTTTACATTTTAGGTGGAGAACCCGTCCGATTGGCTTGTTTCATAGGAGAGAACATGGAATGGAGCCGAGACCTCGGCTTGTCCATGAGACACTGCCAAAATGCTTTATTCAAGATAGTAAACGATTCCATTTATTTCATAAATGAAGTCAAATACATTTATTCTTATGATAAGGAAAACTCTACTTATTTCAAAGATGAAGCCAAATTCATTTCTTACCAGGACGAAGCCAATTCCATATTTCGTATCCACAAAAGCGGCAAAGGAAAGTTAGAACGTTTCCCCCTACACATAGATGGGGAATACCTTGAGGGGAAATTGCGAGACAACGGTTTTTATGTAGTGGCAAGACCCGATAATGTACCCGACAGCGTTTCGCTCGATGACAGAAGCCACGACATGGGCTATCTCTTCACATACCCTAATAAATTGCAAAATAAGGTCAGCGGAGGAAACGGCATCGCCAAGTTGCGCCTTGACGGCATACCGGTATTTATTGATTTGGAAAACAATCCCCCTTATATGGGCTTCTATGGGAAAACAGGCACCTTTCTGATATATGGTTCCATAGACTATGACATCGGTTCGATTGCAATAATAGACACGATACGCCGCACCATAACAAAACATCCCATTTCCGGCTTGCCACGATTGGACGCGACAACCGGTTGGTTTCCGGGTGGCGCACTATGTTCTGACAATACAACAGTTATTGTCAACAAGCATCTGTACGCAATAGGGTACGACAATATAAAAATGACTTATACCATCGTGGAATATGATTTAAGCCCCATATTACATCTTGCACATGCAACCGCCCAACCGTCAGCATTCCAAACTTTCTTGTCTGGGTTTAAGAAATGCTCCCAAATCAACCTTTCGTCATTTGGAGAGAAAATCATATCCGATTCAGCTTTGATAAACGGCGACATGTATGCCCGTTTTCTTCCTCCCATACAAGACGACTGCCTTTGCGAACAGTATAATGTCTTTTGGCAAAAAGGAAGTTACATGGAGTGTGGAGGTTTTATCACCATCATGCTGAAAAGGCACTGCCAAGACTACAAGGACGGGAACAGCCAATATTTCATAGAAAATGATGTCACCGATTATATGCTCGTCACATATTCACGCGACGGTGAAATTTTGGATTTTAAAACAGTCGGACATGACGGGAGGGCATACTTCACACGTATAACCCCAAAAGGACAGGCACCAAACTTCCTTGTGGAGCAAGGCTCTTTGGATAATTGTACTTCAATCCTCCGATACCAAGACTTGACCTACACGGTAAGAACGTACGAATACAACGTAAGCCCGGACGGGAAAATCAAAGAGAGAACAACCGGAACAGCCCAAAAAGAAACCATTAAAAATCCGGAGAACGACCGCGCCCCTATCCGGTTTGAAGAATTTATGTCCAATTTTAAGAAATGGGAAAAACCTTATGTCAACGATTCCTTATTCATACCTTCCACCCCACATACCGACTTACCTTTTCCAGAATGCTTCTCTCTCATTCCGGACACACTCGATTGCGGGTGTTGGCCACGCGACCTCCAATGGACACCCGGCCGATACATCGAAAGCAAGAAACGCTATTTCTTTTTCGTCACCAAAGGTTGCATGACTCCTCATCGCGCCCCGTCTCCATATGCGGATTACATGGTACTGGAGTTCAGTAAAGACGGTATATTTAAGGAAGCCTCGAATATCTTCCACGTAACAGACGACTCGTATATCGAGGATTTACCATCAGCATTAACTTTACGGCTAAAAAGTTCCCTTGATTCAGCTCTCATTGAAGAAAATTACAGAAGGCCATGAGACATGCCATTTTAATCTTAGCCCACAAAGGACAATCTGCGGGTTTGACTTATTTTATACATAAAAAGTAACGAAAACATTTGGCCGTCCCGAACATTCTCCATACATTTGGAACAACCTACATAATGAAAAGCAAATGAAAGACCTTACCATTTGGTGCACATACCATAAAGACGAACAAATCCAACAATTCGGATTACTGGAAGATGACGTAATGCGCCTCTTCAAGGGTAATGATACCGGAATCGAGGGAGAGAACATCAACCACCTGAATCCGTTCTATTCCGAAATAGTCACTTTATATTATGTATGGAAAAACGGAATCCAAAGCCGGAGAGTGGGATTCTGCCATTACCGCAGGCGGTTCGGACGAATAGCGGATGTGGAACCCGGCACATGCCAAGTGTTGGCCATCAACCGTAACTGCCATGTCTTCGGTCACTACAAGGGTGCACATAAAATCCCGACCAATTTATATCAGAAATAAAATCAAAAGATGAAAATATCAAGTATTTTAATGAAAAAAGCAATGGATGCATTCACCTTGAAATTCCCCAACCATAAGTTTGTATTCATTACAATAATCTTATCAATCACATTGATTTCAGTTAGTACCATACCTCTTTCCGCACAAGAACGTGTGGACATTGACACCCTATGGTATCGTTACCATAATCCAGAGCAAGACCATTATCCGGACTTGCTTCCCGAAGACTGTTATATGGAATTGTATTTGGAAAACGGCATATTGAAGAAAGGGTACTTTTGGGGAACGAGTGACGAGTTTGAACAAGCTCGTGAAGGCTACGAGTGCGGCTATTTCGTCATGCCCATGACAGATATAAAACAAGACAAAGACTCCATTTCATTCCGTCTGGACATTGTCACAACCTCAAGCGGTGAAAAAGTCAACACTTTCGTCAAAGCCCCCATCGACCGCCATATCCGTTCCTGGCAAGAAGCCATGTCCCGCTATCAGACGTGGGAACCCTTTACCGACCGGATGGAGGATGAGATACAAATGAGTATCTCCTTTGCCCAGTGGTTGGAAAATGACGTTGTACGGTATGGCATGTCTCCGATGAAAGATTCTATAACAGTCAAGAATCTGACCTGTCCTTACAACGATAAGAACGGTAGGGTCTTCGTCTTGCTGAAAGGCAAAATTCCATTATCCTCCTAATTCCTGTTTGCAAGCAGGAATAGGAGACAATGTACCTGAAAAGGACTATCAAACCATCCGTATGGAGAACGACAGCCTGAGACCTACCCGGGAAATGGACATTCAATTATGACGATGATTCTAAAAATTGTGATGCTTACTTCATCTATGTCACACCCAAATAAATAACGAATGAAGCTGATAATAAAACTAATAAAGATTGTCGTCCGTATTTTTGCGGCAATAGTGCTTTTGCTCATCCTGATCGTGGCAATAGGTTTAACCATACAGCATTTCACCACAAAAAAGGCATACAAATACCATATAAGTCAAATACAAGCTGAACGAATCGCCTTGTGCGATTCGTTCGCTCATGGCATCAACTTATATAAGTTGTCATTCGAGACTGTCCCGACCGGTTATAAACATGGACTCTTCGTTGGAGGAATTGAACCTTATTTAGAGGGATGCACAGACAGCCTGACGAATATTACATTCATGGCCACTCCACAGGCTTCAGGAAACGTACTCATTCCTCTACAAATAAAAGGAAATAAGGTAGAAGCATTGACCCTACAAGAATGTACCGGTAAAGACACCATTGACGGAGACTTCTATGACAACACCAAGGATTTGGGAGCGTTTTTGCAAAAAGGAAGGCATCATCTAGAAAATCCCGCTCATAGCAGTCGCATCTTACATGGAGGTACCTTGTTTATCGCCACGCCCAAACATATTGGGGCACTGCATCGCATCATCATCCGATTTGAGAATGGACAACTTGTATGCCAAGTCCGCCAAGGCACGCCCAAAGCCTACTTCATCAAAAGCATCGTAACAAATACACCTGAAAGACTCGAAAAAGTTATCAACCTGAACTCAAACAACCAAGAAATGCCAAACAAACTATAAATGAATAAAAGAAAGACATACCTCTTCGACGTAAAAAGCCCTACTTGGATAGCAATTACAGTGTGCCTTGCACTTTTTGTAACTGTAATCCATGGGTGCAAACATTCCGATGAAACTCTCCCGTCAGACAAGAAGGCAAAACGAGAGCGTTTTCAGGCCGGAATGCGTTTAGATACATTATTATGCAGGAGGGATTTGGAAAGCGCGCTCTTGTTTATTGACACACTGCACACCCGATATCCCCGCGACCCTCAATTCTATTTCGGTGAAGGATGGATATACCAGATGAAAAATGACAGCATCAAGGCACGCTCTTGTTTCACGAAGGCTGTGGCCATCTACGATTCGTTGATAGCGGTAAAAAAGGATTTCGGAGACCAGATAAACCGTGCCATAATCATTCAAATCCTGTACGGAAAAGAGGCATACGACAAAAATCTGGACGAAATCCTACGTACATCAAAAAATCCTCATGATTCACTTGTCATTGAAGAGATTTGGAGGAAACTCATCTATAAAAAGGAGGATTTGTTCAAGCCTGAGATGCTAATAACCCTTCCCGATTCAATCACACAACGACATTAAAGCCATGAGACATGCCATTTTAATCTTAGCCCACAAAAACATCGGGCAATTATGCAGGTTAGCCGGATATTTCGAAAAGGATTGCGACGTATTCATCCATATAGACAAAAAACAATCCGTCACACGCGAAGAGGAAGAAAAGTTGCGTAGTTACAAACAAGTGAAAGCTGTTTCGCGCGAATATGACGTGAACTGGGGCGGCACAAGCGTATTGGAAAGCGAAATGCACCTGTTGCGTATGGTTGTACAACGCAGCGATGCCGATTACTTCCATCTTATCAGCGGACAAGACTACCCAACCCGTCCGTTAGATTATTTCCTAGAGTTCTTTGACCGGAATGCGGGAAAAGAATACATCGGATACCTGCATTTGCCGCATCCGAACTGGGAAGACAATACTTTCCGCCGACTGCAATATTATTATCCATACGACTATGCCGCAAGCAAAAGGAATCCACGCGGGTGGGTCAGGGAACAGGTAAGGCAACAACAGGTCAAAAGGGCCAAACGCCCCATTCCCGACGAGTTCGACCATCTGTACGGCAGTTCGCAATGGTAGTCCATTACCCGAAAGGCTGCCACCACCTTGTTGGACTATACCGACCGCTTCCCCTCGCTTTATGGCCGGATGTGGATGACTTTCGTGCCGGAGGAATGTTATGTGGCCACCGTACTGGTCAATCTGATGAACAAGGAGGACATCGTACCTTGGAACCACCGTTTTATCCGTTGGAAACATGAAAACGGCAACCGCCCGGCCAATTTGGGATGCGAACACTTCCATTACCTTTTGGAAGACGAATACCTTTTCGCACGAAAAATTGAGCTGCCATGTAGTACGGTGCTATTGGATAGGATAGACCGGTATCTGTTACAAGATAAGGATATTCGTCTGATGCCTACCGGAGGTTGGAGGTATGACGGTTTCCTGAAATACGGGCATGACAAGAAGTTTTGCGATTTCGTCACGCAAATGTGGTGGGACATAGGGGCACGGACGGGAATAGACATGGGATGCGGTGCCGGTTACTACGTATCGCAATGGAGAAGCTGCGGACTTGCGTTTGCCGGATATGACGCGAATCCCCACACTCCGGATTTGTCGGGCATGCTCCTGCCCGAAGGGGATGCTGCCTGCGAAGTGGCAGACCTCACGGAAGAACTGGACATCCCTACCCCCTTTGACATCGTGGTATGCAAGGACGTGCTCCCGTATATCCCGGAGGAATCGGTATCCACGGCCATAGGTAACCTCGCACGACTGTCGTCGCATTTCATCCTGTTAAGTTGGAACGTAACGGAATCCATGGCCACCCTCCCCCATAGGAACATGACGGACGGAGACATCATCCCACATTTTGAAAAGGAAGGTTATACCGTAGAAAAGTATATGACGGCCAGGCTGCACGTCGTTTTAAAAAGGAAAGACTGCTGTGTGCTCACCCGGCAAAACCTGCCACTCATCGACTACTAAGAAACTGTGATATCCCATAAAGAAAGGAGCAGCCCACGTGCCACAGAATGACACATTGGCTGCTCCTTTCTACATATGCTGTCAGGCATTCTTGATATAATCCACAATCCACTGCCCTACTTCCGTCGTCCCGTAACGCTCCCCGCCTTCTACCTGAATTTCCGGCGTACGTACGTTGGCATCCAAAGAAGCATTCACAGCCTTGCGAATCAATGCGCCTTCTTCCTTCAAATCAAAGTACTCGAACAGCATAGCCACGGAAAGAATCTGGGCCAAAGGATTGGCGATGTTCTGCCCCTTGGCTTGCGGCCAAGAACCATGGATAGGTTCGAACACCGGCGTATGCTCACCCGTGGAAGCCGACGGCAACAAGCCCATGGAACCGGTGATGCAAGAGCCTTCGTCGGTCAGGATGTCGCCGAAAGTATTCTCCGTCACCATCACGTCAAAGAAACGCGGGTCTTGAATCATGCGCATGGCGGCATTGTCCACGAACATATAATCGGTCTCCACTTCAGGATACTGCGGAGCCATCTCCTTGGCCACCTGACGCCACAGCCGGCTCGATGCCAACACGTTGGCCTTGTCCACCACCGTCAGGTGCTTGCGGCGGCGCATCGCATATTCGTACGCCACGCGAAGGATACGTTCGATTTCCGGACGCGTATAAGCGTTCGTGTCGTATGCCTTTTCATCATCCTGATACTTCTCTCCGAAATACATGCCGCCGGTCAGTTCGCGGATACAAATGAAGTCGGCACCACGCACCAATTCGTCCTTCAACGGCGACTTGTGAATCAGGCAATCAAAAGTCTCCACCGGACGGATATTGGCAAACAAGCCTAACTTCTTGCGCATGGCCAAAAGTCCTTGTTCGGGGCGTACCTTGGCCGTGGGGTCATTGTCGAACTTAGGGTCTCCCACGGCCGAAAACAATACGGCATCGGCATCCATGCAGACTTTAAACGTTTCTTCGGGGAACGGGTCGCCCACTTTGTCGATGGCTTCCGCACCGCAAAGTGCATATTGGTAACTTACGTGATGGCCGAACTTCTCGCACACGGCATTCATCACTGCAACTCCTTGTTCCAAAATCTCGGGGCCTATGCCGTCGCCCGGCAATACGGCAATCTTTAAATCCATAATATTCAGTTTATATTCGTTATTTCAATCATCAAACATGACTCTCCAAGTCCTTATAATCTCCCTCGATGAGGTTCAGCAACTTCACCGTGGCCTTGATGGCGGCTTCCGTCTGGTCGGCATCCAGACCGCGCGTACGATACACCTTCCCGTTCCAGTTCCACGTAATGACGGCCTGTACCAAAGCATCCGTCCGCCCACCCGGCGGAATACTCACACTGTAATTGGCTAGCCACGGGAACTTCCGCGAAAGGCGGTTCTTATAGATATGACGGGCAGCACGCATGAAAGCATCGAACTGGCCGTCGCCGGAAGCATTCTCTTCGTAAGCCTCCCCGTTGATTTCCAGCTTTACTTGTGCCATCGGTTTCAGGCCGTACGCCGTGGTGACCATGTAACTCAACAGCCGGACATGCTCCTCCACGGTATCATGCTTCAGCACGTCGGACACAATATAAGGCAAGTCCTCCTGCGTCACCAACTCTTTCTTGTCGCCCAACTCGATGATACGTTCCGTCACTTTGCGGGTCTGTTCGGGCGACAATTCCAAACCCAATTCCTCCAAGTTCTTGAGGATATTGGCCTTCCCGCTGTTTTTACCCAAGGCATACTCCCGCTTACGGCCGAAACGCTCGGGCAAAAGGTCGTTGCAATAAAGGTTGGCCTTGTTGTCCCCGTCGGCATGCACACCGGCCACCTGCGTAAACACACTCTCGCCCGTAATCGGACGGTTGGGTGGGATAGGGATGCCGGAATAGCTTTCCACCATCCGGCTCACTTCGTTCAACCGGCTCTCGTCGATGCCTGTCTGTGCATTGAACTGGTCTTTCAATATCGCCTGCACACTGGCCAACGGGGCATTCCCTGCCCGTTCGCCCAAGCCGTTGACCGAGGTATGGATGCCCCGGCAACCGCCCAACACGGCAGCCAACACGTTGGAAATGGCCAAGTCGTAATCGTTATGGGCATGGAAGTCGAAATGCACGCCCGGATAGCGTTTCACCATCTTGCGGATGTAACTCAACAAATCCAATGGATTCAGGATGCCCAACGTATCCGGCAACATAAAACGCCGAATTTTCGTATCTTTCAAAGCATCCATCAATGCAAAGACATAGTCCGGCGAATGCTTCATGCCGTTGCTCCAGTCTTCCAGATAGACGTTTACGGCAATGCCCAGTTCTTCGGCATAATCCAAAGAACGACGGATGTCGGCCACGTGCTGCTCCAACGTTTTCTTCAACTGGTTCGTACAATGGTTCTCCGAACCCTTACACAACAAATTGATGTTCTTACACCCGCAAGCATGAATCCAATCCAAAGAAGCGTGCCCGTCTACAAACCCCAAAACTTCCACCCGATGGAGCCGCCCGGTCTGGCGCGCCCACTGGCAAATGCTACGCACCGCATCCACCTCTCCCTCGGATACCCGAGCCGAAGCCACTTCTATGCGATCCACGTTCAGGTCCTGCAACAGCGCACGGGCTATCATCAACTTTTCATGCGGCACGAAACTTACGCCACTGGTTTGTTCCCCGTCGCGCAAGGTCGTGTCCATGATTTCTATCTTCACAGGATTCGCTTCCATCCTTATCAGGCGTTACGACGCTCCCAATCCTCTATCTTTCCTTTGTTTTCCAACAGGAAGTCGATGTCGTCGAGCGCATTCATCAAACAATATTTCTTATACCCGTTGATTTCAAACTTCTCACTATGCCCCGTGGCCTTATTGGTCACTGTCTGGTTCGGCAAATCCACCTCTACCTGCATCTTCGGGTCGGCTTCGATGGAAGCAAACAATTCGGCCAGGAAGTCCTCGCTGACCACCACAGGCAACACAAAATTGTTCAATTCGTTGTTCTTGTGGATGTCGGCAAAGAAACTGCTGATAACGACCCGGAAACCGTAACCGGCTATTGCCCAAGCCGCATGTTCGCGACTGGAACCGCTACCGAAATTCTTCCCGGCCACAAGAATCTCTCCCCCGTAAGTAGGGTTATTCAATACAAAATCCTTGTTCACCGTCCCATCGGCATTGTAACGCCAGTCACGGAACAGGTTCTCACCGAAAAAGCTCTCTTCTCTTGTCGTGGCTTTCAAGAAACGTGCCGGAATAATCTGGTCGGTATCCACATTCTCCAAAGGAAGAGGCACACATGTACTTGTTATGATATTGAATTTCTGTTTCATAGCTCTATTACATTAATGTTCGCGGATCGGTTATCACTCCTGTCACGGCTGCGGCTGCGGCCACCAACGGACTGGCCAAAACCGTACGCGCACCGGGACCTTGACGTCCTTCAAAATTACGGTTGGAAGTGGACACGGACAATTTCCCTGCCGGAATCTTGTCGTCATTCATGGCCAAACAGGCCGAACAGCCGGGCTGACGGAGCGCAAAGCCTGCCTCCTCAAACACCTTGTCCAAACCTTCGGCCTTAATCTGGTCGGCCACCATCCATGAACCGGGCACCAACCACGCCACCACACGGTCTGCCTTCTTACGTCCCTTCACAATGGAAGCAAAAGCGCGGAAATCCTCGATGCGCCCGTTGGTACATGCCCCGAGGAATACATAATCCACCGGTTTGCCCAACAGCTTCTCGCCCGGTTGGAAACCCATATAATCCAAGGACTTCAGGTATGACACACGCCCGGCTTCAGGCACCGTGCCTATCGCCGGTACACTTTCCGTAATGCCGATGCCCATACCCGGATTCGTCCCGTATGTGATACGGGGTTCAATTTCTGCCGCATTGAAGGTCAGTTCTTTGTCGAACACGGCATCTTCCCCACTCTTCAAGGTCTTCCAATAGGCCACGGCTTTGTCCCAAGCTTCGCCCTTCGGAGCATATTCGCGCCCTTTGATGTACTCGAAAGTCACCTCGTCCGGAGCAATGAAGCCGCCACGGGCACCCATTTCAATAGAAAGGTTACACAGCGTCAAACGTCCTTCCATGGACAAATTACGTACTACGGAACCGGCATATTCCACAAAATAACCGGTAGCCCCCGAAGTCGTCAACTGCGACATCAGATAAAGCGCCACGTCTTTGGCTGTCACTCCCTTCCCTAATTCGCCTTCCACATTAATGCGCATGGATTTGGGCTTTTGCTGCAGGATGCACTGGGATGCCATCACCATCTCCACTTCAGACGTTCCGATACCGAAAGCCACGGCACCCATGGCTCCATGCGTAGACGTGTGGGAATCACCGCACACAATCGTCATGCCGGGCAACGAAAGACCGCGCTCCGGCCCCACCACATGGATGATGCCGTTCTTCGGGTCCATCATGCCGAAGTGGGCCAGACCGAAATCGGCCGCATTCTTGGCCAACGTGTCCACCTGTGTTTTACTGACAGGGTCCTCTATCGGCTTATCCTGGTCGTGCGTCGGAGTGTTATGGTCCGGCATACAATAAATATGGTCGGGACGGAAACATTTCAAGCCTCGGGCACGCATGCCGGCGAAAGCCTGCGGGCTGGTCACCTCATGACAGTAAAGCCTGTCGATGTACAGTTGTTGCGGCCCGTCTTCCACGTACTGTACGACGTGTTTATCCCAAATCTTGTCAAACAGAGTATTTACCATTGTCGTCTTGGATATTTATTTTTTAAATTTGTTGATACAATCAATGTAAGCTTCCACGGAAGCCGTCACGATGTCGGTGTTGGCTCCGAATCCGTAATACACATGACCGTCGTATTCCACTTGCATGTGCACCTTACCCACATCGTCCGACCCCTTGCTGATGGCCTGTATGGTGAATTCTTTCAGCACCATCTGGCGTTTGATGATGTTCTTCAATGCCGATATGGCGGCATCCACAGGGCCATTCCCGCTAGCCGAGGCTTCGAACTTCTCACCGGCAATGTCCAAGCCTATACAAGCCACGGACTTGACGCCCATTCCCGTAGTGACCTGCAAATAGTCGAGTTTCACGGCGTGGGCGGCTGCACGGTCGGCACCGGCCAACATCAGGATATCGTCGTCGTTCACTTCTTTCTTTTTGTCGGCCAACTTCAGGAATTCCTGGTAAGTCACGTCGAGACGTTCGCCCTCCATTTCTACGCCCAACACGCTCAAACGGTGTTTCAAAGCCGCCCGTCCGCTACGTGCGGTCAAAACGATGGCATTGTCATCAATACCCACATCCTTGGGATCCATAATCTCGTAGGTCTGCACATTCTTCAGCACACCGTCCTGATGAATTCCGCTAGAATGGGCGAAGGCATTACGTCCCACGATGGCTTTGTTGGGCTGTACCGGCATGTTCATCAGGCTGGACACCAAACGGCTCGTAGGATATATCTTTTGGGTGTTGATATTGGTATCAATACCTATTCCTTTATGGCATTTAAGAATCATGGCCACTTCTTCGAGAGAGGTATTCCCCGCACGTTCACCAATGCCGTTAATGGTGACTTCCGCCTGGCGGGCACCGTTCATGATTCCCGCAATCGTATTGGCCGTAGCCATACCCAAATCGTTATGGCAATGTGTGGACAAGATAGCCTTGCCGGTCGAAAGACCGTCCACATGTTCCATCAGATACTTGATTTTGGCCCCGAACTCCTGAGGCAGGCAATATCCCGTCGTGTCGGGAATGTTCACCACCGTCGCACCGGCCTTTACCACGGCATCCACCACACGGGCCAGATATTCATTGTCCGTACGCCCCGCATCCTCGGCATAGAACTCCACGTCCTCCACATAACGTTTGGCATACTTCACGGCAGCCACGGCACGCTCGATGATTTCCTCACGGTTGGAATTGAACTTATATTTAATGTGGGAATCCGAAGTCCCTATGCCGGTATGGATACGCTTATGCTTGGCAGCCTGCAATGCCTCGGCCGCCACGTCGATATCTTTCTGCACCGCACGGGTCAACGCGCAAATCGTAGGCCATGTCACTGCCTTTGAAATTTCTATCACCGAATTGAAATCGCCGGGACTGGATACCGGGAAACCGGCCTCTATCACGTCCACTCCAAGTGCCTCCAACTGGCGTGCCACCTGGATTTTCTCTACCGTGTTCAACTGGCAGCCGGGAACTTGTTCCCCGTCGCGTAAGGTCGTATCAAAAATAAATAATCTGTCGCTCATATCTTTCCGTTTTATAATCTACTAAAAAATAAGCCTTTCTCACCGGGAAGTGGGAAAGGCCTTGTATTTTTTACACACTACAACTACGCACAGACCACACTTCCCACCGCAAAACGCAGTCGAATATCCAACATGGCCAATAATGTAATCGTTGTACCCATTACTTCTTCCTTTTTCATTATTCGACTGCAAAGATAAAAGAAATTATCAACCTGAACAAATAAATTAAAAGGAAAAGCATTATTAAACTATTATATTATCATTAAAAAAGACCTGAAACAAGATTCTTCACCATTAACCTATCTATATTGTTGAACCTGTTCCCGTTTTTACCTCAAAAAACTATTTTCACACACAAAATTTCCTTCGGCATTCTTACAGGTAACCGTAATCAAAAACCATTCAACTCCAACCTTAAAAAGGGAAATTCCCAACAGGTTCAACAGTAATATATACGGAAGGACACTCTATAACAGTAATCCTTCCGTATACACCATGACTTTACTTACGCAAATCCCTCTTGCACGGTGACTCATCCATAAAGAGATAGCTCTTTTGGTATCCGCCGCAATCCACTACTATTTTCTCGAATACAATTCCCGGATCTAAAGGTTTCAAGATAAGCAACTGCATCCCGTCCGCAGATGGAGGAACGGCAAGTTTCACAACCTTCTCCACAACCCTACGAGCCACCGTAGGGTAAAACACATTATACACATTTTCCGGCTCCTCGTTCAAATTGGCATTGAAATTAACCACCGTCTCTTTACCACCTTCGAAACCGACGGCATACTCGTGTCCTTTTACATCATGAAAAGCCAGCGTAGACTTGACAACGACATGTACGTTGACTTCCGAGACGTTCTCCGGAATGGCCATCTTATAAGTAAGCGATGCCCCTTCCACCCCTTCTGTATAAGGCATCAAAGCTACACCACTCAGAGTACGCCCCAAATAAGGTATGGCCGTCCAATCTGCTGTTGCGGCAGGCTTTGCCTCAAAATAATGCTCGGCTTCCATAGACACCACGCCGTACTTGCCCGTAAAAACATAGCCACCTTTTTGCTGTTCGGGATTCTCTATCCGGAAAACTTTAGGCATAATATCAGCACGAAAGTTATCATTCCACGAAGTATATCCTATATGTTTCTGCACCATCATGTTTTTCCATTTTCCACCCGACATTACATTATTGTAGTCATCACATAACAAAGAATCGAACTTAAAGGCCTGTGCCACCTTATCCGCCCAAACGTTAGCTTGCGGATTGTTCTCCTCATATAACTTATGGTTCATAGCTTGCTCATAATACATCTCATAAAGATTAGCCATGGCTTGCACCGGAAAAAGGATCAACTGCTTGTAGGCATCATGATATTCCTGCGGCAAAGACAGATATTGGCGAAGCGCATCGGCCTCCAACTTACGGTATTCATCAGCCACCTGTTTCCACTCGCCGGTTTCTATATTATAAGTATGGCAATCCAACATTTCCGGAGTCACACGCCCATTGTATTTGCTATAAAGGTTGAGAATACGCGCAGCTTCATCTGCCTGTTCTTCTCCAAACTGTCGGGCACAAAAACCACGCGGATGCTCCAACAGGTTATCTGCCGTATACCGTTTCGGGTTCCAAGCCATATCCAAGAACAAAGTAATGGGATACTCCATGGGTTTCAAATCCCCTACATTAAGAATCCATAATTTATCCACACCGTAATCATACGTCAACTGCAACTGCTCCCACATGTTCTGTATGGGAGTCACATTCAACCATTTTGAATTTCTCGGTGCACCGACATAATCCACATGATAATACATGCCCCATCCTCCGGGACGTTTGCGTTCTTCCGCATTGGGCAGACGACGCACATTTCCCCAGTTATCATCGCAAAGCAACATTATCACATCATCGGGTACACGCAGGCCCATGTCATAAAAACGCTGTACCTCTTTATATATGGCCCACACTTGCGGCCGTTCATCAGCAGGTCTGCCAGTCACATCCCTAATGATTTTACGCTGATTTTTAATTACCTTCTCAAGCAAGTTCATATTATATTCGTCACGGTTGACATACTCGTGGTCTGCCCCTTCCTTTCCTCCCATCGGGGCATCACCATCTCCACGCATACCGATAGTTATCAAATCTTCAGTATCTTTCGCACGCTCTATTCCTTCACGGAAAAAACGATCAAGCACCTTTTGGTTCGTCGCATAATCCCATACCCCGTACTGCCTACGTTTACGCGCCCATTCCTGATGGTTGCGTGCCATCGGTTCATGATGCGAAGTTCCCATGATGATCCCCATGTCACGGGCGGTCCTGCTGTTTTCGGGATCATCTGCATAGAAGCTCCATGACCACATGGCCGGCCACATAAAGTTCCCCCGCAAACGAAGAATCAACTCAAATACCCGAGCATAAAAACGGTGGTCTCCATAATTGGTCCCATAGGTATGCTTTACCCATCCAGTAAGGCAAGGGGCTTCATCGTTCAGAAATATGCCCCTATACCTTACAGCCGGTTCGCCGGCCGTATATTCACCACGCTGAATATACAGGTTCTTACGCTGCACCACAGGCACATCTGCCCAATCATACCAGGGAGACACCCCTATCTGTTCTGAAAGTTCATATATGCCATAAATCGTTCCCCGCTTATCACTGCCGATAACGACCCATGCCTCGTCTACTCCATCAAAAGGACGAGAAACAGCTCTCATCAAATACTTCTCACGTTTACCTTCCAATGAAGTTATATCTATCTTTTTCGTCTTTACGAGTTCCTTGACAAATCTGCTCTCCAAAGAACCAACCACAATCAAACGCTTCCCCTTTACGGAGTGGAGAAGTTCGGCCTTCATTCCCGTCACCTTACGGAAATCATCTTGTAAGTTTTTCGCAGCTATGGCAACTCCGACGTCATCTTTTTCATCCAATAATATCGGAGTAACCTCCCCACCCTCAACCAACGTAAAACAATCAGCGGCAGGCTGCCCAAAAGTAATCCCCTTGTTGTCGATAGCCCAGGCTGAACCTATCAGCCAACTCACCGCCAATAATACCATTAACATTCTTCTTTTCCGCATAACCATAAAATCTTATTTGTTTTCAATCATATTGCCATTTTCCCCTAAAAAATCCATTGCAAAGAAACAAACAAAAATCAGAAACTTCATAAAATAACTATTGCGAATATTTTAGCGTATGTAACATCTACCACTTTTTCTTGCAAAAAGCCGATTCCATACATTAAGGTAACAATGCATATAAATTCTTCACTTACATAGAACTGAATTATAAAATAAATATCTGGATATAAGACAAGAACAGGATATACCGGTAGGTTTAGAAGAAAGGAAAGAATGTAACATCAGGTTACATATTCAAAAACGAAATCAGATTATAGTTAAAAAAGACCAAAGCCTACAGTTATCCCAACTAAAATAATACAGTATTCATTCAAACCATTATATAACCACCCCTTTTAAACAGAGATAGCAAATACTTATCATCTCCATCCTTCCGTAAAATCCCCAAATCATGTTTCATTGGTGCCAAAGATTGTGAAAGATGTTTCTTCTCCATACTTTTACACCAGAAACCAGATAATCCAATGAATTTTTAGTCCCCGCATTCATAATGCAGACCTGCAATGTAGAGATATTGCTTAATATACCATCCAGACAATGACATAATTGGACGATGCTAACGTCGCTTATTCGCTACCCAAAGACAAGCAGGATGTGAACTTTCAGGAACACCATAAAAGATGTCTACGAGTTTGTCCAAACCATTTCTGCCAAAGGACATCATTGTGTCCTGAAGGCCATGGACAATTACAGTGCGTTGCTCATTTACCTGCTTTCAGAGGCCGGGATAACCCGTCAATCTTGAGAAGTCCGCTGAAGATAAAACAACTTTGCCCGTATAATGCTTATCACCACCAAGACAGATGAGATGGATACACAGTTCATCGCCTTTATCAAAAAAGCGGATGGGCCGGGCCACGTCACCTCCACCCGTTGAGCTAAATATACCCCAAATACATTCTCTCTACACAGTGGCTCCCCCCCTTTATGCCTATACAGCATATGAGCGCCGGAGGATGTGAAAGGGGAACCTCGCAACGGCCATAAAAAAACCCGTTCCCCCGCCCGGCATGGGCCGTGCGCGGGGGAACGGAATGGAAAAAGGCGGCTACCTACTCTCCCGCCTTGCGGGCAGTACCATCGGCGAGGGCGGGCTTAACTTCTCTGTTCGGGATGGGAAGAGGTGGGACACCGCCGCTATAGCCACCATGATGGATTCGAACTGCGGCACGCGCCGGGGCGCGGACCGAGTGTGGGACACAAGTCAAACAAACAAAACGAAAGGATGACGAACAGGAATGCCATGTGCGGGCAGGGATACCACGAACGGCGAAAGCTTTCGGGCTATTAGTAGTGCTCGGCTTTGGCGTCGCCGCCTTTACACCTGCACCCTATCCACGTCATCGTCTTTGACGGCCCTCTAAAAGGAAATCTAATCTTGTGGAAGGCTTCGCGCTTAGATGCTTTCAGCGCTTATCCATACCCGACGCGGATACCCGGCGGTGCGCCTGGCGGCACAACCGGCAAACCGGAGGTCGGTCCGGCACGGTCCTCTCGTACTAGTGCCCGAACCACGCAAATTTCCAACGCCCACGATAGATAGAGACCGAACTGTCTCACGACGTTCTGAACCCAGCTCGCGTGCCACTTTAATGGGCGAACAGCCCAACCCTTGGGACCTTCTCCAGCCCCAGGATGTGACGAGCCGACATCGAGGTGCCAAACCACTCCGTCGATATGAGCTCTTGGGAGGGATCAGCCTGTTATCCCCGGAGTACCTTTTATCCTTTGAGCGACGGACCTTCCATGCGGAACCGCCGGATCACTATGCTCCAGTTTCCTGCCTGTGCGGCCTGTCGGCCTCCCAGTCAAGCGCCCTTCTGCCATTACACTCTGCGGCCGGTTACCAATCGGCCTGAGGGCACCTTGAGGAGCCTCCGTTACGCTTTTGGAGGCGACCACCCCAGTCAAACTACCCGCCAAACGCGGTCCTTGTATCCAACAAGTTAGTACCCAGACGGCCAAAGGGCCGTATTTCAACGACGGCTCCAAAGGCACTGGCGTGCCTCATTCTACGCCTCCGGCCTATCCTACACATCGACGGCCCGGGTACAACGTTAAGCTGTAGTAAAGGTTCACGGGGTCTTTTCGTCCCATCGCGGGTAATCGGCATCTTCACCGATACTACAATTTCACTGGGATCACGGTTGAGACAGTGTCCGGATCATTACACCATTCGTGCAGGTCGGAACTTACCCGACAAGGAATTTCGCTACCTTAGGACCGTTATAGTTACGGCCGCCGTTTACCGGGGCTTCAATTCGGGCCTTCTACATAAGTATGAGCCCTCCTCTTAACCTTCCGGCACCGGGCAGGTGTCAGGCTGTATACGGCTTCTTTCGAATTTGCACAGCCCTGTGTTTTTGTTAAACAGTTGCCTGGACCTATTCTCTGCGCCTCGTTTACACGAGGACCCCTTGTTCCGAAGGTACGGGGTCAATTTGCCTAGTTCCTTAACCGTGAATCTCCCAAGCGCCTTAGTATGTTCTACCCGACCACGTGTGTCCGTTTACGGTACGGATGACTTGGTGCTGGAGTTTAGCGGGTTTTCTCGGGAGCATGGTTACCGGCGCTGTCGCGTTGCCCAGAAGGGCGCCGCGTACTTTCGCGCTTCGGCTCGGGAGGTGGGCTTGCCTGCCTCCCTCGTAACCTTTGCGCTTAAACCCCCTTTTCCGTCAGGGGGCGGCCGTGTCACTTCTCCGTCGCCGCGTCACACACCAAGACAGTAACGGAATATTAACCGTTTGATCCATCGCCCTCGCCCTTAGGCTTATGCTTAGGGACCGACTCACCCTGAACCGATTGGCGTTGTTCAGGAAACCTTGGTCTTTCGGCGGGAGGGGATCGCACCCTCCTTATCGTTACTTATACCTACATTTGCTTTTCCATCCGCTCCAGAGCCGCTCGCGCGGCGCCTTCGACGCAGGATGGAATGCTCCCCTACCGATATTCTCATATCCCACGGCTTCGGTAACTGGTTTCATACCCGATTATTATCCACGCCCATCCCCTCGACTAGTGAGCTGTTACGCACTCTTTGAATGAATGGCTGCTTCCAAGCCAACATCCTAGCTGTCTGGGGGGACGGACTGCGTTAGTCTAACTTAACCAGCATTTCGGGACCTTGGCCGGTGGTCTGGATTCTTCTCCTCTCGGGCACGGACCTTAGCACCCGTGCCCTTACTCCATGGATTGGCCGGCGCGCATTCGGAGTTTGTCAGGACTTGACAGGCGGTGAAGCCCTCGCATCCTATCAGTCGCTCTACCTCGCGCCGGGAACTCCACAGGCGGCACCTAAATGCCTTTCGGGGAGTACGAGCTATCTCCGAGTTTGATTGGCCTTTCACTCCTACACTCACCTCATCCAGAAGCTTTTCAACGCTTATTGGTGCGGACCTCCATCCCGTGTTACCGGGACTTCATCCTGGACAAGTGTAGATCACCCGGTTTCGCGTCTGCCACCACCGACTCCTGCGCCCTTTTAAGACTCGCTTCCGCTGCGGCTGCGGGGCTCATGCCCCTTGGCCTTGCCGGTGACGGCAACTCGTAGGTTCATTATGCAAAAGGCACGCCGTCACGCCCAATGGGCGCTCCGACCGCTTGTAGGCGCACGGTTTCAGGATCTTTTTCACTCCCCTAACAGGGGTGCTTTTCACCTTTCCCTCACGGTACTGGTTCACTATCGGTCTCTTACGAGTATTTAGCCTTGCCGGATGGGCCCGGCTGATTCACACAGGATTACACGTGTCCCGCGCTACTCAGGATTCCGCTACGCTTCGCATGGCTTCGTGTAAGGGGCTGTCACCCTCTATGGCGGAACTTTCCAGTTCCTTCCACTCGCCATCACTCTTGCGACATCGCGGTCCTACAACCCCGGCGATGCCTGGACAACGCCGGTTTGGGCTATTCCCCGGTCGCTCGCCACTACTGGGGGAATCATTATTTATTTTCTTCTCCTGCGGGTACTAAGATGTTTCAGTTCCCCGCGTTCGCCTCCCGCTCTCGCGGGATAACGTTTCTTCAAAACGTTGGGTTGCCCCATTCGGATACCCGCGGGTCAATGGCCATTTGCGCCTCACCGCGGCTTGTCGCAGCTTATCACGTCCTTCATCGCCTGTAAGAGCCTAGGCATCCGCCGTGCGCCCTTGAATACTTTCGCCTCGGCCGCCGGCCGCCTTCCACCAGGGAAGATACGGCAGGCGGGCCTGCCTGCACATGTTCGTTAAAACATACCTCGTTCGCTTTCTTTACGTTTTGTCTGTCCAACATGTCAATGATCGCATGCCCCCTCGGGGCCGGGTGGAGAATAACGGATTCGAACCGTTGACCCCCTGCTTGCAAAGCAGGTGCTCTAGCCAGCTGAGCTAATCCCCCCGAAAATACCCGCGTAGTCCCAGGCAGAGTTGAACTGCCGACCTCCACATTATCAGTGTGGCGCTCTGACCAACTGAGCTATGGGACTGGCGTGACCCTGTGACCCGGATGCGGGCGGGCGGCGGAAACGCCACCGGGCGGAAGCTGAGCCTCCTGCATCCCTCACTTATCCTTTTTTAAGCCTCACATACCAAAACAAGAAAGACAGCCGTACAAGAGGAAACTACCCGGGAGCGGACGCGGAATGGACCGTTTTGCGGGAAGGACCCCAGAAAGGAGGTGTTCCAGCCGCACCTTCCGGTACGGCTACCTTGTTACGACTTAGCCCCAATCACCGGTTTTACCCTAGGCCGACCCTCGCGGTCACGGACTTCAGGCACCCCCGGCTTTCATGGCTTGACGGGCGGTGTGTACAAGGCCCGGGAACGTATTCACCGCGCCATGGCTGATGCGCGATTACTAGCGAATCCAGCTTCGTGGAGTCGGGTTGCAGACTCCAGTCCGAACTGAGAGGGGTTTTAGGGATTGGCCAACCGTCACCGGGCAGCGGCCCTCTGTACCCCCCATTGTAACACGTGTGTCGCCCCGGACGTAAGGGCCGTGCTGATTTGACGTCATCCCCACCTTCCTCGCACCTTGCGGTGGCAGTGTCCCCAAAGTGCCCGGCATTACCCGGTGGCAACTGGGGAGGGGGGTTGCGCTCGTTATGGCACTTAAGCCGACACCTCACGGCACGAGCTGACGACAACCATGCAGCACCTTCGCAGGAGTCCCGAAGGAAAGGGCCGTCTCCGGCCCATGCACCTGCGATTCAAGCCCGGGTAAGGTTCCTCGCGTATCATCGAATTAAACCACATGTTCCTCCGCTTGTGCGGGCCCCCGTCAATTCCTTTGAGTTTCACCGTTGCCGGCGTACTCCCCAGGTGGAATGCTTAACGCTTTCGCTTGGCCGCCGACACTATGTCGCCGACAGCGGGCATTCATCGTTTACTGTGCGGACTACCAGGGTATCTAATCCTGTTTGATACCCGCACCTTCGAGCCTCAGCGTCAGTAATGCCCCGGTACAATGCCTGCGCGATCGGAGTTCCTCGTGATATCTAAGCATTTCACCGCTACACCACGAATTCCATGTACCCTGTGCATACTCAAGGCTGCCAGTTTCAACGGCGGAACGCGGTTGAGCCGCGCCATTTGACCGCTGACTTGACTGCCCGCCTACGCTCCCTTTAAACCCAATAAATCCGGATAACGCTCGCATCTTCCGTATTACCGCGGCTGCTGGCACGGAATTAGCCGATGCTTATTCATAAGGTACCTGCAAATGGCCATACATGGCCAACTTTATCCCCTTATAAAAGGAGTTTACAACCCGTAGGGCCGTCGTCCTCCACGCTACTTGGCTGGTTCAGGCTCGCGCCCATTGACCAATATTCCTCACTGCTGCCTCCCGTAGGAGTTTGGACCGTGTCTCAGTTCCAATGTGGGGGACCTTCCTCTCAGAACCCCTACCCATCGTCGCCTTGGTGGGCCGTTACCCCGCCAACAAGCTAATGGGACGCATCCCCATCCTTTACCAATTAATCTTTATTCATCAAGCCATGCGACTAAACGAATTCATCGGGTATTAAACTTCCTTTCAGAAGGCTATCCCCGGGTAAAGGGCAGGTTGGATACGCGTTACTCACCCGTGCGCCGGTCGCCATCAAACTTAGCAAGCTAAGTTCATGCTGCCCCTCGACTTGCATGTGTTAAGCCTGTAGCTAGCGTTCATCCTGAGCCAGGATCAAACTCTCCATTGTAGAATATCTTTTTGACCCGCCTTACGGCGGGGCATATCGTCTGTTCCGGACTCCCCGAACTTGTCACGCCTACCGGCGTGCCGCTCCTGGTTCCCCCTCAACTCGAATGAGGGGTATGACGGTTCGTTTCTTTTTTACCCTTGGACATTTCTCAAAGAGGAAACAACCTCCAAAAAAACATCCAAGCTCTTGTACTACTTTCTCTCTTTATGTAAGACTTTCAATGAACTCTTTCATTTACCGCCCCCGCTCCGCAACGGCCACACAAGGCCTTGCTTCCCGAAAGCGAGTGCAAAAGTACAACCTTTTACCATAACTGCCAAACGTTTCACCAACTTTTTTCCGGGCCAACCCCGGCACAAGGACACACAAGCACAACCACATGGACAAGAAACACGCTGTAAAACACGTGTTTTACAGCAGGAAACACCGAACACACTGAGGGATTTTTTTTTCAGAATGGAAGGAGGTAGATAGAAAAGAAACGGAGGACAGGGGACGGAAAACAGCGAAATGAAGGAAGAAGAGGCGGCAAAGACGGCATGGAGAAAGAAGGGACAGGACAGGCCTATCGGCGCAGGAGGCACGAACAAGGGGGCACGAAAGGAAACATCCTCATATATATTAAGGTGGAGGCAGGCAAAACAAGAAAAGAGCGGGATGCCGACGGTTGGTTGGAAGCAAGGGGAACGGGCGGATTGCGGAAAGGACGGGACGGAAACGGACGGCCTGACCGACATGCCAAAGCGGAAACTTGCGCCTACCGGACGAAAAGCCATAAACCCGGGAGGGAACGCGAACAGTACGTTTATATCCCGTATGTGATCATAAATAAAGAGCCATGTACCCTCGAAACCGAGTTTGACATGACTCTTCTACATATTCAGTTATAACATATAACCTTCTCCGGTTTTCATTTCAGTTTGGACATAATCGATTCTTATTCAAATCAATAAAGAGTCCCCCAAAAAACGAAAAACTTTCACTTCACACACTTCTTCCCGTCCACGACATACACTCCGGAAGGCAACCCCTGCAAGGCAGCATTCCGCTTCACCGCCGACCTGACAAGTTTTCCGTCTGTAGTGTAGACATTGACCTTTGCATCCTCATCTGCTCCTTTCACCAACCGTACCCCCGTCTGTTCACCATCTATATAAAGATTCAAACGCTTCGGGAAAACTCCCTCTAGCTCCAAATAGCCTCGGAAAGCTTTAATTTCCGTTCCCGTTTCGGCTTTTGAAAATACGTTCGGTCCATAAGCATATACATTATCTCCGTAGGACGCCACCTTTTGGAAAGTTCCCTGCAAACAAGCCGTAACAGCTCCATCTGAAACAACTGCTGCACCGGACGAAACGGCATCTGCATCTATTGTCACTTTCTCATAAGTTTGCACAGAGAGCGTCTGAGCCACCTTTACCAGATAAGGCACTCCCGCTACCATGTCGCGCACATTCCCAAAATTCAAGTTACAATCCTCTCCGGCCAATTCCACGCTTTCCAACGCCTTCACCTCTTCAAAATACTTTCGAACCTGAGCCGAAGACAAATCAAACGGCAAGCAAACCATATTCCACAGCCCCGACAACAAGTTCTGCCGTACTGTCACCGTGCCATACGTCCCGTCCCGCACGTCAAAACGACTATCGTCCTCACTCAACTCCGATACGTCACTGCCATAATACATCAGCTTCACATCTGCCAAACCAACCCAATTTGCCGTATTGCCGGCACCGCCCACCAGACCTATTTCAGCCGTACGAGAAGAGACCGCACCTTCCACTGAGAAATAATCTAGCACCGCAGATGTCACGTCAGTCTGCTGCCCGTTCAAATACAGAGCCACATTCATGCCTGCCACATCGGCACTGCTCAATTCCACCTTTCGGAATGCCGCAGCCGTCAATTCATAGTTTCCATTCGGGAGCGAACCCACCGTCTGGTAAATGGGGCGTTTCCCATCCTTCAGTTCATTGCCCGGACCAATCCAGTTTTCATAGAACACACCACCTCCGTATTCCCCATTCTGTGCAGTATTGACCAAGGAACGGAAGTTCACCGTCCCGTCGTTCAACCAGCCGCCGTCCGCATCGCAAGCGGCATTATTCACCTTGAACGTCATGTCAAAAGCAATGCCGTTCAGCGGTTCCGCATCTATCACGTACCTCTGGCGTGCGGACTCTAAATTCTCGCACGCTTTCTGCACAGCCGACACATCTACGGCTTTCTCAGCCTCCGTTGCGGCAGACGCAATGTTGTTCTTGAAAATCGTAAGCGAAGAACTCAATTTAGGGACAGAATTCCCGGCAATCTCCTCTGCCACCATTTTCCGGTTCCGATATACTTCATAATCCACCATGACACTGCGGGCATTCTCTATTTCCTTCATCAAGCCAGACAACGCCCGCCCCAGAGAATCCACTGTAATGGAAGACACGTCTACTGCCACAGCCTCATCCAACAACGTTTCTACAGCTTGCGGCAAAAGTTCGCGGTCGAGTGAGCGAGCCACATCCACCTGTGCCTCCCACGTCTGTCGCAAGTCATCATCTCCTACGCCCAGATACTCCAATACGAAATCATTCATCACACACCACATTCCGGCATTATCGCATACTGCGCCCACGGCCAACTGTCCATCACCCACAAAAACATCTGTGTAAATACGCGAAACGGTTGCATCGGCATTCAAGTCCTCTGCATTCTGCCCCAGATGCAATGCCGTATTCTCCCCATCGGCCCGCGTCTTATCCACACTATACACCGAAACCGGCAAACCACCGGTAGTCTTCACATACAACCGGAAGTGCTTATTGGAGGCGCCCAAATCGCTTCGTGCCTGCATACTCACCCGGTAATTTCCTAACGGGAGTCCTGTCAACAATTGATGACAATCAAAAGTGGTATGCCAGAACTCCATCACCCCCTGACTGAACTTAGGATAGTTCGCATCCGATACCGTAAGCGTCCACCCGGTCGTATTCCCAATGTCAAAACCAGCATTTTGTATCCGTGCCGTCAAATCGACCGGATGTGCAACAGACGCATTATCCAAACGGTATTGCTCCATCGCATCCAGCAAGGTATGATAAGCCGCCATACGTTCACGTGCCTCACCGGACACCAATAATACACGCGCCTCATCGACCGCCTTTTTCAGAGCACCGCCCTTGTCTTCACCATACGTCAACGTATCTGAAGCCGCCACCGCTTCTTCAAGCAACATGTACGGACTTTGATACTCCAAAGCCACGTCGGCAAACGACACCCACTGACATGCATTATTCAAACCAGATTCCACTCCCACTGTCAAATCTTGGTCAAGTACATCCGTCGCCACTTCCGTCCCACGCAAAACCTTAACCGATGTCACCGGAGACCTGCCGTCATTGGCAAACAATTCTATTACCCCTCCGTCGGCTCCTTTCTGTGCAACCGCCTTGAAGATATAGCGCCCAACAGGCAACCCGGATGCAGACGCATAAATCAAACGCTGTCCGGCCAAGAAATTGCCCGTACAATAACGTTCTATCATGTTCTCTCCCATAGCATCCCCACGCTGCGCATCCGACCCGTCTATGGCAAACACACGATAATTACCACCTTCAGCATCGGTCATCCAATGCGTACGGTTATCAAACATCACGTCGTTTCCCGAAGGTAACAGACACCCTCCGTCCGGCAAAACCGAACTGACATCCACGGCTTTGCCCACATGGGGTAAATAGACCTTCCAAGCCTTATCCAAATTCTCATAAGCCCTGAAAACCTCATCGGCCGAACCCGCTGCGGCAAAAAGATCCAATGCTTCTTTCAATGAGGCATCGTCCACTCCCTCCGTCTCCACAAACTTCTTATACCTCTCGTACGCGTCCTTGTAGTCCTCATAATGCACCTGCAACAGGTGTATCTCTCCCAACACGCGTTGATAACGCACGGCCGTCTCTATCCCATCCGAAGCCGATTCTTTCAATCCGAGCAACTGCAGCCAAAGCGCAGGTGTCACCTCATCCTCCCGAATGGCATCCGCCTCTTTTCGCATAGCGGACAAATCAACTGACAAATCCGTCTCCCCAAGGTAAAGCAAACTAAAGTTATCCATGGCAAACCAATTCATACCATTCGCCGAATAAGCATAATTCTGATCGGTCATATTCTTGGCTCCGAAAGTCACCTTGCCCTCTTCGCCGACATAGAACTCTACCGTAAAACGTCCGGCCTCCCCATCCAGTGAAGCCACCGGCGTATTTACCCCGTCGGCATACAAATATACATCTTTTACATAATTACGGGCAGCCTCTCCGCTCTTGCCTTGTTGCGTGGCAATGACAGATGCCCCCAATTCATATTTACCCGGCTTCAAACCTTCAAGGGTCTGGAATATGTTAAAACGTTCCTGTCCCCAACAAGTCCGACCATCCTCCGAAGCCGTACGTTTACGTTCGATATAAGGTTGGCTTAACCCCGAAACTGACGACACACCCTTTTGAAAACCTTCCACGTCCACCGCCCACAGTTCAGGTTTCTCACAATCAGGGTCCGGCAAAGAATGAGTCAACTCATTCTCATTGGGAATAATATGGAAGGATTTCTCTATCACGACTCCCGACTGGTTGGTCAAACGGAATATCAACTCGTGCTCCTGGTCATCCTCTAAAGTATAGGTATAGGAACCTCCCGTGGCCAGCTGCCTGCCGTTCTCATCATACCATATTTCACTTTCTATGTAATTCCAGTTCGCATAAGAAGTGCTCACGGTCAGCGAACGCCCTTTTCCCATCAAGACTTCACTGCCTTCCACCACCTGACCGTTATATACGGCCGTTGAGGACAACGTTCCTTTAATCCCCTCACCGCGTACGGACACGGAAAACATTTGTGTACTCTCTATTCCATGGGTATTCGTGTACGTAAGACGATATATTCCGGAATGTTCAGCCGTGACTTGCCGTTGCTGTCCGGCCGCCCCGTCATCCCATGTCCATTTTCCCGTATTGCTCTCCCCCTCGGGTAAAGTAGCCGACAAGGTCAATACAGCCCCCGGTTCCACATCTCGGATTTCCGCATATTTTCGGGTTTCTGTCTTTCCGGCTATCACAGGAAAAAGAATTGTAGGCACTTGTTCCGCAGTAACCGGCCGGTCACTGTACATCAAGTCGCCGAACCCTGTATGGTCATACCCACCGCTGTTGTTCCCATACGAACCACCGCCACGCTCCATACCGATAATCCCTTTCATCGTCCGGCAAAAGTTCATCGGGATTCCCATCCGGTTCTCGTAATGATTGATGAACAACTGCCAAATAGGGCGCCATTGCCCGCGTCCGGTAGCATTCAATCCCCCCATCCACCAATTCTGTTTATAAGGCAGGTCGTCCGTGCCACTATTGTATGCTGCCACGTATTCTGCCGCACCGGCAACCATCGCCGCACCGGCCTGGCCTGGTATTAGCGTATTCGTCAAATTGCAAAAAGCATTGTCTCCCTGATTGTAAGCCGACTCAAAAGCGTACGACAACAAGCCCAACGCCGCCATGGCATGCCCTTGATCGCGCCCGCTCTCTTGCATTTGGTTCAAATAACCTAAGGGGGCACGCTCATCTTTATGGAACCAAGGTATCAGTCCCCAACCATAGCCGCACAAACCCTGTCCGAACGCATCGGGATGAAGGGCCGTCACGCAAAGCGACTCATTGCCCGGACCTTCTTTCAACCAATACATACCGTAATTATATATGTCCGGTAAGTCGCATAATACCCCTAAAGAAACACAGAAAAGCGCATTTCCCAATCCCCAGTTACTATGGTAATGATACCAGTTTTGTTCGCGCTCTACCGTATCATGCCGACGTTCCAAAAAATCTTGTGCCGTAGTAAACCATACATCTATCATGTATTGCTTAAACAATTCAAAATCTTCTTCCGGCCATTTCTTATAATCGCGCATGATTTCGGCAGCATTGATAAACTGGTAACCGATAAATCCGGGAATCAACGAAACATTCGTATTGCCGGCAAGTCCTTTGTTATAGATACGGTAAGCATTCAATACGTCTATGGCCACGTCGCCATAGCCCTCATCTCCCGTAATCTTCCATAACAATGCACATTGATAAGCCCGCGCCGCATTACGGTAAGCATTCATATAATTCTCCTGACCGGATATTCCACGTGAAATATACTCGTTCACGCCCCAGTTATGTCCGTGGTCTCCATTTACGGGAGGAGCCGTACGCAAGGCTTCCAATGCCTCCAAAGCATGCTCATCCCCTGAGGCCAAGCGAGCACGCACGGCCTCAAAGTCATCCTCCGAGTGTAGCAGGCCAGGGTGGCGGAAAGCTGCCTCTTGGGCATATAACGTGCCTGCCACGAGAGCTACACTAAATAAACACAATAATAATCTTCGTTTCATGACAATAAAACTTTTCTATCCATATATTTTCAGCAAAAAAGAATGCCGCCCTTTCCCAAAAAAGGATACAGCATCCCCTCTATTTCATAAAGGACTTACCAAATATCCCATCCTCCGTTTTTATTCGAATACGCCTCGATGATATCATGTTCAGAGGCGTTACCGCCATAACCGATATTCACGTCACCACCCGCATTCACACTGCAAGCCATCATATCCGAGACTTCCATCTTTACCATCTCCACACGGGGAGACACATACGTTTTCTTTTCCATTGTCTATTAGTTTTTATAAGTTCATACCTTTTATTTGATTACTTTCTTTCCGTCCACGATGTAGATGCCGCGTTCCAAGCCACGGAGGGCTTCAGCCTTCTTCACACCGACCTTCACCTTCACGCCACTCAGAGTAAACACATCAACTATCTTTCCGCCATCTTCCGCCGTGTTACCCAACACTTCACCGACACGAGTCACCGATCCGTCTATTTCGATGAGCAAGCGGTTGACACCGGCAACCGGAGATTCCGACTCCACATTGATATAGGCGCGGAAGCCTTTCAGGCTTACCTTGTCTGCTTGGTCGGCCAAATAGAACATATCGTCATTGATAAAGTATGCCCCTTGCGGTACTGTGGTGGCACCGTAGTTTCCGGTCATCGAAACCAAATTCATCGGAAAAGCTTCCGGCTGTTTTGCACTGACCATCACCCCGTCTGCCTTGATTTCCGTCACAGTTCCTACCGGCTTCACCAAATAAGGCACACCGGCTTCCACGGCATCCACCTTGCCGAAATCCAACGTAATATCCTTTCCCGACGCTTGCATTCCACCTAACCGCCTTACCTCACCCAGTTTATTGGCCTCAATCTGTTCGGCAGTCAGGGCAAAAGGCACACAGAAAGTGTTCCACTTTCCGGCCACCAACTTGCGCTGAAGGGTCACATCAGCATACATGTCAGCTTTCACGTCATAAGCCTTGGATTCATCCAAAGCCAAAGCCTCGGCCTTGGGAGCCACTTTATAGAGTTTCATGTCGTTACAGCCTATCCAGTTGGCCAGATTGCCCTCTTCCGTCTTCACGCCCAAACGCATTTCCCCTTCCGTACTCTGACAGAAAGAGACCTCACGATAAGCCAATGCTGTAGACTTCACCTCATCTCCTCGTTTCTCTCCGGCGTATAAAGCCACCTTGGCTTCACCCGTACCCGGGACGTTATTCACCGGCCCCGCAAAGGTAGCCAAACGCATGGTATAAAATCCTGAAGACAAGTTTACCGTTTGATATATAGCCCATAAGCCATCCGGTAATACGCCATCAGCATAACATTCAAAGAAAGCATCCCCACTCGTTTCACCGGTTTGAGCTGCATTATGTTGTGCACGAACTCCCCAACCTGCAACATTCGCATTATCACCGTTCCATCCTTCTACTGCACTCCAACTTCCGAAACCTGAAACATCCGGATTCTTCAACATAAACGTCATGTCGAACTGTTGTTCACCCATAGGGGTAGCCGATTGTACAAAAACCCGACGAGCATTCTCCAAAGCATTATAGCAAACTTGAAGTTCCTCAACCGTTTCAAGTTGAACATACCCTTCTGCTGTTTTTATGGCAAGTTCAAAAACATTCACCGTTTCTTGGTCTGCCGTAGAATTCTCCTTGTACGTCAAACATTCTGCTAACAATCCGGCTATATCTTTTGATACGCCAACCATTGACGCACATTTTTCCACAGCCTGTTTCAAAGTATTATAAGCGGCATAACGTTCCTCCAACGTAGCAACCGGCATTTCAATAGCCTGTTTCAGAACAACCTGAAGGTTTTCCGGCAAATAAGCCACATCTATAGCCTGAGCTTCTGCTAATTTAGCATCATATAGCCCCTGTATCTCCTGAGCCCCATCGTTGACTAAAGTCAAACGGAAATTATCAAAGAACAACTGCAAACGAGCCTCCGACTTATGTACATTTACTCCAATCCGTACCTTGCCGTCCACAACAAGCACACTGCTAGTCTCAACCCGGTTCCTCTCTTTATCAGCCGCCCAATCTACCGCAGCCCGCTCTACCGAACCTCCATGATTCCAATTCATTTTAGTCGTAGCCCTTGCCTCCGAACTTTGAATATAGAGGTTTGTCTTATCACCAATCGTTGCATGTTCTTGCACAGATACACGATAAAGTCCATTGGGCACATCAACCTCTTGATAAAAGTCCAAAGTGGGTGCCCAATGTGCATTGAACCCAAAGAAAGGCATGCCATGGCTCATATCAGGTTCCTCCCCACAAGTCCAACCGTCCACCGTATTATCCTCAAATCCAGGATTCACCACCATCAACGGAGTAACATCCAAATTGGCGACTTCATCAGTAAAGCCGTTTCCTTTTTTATAAAACGCCTTACAGGATGCCAACAGTTCATTTCCGGCAATAGCCCAGACTTCTTTCTCTTTTGATGCAAAAGCCTTATCGGAAGCAGCGTCAATGGCCGATTGCAATTCATTTTTAGCAGTTTCTTCTGTCACAATCATGTTTTTCAAAGACTCTGCATATCCTTTAGTATTCAAGTAATTGGATGCAAAATCTGCCTTCGCCAGATTCACCTCAGCTATCAAGTTGTCTATTTCGGCTATGGCTGCAGCAAACTCCTCTGAAGTGGTACAAGATTCCTCCTTTACTGCGCCCAACTCCTCCAAGTAAGCTGTAGGCACCTGCCCTTCAAGGTTCTTTACCAAAATATGTGCCTCTTCCACTTTCTCCTTCAAGGCATCTGCCATGGCACCCATATCCTCTCCCAAATATTCTACCTTGACACGGGAAATAGCCAACCAGTTGTTACCATTGTTTTCACTAGCACGCAAACCGACTCGCAACGTACCGTCGGCCACCGTACCGACTACGGAAACTTCTCCCCACACATTGGTGGATACGGCTTCCTGACCACTATTGGCAAACAGGTACAGACCTTCGGCACAAACATCTCCACCGCCTTGGGCACGCCCCATGGCTACTGCTGTCACTTTGTAACTTCCGGCAGGTAGTCCTTTTATTTCCTGCCATATCAAATCGGCATTCTTAGTGGGCACATTGCTATCCGTCCAATATTCTATCCCCATACCGGCATACGCTTCACTGTTTATCGCAGAATTATTCACATTATAACCTGCAGACCGATTTAAAGGATCCTTTTTCCATCCATAACTTTCCATACACGAGGCATTGGACATCGCCCCCGACATATCCATGGGATTACCTGCATTTACGGCATCCACTATGGATTGGTCTGCCAAAATACTTACGGCCGAAAGGACAATATGATTGTTATCACTCCCTCTCTCTCCTGTTTTTATCCCTAAAGAAAGAAGACCGTCCTCTCCGACAATTACCTCTTTCAATTCATACTTTGTCATGGTATAACCTGTTGTAATATCTGCTGCATTCTCATTGGCAAACACTTGCATACCATCCTTCAATGTATGGTCACCCAAATTCTGGCATTCCGCCCACATGACCACGGTATATTTTCCCTGTGGAAGTTTGGCATCCTGATATATGATTTTCGTATTGGCTTCATAATGATAACTAGCATCCTTCCAACGTTCCACGCCATTGGGACATGGGCATTCCCCTAGGATTACATCTTTATTGTTAGGATCATTGGGTATCGCATAAATCCGGAAATTTCCACCAGTTACGCCTGTCTTCCATCCCATCTGCCCATCATACATTCCCGTACTCAGTGTAGACATCTTGGCATTCCGCATCACCCAACCGGACAAATCCACTTGTCCGTCTTCTGCTCCAATCTGCAACCCGCCCATCGCATACTCATAAACACTCTTGTCCGTCACAATCCTTTTAGCTCCGTAAACCTGTTGGGAAGCCAAAGATGCCGCACTCATCAGCGCTGCTGTGAATAGTAATTTTTTGTTCATTTCTACATTTTTAATGAATTAAACTTAGGTTAATATCACTTTTTCATTTGTTTTTATACGGCTTACGAACATACACCACCAAGAAGCACAATGGGATCTTTGTTTTTAATTCTTTTAACCCTTATCGTCTAGTACATTAACATTCCACGCCATCCATCAATCGCAAAAAACCGTTCATAAAACACAATAAAACAAAGATTTGTTTGAAGAAATGGACAAAAAGCCTTATTTTGCAGAAATTTTCAGTCAGCCAACTTATCGGGAAAAAGGGCTGACTCACGAAAACAAGGAAGCGTATGGCATTAAAAAAATTCTTTGCGTGCTGTTTTTGCTTAGTATGTGGAATAACAACTGTTCCGGCTCAAAAGCAACTGACCGGAAAAGCCAGTTATTATTCCGACAAGCTACATGGAAGAAAAATGAGCAACGGCGAAAGATACCACCGCGACAGCATGACCTGCGCACACAAGAAGTACCCTTTCGGTACCCTGCTGAAAGTACGTAACCCCCTAAATGGGAAAGAAGTGGTGGTGAGAGTAACCGACCGCGGCCCTTTCTCGAAACGTTATGTCATCGACCTGTCCAAGGCGGCAGCACGCGAGTTAGGATTCATCCGGAAAGGATTTTGCCAAGTGGAAATCACGCGGATACACCCCAACCGCATCCCATTCAGACCGGAAGATGCCGAAGAAATTCCGGAACTGCACTTGGAATACCAGGATATAGTGACCTACCCTGTACCGGCATGGCAGCAGGAAATGTTAGAAGAAAAAAAGCCCCAACCGACAAAAATCAAGAAACTTAAAATCGACAAGAAATAGAATTCAATTTGTAGACACAAAATGGAAAAGAAACTCAGAAAAGAGTCTGTTTGCGTACAGGCCGGATGGACGCCAAAGAAAGGCGAACCACGCGTTTTACCTATTTATCAAAGTACTACTTTTAAATATGACAACAGCGAACAGATGGCTCGTTTGTTCGACTTGGAAGACACGGGATATTTCTATACCCGATTGCAAAACCCCACAAATGATGCTGTGGCTGCCAAGATTGCCGAACTGGAAGGAGGCGTAGGTGCCATGCTGACATCTTCAGGACAAGCGGCCAACTTCTATGCCGTATTCAACATCTGTCAGGCAGGCGACCATTTCGTCACCTCCAACACCATCTACGGCGGAACCTACAACCTCTTCGGGGTAACGATGAAGAAATTAGGCATTGAATGCACATTCGTTGACCCGGAATGGGACGATGAACGCATTGAAGCCGCCTTCCGCCCGAACACCAAATGTTTCTTCGGCGAAACCATCTCCAACCCGGGCGGCCACGTGTTCGACATAGAACGCTTTGCCCGCATGGCCCATAAGCACGGCGTGCCTTTGATTGTGGACAACACGTTTGCCACGCCCATCAACTGCCGCCCGTTTGAATGGGGGGCAGACATCGTGACCCATTCCACCACCAAATATATGGACGGGCACGCCACATCGGTGGGCGGTGCCATCGTGGACAGCGGGAACTTCGACTGGAACGCCCATGCCGACAAGTTCCCGGGACTTTGCCAACCGGACGAAAGTTACCATGGGCTGACTTATGCCAAGGCTTTCGGCAAGATGGCTTACATCACCAAAGCCACGGCGCAACTCATGCGTGACTTAGGTTCCATCCAAAGCCCCCAAAACGCATTCTTGCTCAACCTCGGACTGGAAACCCTGCACCTGCGCATGCCGCAGCATTGCCGCAACGCGCAGGCCGTGGCCGAATACCTCGAGAAAAACGAACGAGTGGCTTGGGTGAACTACTGCGGACTGAAAAGCAACAAATATTATGAATTAGGGCAAAAGTATCTGCCGAACGGGTCATGCGGTGTCATCGCATTCGGTCTGAAAGGCACGAAAGAGGATGCCATACGGTTCATGGACAGCCTGAAGATGATTTGCATCGTGACGCATGTGGCCGATGCCCGCACGTGCGTGCTGCATCCGGCCAGCCATACGCACCGCCAACTCTCCGACGAACAGTTGCGCGAAGCCGGAGTGGCACCCGACCTCATCCGCCTGTCGGTCGGCATCGAAAATGTAGAAGACATCATCGAAGACATCCAACAGGCATTGGATGCATCAAAATAAGTGGCGGTAGACGCTAGCTGTGGTGAAAGCCAAAGCTTAAAGGTTATCCCTACAAAAACAACCTTCCCCGGAAAACGCAGACCAATACGTTTCCGGGGGAGGCTGTTTTTTGAAGGACACGGTTCCTCAGTGCCCTGATTTACCACCCAACTTCTTCCGCAAGATTTCGCGCACCTCGTCGGCCGAAGCCCCGACAGCCAACAGGGTTCCGTCACTATCGACAAGGAAAGTACCTCCGCCGGAGTTTCCTATACCGTGTAAAGACCATATATTATTGGCATCCTCCACCTCGGCATAACAGGTCCATGGGTAGCCGTCTTTCCGCACCGCCTGTTCCATGTCGCTCCGGTGCTTCTCACGAGCTATGCCCACCACCGTGAAGCCCTTGTCCTTGAACTCCTCATAAACGGGTATCATGGATTTGGAATTCGCGCGGCACGGCCCGCACCACGAAGCCCATAAGTCTACAAGGGCTATCTTGCCACGTATCAGGCCGGACATACGCAAGGGGCGGCCGTCGCTACCCGTAATCTCATAATCGGGATAAGGCTTCCCCACGGCCAATGTCCGGCATTGGCGCAAAGCGTTCACGACGGCATGGTAGGGATGTCCCGGTAAATAACCGGCATAGACGGAATCATAAACCGCCCATAACGCTTGTTTCAGACTGTCCGGATGATCGGGATAATCCAACTCAAAACGCAAGAAAGACAGGCCGGACACCGAAGGCTTGCGCACCGCCTCACGGAGCCGCCACGACTTCTCTTCTGCACGGCAGACGGCAAGGTAGTCCTCCAAAGCCATCATACGGGGCGAATAAAGCCTGCGGGACTTTTCCAGACTGTCCAGTTGCTTATAAATCTTATTTGCCTCTTCCTGCGTCTCTGCTGCCCTCAGGCGTTCATACAAGTCCTTGCCTGCCGGAGTATAACAATCATCCTCACTGTAAAGGGTATCCACTCGGGCATTGTACAGTGCATACTTGGGACTGAATATGCTATCGACCTGATGCTCCACATACAACATGATCCGGTTCTCCGTCCCGTCGGTCTCCACTTTCGGCCTTCCCTTATCTGGAAAAGTAATATGCAGGGTGGCATTCTCCCCCAAGAACTTTGCAGGATAGTAACCTCCATTCAACCAGTCGTGCCACAGATAAAGTTCCCAAGCCTCCGCATGGTCTGTGTACAAATCATATTCAAACTTCCCGTTATGCACCGGAATAGAAATAAAAGGCTTTACCCTAGCATCCAACCCGTAGCGGTGCAACACGAGGCGGCTCGCCTCCGTCGGCTTCTCCACCATCCCTGTCAAGCGGCAATGCAGCTTGCCTTCACGTTCCTCCTTCAAGTTCACGCCTTTGATGAATCCACCGCCTTTTCCTCTTTCCATGAAGTCGAACGAAGTATCACGGCCATCCAACGGTGGAAAGACCAGACGGAAACTCACATTACCGGAATCGGGCATATACACGTGCTGCCCCAACGCCACCCCCTCGCAACGCCGCAAGGGATAGTCTAGCCCCGTCACAGCACCGCGCAAATGCAGGACGGAATCCAACTTGAATCCAATACCCCTTGCGGTTATAAGCCTCCATATACAAGGTCGTAGTTTCCGGTGTGCACTCCACGCGGCTGATTTCCACCGTCTCCATGTTACGGTCGCCCACTATGGGGTTCTTCACATCGCAAACTTGCGCTTCCTGCGCCCTCAACAGCCCTCCGCCGCACAAGAGGACAATCGCCGACAATAGATAATTCAAATAATGTCTCATCGTTTTTCATTTATTAAAGTTTTCTTATCCCAAGTCCACGTTTCCGTATGGAAATAACGGCAATCCCTATTCAATAAAGCACATGCCGTTCAAGCCACCAATCATTATAGCTTGATAAAAATATGACCCCATGATGGAAGTAGCGGTAGGCAATGGTCATGGGTTCCACCATGTCGGGGTATTCCTTTTCCACTATGCCCCGCAAACGGTAGAAGTCGTCATTAAAGCTGTAGTCATTACCCGCTCCCCCGTCTTCTTCAAAATACAACTTCGACCAATAAAACTGCCAGAACCGCATGATGTCCCCTTTCAACTCTTGGGACAATAGCCAAAGCATGATGAAAGGCATGTTTTCCTTTCCATGGGGAGTGTAATACCCACTTTCATGAGAAGAATCACCCATCACCCCATGTAATAGACTGCGCAAGTAATTGGGGCCATCGGCATCATAGTAAGCTCCCCGGACAACAGAAATGAGTTTGGCGCAATATGTGGTATCGTCGATGGCAGTAAGTCCCCCAAATGCTTCTACATAGTCGTAGATGTTTTCTTCATTACGGTTGCCCACTTCATAATCCATGATGAGATATTCATTCCAATTTCTTGGAAAAGCCCAAAAGAATTCCTCCTGTGCCTTTTGTGTGGTGTCAGACTTCAGCCGGTTATAGGCTTTGTGCAATTCAGCCGTCCGGCAAGTATCCCACTGAGCCATGCCGTGCAAGACAAAGCTATTGAACAAGATGAAAAATATTACATACCGTTTCATAGGCTTCATGGTTTAAAAGGTGTTACATCAGGGTTCCAACTGTCGTTTCAAGTCCTCTAAATGCAAACGGAACTGCGCTTCCGGCGCATAGCGCAAACCGCTCCGCACCACATTCCCCATGCGGTCGAGCGTCTCGTAATGCGGAATCCCCAAGAAATTGAACAACTCCATCAGACGGTTGAAGTCGTCGCGACTCACCTGTACCACGTCTTCCCTGGACAGGTGTTCGTCCACATACTTCCGGTAGTTCTCTTCCGGGCCTTCCCCTTCGGTGCTGATAAACAGGAAATCCACATCGGGATGGTTGCGCAAGGCCTCGCGCATCGGCTTGGAACGCTCGATGCCCGAACGGCAAGGCCCACAAAACATTCCCCAAAAATCTATCAGGACATATTTGCCCCGGTACTTCTCCGTGAGGCGGCGCAACAGTTTCCCGCCTTCCGTATCGGGCAGGGCGTAAGTAAGCGTGTTGCGGCGACGTGCCTGTTCGAGCAACCGCCCGGCCTGGACACGCAACACCTCACGGTTCATATATGCCAAGCGGTTTTGGTAAATGCTGTCGCACATGGACGGTGCTTCACTATAATTGCGTCCCAAATCGGAAGACAAGGCACGCAGCACCACCAAACGTCCGAGTAGCGAAGGCTCGTCCGCCCCCAATATCGCAGTGTCCACGGCCATCATGGCTGCATCCTCTTTGGCCACGCTGTCCGGTTCCATGTAACCAACCAATACAGCAGGGCTGCGCATGACTGAGGAAAACTCATAACGGTTCAGGAATATATCCAAGTCGCGAAGCACCAAAGCGGACACATCATCGCAAGGCATCTCGCGCAGGAAACGATAGTTGCCTGGGTCACGGTACGGTGCCATTTTCGCCCGTATTTCTTCCCACTTCATTTTTTCATAGTCGATGGCAAAATTTTGGTTCATCTCGTAATCGAACACTGCCATACCATGCGCCAACCGCGTCTGGCACTCCGCCAAGTGACGTTCCCACGGCGTATAACCGAAACGCCAAGCCACGTAGTCCACCGCCCGTAACCGCTCGCGCATCCGCCTCATGGCGTTTTCCGTGAAATCTTTAAAACCGAGCGAATCCGAAACAGCGGAAAACTCGTCGTACGGGTAAGCGCAAAGCTCCGAAACCCCGTGCTCCAAAGAACGCTTCCGCCCGAACGGGCCGGAAGGCGCAGAAGCGCAGGACACCGAACCATCTGACCGCATGACCATCTCCGTGGTCTGTCCCGGCACGGCATAGAAGTTCAACCACTCGCGGAAATCCTTGCCTTCTATCAACAGTGCCCCCTCCACGGGATGCCAAGCCCAGAAACGAAACTCGAACGTGCCATCCTCACGGATATCCACCACAAGGGGAACGCGCTCGCCGGTGGTCGGCTCACAACGGTTATACAGCATGGTGGAATAGCCCTGACTGCGTGAATAGCCCTCGATGCGGCCACGGACACAAGCCGTATCCGCCGTGAAAAACTGCCGCTCCAATTCGGGTGTCATCACGAACGGCTTCCGCTTGCCGGGCACCTTGGGAGCTTTCCCCTCTTCGTGCACGCCGTAGATATTAAACGCCCCTTGCATATTCCCCTCGATAAAATCAAAGAAACGGGTTTTCCGGGGCATAGGCTCAAACACCACCTTGAATTCGCCCTCACCGCTTGGAGGAGTCACATAATGTTCCCCCAACACAATGCCCTCGCCCCGCAAGGCTTTATACTTCCGATTGTCATCCCCCAGAAGCCAGGAATCCTTGGACATTTGAATCCACCAACCCGGCTTGTACCGCTCGTGGAAACTGATAATCGTAGCAGTGTCGGCAAACTCCACCTTCGTAATACGGATAGTGGAAGTGGTACTGCCCACCCACGCCGGACGGGAGAACGTCCGCGCTTTCCGCGCTGTCGCCTTCGGGGAAGCGCAGCACAGCACGGCCAAAAGCAACCATGCCCATAACGTTGTCTTGTGTGTTGTTTTCATTTCGGTATTCATCGTTTAAGTATTTTCTTTTTACGTCTTTACCTTACCACGACTTTCTTCGTCACCAAGTTGCGCCCGTCGGCCGACAACACTTGGACGATATAGAAACCGGGAGACAAGGTGGTCTCTACCGCCGACGCCCCACACGAGAAGTCCGCCACGCAGACACCGGAGAGCGCAGCGACGCGCACCTCTGCCGCCACGGGCGACGGCTCCACGCGCAACGTGCGTCCAGATACCGACACGACAGGTACGGACGCATCCGTCGCCACTTCGCCTATCCCCGTCTCGTCCGGAAGGTTAGCCGACCCGTAACGGTTCGTATTGCCGAACTTTACCTGATAGGGCCACTGTTCGTCGTTCGCGTCATTGTCGTCCCACACTTGCCGCCAATATTTCTTCGGGCCTCCGCTCACCACAAAGTAAAGCCGTTTGCAGTCCACCGGACAATCGAAGAATATCGTATCCTTCGGGTTACGGTACACAGACTTTCCCATGTCGCTATACACCCGGCTGCCATCTTTAAGCAACGCTACAAAACCGTAACGCCATTCCGCATAGGTCGCATTCTTCACACGATAGCCCTCTTGGCGGTTCAGGCCTTCAAAACAAGCGGACACCCTCGTGCCGACCCTCCGGGGCAAATTCAGCCGGATGATGTTATGCCCCGTATTCTCAGGAGCCGCAGCGGGGCTGATGCGCCAATAATTGTCGGCCACCTTGAGCATGGCGGGCAAGGGACGGCCGTCCACTTTCGCGGCCCCGTACTCTTCCAAGGCCGGAATGTCCCAAGTGGCGAAACGGGCTGCACAGTCGTACATTTCGTCATTGAATTCGCTGTCCGTGATGCCCGTAAGACGCATATAAGCCTCGACGGCATCCTCCGGGTTCCGGCTTTGGTTCCAAAGCCGCCCCATGAAGTCCATCCCGTGCTTGTAACACCAGTAATCCTGTATGAAATAATTGTTGTAACGCGGCGATTCGTGCAGGATATGCTTGTGCACGTTTTGCAGGTAACCGTCGAACCATTCGTTGTTGAACTGGTCGGCCGGCATGATTTTATAGGCCTGCCATTGTGCGCACTGCTCCCAGAAAGCGCACCCGTTGCCGTTGCCCGGGGCATACATCCAACCGTTCTGGTTGCCGTTGTCGCAATGCACTTGGTATTGGAAACAGTGGCCTATCTCGTGGTAAAGCGTCTGCCAGTTGCGCGACGGGGCAGCCCAAGGCGTAAGGGTGAGCAAACCAATCAGGTCGTCCACGCCCGAACCGGAAGCTTCCCATGCGGTAGGGTCATAGCGCAGACGTATCACCATCTTATAGGTGTCAGTCTTCGACCTGCCACGACGGATGAACTTCAGCGAATCGGTATAAAAATCGAAAGCGATTTCGGCATTCTTCAGAACCTCGTCTATGTCTATCGTATGGTTGCCGCACGTAAACACAGAAGGGTTCTCACCGTATCCTTTTTCCCAGAACAGAATCCAATTCTTCGACTGACGCGTACGCCCGATATAATAAGCATTGTCCGGGTCGTTGACATCTCCCATCAACCACTGGGCCGTATAGACTTTCTTGTCTACCGTCTGCGTGACATCCTGTAAAGCCTGTGCGGCCGATCGGATTTGCTCCTCGGTCTGTTCCGTATTCTCCCAAACCTCCTGTGCGGCTTGGATGGCCGTCTCCATCTTTCCCCGCTTTTCCTCGTCTTCTTCATACCAGTCCTTCACTTGTCCGGCATAGCGGAGCGCGTCGGCCAAAACATCATAGATGGCCGCCGAGGCCTCGATGGCCGTCACAGCTTCGTCCAAGGCGACTTTCGCTTCCGCCATGGCTTTTTCATCCGGATTCTCCGTCGCCGAGGCTTTTTCGGCTGCTTCTATGGCTGCTTCCACCGCCTGGCGGACCGCAGACTGGATATGTTTCGCCTGCAATTCCTTACGGACATCATCGGCATAACGCGACAAATAAGCCGCATAACCTTCCGGGGTGTTCCCGCCGAGATAATACAGGCGGACGTTGTCGAGACAAATCCAGTTGCCCGTAGCGTTTTCGGCTTTAAACCCGATGGTAACTTGCCCGTCCACCACCGTAAAGTAGAGGTCTTTGTGAGCCTTCATCGTATCCACCGGCATATCATAAATCCCGGCATACAAGGTAACGCCCGTCTGCTTCTCTCCGGCATTCACCGTGCTGTTCGTGCCGTTCTGTTGGATATTGCCCACGGCAGCACGCAGGCGGTACTTCCCATCGGGGATGCCTTCCAACGTCTGCCGGATACCCACATCCGGCACTTTGGACCCGATGTTCACCCAACGCTCCAAATAAGTAGTACCGGATTTGCCCGGAAAACTCGTGTTGGTCTGCGTGAGCATCCCATCGTTTTCCCAACCGGTCGTACCGTCCTCAAAATTGGGATTCACGATGCGCGAAGTCATGGTCAGCGGATGCTCTGGCGATGCGTTTTTATATTGGTAAGTCTGCGTAACCTCCGTCAACCGTTGTGTCGAGGCCAAGATATCCGTAACTGCGGCATGCTCGTCTTCATAAACCGTCTGCGCTTCGTCTATCGCAGCTTTCAATTCTTCGGCATACACACCCGAGCCGTCACCGTAAGCCGCCCGCGCCGCCGAAAGGGCTGTTTCCAAGCCGCCCTTATCCATCTCATCGCAGAGCAAATTCACGTAATCCACCAAAATCTTGGCATGGTTGGCCGACCCTACCCCCTCGTTGGCCGCAAAACCGATGCGTATCTTTCCGGTGGTTTGTGCCGTAAGCGTAAAAATGAGCTCGTCCGTTTTCCACGACTGCACGGGGAAATTTTTCACGTCGGAAACCGTAGCGGTTCCGTTATCCGGCAGCCAGGCCAACAGGCTGTTTCCAGCACCGGACGTACCCACGTTATAATAAGCCGAAGACAAACGGTAAGTTCCTTTAGGAAGGGTCACACTTTGGGAATACACAAGCCGCATGCCCCAACCCGTCGTCAATCCAAGCGCACCGCCTTCCGAGCCTTCGTAGCCTGAAGCCGGCAGCGCGAAACTGTTGTTGAACGTCACCTCCGGATTATAAGCAAACGTACCGGCCACGGTATAAGTGGCCGTGGTTTCGTTCGTCCAACCGTAAACTTCGTTTATGACATCCCCGGAAACATTGCCCGTTTGCCGGGCATCGTAATTGAAATTCGTATCAAAACCGTGGTTTTCCAAGAAGTAAGCGGATATATCCACTTGTGCCCAACCGTGCAGACTCGACGCAAGACACAAACACATGAATAAGTTTCTTTTCATATTATTAGGTATAATGTTTAGTGCCGTAAAGGTACATATTTTAAGCTAATAGCACAAAATCTCAAAAGAAAAAGTTATATCTTAAACGACTCTCAGGCAAATGAAAAATCGTTCTCAGGCAATTGATTTTTCGTTCGCCTGAGAATGATTTTCCGTTCTCAGGTAAATGATTTCAGATACGTAAGAAGCTGATAAACAAAAATATAAAGAAATACAAATTCTTTACAACAACATATTTCCTCTTACGTCCCTTCCTATCTGCAAGAAAACCGGAGGACAAAATATCCCTCACGTACAGATTAAAAGAGCAGGCATGAAAAAAGCCGCCCGAAGTTCCGGACGGCTTTTTCTCTTATAGCAAATTAAATTATTCGGCGCTTGCAGGTGTTTCTGTAGCAGTTTCTGCTGCCGATGCTTCGGCCGCAGAAGCCTCTTCAGCCTTGGCCGCAGACTTCTTGGAACGACGCGTACGAGTTTTCTTCGTAGCTTGCTTAGCCATGTTCTCATCATAGTCCACCAATTCGATGAAACACATCGCTGCGTTGTCACCCTGACGGAAACCAGTCTTGATGATACGGGTATAACCACCCGGACGGTCAGCCACTTTCGCAGAGATTTCCTTGAACAACTCTGTTACGGCATACTTGTTCTGCAAATAGCTGAAAACGACACGACGAGAATTAGTAGTATCGTCCTTAGACTTTGTAATCAACGGCTCCACGTATTTCTTCAAAGCCTTGGCCTTTGCAAGAGTCGTAGTGATTCTTTTGTGCATGATCAGAGAGATGGCCATATTGGCTAACATCGCTTGTCTGTGGGATGCAGTACGACTCAAATGATTGAATTTTTTATTATGTCTCATTGTTTATTAATCTTTATCTAATTTATACTTAGAAATATCAGTTCCAAACGACAGATTCAGACTCTCTAGCAAATCATCAAGCTCAGTGAGCGATTTCTTACCGAAGTTTCTGAACTTCAACAAGTCGGTCTTGTTAAACTGTACCAAGTCGCCCAACGTTTCCACATCTGCGGCTTTCAGACAGTTCAAGGCACGGACAGAGAGATCCATGTCTACCAACTTGGTCTTCAGAAGTTGACGCATGTGCAACACCTCTTCATCGAACTCTTCATTGCCCTCACCATCGGAATTCTCCAATGTAATCTTCTCGTCAGAGAACAACATGAAGTGATAAATCAGGATTTTTGCAGCCTCTTTCAGGGCGTCCTTCGGGTGAATGGAACCATCAGTAGAAATTTCAAGAACGAGTTTCTCGTAGTCAGTCTTCTGCTCTACACGATAGTTTTCAACAGCGTACTTAACATTTCTAATCGGAGTGTAAATTGAATCGATTGGAATCACATTCACATCAGTACAGAAGATACGGTTCTCATCAGCAGGAACGTATCCCCGACCTTTGTTAATGGACAACTCAATCTGCATCGTTGCTTTGGCATCTAAATGGCAAATAACTAATTCAGGGTTTAACACTTCAAATCCAGTCAGATACTTGTTAATATCTCCGGCTTTGAATTCTGTCGTATTCTCTACCGTGATACTCACTTTCTCATTCTCGAATTCTTCTACTATCTTCTTGAACCGTATTTGCTTGAGGTTCAAGATAATGTTGGTAACATCTTCTTTTACTCCGGGAACTGAAGCAAACTCGTGCTCTACCCCCGCAATACGCATGGTATTGATAGCATATCCCTCAAGGGATGAAAGAAGAATACGGCGCAAAGCATTACCAACAGTAATACCGAAACCGGGTTCCAACGGACGAAATTCGAACTTGCCGTATTTGTCATCCGCCTCCAACATTAATACTTTATCAGGTTTTTGAAATGCTAATATCGCCATTATCTTAATTATTATTTAGAGTACAACTCAACGATCAACTGCTCCTTAATGTTCTCTGGAATGTCTGCACGTTCCGGTTTGTGGAGTAACTTGCCGGACTTAGTATTCTCATCCCACTCTATCCAAGGATATTTGCTGTGGTTGAAACCAGCCAAAGCGTTGGCAATAACTTCCAAAGACTTAGATTTCTCGCGAACACCAATAATCTGACCAGGCTTAACAGCGTATGAAGGGATATTCACAACTTCACCGTCGACGATGATGTGCTTATGTCCCACCAACTGACGGGCAGCCGCACGGGTAGGAGCTATCCCCAAACGATAAACGACATTGTCCAAACGACACTCTAAATTCTGCAAAAGAATCTCACCGGTAATACCGCTCGTACGGGCAGCCTTCTCAAACATATTACGGAACTGTTTCTCTAAAACACCGTAAGTATATTTAGCCTTCTGCTTTTCAGCTAACATGACACCATACTCAGAAGTCTTCTTTCTTCTGTTGTTTCCATGTTGACCGGGAGGGAAGTTTCTTTTTGACAACACCTTGTCCGGTCCGAATATAGCTTCACCGAAACGACGAGCAATTCTTGATTTTGGTCCAGTATATCTAGCCATTTTAATTTCTAATTTTTAAAGGTTCTTGTAGGAATCCCAAGTCATTGCAGCCGCGACTACAGAAAGGAAATGAAGCCCTTGAAAATCATTGGAATCCCTACTGTTATTATGGGTTATCTCTTATTAAACTCTTCTTCTCTTAGGAGGACGACAACCGTTGTGTGGCAATGGAGTAACATCAATAATCTCCGTCACTTCAATGCCTGCGCCATGTATGGTACGAATAGCAGACTCACGTCCGTTACCTGGCCCCTTCACATAAGCCTTTACCTTTCTCAAGCCAAGATCGAATGCAACTTTCGCACAATCCTGGGCAGCCATCTGAGCTGCATAGGGAGTGTTCTTCTTCGAACCGCGGAATCCCATCTTACCGGCAGAGGACCATGAAATCACCTGACCCTCGCTGTTTGCTAAAGACACAATGATATTGTTGAATGAGCTATGGACGTGCAACTGTCCCATAGCATCAACCTTCACATTTCTTTTCTTAGCTGCGACTGTTTTTTTTGCCATATCTAATTATTATTTAGTAGCTTTTTTCTTGTTTGCAACTGTCTTCTTCTTACCCTTACGCGTACGAGCATTGTTCTTCGTGCTCTGACCACGAACCGGCAAACCTAAACGGTGGCGAACACCACGATAACAACCAATATCCATCAGTCGCTTGATGTTCAACTGAATTTCAGCACGAAGATCACCTTCTACTTTGTATTCAGCACCAATCACGGCACGTATATTACTAGCCTGCTCGTCAGTCCAGTCTTTTACCTTAATGTCTTTGTCGACACCAGCCTTTGCAAGGATTTTTGCTGAACTACTACGACCTATACCATAAATATAAGTCAAAGCAATTTCACCTCTCTTATTCTGAGGCAAATCTACACCTACAATTCTTATTGCCATATACTTATTTTATTTCTTTTTGCTATAAAATATTAACCCTGACGCATTTTAAACTTAGGGTTTTTTTTGTTAATAACATACAAACGTCCTTTACGACGTACAATCTTGCACTCCGGAGTACGTTTTTTTAAAGATGCTCTTGTTTTCATATTTTTGCTTTTTTATTTATATCTAAATACAATGCGACCTTTAGAAAGATCATAAGGACTCATCTCCACCCGAACCTTATCACCGGGCAGGATTTTTATATAATGCATTCTCATTTTCCCGGAAATATGAGCCGTAATCTCATGCCCATTCTCCAACTCTACTCTAAACATTGCGTTAGAAAGAGCTTCTATAATCACACCATCTTGCTCAATTGCTGACTGTTTCGCCATACTTAATATAATTTTCCTTCTATTCTTTCTATTCCTTCAAACGAAGATAAAATATCAGCCTTCCCATGATGAATGGCTATCGTATGCTCGAAATGTGCCGCACACCTGCCATCACAAGTTTTGATTGTCCAACGGTCTGGCATCATCCCTATTTTGGGAGATCCTAAAGTAATCATGGGCTCGATAGCAATGCACAAACCATTCTTGATTAACGCGCCATTACCTCTTCTGCCGTAATTGGGAACTGCCGGTTCTTCATGCATCTCTTTCCCGATACCATGCCCGACAAACTCTCTAACCACTCCGTAGCCATTGGATTCACAATGATTTTGCACGGCATAACCGATATCACCGATTCTCTTTCCGGCCAAAGCTGCCTCAATTCCCAAATAAAGAGATTCTTTCGTTACTTTCAAAAGTCTCTTGACTTCTTCGGAAACTTCCCCTACACAAAAGGTATAGCAAGAATCACCATTATATCCGTCCAACAAAGTACCACAATCGACAGAAACAATGTCTCCCTCTTCAAGTGGCCTGTCATTCGGGATACCATGCACCACCTCATCATTGACAGATGTGCAAATTGATGCCGGAAACGGACCTCCATAAGGGTTGGGAAAGCCCTTAAAGGTAGGCAACGCTCCATGATCCCTAATGAACTCTTCTGCCAAGGCATCCAACTGTTTTGTTGTTACCCCTGGGCAAATATTCTTGGCAATCTCGGTCAACGTGTCAGCCACTAACAGGTTAGCAGCCCGCATCAACTCTATTTCATCCTCTGTCTTAAGAAATATCATATCAGATAAAACTTAATAAGCAGACATACCTGAACGACCGTGGATTCGACCCGAACTCAACAAGCCATCATAGTGTCTCATCAACAAATGGCTTTCTATCTGCTGCAAAGTATCCAAAACCACACCTACCAAAATAAGCAGGGAGGTCCCTCCGAAAAACTGCGCAAATTCCGCCTTCACATTCAACAATCCGGCAAACGCGGGCATACAAGCTATGATTGCCAAAGCCAACGAACCCGGCAAAGTAATACGTGACATAATCTGGTCTATGTATTCGGCCGTAGCCTTACCCGGCTTAATACCAGGAATAAAACCATTATTACGCTTCATATCCTCCGCCATCTGCGTAGGATTCAACGTGATGGCAGTATAGAAATATGTAAATGCAATGATTAGCAAAGCAAAAATCACATTATACAATACACTCGTATGGTCTACCATCATTTGCATAAAAGGAGTAGCCTGGTCGACAGACGTGAAACCTATCAGCGTAATAGGGATGAACATCAAAGCCTGGGCAAAGATAATAGGCATCACATTCGCTGCAAAAAGCTTCAAAGGAATGTACTGACGGGCACCACCGAATTGTTGGCCACCTACTACACGTTTAGCATATTGAACTGGAATCTTTCTTGTACCTTGCACCAACAATATTGCAGCGCAAACAACAAATAGAAGTATCACAACCTCTACGATAAACATCAAAAGCCCTCCACCACTCAAATTATTCAAACGTGCAACAAATTCCTGACCAAATGCCTCCGGCAGACGAGCAATAATACCAATCATGATGATTAATGACACGCCATTGCCGATTCCCTTGTCTGTAATACGCTCACCCAACCAAAGAATAAACATACTACCAGCTGCCAGAATAATAGTCGAAGTGATCATGAAAGTAGTCCAACTGATAGCAGGACTCAATGCTCCGGCAGACTGCATCTTCAGGTTTGTCAAATATGCAGGAGCTTGCACTAACAGAATAAGTATGGTCAAATAACGCGTGTACTGGTTCATCTTACGCCGGCCGCTCTCACCTTCACGCTGCATCTTCTGAAAAGCAGGAACCGCAATGCCTAACAACTGTATCACAATGGACGCAGAAATATAAGGCATGATTCCCAACGCAAAAATAGATGCGTTAGAAAATGCACCTCCAGAGAACATATTCAGCAAAGACATCAATCCAGCCTCCGTCTGCGTACGCAACGCCGTCAGTTGAGATGGGTCGATTCCCGGCAGGACCACAAACGACCCCAAACGATAGATTGCAATAAACAGAATGGTGATGAGGATCCTTTGTCTAAGATCCTCAATCATCCATATGTTCTTAAAGGTTTCTATTAACTTCTTCATCGAATCAAAGTTTTGTAGCGTTACCACCGGCAGCCTTAATAGCTGCTTCTGCACTCTTAGAGAATGCGTTCGCTTCTACATCAACTTTAGAAGTAAGCTGACCATTACCTAAAATCTTAACCAACTGCTTGGCAGAAGCCAAACCGGCAGCTACGATATCAGCCAAAGTGATTCTCTCCAAATTCTTGGCAGTAGCCAAAGCTTGGATAGCATCAAGGTTTACAGCCTTATACTCCACTCTATTGATGTTCTTGAAACCGAATTTCGGCAAGCGACGCTGCAAAGGCATCTGACCACCTTCGAAACCGATCTTCTTCTTATAACCAGATCTAGCCTTCGCACCCTTGTGACCGCGGGTTGAAGTACCGCCTAAACCGGAACCGGCACCACGTCCTACTCTTTTTCGAGTCTTAACCGAACCACAAGCTGGTTTTAAAGTATTTAATTTCATTTCGTATCAGTTTAATAGTAAATAATTAATCCACGACGATTACCAAATGGTGCAATTTCTGAACCATACCGCGAGTTGAGGGAGTATCTTCTACTTCAACTACCTGATTGATTTTTCTCAATCCCAAAGTATCAAGTGTTCTTTTCTGGTCTTTCGGAGCACCAATTCTACTTTTGATTTGCTTCACTTTTATAGTTGCCATAAAAACCTCCTTATCCTCTAAATACTTTATCCAAATTCACACCACGGTTCTGTGCAACCATCTTGGCATCACGCATTTCAGCCAATGCCAAAATAGTAGCTTTCACCAAATTGTGAGGATTAGACGACCCTTTAGACTTAGCCAGACAGTCCGTTATACCCACGCTATCACACACTGCACGCATGGCACCGCCTGCAACCACACCCGTTCCGGTCGATGCTGGCTTGATGAATACCTCAGCACCACCGAACTTTGCTTCTTGTTCGTGAGGCACAGTACCATTCAAAACGGGAACTTTCACCAAGTTCTTCTTGGCCGCTTCCACGCCTTTGGCAATAGCCGCTGTTACTTCTCCAGCCTTACCAAGTCCCCAACCAATGATACCATTACCATTACCAACTACAACAATGGCAGCGAAAGTAAACGTTCTACCACCCTTAGTTACCTTGGTAACACGATTGATAGCAACCAATCTGTCCTTTAATTCGATATCACTGCTTATCTTTACTCTATTAATTGCCATAATCCTTTAAAATTTAAGTCCACCGTTACGTGCAGCGTCTGCAACTTCTTTCACTCTACCGTGATACAAGTAACCGTTACGATCGAAAACAACAGTAGTAATACCTGCTTCCAAAGCTTTTTTAGCAATCAACTCCCCTACTTTTGCAGCTTGTTCCTTCTTCGGCATCGTTTCCATACCTAAAGAAGAAGCCGCTACTAAAGTAGTTCCGGTCGTATCGTTAATGATCTGAACATAGATTTGCTTGTTACTTCTAAACACTGACATACGCGGACGTTCAGTAGTACCTGAAATCTTATTGCGTACTCTATATTTGATTTTGATTCGTCTTTCTAATTTCGTTATCATAATCTTACTGTTTTAAAATTACTTAGCACCAGCTGACTTACCAGATTTCCTACGAATCTGCTCGCCAACGAACAAAACACCTTTTCCTTTATATGGTTCAGGCTTACGGAAAGAACGAATTTTAGCACAAACTTGTCCCAACAATTGCTTGTCGCAAGACTCCAATATGATAAGAGGATTCTGATTTCTCTCAGATTTTGTCTCTACTTTAATTTCTTTCGGCAACTGAAGGAAGATGTTGTGCGTGTACCCCAACGCAAACTCAATCAAGTTGCCCTGATTGCTAGCACGGAAACCCACACCCACAAGTTCCAACTTCTTCACATAACCTTCTGAAACACCTACAACCATATTATGAACCAAAGAACGATATAGACCGTGGAAGGCTTGCTTCTGCTTCATTTCCACAGAATCATTCTGTTCATCAATAGTAAAAACGATCTCAGAATCAACAATCTCAACTTTGATTGAAGGATGTACAGCCTGACTCATCTCTCCTTTCGGTCCCTTTACGGAAACCACATTATCATCATTCACAGATACTGTAACGCCTGCAGGAATGCTAATCGGTAATTTTCCTATTCTAGACATATTATATCCTCCAATTAATATACATAACAAAGCACCTCACCACCTATCTTCAGGTCAGAAGCTTCCTTGTCAGTCATTACACCTTTAGATGTAGATATGATAGCAATACCCAATCCGTTAATTACTCTCGGCATATCCTTATAACCCGTATACTTACGCATACCCGGTGTGGATATACGGATCAACTTCTTAATCGCGTTGACCTTGTTCACTGAATCATACTTCAGTGCTACCTTGATTGTACCTTGAGGACCATCTTCAACGAACTTATAGTTCAAGATATAGCCCTTCTCAAAAAGGATCTTGGTGATTTCCTTTTTCAAATTCGACGCAGGAACCTCAACCACTCTGTGTTTAGCTTGAATGGCATTTCTCAAACGCGTCAAATAATCTGCTATTGGATCAGTCATTTTATATAAGAATTAATTAATCGGGACTCTCCCGACAATATTAAATAATAAATTACCAACTTGACTTTTTTACACCCGGAATCAAACCACTTGAAGCCATTTCACGGAATTGGATACGTGATATTCCGAATTGACGCATATAACCTTTCGGACGTCCCGTCAGCTTGCAACGGTTGTGCAAACGAATAGGATTTGCATTCTTCGGAATCCGCTGCAACTTCTGAGCAGCCTCAAAAGCTTCAACGGGGTCTCCTGTATTCACGATTTTCTTCAAAGCGGCACGCTTCTCGGCATACTTAGCTACCATCTTGGCTCTCTTAACTTCACGAGCCTTCATTGATTCTTTTGCCATATTGTATTAATCGTTTTTAGCATTTTTAAAAGGCAGACCAAACTCTTTGAGCAAGGCATAACCTTCTTCATCAGTCTTAGCAGTAGTTACGAACGTAATGTTCATACCAAGAATTCTATCTATCGAATCGATATTGATTTCCGGGAAGATAATTTGTTCCTGAACACCCAAAGTATAGTTTCCACGACCGTCAAACTTAGTTTCGATACCTTTGAAGTCACGGATACGAGGCAAAGCCACACGAATCAACTTCTCCAAGAACTCATACATTCTTTCACGACGCAATGTCACCATCACACCGATAGGCATCTTTTTACGCAATTTGAAGTTTGCAACGTCTTTCTTTGAAACAGTAGCCACTGCTTTCTGGCCCGTGATTGCCGAAATTTCATTAATAGCCACATCAATGATTTTCTTATCTGCAGTAGCCATACCCAATCCCTGATTGATCACAATCTTCTTGAGCACCGGAATCTGCATAGTAGAAGTATAATTGAACTGTTTCATCAAAGCAGGAGCAATACGCTCTGCATATTCTTTTTTAAGGCTCGCAGTATTTCCCATTACTTAATCTCCTCTCCTGATTTTTTAGCATAACGAACCAACTTGCCGTCAGCATTTAATTTTCTACCAATACGTGTCGGTTTGCCAGTCTTCGGGTCCACAACGTTCAAGTTTGAAATATGAATAGGAGCCTCTTGCTTTACGATGCCTCCCTGAGGATTCTTTGCGCTCGGCTTCTGGCTCTTAGAAACCATATTCAGACCTTCAACGATGGCACGGCGTTTATCCACAAACACCTTCAACACCTTACCAGTCCGGCCCTTGTCTTCACCGGCATTCACGTAAACTGTATCGCCTTTTTTAATATGTAACTTACTCATTACTTTATTTCTTAAAATTAAAGTACTTCAGGTGCCAAAGAAACGACTTTCATGTTTGCAGCACGCAACTCACGGGCAACCGGGCCGAAAATACGACTTCCTCTCAATTCACCGGCGTTATTCAAAAGAACGCAAGCGTTATCATCAAAACGGATATATGAACCGTCAACACGACGGATCTCCTTTTTAGTACGTACAATCAAAGCCTTTGATACTGCACCTTTTTTAATATCACTTGACGGGATGACGCTCTTGACAGAGACAACAATCACATCACCTACAGAAGCATAACGTCTTCTCGTTCCGCCTAAAACGCGGATACAAAGAGCTTCACGAGCACCGCTATTATCTGCAACAACTAATCTAGATTCTGCTTGTATCATAATTACTTAGCTCTTTCTACGATTTCTACAACTCTCCAAGTCTTCGTCTTGCTCAAAGGACGAGTCTCCATAATCAACACTGTATCACCTACGTGACAATCATTTTTCTCGTCATGAGCATGGTATTTTTTCGTCTTGGAAACGAACTTACCATAAATCGGGTGTTTCTCTTTAAACTTAGCAGCCACAACAATGGTCTTATCCATTTTGTCGCTGATTACAACACCTGTTCTTGTCTTTCTTAAATTTCTAGCTTCCATGTGTGGACCATTATTATTTGTTAAGTTCTCTCTGACGCAATACGGTCTTCATACGGGCAATATTACGACGTGCAGCCTTAATCTGTGCAGGATTCTCCAACGGAGAGACAGAATGGTTTAACAGCATCTGAGTATAATTCGCCTCTTCCGTCTGAATACGCTCGGCCAATTCATTGGTCGCTAATTCTCTAATTTCTGCAATCTTCATAATCAAGCGTTTTTATCGTAATCACGTCTAACAATAAACTTAGTTGTAACCGGAAGTTTCTGCGCAGCAAGACGCAAAGCCTCCTTTGCAATCTCATAAGAGACGCCTTCCACCTCAAAAATAATACGTCCCGGAGTAATAGGGAATACATATCCCACAGGATCTCCCTTACCTTTACCCATACGTACATCAGCCGGCTTCTTCGTTACAGGCTTATCTGGGAATATACGAATCCAAATCTGACCTTCACGCTGCATGTAACGGGTCACAGCAATACGGGCAGCCTCTATCTGACGACCGGTAATCCAATGCGTTTCGAGAGACTTAATACCGAACGTTCCGAAAGCCAATTGGTTACCGCGCTGAGCATTACCTTTGCAACGGCCCTTCTGCGGTCTTCTATATTTTGTTCTTTTCGGTTGTAACATAATTCCTAAAATTCAAATTTAACGATTAATGTTCTTCTTCTTACGGAAGTTCTTGCCACCGTTGCCACCACGGCTATTCTCTTTCGTCTGAGCAAAATTCGGAGCCAAATCACGTTTGCCATATACCTCACCGCGGCAAATCCATACCTTAATGCCCAACAAACCGACTTTCGTCAAGGCTTCAGCCTGGCAATAATCTATATCCGCACGGAAAGTGTGCAACGGAGTACGTCCCTCCTTATACATCTCAGAACGCGCCATTTCAGCACCATTCAAACGGCCTGATATCAAGATTTTGATACCTTCAGCGCCACTTCTCATCGTATTGGCAATAGCCATTTTGATAGCACGACGATAAGCAATCTTACCTTCTACCTGACGGGCGATGTTATTAGCCACAATCACGGCGTCAAGCTCCGGCTTCTTTATCTCGAAGATATTGATTTGGATATCCTTATCTGTAATCTTCTTCAATTCTTCCTTCAACTTATCAACTTCCTGTCCACCTTTACCAATGATCAATCCCGGACGTGCAGTGCAAACTGTAATCGTCACGAGTTTCAGCGTACGTTCAATAACGATTCTAGATACGCTAGCCTGAGCCAAACGAGCGTTCAAGTACTTACGAATCTTGCTGTCCTCCAACAAAGAATCACCAAAGTCCTTGCCACCGTACCAGTTAGAATCCCAACCTCTAATAATACCTAATCGGTTGCTTATCGGATTTACTTTCTGTCCCATACTACTTTTAATTAATCATTAGTTTTAGTGCCTACGAACAAAGTCACGTGATTTGAACGTTTGCGGATTCTATAACCTCTACCTTGTGGAGCCGGTCTCATTCTCTTTAACGTAGCGCCACCGTCAACATAAATCTTTGTCACGAACAATTCACCGTCTTCGGCCTTACGTTCGTTCTTTTGTTCCCAGTTTGCAATAGCAGAGCGCAATAACTTCTCTACATCGGCAGAAGCAGCTTTTGAAGAGAACTTCAAAGTACCAAGTGCTCTGTTCACCTCCATGCCGCGAATCATATCCACCACATATCTCATCTTGCGCGGAGAGGAAGGCACATTCTGCAACTTAGCAAAATACTGGGTTTTAAGGGCTTCTTTTCTTTTTTCAGCCGCAATTTTCTTTCTTGCTCCCATTTATATAATTACTTTATTATTTCAAATAATCAACCTGCTTACTTCTTCTTGTTACCAGCATGGCCACCGAACTTACGCGTAGGGGCAAACTCACCCAACTTGTGTCCAACCATATTCTCAGTAACGTAAACAGGAATAAACTTATTTCCGTTGTGAACTGCAATTGTATGACCTACAAAATCAGGAGATATCATTGAAGCTCTGGCCCAAGTCTTTACCACGCTCTTCTTACCGCTCTCATTCATTGCGAGAACTTTCTTTTCGAGCTTTACTTCGATGTATGGACCTTTTTTTAATGAACGACTCATAATTTACTCAGATTTACTTGTTACTTCTTATTACATCTTTCGATAATATACTTGTTGGACTGCTTTTTCGGAGCTCTTGTCTTCAAGCCCTTAGCATACAATCCCTTGCGTGAACGTGGGTGTCCTCCGGACTGACGGCCTTCACCACCACCCATCGGATGGTCATGCGGGTTCATAACCACACCACGGTTATGAGGACGACGACCCAACCAACGAGAACGCCCGGCTTTACCAGAACTTTCCAACGCATGATCTGAGTTACCTACGCTACCGACAGTAGCCTTACAAGCACTAAGAATCTGACGAGTCTCGCCTGAAGGCAACTTGATTACACAATAACGTCCCTCACGAGAGGTCAACTGTGCAAAATTACCGGCAGAGCGAACGAGCAAAGCACCTTGACCGGGACGCAATTCAATATTGTGAATTACGGTACCGACAGGGATGTACTCCAAAGGAAGTGCATTACCAATCTCAGGCGCTGCATCCTTTCCAGACATCAACGTGCTGCCCACCTGCAAGCCGTTAGGAGCAATAATATAACGTTTTTCACCATCTGCGTAAAACAACAAAGCAATACGAGCCGAACGGTTCGGATCGTATTCAATCGTCTTCACTACAGCTGGAACACCGTCTTTCTCTCTCTTGAAATCAATCAAACGGAACTTTCTCTTGTGACCGCCGCCCAAATAGCGCATTGTCATCTTACCGACATTGTTACGACCACCTGTTGAACGTTTGCCATATACAAGAGACTTTTCTGGTACCGATGCAGTAATCTCTTCAAAAGTACCAATAATCTTGTGTCTCTGCCCCGGTGTTGTGGGCTTAAATTTACGTACTGCCATCTTTTATTTAAATATTGCTGTAAAAATCAATAGTTTCGCCTTCCTTCAAAGTCACAATAGCCTTTTTGTAAGCATTTGTACGACCCTGAATAAGACCAGACTTGGTGTAACGGCTCTTGGATTTACCTGCATATCTGCAAGTATTCACCGCTACTACAGTAACATTGTACAAAGCTTCGACTTCTTTCCTAATTTCCAATTTATTAGCCTCAGGACGAACAATGAAGCCGAATTTATTCTGCTTCTCTGTAATTGCGGTCATCTTCTCAGTGACCAACGGTTTAATAATATATCCCATAATGGTTCTCTATTCCTTATTTGGTTAAGATTTCATCGACAACTTTAAGCGAGTTTTCAGTCACAACCATAACGTCCGCGTTCAATACCTTATAAGTATTCAGCGCAGCCGCAGTCATAACATTAACACGTTCGATGTTACGAGCTGACAAATATACGTTTTTATTTGCACCCGGTAAAACGAACAAGGCTTTCTTGCCACCAACTTTAAGATTATTTATAATTTCTATAAATTGCTTAGTCTTCGGAACTTCCATAGTAAAGTCCTCAACCACCACAATTGCATTCTCTTTCGCCTTGTAAGACAGAGCCGACTTACGAGCCAAAACCTTAACCTTCTTATTCAATTTGAAACCGTAATCACGAGGCTTAGGACCGAATACACGACCACCACCTACCAATACGGGAGAGTTGATATCACCGCGACGGGCACCGCCACCACCTTTTTGGCGACCCAACTTACGGGTAGAACCGCTCACTTCACTTCTTTCCTTTGACTTAGCCGTACCCTGACGTTGGTTAGCCAAATATTGCTTTACGTCAAGGTAAATCACATGGTCATTAGGCTCGATATTGAAGATAGAATCATTCAGAAGAACTTTTCTTCCGGTATCTTCACCCTTGATATTTAATACACTAACTTCCATTATTTTTCAATTATTACGATTGAACCTTTGTAACCGGGCACTGAACCTTTAATAAGAAGCAGATTGTGTTCCGGAATTACTTTTAACACTTGCAAATTTTGTGCAGTTACACGCTCGTTTCCCATCTGACCGCCCATACGCAAGCCTTTGAATACTTTAGCGGGATAAGAACAAGCTCCGATAGAACCGGGCTTACGGGCACGGTTGTGCTGACCATGAGTAGTCTGACCTACACCACCGAAACCGTGACGTTTAACTACACCTTGGAAGCCTTTACCTTTTGAAGTTCCGATTACATCTACATAAACGGTCCCTTCAAACATGTCTACCGTAACGGTGTCACCTAAATTCAACTCTTGTTCGAAACCTGTGAACTCGGCCAAGTGTCTCTTGGGAGTAGTACCTGCTTTCTTGAAGTGTCCCATAAGAGAAGCCGTCGTATTCTTCTCCTTAGCTTCCTGGAAGCCGAGTTGAACAGCAGCATAACCGTCTTTTTCTACACTCTTAATCTGAGTTACTACACAAGGACCAACTTCGATAACAGTGCATGGAACATTCTTACCATCGGCACTGAATACGGATGTCATTCCGATTTTCTTTCCTAATAATCCTGGCATTTCAGTTAATTTTTAATAGTACTAAACTTTAATTTCTACTTCTACACCGCTTGGCAACTCAAGCTTCATCAATGCATCCACAGTCTTAGCAGTAGAACTGTAGATATCAATCAATCTCTTGTAAGAAGACAACTCGAACTGCTCACGAGATTTCTTGTTTACGAAAGTTGAACGGTTCACCGTAAAAATACGCTTGTGCGTAGGGAGAGGTATCGGACCGCTCACAATCGCACCTGTCACTTTCACTGTCTTCACAATCTTCTCAGCCGACTTGTCTACCAAGTTGTGGTCGTAAGATTTCAGTTTAATTCTGATTTTCTGACTCATTGTTTTATTAATTTAATGATTAATGAAAAGGAAAGAAGGTATACCGATTAAGAGTCATTCGCTAACCGGCACCTTCTATCCAGTTTATTGTTTTTTATACCAAATCGGTACGTCCTTTGATTTCCTCAAGTACAACCTTGGCGATAGAACTTGACACAGGAGCATGATGGTCATACGTCATGGAAGACGTAGCTCTACCAGAAGTGATCGTACGCAAAGCCGTCACGTAACCGAACATTTCTGCCAATGGCACCATTGCCTTCACTATACGAGCACCGCTACGGCTGGTATCCATACCTTCAACCTGCCCGCGACGCTTGTTCAAGTCACCAATCACATCACCCATATTTTCTTCCGGAGTCACAACTTCCAATTTCATGATAGGCTCCATCAATACGGGCTTAGCTTGAGCACAAGCGTTCCTGTAAGCCTGTAATGCACAGATTTCGAATGACAACTGGTCTGAGTCTACCGGATGGAACGAGCCGTCAAGCAACTCTACCTTCAAGCTGTCCATCGGGAACCCACCCAAAATACCGTTCTTCATTGCACTCTCGAAACCTTTCTGCACAGAAGGAATGAATTCTTTGGGAATATTACCGCCAGTCACCTTATTTTCGAACTGCAAGCCGCCCTCTTTGAAGTCTTCGTCTACCGGACCTACATTTACAATAATATCTGCAAACTTACCGCGACCACCAGACTGCTTCTTGTAAACCTCACGCAAGTTGACTGTCTTGGTAATTGCTTCCTTGTAATTCACCTGAGGTTTACCTTGGTTACATTCCACCTTAAACTCACGTTTCAAACGGTCGATAATAATATCCAAGTGCAACTCACCCATACCGGAAATTACCGTCTGCCCCGTCTGTTCATCTGTCTTCACTGTGAATGTAGGATCCTCTTCGGCCAACTTTGCCAAACCATTAGACAACTTGTCCAAGTCTTTCTGCGTTTTCGGCTCTACCGCAATACCGATAACCGGATCTGGGAAATCCATAGACTCCAATACGATAGGAGCATCCTCATCACACAAAGTATCACCCGTACGGATATCCTTGAAACCGACACCCGCACCGATATCTCCGGCACCAATCACATCAACTGGATTCTGATGATTTGAATGCATCTGGAACAAACGTGAAACACGCTCTTTCTTACCGGAACGAGAGTTATAAATATACGAACCTGCCTCAACCTTACCCGAATAAACACGGATAAATGTCAAACGACCCACATACGGATCGGTAGCAATCTTAAATGCCAAGGCCGAAGTCTTTTCGTCTTCCGACGGCTTACGATCCTCTTCAGCACCAGTATCCGGATTTGTTCCTACAACGTTCGGTGTATCCAACGGAGAAGGCAAGAAAGCACAAACATAATCCAACAACGTCTGTACGCCCTTATTCTTGAACGAAGAACCGCAAAGCATAGGAGTCACTTCCATTGCCACAGTTGCAGCACGCAAAGCCCGGAGGATTTCCTCCTCAGTAATAGTGGAAGGATCGTCGAAGTATTTGCTCATCAAATCATCGTCGAACTCAGCCACCTTCTCCAACATCTTATCTCTCCATTCTTCTGCTTCAGCCTGCAAGTCCGCAGGAATTTCCTCAACAGAATAATCCGCTCCCATTGTCTCGTCATGCCACAAGATAGCCTTCATCTTAATCAAATCGACTACCCCTTTGAAGTTTTCCTCTGCACCGATAGGAATTACAACCGGACAAGGGTTTGCACCCAAGACATCCTTCATCTGACGTACAACCTCAAAGAAGTCAGCACCAGAACGGTCCATCTTGTTGACATACCCCATACGCGGCACATTATACTTATCAGCCTGACGCCATACCGTTTCAGACTGCGGTTCAACACCACCTACGGCACAGTACGCAGCCACGGCACCATCCAACACACGCAACGAACGTTCTACCTCTGCAGTAAAATCCACGTGTCCCGGAGTATCAATCAAGTTAATTTTATATGTTTGGCCATTCCAATTCCAACGAGTTGTAGTAGCTGCTGAAGTAATAGTGATACCACGTTCCTGCTCCTGAGCCATCCAGTCCATCGTAGCGGCACCGTCGTGAACCTCACCAATCTTATGCGTAAGACCGGTGTAGAAAAGGATACGCTCCGAAGTCGTTGTCTTACCGGCATCAATATGGGCCATGATACCGATATTACGGGTCAAATGTAAATCTTGCTTTGCCATTGTTAGCTACTTTAATAAAAATTAGAATCTAAAGTGTGCGAATGCACGATTAGCCTCGGCCATACGGTGCATATCTTCCTTGCGCTTGAAAGCACCACCCTGTTCATTGTAAGCATCCATGATTTCTGCGGCCAATTTGTCCGCCATGGTTTTTCCACCACGCTTACGGGCAAAAAGAATCAAGTTCTTCATTGAGATAGACTCCTTACGTTCAGGACGGACTTCCGTCGGCACTTGGAATGTAGCACCACCCACACGACGAGACTTCACTTCCACTTGCGGAGTCACCTTATCCAAAGCGGCCTTCCAAATTTCCAATGCACTTTTTTCCTCATTGGCCATTTTAGCCTTTACTGTTTCAAGTGCTGCATAAAAAATCTCATACGAAAGATTTTTCTTGCCGTCATACATCAAATGGTTTACAAACTTAGAAACTTTAACATCGTTAAAGACAGGATCCGGAAGGATCACACGTTTTTTTGGTTTTGCTTTTCTCATTTCAAAAAGTTTTTTCAGTTTGGCTGTACTTCGATAATCTTCAACCCTCCCTCCGGAGCATTTACTCAACCTTTAGCTCAACAAACCAAAACTAATAAATAATAGATTCGTTACAATCAAATGATTTACTTCTTACCTGCTTTAGGACGCTTTGCACCATACTTGGAACGACGCTGCGTGCGGTTAGCCACACCGGCTGTATCCAAAGTACCACGTACGATGTGGTAACGAACACCCGGAAGGTCTTTCACACGACCGCCACGTACCAATACGATAGAGTGTTCCTGCAAATTATGACCTTCACCCGGAATGTAAGAGTTCACTTCCTTCATGTTAGTCAAACGCACACGAGCGACCTTACGCATCGCTGAATTAGGTTTCTTCGGTGTGGTAGTGTACACACGGACGCAAACGCCACGACGCTGAGGACAGTTGTCCAACGCCGGTGATTTGCTCTTTTCTACCAACACTGTTCTACCTTTTCTTACCAATTGTTGAATAGTAGGCATTGTTCTTGTTTTTTAAATTATATATATTGTTATTTATATGATGCAAATTCGTAAAAGTCCACATTAAGGGCTTTCAGGCCGCAAAGTTACGAATTTTATTCCAATACACAATGTGTTTTCCTCTAATTTAAAGGTTTACCCACGTACAAAGCCTCCTACGGCATAGTATTTTAACTTATTTTTCACCGAAAAAGTGTTTTTTACGGATTCAAGGCAAAAAAAGAAGGAGGACTAAGCCTCCCCCTTATTGATTTTGAATGGAGCCACCGTACGAGGTCCGCCCTGATGCATATCTATTTCTCCGAAGTTATGTTCGTACTTATTAATATTGTCCTGCAAGGCATAAAGCAGACGCTTGGCATGCTCCGGAGCCATGACGATACGGGATTTCACATTCGCCTTTGGCAATCCCGGCATCATGCACACGAAGTCTATAATCACCTCGGATGTGGAGTGTGCAATCATGGCCAAGTTTGCGTATGTTCCCTGAGCTACTTCCGGACTGATCTCTATTTGCAGCATACCTTCCTGCTGCGGTTTTTCTTCATTACTCATAATCGTTAGAATTTATATTTCATATACCTATTTATATATAGGTACAAATATAGGCATTTTCTCCCGTAACGGCAACATGCTTGCTTAAAAAACTTATGCTATTCCTTCTCCCCCAATGCACTCCTATACACCCTCCACAATTTTGGCGAATCCAAAGGAGAGCCAACCAATACCACTTTATGTTCTGGGGATATTAAAAATGTGGAATAATGTATTTGCTTGAAAACGGGATTCAATTTCATAAAGGTCTCATAGCCATAATACCTGTCCAATCCATATTGTAGCAACAGGGTATCCACAGTTGGAGACAAGCGCATGCCTTCGGGCAAGACAAATACTATATCGGCATCCAAATGCCGTTCCTCCATGTCCAAACGATACACATACCATTCATTCACCCCCATACTGCAAGGTGAACATTCACCCGTATCTGCCACCAATACCAGTATTTTTGACTTTGTGCTACGAAACAAAGGGGCATCAGGAAATTTGATCTGCCACCGGCTTACATCCTTCAACTCCTGTAATGTCCTATCCTTCTTACTGTCACAAGAACAGAGAAACAAAGCCACTATGGCAACCATAAGGCATGCCGAAAATCTACTTTTCATTGAGGTCATAAGTATATATCACATCAGGCTTATCCATATTCATTGCGTAAAATATATTATCTTCAGATAATGCATAAATATCATAAGGGACATCAAAATAAATACGACGCTTTAGTTCGCCCTCCCATGTCCATAATTGCAATTCTCGCTTACGCTCGTCCTTGCCAAGCTTATAAAATTCATCTGCACTAAAAAAGGCATTATACAACACGGCAATATATTTTGAATTCCACTTTGCTTTATAATAATTAAAATTCCGGTCATCAACATTTTGCATCGTTACATTCTTTTCATCATCGTCCAATACGATTTCAAGTAACAAATTACCCTGCAAATCATAGGAACGTATCAAATCTTTGTAAGTATAAAAATCCCAAAACTTCTGCTTTCCCACCATTCCTGCAGAAATGCTCCCATTGTAAATCGCCCTCTCTTCATTTTTCAAAGACAAATCTGGATATTCACCAAAATCAGTATACTCCCCGTCATGATATAAAAGATGTTCACCCCCCTTACCATTAGTAAATCCTGCTGTAACATAAGTTACATCATCCACCCGTATCAGTTGGTTCAATGCATCTGGGATTATTAACGGCGTACTTCCCACATACACAACTTTATTATTTTTCAAAAGGTATTCTTTCTCTACATTCATATCCAAAATAAAAAAAGAAGTATCGGTACACGCATAATAATTATCATACATATAAACCACTTCTGATTTTGCATGCCCTTTTCCTATACCAGAAAAAAGATATTCAAAATCTTTACAAGAGAAAACCGACAAAACGGCATTTCCATTTCGAGGTTCAAAAACCAATAACTTATCTTTAAATATATTTATAGCTTGAGGATACACAAGCACAGTGTCAATCAAATGTTTCCGCATTTTGCAGTGCTCTATGGGACAATCACTCAACAAGCATTTTTCCGTCCGAATCCGATTACATGCCGCAAAAAAGACCAAAGCGACAATAAAATATAATGATTTCATCTTATTATACGACTGAATATGGATGCCAATCTTATAAACTGGCATCCTTATTAAAGCTAAATTTACTTTCTACACTTTTGATGATCCGAATAGCTACGGCACTTTACAGGTTGACCACATGGCGAACATCTATTAGTAGTTTGCGTTGCATCGGGTTCACCTTCACCTTCGAAACTATTATAGCAATCTATCCTATTGAATAAATCAGTTTCACCTCCCACCGCCAACGCCTCCACGTTAGCCAATAGCAAATCACTCTCAAGCTCTTTTTCCGAATACGCACCATACGTGCGATATCCGACATAGGCCGAAAGACCTAACACTACCGCCCCTAAAATGGGAACAAGAATTTTTTTCTTCATCATTTTACTTTTTTTTATTTGTACCCACAGCACGCATGTAGTTTGCACTCCTTGCATAGACACCGTACTGTTTTCGCATAAATCTTGCCTCAAAGATAGAGACAAAAGCGACAAGTCGCTTTCTCCTATTTTACATATATTACATCAAATGTAACATTCACGTAAAATACGCATTTTTTTGCTATTCTTTCTCACTTTACCACAATTTCTGCCGCCCGTCCACCATCTCAAAGATACGGTCGTCGCTGCCGCGCGTATGGTCGCGAAGGTAAAGCAACGCGCCCCGAGGCACTTTGTAAACCAAAGAATCAGACTCCGCCGTCTGTTCGCCCAACGACTCCCAACCGGCCGCCGTGGCATAGAACAGCTCATAACGGTCGCCTGTGCGGATAAAGTTGTCACGGTTGCGCGGCATATAGACCAACTTGCCAATATGCATGGGGCGGCCGAAATCCATTCCCACCCATCCGCCGGACGGTTCACGGTAATCCATCGAAGTGTAAGGGTCACCGTCGAACACGTTGCCGAACTGGTTCACGATACGGCCTTCCGCCACGCCCGAAGGGCTGACAATACGCCCGCACAAGGCCGCCGTGTCTGCAGCAGAAACGTAGAAGGCCAACTCGGATACATTACAATGGCGCGTAGGAGGCCCGTAGTAGCGGACGTAACGGCGGGCCTCCCCTTTATCCGGCAAACATACCACATTCCTCAAACGAGGCGGACGCCCCTTAATGGCAAACAAGGTATCAGGACAGCGGAAATCCGGATGGTCCGATGCCTCGAACACACCGCCCACCATGTGGGCCTGGAAATCCTCCTTGAACTTTTGCAGCAACACGGCTTTTTGCCGTTCCTCCCCGGCACGGAAGAAGCGCACCGCCCCGGTATACTTCTCCAAAAGGAACGGCACGCCGAGCGACACCAAATGCCCTTTGCGGCAAACCACCAGGCGGAACACCACATCGCCCTGCACATTGTCGATGCGCACCGTATCGCCCTCGAAACGCCCATACCCCACGGGCACCCACGTCCCACGCGTGGCAAGGCAAAGGTAGACCGTCTCGCCCGCGTGCGGGACAAGGGCGAGGCTGTCTGCCGGAATGCGCAGGAAGCGATTGATTTTCCCGGCATAGGCTGCCGTCACGTCTTGCATCAACGGTTCGCGGAACACCGGCGGGACATCCGTCGTGTCACGCCCGCAGGCATCGCGCATCGCCCTGTTCAGGCTGAACGTCTCCCGGTAAACTTTCCCTTTCGGGTCCCAATACGTCTCGGCTTTCGCAAACTGTTTCGAGCTTTGGCCGATGGAGGCAAAATAAGTGGAATCTTCACCGTCCACCACGAAATTCCAATAATGCGCCACATTCTTGTCGCCTCGCATCAGCATCTTGTCGCATCCGCCGGGGATGCCTAAGGCACGGAATACATACGTCACCAAGTCCGTCAGTTCACGGCAGTTGCCCGAACGCCACTCCACGAGGTCTGGCCCCACCGTGATGCCCGAGGGGAACAAGCCCGTAAAATAAACCGTCCCCACAGACAAGGAATCCATCAAGGCCTGCGCCACGGCCAACACATCCGTGCTGTCTGCCGAGGCACGGATGCTGTCCAACATCGGGTTGTAGCGGTCATAGACCTCCTGCCGCCAGTCGGAAAGCGTCTCCGTCCCCATCCGGTAGGGCAGGATGAATTCCAAGAAGTCGGCAAAGTCCACGTGCCGCCCCCATGGTTGTCCGTGCCATACCTCGAAAGCCTGGTCGATGTTACGGATAAGGTAATCGGATTTAATGACATGTATGTCGTAAACCTTGTATAATGAGTCGGGACAAAATGCACCATCAACTTCAAGCAAAGAATCACGTACAAACTCAGGGCCGCGCCAAGCGCACGGCGGGAACCGCTCAAAATAACGGCGGTATTTCTCCAACTCCTTTCCCGCATAAGCATAATGGCAGGGCATATTCTCTATCAAGAACTGCGCGGCAAGGGATTTCAGGCTGTCACCACGGTAGTGATCCAACACTTGTTCCAACTCTGAACGGTTCTCGCCCGCTGCTTCCAATGCTTCTTCAAGCCGGGATTTTCCCGGATGGCAAGCTAGGAACACTGCCACGCATATCCCGGTCCACACTGCCATCCACATCTTTAGACTATTCATATTCCTTTGGGTCTTAACAAACAACATACGATACCCCAAAATTACAATTATCCCTCCAATCACACTTTCGCGTATGTTACATATATTTCTTGATATGAAACATCAGGTACTTTTTACCACATCCCATAAAACAAAAGCGCTCCTAAAATTTCCTCTTATAACAAAACGAAAGCAAAAAGTCAATTCCATCATATCTTAAGTAAGTAAGAAAGAAACTATATGACAAACGTAAAAAGTCCATCAGCAACCATCCAAAAAGATTTTTATGAATAAATATCCAGAAACATGCCAAACAAATGGATATTTCGTGCATATATGCAAATCAATCACGGCCAAACGAAAAATCATTCGGCTGAAAGCGAAAAATCGTTCGGCGCAGAATGAGGAAAAGCAGTGTGGGAAAAAGCCCAAAAACGTCCCCAAAACAGGAAAAGAAGCCCTGAAAATGGCCCGAAAAGAGCCAGAACGGACGTTTCGACATACATTTGGCAACTATCAAAAAGCTCCAGGAAACGCTATCGCGCTTTACCGGAACGGCACGCCATGCGCCCCACCCGACCGAGCTTCCGGCAAAAAGGCAGCCTAAGCCCTCATTCCCTTACAAACAGGAAACCGCAAAACCGATGAGAATCGTTTATTTTCCTCCACGCCCCACTCGTCCCCAAATGAACGATTATCAAAGGGAAGAAACTTACTTTTTGACATTCTGCCGTTTCCCTCCCCTGATGGCCTCCTCATTCATTGAAAATGCACCGCCCGTCCGGTGTGACACCCTCAGCGGATATCCGGATTTCACGGCAAGACGAATTGTTGTAAAACTCGATAATAGCCTCGCCATTCCCGTCCGTCCGCACGTCCGGGTTCCAATACAGCGTACGGCGGAAGTCCTCCGCCGGGGGCATCAGGGAATAATCCGGCATCTCGAACGTGGAAGGCACGTTGTAACCTTGGAAGTATGTGCGGCGAACGCCTTTCTCCATCCTCCGACGAGGAGAGAAATGCGTGTAGACGAATACGGTAACCACATCCTCTGCATAAGGGGGATAATGGTAAGCTACCGACGCATTGGGATTCTCCGTAATATACACGGACTTCGCTTCATCCAAGAAAAAAGGGAACAAAGCTATGGTCTCTTTCGTTCGTTCGCTTATAGGAACCTCTATAGCCATCTCCCCTCCTCCTTTTGCATATTCGTTATCCAAGATCCACACGATTGGACGCCCCTTGTAACGTCCCCATTCCACATGTTCCTTCCCAAAGGTAGGACTTTTCTCCACATCCCCTGCCTCCACTGCGGCTTCTTCAAGCGGATTTGAATCCATTTCACCGAATGCCCCTGTATAAAACGGAGTATGGCTTAAATCCACAAACTCACTCCGCTCCATGAACCAATCACAAAACAACGGGATTTCTTTCCCTTCATCCAAATACCGTTCCGTTTCCTCATCGCAGTCATAATACACGTCGGCCCAATACTGCCCGCGCTTCTCCGTAGCCCAAGCCGCACGGGCACCGTCCGTGAAACGGCGTTTGGCCTTCACGTCCACCTCGGGAAGCTTGTGAAGCCGTTCCGAAAGGGAAAGAAGGGGCAACGTGTCGAACTCCATCGTGTCCGGCAGTAAGGGCAAGTCCGACGGAAGGACCGGAAGGGCACGGCACTCGTAAGGGGACAAGCGGCGGGCCGGAGGACCGAAACGACGGTCAACCGTCAAGAGGTAACGGCTCTTGAGCTTCTTCACACCGGCCTTGAGCTGAAGGTTCCACTCCCCCCATACGTCCGGAAGCGAAAAGGCATAACGGCCCAAACTGTCTGTCAACATCTCACCGTCCGTGTAACTTCCACCGGAATACACGTAGACTTTAATCGGAATGCTATCCACCGGCAAGGACTTCTTAACCGAACGCAAATGTCCCGTGATATACAACATGTCTTCCACCGGACGCCACTCCCCCGGACTGCGCGGGCGATACCCGGACAGTTCCTCCCAGTCGTAACGCCGCCAACCCTGGACCAGCATCAACAGGTCAGACGCGCGGCGGTGCACCGAATCGTCCGACTCGAAATAATAACCCACGTCCTCGATGTAACCCTTCACTTCGGAAGACAGCAGCATCCATGACTTCACCGAAGGGCCGCGCCCGTTGAACACCGTGCCGCCGTCCATCGCCGAAAAGGAGAAGACAGAGCCGGGGACGGAACGCAGGCGGAGGCGGACCTTGCCGCAGGGCGTGAGGCGGGACGTCTCTGACATGATGCCGATCGTGTCGGAAGGGGATGGTTTAGGAAAAAGGAAAAACAAGCGTTCGCACAAGATGCGGCCGCTGCCGTCGAACACCGTCAGCTGGTTCACGCCCTCGGGGAGGCTGTCCCGAAGGTACGACTTATGGTAACCCGGGCCCACGCGGAACGTGTCGCAAGTCCATACACGGCCGTAGTTCATCAGCATGTAGCCCAACAGGCGGTCGCGGTACGACGCCGTGCCATGGACGCTGAAGCGCAAAGAATCGTCAAAACAAGGGGGGAGCTCCAATACGCAACCCTCCGAGGATGGCGCCGGCAAGGGAAATTCCTTAATATGGCCACGGGCGTCACGCAGGCGGAAACGAAGACCGTCGCAGGATGACGGGACTGTGAACACGCCACGACCCGTGCTGTCCGAGGAGCCACGGCACACCACACGCCCCGAGCCGTCCAGCAGCTCACCCTCGGCCTGCACATGACGCCCACTGCCGTCGGAGACCTGAAAGGCCACGCGGCTGCGCAAGCCCGACACCAACCGGCCGCCCTCCGGATAAAAGGACACGTTCAGGCGCGAACGGTGCAACGTGTCCACCTCGCGGAAATCAGGCAAGCGGCGGCGGTAACTGCGCTCGTCCATCACCGGATCATAAGCTCCCAGGGTGGAAGGGGCGCGGAACACCGGGAACACGCGGGAGAAACACGCCGGGCCGCCCCAGTTCGACATGTAACGGGTGAAGGCACGGACCTCATAGAAGCCCGCGCCGTAAAGGGAATCCAACGATAAGTCACCGTGCGCATGGCCCCGCCCGTCTATCTTCAGCTTCCGCCGCTGCACCACGTCGCCGCCCGGGTTCAGCAGCTCGACGTAGAGCACGCGGCTACGGACGCCGGGACGGTGCCCGTCTGCACGGACCACATAGGCCGTGAACCACATCTTCTCGCCCATGAAGTAACCCGTGTTGTCGAAATGGAGGTAGACCTTCTCCTGGACCACATGACGTGTCGTGGACACCACACGGGTCATGCATCCCAGGAGGCTGTCCAATGCAGACGGAGCGCATACCGTTTGGGCCACGACAGAAATACATCGCAAAAGAACAAAAACAAGGACTAACAACAGGGACTTCGACATGGCTTTATTTAACGCAAGACATTATACCATCTCACCAGAGTGAAATATCCGACTCTGATTCACCTGAATACCCCCAAGTGTATAAATAGCCATTTGAATCTGTAAAACTATAAGTGCCACTGCATACCAAAGTATAATACCCAGTATCTGAATCCTTCACCAAATCTATATCATCAATTGAAAAATCAGGGTTGTCCTCCGCAGAATGTACATACTCAACAGAAGTGGGTTCACCATTTTCCATCTTATAGGAATAATGAACCGTCATCGTCAAGACGGTATAACTATCTATATATTCCGAAGGCAAAGAATGCGTACATTTAAAAGTTACAGTCGCCTCATCATACTTATATGAAGGTTTTTCAGGTTCTACAGGTTTAGTACTTTCCCCTCCTTGCGGCATGCTCCTCTTCGCCAAAGTAGCCGCACCCGTCTCATCATTCAGCACAAAGCCCTCAGGGTAACCGTCATCCTGGGAACATGCGGAAAAGCCCACAAACACCAACCCGGCCAAGACAACCGGAACCAAAGCTCTCACTAACAAATTCTTCTTTTCCATATTCTAAATTGTTTTTAATCGCCTCAAATTTGCAGAAAAAGATTGGAAGCGACAACAGCAACCATGCAATCTGTTACATCTGAAAATACTTTTGATACATAAGAGAAAGTCACGTTACACGGGAATAAGGCCATACGCTCCTCAACGGACGGTTTGCCGTCCTATCTCCTCCTTAATCCGTATGACTTCGGATGAAAGGACCTTAACCTTCTTTGCCCTGATAACAGCGGAAACGGAGTCCGCCCGAAGGTTGTCACCTCTCTCTCGGTAGACATGGTACATCCCTTCCAATGGAGCAAAACGCACAGGACACATGAGGGAAGCCCAACGGTAATGGAAAAGTGCATCACCATAACGTTCCAACTGCCGACATATATCACCGGACAACAATTCCAAATTGTAGGATGCCCAATGTTTCCGGCATTCCTCCGCAGTCCTCCACGCACCAACATAACGCCCGGCATAAAACTGTTCCACTGCATAATTATATAAGAAATAGGGATTGTCCTTATAATGAAGGTACAAACGCCTGTAATGCGGCATCATCAGCCCCGACCATCCGCGAAGGGAACACTCCGACACGCGAGCCCATTCCCGTTCATGACGGAACTCACTTAAAAGTTTCAACCCCAAGATAATGGAACACAAGCACAAACCTATGGCCAAGGGCTTTTGTACGGAGACACGCCGCCAAACCGGACGGAGAAGGCTGCACAACGCAACCACTGACACCAATGCAGGCAATGGATACTTAAAAGGATAAGAAAAACAAGAGAAAAGGAACAAGGAGGACAAGGCGCAAGCGCATGCAGACGGAAAACGTTCTTTCCTACATGCCAGTCCCACAATAACACTTACAAAACAACCAAACAACACACATGGAACGGCCACACCATAATCCACCCACAGGAGTACAAACTCATTAAGCGGATGGCGTACCTCGTCGGCCAACCATGCGTACCCGCTTTCAGGATTACCGGCAAAATAACGGGCCTGTTCCCACATGTATTCCCGGCCAAAACCTCCGGTGCCATATCCCGTCCAAGGTTTCCGGGATATGAGTTCCCAACTGCGCTCCAAAATAAAAATCCGACCACTCGTGGAATCCTGCTTGTGGCACCAAACAAAAAACAGTACGGCACAACAGGCCACTCCCGCACAAATATATTTCAGCCCGGCACGAATCTTCTTCTGCATACAAAGCACAATAAGGGAGTAAGACAGAAGGCACAACAAGCCTGTACGAGAACCGGACAGCAACACGCCTAAAACGGGCAGGCACTCCTGCACACGGACGCAAATACGGGAAGACGAAAAACCACCCACGCTCTCCGACAAGTAACGAACAAAAGGAAGGCTCAAGCAGAGACACAAAGCTAAACCGGCCGGATTGTCAAACGTACCCGTAAGTCCCGCCCCCACGCGCCACTGCTGCCGACCGGACTGGAACAACACATACAAGCTTTCACACGCGGCCGCCACCGAAACGCCCCACGCAAAACACGCCCCACGCCGTACCCCCATACCGGAATCCGACACGGCGCATCCGTCATGCCCCTTCACGAACAAATACAAACCCGATTCAAGCGAGGCAAGAACAACTATCGTGGCCACCACGCCATACCATTTGGGCGAAAGGAAGCTATCGGAAAATCCCTCCATTTCCGGCAGGAAACAAACGGATGGAAGAACCACATACAAACCACGCAACAACCATGCGGCCTTATGCGCACTGAGTTCCTTGCTCCATCTTACTATACATCCCATATCCATCCCCCTCCTCATTCATTGAAAATGCACCGCCCGTCCGGTGTGACACCCTCAGCGGATATCCGGATTTCACGGCAAGACGAATTGTTGTAAAACTCGATAATAGCCTCGCCATTCCCGTCCGTCCGCACGTCCGGGTTCCAATACAGCGTGCGGCGGAAGTCCTCCGCCGGGGGCATCAGGGAATAATCCGGCATCTCGAACGTGGAAGGCACGTTGTACCCCTGGAAGTATGTGCGGCGCAAGCCGTTGACATGCCCGAAAAAAGAATGGTGGGTATAGACAAAAACCGTCACGGGCATCTGCATATTCTCGTTCCTGAAACGGATAAAGTCGCGCCACGTTGTTTGGTCCTCGGCCACATACACCGACTTCACTTCATCCAAGAACTGCGGCATCTCTACCGTCTCATGAGCATGTGAGTTACACCACACCACTTCCATCATCGGCCTTGCGGACAGTTCCTTGTGCTCGTAATCCCAATTTGGATTGGAAGGAAAACTATAATTCGCCCCCGTAATGGAATGGTAGGCGTTATCTATAATCCACACGATAGGACGGCGGTCATACGTCAGCCCGTCCTTGTAAATATTATATTCTTTGTCAATGACAACCGACCCTATTTTCATGGACTTAGCCAAGACTTCAAAGTCCTCGTCTTTTCCGGGATTATCTTCATCGGCATAATCCGGATTCCGTCCTGAGTTCGCCAATTTCAATTCCTCCACCCAATCCTCCTCCGAAGTCTCGTCACGCATCACATAAGTGTCCCCCGAAAAGTACCCGTTACGTTCCTTCAACCAGTCCTCGAAAACAGGCATCACACCTCCCTTGTCTGATATGGCATCCATGGCGGCATCACAGTCGTAATACAAAAACGCCTTCCTGCGCCCTACCGACTCGCTTTCCCATGCCACACGCGGATTCTCATACACCCAACGTTCATCCACATGCACGGTCGGCAGGAGAATATTCTTTTTTTCACGCAAAGGAGCTAACGTATCCACATCTTCAAAGCCTGAAAACTTCAACCGTCCGCCATGGCCTTCCGGTATGGGGGACATTTCTTCCCACGAATAAGCACGCGGCACCGGAGAATAGCCGCGGTGGATGCCTATCCGGTAGTCATCCTTATCCTTCTTTCCCTTAGCTTTCAGGAACAAAGACCAACGCCCCGAACAATCCGGCAAGCTGAACACGTAATGTCCCGCACTATCCGTCAAAGCTTCTCCCGTCAATGATTCTCCGACCTGATTGTAAAGGTAGGCCTTCAGTTTAAGCTCCCCGACTTTCTGCCTCCTACGTTCCGGAAAGACCTGTCCGTCCAAATACAACCGCTCTTCTATCGGTTGGGACATTTCGAACGGCTCCACTCCAGACATCACACGCCAATCGTAACGTCTCCAACCTTGTGTCAGCATCAGCATGTCGGCCGCCCTGCGGTGCGCCGCATCATCGGATTCAAAATAATACTCTGGATGCGACACATAGCCCCGCAGTTCAGAACATAGCAGCATCCACGTCCGTACGTTTCCTTCCGAACCACCGGTAGAAAACCCAACGTCTCGCGCAGAAAAGGAAAACGTAGCATTCGGGAATGCCTTCACCGACAAACGGACTTTCCCGCAAGAGGTCAACAAACCGGACTCCGTACACACGCGAATACTGTCTGCCCCCGATGATACGGGAGGGATGAATACTTGGCGTTCTGCCCATATCCGCCCGTTGCCGTCGAATATAGTGATTTGGCTTACGCCGGGATGCATGTCGGCACGACGGAAAAAAAACGTATGAGACGCACGACCTGTAAAGAATGAATGCGCAGCCACAACCGTACCCCCACTTTGCAACGTCATGCCCCATACCTGCCCTTCCAATCCCGGAGTTACAGCAACCTCCACATTTATCTTGTCCCCCGACAAGGCATTCACCCGCAAAACACAACCTTCATGCTCTGCCTTAGGAAAGAGGAATCGGAACATCCGCCTCTTGCTGTCCGTAAACACAAACGTAGCCGGAGACTCCGAAGGCGTGTAGGAAAACAAGCCGCGCCCCAAACTATCCACAGGAAATGCGAGACCGGAACTACCCTCACCGATTTCTATCCGTCCTGTCCCCAACAAAGGCATGCCCACCTTGTCCGTCAAGCAAAAGGCCACACGCCCCTCCATCCCCTGCACAAGACTGCCTCCTTCCGGATACAAGCGAAGCGTAAGGCCATGACACTCTATAGCGTATGCCCCCGTAGGCCGCACCGGAACCGGGAGTTCCTCCCCTGTTTTGGAAGTTCCTCCATGCTCCTCTTGTCCACGCATGTTAGGTATCCGGCTATGGGAAACAGAACGGTCGATGGAAGCCTTGGAGTAATCTCCGACACGCCCGGATTTCTCAAAAATGGGGAACACGCGCGAAAAACATGCGCCTGTCCCCCAATTCGTCATATATCGGGTATAAGCCCGTACTTCGTAAAAACCGGAGACCAGAAGCTTGTCCAACCGGATGTCTCCCCGTGCCTGCCCCTCCTCCATCTTGAGCTTCCGCCGCTCTACCACATCACCTGCCGCATTCAGTAGTTCCACATACAACACGCCGCTCAAATCCGTAGGTTTCTTCGTATCTGCCCTCACTACGTATGCCTTGAACCATATTGTCTCACCGATAAAATAGCCCGTATTGTCGAAATGGAGGTATACTTTTTCCTGAGGATACAATAAGTTGAACTGCTGCACCCGCGCTGCTTTCTCCAACAAAGGCAAGACATCATCACGCTCCTGTACCCGGGAAAAGCACGCTGTCCTACAAAAGATATATAGCACCATCACACCCCATAAACCATAGACACGCACCATTTTTAGCTTTTAATTTGATATTCAGGAATAATCTCCACATTTGCACCTACTTGCTGACCATACACCGTAAAATAAACATCCATAATCCCCCTATCGTTAACGGACGAGTGATACACATCACCCACAGACAATTCATCATCATCAAAAACTACCTCAACGTCATAATGCGGCTTTGGGAAACCCTTCCCCGGTTCTACCCAATAAACATACACCTCACCCATAACCCCCACAGGTCTATTCTCATAATGTACATTTCCCATATTATCCATTAACGGAATATCCGCAAATATTACTACATCAAAATCGCTTGAACCTGCCAATATCCGTTTTGGTTCATCATCCTCTTCTTTTGGAGGCTTTGGCGGAGTTACAGACTCCCCTCCTTGCGGCATGCTCCTCTTCGCCAAAGTAGCTGTGCCTGTCTCATCATTCAGCACAAAACCCTCAGGGTAACCATCATCTTGGGAACACGCGGAAAATCCCACAAACACCAATCCGGCCAAAACAACCGGAGCCAAAGCTCTCACTAACAAATTCTTCTTTTCCATATTCTAAATTGTTTTTAATCGACTCAAATTTGCAGAAAAAGATTGGAAGCGACAACAGCAACCATGCAATCTGTTACATCTGAAAATACTTTTGATACATAAGAGAAAGTACACGTTACACGGGAATAAAGCCATACGCTCTTCTATGAACGAAATCTATTTCATTTTCTCATTCATTGAAAATGCTCCGCCCGTCCGGTGTGACACCCTCAGCGGATATCCGAATTTCACGGCAAGACGAATTGTTGTAAAACTCGATAATAGCCTCGCCCTTCCCGTCCGTCCGCACGTCCGGGTTCCAATACAGCGTGCGGCGGAAGTCCTCCGCCGGGGGCATCAGGGAATAATCCGGCATCTCGAACGTGGAAGGCACATTGTAACCTTGGAAGAATGTGCGGCGAACGCCTTTTTCCGATCTACGAGTTGATGCCCCATGCGAATAAACGAAAACGGTGACCACCTCCTCCGCAAAAGGAGGATAATGGTAAGATGCCGACGCACCCGGGTCTTCTGTAATGTACACAGACTTCGCTTCGTCCAAAAAAACAGGAAACGAAACATCATTTTTTTTCGTTTTAGCACCTGCAGGGACTTTCATCGCCAGTTTTCCTCCTCCTCCGGCATACACATTATCTAAAATCCACACAATCGGATGCCCTTTATAACGTCCAATATAATCCTCGTCTTGACATTCTCCCCCATTGGCAATCGCTTCGGTTTCTTCCTCTTCATCGGAAAGTCCTCCCCCCTCTCTCACTAAAGTATCTTTCGCGACAGCTAACTCTACAGGCGTAAGAGCCCCCTTCACATCTATCCCCGGAAAAAAAAGCAGATTATTCAAATCAGCAAACTCTACCCGTCCCATAAACCAATCTTTGAATAACGGGATTTCTTTCCCTTCATCCAAATACCGTTCCGTTTCCTCATCGCAGTCATAATACACGTCGGCCCAATACTGCCCGCGCTTCTCCGTAGCCCAGGCCGCACGGGCACCGTCCGTGAAACGGCGTTTGGCCTTCACGTCCACCTCGGGAAGCTTGTGAAGCCGTTCCGAAAGGGAAAGAAGGGGCAACGTGTCGAACTCCATCGTGTCCGGCAGTAAGGGCAAGTCCGACGGAAGGACCGGAAGGGCACGGCACTCATAAGGGGACAAGCGGCGGGCCGGAGGACCGAAACGACGGTCAACCGTCAAGAGGTAACGGCTCTTAAGCTTCTTCACACCGGCCTTGAGCTGAAGGTTCCACTCCCCCCATACGTCCGGAAGCGAAAAGGCATAACGGCCCAAACTGTCTGTCACCGTGGCACCGTCCAAATGGCTTCCTCCGGAATATACGTAGGCTTTCAGAGGAATGCCATCCACCGGAAGCGATTTCTTTACCGAACGAAGACGCCCCGTGACGTACAGCGTATCTTCCACCGGATGCCACTCCTCCGGACTGCGCGGACGATACCCGGACAGTTCCTCCCAGTCGTAACGCCGCCAACCCTGGACCAGCATCAACAGGTCAGACGCGCGGCGGTGCACCGAATCGTCCGACTCGAAATAATAACCCACGTCCTCGATGTAACCCTTCACTTCGGAAGACAGCAGCAGCCATGACTTCACCGAAGGGCCGCGCCCGTTGAACACCGTGCCGCCGTCCATCGCAGAAAAGGAGAAGACAGAGCCGGGGACGGAACGCAGGCGGAGGCGGACCTTGCCGCAGGGAGTGAGACGGGCCGTCTCTGATTTGATGCCGATCGTGTCGGAAGGGGAAGGCTTCGGAAAAAGGAAAAACAAGCGTTCGCACAGGATGCGGCCGCTGCCGTCGAACACCGTCAGCTGGTTCACGCCCTCGGGAAGGCTGTCCCGAAGGTACGACTTATGGTAACCCGAGCCCACGCGGAACGTGTCGCAAGTCCATACACGGCCGTAGTTCATCAGCATGTAGCCCAACAGGCGGTCACGGTACGACGCCGTGCCACGGACGCTGAAACGCAAAGAATCGTCAAAACACGGGGGAAGCTCCAACACGCAACCCTCTGAGGAGGGATCCGGCAAGGGAAATTCCTTAATATGGCCACGGGCGTCACGCAGGCGGAAACGAAGACCGTCGCAGGAAGACGGGACGGTGAATACACCACGACCGATGCTGTCTGAAGAACCACGGCACACCACACGCCCATCACCGTCCAACAGCTCACCTGCGGCATGCACATGACGCCCACTGCCGTCGGAGACCTGAAAGGCCACGCGGCTGCGCAAGCCCGACACCAGACGGCCACCCTCCGGATAAAAGGACACGTTCAGACGCGAACGGTGCAATGTGTCCGCCTCACGGAAATCCGGCAGGCGGCGACGGTAACTGCGCTCGTCCATCACCGGATCATAAGCTCCCAGGGTGGAAGGGGCGCGGAACACCGGGAACACGCGGGAGAAACACGCCGGGCCGCCCCAGTTCGACATGTAACGGGTGAAGGCACGGACCTCATAGAAGCCCGCGCCGTAAAGGGAATCCAACGATAAGTCACCGTGCGCATGGCCACGCCCGTCTATCTTCAGCTTCCGCCGCTGCACCACGTCGCCACTCGGGTTCAGCAGCTCCACGTAGAGCACGCGGCTACGGACGCCGGGACGGTGCCCGTCTGCACGGACCACATAGGCCGTGAACCACATCTTCTCGCCCATGAAGTAACCCGTGTTGTCGAAATGGAGGTAGACCTTCTCCTGGACCACATGACGTGTCGTGGACACCACACGGGTCATGCATCCCAGGAGGCTGTCCAATGCAGACGGAGCGCATACCGTTTGGGCCAAGGTTTGGCAACACCACCCGAAAAGGAAAGATAATGTAATCAAGGATTTCAAGTTATCCCATTTTCTAATAAGTCCTATCATAAAAAAGCCTCACAAGAATTATACATATTTATTTCACTATAAAGGTGGATAAAATAAACCGACCAAACAATAGGAATATATAAAATGTAACACCAAACAAACGATTCGTTACACTACAAAAAAACCGCCCCGGAATATATCCGGAAGCGGTCTTGTCAACACTCCTTTACAAGATTTATCTACTTGTCAAAATCAAGTATGGACTTACGATTGGCCATCAGGCGATCGTATTCCTCCTGACAACCTACGACAATCTTACCGAACTCACGAAGCCCCGTACCCGCCGGTATCAGATGACCGCAAATCACGTTCTCCTTCATACCTTCGAGTTTATCGGTCTTTCCATTGATGGCCGCGTCATTCAGCACCTTCGTCGTTTCCTGGAAGGAAGCTGCCGACATGAAGCTCGAAGTCTGCAGTGCCGCACGGGTAATACCTTGCAGAATCTGGATTGAAGTGGCCGGCATGGCGTCACGTACCTGCACTAACTTCAAATCCTTACGTTTCAACGTAGAATTCTCGTCACGCAACTTACGGGCCGTCACAATCATACCTTTCTGCATCGTTTCCGAGTCACCGGCATCCACCACGACTTTCTTGCCCCAAATGCGGTCGTTCTCTTCTGCGAAATCGAGTTTGTCCACAATCTGCTGTTCCAAGAACCGCGTGTCGCCCGGTTCGTCAATCTGCACTTTGCGCATCATCTGGCGGACAATCACCTCAAAGTGCTTATCGTTAATCTTCACACCCTGCAGACGATACACGTCCTGTATCTCGTTCACGATATACTCCTGCACCGCTGTTGGACCTTTAATGGCCAAAATGTCGGCAGGCGTAGTGGCACCGTCAGACAACGGAGTACCAGCACGTACATAGTCGTTCTCTTGTACCAGAATCTGTTTGGACAACGGCACGAGATACTTCTTCACTTCACCCAACTTGGAAGTGACGATAATCTCACGGTTACCGCGTTTCAGTTTACCCATCGTGATTTCACCGTCGATTTCCGAAACCACTGCGGGATTGGACGGATTACGCGCTTCGAACAACTCCGTCACACGCGGAAGACCTCCCGTGATGTCGCCGGCTTTACCTACGGCACGCGGAATCTTCACCAATACGTCTCCGGCTTTGACAATCTGATTGTCCTCAATAGCCAAGTGTCCGCCGATGGGGAAGTTATACGTACGAATCAGCTCTCCGTTCTCGTCCAAGATATGAGCCGAGGGAACCTTCGTCCTGTCTTTTGACTCTATGATAATCATCTCGCGCAGACCCGTCGTCTCGTCGGCTTCCACACGATAAGTCACACCTTCTATCACGTCTTCAAACTGAATCTTACCCGGAGTTTCCGTCACGATAACCGCGTTAAACGGATCCCACTTGGCTATCAGCTTGCCTTTCTCTACTTTATCTCCTTCGTTCACATACAAAGTAGAACCGTAAGGCACATTTTGCGTGAAGAGGACAATATCGGTATTCACGTCGACGAAGCGGACCTCGGCCAAACGTCCTACCACCATCTTGGCTGCATTTCCGGTCTCATCGGTAATGTCTACCGTACGCAACTCTTCAAACTCTACCTTCGAATCGTACTTCGCGACGATAGACGCATTGGCTGCCGCATTCGAAGCCACACCACCGGCATGGAACGTACGCAACGTCAACTGTGTACCCGGCTCACCGATGGACTGGGCGGCAATCACACCGACCGCCTCGCCTTTCTGTACCATCCGGCTCGTAGCCAAGTTGCGGCCATAGCACTTCATGCAGACTCCCTTACGGCTCTCGCAAGTCAATACGGAACGGATTTCCACGCTCTCAATCGGAGAGTCTTCGATTTCCTGTGCCTTGTCTTCCGTGATTTCCTCCCCGGCGGAAACAATCAACTTACCCGTCGTAGGATTGATAATATCATGCACGGACACACGTCCGAGGATACGTTCGTAAAGTGAAGAAATGACTTCATCGCCGTTCTTCAAAGCCGTACATACCAGACCGCGCAACGTACCGCAATCCTCTTCCGTGATAATCACATCGTGGGATACGTCCACAAGACGACGCGTCAAGTAACCGGCATCGGCTGTCTTCAAGGCCGTATCGGCCAGACCCTTACGGGCACCGTGGGTAGAAATGAAGTACTCCAACACACTCATGCCTTCCTTGAAGTTGGAAAGAATCGGGTTTTCGATAATCTGGGCGCCTTCGGCTCCGGCTTTCTGGGGCTTGGCCATCAAACCACGCATACCGGAAAGCTGGCTGATCTGTCCGGCAGAACCACGGGCTCCGGAATCCAACATCATATATACGGCATTGAAACCCTGATCGGCTTCTTTCATGGTCTTCATCAAGACCTTGGAAAGGTCGTTATTGACGTGTGTCCAAGTATCGATGACCTGGTTATAACGTTCGTTGTCCGTAATGAAACCCATACCATAATCATTGGCAATACGTTCCACTTCTTCGTTTCCGCGACGAACCAGTTCCTCTTTTTCTTCCGGAATGATAATATCCCCCAAGTTGAAAGACAAACCACCCACGTATGCCATGCGATAACCCAGATTCTTGATACCGTCCAGGAATTCGCAGGCACGAGCCACACCTACCGTCTTGATCACGTCGGTAATGATGCCGCGCAAGGTCTTTTTGGAAATGATGTCATTGAAATAACCGACTTCTTCCGGTATAATCTCGTTGACAATCACACGACCTACAGACGTTTCCACCATCTTCTTTTCCAACTCGCCATTCGCATTCAGGTCTTTTACCACAACTTTAATAGGCGCATGAATGTCCACACGCTTCTCATTGTAAGCAATGATAGCCTCTTCGGGACCATAGAATGTCAAACCTTCGCCCTTAGAACCGGGACGGAGCTTGGTAATATAGTAGAGGCCCAACACCATATCCTGAGAAGGCACCGTAATCGGCGCACCGTTTGCCGGATTCAGAATATTGTGAGACTGCAACATCAGAATCTGCGCTTCCAGAATCGCTTCGTTGCTCAAAGGCAAATGCACGGCCATCTGGTCACCGTCGAAATCGGCATTGAACGCCGTACATGCCAACGGGTGCAACTGGATAGCCTTACCTTCTATCATCTTGGGTTGGAAAGCCTGGATACCCAAGCGGTGCAATGTCGGGGCACGGTTCAACAACACTGGATGACCTTTCATTACGTATTCCAAAATATCCCAAATCACGGGTTCCTTGCGGTCTACAATCTTCTTGGCAGACTTCACGGTCTTCACGATACCGCGTTCTATGAGCTTACGGATGATGAACGGCTTATAAAGTTCTGCGGCCATCAATTTAGGCAGACCGCATTCTCCCATCTTCAACTCCGGTCCTACAACGATTACCGAACGGGCTGAATAGTCCACACGCTTACCCAACAGGTTCTGACGGAAACGGCCTTGCTTACCTTTCAACGAATCGGAAAGGGACTTCAAAGGACGGTTGGCATCCGTCTTTACCGCACTGGATTTGCGGGAGTTGTCGAACAAGCTGTCCACGGCCTCTTGCAACATACGTTTCTCATTACGCAAAATCACCTCGGGAGCTTTGATTTCAATCAGTCGCTTCAGACGGTTGTTACGGATAATGACACGGCGATACAAGTCGTTCAAGTCGGAAGTGGCGAAACGGCCGCCATCCAACGGAACCAACGGACGCAGTTCGGGCGGAATCACCGGAAGGATTTTCATAATCATCCATTCGGGCTTATTGCGTCCCCGGCTAGCACGGAATGACTCAACCACCTGCAATCGCTTCAGAGCTTCGGTCTTACGCTGCTGGGCCGTATCGGCATTGGCACTGTCACGCAATTCGTATGACAATTTATCCAAATCCAAACGGATTAAAAGGTCATAAATGGCCTCTGCTCCCATCTTGGCTATGAACTTATTAGGATCCGAATCATCCAAATACTGGTTCTCTTTGGGAAGTTTCTCCAAATAATCCAAATATTCATCTTCGGTCAGCAAATCGTTTGCTGCGATTCCTTCTTCGGCCAACACACCCGGTTGGATGACAATATAACGTTCGTAGTAAATGACTGCATCCAACTTCTTTGTCGGTATTCCCAACAGATAACCGATTTTGTTAGGTAACGAACGAAAATACCATATATGAGCTACAGGTACCACCAACGCAATGTGTCCTGAACGTTCGCGACGTACCTTCTTTTCTGTTACTTCCACGCCACAACGGTCGCAAACAATACCTTTATAACGAATCCGTTTGTACTTTCCGCAATGGCATTCATAATCCTTCGTCGGACCGAAAATACGCTCGCAGAACAAACCGTCACGTTCGGGTTTATAGGTACGATAGTTAATGGTTTCGGGTTTCAAAACCTCACCATACGAATTTTCCAGGATTTCTTCGGGCGAAGCCAATCCGATGGTAATCTTCGTAAAGTTACTCTTTATTTTAGATTCTTTTCTAAAAGCCATATTCTGTTATTAATAAAAGAGTTCAACTGTTATTCAAGCGTAATGCTCAACCCCAAGCCTCTCAACTCGTGGAGCAACACATTCAGTGATTCCGGGATACCCGGAGTCGGCATCGGCTCGCCCTTGACAATCGCTTCGTATGCTTTCGAACGGCCTACCACATCGTCCGACTTGATAGTCAAGATTTCCTGTAGCACATGAGATGCACCGAACGCCTCAATGGCCCAGACTTCCATTTCTCCGAAACGCTGACCACCGAACTGTGCCTTACCACCGAGCGGCTGTTGGGTAATCAATGAATACGGACCGATGGAACGGGCGTGCATCTTGTCTTCTACCATGTGGCCTAACTTCAACATATAAGCAATACCGACAGTGGCCAACTGGTCGAACTTCTCACCGGTCTCGCCATCATACAACTGCGTAGAGCAATAGCGCGGCAAACCGGCCTTATCCGTCCATTCACACAAGTCATCCAACGTAGCACCATCGAAAATCGGAGTCGCAAACTTCACTCCAAGTTCTTTTCCGGCAGCCCCTAAAACAGTCTCGAAAATCTGACCGATGTTCATACGAGAAGGCACACCCAACGGATTCAAAACGATATCGACCGGCGTTCCGTCGGCCAAGAACGGCATGTCTTCCTGACGTACGATTTTTGATACGATACCCTTGTTTCCGTGACGTCCGGCCATCTTGTCGCCGACACCGATCTTACGTTTCTTGGCGATATAAACCTTAGCCATCTGAATGATACCTGAAGGCAACTCATCGCCAATCGTAATCGCAAACTTCTTACGTTTCAGTTCGGCATCAAGCAACTTGTATTTCTTCAGGAAGTTTATAATCAGTTGAGATATCAATCCGTTCAGATGCTCGTCGTCCGTCCAGCCACTTAACTGTATCGTCGTAAAATCGAGTCCTTCCAAAGCGGAAGCCGCAAACTTACGTCCCGAAGCAATCACATCGCTACCCATATAATCTTTCACGCCTTGTGAAACCTTGTCTTTCGTCAGTTCCAACAATTTGTCTATCAAGATGGCCTTCAGATCTTCAACCTTACTGTTGAATTCCTCATCTATTTTCGGAAGGATCAGCTTGTCCGCAGCCTTGGCAGCACGTGTCTTGATGGCACGGGAGAACAACTTCTTATCTATCACCACACCATTCAATGACGGAGAAGCTTTCAAAGAAGCATCCTTCACATCACCGGCTTTATCACCGAAAATGGCACGCAGCAGCTTCTCTTCGGGCGAAGGATCGCTCTCACCCTTCGGAGTAATCTTACCAATCATAATATCACCTGGCTGAATGCGGGCACCGACGCGGACAATACCATTTTCATCCAAATCTTTAGTAGCTTCTTCGCTTACATTCGGAATGTCGGCCGTCAACTCTTCCACTCCACGTTTCGTTTCACGCACTTCCAACGAGAATTCTTCCACATGGATAGAAGTCAAAATATCTTCGCGTACCACGCGTTCGTTCAGCACAATGGCATCTTCATAGTTATAGCCTTTCCATGGCATGTAAGCCACCAAAAGGTTCTTACCCAACGCCAGTTCTCCTTGTTGGGTAGAATAACCTTCCGTCAAGATGTCTCCGGCTTTTACGCGTTGACCTTTATCGCAGATAGGACGCAGGTCTATCGTCATATTCTGGTTTGTACGACGGAACTTCGGAATACGGTATTCTTTCAACGCTGGCTCGAAACTTACGAACTCTTCTTCTTCCGTACGGTCGTACAAAATACGAATGGTCGTAGCGTCCACATACTCTATCACACCATCACCCTCGGCTGTAATCATCGTACGGGAATCCTCACATACCTGCTTTTCTATACCGGTACCTACAATCGGAGATTCGCTACGCAACAAAGGCACCGCCTGGCGCATCATGTTTGAACCCATCAACGCACGGTGCGCATCGTCATGCTCCAAGAACGGAATCAAAGATGCGGCAATAGAAGCAATCTGCTGCGGAGCCACGTCCATCAGATTCACATCAGAAGGGGGAACAACTGGATAATCGTCATCCTGACGACACTTTACTTTCTTACGGATAAACGTACCGTCATCATTCAACGGCGCATTACCCTGTCCGATAATCTTGCCTTCTTCCTCTTCTGCTGTCAAATATTCAATACCGGTTTCCAATGATAAATCAACCACTCCGTCTTGCACCTTACGGTAGGGGGTTTCGATGAAACCGAGGTCGTTAATCTTGGCATATACACACAAAGAAGAAATCAAACCGATGTTCGGTCCTTCAGGAGATTCGATAGGACACAGGCGGCCATAGTGTGTATAGTGTACGTCACGCACCTCAAAACCGGCACGTTCACGAGACAAACCGCCAGGACCGAGGGCAGACAAACGACGTTTGTGCGTTACCTCTGCCAAAGGGTTGGTCTGGTCCATGAATTGCGAAAGGGCATTGGTCCCGAAGAAAGAATTAATCACGGAAGAAATGGTCTTCGCATTAATCAGGTCCGTCGGAGTAAAGACTTCGTTATCACGTACATTCATACGTTCCCGAATCGTACGACTCATGCGAGCCAAACCAATAGCAAACTGATTGCTTAATTGTTCGCCCACAGTCCTTACACGACGATTGCTCAAATGGTCAATGTCATCCACAAGTGCCTTCGAGTTTATCAACTCTATCAAATACTTGATAATCTCGATAATATCTTCTTTCGTCAATACGCGGACGTCCATATCCGTAGAAAGATTCAGTTTTCTATTGATACGGTATCGTCCCACTTCGCCCAAATCATAACGTTTCTCTGAAAAGAACAAGTTATTGATAACTTCACGTGCACTGGCATCATCTGCGGGGTCGGCATTACGCAACTGACGGTAAATGTATAATACAGCCTCCTTCTCAGAATTACTCGGGTCTTTCTGAAGTGTATTGAAAATGATAGAATAATCAGACGTATTTATCTCTTCCTTATGCAACAACACACTTTGGACACCGCTATCCAAAATGATACAAATATTGTCTTCGTCCAATATAGCCTCACGGTCTAAGATGACTTCATTACGCTCTATTGAAACCACCTCACCGGTATCTTCATCCACGAAATCTTCAATCCAACTCTTCAGTACGCGCGCAGCTAACTTCTTACCTATGTATTTCTTTAAATTGGTTTTCGTCGCTTTGACTTCTTCTGCCAAGTTGAATATCTCCAAAATATCCTTGTCGTCCTCGAAACCTATGGCACGCAACAAAGTCGTAACAGGCAATTTCTTCTTGCGGTCGATATACGCATACATGACATTATTGATGTCTGTAGCAAATTCAATCCATGAACCTTTGAATGGAATGATTCGTGCCGAATACAGTTGCGTCCCATTCGCGTGAATACTTGAACCGAAGAAAACACCTGGAGAACGATGTAACTGAGAAACTACAACTCGTTCTGCACCGTTAATAATAAAAGTTCCATTATCGGTCATATAGGGAATAGGACCTAAGAACACATCCTGAATAACCGTGTCAAAGTCTTCGTGGTCCGGGTCGGTACAGTACAACTTCAATTTGGCCTTGAGCGGCACACTATAGGTGAGTCCCCGCTCTAAACACTCTTCTATAGTATAGCGCGGCGGATCAATATAATAATCAAGGAACTCCAAAACGAAGTTATTACGCGTATCGGCAATTGGAAAATTCTCTGAGAAGACTTTATACAAGCCGTCGTTTTTACGTTTCTCAGGAGGAGTATCCAACTGCAGGAAGTCCTTAAACGACTTCAATTGCACATCAAGAAAATCCGGATAAGGCATCGGACTCTTAACTGTTGCAAAGTTAACTCTCTGATTTACAAGATTAGAAGACATCTATATTATTATTAGTTGAACTTGTTGATAGTTTTAGACACAAAAAGGTAAAGAACCCTCTACCAGAGGATTCTTTACCGACAAACCTGCTAATACAGGCTTTTTAATTACTTCAACTCGATTTCAGCACCAGCTTCTTCGAGAGTCTTCTTCAAAGCTTCAGCATCAGCTTTCGGCATTCCTTCCTTCAGCACGCTAGGAGCACCGTCAACCATTTCTTTTGCTTCTTTCAAGCCAAGGCCACAAGCTTCTTTCACAGCCTTAACTACCTGCAACTTAGCTGCACCTGCACTCTTCAATACAACATCGAAAGAATCCTTTGCAGCAGCAGCTTCAGCACCGCCAGCAGCAGGACCAGCAGCAACAGCAACAGCTGCAGCAGCAGGTTCAATTCCATACTCATCCTTCAGGATAGTTGCCAATTCATTAACTTCCTTAACTGTCAAATTTACCAATTCTTCAGCAATAGCTTTCAAATCTGCCATTTTTATTCTATTTTTTATTTGTTTGATACTAATTTAAATTATTCGGGTCTTTCACCGAGAGTCTTGAGAACTCCATGAATAGTGTTTCCACCTGATTGAAGAGCAGAAAGTACATTCTTCGCCGGTGATTGCAACAAAGCCACAATCTCGGCAATAACTTCATCCTTACTCTTGATAGCCGTGAGAGCTTCGAGTTGGTCTGCACCCACATAGAAACCTTCTTCAGCATAAGCCGCTTTCAATGCAGGCATTCCATCCTTAGCAAAATCTTTCAACAACTTTGCTGGAGCATTTGCCGTATTTGCAAACAACACAGCAGTCGTGCCCTTTAAGCAATCGTACAAAGGAGTATAATCCGTTTCAGCTGCTTCCAAAGCTTTGTGAAGTAATGTATTCTTCACAACTACCATTTTAATTTCAGACTGAAAACATTTTCTTCTCATCGCACTGGTCGTTGCGGCATTTAACCCCGTCACATCAACCAGATAGAAATGAGCATACTCATTCAAGACTTCGCCAAGTTGGGCTATAATATTACCTTTATCTTCCTTTCTCATGATTCAATTACTTTTTAAATTTCCTCAACAGCCTTCGGGTCAATCTTGATACCGCGGCTCATCGTACTTGAAAGATAAATACTCTTAATATAGGTACCCTTAGCGGCTGCAGGTTTCAACTTATTGATAGTTGAAATAAACTCTTTCGCATTCTGTGCAATTTGCTCAGCAGTAAAAGAAACCTTACCTATAGAAGTGTGTACAATACCAGATTTATCTACTTTAAAGTCTATCTTACCTTGTTTCACTTCTTTTACAGCCTTGGCCACATCCATAGTTACAGTACCACTCTTCGGGTTAGGCATCAATCCGCGAGGACCGAGTACACGACCGAGGGCACCGATTTTTCCCATTATTGAAGGCATCGTGATAATGACATCCACGTCAGTCCAACCGCCCTTTATCTTCTCGATATATTCATCAAGACCTACATAGTCAGCGCCTGCTTCCTTAGCAGCAGCTTCAGCATCTGGAGTACACAAGCAAAGAACCCGCGTAACTTTACCCGTACCATTTGGCAGAGACACAACACCTCTCACCATCTGATTGGCTTTACGGGGATCCACACCTAAACGTACATCAATGTCCACGGAAGCATCAAACTTGGTTGTCGTGATATCCTTAACCAACTGAGAAGCTTCTTTCAAAGAGTATGCTTTCCCTGCTTCAATCTTGTCAGCGACCAACTTCTGGTTTTTTGTCAGTTTACTCATTTTAATTGAAGATTTTAATTATTAACCCGGGAAGTCTCCTTTTACAGTGATACCCATACTTCTTGCTGTTCCTGCAACCAATTTCATCGCAGCTTCTATTGTAAAGCAATTCAAATCAGGCATTTTATCCTGAGCAATCGTACGCACTTGCTCCCAAGAGATTTCAGCAATCTTTTTACGGTTCGGTTCAGCAGAACCACCTTTTAACTTCGCAATCTCCATCAACTGTACTGCTACGGGAGGAGTCTTGACGATAAAGTCATATGACTTATCAGTATAATAGGTGATTACCACCGGGAGCACCTTACCGGCTTTCTCCTGCGTTCTGGCGTTGAATGCTTTACAGAAATCCATGATATTGATACCCTTGGAACCCAAAGCAGGACCTACTGGGGGTGATGGATTTGCAGCGCCTCCTTTAATCTGTAATTTGATTAATCCAGCAACTTCTTTAGCCATTTTTTTGTTATTTATTGAATTTGATATTCAAGAACAATACGCGTAACAAAACGCATCATTCTTTCTCCACTTGCATAAAACCTAATTCCAACGGCGTCTTACGGCCGAAAATCTTAACCATTACTTTCAGCTTCTTCTTTTCGTTATTCACTTCTTCGATTACGGCAGAAAAGCCACTAAAAGGTCCTTCTGTTACCTTAACCGTTTCCCCTTCAGCATAAGGTATCAACACTTCTTCAGGTACATCTTGCATTTCGTCAACAGCACCTAAAAGACGATTAACCTCAGATTGACGCAACGGAGTAGGGTTACTATTAGATTCACCCAAAAAGCCCAATACGTTCGGCGTATTACGCAACAATACAGGTATCTCACCCACTAAAGCCGCCTCTACCAACACATAACCCGGTAAATGATTACGTTCCTTAACGATACGTTTACCATTACGAACCTGAACTACTTTTTCTGTCGGTATCAACACCTGAGAGACGAATTTTCCAAAGTCACCTTTTTTAATTTCGGCATCAATGTACTCCTTCACCTTGCTTTCCTTTCCACTCACGGCACGCATAACGTACCATTTCATTTCAGTATCAGCCATCTCTCTACTTAATTAGGATAAATAACTTCCATTGCGCTCTGGAATACGAAGTCCATAGCAAAAACAACCAGTGCAATGAGTAGGGAAGCAGATAATACTACGACTGCACTGTTAGTAAGTTCTGAACGAGTCGGCCAAGTTGTTTTATGGACAAGCTCATCATAAGATTCCTTACAATATTTAAAGATCTTCTTAAACATACTCTTTATTATTAGCACGGGAGGAGAGGCTCGAACTCCCGACACCCGGTTTTGGAGACCGGTGCTCTACCAACTGAGCTACTCCCGTAAATGGCTCTCTCTTAGGGGAGAGCCTATGATGACCTTAAATTAGTCAAAAACTTCAGTAATCTGACCAGAACCTACCGTACGTCCACCTTCACGGATAGCGAAACGCAAACCTACGTTCAAGGCTACCGGATAAATCAAGTTTACTGTAATTTCCACGTTATCACCCGGCATTACCATTTCTGTACCTTCTGGCAAGTGAATTTCACCTGTACAGTCCATAGTACGCAGATAGAATTGAGGACGGTATTTGTTTCCGAACGGAGTATGGCGTCCACCTTCTTCTTTCTTCAAAACGTAGATAGAAGCCTTGAAACCAGAGTGAGGAGTAATAGACCCCGGATGAGTAATTACCATACCACGCTTGATTTCTGTTTTATCGATACCACGAAGCAACAAACCAACGTTATCACCAGCTTCACCTTCGTCCAACAACTTACGGAACATTTCTACACCGGTAATCACAGACTTCTTGTCTTCGCCCAAACCAAGAATCTGAACTTCATCACCTACTTTCACAACACCAGTCTCGATACGACCAGTTGCTACAGTACCACGACCAGTAATAGAGAATACGTCCTCAACCGGCATCAAGAAAGGCTTTTCAACGTCACGAACAGGCTCCTGGATCCAAGTATCACAAGCGTCCATAAGTTCCATTACCTTATCTTCCCATTCAGGTACACCATTCAATGCACCCAAAGCAGAACCACGGATAATCGGAGTATCTTCTTCGAAGTCATAAGCTGCCAACAGTTCACGCATCTCCATCTCAACGAGTTCCAACATTTCTTCGTCATCAACCATATCGCACTTGTTCAAGAATACGACCAAACGCGGAACGTTTACCTGACGAGCCAACAAGATGTGCTCACGAGTCTGAGGCATCGGACCATCAGTTGCAGCAACCACGATGATTGCACCATCCATCTGCGCAGCACCAGTTACCATGTTCTTTACATAGTCGGCATGTCCCGGGCAGTCAACGTGTGCATAGTGACGGTTTGCAGTTTCATACTCAACGTGTGATGTATTGATAGTAATACCACGCTCTTTTTCTTCGGGAGCGTTATCAATCTGATCAAACGATTTTACTTCTGACAAACCCTTCTTTGCCAATACTGTAGTAATAGCAGCAGTCAAAGTAGTCTTTCCGTGGTCTACGTGACCGATAGTACCAATGTTTACATGAGGTTTGGTACGCTCAAACTTCTCTTTAGCCATAGCTTTTTCCTTTTTATTTAATTAATGAATAATCTAATGCTCATCCGAGCTGTTACCGAGACTTGAACTCGGGACCTCTTCCTTACCAAGGAAGTGCTCTACCGCTGAGCTATAACAGCAAAAAATCAGAGCGGAAAACGGGACTCAAACCCGCGACCCCCAGCTTGGAAGGCTAGTGCTCTATCGACTGAGCTATTTCCGCGACTTCATTATTTGACCTTTTACAAGTTCCTCAATGAGTGTGGGCAAAGATGGATTCGAACCACCGAAGGCGTAAGCCAGCAGATTTACAGTCTGCCCCATTTGGCCACTCTGGTATTTGCCCTTCTTATAATAGTTTTGCTTGAGCCTCTTGTCGGATTCGAACCAACGACCCCGAGATTACAAATCACGTGCTCTGGCCAACTGAGCTAAAGAGGCGTTTGCAGCCTACACATCTAACGACATGCCTTAAACGGCTGCAAAGTTAAGTCTATTTTTTGAAATCACAAATAAAAATCTCTTTTTTTTTAATGACTTCTTTGTTTTTCCTTATATTTGGATATTTGGCGTACCAACGCATCCAAACAAACATCTACTGCTTCTTCAAATGTGTCGCAAACTTTCTCCGCAAAAAACTCTCCTGTCGAGGCCAAAACCTTGATGGATGCCTCTTTATTCATGGAGGTCTCGGGCTTTACGACCTTTAATGACACCTCTACCTTTCTTATTTCTTCGCTAAATTTTCCGAACTTTGCTACTTTCTTCTCGATAAACTCTTGGAGTTTCTCTGTGGCATCAAAATGAATTGCCTGAATTTTTACTTCCATAGTCTTGTCTTTTTAAGCTCTTGGATGAGCCTGGTTATACATTTCTTTTAACTCCTCAAAAGTTGTGTGCGTGTAAATCTCCGTAGTAGAAATACTCTCATGCCCCAACAACTCTTTTAAAGATTCTAAATCTGCATGATGGTTCAACATCGAGGTTGCAAAAGTATGCCGTAACACGTGCGGACTCCTTTTCTTCTGTGTAGTCACCATTCCTAAATAATGCCGCACAAGATTCCGCACCTTTACATTTGTAAGCCGCTCGCCCTTCTCGTCCACGAACATCGCACCCCCATCTTCCAGACCTAAAGATGATTTCTCATCCAGATATGCCGTGAGTAATGCTTCCAATTCGTCACCGAACGGAACGATTCTCTGTTTATTTCGTTTTCCCGTGACTCTTATCACGCCACCCCACATATCCACGTCCTGATTATTCAGGCTCGTCAACTCAGAAAGGCGAATACCCGTCACATAAAACGTGTTCACTATCAACTTATCTCTTTTGCCTAAGAAATCATTACCGAAAAAATCACCGTCTAAAAGACGGTTCATCTCACTTTCTTTCAAGAACACCGGCAATGGCTTCTTTTTCTTGGGACCTTGTATATTTCGCACAGGATCTACTTTTATCCAATCCCGCCTCAACAAATACCGATAAAACGTACGCAAGGCACTCAATCTACGGTTAACCGTAGTAGCCGTACGGCCTGCCTCCATCATCGAGACCATCCAGTCTCTCACGACATCTCCGTCCATCGTTTCCCAAGACAATGTGGAGTCCACCTTTTTATAATACGATTCAAACGCATTCAAATCGTCGCGGTATTCTTCGACTGTCCTCAACGAATAATTCCGTTCAAGCGTCAAATATTCCAAAAAAGCTTCTGTCCACATACCTCGTTGCTTTTACGACAACGAATATAGGAAATAAAAATGAAAGTTCAAAGAAAAACAGCTAAATTATTCTTCTACACGTTGCATTTTCTGAACGTAAATCGCACGTTCCTTAGCGAGCCTCTTGACCACCGAAGGTTTGTCAAACTGTTGTCTGCGTCTCAATTCCTTCACGACACCAGTCTTTTCAAATTTTCTTTTGAATTTCTTCAGCGCTCTCTCGATGTTCTCGCCTTCTTTTACAGGTACTACAATCATGTTTTTTGTTTTTAATAATAATGTATGAATACTATTTTTGCAAAATGCGGTGCAAAATTAAACAATGTTTTTTGAATCGACAAAGAAAACACGTTTTTTCTATGACACAAACCTTAAAAAAGGTGCATATCCCGTCGAGATATGCACCTTCTAAACCTTATTGGCATCAACCGATTACAGATTCGGATTGATTTTGCTCCATTCTGAAATAGCAGGAACAATATTCAATGTCACGAGTTCGTCGCGCATCTTGCAAAGGTGTGCGTAGCTGGCATCCAATTTGGCAATTTCTTCGGCCGTTCCTTCGGGCATTGTATAATGACAGCCGTTTGCGTCCAAGGTCGTATTCATTGCCATCATGATATGATCGTACTTGTCGGTCTTTACGTATGTACCGGCCGGCCAACGGAACTTCTCACCACCCATAGCCGCACGAATCATTTCTACTGAAAGATAAGAAGGGCTCTGGAAAGAAGAACGTCCGCGGAGTTCGATTATCTTAGCGCCTCCCTTGGTCACGTCCACTTTCATGGTTTCCCATTCTTCTGCCGTAAACACATCTGTTCCGATCAAGTCGTTCAAAGGCTTGCCGTCAACCTTCACGGCCGAACCGAACACAGCCATCTGCTCGCCGTGACCGCCGTATGTGGCACAACCTGTCACCTTGCTTTGCAACACGCCGAACTTCTTGGCCAACGCGCTCTGCAAACGAGTAGAATCCAAACCGGCCAAAGTCGTCACCTGAGAAGGCTTCAAACCGGAATAAAGCAATGTCACCAAACCGGTCAAGTCTGCCGGGTTGAAGATGATGACTACATGCTTCACATCGGGGCAATAGGCTTTGATATCCTTACCGAGCTGTTCTGCGATTTCGCAGTTGCCCTTGAGCAAATCTTCACGGGTCATACCCTGCTTACGAGGAGCACCACCTGAAGAAATGATATACTTGGCATCTTTGAAAGCCTCAGCCACATTGGTCGTAGCCGTGATGTTCACATTGTCGAAACCGCTCTGGCGCATTTCTTCTGCCACGCCTTCGGGAGAGAACACGTCATACAAACACAAGTTTGAAGTCAAACCCATCATCAGGGCAGTCTGTGCCATGTTCGAACCGATCATACCGGCTGCACCGACAATCACCAATTTGTCATTCGTCAAAAATTCCATACTCTGTTTTTTATATATGATACAATTAGAAGTTCTTTATTACGCACACAAAATTAAAGAAAAAGGTTCAGACTTACTAATTAAAAAGCGGAATATTTTTTTTCTTAAACAAGAATAATATATTTTTGTAATGCACAAATGGCAAAACAGTATCATGAATAAAAACATCAATAAAAGAGTAGCCGAATTAAGGCTCCATTTAGAGGAAAACGGGTTGGCAGCCTACATTTTCCCTAGCACGGACCCGCACCATAGCGAATACCCCCCCGAGTACTGGAAGACACGGGAATGGATTTCCGGCTTCAACGGTTCTGCCGGGACGGCTGTCGTCACATCGGACGATGCCGCACTGTGGACCGACTCCCGCTACTTTATCGCAGCGGAAGAACAACTGAAGGACACTCCGTTCCGCTTGATGAAAGAACGTTTGGAGGGCACACCGTCCGTCACGCAATGGTTGGCGGAGGTTCTTCCACCGGGAAGTGCCGTGGGCATGGACGCATGGACCAACTCCGCAGACGAAATCCGCACCATCAGGGAAGAGCTCACCCATTGCGGACTGCACCTTGAAATAGCAGACCAACCGGCTGACACGCTGTGGAAGAACCGTCCGGCTCTACCCGATTCACCGGTCAGAATACAACCGCCCGCCTTCGCAGGCCGTAGCATAACCGAAAAACTCGCACTCATCCGCGAGGCCATGGCCGGGCGACAAGCCGACGGACTGATTCTGTCCGCCCTTGACGAAATAGCCTGGACGTTGAACCTGCGCGGCACGGACGTGCATTGTACGCCCGTATTCGTAGCTTACACATGGATTACCCCCTCCCTCTGTACCTTATATATAAATAAGGTGAAAGTCACGGAAGAGGTTTCTACTCATCTGGAGGAATGCGGTGTGGAAACACGGAACTATACCGACATCCTGCCCGATTTGTCACGTTTTGACGGCAAGCGGATATGGACAGACTGCCAAACCACAAACTACGCCCTCTGCCGCAGCCTGCCCGAAACATGCTCCGTAGTAGACGCAGCATCCCCCGTGAGCTTGCTCAAAGCCGTAAAACATCCGGCAGAGGTGGAAGGCTACCGCCGCGCCATGCTACGCGACGGCGTGGCCATGGTGAAATTCCTCAAATGGCTCACACCGGCGGTGCAGGCCGGAGGACAAACGGAACTTGGCATCAGCCGTAAACTGGAGGAACTGCGCAGTGAACAGGACTTGTTCTGCGGAAACAGCTTCGACACCATCGCCGGATATGCCGCCCACGGAGCCATCGTGCACTACGAGCCTACTCCGGAAACCGATTTGGAACTTCTACCGCAAGGCCTGTTGCTGCTCGACTCGGGCGCACAATACGAAGACGGCACGACGGACATCACCCGCACCATCGCCCTCGGACCGGTGAACGAGGAGGAACGCCACGACTATACCTTGGTCTTGAAAGGACACATCCGGCTAGCCCGTGCCAAGTTCCCGCAAGGTTGCAGTGGCACGCAACTCGACGCTTGCGCCCGCTATGCCATGTGGCAGGAGGGCATTAATTATCTTCACGGCACGGGGCATGGCGTAGGTTCCTGCCTGTGCGTGCACGAAGGTCCTCATCAAATCCGCATGAACTATATGCCGTCCCCACTCCTCCCCTACATGACCGTAACCAACGAACCGGGCATCTACAAGGAAGGGCGGCATGGCATACGCATCGAAAACACGCAAATCATCTTGCCCTATCGGGAAACCGAGTTCGGCACATTCCTCCAGTTCGACCCGCTCACCCTCTGTCCCATCGACATGGAACCGATAGACTGGTCCTTGCTCGACACGGAGGAAATCGAATGGCTCAACCGTTACCACAGCCGGGTGTACGACCAACTGGCTCCGTTGCTCGACCACGAGCACCGCACATGGCTTCGCGAGGTGACCTGGCCATACGAACACACAAAAACAACTCATAAATCATAAAATATGGCATTGATTAAGAAACTCAACGACTTGACTCCCAAGTTCGGCAAGCACTGCTACTTCTCCGAAGGGGCAGCCATCATCGGCGACGTCACCATGGGCGACGACTGTACCGTATGGTTTAACGCCGTCCTGCGCGGTGACGTACATTTCATCAAAATCGGCAACCGCGTGAACATCCAAGACGGCTCTTGCCTGCATACGCTTTACGGCAAAGCCCCCATCGTCATCGGTGACGACGTGACCGTAGGACATAATGTCACGCTGCACGGTTGCGAAGTGAAAAGCGGCGCCCTCATCGGCATGGGGGCCACCATTCTGGACCACGCTGTCGTCGGCCACGGTGCCATCGTGGCCGCCGGTGCCTTGGTCCTGAAGAATACGGTCATCGGCGACGGCGAACTGTGGGGAGGCGTACCGGCCAGATTCATCAAGAAGGTAGACCCCGAACAAGCCAAGGAGCTCAACGTGGGCTATGCCCAACACTACGTCATGTACTCCGACTGGTACCGCCGTTCGGATGCCCATCCCGAACACATGCATTACTGCACCACATCGGAAGAGTATGACGAAGCTACCCGACGGTAATACGTCAACATGTGAAATCATGAGAAAATTCCAATCCTCTTATTCTATCGGACTGTTATGCACCACCTGGTTCATGTCTTTCATCTTGCTGGCAGCCGCCACTACGGCCATCTGCCGGCTGATGAAAGGACAAACCGGCATAGGATTTACAGTAGTTCTGTACGCCTGTATCTGTCTTGTCATCGTAGCATTCATATATTCCTATTTTAACCAAATCAAACAGGTAGAAGTGACAGCAGACAAGGTTGTCATCAGAAAGGTATATGGTGCCATAACCATCCCCCGAAAAGAAATCCTATATGCTCGCCACAGAAAAACGCTCACCCGTGCCATCAAAAGTTGGGGCGTTTATGGGCTGTTCGGACTCTCCGGAGAGTTTTGGGAAGATAAGACAGGACAGTTCACCGTAGTAGTCAAAGACACCCAATCACTGATTGAAATTAAAACATCAAACAAATGTTACGTCGTCAGTTGCGACCGCTATGAAGAGGTGTTGAAACTGTTGGAACAAACCGGATACCAACTTTAGACTGAAACATAAGGTTATGTCCCAACACGGAACTGTACCCCAAAAGTTTTTTGTCTAACTTTTGGGGTACAGTTCCGTGTTGGTGCCCACTTTTTTGTTTACCCTTGGCTCTACGTTCCTTACATCCTATTTTTGCATTTTCGGCACTCCCAAAGCACATTTTCCCCGGTTTTCATTTGAAAATGAAACCATTGTTACATTCCGTGCAACCAAAAGCGCATTCAATATCCGGCAAACAGAATAATTTTGCCATCGGTTAATCACACATCATAACCTTATGTATAAACAAAAATTTTTAGGCATGAAAAAACAAGTACTTTTTGCAATGCTTCTCATGGCGGCATGCTGCGAAAAAGCAAGTCCGAGAAACGTCACCGTAGACTTTCCTGTCTCTCTAAACGAAAACGGGGAACTTTCCGAAGGGACAATTTCAGAAGACAGGTTCGACAACGGCAACATTGAAGGATGGGACATTGAAGGATAATGTAAAACATCCAACGGGGTTGTGGAATTCTATGAGAACGCATTCGATTTCCATCAGACACGGACTGGGCTATCGAACGGATGGTATCAAATCACAGTCAATGCTTTCGGGCGAGACAGAAATTCGGATGGCGGAACGGGCCACCGAGACCGGAACGAAAGCCTGTTATGGGAAATCTATGGAAATGATTACGCACTTCCGGTCAAAAGCCTATATGAAGAAACAGGAAGCACCGGAAGCGACAACGGGCAATATCCGTTCACCACAGCTGAAGCCAACCAAAACTTCGAGAATGGCCGATATGGCAACACGGTCAACGTATTGGTGACTGACGGAACGTTGGATTTCGGAATAAGAGGGAAAGAAGGCGGTCTGGGCCGATGGTGCTGTTTCGACAATTTCAAACTGACATATATAGGTAATGACTTGTCAGCTCTCTATCAGGCTATGGCAGAAGAAGCTTTAAAAAATGCTAGAAAAATAAGCCAACCCTACAAAGACAAAGTGAAAAAAACAATGGACGAGACAAGCCCTTCCGACGAAACGGAAGTCCCAAAGGCCATAAGCACGCTCAACCAAACTATGCTCGAATACATTGACATGCACAACGCGTTGGCAGAAGCCCATTCCAAAGAAACCTTTGAAAAGGGCAAACTGCTTTTGTCCATTTCCAAGTCTACCGACGAAGCCCGTACGGATTTGGAATCATCCTTGTCCACCGGCCAGGAAAACCTTGAGCAAGCAATAAGCCCGGACGAGGCACGCATGGCACAGCTGCAAATGGAAGAAAGCATACAAGGATTCCTTCACACTTCGCTCCCACGGAATGTGAAAACAGACGTGACAGCCATACTGAAAGACGCCGAATGCCAAAACGATGCAGCCCGATATTGGAACCGGAGCGGAAAGGCTGACGGATACGTGGAAGACATCCCGGCCTTCAAAAATGACCTTTACGACGGGAAAGGTATATCATACTGGAACTCCGGACCCGAGGACAACCGCATGCTCGTCTGGCAAGAAACGCAACCCATCCGCCCGGGAAAATACCGTTTCACGGCTTATGCAGCCGGAGGCACATGGAGCGGCGGGAACGTCAATTCGGGCAACAACGGGGGCCTATACCTCTTCATCAACGACCAAAGCGTGGAAATTACCACGGAGACCTTCGGAGTTTACTCCGTGGAAGCAGAAATTCCATCGAATGAAACGAATATAACAGTCGGGCTCAAGGCAGGCGACCACAACACCGTGACATGGGCTATCTTGGCCCAAACCCATTTGGAATATTTAGGGACATCGGACATCACGTCTACTTTCCTCAAAGACGCAGCCTGCCAAGACGGTACGAACCGATATTGGGAACGCAGCGGCAGTGCTTCCGGATACATCGAAAATATCCCTGCCTTCCACAGCGCAGCATACAACGGAGCCGGTGTCTCCTACTGGACAGGGGCCCCGGAAACCGGCAAGAACCTGATTTGGCAGAAAACACAAGCCGTCCTTCCCGGAAAATACAGGTTCTCTGCTTTCGCAGCAGGATGCGTGTGGGGGAACAAAAACCAGAATTTGGGATACGACGGAGAGCTTTACTTGTTCATCAACGGCCAAAAAACGGCACTCACATCAAGTACTTTCAACCGTTATACTGTGGAAATCGAAATATCCTCAGAAGGAACAGAATTGACCGTCGGCCTCCAAGCCGGAGAGAAGAACACTGCCACTTGGGCAATTATTGCCCAGACCCGACTGGAATACTTAGGTAATGAAGCCATCCTGAAAGAGACCGACACGCAATACGGCATAGCAAAAGACACTTATGCCAACGTCGTGTTAGAACGTTCCTTAGTTTCCGGAAAATGGAACACGTTCTGCGTACCTTTCGACATGACTGCCGGGCAAGTCGCCGAAAACGGACTGGGCGAAGTGAGACGACTGGTTGAAGCCACACAACAAGACGGCAACATCGTCCTCCGGTTTGACAAGGCAGAAACGATAGAGGCAGGCCAACCTTACCTCGTACGCCCCACCGGAAACGTGACCGAAATCAAAGCCGACGAAGTATACCTCCACGCCGGACAACCGAACAGCTCTACAGTGGACGGCGTCTCGATGACCGGAAACTATGCGGCCACCACGATTCCACAAGGGGCTTACTTCATCAACGACGACAAGTTCTATTTGGCCGACACGGATAAGGTGAATCTGAAAGGCTTCCGCGCATATATCAACGCGGACCAGACTACGGCCATGGCAGGCGTCAACCGCCTGCTCATCGACATCGACGACAAGGTGACCAGCATAGAAGAAATAACGTCCGACGGTACAAAAGACAGTAAAGAACTTGTAGACGTGTATACCATAAACGGCATAAAAATAAAAAACGACATGAAAAGAGCCGATGCCCTCGAAGGGTTGGAACACGGTATCTACATCATAGACGGAGAAAAAATAATCAAATAAAAAAACGTATAATAAACAAACAAAACAATGGAAAAGAAAACATATGAAATGCCCCACGTGAAAGTTGTGAAAATGGAATCAAACGGTATGATGGCTTGTAGCGGAATAAATGGCACCGGTGACGGTGTAGACCTCGATTTCGGAGGCAAAGCGTCCGATAGCGGTATCAGCGATGCTTATTCCAACCGAAACAACGGTTGGGAACTCTGGTAATCCGCTTCTTTAAGCACAATCCCCCCAAAAGGCTGCCCTACGCACCCGTGTAGCGGCAGCCTTCTTCTTTTACTATATTTTTACATTGCAATCTTCAAAACGGCTCCAAAATCGAATATTCGCGCCCATCCCGGATGCCGGAAGAAAATACGCCATCCACGCGAACCGACGGGAATACAAAAGGAAAGCTTGTAACCGCCTTCCGGTGACATCCATCCCCGCAGCCTCCGCAGAACCGGGCGACGGCACTTCAGCCGTGACACAAAAAACAAAGAAATAAAGCGCATCATGCTCTTTCGTTTTTGCATGCAAAGTTCATTCAAATAGCAAAAAACGGAGGCTAAAATCCGGCTTCAAACCCTCAAAAACACAGTTTGGAACACTTTGATTTTTCAATCTCAGGAGAACGTTTTTTCGTTTGGCTTAGATTGATTTTCCGTTCTGCGCCAAACAATCGGGAAAAATCCTCGGAAAAACGGGGAAAAATCCCCTAAAATGCCCCCGAAATACCGCATCTTCCCCCGCCTTTCCCGGATTTGAGCATACAGATAAGAGCTGTTTTACTGGTTTTCAGCCTATCAAAACACAAAAAAAAGCGGACAAACATCCGCTTTTTCCGACTTATATCTTATATAACTGGCCTTTCAGAATTTCACACTATCGAAAATCAAATCCGACGCTCCGGCGTTCCGCTCGATATACTGTCCGGCAATTCGTCCCCGCTCCGCCAAGAACTTCCCGTCAGAAAGCAGACGGTCCATCGTCCGCGTGAACGTGTCCGCATCCGTCACCTCCAAACAACCGCCCTCGCGCAACAAATCCTGCGCCTCACGGAACTTGCGGTTGTTCGGGCCGATAAGCACGGGCACGCCATATACCGCTGCCTCGGGCACGTTATGGATGCCCACGCCGAAACCGCCGCCCACGTAGGCCATCTCGCCGTAACGATAGATAGACGAAAGCAAACCGTAACCGTCGATAATCAAGCAATCGGCACGGGCGGCACTTTCTTCCGTGACACGGGAATAACGCGCAAACGGACGGCGCAACTTTCCCTCTATCTCCTTCAAATGGTCTTCACTGACCACATGGGGCGCCAACACCAGTTTCATTTCCGGATGAGCGTTGAAGTAAGGAATAATCAAATCCTCATCCGGTGCCCATGAGCTTCCGGCCACCAACACCTTGGCATCTTGCTTGAAAGCTTTCACCAACGACAAATCCTTGGCCTGCCGGCAAATGTCCAACACACGGTCGAAACGCGTGTCTCCGGCCACGGTGACGTTCGTGATGCCCTTGCGTGCTAACAATTCGCACGAAGCTTCGTTTTGCACGAAGAAATGGGTCACACAACGCAACACATCGCTGTAACTGCGCCCGTACCAACGGAAAAACACTTGGTTCTCACGGAAAATACTGCTCACGCTGTACACCGGAATCTGACGACGGCGGCAAGCATGCAGGTAATTGTTCCAAAACTCATATTTGATGAAGAACGCCATACGCGGACGGGCCAACCGCAAAAAGCTGCGCACATTGCCCGGCGTGTCGAACGGAAGATAACACACCACGTCCGCCCCTTCGTAATCCTTGCGCACCTCATACCCCGAAGGAGAAAAGAAAGTAAGCAAAATCTTATATTCCGGATGCTCACGGCGCAACCGTTCCATCAGGGGGCGTCCCTGCTCAAATTCACCCAACGAGGCCGCATGGAACCAGACATACATTTCTTCCCTGCGGATTCTTTTCCGTAAAATACGGAATGTGTTCCATTGCCCCTTCACCATCAGCCGGGCCTTCTTATGGAAAGGCGAGACCAACACGATGGCCAAGGCATACAGATAAAGCGCAACCGAATATATCATTTCAGGACATCTATGGCTTTGCGCATTCTACGTAATGTTTCCTCTTTCCCGAGGAAAGCTGAAAGCTCATACATGTCGGGACCCTTCCCTGTGCCCACCAAGGCCACGCGCCAAGGGTTCCAAGGTTTCTTGCCAGTCTCTTCCGCCCAACGGTCTACGGCCGCTTTCTGTCCCTCTACCGAGAAATCATCCAGGCCTTCCAGCAATGCGGCCAGTTCGGTCATGTCGGCCGCCGACGTTTCCGTCCAGTTCTTCCGCACGAACTTGTCCTCGCGGTCGTACGCTTCCGGGGCAATGAAGAAGAAGTCGCAAAGGGGCCACAGTTCTTTGATGAAATTGATTTTCTTCATCTTCATCATGCCCACCACGGCTTCTACGCGTTCCATAGGTGCTTCTATCCCGTTCTCGCGCAGTATCTTGTCGAAAGCGGGAGCCAATTCCTTGTTGTCCTTCATCAGGATATACTCGCGGTTGAACCACAAGCCCTTCACATAGTCAAACTTGGCACCGGCCTTGCTGCATTTGGTGATATCGAAAAGCTTCACCAACTCGTCCAACGACATGATTTCCTGGTCGGTTCCCGGGTTCCAACCCAACAAGGCCAAAAAATTGATGACGGCTTCGGGCAAGTAGCCGCTCTCACGATAACCGGAGGAAACTTCGCCCGTCTTGGGGTCGTGCCATTCGAGAGGGAAAACCGGAAAGCCGAGACGGTCGCCGTCACGTTTGCTCAATTTCCCCTTCCCGTCGGGCTTGAGCAACAAAGGCAAATGGGCGAACTTCGGCATCGTGTCCACCCATCCGAACGCACGGTAAAGCAGGACATGCAACGGAGCCGAAGGTAACCATTCTTCACCGCGAATCACGTGGGTCACCTCCATCAGATGGTCGTCTACGATGTTGGCCAAATGGTAGGTCGGCAATTCGTCGGCACTCTTGTAAAGCACCTTATCGTCGAGAATGGAAGAGTTGATGACCACATCGCCGCGAATCATGTCGTCCACATGTACGTCCTCGCCCGGCTCTATCTTGAACCGGACGACGTACTGCCGACCTTCGGCCAACAGACGTTCCACCTCATCCGCAGGCAGCGACAATGAGTTACGCATCATGCCGCGCGTAGAGGCGTCATACTGGAAATTCTGGATTTCCTGACGCTTGGCCTCCAGTTCTTCCGGCGTATCGAAAGCGATATAAGCCTTACCGGCATCCAACAACTCCTGCACGTATTTCTTGTAAATGTCCCGGCGTTCCGACTGGCGGTAAGGACCATGCTCCCCACCGAAGCTTACCCCTTCGTCGAAAGGAATGCCGAGCCAACGGAAAGATTCCAAAATGTATTCTTCCGCTCCCGGGACAAACCGGTTGGAGTCTGTATCCTCGATACGGAAAATGAACTCACCGCCATGCTGGCGCGCAAAAAGATAATTGTATAAAGCCGTACGTACACCGCCTATATGCAAGGCTCCCGTGGGACTGGGAGCGAAACGAACCCTTACTTTTCTCTGTGTCATAACAACATTTGTGAATATTGTGCAAAAATACTACTTTTTATTTAAACGCCCCGTATTTTTTTCGTATTTTCGCCCTATATAAAATACGGAAAAAGAGATGAACAGACATAACCAACAGAACAGCCTTACCCCGAAGGCTTTGATTTATAGAATCGTCATCACGGTCACGGCCTTGTTTGTCGTGTGCCTGTACATGCCGCGTGACGAACGTTCGACCTACAAGTTCGACGTGGGCAAACCATGGCGTTACAGCCAACTCATCGCAACCTACGACTTCCCGATATACAAAAGTGCGGAAACCATACAAGCGGAACAGGACAGCATATTGCAGTATTACGAGCCTTATTTCGCCATCGACGAGACCGTTGGGAAAGCACAGGTAGAAAAGTTCAAGGCCACCATAAACGGACGGAAACCGGCCACCATACCGGCCAATTACCTGACGTACGTAGTGAACAAGTTGGAATACATTTACGCCCAAGGAGTCATGAGCACGGAGGATTTCGACCAGATGCACAGGGACGAAGTGGCCTCTATCCGCATATTCGCACAGAATGTGGCCAAGGAACAACAGATGCCCAAAATCTTCTCACACAAAACGGCATACGAATACCTCATCGATTTGGGAGAAGACAGCCTGCAATATGACCGCAGGATATTGCGGAAGTGCAATCTGAGCGACTATATCGTCCCCAACCTGACTTACGACAAGACAAAGTCCGAAGAATCCCGGAAAGATTTGCTCGCCTCCCTCTCTTATTCGTCCGGCATGGTCATGAGCGGGCAAAAAATCATAGGACAAGGCGACATCGTGGACAAGGCAACATACGACATCCTCACTTCTTTGGAAAAAGAATACAACCGGCGAAACACCTCCAAGATGCAATCACACACGGTGCTGCTTGGCCAACTGCTCTATGTGGCACTCATCATCGCCTGCCTCTCATTGTACTTCAACCAGTTCCGCCGCGACTATCTGGCCAACACGCGCCACATCTTGTTCATAGCCTCCATGCCGGTAATCTACCCCCTGCTCACTTCATTCCTCATCAAGCATAACCTGTTCAATGTCTACATCATCCCGTTCGCCATGGCTCCTATTTTCATCCGGGTGTTCATGGATTCCCGGACGGCTTTTGTGACTCACGTGGCCACGGTGCTCATCAGTGCCATATCCCTGAAATACCCCTACGAGTTCATTGCCACGCAGCTTGTAGCAGGCATGGTAGCCATTTACAGCCTTCGGGAACTCTCACAACGTTCACAACTTATCCGTTCGGCATTTTATGTCACATTGGCATCCATAGCTTTTTACATGAGCATGGAACTCATTCATGAAAAAGACTTCGCACGCCTGGAATATGGCATGTATATCTATATTATCATCAACGGTATCCTCTTGTTATTTGCCTACCCGTTGCTGTTCTTGTTCGAAAAGGTCTTCGGCTTCACCTCTAACGTGACTCTCGTCGAACTGTCCAACACCAACAACGAACTGCTGAAACGGCTCTCGGAAGTGGCTCCGGGCACATTCCAACACTCCATGCAAGTGGCGAACCTGGCTACGGAAGTGGCGAATAAAATCGGAGCCAAGGCACTGTTGGTCAGAACTGGAGCCTTATACCACGACATCGGAAAGATGAACAGTCCTGCCTACTTTACGGAAAACCAGAATAACTTCAATCCTCACGACCGCATCAGTTACGAACAAAGTGCGGCGATTGTCATCAGCCATGTCAAGGACGGACTCAAACTGGCCGACAAATATAACCTGCCGCAAGTCATAAAGGATTTCATCTCGACGCACCACGGTAAAGGCAAGACCAAATACTTCCTGATTTCATACAAGAACCAGCATCCGGACCAAACGGTAGACGAATCCATTTTCACTTACCCAGGCCCGAACCCGTTCACGTTGGAACAGGCCATCTTGATGATGGCGGACTCTGTGGAAGCCGCATCAAGGAGCCTGAACGAATACACGGAAGAGAGTATCAGCGCGTTGGTGGATAAAATCGTGGACTGCCAAGTGCAGGAAGGATTCTTCAAAGACTGCCCCATCACGTTCCACGACATTACCGTGGCCAAAGATGTGTTCAGAGAAAAACTGAAAACCATTTATCACACGCGTATCAGCTATCCGGAACTGAAAAAGAAATAAAAGCCCGGACTTACACGGGGTCTACGTCATAATAGATTTGGGCACTGCGGTAATCGGGATGTGCCATCAGGCTTTGGCGGAGATAAAGCAACTGTTCCCGAACCTTGGACAGAGAAGCTCCGGGTTCTATTTTCACTACGATTTTACGGATATAGAGCAATTGGATTCGTGCCACGGGCGGTGCGTCAGGTCCTAAAATACGGGAACCGAAGACCTGACGCAGACGGCTCCCCATTTCAGCAGCCAGATGGTCGAGCACGTCTGCCCGCTTATGTTTCATATAGACATAAATCAAACGGCAAAAAGGAGGATATACAAACATCTGACGCTCTTCCATCTGCCCGACGTACAACCCGAAATAGTCATGTCCCGTTACTTGACGGATGAGGGGCAGATCCGGACTTTTGGTCTGCAGGATGACACGTCCCTGCCTGCTGCGGCGCCCGGCGCGCCCGGCCACTTGTGCCATCAACTGGAAGGCGCGCTCGAAGCTCCGGAAGTCCGGGATGTTAAACATGGTGTCGGCATTTAATATGCCGACTACGCTGACCCGCTCGAAATCCAATCCTTTGGTCACCATCTGTGTCCCCACAAGCACATCGGTCTTTCCGCCTTGGAAATCCTCCAAGATTCCTTCGTATGACGAACGCGTACGGGTCGTATCCAAGTCCATCCGGGCCACGGCGGCCTCCGGAAAGACTTGACGTACGGCATCTTCCACCTTTTCCGTACCGAGCCCTCTCTGCACCAGTTCCGTACCTTCACAGGCCGGACAGCGCACCGGCACGTTACACGTGTAGCCGCAATAGTGGCAAGTCATTTGGTTCAGTCCCTTATGGTACGTCAGGCTGACATCGCAGTTTTTGCACTTGGGCACCCAACCGCACGTGTGGCATTCTATCATCGGAGCGTAACCTCGCCGGTTCTGGAACAATATGACCTGTTCCTTGTTTTCCAACGCCCGACGCATCTCTTCCAACAAACGCGGTGAGAACGGACCGACCATGCGCCTTTTGCGCTGCAGCTCTTTAATATCCACCACCTCGACTTCCGGCAAACGCACCTGCCCGAAACGTTCGGTCAACTCCACCAATCCGTATTTGCCCATGCGGACGTTATAATAAGTCTCCAACGCCGGAGTTGCCGTACCGAGCAATGTACGGGCACCGTACATCCGGGCTAACATGATCGCCGCATTCCGGGCATGGTAACGCGGTGCAGGGTCCTGCTGCTTATAAGATTGCTCATGCTCTTCGTCCACAATGACCAACCCCAAATGACGGAAAGGCAAGAAGACGGATGAACGAACGCCTACAATTATATCGTAAGGCTGTCCGGACAACTGTTTTTGCCAAATCTCGACACGTTCGGCATCGGGAAACTTGGAATGGTACACGCCCATACGGTTGCCGAACACGCGGTATAGCCTGTCCGTCAACTGGGTGGTCAGCACAATCTCCGGCACCAAGTAAAGCACCTGTTTCCCTTCGGCTATCATCTGACGAATCAAATGAATGTAGACCTCGGTCTTTCCGCTCGATGTCACCCCGTGAAGCAAGCATACCGGATGACGGTCAAAAGCTTCTTCCAACTCTCTGAACGCCTTTGCCTGTGCCTCACTCAAAGGAGAAACACCAAGCGTGTCGGCGACCTCCGTATGCGCCAAACGACCTATCTCGTATGGGTAGGCCTCCAATACGCCTTTCTCCTCCAAGGCACGGCAAATCGCCAGACTGCCGTCGGCTGCTTCCATCAGTGCCTTCCGTCCCACCTCCGCCAACATCTTCGGGTTACGCAACCGGAAAGCCGTTCCGGCACCTGCCAGTTCTAAATACTTTAATAAAAGGGACTGCTGTTTGGGGGCTCTTCCTAAACCGTCAAGCAATTCATGAAGTTTCTTTTCGTCAAAATAGGTCTCCGACAAGCGCACATGAACTTCCGTGCGGGGCTTATAGCTCCGTTTGACTTCCTCTTTCATGGCAAGGACGCCCTTGTCCATCAAAGACCTTACCACCCGTAGTACCCGAAAATCCTCACATTCTTTTTGAAGTCGCGTCATGGTCGATTCAAAACGTCTCGAAACCAAAGTAACGACCCGTTGTTCCCGTTCCGACAAAACGGAATTTCCCGCATATTCACTGTTTACCACCACCTTGCTCTCGCTTTCCAGTTTCATACCGGACGGCAGGGCTGCCTTATACACATCCCCCACGGCACAAAGGTAATAGTCCGCCAACCATCTCCAAAAATCCAACTGCACAGGAAGTAAAACGGGAGCAGGATCAAGTGTCTCCCATACGGCTTTCACGGCATAACCTTGCGGTTGCCGCCCGTGAACTTCCACCACAATAGCCGTATAAAACTTTTTGGCTCCAAACGGTACGATAACACGGCAACCCGGCCGTACCGCCTCTTGCCACTCTTCGGGCAAAGCGTATGTATAAGTAGCCGACAAGGGAAGAGGAAGAATGACATCTACAAATTTCATACGAACGGATTTTAATGGACTACAAAAATACGACAAAAGGAGTAAACAGGCAAAAAGAAAGCCGCCCGCTCCATGCAGACAGCTTCCGTTTATTCCATTTTCTATCGGACTACATTAAAACAAGTAAGCCAAACGAACTTGCCATGTGTTGTTCTTTACGTCAAACTCTTCTATGACATCGCCCACACCGCCTAATTTTCCGGTCTCACCCATGGCGATATTGTAAGTCACACCTACTTGCAAATGGCTAAGCAACGTCACACCGGCTCCCACATTCCAACTGAATGTAGAGCGTTCCAAACTTCCTATACTTTCACCAGCATACTTTAAATTACGACTCCCCAGATACCAGTTGTATTGTGGACCTGTAGCCAAATAAACGCCGACCAGGCTGCTAAAACCAAAATTATACCTCAAATTAATGGGAATCTCCACGTAAGGCAGGGATTTGTTAGGCGTACTCCCGTTGACATTCTCCCCGTCTACTTCACCCGAGAAGTCCATCTTCATGTACTTCTGGGAGTAGAGAAGGGAAGCGTCTATCCCCAATCCAATAACTGGCATGGTCATCTGCACCTTCGGTCCGACAAACCATCCCGTACGGTTGGAGGCATCAAACAAACCGCCATCCCCCTTTATACTTGCCTTACTCAAGTTCACACCGCCTTCAAGTCCCCACTTGAACTGCGCATTGGCAGGTGCCGCCCATAATAACGCCACCATGCACATCAATACTGCACTTAATTTCTTCATAGAAGTTTGCTTTTTATTTCTTATCGGAAAACAAAGATAGCAACTGTTTGCCGTACTATCAACTTTTTCCGGAAATATATCTCTTTTTTATTATCTGCGTTGCCTGCGTACAGTCACCCTTGGAGTTGAAGAACCGGAGTTACCGGAACTGCCCCTACGCGTCTTGGAAACCTTAGTCTTTTCGGCTTTCGCTTTTTTCGGTTCATCCGAAGACGATGAAGCACGACGCGAGTTACGCGTAGCCCGGGAAGCTTTCCCCTTTTTCGTTTCCACAGCCTCCTTGGCCGCCGTCGTATCCACAGCCACCGAGTCGTCATGCCCCCAAACATGTTTTTCAAAATCGGAAAGTTGTTTCTCTATCCGCTTCTGTTCGTTAGCCATGGCACTATCCGTCTTGCAATAGTTAGCCAACACCTTCCCTTGCATATTGTTTGTCTTATAAATCTTTCCGTCATACAGGTTCATGGAGAAATAATCTGCCGCCGTCATGTTCGTCACGTTGTTGTAATTGCTTGCCATCATCGCGTGACGGGCCAAATACGTACTGATATCATCATATTTGAGCCAGAACAAAGGATATGGGGTAGCCTCTCCACCAAAATCATCTCCCCGCATGAGCACCGGGCACAAAGCCGTGACTTTCGTACGGAATGTCGAAGTCCTTTGGTCGAAATAAGAACTCTCCTTTATATAATAACGGGAAACTTCAGCCGAGGGAATATCGCTAGCATTCACACGAGGCCGCCCGTTCTGCTCCTCGTAATATATATGATAACGTTCCAACAATTCTTTCACGTCCACCTTATCACGCGAAGTAAAAGACTCGTTGCCATCCAGTTTATATTGGTATGCCGTAATCTTTCCCGTCAGCAACAAGTCGAACAGATACGTAAACAAGTTTATATGGCCTGCAGAAGGCTCCACCGGATAATATAGAGGGGCATTCTTGTCCAACGTCAGATCCAACTGACGATACACATCGCGACGCCACACCACATCCTCAGGCACTTCCACCGCCACGGGGAACTGTAAACTGGCACGGTCCACGGTCTTCTCGGCCTTGTCTGCATCATTGGGTTTCACCCTGCGGCGAGCCGGCTGCGCCTCCGCCTGCATGTACAGGGCAACTCCTAACAAAACAAAAAACAGACGTTTCATCCTTATCTTATTTTTACTCATAGTCTTCATTTCCATCCATTCATTAGTTGACAATCACTTCCATAGAGCCATCGAGCGTCCGCTCAGCCCCGTCGGGTCCTACGGCTCTTATACGGGAAATATAAAACCGTTTCCCACGTCCCAACGAACGGAACATCGTACGTTGTTGCTCGGTGAAAGACGCACTGTTCGACACCGCCGGTACGGCATTGCCCATATTGTCGAAAAACACCGTCTCGAACCCTTGCACCCGGAATTCAATATTCAAAAGCCCGTCATCAATAGCTGCGCCGATGCCTTTCGTCCCCATCAACACTTGTTTGGACAAGCGCCCGCCACGGAAACGGTTATTTCCGCCTTCCGCCGCATACTCTATATAAGCCGACGGGTCGGGCAACTTACGCACACGAAAGGCAAACTGTCCCATCTTCTGCATGCGTCCCTCCATATTGGCATTGACCGTAATCACGGCATCCTTGCCTACTTCTGCCGGTCGGGCCATATATTTGCCCGCCCCTGTGGGCTGCAACACTCCTCCGCTCATGGAAGCCACCACCTTATTGGCCGGAACCCCGGGAATAGACACGCTCATGGGGTTCTCATATCCGGCATACAACACATTCATCAAGTCTGCCGACACCGTAGCCGAAGGAGCCACCACGGTGTAAGGCTGAGAGAAGTCCCTGCGCACCATCTGGCCACGTCCGTCCATCATCTCAATATAACCTTTCAGCGTATAATCGCCCGTACTGCTGCAAACCGTCTCATACAGTCCGCCCGGCGAAGTGATTTGCCGTCCGCCGACATATACCGTCGGACGTTGGGTCGTATCCACAGCAGCCATGATAATCTGGGCACTGAACTTTCCACCTTGTACCACCGTACGCGAAGCCGGTATCACAAACGCATTCAACTCGTTCACACGCAAGTCTTTCATGTCTATATTGGCCACCAAGGCATGAAGCACCTCTCCTTCGGCATACCGCACATCACTTTGCAATTTGGAGAGCAAAGTGACTGCCGCAGCCACCGGCGTATTCTCAAACATATACTCTTGCCAATTCTTCCCCAAAGTACCGGCCTTGTCCGGCACTTCCGTACTCAGGTTGTCCGCAATGATTTTCTTTTGTGCCTCGTCTGTCAACATGCCGACGATGCTTTCACGGAAATTGTTGATGGCCGCGAACAACCTCTGTCCTTCTCCTCTGCGCGGTGCCAACATCACATGGGAAGCCGCCTCCAGGTCCTCCTTGTTCTGCACGTTTTTCACGTCACCGTCTGCCCCGTCAGCCTGTTTCACGATACTGACTTTCAGGACTTCCGCATAATTATATAAGGAGTCTGAGATTTTCTTCACATATTGTGCCTTGTCGAACCATTCCTTCACTTTGGCCGGATTGGCCTCCATCTGTCCCTGCAAATCCCTATAAAGAGCTTCGTTGGACGCAGAAGCATTCGCCGTAGTCCGCAGAAGGCTGTCTTCCACCAATGAAAAACCGTTCAACACATCGGAAGACACATTCAGGGCCAACATGGCCATCAACACCACATACATGAGGTTGATCATCTTCTGGCGCGGAGACATTCTATTTTGCTGGGATGCCATTTCGTATTCCTTTCTGATTAATCCGTTTATTCTGTTATCGAACCGCCCGGCGTATGTTTCATGTTCACCGTCAAGGCCTGAATCATACGGTTGTAAATACCGTTCAATTCTTCTATCTGACGCGCCATCTTGCGGGTCTGTTCGTTGATTTGGTCTATCGTGCCCACCTGCGTGCTGATACTCTTCAACTGCATCTCGTATATCGTGTTGATACCCGTCAGCGTACGATTCAGATTATCCATCTCCTTGGCATCACGCGTCATGTGTTCAGCCTGTTCGGACACGCGCGCCAAGGTTTCGGTCAACGTCTTCAGCTCTTCCACATAGTTTTCAGCCGCCTCCTTCATTTCGGGAGTAGAAGCATTACGGGCATCTTCAAGCACTTTGGCAAAAAGTTCTGCATTGGAAGCATTCACCATATCGGCCAAAGCCTTTATATCCAATGCCTGTTGCCCCTCGCTGTCCTGCATGCCTTGTGTTCCGCCGCCTGCTGCGCCAGAAACTTCCGGATTTACAGCAGCCGTTGCTCCGGAAAGAGGAGTGCCTCCATTTCCTCCGACTACGACCGGCCCTCCCACAACTATGGGTTGGGATACCCCTCCACCGGACACAACCGGTTGGGCCACTCCACCTTGCGCAGCCTCAGGAAGGTTCCCGGCTTCCTTTCCGCCAACAGCCTCTTCATCCCAATCCTCTTCATCCGAAGCCAGACTCATCCGGTCTTCATCGCGCTTCAGTTCTGCCGGACGGTCGAAACCGGAGATGAAAAACACCAAAACCTCCGTACCCATACCGATGAACAACATCGCATTAGCCCCGGGGATATGAGTCAGTTTGAACAAAGCTCCAAGAATAACCACGGCTGCTCCCCAACTGTACGCATAATTCAGGAATGTCTGTCCAGGTACCGACTCAATCCAATCCTGAATACGGATTATTATGTTTTTTCTATTCTTAGCCATATTTTTACCTCTTTAATCTTTCTATTTACGTTTATTAGTTGTCCCCGACACGGAACGTACACAACGGAAACCGATGTACGAACGAGGTTGGTTTTGATATTCATATGAACGCCATACGGAACGTATCATGGATTCCGGATCTTTCCAAGAACCACCCCTCACCGACTTCTTCTTCAGGCGATAAGGATCTTCTTTCGCGGCATTGTATTTCAGCTCGGGGTTCATGTCGCTCATGCCGTCCACACCCGATTCGGTATACACCGTACTCGTCCATTCCGCCACGTTTCCCGCCATATCGAACAAACCGTTGGAATTGGCCGAATAAGAACCACCTTTAGACGTTATCAAGCTCCCGTCATCCGTATAATCCCCACGGTCGGGCTTGAAGTTGGCAAAATAACAATCTTTCTCGCTTTTCACCCCTTTCGTCTCCCACGGGAACAAAGCACCTTCGGGACCGCGTGCGGCAAATTCCCATTCCACCTCTGTCGGCAAACGGTAAGGCTGTATCTGACGGGCTGCCGCCCCCAAACCGCGTTTCAGAAACTCCGTACGCCAATCGCAGAAGGCATTGGCCTGTTCCCAAGTCACTCCCACCACGGGATAATCATTATAAGCCGGGTTGGAGAAGTACTGCAACATGTAACGTTCGTTTTCCGCATTGGAAAAGTCGTTCACCCAACACGTCGTATCCGGATAAATGTTCACGATATAAGTATTCAGGAAATCATGTAACCCCGAAAGCGGACGGGTAACGGTTTCACGCACGATGCGCCCTTCGTCGTCGATGTAAGCCGTGTCTTTGGATATCATGACCACTTCGTCCGCATCCACTGCATGATCGGTATTCAGGTTGCGTTCCTCCGGATTCAGGCGGTGCTTGCGCAAAGCAGCAGCAGTATAGTCGAACACTTCATAACGGTAATTCATCTGACGTGCATCCAACATCCGCTCCCCCGTGACCGGATTTGTCACGTACACGCTTTCAATAGCCCGCAACTCATCTTCATTGGGCTTTTTCCAGGGTATCGGTTTCTTCCAATTTAAATAAGGCGTAACGGGATTCCCGTATTTATCCTCTTCTATCTTGTAAGTTTCGTCACCTGCGTATGCGGGGTCGGCCAGACGTTCACGGATAATAGAGTCGCGCACCCAAAAAACGAACTGGCGGTATTTGGCATTCGACACTTCATTGGCATCCATCCAGAAGCCGTCGACCGAGATTTCCCGGGTAGGAATGGTCATCCCCCACAACGAATCGGTTTCTTCCGTACCGATTTTCAATGAACCTTTCTTCACGAAAACCATCCCGTAAGGAGTCGGTTCACTGTAGGCCGTTCCCCCGACACCGGTCACTTCTCCACCCGTAGCGGTGGACGCCGAACGGGGTCCCAGACAAGAACTGAACGCCAGACCTGCCATCATTCCCCATATCAACCCACAACACTTCATATTCATTATTATAATATTCTTACGCTTTTATGTTTATTCTTTCCTTTCTTAAACAGATTCAACTCCGTCTTATAGCCGATGATGATTTCATGACTACCATTCAATGCCCCGATACCAGCCGTGTACATTTCGTACGCATAACCGAGATTGATGCCGTGGAAGTCCCCGCCGAAGAGAAAACTGACCGAATTCGTCGGGCTATACGACACTCCGCCGTACAACTCATGCTTGCTGCCATGATAAGCGATGCGCCCCGTCATGTCCGCACGGAAACCTACGGCATCGGAACGCAGCATGGCGGTCGTATGTATGGTATATAACGGACTTTTAAGCCGTATATTGTACCCACCCGTCAAATAATAAGAAGGAGAGACCTTAAATTCGTTCACTTTTTCCTCTCCCAAGGTGATGGTCGGCGAAGTACAATGCATCATGGCAAAGCCGGCGTACCATGACTTACGGGCATACTGGATGCCGAAATTCATATCGAAACCGGCCCCGTTGGCCTCAGCTGTAGGAAAAGCGGGGTCTCCGGACTCTCCCAAATCCAACCCTCCCCCATCGAACGTCTCACTGAGCATGGACAAATGGATACCTCCACTCAGCCGGCCTCCCCATAAAGGTTGGTGGTAAGCATATTGCAGAAAAAACTTCTGGTGTTTGAACAGGCCTATCTGGTCGTTGGTGAACCCCACTCCGGCACCGTGCTTCGCGCTGATGAAGAACAACGGCAAATCCACATAGGCATACATTACGGCAGGGGCGTTTTCAAAGCCGGCCATCTGCATGCTGTACGCCCCTTGGAAGTTCAGCACGGGAGCCTGGCCCGTCGCTGCGGGATTATAAAAAGGTGCCATGGCCCAATAGTTGACAAAAGACGGGTCGTACTGAGCCGTGGCCCACTGGGGCAACAAGCTCAATACCAAAATAAGCCCTATCAGTTTTCCCTTTGTCTTCACCGTTTCTACAACTGTTATACTTTAAGGAAACAGAATCTTTTTCTTTTTATTGTCCGACATCGCACGAAAATCGCGGTTTCAAGTAAAACAATGGAGCGGATGCACACGTACACCCGCTCCAGTAATCACTTCAGGCCTTTCCGTCTTTCCCCTACCGACGCACATCAATACTCGTCCTCGTTGAAAAGAAAATCCTCTTTCGTAGGATAATCAGGCCACACATCTTCTATCGTCTCATATATTTCGCCTTCATCCTCTATCTCTTGCAGGTTCTCGATCACTTCCAACGGGGCGCCAGAACGCATCGCATAATCAATCAGTTCATCCTTGGTGGCAGGCCATGGCGCATCTTCTAACTTTGAAGCCAATTCCAGTGTCCAATACATAGTCCTTAATATTTATAACAACTTCGTTTTTCTATTTTGTGCGCAAAAATAATAATATTTTCGATACCATCAACGTTTCTTCCACACAATTTCATCTTTCCCCTCTATAAATAGCATTTTACGGGACAACACAAACAAATAATCGGACAAGCGGTTAACATACGCACAAACCTCCGGCATCACCGGCGCACTTCCGGACAGTTCCAAAATACGCCGTTCCGCCCTGCGGCACACGGTGCGGCAAACATGGCATACGGCCGCCCCCCTGGATCCACCGGGAAGCACGAAACCACGCCAACCGGGAAGTCCGTCTTCCGCCTCATCTATGGCTTGCTCCAGGCGCGCCACGTCTTCTCCCGTTACCACCTCCCGGCCAAACTTTTCCGCACGTGAGGGCTCCGTAGCCAGATAGGCCCCTATCGTGAACAAGTCACATTGGATACCTGTCAGGAACTTGCGGTCTTCCTCACCTTCCAAATAAGTAATCAACTCGCCGATGTGGGCATTCAACTCGTCCACAGTCCCGTACGCTTCCACGCGGACATCCGTCTTCGGCACCCGCACGCCCCCGCTCAAGCTGGTCATTCCCCCGTCGCCCGTACGGGTATATACTTTACTTTTCTTCATTCTTCCGTATATTTAAAAATTCACGATATAATCTTGCCGTTGCTTGGAACGGTCATAAAACACAAGACCATAGTCGTAAAGATCGAAAGTCACTACGATTTCCGGCAAACGTTTCACATCGTTCCACGCCCGCAAAGCCGCTTTTGATGCCCGTATGCCGAAAAGGAGGCACACCGAACACCTTGTCAACGGACGCGAAACCACAGCCGTCCAATGCCGGGGAGCAATCCCCCTACCCACGACCATCAGTTCCTTCTGCCGCACGAAACCTCCGTTCTCCTGCACCCTCACTTTCCAAAACGCATCCCGGCATACCGCAGCCGAACGGCATCCCTCTGCCAAGTAAGCCGTTTCCGCCTCTTCCAAATGCCCGTATATCCGGATTAACGACGGATGCACATAGTTGGACAGGCGAAAAAGGAACTTGCGGCATTTCAACCGGTGAAAGCCCCCAAAGAGGCAAAACACGGGATAGCGTTTCTTCAACTCCCGATAGGCGTAATATTCCCCACGCTCATACACCACATACGTCAGGAAGTCGAACGCAAAGGGAGAGTGCACCCCGTATCCGCGACGATGCCTGAACCTTTTCAACCAAATCCATTGTCTACAAAGCATTCTTGTACCATATATTTGTTCTTGCCCGACAAAGTTAGCACAAAAAAGCACTCCGTATTGATATAAATCAAGAAAAAGCCATTTTTTCGATATTAAAAGCCGGATATTTTGCCGGAAAGCCAAAACTCCCTACCTTTGCATCGTGTTTTTCATAGTATTAGATTTAAGGTTAACAAAGGTTGGGTCAGAGCGCTGACCCTTTTTTTTATGCCCTACGGTGAGGCATTGAAAAACCAAGACACCGAAGCCCCGTATCTCCACCGTCTCTCCATATTGCGCAACCACCTCACTCACAACAAAATAGAAATCCACATAGAACGGCAAAAAAATCTGCGCCAAACGATTTTTCATTCTCCTGAGAATGATTTTTCATTTGGCGCAGAACGAAAAAACATTCTCCGCAAGGTAAATCCGCACACTCTTTGAAGTCGGATTTCATTTGACAAAGCCTTGTTTCCAAAGCCTGGCACGCCCACCCATAGCATAAAGTCCGTGGCCATCCCCATCCAGAGAAACTTGCAAAAAAAATAAGGCAAACCTCACTGACTTTCAAAAAAAAAACGTTTCTTTATACCTCCAAACAGGAACTCGAATAAACCAACATAGAAAAAGACATGGAACTACAGACGCATACCGACACAGCATACCGGCGACTGCTTCCCGCCGAAATCCGACAATTGGAACAGCAAGGCTGCACGGCCGAGGACTGGCAACTCATTGAAGTCCACCCGGATATCGACCTCCACCATCTGGCGTACGTGCATTTTTCCGGCTCCAACCGTATCGGGAATTTCCAAAAGACCGTCACGCTGCCGGGCGGAATCACGCTCCATACGGGTATCCGCCATGCCACGCTGCACTGTACCACCGTGGGCGACGACTGCCTGATAGCCCACGTCCACGGGTATATCGCCCATTACGACATCGCCCCGGAGTGCATCGTCCTCCATACGGACACCATTGCCATGACCGGCCCGTCCTCTTTCGGCAACGGTACGGAACTCCATGTCATGAGCGAAAGCGGAGGACGGGACATCCTCATCCACGACCGCCTGTCGGCACAGGAAGCGTACATGCAGGCCATGTACCGCCACGATGCCTTGTTGACGCAAAACCTCCGCCGGTTGGTTTCGGACTACGCCGCACGGCAAACCGGCAACCGTGGCAAGATAGGCGAAAGCACACGGATACTCCGCTGCGGACTGATCCGCAACGTGAAAATCGGGCCTTGCAGCTGTCTGGAAGGTGCCGTCCGGTTGGAAAACGGCACGGTATGCAGCCATCCGGACACCCCTACCTTTGTAGGCGATTTGGTCATCGCCCGCGATTTCATCCTGCAAAACGGTTGCCACGTCACTGATGGCGCGATGCTCAGCCGTTGCTACGTGGGACAAGCCTCCGCCATCGGGCACGGCTTCTCTGCCACAGACTCCTACTTCGCTTGCAACAGCCAAGCCGAGCACGGCGAGTCATGCGCCATACTGGCTGGCCCCTATACGGTGACACATCACAAGTCCACGCTGTTGATAGGCGGCATGTTCTCGTTCATGAATGCAGGTTCAGGCACCAACCAAAGCAACCACGCCTATAAACTTGGCCCCCGCCACCACGGCGTTTTGGAACGAGGCTGCAAGACGGTTTCGGGATGCCACATCTCGTGGCCTGCACATATCGGAGCATTTTCGTTGGTCATGGGGCATTGCCCCCCCGGGACGGACAGTCACGAATGGCCCTTCTCCTACCTCGTGGAACAAGGGAACGCTTATTACGTACTCCCCGGCATCACCCTGCGCGGGGTGGGCACGCTGCGCGACATCGGGAAATGGCCTGCACGCGACAGGCGTTCCCCACGTGTGCCCCAAACCGACACGGTCTCCTTCGACGCCTTTTCCCCTTATACGATGGAACGGGTATGGCAGGCCATACACACCTTGGAAGGACTGAACGGACGTTTCGGGGAAGATGCAAAGGAAATCACATGGAACGGCTTGCGGCTCAAAGAGAAATCAGTGAAGCAAGGCATAGAATGGTACAGGCTAGCCTTAGACCGTTACTTGGGCGAACAACTGATCCGGCAATTAGAGACGCATGAGGGCATGCCTTCGGACGGGCTATGCGAACTCCTGCGCCCCCGTGCAGCATGCAGCGACCATTGGGGAGACATCGGCGGCATGTTGGCACCCATAAGCGAAATCAATGACATAATAAGAACCATCACCACCGGACAACTCGACCGCATAGAAAAATTGGGGGAACGGTTCCGGCTTATCCACGACCGATATGACGATTTCGCCTGGGCTTGGACGTGGAACCTATTGCACGAGATATACCCCGATGCCTACGGCAAGGACTTCATCCCGTCGCTCTGCCTGCCCGTCATCCGGAAATGGGAAACCGCCGCCACGGCACTCAACCGGCAAATCATAGCCGATGCCACGAAGGACATCTCGACGGGTTCTCTTGCCGGTTTCGGTATCGACAGCGACGAGGAAACCGCCGTGGACGACGCGGTGGCCGTCCGGGGCTCCGTACAACAATGCGGTATCATCCAAGAGTTGGAGAAACAACAAACGGAAATCCAAAACAAGGCCGGATACTGGCTGCATAAATTAACCCTTTAACCCCATCCCCCCATGAACAACCAACAAAAAAATTCACCGGAAAACCGCACCTCCCGTGTAATGACGGAATGGCCGGACTCCCTGAAAGCATTCTTTTTCGCCTTTTGGGCGTTTTTCGGCATTTATTACGGCGATGTGCTTTATATCGCCCAACAGCACAGTTTCTTTACCACCGATTTAGAGGCTCTGCGGCCTGTATGGGAGAAGCCTTACGGTTCATTGTGGATCATCGGGCGCGCCTTGCTCCAAGCTTTCCACTCGCCCTTTTGGGGCGGCGCCCTCCTGTCGGGCATGCTTACCCTCATCTCTTGGCTGTTCGGCTATGTCTTCAGGTTGCGCGGCCGGTTCGGATACCTGAAATACATCCCGGCATTCGTTTTTATTTATGTGGTCGTCTACCACGGTTTCGACATTTACTATCAGGCGGAAACAGGTAAACTGCTCGGCATTCCCTTCTGCATCCTCCTCATTCTGGCTTGCCAAGCCGTTTTCGTACGTTCGTTCAGCCGGAAAAAACTCTCGGGGTTGTTCACCCCACCGGCTTACAACCGTCCGCTCGACGAATGGAAAGCCATGGGATTCATCCTCATTTTGGGAGCCGGAGCCGTGGGTATGAACGAATGGTATCGCCCCTACGTACGCCCTACAGCCAGGATGCAGCGCGAACTGGAACGGCAGGACTGGAAGGGCATGCAAACCACTGCATCCCGCTCCGGGCTTACCTACAGCACGGTGGCGGCTTACTACGCCATTTCGCGGATGGAAGACAAAAACGATGTGCCCAAAGTGCCCATAGACATGTTACCGCCGACAAGCCGCCCCATTTACCTGCATAACCGTGACGGCAAGCTCGAAAACGCCCGGAACTACTTCCTGATGGACTACTGCATCGCTTCTGAACAATACCCCATCGCTTATGAACTGGGCAAAGCGGACTTGAAGACCGAAGGCCCGTCTCCGTTCCTGCTCAAACAGATGGTCCGGATTTGCTTAGCCTTACATAAAAAAGAAGAAGCACGTTCTCACCTGAACGTGCTCCGTACGCTTCCTTTCGAGAAGGATTTCATCGAGACCTATGCCCCGGAGACGCAGGAATAGGAAAAAGGGATTCCCTCCTCCCCTCCGGGCTTATTCCGTCCGCTTGACTGGCAAGACCAGTTCGGCAGACTTCAGTCCTTTGGCTTCCGCTTTCAGGCGGAGGGTTCCGGCTTGTCCTTTTTCCGCCACGATCGCGGTCATCTGTCCGTTGAACACAGGCATTTGCGGCCGGCCGAACGGTTCAAGACACACGGGGTTGCCGTTGGCTCCGGCCTTGTAATACCCCGCTCCACGAACAGAAAACTTCACCGTTTGCTGTGCGTCGGGACAGAGATTGCCCTCGCGGTCTACCACGCTGACCGTTACAAAAGCCAAGTCCTCATCCCGCAAATCCGCATCCAACGTGTCCTTGTCGGCCTTTAATACGATGCGGTAAGGCTTACCTGCCGTACGGACGACCTGCTCTGCGCGCTTCCGTCCGCTTTCGTCGTAGGCCACAGCCCTCACCTCGCCCGGCTCGTAACGCGTGTCCATCCACATCAGCCGGTAACGTTTCTGGCGGGCCAAAGCACGGCGCGCCTCATCGTTTTCCGTCTCGTCGAGCCTGACGGTGGGGGCTTTCGTACGTTTCCCTTGGCTCTTGCCATTGATGAAAAGCTCCACCGTGGGGTAATTGGTGTACACGAATACAGGGGTCACCTCGCCTTCACGCCCCGGCCAAGTCCAGTGCGGAAGGATGTGCAAGGTTTCTACCGCCTTGTTCCATACGCTGCGGTAAAGGTAATAACGATCCTTGGGCAGGTAAGCCAAGTCGATGATGCCGAACAGCGAAGAGTGGCTGGGCCAATCGTCATAATACGGTGTCGGTTCGCCCAAGTAGTCGAAGCCCGTCCACACGAACTCGCCCATATCGTAGGGCAAATCCTCGGACAGAATGAAATTATCCTCCGGCAGGTCGCTCCAACTGCAGTGTTCCACATCGTAAGAAGAAGACTGGTGGTCGTCGTATTTCGCCCCGGCCTTGCGTTCCACAGGGAACTTATACACGCCTCGTGAGCTTACCGTAGAAGCCGTTTCCGACCCTAGCACCACTTGCTGCGGCAATGCCTTATAAGCCTTCTGGTAAAGATGGGAACGATAATTGAAGCCCGGGATGTCCATGATAGCCGCCACGTGGCTCTTGATGGCGGCATCCACACGGTCCATGCCTTGCGTGCAGGGCCGCGTGGGATCTTCGCGGTGCACGATGTCCTGCATCATCCGGCACAACTTCGCTCCCTGCGCCGAACCTTGGTCGGGCACTTCGTTGCCGATGCACCACATCACGACCGACGGGTCGTTGCGGTAATGACGCATCACGTTCACCAAGTCGCGTTCCACCCACTCGTCGTAGTACTTGTTGTAACCGTTAGCCATTTTCTTGGCTTTCCACTCATCGAAAGTCTCCACCATCAACAGCATCCCCATCTCGTTGCAGGCTTGTACCAGTTCCGGTGACGGCATGTTGTGCGACGTGCGGTAAGCATTGCTGCCCATGTCCTTCAGCATCTTCAGCCGGTAACGGATGGCCTGCATATTCACCGCCGTGCCCAACGGCCCCAAATCGTGATGATTGCACGTGCCATGGAAAACCAACCTTTTCCCGTTCAACAGGAAGCCTTTTTCGGGGACGACTTCAATCGTACGGATGCCGAACGTGGTTTGGTGAGTGTCGCTCAAACGTCCCTGATAATACACTTCCGTGTCTGCCCGGTAGAGGTTCGGATGTCCGCAATCCCATAACAGGGGACGGTCCACCACAAAATCCTGTTCGAGCACCCCTTCGTCATACCTCGACAAAGCGGTTTCGCGCTCCGCCACTTTTTGTCCTCCGGGAGCACGCAGGACGGTTTTCAGGCGGATGTCCTTGCAGTCCGTGCCTTCGGGATATTCCAGTTCCGTACGCACCGTCACTTTCGCAAAATCCTCACGCACCGCCGGCGTGGTGACAGTCGTGCCCCATGTACGTACCCCGACTTTGCCCGACACGACCAGATGCACGTTCCGGTACAACCCGGCTCCCGGATACCAACGAGAGCTTTCGGGTTCATTCTCCAAGCGCACCGCCAACACATTGTCTTTTGCATTCACGGCATCCGTCACGTCGAAATAAAAGGAATTATAGCCATACGGCCAATTCCCCACCTTCTTTCCGTTGACATAGACTTGCGCGTGGCTCATCGCCCCGTCGAACATCAGCACCACGCGTTTGTCTGTCCCAAAACCGGGTACATCGAAATACAGCCTGTACCAACCTACGCCGACGAAAGGCAGTCCTCCCGTACGTCCGGACTGGTTTTGCGCCTCTTTCTGTCCGTCCTGCTCGATGGCCATGAACTGGCGGTCGTTATTCGCATCGAACGGCCCGCTTATCGCCCAATCGTGGGGCACGGACACGCGTTTCCACTTTCCGTCGTCTACCTGCACTCCGCCGAACGACTCATTGTCCGCACGGATGAACCGCCATCCGTCCCGCAACAGCACCGTTTCCCGTTCTCCACCGGCCCGCCCCCCCAGACAGAAGAGCAAGCCCCACACATACAATAACAGTTTTTTCATATATCCTCAGGTTAATGATGAACAGGTCCGTCAAACCAGCGAATACACCACGTCCATGACTTTCCGCCCGATTTCCTCCGCCTCAGCCTGCGTGGCTGCCTCGGAATACACACGGATAATCGGCTCTGTGTTGCTTTTACGCAAATGCACCCATTTGTCGGGGAAATCAATCTTCACTCCGTCGATGTCGTTCACCTCCTCGTCCTTATACATGTCTTTTACTTTCTCCAGAATGGCATCCACATCCGTCTCCGGCGTCAGGTCGATACGGTTCTTGGCCATGAAGTATGACGGATAAGTGGCACGCAGTTCGGACATTTTCTTTCCCGTCCGGGCCAGATAGGTCAACACGAGGGCGATGCCGACCAATGCGTCGCGCCCGTAATGCGCCTCCGGATAAATCACCCCGCCGTTGCCTTCCCCGCCGATCACGGCACGGGTCTCTTTCATCTTGGCCACCACGTTCACCTCGCCAACCGCAGCCGCGCTGTATTCCCCTCCGTACATACGGGTCACATCGCGCAAGGCACGGGTGGAACTCAAATTAGACACCGTGTTTCCCGGCGTATGCTGCAGAATATAGTCTGCCACCGTCACCAAGGTGTATTCCTCGCCGTACATCGTCCCGTCCTCGCAGAACATGGCCAGACGGTCTACGTCCGGGTCTACCACGAATGCCAAATCGTGACCGCCTTTTTGCATCAAAGCCTTGATGTCGCCCAAGTTCTTTTCCAAAGGTTCGGGGTTATGGCCGAAATCTCCCGTCGGTTCCGTAAACAGCCCTGTGACCTGCTCCACTCCCAATTGTTCCAACAACCGAGGCAGGATGATGCCACCCACCGAATTGACTGTGTCTATGGCCACGCGAAAATGTGCCTTGCGAATCGCCTCCACGTCCACTAATCTCAGGTTCTTGACCCAATCGATGTGCTTTTGGTCATACGTATGGTCTTCCCGATAGTGCCCCAGATGATCCACGTCTGCATATTCAAACGCTTCTTCCTCTGCCAACCGCAACACTTCGTTCCCCTCTTCTTTGTTCAGGAACTCGCCTTTCTCATTAAGGAGTTTCAAGGCGTTCCACATCCGGGGGTTATGCGAAGCCGTGATGATGATGCCGCCGCAGGCCCCTTCCATCGTTACGGCCAGTTCGGTGGTCGGCGTGGAAGCCAGTCCGATATTGACCACATCGAACCCCATGCCCATCAGTGTGCCGCACACCACATTCTTGACCATCTCGCCGGAAATGCGTGCATCCCGTCCTACTACGATTGTATTGCCCTTCACTGTAGCCGTCCGGCGAATCAACGCGGCGTATGCAGATGTATATTTCACAATGTCCAACGGATTCAGCGTGTCGCCTACGCAGCCGCCGATAGTTCCGCGTATGCCTGAAATAGATTTAATAAGTGTCATAATAAGAGTCTTTATGTGTATAATCGAGTTTCATAATAATCTTAGTTGGGGCAAAGATAGATATAAAAACAATAAACGGTGGATATCACCTCAGAATTTCTTGGTAAAAACTTATTGATGGGAGATTTTAATTATTATCTTTGTACTTAGCAAACCTAAACGAAATATCATGAGACGTAACATTGCACTCGGTATCGCATTTTGCTCTTCTCTCTTCGCATGGGGACAAGGGGGAAATACTCCGCGAACCTCCGCCACACCGGAGGTCTTAAGCCAGAAGGTAGAAAAATTCGGGACGGCCGTCCCTCAAGAAAAAGTCTTTCTCCACATCGACAACACCTGCTATTTCGTAGGCGACACGATATGGTACAAAGCATACGTCACGCGCTCAGACCGGCAGACTTTGACCGACCTCAGTAAGATATTATATGTAGAACTGCTCACTCCCGACGGTTACTTGGTAGAACGGCAACAGGTGGAAATGCCGGACGGAACGGGGCACGGGGCTTTCACGCTCACCGACTCCCTATATGCCGGATATTATGAATTAAGGGCATATACCCGTTGGATGCTGAACTTCGGGCAATATGAACACCCACATTCCAAGTGGACGGAACTGATGTTCTACTTTAAATCAATGGCCAAGGATTTTTTCCGGGACTATGATAAGATTTATTCGCGCGTATTCCCGGTGTTCGACCATCCAAAAACTCCCGGAGATTACACCAAGGACATGACGCTCAGACCGATGCGAAGATATTTCAAATCCGAAAAAGGTAAACCGAAACTCGACCTCCGCTTCTATCCCGAAGGAGGAGACATCGTGGAAGGCACTACCGGAAGAGTAGCGTTCGAAGCCAACACGGAAGAAGGAAAACATATCGACATCGAGCTATCCGTACAGGATAAGAACGGGAAGGAAATCGCCCGAGCCAAAAGCATGAACCGGGGACGCGGCATATTCACTTTACCGGACATACCGGCCGGAGAGAAATATAAAGCCGTATTCCGATACGAAGGATATGATTACATGTATGCATTGCCCGAACCGGCCAAGGAGGGCTGCGCCATGGCTGTCGTACAAAAGGGGGAGGTCGTCAGCGCCTCCATCCAATCCTCCGGCCTCCAGAACCCGAAACCGGCCATGGGCCTTCAAATCATGCACAACGGTGTATCGAAAGCCTATTATGACATCAAGCTTGACGACAGCGGAAAAGCTACCGTCGAAATTCCGTCCGACCAACTCCCTACGGGAGTAAACCAGTTTACGCTGTTCGACGGGAAAGGACGTGTGTACGCCGACCGCCTGATATTCGTTAACCACCACGAATATGACACACCGCAATTAACCGTCGACGGAGTAAAAGCACAATACGAACCTTTCGAGCCCATCTCCCTGCAACTCCAACTGACGAATCCTACCACCGGCACGCCCAATGTGTCGTTGGCAATACGCGATCACGCCACGGACGAACTGACATACGACAACGGCAACATCCTTACGGAAATGCTGTTGGGAAGCGAATTGAAAGGTTTCGTCGAGAACCCGGGTTACTATTTCGAAGCGGACGACAGTATCCGACGTCAGGCACTCGACCTCCTCATGATGGTACAGGGATGGCGACGTTATTCATGGAAAACCATGTCAGGTATCGAACCTATGGCCCTTCAACACATGCCGGAACAGCTCCAAACCATATCTGGTTGTGTGAACCGGATAGAAGATTTCCGATTGGCCTACGGAACGTATGTCAAAGAAGAAAACTGGTTGCCCGAAACCGGAACCATGCGCGCCCCTGACACCTCCGTGGAACGGGACGGCACAATAGAAGACATCATGGAAGCCGCCGACAACCAGAACCAAGAAAACAAAGGACTTGAATCCGGCAACACCTCGAACCACAATCCTATGACCCAAATGTTTCAGGACAACCAACGTGACCCGTTCACCACAGGTTCCATCATGAGCAACCTGAAAGAAGAAGTCAACGTATGGCCCACATTCATCCAAGGCAACCAGACCATGGACCTGATGCAAACAACGGAGAATGGAATGTTTTACATGAAGACTCCGTTATTATATGACAAATACATCCTGTTCCTCCCGGCTGCGGACAAAGACAAAGGAGAAGACTACATCAAGGAAAAAAGGAAGAAGGACTTCACCAACGAGGAGGCCTACCCGGATTATTTTGTCAAGTTGAACCGATTCAATCCCTTATTCCCGAAACCGTACAGCTATTACCACGACGCACCGCGCTATGACGCAGACGAACGGTTCGAAAGCCAAGGTGGACAAACATCTTTCACAGACCGCCAACTTGCCACGATAACGGTACGAACCAAACGGGGCGGGTTGCGCAAGCTCGACCTTAGCAAGCCGGCCTTGGTAGTAGACGCTTACGACGCGTTCAACCTCACGGCAGACTATGGCATGAGCACCGGCACACACAACTGGGTCACCTTCCCGCAGCAAGTCGCCCTGACCTATATCGGTGACATGGGCATGGACAGGGACTATTTCCTGCAAGTCCGGTACGACGGCAAACCGATAAACCTGAAGCATACCCGCAAGAACGTTGCCCCACAGCGCATGCTCAACGGCACGCAGATTGAGATTCCTCCTGTCATCACGGCCGGAGAAGGTAAAATGGAGGCTTACAGGCACCTCCGGAACTTAGACAAGCTTTATATTTACACTGATTATGCCCCCCGCGAACAAGGCAGTCCGAAATACCAAGGGGACAACCAACCGGATGTCATCATCGACTACCGCCTATTCCCCAACGACGGCTACCAACCCACATACCGTGACCGACGTTATGTGTTGGACGGATATGCCGTATGCGAAGACTTCTATAGCCCCGATTACAGCCAAAAGCCCTTGCCGGACACAAAAGACTATCGCCGTACCTTGTACTGGATGCCCAATGTGAAATTCGACTCGGAAGGAAAGGCTACCGTCAATTTGTATAACAACAGCAAACCTACGGTACTCAGCATCCAAGCCGAGGGTATTACGACTACGGGAACGCCCATCGTATGGAATAGCAAAAATTAAAACCAACACTTACCCCCAATCCCTAAAAGCCATGAGGAATTATACTTTTCTTAGCATGTTCAGGAAATACGTGAACTCCAGCCTGATTCTGATTATCGTTACAATTTTGGCCCTGGTCGTGGCCAATTCCGGTTGGGGAGATGCCTACCGTGCCTTGTGGGACAAACCAGTCAGTTTCTCCATCGGAAACTTCAACCTGTTCAGCCACGGGAAGGAATGCCTCACCTTGTTGGAATTCATCAACGATTTCTTAATGGCACTGTTCTTCTTTTCCGTGGGACTGGAAATCAAACGGGAAATTCTCGTAGGCGAACTTTCCACGATGAAGAAAGCCCTGCTCCCCATCATCGGAGCCTGCGGCGGAATGGCTATTCCCGTGTTGATTTTCGTCCTCACCTGCCCCGACGACCCGCTTATGCTACGGGGTAGCGCAATTCCTATGGCTACTGACATTGCGTTCTCATTGGGGGTACTCTCCATGTTCGGCAAACGGGTTCCCATCGGCCTGAAGATATTTCTGGCCACCTTGGCCGTAGCCGATGACTTGGGCGGCATTTTGGTCATTGCCATTTTTTATTCTACCGAATTGCATTTCCAATACTTGGCCTACGCCGCTCTCCTGCTTGTGATTTTGGCCTTCGGCAACCATCGTCATGTCATGTCCAAAATGTTCTACATCGTCATCGGGACATTCGTTTGGTACTCCCTACTGAATTCCGGTATCCATGCCACCATAGCCGGAGTAATCGTGGCCTTCTTCGTCCCGGCACGCCCCGGAGTTTCTGCCCTTCACTTCGTCAAACACCTGCGAAACAAAATCAACCGTTTCCCCATAGACCAGGCAACCACCAATCATAAGGGGACTACTATCCTGTCCAACGAACAAATCATATTGCTTAAAAATATAGAACACGCCTCGGACCGTACGATTAGCCCTTTACAGGATTTGGAAGACGCTTTGCAGAACCCCATCAATTATTTCGTAATTCCGGTCTTCGCCTTCGCCAATGCAGGAGTGAACTTAGAAGGCATCAGCATGGACAGCCTGCTCAACGGAGTAGGTCTGGCAGTCTTTTTAGGATTGGCCATCGGGAAATTCGTAGGCGTATTCTCGTTCTCTTGGCTGGCAGTCAAGTTGGGATTCGTCCAATTACCCCAGGGCTGCAACTGGAAAAACTTTTTCAGCGTCTGCATGTTGACGGGCATCGGGTTCACCGTCTCCATGTTCATTGCCGACCTTTCCTACTATAATATAGGTATGGAAGGCAGTACACTCCTCAATGATGCGAAACTGGGCATTCTTTGCGGATCCATCGTAGCCGGTGTTGCGGGTTGGCTGCTGTTGGCAGCCAATCTTCCCCGACAAGACCTCGAAGAGGACAAAAAGAACCTGCCTTAAACAGCAGACCTATTTTTCCGTGTAAAAACTGCCTTTTTCTTTTTTATTAGGTAATATCTAAAAAAGAAGGCAGTTTTTACGTCTTTTATCTCCCTATTGCGTCATTATTACAGATTGCAGTCTAAAAAACATGAATGAAATATGAAACAAACCCTAAACAACCATCCGGAAAAGAAACCGCATCGGGAAATAGCCGCATTGATGGAGAGCGAAAGACCTCATTTGCTGAGATACGCCTGTTACCGGTTAGGAAACGCAGACGATGCCGAAGATGCCGTACAAGACATTTTCCTGCAACTGCATACTAAAAAACAAGATGCAGGTGGTCATCCCCTGGCAAACTTGCGCAGTTACCTCTATCGAAGCCTTTCCAATTTCTGCACCGACCGGTTGCGCCGACGGCAAACACGGCAATTCGTGCCGATAGAGCAAGCCACACACGTCAGTGAAGAAAAAGCCGAAAACTTCGAACAAGAGTTCCAACTTATCTCGACCCTGCTAGCAGGAATCCCGGAGGAACAAGCCGAAGTCATCCGGCTCCGTATCCACGGCAATAACAGTTTCTCGGACATTGCCGCCATCCTGGACATACCGGTCACAACCGCCAAATCCAGATTCCAGTACGGAATAGAAAAAATCAGAAAAGGAATCAAATCCTAAAGTAGAAAAACCCAAAAAACAAAACATCATGAAATGCGAAGATTTTAAGAAATATATGGCCGACTTATGTGACAAACAAACCGATCCGGCCATTGCAGAAGCTTGTAGACAACACATGAAGGAATGCGCTTCGTGCCGTGCTTATTACGAAGACTTCATGCAAACGGTAGACTTACTTACGCCCAAGCATTCACCGGAGTTTGGAAAACAAAAACCGGTTATCACGTTACAGCCCTCACAACCACAAGGTGCCCCCCAACAAAAACTGATACGCAGAATCCTGCAGGTAGCGGCCGCCATAGCCATATTCTTAGCCGGTGTGGGCACAGGGCTAAGCAACCTGTTCTCCACACAAGCGGAGGCCGTCACTGCCATCCCTTTGGTTTTCGAGCAATCCATCCAAAAATCACGAGACGCGGAAAGCTTCTCCATGTCTATCTACGCCCGTACCACTCCGAAAGAGAACTTCGCCTACATCAATCCGGAATCCGGATTCACGCATATCAGTATCAAATCCATGCGGCAAGAAGCCAAGACATTCTGGAGGATTGAAAAAGAAGGCGGACGCACCATCATGTCGGACGGCGAGAAGCAGTACATGTGGGACACGAACGGTTCAGGGGTATACGGCACACCCGATGCCAACTTTGCCGAAGGATTCGCCACGCTGCTCCACCCCGAAACTCTGTTAGAGCGACAAAAAAGGGCATTACTGGATGACAAAGGTGCCCGGATGGAAACGACCGAAACAGACTCCACCATCACCATAGTCACCCATACCCAGATATACGGTTCCGACATAGCGACTTTGATGGAAGGGGAAGAAACAAGCTACCGGTGTACCACCGAGAACGTGTTCTCAAAAGAAGACAAGATGCTGAAGAGCATACAAATATGGTGGGAACGCAATGGACAAAAGACGCTTGTGCTGAAAAGTGAACGCATTGACTATAATCTTCACCTCACACCGACCCAACTCATACAACGCCCCGACACGACACAAGTGACCTGGCTACCGGCCCACGCACCGGAAATCCAAGCCCCGGTACGCCTGAAAAAGCTAAAGAACGAGACTGCCCCGGAAGCCGCACAAAGAGTCCTGAAAGCACTCACCTGTGGAAAGCCCCAAATGGCAGGAGAAGCACTTTACTATTACACGGCCTCACTTCCCACACTCAGCGAAGACTTGAAAGGCTGCAAGGCTTCAGATTTCAGCGAAGCCAAAGAGAAGAAAGGCTACAACGGAGTCATCGTGTTCTATAAGCTGACCCACCCCGACGGCAGTTCTGCAATCCGCCACATAGCCTTGCGCCGCGACAATCCGCAAGGAATCTGGATGGTAGACGGAGGACTGTAAACCCCAAAAAGGAGAGGAACACCCTATCGGTTCCTCTCCTTTTATCATATACAGGACACAAATACCATTGCCCCTGCCATCTTGTCAACAAACCTCTGAACCGGGCTTCACCTCACGGTCTACGGTAATGACACTCAGCGACTCGTCATAATTCAGTGCCGAAAGTATCATGCCTTGGCTTTCGATGCCTTTCAGTTTACGGGGAGCAAGGTTGGCAATGAAGCAAACCTGCTTGCCCACCAGTTCCTCGGGCTTGTAGAATTTGGAGATACCGCTTACGATTGTGCGGTTTTCCAACCCGTCGGCAATCTTGAAGCACAACAGTTTGTCCGCTTTGGGCACTTTGGTGCATTCCAATACCGTTCCCACACGGATATCCAACTTCTGGAAATCCTCGAATGCGATATTCTCGCGGACAGGCTTGGCCTTGTAATTGGCTTCCTCATTGGCTTTTTTCGTATCCAGCAGCTTCTGCACTTGTGCTTCGATTACATCGTCTTCTATTTTCTCGAACAACAGTTCCGGCTTGGCCAACCGGTGGCCTGCCTGCAAGAGGTCCGTACGCCCCAACTGGTTCCACTCAAAGCTTTCCATGTTCAACATCTTGCGGAGCTTCTCGCTGCTAAAGGGCAGGAACGGCTCAAAAGCAATGGCCAAATTGGCCGTGAGCTGCAAAGAGATGTAGATGACGGTCTTCACCCGCTCCGGATCGGTCTTCACCACCTTCCAAGGCTCGCTGTCGGCGATATATTTGTTACCGATGCGTGCCAAGTTCATCGCTTCCTTCTGCGCGTCGCGGAACTTGAACGCATCGAGCAATTCTTCCACCTTCGCTTTCACGTCCTTGAACTCATCCAACGTCTGGCGGTCATACTCCGTCAACTCGCCGCAGGCGGGCACCACACCATCGTAATACTTCTGCGTAAGCTGCAAGGCACGGTTCACGAAATTACCATAGACTGCCACCAATTCGTTATTATTGCGGGCCTGAAAATCCTTCCACGTGAAATCGTTGTCTTTCGTTTCCGGAGCATTGGCCGTCAGCACATAGCGCAATACGTCCTGCTTGCCCGGAAAATCGCGCAAGTACTCATGCAACCACACCGCCCAATTCCGTGACGTGGAAATCTTGTCGCCCTCCAAGTTAAGGAACTCGTTGCTCGGCACGTTGTCCGGCAGGATATAGCTTCCCTCGGCCTTCAGCATAGCCGGGAACACGATACAATGGAACACGATATTGTCCTTCCCGATGAAGTGCACCAGACGGGTTTCAGGGTCTTTCCACCATTTCTCCCACGAATCGGGCAGCAATTCCTTCGTATTGCTGATATAGCCGATGGGCGCATCGAACCACACATAAAGCACCTTGCCCTCGGCACCTTCCACCGGCACGGGGATGCCCCAGTCCAAGTCACGGCTCACGGCACGGGGCTGCAAACCCATGTCGAGCCAACTCTTGCACTGCCCGTACACGTTGTTACGCCACTCCTTGTGGTCTTCCAGAATCCACTGGCGCAACCATGCCTCGTGCTTGTCCAACGGCAGATACCAATGCTTCGTCTCACGCATCACCGGTTTCGAACCGCTGATGGCACTCTTGGGGTTGATCAAGTCGGTGGGGGACAGCGACGTGCCGCACTTCTCGCACTGGTCGCCGTATGCTCCTTCTGCATGGCAATGGGGGCATTCGCCCGTGATGTAACGGTCGGCCAGGAAAGTATGTGCCTCCTCATCGTAATACTGCATAGAAGTTTTCTCCACGAACTCGCCCTTGTCGTACAAGGTACGGAAAAACTCCGAAGCCGTCTCACAATGCACTTCGGACGTCGTGCGCCCGTACACATCGAACGAAATGCCGAATTCCTCGAAGGAGTCCTTGATGATTTTATGATAACGGTCTACCACGTCCTGCGGCGTGATGCCCTCCTTCTTGGCCCGGATGGTGATGGGCACGCCATGCTCGTCAGAACCGCCGATGAAAAGCACGTCCTCCTTCTTCAGACGGAGGTAACGCACGTAAATGTCCGCCGGGACATACACCCCTGCCAAATGACCGATATGCACCGGACCGTTGGCGTATGGCAAAGCCGACGTGACGGTTGTTCTCTTGAATTTCTTTTCCATTTTCTATATTTTTAGCAATTATATCCTACATTGTCGGGTATTAGATAAACCACTCACGCTCGGCAGAAGCAAGCGAGCTTGCCCCCTGCTTTCGCTTAATCGTGGTTTTCATGGCACAAAGTTACGGAATTATTCCTATTTTCAGGTCAAACCGTCCCGACAAGTGCCACATGTCGGACATTTAATAACAACAATCCAACAACTTGCTCCGGTAATCCTTCGGCTTGCAACCCGCAATCTTGGCAAACAGACGGGTAAACTGTGCCGGACTGTAAATGCCGACCCTTTCCGCGACTTGTGTTATCGTCATATTGGTGGTCAGCAACAAGGTTTGCGCCCGTTTGATACGCCGGTTCTGCATGTAAAGACAGGGGGACGTGCCCATCACCTGTTTGAATACTTTAGAGAAATGCCCCGCCGTCAGACAAGCCCTGTCTGCCAACTCGGCCAAAGGGATATGCCGGTCCAAATGGCTGTGGATATAGTTCACAATTTCGTCGAACTTGCCACCGGCTGCCGCTCCCAAGCAATATCCCAGGCACTCGTCCGTAACAAAACGGGAAAACAACTGCATCAGGATGCCACAACTCTCCATCTCCTTTCGGGCATGGGAGAGACAGGTTGCCCCATCGTACACTGCCCGGTTATAGACCTTGGGGTCTACATTGACAAGTTCCATACACGGATTCAACTGCAGGAACCGTCGCATCAAAGCCAAATCATAAGGCTCTGCCTGTACCTGCAAAGCCATCTTGTCGGGACGAGGCACCCCGTTCCCTACCCAATCATCAAAGAAACAGATATAGTAATGGTTCATCCCTCCCGTGCATTCATAACTATGGCAAGCATATTTCGGAATGAGGAACAACTGCCCGGAGCGCAACTCATACCACACATCATCCACGCACACGCGAGCCGCCCCGCTCTCCACATAATACAAACGATAGAAAGGGCTGATGACATGCTTGAAATTCCACCAAGGCCCCACTTGCTTCACGCCCGCAAAAACCGGCAACAACGAAATATCCCGTAACGACAAAGCTCCCATATCCGACGCACACAACGTTGATTCATACAAACATCGAAAATAACGCTTTTCCGGATAAAAATCAAGAAAAAAAGAAAAAGAATGACGGGTATGCCCGTCATTCTTCATATCCTTGTCTGTATAAGTTTTATTTCCCCGTCCTTATTTTCCACAAAAGCCCAAAGCCGCCCTTTATCGACCGTCATACAATTTATATAAACAATATCCGACGGAAAACAATATCTATGCACACATTCCCCACCAAAATCAAATTTCAAGATTTCATTGTACCGCTCTTCCGGCCCGGCTAACACGGCATAAAAACAATCATTTGCCACATGCAGGGCATTAAATCCGACTACTGTTTCCGGACATACGACGACACAAGTCGGAACGGCTCCCTGAGCAATAGAATATTTCGGAGCATAGAAGCCTTTCACCAACTTATGGCTTATTTTTTCCCCACTCAAAGACAATATCTCAAAGGCCGCCCCTATCCCGGTGGTTATGACGATATGTTTTTCATCCGGAGATACACCAAAAGATGCCAAATTACCCCAAACAGACCTGTTGTTCTCTTCTTTTTCGTCAAGAACCGGAAAATCTGAATACGCGGCAAGCACCTTTAACCGATTAAAGATTTGAACCCTATTTTCAGGATGGTTGCCAAAGCCAAGGAAACGGTTGTTTGACAAAGCCAAGACTTGATGGAAGCGATGCTCCACAGGTCGCCCGCTTTCTACTTCTTCCATTCTTATCACATCTTGGACAGGATTGCCTCCACCCAGTGCCTCTTTTACGGAAAAGCAAACAGTATATTGCATATTATAATCGTACACGCAACAAGTCTCCTTATCTTTAGACAAGGACAATCCTTGCGGCAAGATAAATTCACCTCTTGCACGTCCCCACTCGCCGAAACTTTTAACCACACCCCCTTTCGTATGAATAAAATGGCAAAGCTTATCACTTCTATTATCATCAAAAACGAGAATCAACGAATCATCTATAATGAAAAGAGCAGTCGGATTAGAAAAAAAGGTATTCATGCGCACCGAATCTATTTCCAACGTATCCGACACTATAGAACTGACAGGCAGAGCATGAAACTCTACCTTTTTACCGTCTTCTTTTTTACATGCAAACAACCACAATGTTGCAAGCACAACAAAAACAACTTTCTTCATACCTACTAATTCATGTGACATGAATACGAACCTGACAGCGAACCATCCGACTTACCGCTTGCCGGGATTCCGGCCACATCCTCGTACACAAACTCTATACGTTTGGTCTTGCCGAAACGACCCTCTACGACTTCCTCTTTTCCTACGAAGCGATAGCCGTCTTGCGACAAGTCTTCGGCCTTGACGGTAAAGCCAACCCCTTTCTTCCCATAAAGATAACGGGTGGGAAATGCCACATACCCCTTGGTCGTCACATAATCTATGCGCACAGCCCTCTCTTCCTTGCCACGGTTCAAACGGGCATCGCCACGGGCAATGCCCAACGCACGCGCCCCCTCATACAACGCTTCCACGTCGTAGTCTTTCAACAATCCGTCCTTGCCGGGAGCCAGGTTGACCACCAAGGTATTGCCCTGTTCCACCATGTGTTCGTATGCCGCCTTGATTTTATCGGCAGACATGACACTCTCCGCATTATTCTTTTCAGACCAAAACCAACTGTTGTTCATACAGACCGTGGCTTCGAAAGGCAAATAATAGTCCTGTCCCTCACGACGGTAGACTTTCGGGTCAGCATCCGCGCCGCGCCGAGTAAACATCGGGTCGTGCAAACGAAAGTCGGAAGGGAAATAATAGATTTCTTCTCCGCCTTGGTATTGGTCCGGGGTGCGTCCACAACGGATGCAAGTATTGACCGCCATCTGGCAGGAAGGCTGCAAACGCTTCACCTTGTCATACATCCGGCCGAATTCCCATGCCTTATTGCTCTTCACCCACGCCCCGTCTATCCAGAATTCCGAAATCTCGCCGTAACGCCCGTCCATCAGTTCGGTGATTTGCGCCAAAGCGAAATCATTATATTCCTGCGCCAACTGTACACGGTCTAACCCCGTGGAGGCCTGCGTATGGTTCGCATCCCAGTTCCGGTCCCAAGCAGAATAATATAGCCCCAACTTGATTCCATACTTGCGGCAAGCATCCGCTACTTCTTTTACGATGTCCCGACGGTCGCCTTTCCGGCCCGTATGATTGATGTTATACGTACCGACCTGAGTATTCCACAAAGCAAAACCGTCATGATGCTTCGTAACCAACACAATGAAATTCATACCGCCTTCGTATGCCACCTTGACCCAAGCCTCGGGATTGAGCGTGGACAAGTCCGGATGGTAGGCCGAGGCCGGAGATGAACCATCGCTCCATTCCTGCCCCAAAAAGGTATTCATACCGTAATGGATAAACATTCCGTACTTCAAATGTGCCTTACGCTGTTGGTACACATTGGCCTCACGGGAAGGCAGTTGACGAATCCAACCGAGAGCATCCTCCCTCCACGCCGTCGGTTCGGGCGTAGCCACAGCTTGCGGGTCGTCATAGATACCGATTTCATCTACGTTGATGCCCTCCGGACTACACTCCAAAAAAGAGACCTGTACATAACGTGCTGTCATCTCTTCACCAACCAACACTGTCCGTGCATCACTCGGTCTGCGGTTCAGCCAACGTTTCCATCCTATTCCGTCATTGGACACTGAAATGACAATCTCCTCTATGCGTCCTTTGTAACCTTCTGTCTCATAAACATCAATGCAGTTGAACGTCCTTTCCCCTTTCAAGTCCAAGGTAAGCCATACCGTCCCAGACAGTCCGGCTGATGCCCAACGCGTATCCCAATTGCCATCCGTCACATACTTGGCCTCATATCCGGCACCATAGCAAGAGCCGGAAAATGCTTCTGCCCCCAAAGCCAAATTCACGGCTTTACCGCTTCCTTGCGGCAAAGCAGCGGCAACCTTTGCCGGGACAACACCTACCATTCCAGCACACAACAAACTCCATAAACCATGTGTCCATGCTTTCATACTTACCATTCTCTTCTTTAATTATAGGTTAAAACAAACGTCAGCAAAGTTACTACAAAAAAGTGAAATGCGGAAAGATATAGTGATAGAATTGAGTTACAAGGGTTTTGGTTGAAGTGGCGATAATCCGTGAAGCCATTACAATCCCTGCCGAAGCCAAATCCTGACGCCGCTACGTTACTTGTTCGTAACCATGCCCGAAAATGCGACAAACGGGTACGAATAGCGAAACAAGGCTCTAAGGAATAGTGAGTTATCCATAACTCATGCGAAAAATCAGGTTACGGAAAAAGATTGCGCCGTTCCTCCCCGTTTTGCGTACCAACACCGGACTCTTCACCAACTAATTTTGAAACCCAAAAATTAAGGACAATGAAGAGTACATTTTCAGTAATCTACTACCTCAAGCGTCAGGTAGTGAAAAAGGACGGGACAGTTCCCGTCATGGGACGCATCACGGTGGACGGCAGCCAGACACAGTTCAGCTGCAAACTGACTGTCGATCCGAAACTGTGGGACACCAAAGGTGGACGTGTCACGGGCAGAAGCACGGCGGCACTCGAAACGAACCGTATGCTTGACAAGATGCGGGTACGCATCAACAGGCATTATCAGGAAATCATGGAGCGTGACAACTTCGTCACGGCGGAGAAGGTGAAGAACGCCTTTCTCGGACTGGAACACCGCTACCACACGCTGATGCAGGTGTTCCGCCAGCACAACGAGGACTACGAGAAGCAGGTGGAGGCAGGCATGAAAGCCAAAGGCACGCTGCTGAAGTACCGCACCGTTTACAAGCACATGCAAGAGTTCCTCGACATCCGCTACCATGTGAAGGACATCGCCCTAAAAGAGCTTACCCCGGCTTTCATCTCCGACTTCGAGATGTTCCTGCGCACGGACAAGCACTGCTGCACCAATACCGTGTGGCTGTACGTCTGCCCGTTACGGACGATGGTATTCATCGCCATCAACAACGAGTGGCTGACGCGCGACCCGTTCCGCGAGTATGAAATCAAGAAGGAGGAAACAACACGCAGTTTCCTGACCAAAGATGAGATCCGCCTGCTGATGGAGGGGAAACTGAAAAACGCCAAACAGGAATTGTACCGCGACCTCTACCTGTTCTGCGCCTTCACGGGGCTGTCGTTCGCGGATATGCGCAACCTTACGGAAGAGAATATCCGCACCTACTTCGACGAACACGAGTGGATAAACATCAACCGCCAGAAAACGGGCGTGGTGTCCAACATCCGCCTGCTCGACATCGCCAACCGCATAATCGGCAAATACCGGGGACTGTGCGGGGACGGCAGGATATTTCCCGTTCCGCATTATAACACGTGCCTTGCCGGTATCCGTGCCGTCGCCAAGCGTTGCGGCATCACCAAGCATATCACGTGGCATCAGAGCCGCCACACGGCAGCCACGACGATATTCCTCTCCAACGGTGTTCCCATCGAAACGGTCAGCTCCATGCTCGGACACAAGAGCATAAAGACGACGCAGATTTACGCAAAGATAACCAAAGAGAAGCTCAATCAGGACATGGAGAACCTTGCCGCAAGATTGAACGGCGTCGAGGAATTTGCAGGTTGCACCATCTAAAAAGAAAAGCCATGAAACGTGACACAATCATCATCGAGGACAAGGCAGTCAGCGTAACCGGTAACGACGTGTGGATGACCGCCACCGAAATAGCCGGATTGTTCCATACGACCGTCCCGGCAGTGAACGCCGCCATCAGAGCCGTCCGCAAGTCGGACGTGCTGAACGACTACGAGGTGTGCCGCTACATGCAGCTTGAAAACGGGCTGCACGCGGACGTGTACGCCCTTGAAATCATCATCCCGGTCGCTTTCAGGGTGAATACCTACAACACCCACCTGTTCCGCACATGGCTGGTGGGAAAGGCACTCTCACAAGAGAAACGGCAGACATACGTGATGTTCATACAGAACGGAAAAGCCGGGTATTGCTGATTGCACATACCCCATAAGACAAGTAAACGGGTAGCACCACAAAAGGTGTCACCCGTTTACTTTTTCATGAAACCGCCTCACTCCAGCGGCTTGCGGTAGTTCGCTTCCAGTACCCCGCGCAGCCCCGTTTCCGGGTAAAGCACCTTCCCTCCCAAAAGTATGAAGGGCAACACGCGGTTGTTGCGGTATTCCTGCAAGGTGCGCCGGCTCACACGGAGCAGTTCCGACACCTCGCCGTCCGTCAGGTAACGTTCCCCGTCCAGCGGAGGACGGTAGCTTTCCAGAAATGCGGACAGCCATTTCGAGCCTTTGCGCATATCCTGCACCACAGAGGCTATCGGCTCGTCTTCCATCGTAAAAACATCGTTGTTCTCGTTCATCATAACTTCGGATTCAGTGGGTGAATAAATCAAATCATCTGCCGTGCGGATAGAGCGTGCCGACAAGCGGTATCAGCCGCTTCACCTCCTCTGGCTTGTAATAGAACCTGCGGTTTATCTGCGAGTAGCCGATAAGCCGCCTGTCACGCAGCGTCTGCAACGTGCGCGGGCTTATTCTCAACTGCCCGCAGACCTCCTCGCCCGTGAGCCATCTTTCCATGCGCCCCGTGTCGCTTTTGCGCCTCAGGGCGGCGACCTTCTCCGAGAGTGCGCCGAATGCCGCCACCATCATCTCGAAAGTCTTTTTCTCGATAGATACTATTTCCATATTCATGTCATTTAGAGTTTGCCGCAAAGGTAACGAAACGGCATACAAGACGTATCGTTTTCCGCTGAAAGGCTGCCTGTTGCGCCGTTTGACCGGGTTACGGAGCCATCTTCCGCAAAAATCTTACGTGAGTCACGTAGTGAGTTGTTAAAGCCCCTTTTGTTTATTGCCGAATTTTGTCGCAGAAACAAAAAGAAAGGACTGAACATGAAAGTGATAACAATGGAAAGTTCCGCCTACAAGGAGATGATGGCGCAGATTGCGAACATCGCAGGGTACATCCGCGAGGCAAGGGACGAGAAGAAACGGAAGCGGGAAACCGAAGACAAGCTGCTTGACACGGCACAGGCGGCGAAGATGCTCAACGTGAGCAAGCGCACCATGCAGCGTATGCGCACCGACCACCGTATCGAGTATGTGGTGGTACGCGGAAGCTGCCGCTACCGCCTTTCCGAGATACTGCGGCTATTGGAGGACAACACAGTAAGGAACGAGGAAGGGACAATAGACACCCTGTTCCACAACCACACGCTGCGCACGGGCGGCAAACCAAAAGGAAGGAGGACATAGGTCATGGAACTGCTCACACGAAACAACTTCGAGGGCTGGATGCAGAAGCTGATGGAACGGCTCGACCGTCAGGACGAACTGCTGCTGGCGATGAAGGCTGAGGGGAAACAGCCCACTATCACGGAAAGCATCCGCCTTTTCGACAATCAGGATTTGTGCATGTTGCTCCAGATAAGCAAACGCACCCTCCAACGCTACCGCAGCGTAGGCGCATTGCCCTACAAGACGCTGGGCAAGAAGACCTATTACAGCGAGGAGGACGTGCTGACATTCCTTTCCAACCATATCAAGGACTTCAAAAAGGAAGATATAGCCTTCTACAAGGCTCGTATCCATAATTTCTTTCATAAATAACCCATTAAAACATTTTTCAGATGGCAAAGAAAAAAGACGAAAAGGACGTGCTGGTAGTCCGTGACGAGAAGACAGGCGAGATCAGCGTGGTAGCCGGGCTGAACGCGGACGGCACACCCAAGCGCACCCCCGCAAAAGCGGAGAACGCGCAGAGTTTCCTGCAATTCGACCGACATGGCGACGTGCTGGACAACTTCTTCAAGAACTTCTTCCGGCAGTGCAAGGAACCCAGCCGCTTCGGTTTCTACCGCATTGCGGCAGACCAAGCTGAAAATCTCTTAGAGGTGATGAAGCAACTGCTGAAAGACCCCGAAGCGAACAAGGAGCTGCTCGCCCCTCACAAGGTGGACACCTCCGACTATGAGAAGAAGGTGCAGGAAGAGATGGCAGCACAACAGACAGAGAAACAAGAACCTCAAAAACAGGAGAACATGGAACAACGGAAAGAACAGCAACAGGACAAATCCGAACAGATGCAGGGCAAACGTGGCTACCAGCCCATCGACGAGAGTAAAATCAACTGGCAGGAGCTGGAGGACAGATGGGGCGTAAAGCGGGACAACCTTGAAAAGTCCGGCGACCTTACGAAGATGCTCAACTATGGCAAGTCCGACTTGGTAAAGGTCAAACCGACCTTCGGCGGCGAATCATTCGAGCTGGACGCCCGCCTCTCCTTCAAGAAGGACGGTGAGGGAAACATCAGCCTCGTGCCGCACTTCATCCGCAAGGAGCAGAAGCTGGATGAGTACAAGGAACACAAATTCTCCGACAATGACCGGAAGAACCTCCGCGAAACGGGCAATCTCGGTAGGGTCGTGGACATTGTGGACAGGGAAACGGGCGAGATCATCCCCTCCTACATCAGCATCGACCGCAAGACGAATGAAATCACGGACATTCCGGCAAGCAGGGTGCGCATCCCGGAGCGCATCGGCAAGACGGAAATCACCACGCAGGAGCGGGACATGCTCCGCGCCGGACTGCCCGTACGCGACAAGCTCATCGAGCGCAACGACGGCAGAAAGTTCGTCACCACCCTGCAAGTGAACGTGGAGCAGCGCGGCGTGGAGTTCGTGCCGGGAACCGGCAAGTCGCCCCGTACCGCACAGACACAGGAAACCAAAGGCGACACATCGAAAAGTCAGGCGCAGGGCGGGGAAAATGCCGCACAGACCAAGAAGGAGCAACGCCGCAACACGTGGACGAACGAGGACGGCAGCATCCGCCCCATCAGCAAATGGAGCGGCGTGAGCTTCACCGACCAGCAGAAAGCCGACTATGTGGCGGGTAAAGCCGTGAAGCTGGAGAACGTGACCGACAAGCAGGGCTTCCATGCCACGATGTATATCAAGTTCAACCCGGAGAAGGGACGCCCGTACCGCTACGACACGAACCCTGACAATGCACAGCAGGTTGCTCCGTCCAACGAGAGCCGCACGCAGGTGGCGGTGAACAACGATGGCAAGACCAACGAGGCTACAAAGAATCTGAGAGAGCCGTTGCAGAAAGGTCAGACCAACCCGAAGGACGCCCGCCAGCAACAGCAGCAGGAGAAGCCGCAGAAGAAAACGGGCAAGGGCATGAAAATGTAATCCCGTGTCCGCCACTGAATCCAAAATAAAATCCAAAGTATCAACAAAAAAGAAGAAGACATGAAGACAATCATTGCAGAAAAGCCCTCCGTGGCACGTGAAATCGCCCGCATCGTGGGCGCGACAAAGAGAGAGGAAGGATATTTCGAGGGAGGCGGTTATGCCGTGACATGGGCATTCGGACACCTCGTTCAGCTTGCCATGCCCGACGGCTACGGCGTGCGCGGATTTGTCCGTGACAACCTCCCGATTATTCCCGACACATTCACGCTCGTCCCCCGTCAGGTCAGGACGGAGAAAGGTTACAAGCCCGACAGCGGCGTGGTGTCGCAGATAAAAGTCATCAAAAGACTGTTCGACACAAGCGAACATATCATCGTGGCGACCGATGCCGGACGCGAGGGAGAGCTTATCTTCCGCTACCTCTACCACTATACGGGTTGCACCACTCCTTTCGTGCGCCTGTGGATCAGCTCTCTCACCGACAAAGCTATCCGCGAGGGACTGCGGAAACTCGAAGACGGCAGCAAATACGACAACCTCTACCTCGCCGCCAAAGCGCGGAGCGAATCCGACTGGCTCGTGGGCATCAACGGCACACAGGCGTTATCCATCGCCGCCGGACACGGCACGTATTCCGTGGGGCGGGTGCAGACACCAACGTTGGCTATGGTATGTGAACGCTACTGGGAGAACCGCCGCTTTACGTCCGAAGCATTCTGGCAGCTCCATATCGCAACGGACGGTTGCGACGGCGAAGTCGTGAAATTCTCATCCTCCGAGAAATGGAAAGAGAAAGAACCGGCGATGGAACTATATAATAAGGTAAAGGCGGCAGGTTGCGCCACTGTCACGAAAGCCGAGCGCAAGGAGAAGACGGAGGAAACTCCCTTGCTCTACGACCTGACCACGCTCCAGAAAGAAGCCAACGCCAAGCACGGCTTCACGGCGGAACAGACGCTTGAAATCGCGCAGAAACTCTACGAAAAGAAGTTGATAACCTATCCGAGAACGGGAAGCCGCTACATCCCCGAAGACGTGTTTGCCGAAATTCCCAAACTGCTCGCTTTCATCGGCACACAGCCCGAATGGAAAGACAAGGTGCGGGCAAAAGCCGCCCCGACACGCCGCAGCGTGGACGACGGCAAGGTGACAGACCACCATGCCCTGCTCGTCACGGGTGAGAAACCGCTCTTCCTCTCCAAAGAGGACAATACCATCTATCAGATGATTGCCGGGCGCATGGTCGAGGCATTCTCTGAGAAATGCGTCAAGGATGTGACCACTGTCACGGCGGAATGTGCCGGAGTGGAGTTTACCGTAAAAGGCAGCGTCGTGAAGCAAACCGGATGGCGTGCCGTCTATGGCGAGGAAAAAGAGGAAATTACCATCCCCGGCTGGCAGGAAGGCGACACGCTGACACCGAAAGGCTCGTCCATTACCGAAGGAAAGACCAAACCCAAGCCGCTGCATACCGAAGCCACCCTGCTCTCGGCAATGGAAACGGCGGGCAAGGAAATTGAGGACGACGCACTGCGGCAGGCGATGAAGGACTGTGGCATCGGTACTCCCGCCACACGCGCCTCCATCATCGAAACGCTTTTCAAGCGCGGTTACATGGAACGCTGCAAGAAGTCGCTTGTTCCCACCGAAAAAGGACTTGCCCTCAATTCCGTCGTCAAGACGATGCGCATCGCCGATGTTGCCATGACGGGCGAATGGGAAAAGGAGCTGGCGCGTATCGAGCGCGGGGAACTGTCCGACGACACCTTCCGCAAGGAGATAGAGGCGTACACACGTGAGATAACCTCCGAACTGATCTCGTGCGACAAGCTCTTCGGCAGCCGTGACTCCGGCTGCGCGTGTCCCAAGTGTGGCACGGGCAGGATGCGGTTCTACGGCAAGGTGGTACGCTGCGACAACACGGAGTGCGGACTGCCCGTGTTCCGGCTGAAAGCGGGACGCACCCTGTCCGACGATGAAATCAAAGACCTGCTCACCGAAGGGCATACCAAGCTGCTCAAAGGGTTCAAGAGCAAACAGGGCAAGAGTTTCGATGCTGTTGTCGCCTTTGACGGGGAATATAACACGACTTTTGTGTTCCCGGAGGCTAAAAAGGACAAGAAATTTTCAGGACGGAAGAAATAGTATTAACTTTGCCACTTGTTCAGAGTAATGAATTGTTCTTCGATACCGGATTACACTCATACTTTGGATTTAGTGGTGGCACTCGGAGGGATACCGAGTGCCTTTTTCTTCCTTTTTCCAACCGATTATCCCGTTAATTATCAATCCGCTAAATCCAAAGTAATGAACAACAAGAAGAAAAACGAGGGTCAGACCGACTTTTCCTATTACGGTCTGTACCTGCTGGACTATCTCCGCACGAACAAGTTTGAACAGGCTGACGACACCGCTTTCATACGGGAACGGGCCGACCGTGCCGCCGAAACGTATGAGAGGGCACGGCTTGAAGGCTATCCCGCCGATGGTGCGCAGGAACTGGCGATGGACACGCTGCTGCGCGGGCTGCATTATTCCCGTTACGCCATCCTCCGCGAAGTCGTGGAAAACGAGTTTGCCGATGAAGTGCCGGAAGAGAAGCGTGAAGCCTTTGTCCTGAAACTGCTGCCGCTTGTCGGCAACGTGTTCTCCGTCTATGACCTCTCGGATGACAATTTCGCCCTGTCTTCCGATTACGACCTGCTCTACACGGAGCTGACGGGAGCAACCGTCCTTTACTTAGACGAATATGGCGTTTAACCGCAAACAGAAACTGCGGGACAACATCGAGGCGATACGGACGGCATTCATCCTTGACAGGGAAAATAGGACAGCGACAACCGAAGAGCGTGCCATACTTCAAAGGTACTGCGGTTTCGGCGGTCTGAAATGTATCCTCAACCCTGCAAAGGAACTGACGGATGCCGTCCGGTGGGCGAAATCCGACCTCGAACTGTTCGCCCCGACGGTGGAGCTGCACAGGCTTATCCGTGAGAACAGCAAGGACGAAACAGAGTACAAGCGGTTTGTGGATTCGCTGAAAGCGTCCGTGCTGACCGCTTTCTACACCCCCAAAGAGATAACCGACACCATCGCGGACGTGCTGGCAGATTACAGCGTCCGCCCCGCCCGTATGCTCGAACCGTCGGCAGGTGTCGGCGTGTTCGTGGATTCCATGCTGCGGCACAGCCCCAATGCGGATGTGATGGCTTTCGAGAAGGATCTGCTCACGGGTACAATCTTGAGGCATCTCTATCCCGACCAGAAAATGCGCACCTGCGGTTTTGAGAAAATCGAAAGACCGTTCAACAATTATTTCGACTTGGCGGTGTCCAACATTCCGTTCGGTGACATTGCCGTGTTCGACGCGGAGTTTCAGCGGAGCGACTCTTTCGGCAGACGCTCCGCCCAGAAAACCATCCACAACTATTTCTTTCTCAAAGGACTGGATGCCGTGCGTGACGGCGGTATCGTGGCGTTCATCACCTCGCAAGGGGTATTGAATAGCACCAAGACCTCCGTGCGTAACGAGCTGTTCAGTCAGGCCAATCTGGTATCCGCGATACGCCTGCCCAACAACCTGTTCACGGACAACGCGGGCACGGAGGTGGGCAGTGACCTGATTGTCCTGCAAAAGAACCTCAGCAAGAAGGAAATGTCGCAGGACGAGCGGCTGATGACCGTGATACAGACGGACACGAAAACCGCCCTGACCGACAACGCCTATTTCATCCACCACCCGGAACGCATCGTGCATACGATGGCGAAACTTGACACAGACCCCTACGGGAAGCCCGCTATGGTTTATCTGCACGAGGGCAAGGCAGCAGGCATCGCCGGGGATTTGCGCCGTATGCTCGACGAGGATTTCCATTACAGGCTTGCCATGCGCTTGTATTCGGGTTCAATCCGGCAGGCAGGAACGGAAGAAAAAGTTGCCGTTCAAAATAAAGTAGAGCGTCCTGCCATAAAATTGGAAACAGTATCCTCGGCGCAGACGGTGGAAACTCCGACAGAAAAGCCGCAACCCGCAGATGAAAAGCCGGAGATAGAACCGCGCCCGCAATATTCCGCAGGCGTGCAGCTCACCCTGCTTGACCTCTGGGGGATGACGGAAGAGGTCAGCCAACCGAAAACCTCCAAAAAGAAAAAGACGGTGAAAAAGGCAGTTACGGCAAAGTCCACTCCGCCCAAACCGAAAGTCACGGTTACACCGACAGCTCCAACTGCAAAACCCGCAATGGAGAATAAGGAGGTGAAAGCGGAGAACACCGCCAAGCCTGCCGACCCGGACGACATCTATGCCACACTGGACTGGGATACCAATCCTCCCATCAACGGTTTCTATGAAATGATGATGGGTTTGACGCCGGAGCGTAGGAAAGAACTTCGGGAACTGGCAAGGCAGCATAACGAGAAACAAGTGGCGGAAAAGACGGAAGTGAAAGCCGTGCCGGAAACTTCCCGTGAGCAGCCACGACAGGAGGAAACACAGCCGGAGGCAGTCGCCGCACCTGCCGTTACAGATACCCCATCGGAAGCGGTGGGGACTTTCCTTTTCCCCGACATCGAAGCGGAAAAGCCGAAGGAGGAAGTCGTGGACCTTTCTCCGCGTGCCTACCACCGCACGCCGGAGATGCACCTGCGCGAAGGGTCGCTGGTGGCTGACCGGGGGCGTCATAACATCGGCTACCTGAAAGACATCACGCCATACGGGGCGACATTCCAGCCGCTCGACCTGAAAGGATACCAGAAGGAAAAGGCGTTGTTGTATGTGTCGCTGCGTGACGCCTACGAGCGTCTGTACCGTTATGAATCGCTCCGGCGCGAGGCAAATGTTCCGTGGCGAGAGCATCTGAATACCTGTTACGATGAGTTTGTCATGCGCTACGGCAACCTCAACGCCAAGCAGAACGTGAAGTTAGTGATGATGGATGCGGGCGGGCGCGACATCCTTTCGCTGGAACGGATGGAAAACGGAAAGTTCGTCAAGGCGGACATCTTCGAGCATCCTGTTTCCTTCGCGGTGGAGAGCCATGCCAACGTAGGCTCTCCCGAAGAAGCCCTGTCTGCGTCGCTCAACAAATATGGTACGGTCAATCTCGACTATATGCGGGAGATAACCGACAGCACGGCGGAGGATTTGCTCACTGCCCTGCAAGGGCGCATCTACTACAATCCGCTCGTGACCGGTTACGAAATCAAAGACCGTTTCATCGCCGGAAATGTCATAGAGAAAGCGGAACGCATAGAGGCATGGATGGGTGACAATCCCGAAAATGAGCGTATGCCGGAGGTGAAGCAGGCGTTGGAGGCTCTGAAAGATGCCGAGCCGCAGCGCATCGCCTTCGAGGATCTGGACTTCAATTTCGGGGAACGCTGGATTCCGACGGGTGTCTATGCCGCCTACATGAGCCGGCTGTTCGACACGGAGGTGAAAATCGCCTATTCCGCAAGCATGGACGAGTTTTCGGTGGTGTGCGGCTACCGCACCATGAAAATCACGGACGAGTTTCTGGTGAAGGGGTATTACCGGAACTATGACGGTATGCACCTCCTAAAACACGCCCTGCACAACACCTGCCCTGACATGATGAAGTCCATCGGCAAGGACGAGCATGGCAACGACATCAAGATGCGCGACAGCGAGGGAATACAACTCGCCAACGCCAAGATTGACGAGATACGAAACGGCTTCTCCGAATGGCTCGAAGAGCAGTCGCCGCAGTTCAAGGAGCGGCTTGTGACGATGTATAACCGCAAGTTCAACTGTTTCGTGCGCCCGCGCTACGACGGCTCCCATCAGACCTTTCCCGACCTCAACCTGAAAGGGCTGGCAAGCCGGGGTATCAAGAGCGTCTATCCCTCACAGATGGATTGCGTCTGGATGTTGAAACAGAACGGCGGCGGAATTTGCGACCACGAGGTGGGAACCGGTAAGACGCTGATAATGTGCATCGCCGCGCATGAGATGAAGCGTCTGAATTTGGCACACAAGCCGATGATTATCGGGCTGAAAGCCAACGTTGCGGAGATTGCAGCCACCTATCAGGCGGCATATCCCAACGCACGTATTCTGTACGCTTCGGAGAAGGACTTTTCGACCGCCAACCGTGTGCGCTTCTTCAATAATATAAAGAACAACGACTACGATTGCGTCATCATGTCGCACGACCAGTTCGGCAAGATACCGCAGTCGCCGGAATTGCAGCAGCGCATCCTGCAAGCAGAGCTTGACACGGTGGAGGAAAACCTCGAAGTGCTACGGCAGCAGGGAAAGAACGTGTCGCGGGCGATGCTGAAAGGATTGGAGAAGCGCAAGCACAACCTTGAAGCGAAGCTGGAGAAGGTGGAACACGCCATAAAGTCACGCACGGACGACGTGGTGGATTTCAAGCAGATGGGCATCGACCACATCTTCATAGATGAGAGCCACCAGTTCAAGAATCTGACTTTCAACACGCGCCACGACCGTGTGGCGGGATTGGGAAACAGCGAGGGAAGCCAGAAGGCACTTAACATGCTCTTTGCCATACGCACCATACAGGAGCGCACAGGAAAAGACTTGGGTGCGACCTTCCTCTCCGGCACGACTATCAGCAACTCACTGACTGAATTGTACCTGCTGTTCAAGTACCTGCGCCCGAAGGAGCTGGAACGGCAGGACATAAGGTGTTTCGACGCTTGGGCGGCGATATTTGCCAAGAAGACGACGGATTTTGAATTTAACGTGACGAACAATGTGGTCCAGAAGGAGCGTTTCCGCTACTTCATCAAAGTGCCGGAGCTTGCCGCCTTCTATAATGAAATCACGGACTACCGCACGGCGGAGGATGTGGGCGTTGACCGTCCTGCCAAGAACGAGATACTGCACCATATACCGCCCACGCCGGAACAGGAGGACTTCATACAGAAACTGATGCAGTTCGCCAAGACGGGCGATGCCACCTTGTTGGGCAGGCTGCCGCTTTCGGAAACGGAAGAAAAGGCGAAGATGCTCATCGCCACGGACTATGCCCGGAAAATGGCACTCGACATGCGCATGATAGACCCGAATTACGAAGATCATCCCGACAACAAAGCGAGTCACTGTGCCAAGATGATCGCGGAGTATTATCAAAAATACGACGCCCAGAAAGGCACGCAGTTCGTTTTCTCTGATTTGGGGACATACCAGCCGGGCGACGGGTGGAACGTCTATTCGGAAATCAAGCGCAAACTGACGGAGGACTACGGTATACCGCCAAGCGAGGTGCGCTTCATTCAGGAGTGCAAGACCGACAAGGCGCGGAAGGCGGTGATAGACGCCATGAACGCCGGGACGGTGCGTGTGCTGTTCGGCTCTACCTCTATGCTCGGAACGGGTGTGAACGCCCAGAAACGGTGTGTGGCTATCCATCATCTCGATACGCCGTGGCGACCGTCCGACTTGCAACAGCGTGACGGACGCGGAGTTAGGGCAGGTAATGAGATTGCCAAACATTTCGCCGGGAACAACGTGGATGTAATCATCTACGCGGTGGAGAAGTCACTGGACAGCTACAAGTTCAACCTCCTGCACTGCAAGCAGACTTTCATAAGCCAGCTCAAAAGCGGTGCGATGGGTGCGCGTACCATCGACGAGGGGGCAATGGACGAAAAATCGGGCATGAATTTCTCGGAATACATGGCGTTGCTCTCCGGCAATACCGACCTGTTGGACAAGGCGAAACTGGAAAAGCGGATCGCATCGCTCGAAGGGGAACGCAAGTCGTTCAACAAGGGCAAGCGTGATTCGGAGTTCAAGCTGGAGTCAAAGACCGGCGAGTTGCGCAACAACACGGCTTTCATAGATGCCATGACGGAGGACTGGAACCGCTTCCTGTCGGTGGTGCAGACCGACAAGGAGGGCAACCGCCTTAATATAATAAAGGTGGACGGAGTGGATTCCGCCGATGAGAAGGTCATCGGAAAGCGTTTGCAGGAGATAGCCAAGAATGCCACGACCGGAGGGTTGTACACGCAGGTCGGTGAACTTTACGGTTTTCCGATAAAGGTGGTGAGCGAAAGGATACTCAAAGAGGGATTGGAGTTCACCGACAACCGCTTCGTGGTCGAGGGGAACTACAAGTACACCTACAACAACGGGCATCTGGCGATGGCTGACCCGTTGGCCGCCGCCCGCAACTTCCTCAACGCGATGGAGAGGATACCCTCCATCATCGACCAGTACAAGGCGAAGAACGAGGTGCTGGAGATGGAGATACCGCAGTTACAGGAGATAGCGGGTAAGGTGTGGAAGAAGGAGGACGAGCTGAAGCAGTTGAAGTCCGAACTTGCCGCCCTTGACCGAAAAATTCAGCTGGAGCTTGCGCCACCCACGCCCGAAGTCGCAGAAAAGGAGAATGAAGGGCAACAGCTCAAGCCGGAAGCGGAAGATGTGAGGAACAGGCAGGCGCAATATCCCGAAAATGCACCGCCGCAGATACGCAGTCCGGCGGATAGTATCGTTGCCAACCATGTCATAATCGGGCGTCCGGGACTGTATGCCAAGGAGGAAACCCGGTCCAAAGGATTGAAAATATAACCTAAGGAATTTTATCTGAAGTATTAATAAGGGCTATCCCAAAAGGTCTAAAAGTAAATTTTATCCTTTCTGCAAGTATCTATAGGATGGCAACTGCATTTTTTTCTTTTTGGGCAGCCCTTATTAAAATTTATTCTTATTTTAGGTTATATACATTCATGTCCATTTATGTAAAAAATTCCTGCTGACCTTGTTTATGTCTTGTCAGTCACCATTTGCAAAACCATATTTGACCCTCAAAGAGGCTGAATTTGATAAGTAACTTGCTACATACTCATAATAAGGAGCTAAATAGAACACGAATGGGAAATACACAAATGCTAAACTAAAGAAGATATTGGCCAAAATAAACGCTATACCGAGAGAGAAACTTGATTTTTCAACTTCCTAAAACGGTGTTGTTCAAACATTTCTACTTATTTGTACTTGCCAGTTGAACCTACGCTTCCCTAATAAAATGTCTATGGTAAAAAGTTAAAAAATCCTCCCACTTTTGTTAGATATATTTTTTTGTGTAATTTTGTAATCGTTATGCGGCAGTAATAATATACATATTAATACGAGTTAGTAATCCTGTAGTTCTCATATGCTACGAGGAGGTATTAAAAGGTGCGTTTCGACAATGCATCTACTGTAGTATATTATTGCTTAATCCAAATGAATATTATAAATTTAGGAATTCTTGCTCACATTGATGCAGGAAAAACTTCCGTAACCGAGAATCTGCTGTTTGCCAGTGGAGCAACGGAAAAGTGCGGCCGTGTGGATAATGGTGACACCATAACGGACTCTATGGATATAGAGAAACGTAGAGGAATTACTGTCCGGGCTTCTACGACATCTATTATCTGGAATGGAGTGAAATGCAATATCATTGACACTCCGGGACACATGGATTTTATTGCGGAAGTGGAGCGGACATTCAAAATGCTTGATGGAGCAGTCCTCATCTTATCCGCAAAGGAAGGCATACAAGCGCAGACAAAGTTGCTGTTCAGTACTTTACAAAAGCTGCAAATCCCGACAATTATATTTATCAATAAGATTGACCGTGCCGGTGTGAATTTGGAGCGTTTGTATATGGATATAAAAACAAATCTGTCGCAAGATGTCCTGTTTATGCAAACTGTTGTCGATGGATCGGTTTATCCGGTTTGCTCCCAAACATATATAAAGGAAGAATACAAAGAATTTGTATGCAACCATGACGACGATATATTAGAACGATATTTGGCGGATAGCGAAATTTCACCGGCTGATTATTGGAATACGATAATCGCTCTTGTGGCAAAAGCCAAAGTCTATCCGGTGCTACATGGATCAGCAATGTTCAATATCGGTATCAATGAGTTGTTGGACGCCATTTCTTCTTTTATACTTCCTCCGGCATCAGTCTCAAACAGACTTTCAGCTTATCTCTATAAGATAGAGCATGACCCCAAAGGGCATAAAAGAAGTTTTCTTAAAATAATTGACGGAAGTCTGAGACTTCGAGACGTTGTAAGAATCAACGATTCGGAAAAATTCATCAAGATTAAAAATCTAAAGACTATTTATCAGGGCAGAGAGATAAATGTTGATGAAGTGGGTGCCAATGATATCGCGATTGTAGAAGATATAGAAGATTTTCGAATCGGAGATTATTTAGGTGCTAAACCTTGTTTGATTCAAGGATTATCTCATCAGCATCCCGCTCTCAAATCCTCCGTCCGGCCAAATAAGCCCGAAGAGAGAAGCAAGGTGATATCCGCTCTGAATACATTGTGGATTGAAGACCCGTCTTTGTCCTTTTCCATAAACTCATATAGTGATGAATTGGAAATCTCGTTATATGGTTTGACCCAAAAGGAAATCATACAGACATTGCTGGAAGAACGATTTTCCGTAAAGGTCCATTTTGATGAGATCAAGACTATCTACAAAGAACGACCTATAAAAAAGGTCAATAAGATTATTCAGATCGAAGTACCACCCAACCCTTACTGGGCCACAATAGGGCTGACTCTTGAACCCTTACCGTTAGGGGCAGGGTTGCAAATCGAAAGTGACATCTCCTATGGTTATCTGAACCATTCTTTTCAAAATGCCGTTTTTGAAGGGATTCGTATGTCTTGCCAATCTGGTTTACATGGATGGGAAGTGACAGATCTGAAAGTAACTTTTACTCAAGCCGAGTATTATAGCCCGGTAAGTACACCTGCTGATTTCAGACAGCTGACCCCTTATGTCTTCAGGCTGGCTTTGCAACAGTCAGGTGTGGACATTCTCGAACCGATGCTCTGTTTTGAGTTGCAGATACCCCAAGTAGCGAGTTCCAAAGCTATTACAGATTTGCAAAAACTGATGTCTGAGATTGAAGACATCAGTTGTAATAATGAGTGGTGTCATATTAAAGGGAAAGTTCCATTAAATACAAGTAAAGACTATGCCTCAGAAGTAAGTTCGTACACTAAGGGCTTAGGCATTTTTATGGTTAAGCCATGTGGGTATCAAATAACAAAAGACGGTTATTCTGATAATATCCGCATGAACGAAAAAGATAAACTTTTATTCATGTTCCAAAAATCAATGTCATTAAAATAATGGAGCGGTCAGGAAATTTCTATAAGGCAATACGGTTGGGATATATACTTATCTCCATTCTTATCGGATGTATGGCATATAATAGCCTCTATGAATGGCAGGAGATAGAAGCATTAGAACTTGGCAATAAAAAAATAGACGAGCTCCGAAAAGAAATAAACAATATCAATATTCAAATGATAAAATTTTCTCTATTGGGTGAAACAATACTGGAATGGAACGATAAAGATATCGAGCATTACCATGCACGGCGTATGGCAATGGACAGTATGCTCTGCCGTTTCAAGGCCACCTATCCAGCAGAGCGCATCGATAGTGTGCGCAGTCTTTTAGAGGATAAGGAACGACAGATGTTCCAGATAGTCCGGTTAATGGATGAACAACAATCTATTAACAAGAAGATAGCCAATCAAATTCCGGTTATTGTACAGAAAAGTGTGCAGGAACAGTCCAAAAAGCCAAAACGAAAAGGTTTCTTAGGCATATTCGGCAAAAAAAAGGAAGTAACTCCAGCAGTATCAACCACTATCCTTCATTCGGTCAATAGAAACGTAATCAGCGAACAGAAAGTGCAGGATCGCCAATTGTCGGAACAAGCCGACAGCCTTGCAGCTCGTAATGCAGAACTTAACAGACAACTGCAAGAATTGATTTGCCAAATAGAAGAAAAGGTACAAACCGAACTGCAAAGCCGGGAAAACGAAATAGTTGCCATGCGTGAAAAGTCATTTATGCAAGTAGGCGGTTTAATGGGATTCGTTCTTCTATTGTTGTTAATTTCCTACATCATCATACATCGTGATGCAAAAAGCATTAAACAATACAAGCACAAGACAACTGATTTGATAAGGCAACTGGAACAATCCGTACAACGGAACGAGGCACTGATAACGTCAAGGAAGAAGGCGGTACATACTATCACCCATGAACTGCGCACACCGCTGACAGCAATAACAGGCTATGCCGGACTGATACGGAAAGAACAGTGTGAGGATAAGTCCGGGCAGTATATCCAAAACATACTGCAATCCTCCGACCGTATGCGGGATATGCTTAACACTTTGCTTGACTTCTTCCGCCTGGACAACGGCAAGGAACAGCCCCGTCTGTCACCCTGCCGGATTTCAGCAATCACGCACACACTTGAAACGGAGTTCATGCCTGTTGCCGTGAACAAAGGGCTGTCCTTGTCCGTGAAGACTGGACACGATGCCATTGTATTGACCGACAAAGAGCGAATAATACAAATCGGGAATAACCTGCTGTCAAACGCTGTCAAGTTCACAGAAGAAGGCGGTGTTTCTTTGATTACTGAATATGATAATGGAGTTCTGACACTGGTCGTTGAAGATACAGGTACAGGCATGACAGAAGAGGAACAGAAACAAGCGTTCGGTGCGTTTGAACGTCTATCAAATGCCGCCGCAAAGGAGGGTTTCGGGCTTGGGCTTGCCATAATGCGTAATATTGTGTCGATGCTTGGCGGAACAATCCGTTTAGACAGCAAGAAAGGGAAAGGCAGTCGTTTCACAGTTGAAATTTCTATGCAGGAAGCTGAAGAACAGCTTGGATATACAAGCAATACACCTGTTTATCATAACAATAAATTCCATGATGTTGTCGCCATTGACAATGATGAGGTATTACTTCTGATGCTGAAAGAGATGTATTCCCAAGAAGGAATACACTGCGACACTTGCACCGATGCTGCGGCACTGATGGAAATGATACGCCAGAAAGAATACAGCCTGTTGCTGACAGACTTGAATATGCCCGATATAAACGGTTTCGAATTGCTGGAACTGTTGCGTTCGTCCAACGTGGGCAATTCACCAACAATCCCGGTGGTTGTGGCAACCGCTTCGGGCAGTTGTAACAAAGGGGAACTATTGGCAAAAGGCTTTGCCGGATGCCTGTTCAAACCGTTCTCCATATCGGAACTGATGGAGGTTTCCGACAGGTGTGCCATAAAAGCGACACCGGACGGGAAACCGGACTTTTCCGCCTTATTGTCCTATGGCAATGAAGCCGTCATGCTGGAAAAGTTGATAACTGAAACAGAAAAGGAAATGCAGGCGGTACGGGATGCAGCAAAAGAAAAAGACCTGCAAAAGCTGGATTCCCTGATCCACCACCTGCGCAGTTCGTGGGAGGTGCTCCGTGCCGACCAACCGCTGAATGTACTTTACGGATTGCTTCGTGGCGATGCTCTCCCGGATGGTGAAGCGTTAAGCCATGCCGTGACTGCCGTGCTGGATAAGGGAGTGGAAATAATACGGTTGGCAGAAGAGGAAAGGAGAAAATACGAAGATGAATAAGACAAAAATAATTGTGGTGGAAGACAACATCGTGTATTGCGAATATGTCTGCAATATGCTGTCACGGGAGGGCTACCGCAATATGAAGGCTTACCACCTCTCAACCGCGAAGAAACATCTGCAACAGGCAACAGATAATGATATCGTGGTTGCCGACCTGCGTCTGCCTGACGGCAGTGGCATAGACCTTTTGTGCTGGATGCGAAAGGAGGGAAAGATGCAGCCCTTCATCATTATGACCGACTACGCCGAAGTTAATACCGCCGTGGAAAGCATGAAACTCGGCTCGATAGACTATATTCCCAAACAGCTTGTGGAGGATAAACTTGTCCCCCTGATCCGTTCCATACTGAAAGAACGTCAGGCAGGACAACGCCGTATGCCTATATTCGCCCGTGAAGGTTCCGCCTTTCAGAAAATCATGCACCGCATAAGGCTGGTAGCCGCCACCGATATGAGCGTGATGATATTTGGTGAGAACGGCACGGGCAAGGAGCATATTGCCCACCTGTTGCATGACAAGAGCAAACGTGCAGGCAAGCCATTTGTGGCGGTGGACTGCGGTTCACTCTCCAAAGAGCTTGCACCGTCGGCTTTCTTCGGACACGTCAAAGGTGCATTTACAGGTGCGGACAATGCCAAGAAAGGATATTTCCATGAGGCGGAAGGCGGCACGTTGTTTCTGGACGAGGTAGGAAACCTCGCGTTGGAAACCCAACAGATGTTGCTCCGTGCCATACAGGAGAGGCGGTATCGCCCGGTCGGAGACAAGGCAGACCGGAATTTCAATGTCCGCATCATCGCTGCTACCAATGAAGATTTGGAGGTATCGGTGAATGAAAAGCGTTTTCGGCAGGATCTTCTGTACCGCCTGCACGACTTCGGGATAACCGTTCCTCCGTTGCGTGACTGTCAAGAAGACATTATGCCGCTGGCAGAGTTCTTCCGTGATATGGCAAACAGAGAGCTGGAGTGTAGCGTGAGCGGGTTCAGTTCCGAAGCACGTAAAGCGTTGCTGACACACGCATGGCCGGGCAACGTGCGGGAACTTCGGCAGAAAGTTATGGGTGCTGTATTGCAGGCGCAGGAAGGTGTTGTCATGAAAGAGCATCTGGAACTTGCCGTGACGAAACCGACCTCTACTGTCAGCTTCGCCTTGCGCAATGACGCGGAGGATAAGGAGCGGATATTGCGTGCGTTGAAACAGGCAAACGGCAACCGGAGTGTCGCCGCAGAACTGCTCGGCATAGGCAGGACAACACTATACAGCAAACTTGAAGAGTATGGACTTAAATATAAATTCAAGCAATCATAGCCCGTAATTCACTGAATTTGGCTATCTTTGCATAACATTTGAGAAAAACGGCGATTGGCAGGAGCTTTTCGCCGCCAACATATAGGATAAGACCGCAAGGCGTTTCAAGCGAAAATCTGGTAAATTGGAACTACGGAGACGATTGCGTGATGCTTATGCTATGCTTACGCATAGCGTGCATTCACGTACTCTCCGTAAAGGCTTTACCAGAGCCATCGCTTGAAGGTAGTGTGAATTGCACGCTACTTTTTTACCCTTGCCTAACGAAAGGAAACGATTATGGGTAAAGTTCAGATTCTCGCCGTACTGACGATGGACGGATGTCTTTCTTCAGAGTTATATGATAAAGCACATCAGGATTTGTGCCTTGACCGTTGCGGTCTTGATGAAATCAGGAAGAAAGCCTTTTACCGTGTGACACCGGACTATTCCATTTCAATGCTGCACGAATGGAGAAAAGACTGCACAAACATCCGTTACCTCGCGGAAGCCACACCGGACACGGCAGACTATATAAACGGACTGCTGCGGATGCACGCTGTGGATGAAATCATACTATACACCGTTCCTTTCATATCCGGAAGCGGACGACATTTTTTTAAGTCGGCTCTGCCAGAGCAACACTGGACGCTTTCCTCTTTGAAAAGCTATCCCAACGGTGTATGTCGCATTATCTATATCCTTGATAAAAAAGCAAGATAGCCAAAATGTGCGGCAAGCATACATTTCTATTTTCAGGAATAGAATAAATGTTCCGATTACAAACAATTTAAGTCGGAGATAATTTGTCCTTGTGAAAAAATACTGAATTTTATACCTCTGAAATCCAGCACTTTGTAAAATTGAGTGTTGGATTTTTTATTTTCTGCCGCGTTTTTTGCCAATTATATTCATGTGCGCACGCAGAAAACAAAGTGTAATTTTCAAAATTGACAGAACCATGAATTATTTCTTGTTGGCGGAAACCGACTTTTTCCGCCTGATAAACGAAGCCGGCGACTGCAATATGGAAACGGCATACACGGCTTTCGCCACCCAAGTGATCGAACTGTGCAACGGCGGCATGGACATGAACCTTACCGTCATCGCGCTTGCCTACATCGAAATCGAGTTGCAGCACCATCCCGTACGTAATCTGTCAGAAGAAAAAAGAGAGATTGCCGCCTACGTCAGCAAGGCTCTGTCTTTCGTAAGAAAGATGCAGAAATTCCTTGCCACGCCCCAAGTGCCACCACTAATATCCGCCAACAACGCAACAGAAACCACCGCCAGCCTTCTTCAATGGACGGGCAATGCCATCGACCTCGTGGAACTTATCTACGGCATAGACGTGATGGGCTGCATCAACAACGGCAATATGCCGCTCAAACAGCTCGCCCCACTTCTCTATAAGATATTCGGGGTTGATTCTAAAGACTGCTACCGCTTCTACACTGATATCAAACGCCGGAAGAACGAAAGCCGCACCTATTTCATTGACAGGATGCAGGAAAAACTGAACGAGAGAATGTTGCGTGATGAGGAGTTGGAGCGGATGAGAAAATAAAAAAATATCCATTACATATGAGAAGACAGGAATACTCGTATCCTGTCTTTTTATTTTCATTTAATTATATATTAATTAGCACAATATATGTGAGTTTTTCATTCCTATAAGGACAAATTTCAGAAACGTATGTCTGGTAAATTATTGAGTCATCATAGTATGAACATATATCATTACTAAAAACAATGAAACAACTTCCATAAGATTGTGGTTGTAAAAATCGCCATTTAATAGCCCGTTTTTTTTGTAAAATTCGCCAATTAAAAAAAATATGATTATCTTTGCATTATATTTTATAAGGTATGGAAACAGTAAATAGAATACTTCAAGAGAAGATTACAGCACGAATCGCGCCCAATAAAGCAGTACTGATTTTTGGTGCTCGCCGTGTTGGTAAAACGGTAATGATGCGTAAAATTGTGGACAACTATTCAGGTAGGACGATGATGCTCAACGGCGAAGACTACGACACATTAGCACTATTGGAGAATCGCTCAATAGCCAATTATCGGCATTTATTGGATGGTATTGATTTGCTGGCTATTGATGAGGCACAGAACATACCACAAATCGGTAGTATTCTGAAGTTGATAGTTGATGAAATACCGGGAATAAGTGTCTTGGCAAGTGGTTCTTCGTCATTCGATTTGCTGAATAAGACTGGTGAACCGTTGGTCGGCCGCAGTACGCAATTTCTCCTTACACCATTCTCGCAACGGGAAATCGCACAGACGGAAACGGCACTTGAAACCCGCCAGAACCTCGAAGCGCGCTTGATTTACGGTTCCTATCCCGAAGTAGTAATGATGGAGAACTATGAACGTAAAACAGACTACCTACGTGATATTGTCGGTGCATACCTGCTTAAAGATATCTTAGCAATTGACGGCTTAAAAAATTCGAGCAAGATGCGCGATCTACTGCGATTGATAGCTTTTCAGTTGGGCAGCGAAGTTTCTTACGAAGAGTTAGGTAAACAACTCGGCATGAGCAAGACGACCGTTGAAAAATACCTCGACCTATTGGAAAAGGTCTTCGTTATCTATCGTCTGGGGGCTTATTCGCGTAACCTACGCAAGGAGGTTACAAAAGCTGGCAAGTGGTACTTCTACGACAACGGCATTCGCAATGCCATTATCGGGGCTTTCTCACCGCTGGCCATTCGGCAGGATGTCGGTGCGCTGTGGGAGAACTACATCATCGGAGAGCGGCGCAAAGCGAACTTCAATGAGGGACTGCACAGGGAGTTCTATTTCTGGCGCACCTACGACAAACAGGAAATCGACCTGATTGAGGAGAGTGCCGACAGTCTTACCGCCTTGGAGTTCAAGTGGGGAAATAAAATGCCGGCCGCACCGAAAGCCTTCCAAGAAGCCTATCCCTATGCCGAGTTTCATGTGGTAAATCGGGAGAATTATTTGGAGTTCGTATAATCAATAAATTACGTATATGGAAACAAAACTACAATCCAAACAGCAATATCCGCGGTTTATCCAAAATAAACCGTGTGGTATTGACAAATTCGATGGAGGTTCGCAAGAAAGGTTGGCAAAAACTATTGCTCGCCATTTTTGTCAGAATGATTCATTGGATGAGGAATGTACTTTACCTCGAATTATCGGCATCGAAGGTATTTGGGGATCTGGAAAATCCAACGTGGTTAAAATGTTGGAACGTGAATTATCAGACGACTATTACTTTTTTGAGTATGACGCATGGGGACATCAAGAGGACTTGCAACGCCGCTCTATATTGGAATTGCTTACAAGCAAACTTATTGATGATGGTATCCTATCTGGAAATGCAACAATAAAAGTCAAAGGTGGAGGTACGAAAACCGTATCATGGTCTGAAAAGCTGAAATATTTATTAGCCCGTAAAACGGAGACCGTAACCGAAAAATATCCCCTTATCAGTAATGGTATGGTTGCGGCATTTTTGGTTGCAGTTTTAACTCCGATATTTACATTTATTGCGTATGCAGTAAAACCTACACCCACAACATGGTGGTTTTCTTTATTGTCTATTATCATAGCTGCACTGCCAGTTCTTATTGCATTGTGCGTTTGGAAATGGGCATATAGCAAAGATCATAAATATGGATGGAGTTATATGTTAGCTATTTATCAAGATAAAGTCGAAAAGGACGTTTGCTATGAGACTTTGAGCGAAGACGAACCAACGGTTTACGAGTTCAAAACATGGATGCAAGACATTTCTGATTTTATCAAGGAAAAAGGACAACGTAAATTAGTCCTTGTTTTTGACAACATGGATCGTCTCCCCGCTGAAAAAGTAAAAGAATTATGGTCTTCTATCCATACGTTCTTCGCCGATAGCGGTTTTGAAAATGTTTGGGCTGTTATTCCTTTCGATGAAACACATTTAGCTTGTGCATTCGGAGATGAGACCGACGAACAAACGAAACAACTGACCAAGTATTTTATCAATAAAACTTTCCCTATTGTTTATCGTGTTGCTCCTCCTGTTATTACCGACTATCGAAGTATATTCAACAAACTGTTTGTTGAAGCATTTGGAGAAACAGAAAATGAAGCGAAAGAAACTATAAATCGGATATTCAGATTGGTAAATCCTAATGCCAATGTTAGGGAAATTATATCATATATCAATGAGATGGTCGCTCTTAAACAAGAGTGGTGTAACGAAATTTTGATGATAAACATAGCATTGTTCTGTTTGAAGAAGACGGATATTCTGGCAAATCCAGTAGAACAAATATTGTCCGGCGACTATCTGAATGGCATTCAAACAATAATTAACAATGATCTGCAAACACAACGCGAAATTGCAGCTTTGGTATATGGTGTCGATGTTGAAGATGCTCGACAAATTCCATTGAAAAAATATATTGAAGGCTGCATCAACGGAGAAGAAGACCACGACATAAATCAATATGCAGAGACTAATAAACAATTTGACACTGTATTAGAAGAAGTTATACAATGTATGGACAATGCGCTTATCGATAAGATTATACATTGTTTGCATAAATTAACTCGAAAGAGCGATGTTATTCTGCGTGTATGGCAAAGAATAGCACAATTGAAATTAAAAGAATCCATAGAGAAGCAGGTGTTCCCTGTCGAATACCAAGAACTGCTGTTGCATTTAGACACGGAAAGCCAAAACCATGTGATTGCTCAATTATATAAGAAGATAGTTCGGTTCAATGACTTCAATGGCGGCGACTATTTCAAAACGTTAGATGCAATAGACAGGTTTATTGCGCAAAATAAGTTGGCGTGCGATTTTACGTCATTGATTGAAGCAAAAACAGTCAAGCCAAATACATTTATCGATTATATTCAAGCTGCAAATGCAACAGATGCTGCCTATCGGGATAACGCGACAACTAAAGCATATAAATATTATCAAGTAGCAACAAATTCGGAGGCGCTCGATAATTATTTGGCAAACTTACTACCCGATAATTTCGACCATGCAGATATTGTAAAAACGTTAAAAGATAATTCTACCTATACGTTTCCAACGCTTTTGCAAGCGATCACGAATTGCATTGATGAACAGAATGTAAATAAAGATAATATAGGGGCTATATTTACAACCTATCGTTTATTGGCATCTGACGAAGAAAGACCTTTACCTGTAACGTTAGATTCAACCTACATAAATCAGTTGCATTCTGAATTAGAAACTGATGGCCGAAACATTAAAGAGTCTGGATATTACGATTTAGTCGCCATGCAATTGGCACATGGTCATTCCGTTTCCTTAATAGAGGGTGGAGATATAAAATATGTTGCAGAACTCATGGACTATTATGTGGATCATGGAGACTTATTAGTAAATAGTGTGGGATGGAATATACCGCTATTAAATGAAACACTACAATACATGGTAAATCATAAACTTGGCTATAAATTATTGCTCTCAGACATATTGCCCCAATTTGAAGATATTAAGAACAGAATAGGTGTAACGGATGAGGTATTTATCGAGCATTTAGCAGAGTGGAATACCGATTTGGATAAGTATATCACTAAGAACAATATTAAAGATGTAATTCCTGACGCATCTTTTTACGATTTGACCACTAAAATAAGCAATGTCCTGACCGATCATATCAATAAAATAGCGTTCGAAGCGTTGTCTGAAATAAGTGTTGATACATTATACGCCCAAAGAACAGCACATACATCATATTATTGGTTTGTCGCAATAAAACATTTACTGGCTAAAATCAAATCCTTGCCAGATAACTTGACTGAATTTGGCAAAAAGATTCTGATGGATATTGCTTCTGGAACTCAAAGTTTGAATCCTTTCCCTAATTGTTTCAAGAATATAGTTGAAAGATTGGATAAACGAAAAATTAAATCGACAGTTACCGATATAAGAAATGATTTCTGCATCGGTAAAAAGACTATCAATGCAATAAAGTTTCAATTTTTCGAAACATGGCTTAGATCGCATGGTAATTTGAAAAGTCAAGCTGGAGACGTTATTGATAAAATAGTGAAACCTGTAATTTCCGATGGGGCATGCCGTTCATTGATTCTGCAAAACAAAGATTTTTATATGGATTTAATAAATACAGCAGGGGATGATGCTTATGAATTGAAAAAGAGTCTCCGAAACCTCATACAAAAAGATTCAGATCCGCAATTGGTTAAATTTGTCAATTCGATAGATTCAGTACCTGAGGTTGAAACCGCGTAAGTATTTGTCTAACAAGTCCGAATTTTACGATTTTACCCGTCAGAACTGAAGTGCCCCCCAAAAAAATTGTATCCAACTTTTGGGGGTCACTTCAAACTTCGATAGGGATAATTTTCAATTTTGGGGACTTGTTAGACAGTCTCATTATCTGGTAGCAGTTTACACAGCACCGGATCGTTTTTGATACGCTCCAGTTCCTCCTGCACAATCTGCTTCACCTCTTCCTTGATGCGCCGGTAGTTCGCCTGCACCGTTTCCTTCATGCGGTCGTTGCCGTCCTCGTCCGTGAAGTTTGTAATGACGGGAATTTTCTTGTAGGCACTTTCTTCCCGTTTCACCTTTTCGGCATCCACCACAATCTCGCAATGAAAAATCTTCTGCTCGATACGCTCGTTGAAGTTGTCGGATACAGAACCGACAAACATTCCCTGCGTAAGCCCGGAAATCTTACTCGGTGGAATGAGCGCGTCCATCTGCGTGTTGATGGAGGTGGAAACATCCTGCCGGTTGATGGAGATGGACTGCCGTTTCTGCAACACCTTACCGAACCGCTCGGAGAGCGTCTTGGCTGTTTCCCCCACCACCTGACCGGAGAAAATATTGCCGACAGTGTTCATCACCACTTTCGCCTCTTTGTCCCCGTAGTCACGCACTAACTGGCTGAAATCCTGAAAGCCCAGACACACGGCAACCTTGTTGCTTCGGGCGGTAGCTATAAGATTGTCCAACCCTTTGAAGTATATTGTGGGCAACTCGTCGATGATGACCGATGACTTCAGCATCCCCTTCTTGTTGATGAGCTTCACGATACGGGAATTATACAGACCGAGTGCCGCACCGTAGATATTCTGACGGTCGGGATTGTTACCCACGCAGAGGATTTTCGGCTCTTCGGGATTGTTGATGTCCAGCGTAAACTCGCTGTCTGACATCACCCAGTAGAGCTGCGGTGAAATCATCCTCGAAAGCGGGATTTTTGCCGACGCTATCTGACCCATGAGCTGCTCCGCAGCCCCTCCAAGCCACGCATCCATGAACGGCGAAAGGTAGTTCTCCAGCTCCGGATAAGAGGTCAGTATCGGAAATATATCCTCGTAACGGCGGTTCAGAAACTCGATAGCATGGGGAAACGTGCAAAACTTCCCGTTCTGATAGATTTTGAGATACCAGATAATACTGGCAAACAGAATGATAGGTGACTCCACGAAGAAGTCGCCCTGCTTTTGCACCCACGTTTTATTGAGGTTGAGCATTATTGTGTAGGCACTCTCATAGGCATCCGTAATATCTTCCATAAAATCCGGGTGAATGGGATTGCACCGATGAGAGCGTCGCGGGTCGTCGAAGTTGATCACATAGAACTTCGGCTTTACCTTGTAGCCGTCCGGGTGGTTCAGCAAATGGTTGTAGGCAATAGTAGATAGGTCGGGATACTTGAAATCGTAGATGTATTGACTAAAGCCCTTTTCAATCTGTTGCTTGATAAAATTGTTTACCACGGCATAGGACTTGCCGCTGCCCGGCGTACCCAACACGATGGACGCACGGAAGGGATTAACTACATTGATCCAACCGTTGTTCCAGCGTTTCCTGTAATAGAAACGTGTCGGCAGATTGACCGAATACTCGCTTTCGATAAGCCTCGTTTCCTGCATGAAACTCTCGTTCTCGTTGTTGAAAACATCCTCCATCAAATTGTGTTTCAACAGGCGGCTCATCCACAGACCACCCATCAACAGGCAGACATAGCCCGTTCCAATGGTAAGGACATACAGTCCCGTCACCGCTTCAAGCGGCAGCGGCAGGGGCAGCAACCACCAGTTCAGGAAAAACAGCACGAACCCGACGGCAAATGCTGTCCAGATTCTCCCCCAAGTGATTTTCTCACCCTTGACACCCTTCGTACCCAGACAGGACAAGGCAAGCAAAAGGACGGAAAACAGCTTCGTGTAGAGAATGGAATGGAACAGCCCCGCCGTGCGGTCGAAGTTCAGAAGGATTTTGTCCACCACGCCGATGTTCACGCCCCACAGCCGGATGGCTTCGTAGCAGAACCAGTACACGTTCATGACCACTAAAATGATACTCACGGCACGCAGAAAATCCATGATTTTCGCCAATGCCCTCAAATCGTCTTCTTGTTGTGACATACATTGATTTTTTAATTGTTGATACTCTGATTACATACCCAAGCCCTTGCGTTTTTTCTTCTTTTTGCGCTTCATCGCCCGGATGAAAGCCTCTTCCTCGGCATCTACCGCCGGACCTTCGGGAGTGAGCAAGCCCATACCGCCCGATATATCTTCACTGTCGTAGGCGGTCTGCCCGTGTGCCTTGTCCGCAGCATCCACAGGGATGGATAGCGGTATCGGCGGTTGTCCGGCGTATGGCAGGGTGAAGTGTTCCTGCAAGGCATTCGCCGAAAGCTCCTTACCCATGCGCGAACCGTTCAGCACGCATCCCGTGCGGTGGTCGATGAAGGTAGCCCCATAGATGCGCCCTTCCTCTGTGTAGCGCAGTACGGTGTCGATGCCCTTCTCTTTGAGTTGGGATACAAATTTGTCCTTGTCATAAGTGCCTTGCAGCACGGAAAGGACGGTGCGTTTCGTCATGTCTGCCAGTTTCCTATCCTTGATTTCCGATTTGGAACGGACAAACTTCTTCTGTACGGCTTCATAGCCTGCGGACTTCCCGAAAAGCGAGGATTTGAACGGGTTGCCCACCTTGTTACCCTTGTCGTCCGTGACGGAATAGACCAGCCCGTGATACTCCCGTCCGCGCACGTTGCCCCTCGCTTCCTCCACCGTCATATTATATAAGGAAAGGAGCGCACGGTATTCGCCCATCGTCTGGAAACGGTACTGCCCATTCAGAGCCTTCACGGTGTTGCCTACCTGCTTCTTCACATCACCTGCCGATGCGGCCACCTTGCGCAACGGATTATCCAATCTCTGATTTTTACGTTCTGCCGGATGCAATCCGTACTTCTGTTCCAGTTCCCTGCGGATACGGTCGCTGCGGCGGTAGAGAAAATCCCGGTTGAGCCTTTTCCCGTTCTCGTCCACGTTGACCGTCACGATGTGCAGGTGGTGGCGGTCGATGTCCTCGTGCTTGAATACAAGATAAGGCTGGTTTCCGAAACCGAGTTTTTCCAGATACTCGCGGGCGATATTCTGCAACTCAATATCGGTCAGCACATCCTCCGGGTGCGGGTTGAGAGAGATATGCACCACCGGCTTCTCGATCTTCATCTGCGGTGGCAGGAAGGTGAGAAAACCCTCCATCGCCTTGCCTATGTCCACCGTTCCCGAACCGTCATTGTAGATGCGGTTGGTGGTGAGAAGCCGCCCCTGCGCCTCGTTAATCTTCTCCCCGTTGTAGGCAATCGCGCCGTACAACGAACTTCCTACACTGATTTTTGCGACCATTTTGCCTCCATTTCCCTTGAAAGTTCCACAATCCGGCGGCTCAGTTTCACGAGTTCGACGGTGTGTTGCTCTAATTTGTAGAGCAACGCCATCGCCTTTTTCTCTGAAAAATGCAGCCTCAGTTCCTTCACGACTTGGTTGTAATTCGTACCCACGGCACGGAATTGTGCATGAAAATCCGACAGTTTGGTGTAATAGTCCACCAACGTCTTGTCCACCTTCAGCACCTTGAACGGTTGCCCGAAGAAGTGCGCTTTGAGGAAAACAGACCGTGCATAGACACCCGATTTTCCGAACATGGCGAGGAAACGGTTGTGTTCCTCCTCGTTGAAACGGACGGTGTACCGGTACACCGCCGGATCAAGTTTGGGATTTCTCCCTGATTTGCTTTTCCTTTTCTCTTTCATATTACTTTGGATTTAGCGGATTGACGGCATAAGCCGCCGCTTCGGATTACAGCACCGCAGTTCTGAAAGGCTTCCCGACTTCGGAGGGAAAGCCCGCCCCCTGCAAGGGCAAGTGCTTTTCGTGGCTGCTCAAAATATTTTGAGCGGCTGAAAAGACATCTTGCTATGTTCAGGTGAACATAAAAATCCGTCAGGGGACGGATTGGGAAAATACCTTTCAGGACTCCGGGCCGCGCGTCATCGGCGAACCCTGCTGTCCGGGTGCAAAGTTACGCCCTTAAAGCGGTATCGGACAGATGCTTGACCCGGTCAATGACTGCCAACCGGCGCAACGTGCCGCCACTTGCCGGAGAAGTGATACAGGTTCCAAAATATACTTGTTTATTTGCAGCATGATTCAAGAAACGAACGATTTGAAGATATGATAAACGGAACATTCAAATACCCGGAAATCCGCTTCTTCGGATACTTGCCGAAACGGATACCCGAACCGTCGGAAACCCGGTTCTCCGACAATTCGGTGACGTATGGATTCAATGACTTCATGACGCAATGTCGTCAATCACCATTTGTCCGACGCACCGCTTCACCACAGAACCGGATACGCGACGACCCGCCTGCGTGTGTAGTCACGGAAGCGGATGGTGCGACAGCCAAATCCGTATGGAAACAGAAAAACAAATCATCAACAATTAAAATAAATGGAACTATGAGTAAGGAAATCTTCGTTGCATTCGCAACACAGAAAGGTGGCATCGGCAAATCCACTGTCACGGCACTTGCCGCCAGCTACCTGCACAACGTGAAAGGCTACAATGTCGCCGTCGTGGACTGCGACGACCCGCAGCACAGCATCCACGGGCTGCGCGAACACGAAATGGGGCTTATCGACAGCAGCACCTACTTCAAGGCTCTCGCTTGCGACCATTTCCGCCGGATCAAAAAGAACGCCTACACCATCGTCAAAAGCAATGCGGTGAACGCCCTCGACGATGCCGAGAGGATGATTGCCACTGAGGACGTGAAACCCGACGTGGTGTTCTTCGACATGCCCGGCACACTCCGAAGCAACGGCGTGATAAAGACGCTCTCGCAGATGGACTACATTTTCACTCCGCTGAGTGCCGACCGCTTTGTCGTGGAGAGTACCCTGAAATTCGTCACGATGTTCCGCGACAGGCTGATGACTACCGGACAGGCGAAAACAAAGGGGCTGCATCTGTTCTGGACGATGGTGGACGGCAGGGAGAGGAACGACTTGTACGGCATCTACGAGGAAGTGATAGCCGAAATGGGCTTTCCGGTACTTTCCACCCGCTTGCCCGACAGCAAGAAGTTCCGCCGTGACCTTTCGGAAGAGCGCAAGAGCGTTTTCCGCTCCACCATCTTCCCGATGGACACGGCACTGCTGAAAGGGAGTGGCATCCGGGAGTTTTCCGAAGAGATAAGCGACATCATCAGACCGCAGTGAGCATGGGCAGCAGGAAAGTGAACACGGAAGGCATCGACGAGGAACTGCTGTTAGCCTCCATCGGGCGGCGCACACAGGACGGGACACTGCGCCCCGCACAGGAAGTACCCGCAGCTGCACCGACCGAAGAGGACACCGCCGCACCGGAACCATCTCCTGTGCAACCCGTAACACGGGAAAAAGCGCAGAGGGAAAGTGGACGCCGGAAAAGGCAGGACGAGGACTACAACGAGCTATTCCTGCGCCGCAACGAGATAAAGACCCGCCAATGTGTCTATATCAGCCGTGACGTCCACGGCAAGATCCTCAGAATCGTGAACGACATCGCCGGAGGGGAAATCTCAGTAGGCGGATATGTGGATACCGTGCTGCGCCAGCATCTGGAACAGCACAAGGAGAGAATCAACGAACTGTACAAGAAACAACGTGAAGATCTGATTTGAAAATGGAAAAAGAAATGACACCGAATGAAAAAAGACCACAGCAAGACTGCGGAGGTATGTTTACCCAAGTGCAGGCGAGTGTGGAAATACTGTCGCCTGTCCCGGTAAGCGGCAAATGCAGTGAGAAGGACTATGAACGCCTGTTCATCCGCGACCCGGAAGTAAAGGCACGTGAGGGGAAGATGGCGTATGTGCGCCCGGAGTACCACGAGCGTATCATGCGTATCACCCGTGTAATCGGGCATGACCGGCTTACGCTGTCCGCTTACATCGACCATGTGCTGACGCACCACTTCAACCAGTGCGAAGATGCGATAAAGAGCCTTTATGCCCGAAATTACAATTCAGTATTCTAACCAAAAACGGAAGGATATGAATTACACAATCAGCATGACAGACATTCTGCTGGCGGTATCGGTCGGCTGCAACCTCTGGTTCCTGTTCCTGCTCCTTTACGAGCGCATCATGGACACGCGGATTGTCCGCTTCTTCAAGGGCATTGTCGGATTATGGCGGTCACTGGACGGGAATGAGGCTAAACGCATAGCGGCACACGAGGAAGTCCCTGCGGAAAAGGCGGACATCATCGGCAAGAGCCGTTTCAGGATGGCATCCACCCGGACAACCGCTGCCATACCGACGCAAGAAGCCGCCACTATTGAAAAAGGCATTGAGCTGTCGGAGGAAGAGGCTACTTTTGACGACGGAAAAACGGGAAACGCATCCCGCCCGGCACAAGTCCCGGAGGAAAAACTCGATGAGACCTTCACGAGCATACCGCCGGAGGAACTGGGATACGGGGACGACGAACCGGAAGAGGACGCCTCGGACACGCCACGGGCTTCGGGCAGCAGCTTTGACGAGATTGACGACGCCTGCAAGACCGCCAAAAACCCGGACGCGACACAGGCGGAACGTGAAAAGGCGGCTAAGGTGTTCACCGACATGGAGGGCACGGAGTTGTACGAGAAAATGATGGAAGGCTCTTCGGAGATAGGCATCCGCATCAAGGGGCTTATCGAGATTCGGCTGAAGAAATCTGAAAAGGAGTTCGTCGTGCCGGACAACATCGAGGAGTTCGACATTCGCAACTATGTATGACAACAATAAAAGAAATGAACATGAAAGAATGACATCAACCCACGCGGCGAGGAAACGCAAGGCGCATCCCCATCCGCAACGGACACGCCCACGTCCGTGGAAACAAACGGGCATCCACTAAAACCAAAGTAAAGAAACAAAGTATCAACCGCCCGACAAAGGACCATCCACCCTTTTGACGGCAAAAAACAAGAACAGTTTATGAACAAGAACATCTTGAAAAACAGAAAAGCAATCCTCTCCGCGGCACTTGTCATCGCCGCAACCGCCTCCGCTTTCGCGCAGGGAAACGGCATCGCGGGCATCAACGAAGCCACCTCTATGGTGAGTTCTTATTTCGACCCCGGAACTAAACTGATATACGCCATCGGTGCAGTCGTCGGGCTTATCGGGGGCGTAAAAGTGTACGGCAAGTTTTCATCGGGCGACCCCGACACCAGCAAGACAGCCGCCTCGTGGTTCGGCGCGTGCATCTTCCTGATTGTTGCCGCCACCATCCTGCGCTCATTCTTCCTTTAATAAATAATGTATGGCTGAATACCCAATCAACAAGGGTATCGGCCGTCCGGTAGAGTTCAAGGGCTTGAAGGCACAGTACCTCTTCATCTTCTGCGGAGGTCTGCTGGCTCTCTTCGTCCTGTTCGTCATCCTCTACATGGTCGGTATCGACCAGTGGATATGTATCGGCTTCGGCGCGGCATCGTCCTCCCTCCTTGTATGGCAGACCTTCGCGCTGAACGCCCGGTACGGTGAACACGGGCTGATGAAATTAGGAGCGGCACGGAGCCATCCCCGATACCTTATCAACCGGCGGCGGATAACCCGTCTGTTCAAACGACAACGAAAGGAAGAAAGACAATGAGGAATACATCGAAAATGACAACACTGGAAAACAGGTTCCCACTTTTAGCGGTGGAGCATGGCTGCATCATCTCAAAGGACGCCGACATCACGGTGGCTTTCGAGGTGGAACTACCGGAACTTTACACCGTGACGGGTGCGGAGTACGAGGCGATACACAGTTGCTGGTGCAAGGCTATCAAGGTGCTGCCGGACTACTCCGTCGTCCACAAACAGGACTGGTTCATCAAGGAACGCTACAAACCGGAGCTTCAGAAGGACGACATGAGCTTTTTAAGCCGCTCTTTCGAGCGTCACTTCAACGAGCGTCCGTACCTGAAACACACCTGCTACCTCTACCTGACCAAGACAACAAAGGAGCGTAACCGGATGCAGAGCAATTTCAGCACGCTGTGCCGGGGACATATCATCCCGAAGGAGCTGGACAGGGAAACCACGACCAAGTTCTTGGAAGCCTGCGAACAGTTCGAGCGCATCATGAACGACAGCGGGCTTGTCAGGCTGCGCCGCCTCTCCACCGATGAGATTGTGGGTACTGAGGGAAAGACGGGACTTATTGAACGCTACTTCTCGCTCATGCCGGAAGGTGACACCACCTTGCAGGACATCGAGCTTTCGGCAAGGGAGATGCGCATCGGCGACAACCGCCTGTGTCTGCACACCCTCTCCGACGCGGAAGACCTGCCGGGCAAGGTGGCTACCGACACCCGTTACGAGAAGCTCTCCACCGACCGGAGTGACTGCCGACTGTCATTCGCCTCCCCGGTGGGGCTTCTGCTCTCCTGCAACCATATCTACAACCAGTATGTGCTGATAGACAACAGTGAGGAAACCTTGCAGAAGTTCGAGAAGTCCGCCCGTAACATGCAGTCGCTATCTCGCTATTCAAGGAGCAACAGCATCAACCGCGAGTGGATAGACCAATACCTGAACGAAGCCCATTCCTACGGACTGACCTCGGTACGGGCACACTTCAACGTCATGGCGTGGAGCGACGATGCGGAGGAACTGAAGCATATCAAGAACGACGTGGGCAGCCAGTTGGCAAGCATGGAATGCGTGCCGCGCCACAACACCATCGACTGCCCGACACTCTACTGGGCGGCGATACCCGGCAATGCGGCGGACTTCCCGGCGGAAGAGAGTTTCCACACCTTCATCGAACAGGCGGTGTGCCTGTTCACAGAGGAAACCAACTACCGCAGCTCGCTCTCGCCCTTCGGCATCAAGATGGTGGACAGGCTCACGGGAAAACCGCTGCACCTTGACATCTCCGACCTGCCCATGAAGCGAGGTATCACGACCAACCGCAACAAGTTCGTGCTGGGTCCTTCGGGCAGCGGCAAGTCTTTCTTCATGAACCACCTCGTGCGCCAATATTATGAGCAAGGCGCACATGTGGTATTGGTGGACACGGGAAACTCCTATCAGGGCTTGTGCGGCATGATCCGACGCAAGACAGGCGGAGCGGACGGTGTGTATTTCACCTACACGGAAGATAAGCCCATCAGCTTCAACCCGTTCTACACCGACGATTACATCTTCGACGTGGAGAAGAAGGACAGCATCAAGACCCTGTTGCTGACGCTCTGGAAGTCGGAGGACGACAAGGTGACAAAGACGGAGAGCGGCGAGCTGGGCAGTGCCGTGAGTGCCTATATTGAGCGCATCCAATCCGACCGTAGCATCGTGCCGTCGTTCAACACCTTCTACGAGTATATGCGTGACGACTACCGCAAGGAACTGGCACAGCGTGACATCAAGGTGGAGAAGTCCGACTTCAACATCGACAACATGCTCACCACCATGCGGCAGTATTACCGGGGCGGGCGTTACGATTTCCTGCTCAACTCCACGGAGAACATCGACCTGCTCGGCAAGCGGTTCATCGTCTTCGAGATAGATTCGATTAAAGAAAACCGCGAACTGTTCCCCGTCGTGACCATCATCATCATGGAAGCCTTCATCAACAAGATGCGGCGGCTGAAAGGCGTGCGGAAACAGCTTATCGTGGAAGAGGCTTGGAAGGCCCTCTCATCGGCGAACATGGCTGAATATCTGCGCTATATGTATAAGACGGTCAGAAAATATTACGGCGAGGCAATCGTGGTGACGCAGGAGGTGGACGACATTATCAGTTCTCCGGTGGTCAAAGAGAGCATTATCAACAACTCGGATTGTAAAATCCTGCTTGACCAAAGGAAATATATGAACAAGTTCGACCAGATACAGGCGTTGCTCGGACTGACGGAAAAGGAGAAGTCGCAGATACTCTCCATCAACATGGCGAACAACCCTTCACGGCTCTACAAGGAGGTGTGGATAGGCTTGGGCGGCACGCAGTCGGCGGTCTATGCCACGGAGGTCAGCGCGGAAGAGTATCTGGCGTACACCACCGAGGAAACGGAAAAAGTGGAGGTTTACCGTCTGGCGGAGAAGCTGGGCGACGACATCGAAGCCGCCATCCGGCAGCTTGCCGAAAGGCGGAGAAACAAGGAATAACTAAAAAACAGAATGTATCAACCAAAAAAGAAAAACGCGTATGAATTTACCAAAAGTGAAAATGCTGCAAGTCAGCAAGTGCCTTATCGGATTGGCGGTCATGATGCTGCAATCCTGCGACGTGGCCGACAACCGCCGCGACATGCTGTGCGGGAACTGGGAGAGCGTGGAGGGAAAACCTGACGTGCTTATCTACAAGGAGGGCGAAGCCTACAAAGTGACGGTGTTCCGTCGTAGCGGTCTGCGCCGCAAGCTCAAGCCGGAAACCTATCTCTTGCAGGAGGAGAACGGCAACCTGTTCATGAACACCGGCTTCCGCATCGACGTGTCCTACAACGAGGCCACGGATGTGCTGACTTTCTCGCCAAACGGGGACTATGTGCGGGTGAAGCCGCAGCCGGGACATCCGACCGAAGAATAACAACCACTAAAATCCAAAGTAACATGAGAACAAGAATAACAATGATTATCTGCCTGTGCCTGCTTTTCGCGGGCAGGGCAAGCGCACAGTGGGTCGTAAGCGATCCGGGCAATCTAGCGCAGGGCATCATCAATGCCTCCAAAAACATCATCCATACCTCCAAGACCGCCACGAACATGGTGAGCAACTTTCAGGAGACGGTGAAAATCTATCAGCAGGGCAAGAAGTATTACGATGCCCTCAAATCGGTGAACAATCTGGTCAAGGACGCCCGCAAGGTGCAGCAGACCATCCTGATGGTGGGCGACATCACAGACATCTATGTGAACAGTTTCCAACGGATGCTCCGTGACGGGAATTTCAGACCCGAAGAGCTTTCCGCAATCGCTTTCGGCTACACGAAACTGCTGGAGGAAAGCAACGAAGTGTTGACGGAACTCAGGAACGTGGTGAACATCACCACGCTCTCCATGACCGACAAGGAGCGCATGGACGTGGTGGAACGCTGCCACTCGAAGATGAAGCGTTACCGCAACCTCGTGAGCTACTACACGAACAAGAACATCTCCGTGAGTTACCTGCGTGCGAAAAAGAAGAACGACCTCGACCGCATCATGGGGCTGTACGGGAACATGAACGAAAGATACTGGTAGCCTATGAAGTTCGACAACCTTCATCAGATTTTACGTTCACTTTATGAGCAGATGATGCCGCTGTGTGGGGACATGGCTGGTGTGGCGAAAGGCATCGCCGGGCTGGGTGCGCTGTTCTACGTCGCCTACCGGGTATGGCAGTCGCTGGCGAGAGCTGAACCGATAGACGTATTCCCGATGCTCCGTCCTTTTGCCATCGGTCTGTGCATCATGTTCTTCCCGACTGTGGTGCTGGGCACGATAAACAGCATCCTCTCACCCGTCGTACAGGGCACGGCAAAGATGCTGGAGGCGGAAACGCTGGACATGAACCGATACCGGGAGCAGAAGGACAAACTGGAATACGAGGCGATGGTACGCAACCCCGAAACCGCCTACCTCGTGTCCAACGAGGAATTTGACAAGCAACTGGAGGAACTCGGCTGGTCGCCCTCCGACATGGTGACGATGGCGGGAATGTATATCGACCGGGGAATGTACAACATGAAGAAGAGCATCCGCGACTTCTTCCGCGAGATACTCGAACTGCTGTTCCAAGCCGCCGCCCTCGTGATAGACACCGTCCGCACCTTCTTTCTCGTGGTGCTGGCGATTCTCGGTCCGATAGCCTTCGCCCTGTCGGTATGGGACGGTTTCCAAAACACGCTCACGCAGTGGATATGCCGCTATATACAGGTCTATCTGTGGCTACCGGTATCGGACATGTTCAGCACCATACTGGCGAAGATACAGGTTCTGATGCTGCAAAACGACATCGAGCGGATGCAGGCAGACCCGAACTTCTCGCTGGATTCGAGCGACGGGGTGTATATCGTATTCCTCTGCATCGGCATCATCGGCTACTTTACCATTCCCACCGTTGCGGGCTGGATTATCCAAGCCGGAGGCATGGGCGGTTACGGTCGCAACGTGAACCAGATGGCGGGACGAGCCGGAAGCATGGCGGGCAGCGTGGCGGGTGCAGCCGCAGGAAACGCAGTCGGACGTGTCGGCAAATTGCTGAAATAATCAATGTGCAATCATAAATTGGAAAATATAAATGGAATTCAAATCACTTAGAAACATCGAATCGTCGTTCAGGCAGATACGCCTGTTCGGTATCGTCTTCCTCTCGCTGTGCGCCGTGGTGACGGTGTGGAGCGTGTGGAACTCCTACCGTTTCGCAGAGAAGCAACGGGAGAAAATCTATGTGCTGGACAACGGCAAGAGCCTGATGCTCGCCTTGTCTCAGGATTTGTCGCAGAACCGCCCGGCGGAGGCACGGGAACATGTGCGCCGTTTCCACGAGATGTTCTTCACGCTATCACCTGAAAAAAGCGCGATTGAACACAACGTGAAACGTGCCTTGCTGCTGGCGGACAAGAGCGTGTACCACTATTATTCGGACTTCGCGGAGAAGGGGTACTACAACCGCATCATCGCCGGGAACATCAACCAAGTGCTGAAGGTGGACAGCGTGGTGTGCGACTTCAACGCCTATCCCTACCGTGCCGTGACCTACGCCACACAGAAAATCATCCGGCAGAGCAACGTCACCGAGCGCAGCCTCGTGACCACCTGCCGCCTGCTGAACGCATCGCGGTCGGATGACAACCCGAACGGTTTTACCATCGAGGGTTTCACCATCATTGAGAACAAGGATTTACAGACTATCAAACGGTAACAGGACATGAAAAGTATCAGAAAATCAATGTGGGGCATGTATTGGAAACTCCACGACAAACGGAAACGCTTGGCGGCAAGTCTCAAAGGGTATCTGGACGGCTTGCCGCCGGAAACACGCCGCCGCATCGTGCTGGGGATGTTCGCCGCCTTCGCGGTGCTTGCCCTTTACACCTTCGGCAGAGCCGTCTATGACATCGGCAGGAACGACGGCTCACATATGGAAACGGGACACGCCGGACGGGTGGAACTGCCGACCCCGGCGGAAACAGGCAATCACTTAACACCTTATTTATATGGAACAGACAAAGAATGAACCGACGAAAGAGAACAAAGCTGCTCCCGAAACGGGGAAACCGAAAAAGGAGCGCGAACCGCTGACAGAGGCGCAACGGCTGAAACGGCAGAAGATGATCGTGCTGCCCGCTATGGTGTTGGTGTTCATCGGGGCGATGTGGCTGATATTCGCCCCGTCCTCCGGCAAGGAGCAACCGCCGGGAACGGACGGATACAACACCGAGATGCCCGACGCTGACAAGGCGAACCGGCAGATTATCGGCGACAAGCTGAAAGCCTACGAGCATGGGGAGATGGAAGAGCGTCAGGAGAGCCGCAACCGTGCCATCGGGCAGCTGGGCGACATGTTCGACCGCGAGATAGCGGGAACGGAGAACGGAGTGGACTTCGACCTCGCCAATCCGGGCGGCAAGGAAGAAAGGGCAAAGCCAGCCACGCCGCAGACCATCCAGTCCTCCGCAGCCGCCTACCGTGACCTGAACGCCACGCTCGGAAACTTCTACGACCAGCCGAAAAACGACAATGCGGAGATGGACGAATTGTTGGAGCGCATCGCATCGCTGGAGTCGGAACTGGAAAGCGAGAGGGGCAAGGCTTCCTCTATGGACGAGCAGGTGGCTCTTATGGAGAAGTCCTACGAGCTGGCGGCAAAGTACATGGGCGGTCAGAACGGAGGACAGCCATCGGCGGAACAGAGGGCAGAGCCAACTACCGTGCAGAAAGGGAAGAAGAACAAGGCAATGCCTATCAGACAGGTGGAGCATCAAGTAGTTTCTTCACTCTCACAGCCTATGAGTAACGCGGAGTTTGTCGCCGCCTTATCGCAGGAACGCAACCGGGGTTTCAACACGGCTGTCGGCACGGCGGAGGTATTGGACAGGAACACCATACCGGCGTGCGTGCATGGGGCGCAGAGCGTGACGGACGGGCAGACGGTAAGGCTGCGCCTGCTGGAGCCTATGGCGGTGGCAGGCAGGACAATACCCCGGGGTGCGGTGGTGGTCGGCACGGGCAAGATACAGGGTGAGCGGCTCGACATCGAGATTACCTCGCTGGAATACGACGGCACGATTATCCCCGTGGAGCTTGCGGTCTATGACACGGACGGACAGCCCGGCATCTTCATCCCGAACTCGATGGAGATGAACGCCGTCCGGGAGGTCGCCGCCAACATGGGCGGCTCGCTGGGAAGCAGCATCAACATCTCCACCAATGCCGGGGCGCAGCTCGCCTCCGACTTGGGCAAGGGGCTGATACAAGGCACGAGCCAGTACATCGCCAAAAAGATGCGAACCGTCAAGGTGCATCTGAAAGCCGGGTACAGGGTCATGCTTTACCAAGAAAAATATTGAAAACAATAAAAATTACCACTAAAATCCAAAAGTAATGAGAAAAGTAATCATCATGTTTGCCCTCGCTATGGGCATCATAACTGCCAACGCGCAGGAGAATGTAACCGTTGAAACGACCAACGGAAGTGAACAACCGACCTTGACGAAGGAGGTCTATCCGCAGAAGGAGGCGGACGGCGACCTATATCACGGGCTGTCACGCAAGCTGACCTTCGACCGCATGATACCGCCGCACGGTCTGGAAGTGACCTACGACAAGACCGTCCACGTCATTTTTCCGGCGGAGGTGCGCTATGTCGATTTAGGCTCGCCCGACCTGATTGCCGGGAAAGCCGACGGAGCGGAGAACATCATCCGTGTGAAGGCTACCGTAAGGAATTTTCCCAACGAAACGAATATGTCCGTCATCACGGAGGACGGCAGTTTCTACACCTTCAACGTGAAGTACGCCGCCGAACCGCTGTTGCTCAACGTGGAGATGTGCGACTTCATCCATGACGGCAGCACGGTGAACCGCCCGAACAACGCGCAGGAAATCTATCTGAAAGAGCTGGGCAGCGAAAGCCCGATGCTGGTGCGCCTTATCATGAAGTCCATCCACAAACAGAACAAGCGCGAGGTGAAGCATATCGGCTGCAAGCGTTTCGGCATCCAATACCTGTTGAAAGGCATCTACACGCACAACGGCTTGCTTTATTTCCACACGGAGATAAAGAACCAGAGCAACGTGCCTTTCGATGTGGACTACATCACTTGGAAAATCGTGGACAAGAAGGTTGCGAAGCGTACTGCCGTGCAGGAGCAGATTATTCTGCCGCTCCGCGCGCAGAACTACGCCACCCTCGTGCCGGGCAAAAAGAGCGAGCGCACGGTCTTCACGATGGCGAAGTTCACCATCCCCGATGACAAGTGCCTCGTGGTGGAATTGAACGAGAAGAACGGCGGCCGTCACCAGTCCTTCGTGATTGAGAACGAGGATTTGGTACGCGCGGGTACCATCAACGAACTTCAAGTACGCTGACCATGAGAAAGTACATCGCAATAATCATCGCGTCGCTTGCCCTTTTTACAGGGCAGGCGCACGCCCAGCGGTGTCTGCCGAAGATGCAGGGCATCGAGGTGAGGGCGGACATGGCGGACGGCTTCAATCTCGGCGGCAAGGACGGCGGGTACAGCTTCGGGGCGGCTCTCTCCACCTACACGAAGAAGGGGAACAAGTGGGTGTTCGGTGGCGAATACCTGTTGAAGAACAATCCCTACAAGGACACCAAGATACCCGTGGCGCAGTTCACGGCGGAGGGCGGCTATTACTTCAAGATACTGTCGGACGCCCGAAAGATTGTTTTCGTCTATGCCGGGGCTTCGGCTCTCGCCGGATATGAGGCGGTAAATTGGGGGAAGAAGGTGCTGCATGACGGCTCCACGCTGCACGACCGGGACGCCTTCATCTACGGCGGTGCGCTGACGCTCGATGTGGAGTGTTACGTGGCAGACCGTATCGCCCTGCTTGCCAACCTGCGGGAGCGTTGCCTTTGGGGTGGCGACACACGGAAGTTCCACACGCAGTTCGGGGTCGGTATCAAGTTCATCATCAACTGACACGGGCATGGAAAGGACGGAAATAGATGCTGTCAGAAGGATGCCGCTTGCGGATTTTCTCGCACGGCTGGGGCATGAGCCTGTCAGAAGGAGCGGTAACGAGCTGTGGTATCTTGCCCCGTACAGGGGCGAGCGCACATCCTCTTTCCGTGTGAACGTGGCGAAACAGCTCTGGTACGACTTCGGTTTGGGCAAGGGCGGCGACATCTTCACGCTTGCCGGGGAGTTTCTGCAAAGCGATGACTTCATGAAGCAAGCGAAGTTCATAGCGGAAGCCGCCAATATGACGGTTGCCGGATGGGAAAAGCCCGTCTATCTCTCGAAGCCGACCGAATCCGTTTTTGAGGATGTGGAGGTCGCTCCGCTGCTCCGCTCACTGCTGACGGAGTATTTAGAGGAACGGGGCATCCCTTACGCCATCGCATCCCGTCACTGCTGCCGCTTGAACTACGGTGTGCGTGGGAAACGGTATTTTGCCGTTGGCTTTCCGAACATGGCAGGTGGCTATGAAGTCAGAAGCCGATATTTCAAGGGTTGCATACCTCCGAAGTCTGTATCACTGGTAAAGGCGAATGACATCCCGGCTGACGAGTGCCTCGTGTTCGAGGGCTTCATGGACTTTCTCTCTGCCGTGACGCTTGGTGTAACCGGTAACGCTGACTGTCTTGTGCTGAACTCAGTCGCCAACGTGGAGAAGGCGGCGGGATTGCTGGACGGATACGGGCGCATCGGCTGCTTCCTCGACCGTGACGAAGCCGGACGGCGGACGCTTGCCGCACTTACCATGCGATACGGGGAACGTGTCACCGACCGTTCCTCCCTCTATGACGGTTGCAAGGACTTGAACGAGTACCTGCAACTGACAACGAAAAAACAGAAAAACAACCATCTAAAAATCGAAGAACAATGAACATACTGAACAACAGAAACAAGAGAACATCAATATTCAAGGCAGTGGCGTTATGCCTGATAGCCGCCATGTCATTCACCCTCGTGTCATGTGACGATGACATGGACATCCAGCAGTCCTATCCCTTCACGGTGGAGGTCATGCCCGTGCCGAACAAGGTAGTAAAGGGGCAGACAGTGGAAATCCGCTGTGAACTGAAAAAGGAGGGCGACTTTTCGGGTACGCTCTATACCATCCGCTATTTCCAGTTCGAGGGGGAAGGCTCGCTCAAAATGGATAACGGCATCACCTTCCTGCCTAACGACCGCTACCTGCTGGAGAACGAAAAATTCCGCCTGTACTACACGGCGGCGGGTGATGAGGCGCATAATTTCATCGTGGTGGTGGAGGATAACTTTAGCAACTCCTACGAACTGGAATTTGACTTCAACAACAGGAATGTAAAGGACGACGATCTTACCATCGTTCCCATCGGCAACTTCAGCCCCTTGTTGAAATGATGCGTGTATTCATGACAATGCTCTGTTCACTTCTGACGGTCTGTTCTGTGTCCGCGCAGATCAGCCGCCAAGAGGGAACGGACGGGCAGGCGGCAATCTACCGACTGCCGCTTATGGAACGTGCTTTTTTATGCTGCCGCTACTTTGAAGGCTGGCACTCAGAAAAACACTACCCATACGTCGGTTGGGGTCACAAACTTTTGCCAAACGAGAAGTATTCGGCACGAACCATGACAAAACGGGATGCGGATGAACTTTTGCGGAAAGACCTGCGCAAATTTGTCGCCATGTTCCGTAAATTCGGGGTTGATTCGATTTTGCTTGGCACGTTAGCTTACAATGTGGGACCGGCGAAGCTGTTAGGCAGCAAAACAATCCCCAAAAGCACCTTAATCAAGAAGCTGGAAGCTGGTGACAGGAACATCTACCGTGAGTATATAGCCTTCTGCAACTACAAAGGAAAACGCCACGCCATGCTGCTCAAACGGAGAAAGGCGGAGTTTGCGCTGTTGTATATCCCATAAAAGGACTGACAAAACTGGCAAAAGACGTGCCATATTTAACTTGGCACGTCTTTTGCTCTATCACTTGATAGATTATCGTAGGATTTTCTCGTTAATTGACATCGTTGAGCCATTTTTGCCTATCGGTTTCCAAATAACACTTCAAGTTGTAAGTGTTGTGAGAGCAATACAAAACATAGTTATTAACCATAAAAAGTATAGCGAAATTATGAAGAAAGTATTTAGGAAAATTCAGAAAGGAACAACAAAAATGATTGAACGTATCAAATCGTTGGGGGAAATGGAGACGAAGCAGAAATGTGTAGTTCAACGGTTCGAGATTATCATTCCCCTCCACCAAAAAATAACGACCCAATATATAGCCTCCGCAAGTTTTACTTGCGGATTTTTTAGTTATCGCAGATTGGACAAAGGTTTCTTTGCTACTTTCTTTGTCCGCCATCATGCTCACTGAAAGAAAGTAGGGCGGCTCTCGCCGCCCCGCCACTCAAAAGCGTGTGTAAAGTCCCGTCACCATCGTGAACATTTCCTCCAGCATATCAAAATAGATACCCTCGTGTACGGCAATGTCCTTTGTCTTGCACTCAAAGGTCTTTTTGCTGAACGTCCTGCGGTAGAAGCGCATATTGTAGAGGTCTGCCCCTTCGTCATAGATGATGTCAAGGCGGTTGGCACTTGTTTTGTTCCTTGCAAGGCTCATCCGTAAGCCGTTGCCCATATCTATGAAATCACGGCTACCTGTCATGGCGGTGAAGCGTTTTCCGCCTATCTGCTGTAATATCGTCTTGGCTATCATATCTTTTGTTTTTAGGGTTTTAAGTATTGGCGGTGCGGACACCGCCATCCCGTTCAAAATTCTCGCATTTCGGAAATGGGGGTCTGCCGTTGTAGCCACTCTTTCACACATTCCATATTGTACTCGCTCGTGATGACTGCCGTATGGCTGTCGGTGGCGGTGAAACGTGTGCTTTCGTAATCATCTATCCACCCCTTGAGGGTGTCCGTTCCCCACGCTCCGGTATCGTCAAAGATACCGTCCAATGCCGTGATAGGTTCGCTGAACTTGACTATCAGCGTTTGATAGGTCGTGTTCATAGTCTGTCCTCCTTTCCCTTCTTTGCGTTCAGCCACTTGTCCCGTGCGGCTCGGCACTCGTCCAACGTGGGTTTGACACAAGAGAACAATTCTCTGTCTATGGGGTGGCGGTAGTCGTACTGCACAAGTGTCCGCCTGCGTCTTCCGATACCCGATTGGAAACGCTCGTATTTCTCCGTACCTGCTTCCGCGCAGGTGCTTACTCCGTTGATGGTCATTCGTGTTGTCATAATGTTGCTTTTTAGATGGTTAAAAATGTACTGACAGAACTCTGTTCTTCATCACCATTTCGGGGTTGCTTGTGTAGCGTTGGTGCAGGTAGAAATGGTGTGAGCCGAAGCCGTAAAGGAAAAACTTGTCAAGTTCGTGCTTCTCGGCAAACTCCTTTACGCTCTTTCTCAATTCCCCCTCACTCGTTGTGAGAGTGAGGAGGTTCACAAATTCAAGGAACATCGTGGGGATTGCATCATCCCACACACAAATCATACTTTCAATTCTTACTTCCATATCAATGTTGTTTTAGGGGTTATGCTATGCCGCTTTCATCCGCTCACGGATAAGGTTGGCGTTCTTGTTCACAAGGTCTATGATGCGCTCGTGATATTCGGTGTCCTGGTTGTGCTTGCCGTGGCACTGCACCACTTCGAGGGTTCGCAAGTCCACCTCTACGGTTTCAATAATCTCATCGCCAATCCTTGCCGATAGTATGAGGGTGTCGGCTTTCTTGTAGTATCCACTGCCAAACACGCAGATGCCCTGCGTCTTGCCCTCGTTGTAATACTCGTCTATGCTTTCAAGCACCTTGACGATTATTTCCTCGTCCGTGATTACCAAGCCGAAGAATTTGGATTTGTTGGCGATGAAATCCTCCGCATCTTTCTTTCGTTGGAGTTGTCGCTGTTGCTCACGCTCACGCCTTTCAATCTCCCAACGGCGTTGCTCTGCGGCTCTTTCCTTCTCGTGTATGGCTTCAATTTTTCGGGTTGCGTTGTCGTGTGCCGCCATGAAATCTTCGGGACAGATGTTCTTCGGGTTACGGAGGTCTTGACCGAGTTTTTTGAGCATACGCAGATAGTCGCACCACATTGAGAGGTTGTCTATCTGATACTTGTGACGCTTGGCAATCAGATATGATGCCCAACATTCATCGGCAGTACGGGTATTGAAAAGAAAGTGTTTCATGACCTCAATCTCACCGCCTTTCATAAGGGTTTCAATTCTTGGGTCTGAAAGCAAGGCTTTGAAAAGACGCACGGGGGAGATGCCGTGGAAATCGCCCTTGAAGCCGTTACGTCTGAGTTGGGGCAATATCCTCATCTTTGGATATGCACAGCTTCTTGCCACCACATCATCGTATAGGCTGTTGTGCGGTCTTACCTCCATATCGCTGCCTAATGCCCACACATCGCAATAGCAGAAAAGGAAGCCACGGAGCAACGCCATGTCCGTAACCTTGCCGTCGGGTGAAATCCAACGCTGCACGACCTCGTGGCAGTAGAAACGCATCGGTTCGCCTTTCCTGCTCTCGCATCTGACCTGCGCCACGCGGATTACCTGATACCCTTTGCAGGTGGTTATCACGCTGAAATTCTGCGTTTCCTTGTAGATGCGTCTGCGTGTGTCCTGCACTTTGAGTTCGGCATGGCATTTGGGGCAGGTGCAGCCTTCAAGGGTGTCGCATAGTCCGCTGTCGCTGTGCCACTCGTGACCGCAGTCGGAACAGGTGATGTTCCCTTTCTTGGTGCGGTAGCCGATATGCTCAACGCAGTGGCGGTATGCCCAATCTATTTGTGTCGCTGATATGGGGCGAAGGTTGGCGGAAAGTCTTGCCACCTCTTTCTGTATCTTGGTCTTCGGTTTCATAAGCCTAAATCAAATAATGAGGGTTGGGGTTGGTTTTCTTTTCTCGCTGACGGTCTGTGGCGGTTCTGCAACTTGCGGAGTTCCTCCTCTTGGTATTTGCGGACAGCGTTCTGACGTGCCTCCGCCTTTTCCTCTGCCGTGAGTTTCACAACGTGGTTCACAACCACTTGGCAGTCCATCGGTTTGCCCACCTCTATCTCGTTTTCCTCATAGTAGTGGATGGCTTGCCCGAATATCTCTCCGTCCGTGAAACCGTTGCAACCGCTTTTCTGCACATAGTTCAGAATGTGGGTCACGCACTCGTCCATGTTCTTGGCAGGGTTGCGGTACTTCTTTGCAAATAGCGCATCTTCCTCCGCACGCTGTTCCAAGTACATATATATCGTTCTCTTGAAATGGTCTGTTCCTTTCATATCGCTGTCATTTTTAGATTATCTGTTTCAGTATCTCTCTCCAATAGGTCGGCTCTACCTCGCTGAGAAGGAAGTCCATGAAATCCCTCCGTGCGTCCTTGTTCAGTTCGTGGTACAATCTTCGGAAAGTTTCAAAATTGCCGTTGATGTACGTTTCCACCATATACACGAAGATGTTGTCCACCTCGTAATATCTGCACTGCTGCGCTGCCGTCTTGCTGTTTCTTTTTGCCATGTCGGTAAGGGTTAAAGGGTGAATAACCAAAGGATGAAGCCAAAGAAGGCAATGGTGGAAAGGATAGCCACGATTACACCTATCGCCACTCGGAACACTCCGTTTACAATCTCTCTGATGATGCCCCAAAGGATGCCGAACACCCCGAAGGCGGTGCGCATCATCAAGCCGCATATCGCCAACCCGATGTGTTGCGCCATTTGTCTGAAATTTGCCGTTGCCGTCATATCTTCGCTGTTTTTGATTTTTTTGTTTTTAATGCGGATTCAAGAGCTGAGGGAGTTGAGTTTCAAACTATCTTATCTGCCTCTCGTTTATCCGACATTTTTTTTATGCGTCTTTCTGTCGCATCGGTCGTTTTCGTTTCGGGTGCTTGAAAAGGTAGGGATTAGGGAATGCAAGGTTTTTCGGTCAAAATACTACCCGCAGGGCTGGAGATTTTTACCGAAAACAGGAGGCTTGACCTTGCTTTCCCGTCCAATCCCGGAATTACCTTTGCGCCCAGAACGAAAATGACTGACTGATGCGGCTTACTGAAAGGCGCAAAATGGAGGTAAACGAAAACAGAGGCAGATTGTGTAGAAAAAAACTTCAGGGGAAAATCCGTAAAAAAAAGAATCACCAAAAGGAAAAAGACATCACCGGAAGCGTGAAAAGGGCAAACCACAACAAAGGAAGTATGATTGTTTCCGATCCGACGGAACTTGTTCAGCCGGGTGGCAACAATCATTCTTCCCGGTTTGTCCGGCTGTGTGTGGGCGCCTGTTTCATTCATGGGGCAGGCTGACACACTCTGCATTCACTTTCCGCTTCCGGCAAAAGAGACAGCGAAAAAAGAAAAATCATTTGAAAACCCGTAAAAGCACCTCTTGGCATAGGCGCAAAAGAAAGGGGCATTGCTTCATCTGTCTAAACATCGTTTAGGCGTGAGGCAATGCCCTTTTCTCCAGCTATGCGGTAGTCGGCACACGTTTGTTCCAAACTCGTTTTGGGCAATGGTGTGCCGACGGACAATACCGCTTTTACGGAAAATTCTTATGAATGAGGGGATAAAAAACGGGAGTTTATATCAAAATCTCGAATTAAATAGCTACTTTTGCATACGAAGAGTTCTTTGAAGGTTACGCAACGCGCAGAAGGATAATGCAGTAGATAACTAACTAAATCGTAACCTATTACTATCAAGAGCAATTAACCTACGCTCATTTCCAATAAATTACACTCTTTTCGTAACTTCCTAAAGCAAAGATACAAAGAGAGAGCATTAAGAAGTTTCCCCAAAAAAGGGAATGTTTTGCCTATTTCGGTGAAATGCAAGCTACTCTCCCCATCCGGCCCGGTCCAAATTCCGGTAACCGATGGCTTCAGCTATATGGGGAAGCCCGACAGTTTCCTTCCCGTCCAAATCCGCAATTGTACGAGCCACACGCAAAATACGGTCATAAGCACGGGCTGAGAGCTGAAGCCGCGACATAGCCGCCCGCAACATCTCCACCCCCTGTTCATCAGGAGCTGCATATTCCCGTAACAGACGAGAGGTCATCTGCGCATTACAATGTACTCCCTTGCTATCGGCATAACGCTGTTCCTGAATACGGCGGGCACGAACCACCCGCTCCCGAATCACGGCACTGCATTCTCCGGGAGCTGTCCGCGAAAGTTCTTCAAACGACAAAGGAGTAATCTCTATCTGCAAGTCTATGCGATCCAACAACGGCCCAGATATTTTATGCAGGTAACGGTGAATCTGTCCCGGTGTGCAGACACAAGCCTTCGTGGGATGATTGTAATAACCGCACGGACACGGATTCATGGAAGCCACGAACATAAACGAACAAGGATAAGTGACACTATACTTGGCACGGGATATGTTGATTTGCCGGTCCTCGAGCGGCTGACGCAACACTTCGAGCACCGAACGGGAAAACTCCGGCAACTCATCACAAAACAGCACCCCGTTATGCGCCAGACTCACTTCGCCGGGTTGGGGATTCGCCCCTCCTCCCACCAAGGCAATCTGCGAAATCGTATGATGAGGAGAACGGAACGGACGCCGGGCGATGAGCGAACTTTCACGCTCCAGTTTTCCGGCCACCGAATGTATCTGGGTGGTTTCCAAACTTTCAGCCAATGACAAAGGAGGCAAGATAGAAGGCAAACGCTTTGCCATCATGGATTTCCCACTTCCGGGAGGACCTATCATGATGACATTATGACCACCTGCCGCAGCCACCTCTAATGCCCGTTTCACATGCTCTTGGCCTTTCACATCTGCAAAGTCGAAATCAAACTCAGTCTGTTGGGCATAAAATTCAGCCCGTGTATCTACTTCAGTAGGCAAAAGACCTCCCTCATCATTCAAGAAACGCACCACCTCACTGATATGACGCGCCCCATACACCTTAAGTTGGTTGACCACTGCGGCTTCCCGGACATTCTGCTCTGGAACAATCAAATGCTCAAACCCCATCTCCCGGGCCTTGATGGCTATCAGCAAAGCCCCTTTCACCGGTTGCAAGCTACCGTCAAGGCTCAACTCACCAAGCATCATGGTGCGGGATAACTTTTCGAGTTTCACCTTTTCGTCCGTCGCCAAGATTCCGATGGCCAAGGGCAAGTCATATCCCGCTCCCTCCTTACGGATATCCGCAGGAGCCATATTGACCACGAACTGTTTCGAGGGGAAACGGAATCCACTGTTTTCTACTGCCGCCACAATGCGCTCGTGGCTCTCTTTTACCGCATTGTCCGGCAAACCAACCAAAAAGAACTTAATCCCCCTTGAGGCATTCACCTCAATGGTTACGGGTATGGCAGAAAGCCCCCGGACCGATGCACCATAAACCTTTACTAACATAACGGCCCGTTTATCGCGATTCAAAAAGTTTCTTGATTTCCGGCTCTATGTCCTTCTCATAAGAAGCTCCGGCAGCAAGCACTTTACCGTCTGCCCCTACCAATATAAAGAAAGGTATGGAACGGATGCCGAACAGTTTGACCAACGGACTATTCCACGCCTGAAAGTCACAATAGCTTGTCCACGACACACTGTCCATACGTTCAATTCCCTTTCGGGCCGCATCGTTAACATCCAACGAAATACTGACGGCCTCTATCTTCCCGGAATTTCCTTTCAACATCCGCCTGATACGGAAAGTTTCAGCCCGGCTACGGCTTTCCCACGAAGCCCAAAAATTGACCAAAAGCGGTTTCCCACGATAATCGGAAGCCTGTACCTTCCTGCCGTCTTTCAAAGTAAAAACAAAATCGGGCAAAGAGCTTCCCTTTTTCAAAAGTCGCCCCCTGTTTTCTATATCAGACTGCCAACTTAAAAGCAGTAGGTTGTCGGGCTGTGCCTCGCACAATGCACGATAGTGTTTTTTTACCTCATCTTGCGATACATCATTAGCAAGCAAAAAATACTCCTTGAATAAAAAAACACTTACGGGCGATGAAGGCGAATGCGTCATAAAAGCCACAGCAGCTTCCCTTATCCCAACAAGCCCCTTATCTTTATTCTCCAAACGAAAAGCCGTCAGTTCCTCATTCGGCTTACTCCCCTTCACCTCCACGCTTTTCAAGTTACGGGCATCCCCCTTAAGCGTAATTACGTCGCCCGAGGTACCGAAAATAACCTGTTCGGACAAGTTGGGGTATAAAAGATAATAAATGGCATGGTTTCTCAAGTCCGTTTCATAGTCGAACTGTCCATCTTCAATCTTGATGGTATCGAATCCTGAGGTTCCTCCATCATTGCTATATATATAGAATTCACCCTGCCGCAGGTGTTCGAATTCTCCTTTCAGCCGAAACCGGCCTTCAGATCCTCCACAACTGAGCAGGGTGAATGCTACTAATGTATAGAGAATAAATCTCTTCATCTAAAAAGTCATCGATTACAAACTTTCAACAGCTGATTTGTATTCTGCAAATTCAAGATCCTTGACTGCGCGGCTCTTCAAAGAAGAATCCTTGCTGACAGCATCCTTCAAATTCGTGTTTACACCAGCTGCGTCATTTGTGCGGGCAGCAACGATAGCCAACAGATATGAAGTATAAGCATCCTTATTAGCTACGCCGTTCAATGTAGACTTGGCAGCAGCATAATCCTTATTCAGAATCTGAGCCAAAGCAGCTGTATTTGACTTCACGCCGTTCGCAGCACTGGCAGCCTGTTGGTAAGATCCCTTAGCAATATTCAATGCAGCATTGGCTTCGTTGAAACCTTCAGCACCGGAAGCCTTGCCCATATACGTTTCGGCATCCTTCACATTACCTTTGCTTAAAGCAATCAACGCCAAGTTAGCGTTCACTTCACCGGCATCGCCCTTCAAAGACTTGGCCTTGTTGAAATAGTTTTCAGCTGCACTCAAATCTCCTTTCTGGTATGCCAACATACCGAGGTTGTTGTATGCACGGTAATCGTTGGGATAAAGTTGTGAAGTCTTTTGGTACCAAGCTTCCTTATTGGATACAGAAGCCAAGTTTGCACCATAAAGCAATTCTTCCACGCTTAACTTCGAGGCATCGCTACCGAATTGTGCCACAATCTGCTCGTCGCTACGACCGATGATTTCATAATTCATCGTCAAACGTGCACGACGCAATTCAGGAAGAATCGTCTCGGCCAATTCCTTGAATACGGCAGACATGTTCTTAATCTGCGCTTCACGTTCCTCGGGATCCTTATACATAGAAAGTACACGCAAGATAACTTCCTTATCTTGGATATTGCTCTGTGAAACCAATTCCTGGAAACCATCCCAGTCCTCAGCAGTATACTTCGTATCCACTTCGGCAGTCACCTCATTGGCTTTCATTTTCTTTTGGAGGAACTTTTCAGAATTGTCCTGACGCTGTTCAGCCAAACGGGTGTTCAAATCAAGGGCTCCATCGGGAGAAGCATAAGCCGAAATCTCGATATTGTTCAATGCACGCGTTTCTTTGGCGTCATTGATTTCTTTCATCATTGCGATGAATTCTTTCATGTTTTCAGAATTCAATTCAGAATCGCGCAACTTGGCTTGCTGAATCAAGAACTTAATGTTAGCTTCCTGCTTTTCTTTGATAATGCGCTGATAAGCATCTGCAGCCAAAGACGGTTTCACAGAAGCCAAGGTATTCTGCAACAACTGAGATGTGGCAATAACCCCGTAACCCACTTTCACTTCAGGAACAGACACCGTCTTCTTGCCTACCTTCGCATCGAACTGCAGGTAAAGATCGGACTGCTGCATAGCCGGAACAAAGTCAAATATAGACTTCATCGTATAAGTGCCGCCTGCCTTGTAAGCGATAGTCTGGTCGTTACCTTGTACTTTTTCGCCTTGGAACGTAGCACTCTGTCCTTTAGCCTCGCCGCCTTCGTACTTCAATACCGGAGTCACCGTTACCACGGCTTTCTTCTTCATATACTTCTCGGGGAATTTACCGTCGATAGTGGCAGGCACCTGACCGGCAATCGCCTCCAACGGAGTCGGAGTCACCGTAAAGTTGTCGGCAGAAAGTTCGCCTAACTTCTTGCATGACGAAAGAGCCGCAACGGCAGCCAACGACATGACTAAATAATAATTTTTACGCATACTAACACTGTTTTAATTAATAGTTCCGGCTGCAAAGATACAAATCTTTAATAGACCGTGTTATTTTTAACTTTAAAATATTGCAAAAAAAATGCGTATTATACCATATTCAACCCACTTCCGCCTTTATTTTGAAGAATCGTCACGAATATTCCGCGGATGATGTTCCATGATTTCCCGCCGCAAACGGCTTCTGTCGATATGGGTATAAATTTCTGTCGTGGAAATGCTCTCATGCCCCAACATAGCCTGTATGACCCTCAAGTTCGCGCCCCCCTCCAACAAATGGGTAGCAAAAGAATGGCGGAAAGTATGGGGACTTATCGTCTTCTGGATTCCGGCTGCAACTGCCAGTTCTTTGACCCAATAAAAAATAGTAATCCGCGACAAGGCAGTCCCCCTCCTCAAACTCAAAAACACAAAATCCTCATGTCCAGGCTTGATACGGATAAGATTCCTGCAAAGGAACCAATTCTCCAATTCGTGTACGGCACGGCCGGAAATGGGAACCAAACGTTCCTTCTCCCCTTTGCCCTTCACCCTGATGAAGCCCTCTTCCAAAAACAAATCGGAAATCCGAAGCCCGCATAACTCACTTACCCGCAAGCCACAACTGTAAAGCATCTCCAGAATGGCACGGTTCCGTTGTCCCTCCGGTTGACTCAAATCAATGCCCTCGATCATAGCATCTATTTCTGCCACGGTCAGGACCTCCGGTAAACGTCGCCCTATTTTCGGAGATTCAAGCAGTTCCGTCGGATCCTGCTCGATTTCTTTCTCCACATACAGGAAACGGTAGAATGAACGGATTCCGGACAAGATACGCGCCATAGAACGGGGGCTGATTCCCACGTCTGCCAATTCTGCCATAAACTGATGCAAATCATCCAGAGAGACAGCCCTGAAATCCAGTTCCTCATCTGAAAAAAAGTCCAAAAGCTTCCTTAAATCTTCGGTATAAGCATCCAACGTATTTTCTGAAAGCCCTCTTTCCAACTTCAAATACTGGTAATATCTTCGTAGCAGCACTTTCGAGACATCCCCACCTCTATTATAAGACGTTTTTTCGCTGTATTCCATTCTTTTTTTGTATTTTTGCGGCACGTTTTCTACAAAATTATAGAAAAAGATGAGAATACAAATCATAAACGGGCCAAATATCAACTTGTTGGGTAAACGAGAACCTAGCATATACGGCGCAGAATCCTTTGAAAGCTATTTAGAGAAGCTGCGCATGGCCTATCCCGATTTGACCATTGATTACTATCAAAGCAACATCGAGGGGAAGATGATCGATAAAATCCACGAAGTTGGATTTGAAGACACAGGCATCATCCTGAATGCCGGTGCCTACACGCATACGTCCATTGCCCTGCAAGATGCCATCAGGGCTATTTCCGCCCCGGTTGTCGAAGTGCACATCAGCAATGTGCACAAACGGGAAGAGTTCCGCCACATATCCATGATTTCATGTGCTTGCTTAGGTGTTATTTGCGGTTTTGGCCTTGACTCTTACAGACTGGCGGTCGAAGCACTGCTACGCGCAGGAAAGGCACAATAAAAAAGTATAGGTATTAAATTTTAAAAGGTATAAAGATTATGATGTTGAAAAAGACGAAGATCGTCGCTTCCATATCAGACTTGCGCTGCGATGTGGATTTTATTCGCGACCTTTTCAATGCCGGTATGAACGTGGTACGCATGAATACAGCCCACGCTAGCCGGGAAGGTTTCGAGAAACTGATTTCCAACGTTCGTGAGGTATCCAACCGCATCGGCATATTAATGGATACCAAAGGGCCGGAAGTGAGAACTACGAAGAATGCAGAAGAAACTACTGAATATAAGACCGGCGACAAAGTTAAAATCATAGGAAACCCGGACAAGGAAACCGTGCGCGGATGCATTTATGTCACTTATCCGCACTTCGTAAACGACTTATCCGTAGGTGCCAAGATATTGATAGACGATGGAGACCTTGAACTGAAAGTAACGGATAAGGATGAAGAAGCTTTGTATTGCGAAGTATGCAACGATGCGACACTGGCCAGTCGCAAAAGCGTGAACGTGCCGGGTGTACGCATCAATCTGCCATCCCTCACAGAAAAAGACCGTAACAACATCCTTTATGCCATCGAAAAAGACATAGATTTCATCGCCCATTCTTTCGTCCGCAACAAGCAGGACGTTTTGGACATCCGCGAAATTCTGAACGCATACGGCAGCGACATCAAAATTATCGCAAAAATCGAGAATCAGGAAGGCGTGGATAACATCGATGAAATTCTGGAAGAGGCAGACGGCATCATGGTTGCCCGGGGAGATTTGGGCATCGAAGTACCTCAGGAACGCATCCCAGGCATACAGCGTATCTTGATTAAGAAGTGTATCCTGGCCAAAAAGCCGGTTATCGTAGCCACACAAATGCTCCATACGATGATCAACAACCCACGTCCGACACGGGCAGAAGTAACGGACATCGCCAATGCCATCTACTACCGTACAGATGCCTTGATGTTGAGCGGCGAAACGGCTTACGGCAAATATCCGGTAGAGGCCGTACGCACGATGGCCACTATTGCAGCACAAGCTGAAAAAGACAAACTGGAGGAAAACGACATACAAATACCGCTCACGCCGGAAAAGGCAGACGTAACTTCATTCTTGGCCAAGTCGGCTGTACGTGCCACGAACTTGATGCCCATCCGTGCCATCATTACCGATAGTTTCAGCGGACTAACCGCACGGTCTTTGGCAGCCTACCGCGGCAAATATCCGGTATTGGCCGTCTGCTACAAGGAAAAGACCATGCGCCATCTCGCACTGTCCTACGGAGTGGAAGCCATCTTTATGCCGGAAAAGGCCAACGGGCAAGCATATTACTTCGCCGCCCTTCAGAAGCTGCTCAAAGACGGCGTGCTCTCCGAAAACGAAATGGTGGCATACCTGAGCGGCGGAAAGCAAGGCACGAAGACCTCTTTCCTTGAAATCAACGTAGTAGGCGACGTATTGGAACACGCCATGGAGTACGTACTGCCCAATCGGACACGCTATCTCTAATATCTACCGAATATGCAGGAAACGGACCGGTTGGACCAATATATCCTCGGACATATCGACGAGGAAAGCGAATATCTGAAAGCCTTGTATCGGGACACGCATGTAAAACTGCTGCGTCCCCGCATGGCTTCCGGACATTTGCAAGGACGTTTGCTCAAAATGTTGGTCCGCATGATACGTCCGCAGCGTATTCTGGAAATCGGGACTTACAGTGGCTATTCAGCCCTCTGCATGGCAGAAGGCCTTGAACCGGACGGCCGCTTGTACACCTTTGAAATCAATGACGAACAGGAGGATTTCACCCGACCATGGATTGAGAACTCCCCATACGCCTCACAAATAGAGTTCATCATCGGCGATGCCTTGGAACGGGTTCCGGAAATGGGACTCACGTTCGACATGGCTTTCGTAGACGGTGACAAGCGACGCTACACGGACTACTACGAAATGATTCTCCCACGCCTCGAACCGGGAGGGTATATCTTGGCCGACAACACCTTGTGGGACGGCCACGTATTAGAACCTCCCCCCCATAAGGACGCACAGACAAGGGGAATCACCGCCTTTAACGACCGTATAGCCACAGACCCACGTGTGGAGAAAGTCATCCTGCCTTTACGTGACGGGTTGACCCTCATCCGCAAAAAATAAAATAAAAAATATGGAAACAACCAGACAAAACAAAATCTCCCGGCTGATACAAAAGGAACTCAGCGAAATATTCATGTTGCAAACCAAGGCGATGAAAGGAGTATTGGTTTCGGTAAGTGCCTGCCGCATCAGTCCGGACCTCAGCATCTGCCGCGTGTACCTGAGCATATTTCCAAGCCAACAAAGCGAAGAAATCATAAAGAACATCAATGGCAACATGAAAGCCATCCGTTACGAACTGGGGACACGCGTACGCCATCAGTTACGTATCATCCCCGAATTGAAATTCTTCGTAGACGACTCCTTGGACTATATCGAAAACATCGACAAGCTGCTGAAAGAATGAACTTCCCGTTCTACATCGCACGACGATACCTGTTTTCCAAGAAATCGCACCATGCCATCAACATCATTTCTGCGATTTCGGTATGCGGTGTAGCCCTGGCCACCATGGCATTGGTCTGTACGATGTCCGTATTCAACGGGTTCCAAGACCTTGTCGCCTCATTTTTCACAGCCATCGACCCACAGCTGAAGGTCACGCCATCCCAAGGGAAGACCATGGCCGCAGACGACCCGAGACTCACGGCCCTGAAGACCTATCCGGGAATCAAAATCTACACGGAAACGTTGGAAGACCATGCACTTGTCATTTGCGGTGAACACCAAGCCATGGTCACCATCAAAGGTGTAGACGACAACTTCGCCCAAATGGCAGACCTGAACAAACTGCTTTACGGAGACGGTACGTTCACTTTACATGCCGATGTACTGGAATTCGGCGTATTGGGCATACAACTGGCTGCGCAATTAGGACTGGGAGCCAGTTTCGACACTCCCTTAAAGGTTTACGCCCCCCAAAAGGGCGAACGGGTCAACCTGTCCAATCCGACGGAAAGCTTCACACAAAGCGAATTATACTCACCCGGCGTGGTTTTTGCCGTGAAACAGGCCAAATACGATGCCGGTTACATTCTTACCTCCCTTCGTTTTGCCCGGGATTTGTTCGGGCAACAGGGACGTGTTTCCGCCATAGAATTGCAACTTCAGGATGGTGTGGACATCCACCAGGCACAAGCCGACATCCAAAAAATATTAGGTAACGGATTTACGGTAAAAGACCGCTACGAACAACAGGAAGACGTGTTCCGCATCATGGAAGTGGAAAAGCTCATCGCCTACCTGTTTCTTACGTTTATCCTTTTAGTAGCTAGCTTCAACATCATCGGTTCCATCTCCATGCTGATTATAGACAAGAAAGAAGACGTGCGTACCCTGCGCAACTTAGGAGCCAAAGACAACCAGATTATCCGTATCTTCCTGTTTGAAGGACGCATGATATCCGGCTTCGGGGCTTTAATCGGCATCCTTGCCGGACTGGGTCTCTGTTACCTGCAGCAAACCTACGGACTTATCACTTTAGGCAACTCCTCCGGCAGTTTCGTCGTAGATGCCTACCCCGTCAGTATCCACCTGTGGGATGTCGTCATCGTATTCTTTACCGTATTGTTGGTCAGCTATGGTGCATTATGGTACCCCGTAAGATACTTGAGCAAAAGGCTGCTCGACTGATTCCGCCCTATGAAAAGGCTCAATTCTCTTTTCACAGAAAGGATTATAGCGGTCACATACCGCTTCTATCCCCGTTCCATAATAAAAGGGATTATGCTTACGGGGAGTCATGCCGTAGGAGAAACACGGGCTGACTCAGACATTGATGTAGTGTTGCTTTCCGAACTTTCAAACCGGCAAACAACGGAAAGTCTGACTTTTGATGGATGCGTATACCAATTCATTGTTTTTCCCTGCAACAAAATCCATGAATTAGTATACAAGGATTATATGACGGCTCATTTTGTTTTTCTATCATTATTCGAGAAAGGTGTTATTCTATACGATGAAAGCGGAAGATTAGAACAGCTCAAACGTTATGTTCTTTCGAGTAAGCCGTGGACTTTAAAAGACCGTGACATTCTGGCTCTTCGTGCATCTGTGACATCATCATTGGATGTTTTGCATAACGACAAAGATCCAAAATCGAATTTATGCACAGCCTCGGAAGCCGTCGTGATGACCGCCCGTCTTATATGCGGAAGGAAATCATATTCAGGCAAACACTTGGATAAACTCCTGCCTGCATACCCCAAAGAAACGGAAGTGTTATACCATGCGTTAGGCAAGTATTTAAATGACGGAGATGGCCGCGCTTTTTCTGCCAGTTTGGAAGCTTTGCTTCGTCCTTTCGGCGGCCTGCTGAAAAACCACACGAACGGATATGCCTTGTCCACTCCGACATCCTCCCGTCATTTACTCGCTTTTTTGCCCGAAGCCTTGCCGTCAGACGAAAGAACCATGTGCAATATCCGTATAATAGTAAAAAAGACCTCCAATTTCATGCCCACCGTATTTTATGTAGGACAAGGACAATCCATGGAACAAGGCATATATATTTCATTCCATTCCCCCGAGAATAATATCCCAGAAGCATTACGGATATTGGAAACCACGACGGAGGACTTGGATTTCACTTCTTTTGGACATGGAATTTCATACCCCTACCCAAGCTGCTTTTACGAAGGGCTGTATTTGGGCGGCCAACTGCTATACGATGAATTGGCAAACGTGATGTCCACGTTATCCAGCCTAACCATGAAGCATTGGGGAAAAGAAACCGGAAGCTATCGGTTGTTGTTGGCCTACCGTTTTGCATATTATTATCTCCACGATGTTGTGCCTAAAAAGGAGATGAGGACGTTTTGGGCAGATACCCTGAGTCGTTTAATGCCCGAAGTGTTAGACACCAACGGCATGTATAACACTCGCCAACTTTTGGCACGCAAACGCAAACTTTTGACCTGCATGGATAAAAAATACAATGAACAGAAAGAAGAATTATTACCGCTTGTGGGACAAAAAGAGGTCCTTTATCCTGAATTAGACAATATATTAAAAGACACATGTATAAACATTAAAAAGGTTTTAAATAAAAGCAAAGAAAAAAGCTCCGATTTCCAATCCTTTCCAACAGAAGGAATCTCCTTGTATTACTATTTATTCATTCACTCATTAGGAGTTTTACTATTAAAACCTCATGAGAAATTCGGAATAACTTATAATATATCAAGGCTGTTAGATAACGATAGCCAATAGAAAAGCAAAACATGTTTTACAACACATCTCATATTTTTTCCTTATTTTTATTTTGAGGCCAATGAGATTTTATTTACGTTTGCAAAGTGATAGATAAAATCAACTATTAACGACCATAAACTCTACACCATGGAAAAGAAATTGGAAATATTAAAATTGTCCATTCCTGCAATTAGTGAATTAAGTGCCCGTAAGTTGTTGGGAGGAGACGGATACGGTCTTGAAGAAGAACCCACTTATAACGGATGGGAATTTTCTGAAATAGAAGTAAGGCCAGAAATTACAGATCCAGTCCCTGATACTGATTACGAGGATTGGCATCAGGAAAATGATTGGGATATGGACGAAAGTTTGGATGACGGATTTGAAGATGACAGGGATGACGATGCAAGAGAAAACACTTTAAATCAATCCGAAGAAGAAGCCAAACTTCCTGCATTGATAGAAAAACTTCCGGACAGTCTTCAAAAATTCATTAAGGATAACAACATCAAAATTCAAATAGATGTCAATTTGGTCAAAAGTGATGGAACTCCCAAACCGGGACAGTTTGCTAATGGAGTGATTACTTTAAGAATGGCTGATAAGGATTATTTGAGAGGGGAGTTGGTTCATGCCGTTCAAAGCAACTTAGGACTACTAAATCACGAAGATCATGCAATGAATGAATTTCAAGAAAACTTAATGAGAGACCTTTTGAGAGTTGTTGATCAAAAAGAAGGTACGGGCTTATTTTTTTGGACTACAACTGTAACTAACGACGAACGTGATGGTTGGGAAGAAGAACTGAATGGAATTGTCAATGACAATGGAGTAGTTGATTATACAAAATGGGAGAATACGATAAATAACTACTTTGATTCTTTCCAAGAAAGATATCAATATGAAGAAAAATATGAAGGGCAATATGAAGGAGGATATAATTATCAATGGAACATTTTCTTTGACTTATTTGGAATTTCATATAAATAATATATAATATGATACGAATTGTTATAATTTCAATCTTTCTATCCATTCTGTTTTACTATAATGGAATACCTTGTTACGGAGCATCATCACATGACAACAAACGTTTGAAAATAGAAAAAGTTCATGACAAACATATCGTATGGGAAGTCACAAGCAATAAAAGAATCAAGGCTTATGTAAAAGAGTGGAATATTCCCTCGCTTTTACACAAAGAGGGTGAATCAGAATTGAAGGATCTTGCATTAACAAGATATTTAAGAGATTCATGCGTAACCAATAAAATATCACATTCAAATATATTAATATTCTCGTATATTGGAATGAAAAAAATGATGGAGATAAATAAAACATCTTCTGGAATCAATATAGTCCTTTCTATCTCCTTAGATGTGGACAAGCATGGTCGGGTAAATGCAGTAAAGTTTATCTTAGACGAAAAGACGTCAAAGTTCTTAAGCTCAAAAGACATTTATGAAATGACTTGTATTTTCAGAGATAAAATTTCATTTAAAAAACCATTAAGTTATGAATTAAAATCAGCCCACTTATCCTATGTTATTCGAAAACGTGAGATAGAAAAGTGGCTGAATACGGTAACAAGAAAAGAATAGTTATATGAACTATACTATCACATATAAAACATTCTTCCTTTTAGCCTTATCTATATGGCCATTTCATTGTGATGGAGATGAATCAAAGAAAAAGAATGAAATAAAAACGGAAATTGATTCCTTTCAACACAAAGCTGTGTTCCGGGAATTCCATAGCGACAACAGAATAATTGCTTATGTAGAAAGATATGGTAACAACAAAAACATGAAGAATCCAAAAAACGATTTAGAAACTGGATTCAGGAATCGCTATATTGAAACAAAAGAGGTTCAATATGCCTTAAAAAGATGCGAACAAATAATCTATGAAAGTCTACCTAAAGAGAGCTTAAAACAAATACTTACCACATCTATTGGCACAGATCCACTAACGGTCTTTATCAATATAAATAAGTCCGGTCAAATAGATATGGCGAGAATACAACTTTCCTTGAAAAAGAACTCTTATCTTTCTGCCAAGGATATTTATATGATTACGAAAAATCTTGTTGAACAAGTCTCGTTTAAACGTCCTACAGACTTTCATATTGATTACATATCACTATTTATTTCTTTAAGAACACAAAATGCACTGAAATGGTTAAAAAGGGATGGTTCCAATATCATCCTAAAAACAGATACATGTCACAATAAAACAATTGTATGGGAACAAGGCAGCTACAATCATACAAAAGCCTACATGAATGGATATGAAGTTATTTTAAAAGATACCAACAAACTAACCAGAGACACTGAAGATCTTTATAAACAAGAGTTTCTACGTTGCAAATATAATATAGATGGAATTAAAACAATTGAACGCACTATATATAATTGCTTAGGGCAAGAAAAAATGCAAAAAATAGTAAGTCTTGAACAAAAAATGGTGCTATTGAAGATCTATATAGGCGTAAATAAAAATGGCAACACCCCAACTATGATATTCGATATTCCTCCTACCATTATTCAGCTATTAACTTGCGAAGACATCTATAATATCACGACAAGCATAACTAATAAGAATTTATTCAAAAAGCCCTCTGCCTTCGGACTAGATTATATTTATTTTCCCATCCTCCTTCGGAGAAAAGACGTTTTAATGTGGTTAAAGAATTGAGAATGGATAAAAAACATATATTCACAAATTATCTTATGCTTAGTTTCTTATCTAACATTGCAGCGCAAGAGGTATCGGAACTTCACTTAATATATCGTGAATATGATGACACCTATGGTTACGAAAACAATTTGGGAGATACAATAATCCCTTATGGAAAATACATGTGCCACATTCCATATCGCACATTAGGCTTTATCAGCAAACCTAAGGAAAAAGATATTGTAGCCATTTCTCCTTCAGGGACAGAGCTATTTAAAGTTTTCCAGTACGATAATGGTCCGGACCACCTCTCTGAGGGTGTTTTTAGAATGATTGGAAATAACAACAAGATGGGATTTGCTGATACAACCGGACATATAGTCATTCCACCACGTTTTGATTTTGTTACTCCATTTAAAAACGGACATGCCTTCTTTAACACCGGGGGACATAATGTACCTATAGACAAATCCGGGGAGTATCACATGATAACCGGAGGACATTGGGGAGTGATCAATAAAGAAGGAAAAGAAATTTGTCCGGCTTTACTTGATTCTGTACCCTTGAAATACAAAGGGATACAAACAGAAATTATATACCAAAAACAACGAATGCCACTCGAAAAAGCCATGTTTATTATACAAAAAGGATTAGAAAAGAATAAAGAACCGTTTAATAAAACAGGAAAAATACAACGGATAAAACCATAGTATGGGAAGAACTATCAACAAAAAATGATGCGTGTACATATGTTGCCGAATGGGAAACTCTTGAAAAAGACACTAAGGTAGTAACTTATCCGTAGAAAAATATAAGGAAGAGAAATATCTACAAGATAGTCTGGTTATAACCAAAATCAGACAAATTAAGCAGAATATCTCACAATATATAACCGATGACAACATAATTCGATTAAGGAATGAAGCCCAAAATAAACATACTATTTTCTATATAAGTGTAAAAATAGATAGCATAGGAATGGTAACAAGCGTTAGAATAGTATCATCTAAGAATATATTAGTTTTACTCTCGGCAAAAGATGTGTATGCAATAAGCCTTTTTTTGAAGCAGAGTATCTTTAAAAGACCAAGAGAATATGATCTTGATTCAATATACTTTTCTTTTGCTATCACCGAAATCTGACAAATAAAGAACCCATGTTTTTCCATAAGAACTTTCCTCATACCCGTCAATTAGAATCCAAAGATTGCGGTCCGGCATGCCTGCAAATGATATGCAAATATTACGGAAGTTTCTATGAGTTGGAGTTTTTACGTGAATTAACAGGAATAAGAAAAGAAGGTATTTCGGTCTATGATTATGTGGTAGCCGCTGAAAAACTCGGCTTGAGAAGTCAGGCTTTCAGCATGTCATATTGGAAATTCAGAAATGAAATGCCCCTACCTTGCACCGTGCATTGGAAAGGACATCACTTTGTCGTGGTTTATAAAATCACATCAAAATATATCTATGTTTCAGACCCACAAACAGGATTGGTAAAATATACCCTAAAGGAATTTGCACAAGGTTGGCTGGGACATTTGGAACCTGTACCCGGAAAAAATTATAAAAGGGGGATTTGTATTGCGACGGAACTTACAGACCGATTCAACCAAACCAACCATCCGAAAAAGCAATCCGGCTATCTGGATATGGCAAAATATTTATGGACTTACGTGAAACCCTATAAAAAAAGCGTACTGAAAGTTATCATGCTGATGTTTGTCATTACTTTTATCAGTGCTTTGTTCCCGATTATCACGCAATCCATCATAGACATCGGCATCCCTGCCAAAAATTTTAATTTCATCACGCTGATGCTTGTATCCAGTTTGGTATTGACAATAGGCAATGCTTTAGGAAATTGGATGAAACAACTTATCAATACCCACTTTGCAGCCCGCATCAAGTTGGGAATGCAATCTGATTTCATCTCCAGATTATTTAGCCTGCCAGTGTCTTTCTTCGAGACAAGACTGATGGGGGATATTATGCAACGCAATTACGATTATGACCGTTTGGAGGGTGTCCTGATGGGAGGGGTTTTTGACTTTGTTTTGGGCATTTTCCAACTATTCCTATTCGGCAGCATCCTGTTCTTTTACAACAAAACTATATTTTGGATTTTTGTAGTAGCAAGTTTGCTCTATGTGGTATGGGTTTTGTTTTTCTGGTCCATTCGGAAAAAGATGGATATCCGGTATTTTTCTTATCTGGCCAAGAATCAAAGCCATTGGGTAGAAATGTTATCTAAGATTGCAGATATCAAAAGCTACAACTATGGAATGGCCAAACGTTGGCAATGGGAAAAAGTACAGACTAAATTGTTTAAAACACGGATCAAATTATTGAATGTAGACCAAATCCAAAATACAGGTTCTATATTATTAATGTCATTTAAAGCCCTCACATTAATATATGTGGCCTCGCTTGCGGTAATGGAGGGGGAAATGACTATTGGAATGCTGATTGCCGTACAATATATATTGGGACAAATGCAAGTCCCAATGGAAAGCCTGATAAATTTCATCATGTCCATACAACTGTCAAACCTTAGCTATATGCGCATAAATGAAATCAGCTCCATTACTCCCGAAGAACCCATACACAAGGAAGAAAATACAAACATGACGGACTACGACCAAAACTTATGTTTGAACAATGTATATTTTAAGTATAATATCAATGACAATTATGTACTAAAGAATGTCTCATGCTTGTTTCCCAAACACAAGATTACCGCATTAGTAGGAGAAAGCGGCTGTGGCAAATCCACTCTTATCAAACTATTGGGAGAATTGTATATACCCACGTCCGGTTATCTTTCTTTAGGACAAATGCATCTGCCATCTATCTCTTTAGAAGAATGGCGCACACAATGCGGTATACTGACGCAGGACAGCACTTTGCTGAATGACACCATATTAAATAATATATTATTGGGAAGGGAACTTGACAAAGAGCGTTTGTTTGATGCCGTAAATACGGCTAACATTAAGGATGAGATAGAAAAAATGCCTTTGGCTTATCAAACCCGCATCAATGAAACCGGAGGCGGAGTGAGTGAAGGACAAAAACAAAGGATTTTATTTGCGAGAGCCATATATGGCCGTCCTCAATATCTTTTCCTTGATGAATTAACAAGCTCTTTAGACCCCAACAATGAAATGAATATCATAGAATCAATCAAAAACCGATTGGAACATCCGACGATTGTAATTGCAGCCCATCGGCTGTCTTCTGTGAAAGAAGCAGACCAAATTCTGGTAATGAAGGACGGGCAAATCATTGAAATAGGGAACCACGAATTTCTAATGAAGAAAAAAGGAGAATATTTTAGATTATTCAACCGGCAATTGATTACGGCATGAAATATGGATAAGTATATAAAACATACGGAAGATTTTTATGAAGTGGCAAACCGCGAACCGGAGAGCTACACATCTTCGATTGTATATGGCCTGTTCTCTTTTGTGTTACTAATTATCCTATTAAGTTTCATAATCAAAGTACCTAATATAGTGCAAGCAGAAGTGCGTGTGACATCTACACGCCCACCTACGGTATTAAAAGCACAAGTGGATGGAAAAATCGTAATGTTGGCAAAAGGATTACCCAAAAGATGCCACAAGGGTGAGTATGTGGCATTGGTGGAAAATCCTGCCAATTACAAGCATGTGCAGAAAATAAAAGATTGGCTCCAACATGTAAATATCTGGAATACAGATTTAGAGATAGACACATTAGTGGAATCTTCCTTCCACTTGGGTACAATGGAAAACTCCTTTTATGCTTTACTAAAAGCTTATGTTCAATACAAGATTATAATGGGAAACACGAATAACTTTCATCATGAAAAAGCCTTGATAGAACATAATATAACCCATGGCCGAATGGTGATAAACAATAATCTTGAACTATTAGGTATTTATAAAGAGGAACAATCCATACGTAAAGCTGTTTTTACAACAGATTCGGCTTTATTCCAACGTGAAGCCGTGCTTAAAGACGATTTGGATAAAGCTTATTTAGACTTCCTGAACATCAAGGGTAAAGTCATATCAAGTTACCATAATATAAATGAAGCAAAACTGTCTATCCAAGAAAATGAAATAAAAAAATTAAAGCTAAAAGACGAAAAAGAAATTGCTGTCACTGAAATACGTCTGGCCTTAGGAGAGGCTTACCACAAATTGATAGCAGAAATAGAAAATTGGGAAAACCTATATGTATTCAAGGCTCCCCACGATGGAATTCTTGAATATGCTAATATCATTTCTGATGGAATGTATATAAGTACAGGCGAAATGGCATTCAATTTCATTTATGAGAAAAATACTTATTATGGAATCGCTATGCTTCCTGCCAATGGTGCCGGGGATGTCAGAGTCGGTGAAAAAGTCAATATCAAAGTCGATTTATATCCATATCAGGAATATGGAGTCTTAAACGGAGTTGTCTCGGACATATCCCTTAATTCCGTGGAAAAAAATTATCTGGTCTATATAAAATTACCCAATGGAATAGTAAGCGAACAGGAAAAAGAACTGTCCTTTGCTGAAACGATGTATGGTACGGCTGAAATTGTAACGGAAGAGAAGCGATTGATAACCAGTTTATTTTATAAAATATCAACACTATTGACAGATAACGGGCCAGATACAACAATCCCATCAACAGATAAAACACAAAATCCATCGGAAAAAATAAATCCAGAATACCCTTTGCACTTTTAAATTTAAAATTATGGATACTATATTTTGTCATATACAGGATATAATAAGAGATTGCGAATGCAATTTCACCTATTATTCCTCGATACTGTTTTTAAAACAGAAAATGAAAAATGGCCATATAGAATTAATATCAATCCAAAATACAGGTAATGGGAAAAGATCGCTCAGAGAGTATAAAATTAATGACAGACATTACATCGTATATTCATTGGATCTGACATTTTGCTTGTATTTGCTTCTTAAAAAAGATGCTATCTATGCAGCTATTTTCACGAAAACTATATGTATTGTAGATAAATTGGGAATGGCCCGGGAACTTTTATTGGGAGTGGAAGTTATGGACAAGCCTATTTATGGATTGGAAAACAATTTAAGTTTAAACCAAATAGAGAAAGCCATGTCGTCCATATTCCAAAAAGAACGGGAAAATGAGTTTTGTGTCAGATTCTGCAATGTATCAGATACGAAGAGTTTTTATTCCAACATATTTTACCCCTTGGCAAATGAAATAAAAGACACTCTATCAAACTGTAATTTATTGTTCCAATACGATACTGATGGCAGACAGAAGAATATAAATGTATCTTTCTTTTTTATAAAAGAACAGAATATAGGCAAGTTAGTGGAAAAATTACAAATGTTCCTATACAATCATTCTCCTGAGTACCAACTGCAATCCATCCATATACCTTACGTAAGAGAACATAACAGCATAGAACATTTTGGAAAAGAAATATGGGAAATAACAACATCGGCTCTTTCCACCATCCAATACCCGGCCATATCAGAAACCAACATTGAAAAGGATGAAATTGAAAGCCTTATAACACATCTAATTGTTATCTATATCTTAACTGCTAAGTTTTTTTATCAGGATATAGATGCCTTCTATAAAGTCAACAATCAGCTTTATGAACATTTACTGCATGAACATGCTTCGGATGTATGTTCTTATGCATTGAACGTATTACAATGGCACGCCATAATCGGAAAAATAGAAAGAGAACACAATAATCTTTCAAAACAGAATATGAAAAGTTTATATTCGAATTATACGGAGATGCTGAAAGCCTGGGACATGAAAGAACAAATAGGTTTTGACCTTTATCAAGAAAAACTCTTTTTATTGTGTAAGAAAATAAAAGAACAAGGCATCGGTATTAAAAACAAGGACTCTATTTTTATAAGTTATACGGAGCTATTGCTAAACAGCTACGATATTCCTGCATATTATAAAGCCTATATTATATACACCATAAAATTTATGATAGATGAATTTTGATTTAAACTTATTACGACAATATACAGAAAAAACCAATGTATGTTGCGAGAAACACCCTGATGCTGATTTATATCTATTTGGATATTATAAAGACAATGGAAACGAGAAGCCCATGATTTGGGACGATATCAGTATCCATTGCCGTGGCTTAATTGTAAATGGAAAAGGGGATGTTGTGGAACATCCTTTTCCTAAGTTTTGGACTTATCGCCAGTATCTGAGCCAAAACGCAGTGCTGCTAAGCGAAGACAAAACAATGGAGATCCCGAAAGGCAAACGACGCATTTTAGAGAAAGTGGACGGAACTATGGTAACCCTTTATTGGATGGGTGAAAAACCGTATTTAGCCACACAAAGATCCTTTACGAATATAAAAGCACTGGAAGCAACCAAGATTCTATATGAGAAATACAGTCATCTATTCGGCCGCTTAGATAAAAGGTATACCTATATTTTTGAAGCCATATATCCGGAAACAAAAGTATTGATTGACTATGGGAATAAACGTGACTTGGTTCTAATAGGAATGATTGATAAAAACCATAATAAAATACTCGAACTTCCGGATATAGGATTTCCTACATGCAAAGATTATACGGATTTATATGGGCATATCACTAATTTTGACGAGTTAGCAGCCTTGAACCTGCCTAACCAAGAAGGCTTTGTGATTTATTTCGAAAATGGCACCATGATGAAGTTAAAGTTCCCATGGTATCAGGAAGCACATAAGTTACTGGATTTCCACTTCAATAGAGACAAGGCTTTTTACAGAAAATCTCTTGAACTTCAACGCATATTAAAGAAGGTTCCCTTACGTATATCTACAATGGATATATGGCATGCATTAAAGAATGGAGATTCAGAACTCATTTCTATAAAAGGCCAAGTCCCTTCTTATTATAAACTTATGGGATTTGATTATTGGCTTCGACAAGAAAAGGAGTACATTATTAATTTATTCAATCTAAAAAAAGACATATCCTTTGAAAATGCGAAGGTAATAAACATAAACTATTTCGACATTAATGACAGAATGTCAAAACCCCATATATATGAAACCATTGTATGGAATTGGGAAGACAGGTATTTGAAAGAAAAATTGTGGTAAAACTATGTTGATTTCTGTTGGATTGGTTATACTGTACGAAGAGAAGATTCTATTGGTACGGCAAAGAAAAGATCAAAATGGCATGCATCTGTCTATACCGAAAGGAGGCATGAAAACAGGAGAAGGGCTTTTAACCACAGCCATCCGGGAGACCTATGAAGAAACCGGAATAAAAATGACCATGGACAAAATTATTCCTGAACCGTATTTAATAAGCCAGAACAATGAAACTTTCCAAAGGCGGATAATTTACTTTGTGACAAGATTGGAAGAAAAAGCGGATACTTGCCCCATTGATACAGATGAAATCTCGTGGGCCGGATTCTTGCCATACAATGAGGCTGAACAGAACTTGCAAATAACACAACAATCTGTATTAATGCACTTGAATCCAAAACGAATACCTCAAAAGTTTATGGAATGGCTATGTTTCAAAGGTATAATAAGGAAAGAACACCACTATGAAGACCATAAACTGTGTATATATGATTATACACCTTTATGCAAACAATACGAATTTTGGAATGAAGTAACCTTATGGAGCAGGGGGCTTATCGCCGATTTACAAGGAAATATCTTATACCGACCCATGAAAAAATTCTTTGAACTTCATCAATTATACAAAGAATTTATCCCGAATGGAAAAGAGGTTTTTGAATTATATGAAAAAAAGGACGGTGTATTAGGATTATTATATTGGAAAGATGGATTCCCATTTATTGCCACGAGAAACTCGTTCATATCCAAACAAGCCATTTTGGGAACTTCTATTTTATATCGAAAGTATGCACATGCATTTAGCTCATTAGATAAAGACTTGACTTATTACTTTGAAATCGTTTCTCCAGATACAAGAAACATTGTTAATTATGGTTCGTGTGAAGACCTCTTTTTAATAGGTGCTTATCATAACCTGTTAAATAAAGAAATACACCTATCAAAACTTTTGCATTTACCTTTTCCTCGTGTGGAGCATTTCCCTTCCCATGGTAATTTAAAAGAACTTTTGCTATATGACAGAATAAATGAAGAAGGATTTGTTGCTGTATATGCAAATTGGAGAAGAATAAAAATAAAGTTTGCAAATTATAAAAAACAATATGCTGAAAAATATTTATAGTTTATTAGGATGTATATACTGTTTTTCCATAAACATCTATGGACAAGTGAGGTTTTCATTAGAAGATGCCTTGCGGTATATAGAAACGACTACTGAATATAAACAGTTACAGTATGACTCAAAGTACCATGAGTTATATTATAAGATTTTTGATGCTAACTTATTACCTCAAATACGCTTAAATGCGTCTTTGCCAGATTATCGGAAAATGATCTCAATAGTTACTCAACCGGATGGAAAGGATGCCTATGTAAGCAGACGGTATGCAACGACAGGAGTTGGACTACAGATACAACAATTGTTGCCATTTACAGGAGGGACATTGACTTTTTCCTCCAATTTAAACAGGTTGGACAATTTTAATGTCGGATATAAAGACCATTCATATTATTTCAATTTGGGTAATATTTCCTATTCGCAAAATCTTTTAGGGCCGAATTTGTACAAATGGGAAAAAAAGAAAAATGAAATAAGTAAAAGTACTGAGCGTGTAAGGTATTATCAAGGAATAGAGGCTGCAAAGTACAAAATAGTAAATGCCTTTTTCAATCTATTGATAGCACAAAGGGAATATGATTTATCCCAAGAACAATTAGAACTTTCTCGTTTCATTTATGAACAAGCCGTAAGTCTATATAAATTCAAACGAATCTCTAAAGAAGACTTATTGGAAGCCGAGATTGAGTTTATCAAATCCAAGAATAATATAAACGACTTGGATTTAAAAGAAGCCAGAAGACTTTTTCAACTGTGTATAGGACTACATGGCGATTTGACCCCAATAGTTTACTTTGATGATAAAACGATACAGGCATGCAGTTTAAATTACAAAATGCAAAACGTTATTAATGCGGCCATAGAATACAATTTTAAGTTCCCAAATAAGTTGGAGATAATGAACCACTCTATAGAATTAAAAAAGCTAAAACAAGAACGTGGCCCCATACTGACCTTATCTTTGGGTTCTGGATACAACTCTCAATTTGAGGCATTTTCAGACATCTTAGACGAAAAAGCTTCCAGCATGATAGCTTCATTGTCAGTAGATGTCCCGTTGTTTGATGGCAACATATATAAAAATAGAAAGAAAATAGCCGAAGTAGAACTAATGAAGTTAAAGGAAGACATCAAACATAAAATAGAAAACGCAAAAATAGAATATGAGAAAGACCTATTAGATATGAATAGAATACTTTACGGAATTAATCTGTACGACCAAACATTGGCACTGGTTCAACAACAACTGGACTTGGTGAAATTACATGCCAAACACGGCAAAGTTGATATGCAAAAAGTCATAAAGGCCAAAATGGAACAAATGGAAAATTTCATAGCCTATAACAAGTTAATTCGTAATTTCTATTTATGTGTCTATAAATATAGGCAATTAGCTTTAATTGATATTCGGACAAATGAAAAGTTATATTGACGTGAGTTCGATATAAAATTAAAACCCACGTACCTTAGGCAACTCCTCCGGCAGTTTCGTCGTGGATGCCTACCCCGTCAGTATCCACCTGTGGGATGTCGTCATCGTATTCTTTACCGTATTGTTGGTCAGCTATGGTGCATTATGGTACCCCGTAAGATACTTGAGCAAAAGGTTGCTCGAGTGACGATTTTACATAACTGTACTTCCCGTTCTTATCCCAACCTGCATAAACACCAAGGTGTATTTACGTTTTTACTTTAAACCACCTTTAAAACGCCAATACCATAATGACAAGCATCGGCATGTCTTCATGTCATTTACGCCATCCTAACAAGTTAAGAATTCACATCCTTCTACTACGTATTTGACGGAATGTTCCAAACACATTGTCTCTGTGATATTGGAGAAACCTTGGCAATGGACGGAAATATTCAACCTGCGGTATGAATATCTTCTTCCCATTATATTCATTCAAGTATGAATCAGTGGCAAGAACGTCAGCATGCACAATGACCGTATAGTCGTCTTCTATTGTGAAGAAACCCTTATCAAAAACACAATGCATGTCCCGACTCATAGCAATACCATTACAAGGGAGAAAACTACCCTTATGAGCTTGCGGCATAATATGAGCGGCTTCCAGATTGTTAAACCCATTGCATGATATAACCCTGTGGGTAATGGCACATCTTTCCCCGTAGGCCATCATCACAAAGTCATGGAAAGTACGGCTGTTGAACAGTTCTGCGCCCATGGAAGCTTCTATTTCAGAAATAGCCATGGCATCTATTACCTGTTTTTGCTGCGTCTCAATCGCATTTACAACCCGGTTGTCTCCAATGACTGATGCCGATTTAGTTGGTAAGTGAAACTCATGGTCAAAGGTTGGTGCAGAATCCCCCTCCCATACCCCATAAGCCTTTCCATTCAGTTTCTGATTCCAAAAGCTGTAATATGGCGAAGTGGCTTGAAATATATGCAACACATAAAATGTAACATCTTGCTCCCTACATTTCATCATTACCACAATATCACCTGGCATGAACAATGTTTTTTCATTATCCAATTTACCATTCAAGTAGATTCTTGACTCGTCACGGGGTTGGCCGTCAACCAATGCCGTATCAACATGCTTTGAATTATGGTAGACATATTGCGCATAGATGATTTCATCAGAATGTTCTGTCAAAATCGGAAGCGCCGTACAATCATTAAGTATAGTAGTCGACAAATGTGGGAAGAAACTATAAAATTCCTTTGAGATTAACATATAACGTCCTCTATGGAATTGCCAACCACCACCCTCCTTTGGCGTAGGAGACCCCATCTCTTGCCTCCCCAACCGTTTAATGAAAAATTCTGCCATCTTCGTAATTATCAGTATATAATTTATATAGAGCCTCTGCTATTATTTTAGAAAAGTCAACAGGTACTGCATTCCCAATCATTTTGTATTGGTACATTGCCGCACCCAAAAATTCAAAATCGTCCGGGAATGTTTGCAAACGAGCCGCTTCCCTTGGAGTAATCGACCGAGCCTGTTCAGGGTCTGGATGGATATGCCGCATACCATCCTTGAAAAGATGTGCAGGAATGGTATTACTGGGTTCGTTTTCCCTCAATACATAATATTTATGTATGTTGCTCACTTTTCCTGTAACCTCTGTATAAAGTTTCTTCAAGCGTTCAATACTGACATACTCCCTTTTGCCACTCTTTATGTCCTCGGCAAGCAACTTGAATACGGCTATATCCCTCGCATTATGAAAGCGAGGAATATGATTCGTAAAATATCGTGTATCACGTTGCATGTGTGACATCTTAGATTTCCCCTCCTTCTTCGGAAATTCCAATGGATACAGCGCCGGCAAATCAGAGATTGCATCGTGGACATTCCTTGCTTTCCCTTTTAGGGAAGGCAATATGCATGTATAGAATGAATCAAGCATCTTACCACATTTATCTCCAAACAGGCCCTTGGATATACCAAGGATGATTACCCTTTTACGGTGTTGGGGAATACCATAATCAGCCACATCAAACAGGGCAGTTTTGAAATTGGGCGTAACCACGTATCCCGCCCCATTAAAAGCTTCTGATATCCTACTTGTAATCAATGTACCATCGGGTGCTGCACTTAACAACCCTACCACATTTTCAAACACAAAAAACTTAGGCTTAAAATATTTGACTATTTTGACATAGCATTCAAACAGATAATTTCGGTAATCATTGCGCATACCATGTTCGTCGCGTATACGTCCGGCCAAAGAATATGCTTGGCATGGAGGGCCTCCAATTATGACATCAACAGCCCGCCCTCCTACCAGATTTTCCAACCCTTCATGCAAACCATATACCGGGTCATCAAAACCATGTATAAGTTCTTCTGTACGTTGGATATCAAAGCGCACCACAACATTATCCGCGTCATTATACCCCCAAGCTGTTTGCAAACGATGCTTAAGAGTTTCACGGGGAGCCCTTTCCCATTCCACGGCTCCTATTGTATGATAGTGGCCTGACTGGAGGAACCCCTCCGTAAGCCCCCCGCAACCTGCAAAAAGATCAAGCGTGTTTAAAACGACATTACGTTTCATAAGGCATGTAATCCAAAAGTTTTGTAGCCAAAGCTTTTGCCATCAGGACAGGAACAGCGTTACCCACTTGCTTGTTTTGTTGCCCTCTATTACCCAGGAACACAAAATCATCAGGAAATGTTTGTATCCTTGCACTCTCTCGTACCGTCGGACATCGGTTATATTTATAATGGAACAAATTCCGGTGCCCAGTATCAACTGTCCGGGCTGGCTTTTTACTGTTGAGCCGTGTCCAAGCCATGTGGAATGTCCGGCTTTCACCCACACCTGAAGGTAAGTCCTTGTAATTCCCCCCATCTGGCACAAGGGCTATGACATCCTTGACAAATTGCTTATGATTGATTGCCGTATGATTGTATAAGGTCGTACAAGCTCCTCTCATCAGTTTTTGGAAATCATTCAAAGGCTCCATTTCATACTTACCCACTTCTTCCCCCAAAGTATCAACAAGTGCAGGCAAGTCACTTATGGCATCCTCACAGGTTAGATAATTATCCGGTAACCGATAAGGAACCGGAAATTCATAAGAAGCTTTTGAATCCCGAAGGCCAATGAAGACCAACCGTTTCCTAATTTGAGGAACCCCATAATCTGCGGCACACACAATTTTGCACGACACCTTATACCCCATTTGGGTAAACCTCCTTATAATCTCTTCCTTTACAGCTCCACCATACAGGTTTGCCATACCAGGAACATTTTCTATGAGAAATGCCTTGGGCTTGAAGCGTCGCACCGTTTCAATCATAGCGAGGTAAAGTTTATTGCGTTGGTCATCAATATTACGAGGACCTGTCAGACTAAACCCTTGACAAGGGGGACCACCGATTATAATATCGACCAAACGACCGTCAACAGCATCAACTATGGCATCAAAAGACTCTGGCTCTGAAAGGTCTAATCTCAAGCCTACCGCACCGTTGTGATTGTAACTGAATGTATTCAAGGCACTCTGCTCAAAGTCAACCCCAACGAGTATATTGTATCCAGCCTCTTCAAATCCCTTTGAAAGACCTCCACAACCACAAAACAAATCCACGACATTGTACTTTTTGTCAGCCATTTATAACACAAGCTACAACCTCACAGTACTGACTGGCGACCAACCATTTGCGACCATGAAGGATTTTTAAGACAGTTTTATTCAATTACTCTTTTATTACTGGTCTGTTCGTCTACGACAAGACGAAATTGGATTGCAAAGTTACTCAAAAAACACGAAAAGCACTAATCCATAAAGAAGTTTAAGTTAAAAAGAACAAGAGCAACAAAAACAAACAAACTATATATTAACAAAGCCACCCATAAAATCCTTTACCTGAAACTATTGCCCAATAGAATACAAAACCGCCCGTACATCCTGCGCCAAACGATCTTCCGTTCTGCTGCAAACGATTTTTCAATCCGCCGAGAACGGTTTTCAGCTATGCAGACATCCATTTTACGGGCTTTGCTGTACCGGATACCGGGTAAAAAGGATGCGTGAATGTTTTCCGGAGGGTGTTCTTCCCCTCACCAACTTCCCACAAACAGTTTTTTGCCCGGAAAGGTTCGCATCCTTCAGACGCCCTCTGTACCAACGCCTTAAGGTGAACTTTCTGACTTCACATCCTTCACCGGGATTTCACCGGAAAATGAGGAAACAGCATACTGGCTCCGATTTACAAATATAAATCACCTGGTAATCAACAGGGTTACGGTGAAGGACTTGACAAGGGCTTTTCCATTTCGTATATTTGCAAACGAGAAAACACCGAAAACACAAAGCATAATGGACTTCAAGAAAATCGCGCATGCCGCCGTCTGCAGGTGGAATGAAAAACGGCATGCGGACAAAACGGCGGACACCCGTCGTACCAACTTACCGGAAAACGGAAACTCCACTGCCCCACAGGACAATACCCTTCCCGAAACAACGGGGGACATCCTCCGGGTAGCGGAAGCCGCACCCGCTGTCCGTGAGACGGCATCCCTAAAAGCCGCCAACCTCGAATCCGCCCTCGGCAGCTTCCTTGCCGGACGATACGGGTTCCGCTTCAACGTGCTCACCGGAGCCACGGAATTCCGCTGCCTGCCTGATAAGGAAAACGGCACCTTCCGGCCCGTCACGGAACGCGACCTGAACGCCGTATGCCTCGAAGCGCACCGACACGGCATCGACTGTTGGGACCGCGACGTGGCACGCATGGTGCACTCCGCAGACGTACCGGAATACCATCCCTTCCGGCAGTATTTCCAACGGCTACCGGCATGGGACGGGCGCGACCGGCTGCACGACCTGGCCGCCCGCGTGTCGGACAGCCCCTTGTGGATACAAGCCTTCCACCGGTGGATGCTCGGGTTGGCCGCGCAATGGGCAGGTCTCTCCGACGGACTGCACGCACACAGCACCGCGCCACTGCTCGTCAGCGACGAACAGGGACTCGGGAAGTCCACCTTCTGCCGCGCCCTGCTGCCACCGCAGTTGCAGGCCTACTACACCGACAGCGTCGACCTCGCACGTCCCGACAAGGTGGAACGGCAGCTCACCGAGATGGGGCTGCTGAACCTGGACGAGTTCGACCGCATACCCGAGAAGAAGCACCCGCTCCTGAAGAACCTCATGCAGCTCTCTGCCCTCAACCTGCGCAAGGCATACCAAAGGCATGGCCAAGCCCTGCCGCGCATCGCCTCCTTCATCGGCACCTCCAACTCGCGCGAACTGCTTTCCGACCCTTCGGGAAGCCGCAGGTTCATCTGTGTGCTCGTGGAACATCCTGTCGACTGCACGGGCATCGACCATGCGCAAATCTACGCCCAGCTGAAAGCGGAACTGGAAAACGGGGAACGGTACTGGTTCAGCCACGGGGAAGAGAACGCCCTGCGGTTGCACAACGCGGCTTTCTACCGCATCTGCCCGGCCGGGGAGGTGTTGCGCCGCTACTATCGTGCGGCTCAGCCGGGCGAGAAGGTACGCCCGCTTTCGCTGCCCGAGATATTCGCACGGCTGCGACGGTTGGAACCCGGGGCGATGGCAGGCGTGACGCTGCCCAAACTGGCGCAAGCCCTCGTGACCGCAGGGGTGCAGAAAGTGCATACGCATTATGGGAACCGGTACCGCGTGGCGGAATTGTAACTTTGGCTTATACCCCCATATCCTCCCGAAGGATTTGGGAGAAATTCCGCGCCCCGACATCGGCACTCAAATGATTCCCGTCATAAAAATCATCATCTGAAAAACGCGTGTCACCTAAATAATCCAACCAACGGACATTAGGATATTCAGAAGATAGTTCGGACAATCCGTTACGGAGTCGGATCAACGCACAGGAATCCAACCTCGCATAATAATCTTCATGCACAGGCGGTGCCACTATCCACAACTTTATTCCCTTTTCCCTGCACATCTCTGCCAAACGGCATATCCGTTCCATATTGCGGCCATAGCGCACCCCGTCCTTGTCCGACTGTACCAAGCCATTGTGCCCGGCAACCACAGAAGCAATCTTCTCCCGCCAATCAGCAGCCCGTTCCGACAAATCGAAGCTATGGTCAAGTCCCAATGAGTCGCACAGCATAGTCTGCCCGTGCAACAGATAGAACTTCGACCATTTTCTCAATGAACGGGCACCGAGAGACAACAATTCACTATGCGGCAAAAAATCATCTTCCAAATGGATATCCAAATAGATGCCATGCTCCACAATACTCCATTCATCCGTCTCCACGTCATCGTCACTCCACAACGTATGGTAACACACTCCCAATATCACGTTTTCAAGCTCCGGCATATATTCCTGATATTGCCCGAACATTTGGAGGTTAAAACGCAACCATTGACCCGAAACAGCCAGATTATAAGTCCCGGACGGGAAACAAGAAGGAGCAATCCCGCACTCTGCCACGGAACTGCCCAAGACCAAGGTCTTGATATGCCTCCCTTGTTCTTCCATCAAACTCCGTTTGAAAGCATAAGTATTCGGTACACGGCGCAGCATGCACTCCATGCCTATGGCCAAAGCCAATAAGAAAGAAGAAAAGAACAATACATTCACAATGAACCGTTTCATGACTTCTTATTATTTAAAATTGGAAATAAATGAACTCTTCCTGTTGCCCGGACAACAAGAACGTCGCAATGAAAACCACGTAATAAAGCAACCAACGTACAGCCCTGTACTTAAACCAACCACCGGCGCCGATTTGCAACCCGTGCTGCTTACCCCTCTGCAACCACTCGACACATAAGAGGATGCCTATATAAATCAACGGGTCATTCCCATGAGCCGGAAGCCTGAACGTGAAATGTGTAAACATCCTGGCAATATATTCCCATGCCTGCCCTATCGTCTCGGCCCTGAATATCACCCAACCGAGAACGACAAGCAAGAATGTCATCAGCATCTGTAAGGCCTCTTTTACCGTAGGCAATATGCGCCCCTCGGCCACACCGTCCACATGTTTACGGTTCTTCCCGAAATAAAGCAAGGGGAAGAATAGCATGGCATGGTACGCCCCCCAACACACGTATGTCCAGTTAGCCCCGTGCCAGAATCCACTGACCAGAAAAATCACAGCCGTATTGCGCATGACTTTCCACCTCGCACAACGGCTTCCTCCCAAAGGTATGTAAATATAATCACGAAACCATGTGGTCAAGGAGATATGCCAACGCCTCCAAAATTCGGCAATGTCACGTGAGAAATAAGGATAGCTGAAATTACGCATCAAATCCACCCCGAAAAGGCGTGCCGTACCGATAGCTATATCGGAATATCCCGAAAAGTCGCCATAAATCTGAAACGTGAAAAACAATGCACCCAAGAACAGTTGCATGCCGTCGGCGGTCTGGTAATTGGCAAAAATCTCATTCACGGCATCGGCACAATTATCTGCCACGACCATCTTCTTGAACAGCCCCCAAAGAATCTGCCGCATCCCGTCTACTGCCGCCGCATAAGAGAATACCCTGGGCTTTAAAAACTGCGGAAGGAGGTGGGTCGCCCTTTCTATCGGACCGGCCACCAACTGCGGAAAAAAACTGATAAATGCAAAAAAGGCCACCACATCGTGGGTAGGAAACATTTTACGGCGATACACGTCAATCGTATAACTCAAAGCCTGGAACGTATAGAAACTGATGCCCACCGGCAAAAGGATGTCCCGGGTCACCCAGTCTACTTCCCAACCCAACATTCGGAAAAAAGCTGCAAAGTTCTCTCCAAAAAAGTTATAATATTTAAAATATCCCAGAATAAGAAGGTTCAATAGGATATTTCCTCCACATATCCATTTCCGCCTCAACGGATACGTATCATACTTTGCCAATAAAATGCCGCTGAAATAACTACAGAATGTAGTCAACGCCATTAGGAACAGAAACCGCCAGTCCCACCATCCATAGAAAACATAACTGGCCGCAACTATAAAAATATTCTTACACTTACCCCCCCCCCTAAAATAAGCCAATACACTGTAAATACAAGAGGGAGGAAGAACAAAAACTCAATCGAATTAAATAACATACCAAACTCCCATATCTATCTTATCACCACTATTTTTTATTCCAACACCACGCGCTCGGCTTCCACATGTTGACGAAGGAAAATGGAAGCTGATTCCGTAAATTTGTCAGGGCTTTCCGTGGTCAGGAAACGGCACGTGCCGCTTTGCGTACACAACGTTTCTATTTCCGTATGGCGTTGCAGGTAATCCTTCAGGCTATAGGCCACGTACTCTCCCTGGGGGACGATACGCACATTACGAGGAGTGTATTTCAGAATCTTGTTCAGCAACAAGGGATAATGCGTACACCCCAAAATAATGGTATCTATCGCAGGGTCTTTCCGGAGCAGGTTGCCGATGCGCTTTTCCACAAAATAATCGGCTCCGGGTGAATCGTATTCGTAATTTTCCACTAATGGCACCCACATGGGACAGGCTTCCCCGCTCACGGCAATGTCGGGATAAAGTTTCCGGATTTCCAACGGATAGGAACCGGAACTGATAGTACCTGATGTGGCTAAAATTCCTACGTGACGGCTATGGGTTATCTGCCCGATACATTCTGCCGTAGGACGGATGACACCCAACACGCGACGCGTCTCCCCCTCCATTTTGGGGAGGTCGTTCTGCTGAATGGTTTTCAAAGCTTTGGCCGAAGCCGTGTTGCAAGCCAATATCACCAGATGGCAACCTAAGTCGAAGAGTTTCTGCACGGCTTCACGCGTAAACTCATATACGACCTCGAACGAACGAGTCCCGTAGGGTGTGCGGGCATTATCCCCCAAATAAAGATAATCATACTGCGGCATCAACTGGCGGATCTCATGCAGGATGGTCAATCCGCCGTAACCGGAGTCGAACACTCCGATAGGCCCCGGCTTTTCAGTTAAAGCAACTTTCATGGTTCGACACTAATGGGCAACTGAAGCTTTTCTTTCACATAGTTCGTCACATCGTCGGCCATTGCGGGATTGATAAAAGGACAGGTATTACCGTCCGTATTGATAATATAGGCATACCCTCTTTCCACACCTACGGCACGAATGGCTTCGTTCAACAAGTAAAGCATGTCGGCCTGCAAATCCTTTTCCGCCTGCACGAGCAACTTCTGTGACTCTTCCTTAAAACGGATACTCTTGGTCAACAGGTCTTGCAGTTCATGCTGACGTTTCAACAAGATGTTCTCCGGAAATTCTTTCTGTCCTTGAAGGAATTCCGCAAACTTCCGTTGGAATTCTTCCTCACTCCGTTGGGCTTCCTTATCATATTTAGACTTCAAGCCCGCCAACTTTTGCCGGGAAACCTCATATTCGGGCATAGCCTGAAATATGGCATTGTAACTCAGATAACCGAATTTGCCCTGCGTAGCCTGCGCCTTGACCGAGAAAGGCAATAACAAAAAAGAGAGACACAAGACTAACTTATTCATTTTTCGCATCATGAACCGTATATTATTATACCGTAACAAAGGTATTCATTTTTATGTTCATACCGATAAAAAACAGCCTTTTTTTCTCGGAAAAACACATTTGCAAATAAAAGGCTTCCCCGGCAGCAAATGCCACCGGGGAAGCCTGTATGCGAAAAGCACGAAAAATATCCCGCTTATTTCAAGCCCAACTTTTGCTTGATGTCAGCCGTCACATCCGTACTCAACGTCGTGCTGATATAAGGGATACCCGCCGAAACGTCCATGATATAAACATAGCCGCCCTCTGTCCCAATCTGCTTGATAACTCCCAACATCTTGTCGGAAATAGCCTGCATCTTCTGCTGCGAAGTCTCTTGCAAAGACTTTTGGTTGTCCTGATAGCTTTGTTGAATGCGGTTGTACAAATCCTGCAACTCAGCCTCACGACGCTGACGCACATTGTCCAACAGGTTTGCCTTCTCCTTGTCGTACTCCTCAGACTTTTTCTTCAGTTCGTCCTGCATACGTTTCAGGTCGTTCTCATACTGAGCCTGGAGCTGTTGGATTTCGGTCTGCGCCGTAGTATATTCCGGCATGAGTTGGATAATGGCACTTGAATCGAAATGGCCAAACTTCTGTGCAAAGATGCTCATCGGTACGAGCAACAATGCCATTAAAATCACTTTTTTCATCTTAATGTCTATTTTTTATATTATTATTTTTCATATAGCATGCAAATGTACGAATGTTAGTTGGAATATCCTAATTTCGCCAGTACTTCATTGCTTATATCTATCTTCGGAGAGGCAAAAATGATACCCGTATCGGACGCACGGTCCAAAATCAACGAATACCCCTTACTGTCCGAAAGGTCCTTTACGGCATTGTATATCTCATCCTGGATGGGAGCCATCAGGCTTTCACGTTTCTTGAACAACTCACCTTCCGGACCGAAATATTTCTTCTTCAACTCGGCAGCCTCCTTTTCCTTGGCTACGATTTCCTCTTCTTTCTTGGTTTTCTGTTCCGTACTCAGGAAGACGGCCTCACTTTGGTAATTCTTATATAAAACCTGTGCCTCTTCCGTCAATGCGTCCACCTCGGCCTGCCATTTTTTGGAGACTTGGTTCAACTGCTCGCTGGCACGCTCGTATGCCGGGATATTCTTCAGGATATACTCCATGTCGACCAACGCGAACTTCTGTGCCATTGATTGTGCGCCCACTATCATGAGCAAACACAACAAAGTGAATAACTTTTTCATCTTTCTTCTGTTTTTAAATTAGAATTCTTGTCCCAAAATGAAATGGAACTGGCTTCCGCCATATTGTTTGGAACCGAAGACATCATCGAAACCGTATGCCCAGTCGATTCCCAACAGACCTACCATCGGCAAGAATATACGCACACCGACTCCGGCTGAACGTTTCATGTCGAACGGATTGAAATCTTTCACGCTCGACCACGCATTACCGCCTTCGATGAAGGTCAGCGCATAGATGTTCGTTGAACCTTGCAGCATGAGCGGATAGCGCAACTCCAACGTGAAACGGTCGTAGGCATAACCCGTATATCCGCTTGGAGTCAAAGAACCGTTGTCGTAACCGCGCAAACCGATAGTTTCGGTAGCATACGTCGTAGAGTAACCGGACATTCCGTCTCCCCCGACATAATAGGTTTCAAACGGCGACTTCTTATACTTGTTATAAGCTCCCAACAACCCGAATTCCACACGGGTCATCAACACCGGGCATTTCACCGCACTGCTCAAAGCCGTGTAGGTGCGGAGTTTGAATTTCCATTTGTGATACTCGATCCATTTGTACTTCTCCTGCATCTCACGGTCGTAACTTGCGCTTTGGTAGTTGTTCGCGAGATTCTTGTAATCCTTGTTGTCAAACAAAGAATACGGGGGCGTCAATCCTACGGATAATGTAAACTCAGAACCTCGACGCGGATAAATCGGATTGTCCGTAGAATTACGGGACAATGCCAGATTCAACGCAATGTTATTGCAAGAACCATTTGCAATGAGGAAATAATTCCAATCTTTCAAAATATACCGTTGGTAAGAGAGATCGGCCGACAGTTGGAAATAATCGTCCGGCCAACGTAAACGCTTACCCCATCCCAACGACAAGCCGAACAGTTTCACGTACGAATCGGGGTCGAGGAAATTCTCATAATAGTTATACCCATTCGTACCATAACCATACAGGTAATTATAGTAACTGTTATAGTAAGAGGAGTTGTAATAGTTGTCGCTCACGTCTGTCTGCTTAGAGAAGAAAGCCGAGAACGACAAGGCATTAGGACGCTTGCCTCCGAACCACGGATTCATATAGTTGACACTGTACGACTGGTAATACTGCCCGTTCGTCTGTCCGCTGATACTAAACGTCTCGCCGTTACCCTGCGGCAGCACACCCCGGCGGAGCCCACCTTTTGAAAATAAATTGGCCAAACAGAAATTCGAGAACTTCAAGCCGATTTTTCCAATCACACCCGTCTGCCCGTAACCTAAAGAGAACTCTATCTGGTCGTTCGACTTCGACACCAATCCCCAATCGATGTCCACCGTACCGTCCGACTGCGAAGGAACGACCTTCGGGTCAATCTGTTCCGGGTCGAAATGCCCCATCGAAGCGATTTCACGATAGGAACGTTCCAAAGCCTCCTTGCTGAACAAGTCACCGGGTTTGGTACGCAACTCACGGCGAACCACGCTCTCGTACACACGGTCGTTACCACTGATGGCGATGTGGCGTATCGTGGCCTGCGGCCCCTCGAAGATACGGAGTTCCAAATCTATCGAGTCGCCGTCGATATTCACTTCCACCGGATCCAACCGGTAGAACACATATCCGTTATTGTAATAAAGATTACCCACGGCATCCTCGTCGGTCGACGTGCGCTCCTCCAGTTTCGTCTGGTTGTATACGTCTCCTTTCTTCATCCGCAACAAATTGTTCAATGTTGTCGTGGGATAAATCGTATTGCCGACCCATTCAATATTGCGCAGATAGTACCTTTGGCCTTCTTCCACCTTCACATACACGTCCACCGTCTTCTCATTATGAGGCACCACGCTGTCTTCCAGAATCACGGCATCCCGATATCCCAGTTCGTTATACTTCTTAATCAGGTTTTCCTTGTCTTCCTTGTACTTTTCCTCAATAAATTTCTTCGTACGGAACCAACTGCCGGGACGTCCTTTCTCGTTGGTCTTCTTGAAAACGCCCGGAACGAACATCGTTCCTTTTATCTTCTTCGTGCTCAAAGCATGGTTCCCCTCGATCGTAATGGAGTGTATCTTCACCTTCTCTTTCTTGTCGATGCGGATGTCCACGATGGTCTTGTCCGGTGCGGCCACATCATCCCGCTGCAAAATCTCGATTTCGGCATTCTTGTATCCCTTTTCATCGAAATACTTTTTAATCAAGAACTTCGCACGGTCTATCATGTTCGGAGTGAGCTGGTTGTCTTTCAACAGACCGATACGGTTTTCCAAATCTTCACGCTCTCCCTTTTTCACACCGCTGTAATTGATCTGCGACACACGCGGACGCTGTGTCAGCTTGATGCAAAGGAAAATCTTGTCTTCCACCACGCTATCCGCTTCTATCGAAACATTCGAGAACAAACCGTTACGCCAGAAACGCTTGACAGCATCAGTTATTTCTTCCCCCGGAATATCGACTTTCTGGCCGACCGTAAGCCCAGACAACCCGATAAGCATATAATCGTCATAGTTCTTTGCTCCCTCCACGGAAATTCCTCCGATAGTGTAGGAACGGGGCACACGGGAATATTCTACGGTTGGCTTGATTTGTTTTTCTCCCGTTTGAGCTTGCACGGATGAAATACCCGTACCCAATATTAATAATGTAAGGCAGATGCTCTTTACTGTTTTCATACGTCGGTGTTGCTTATTTTGTAGCCACTTGTTCACTGGTCTTGCCAAATCGGCGTTCCCGCGACTGGTAATCCGCAATCGCCTTGCGGAACTCTTTCTCATCAAAATCCGGCCAATAGGTATCACAGAAATAAAATTCCGTATAGGCACATTGCCATAACAGGTAATTGCTGATACGGTATTCACCGCCTGTACGAATCAGCAAATCCGGATCCGGCATAAAACGGGTAACCAAATGGGCTTCGATGGTCTCTTCCGTAATCCGGGACGGCGACAAAACACCTGTTTGCACCTCTTCAGCTATTTGCCGCATGGCCTGCGCCAATTCCCAACGGGAAGAATAGCTCAATGCGATGACCATCGTCATCTTCCCGTTAGCGGCCGTATGCTGCATACATTCTTCCAAACGCACACGCACGGCTTCCGGAATACGGGACATATCGCCGATTACACGGAAACGGACATTGTTTTTCATGAAAATCTCATCTTCAAGATGGTCGAGAATCAATCCCATGAGTGCCGCTATCTCGGGCACCGGACGATTCCAGTTTTCTGTGGAAAACGTATATAAAGTCAAGTACTTGACACCTAACCTGACAGCTTCCTCCGTAATCTTCTTCACGGTTTCCACCCCCTCCTGGTGCCCGGCCGTGCGCGGCAACCCTTTGGCTTTCGCCCAACGCCCGTTACCATCCATAATAATGGCCACGTGGCGAGGAACACGCGCAGCGTCTATTTCGTTGTTAAAAGACATATTTTATATTATTACAATTTACACACTTAGGGAACAGATCGTAAGTGACCGACAACATCGTAAACGAATAGCAGTCCTTGTTCTTAAAACCGCCACTCTTCACACCGTACGGATCGTGAAGTATCACCCCATCCATATTGGATACATCCAAACGGTCTGTTGTCGTAAAACGCATGCTCCATTCGAACCCGATATTCAACCGGGGCCTTACCTTAAACTTGACTCCGACTCCCACCGGGATATTGAATCCCGCATCGGCCTGTACCGGCTTGGGTGCCAATGTCAGTCCGGCTCCGATTAACATATAAGGAGTGATACGGCTGTATCCTTCGTAGCCGCGCCCGATACCGTATCCCCAGAAGTTAAATTCGAACTGGGCACCGAAATCTATCACATTGCGCTTGAAATGCGCCACGCCGGGCCTCCCCCCGTCAGCATCGCCGCTTCCAGCATTCTCGGGAAAGAAGTCTTTCCCCGTCTCACCCGATATATGCCCCAAAGCCAGGTTCCCTTTTATCGCCATACGAGGATTGAAGATGTAGCGCGCCACAACGCTTCCCATGGCTCCCAAATGAGCAAACGGCTTGCTGTTGGCATCGCCCAAATAAAAGCATCCGCCTACGCCGCCGCCCAACTCCATCCGGTAAATGTCGTCCTGCGCCTTGCCCCCCCAAGGAAGCCCCAACCACAAGCAAAACAATGTTACCAGAACCTTCTTCATCCCCGTCGTATCTATATTTAAGCCTGCCCGCTTGAATCAACGGTCTTCAAACCCCAACTGGTTCAACCGTCCGCGCCAAACCTCGCTGCCTGCAACAAGCCACACATGGTATTCGGCATCCACCGCGGCGGACATCAACACATCTTTTCCTTCCAAACCACCGGGCAGGACGTATACCCCGTCGGTTTTCCAAGTCACACCATTATCCCGGCTCACATACATATTGTCGAAAGCCTTATGGGCCGTCCCGTCCAGTGACTTACCGCCCAAAGCCAACAACACATCATCGTAACGCATGAGATTCAGGGATTGCAAACGGGGACAAGTATAACGGTTGTCCGGCGCGGCATTGAAATAAGCCCAAACAGCCGTTTCCTGCCCTGCGGCCAGACTATGGCTCCACACCATGGCCGCCTCGTCTGATGGATAATCGTCCATGCTGCGGTTGCCAATCCACAACGTCCGCTCCAAGCCATTCTCTTGCGTATAAGAGACGGCTGCAAAATCCTGTACCGGCAAGAAAGCCGGCGTTTCGTCCAAAGCTTCTTCAAGCCATAACGCGCCATCCGCCGAACGCCAAACACGTCCGTCCGAAAGCGCATAAAGATGCGTCCTGTCGGCCACCAACAAACGTACGCTGCGGTCTGCCGCACATACGCTCCAATTCAGTCCGTCTTCCGAGCGCATCAACGTACCGTCCACCCCGCTCACATACAATTCATTGCCAAATACCACCAAAGTCGACACATCGGCCGCCGCACATCCCGACAAGGTCCGTTCGGTCCAACTTTTTCCGTCTGCCAAAGCTGTCGTAAACGCACGCACACCGCCATTCTCCCGGCTGAACAGCCATACGTATCCTTTCCACACCACCGTCTTTACCGCTTCCGCAGTCGACCATGCTGCCGGTTCCGCCACTTTTTCCCAGGAAAACACTTCTCCGTCTTGTTGGTGTACATTCACCTGCAAAGTATAATCGCGGCTTGCCGAATAGTCGGGCGAATATACCCGGAAAGTCAAAGGCGACGTAAAATCAATCGAGTCCGAAGTAGAATAAGCCTTCCACGCGTCCTCTCCCTCGGATACCTTCTTGTACACTACGGTTCCGGAAGATTCCACAGTGGCCAATACAGCTTTCACATCACTGTTTACAGGAAGAGAGTCTTTGTTGGCTATCTTCCCGTCTAACTGATTGACCGTCATAGGAAAGTAAGAAGCACTATAAGAAATGGTATAAGTAGTATCCCGACCGGCAGAGTTCACCGTCGTAATCTGCCTCTTCACATTCCCCAACGTAAAACTGCTAATATAACAATCAGAACTCAACACAACCTCGTCGTCGTCCTTACACGAGCATATCAATAACACGGAAAGCACGGCTAAAGACAATGACAATATGGATTTTTTCATAAATCTATCAATACAATATTATTTATCAAGGTACAAAAGTACGCACATTTTTTACTTTTACGAAACATAGAGCGTTGAATTATGCAAAATTTCGATAAATCGAAGTATTTTTGCGTTCATCCACACGATTATACGGCCGAACTGCCTCGCGACGAGAGTATATGAACCAACAAATGTCTTTCCACCTCTGTAGTCCGTATCCGTCCGTGAGGCCATGACGGAGACGGAACGCCCTCTTTTAACCATACCGGGGACTGCTCCACCCTGATTTCATCCCAAAGTCCGGCTGAAATGAAACTTTCCAGCAACCGACGTCCTCCTTCCACCAAAAGGGACTGGACTGACAAATGGTATAAATCATCCAAAACCTGCGGCAAAATATCCCGACTGAAATCCAAACGCACGCAAGTAACTCCCGCCTGTTCCCCGTACAGAGGATGAACCGACAAAGCATCCAGATACACGCGTGTTTCCGCTCCATCGTTAAAAAGAGCCAGATGCTTTGGAAGACTGCCATTCCGGTCTACCACCAAGCGTAAAGGAGATTTACCCGGCCAAAGCCTCAAATTCAGCAAAGGATTGTCGGCCAGAGCGGTCTGCCGCCCGACCAAAATAGCCTGATGACCCGCCCGGCAACGATGTACCAACATCCGGGTGTACGGCGTGGAGAATGCGTAAGGTTTTTCCTTTTCATAGTCCGTGCGCAGGCCATCCATAAAGCCATCGGCCGATTCAGCCCACTTCAACGTAATATAAGGACGACGGTGCGTATGGAAAGTCATGAACCTGCGGTTCAACGCCAGGCATTCGGCCTCCAACACACCGACCGTGACTTCAATGCCGGCCTCCTGTAATTTCCGTATGCCCCGGCCCGCCACTTTGGCAAACGGGTCCATGCACCCGACCACTACACGGGGAATCCCTTTTTCCACAATCAAATCGGCACAAGGAGGCGTCTTTCCATAATGCGAACATGGCTCCAGACTTACGTATATCGTACTCTCTTTCAACAGTTCCGGATTACCCACAGAACGGATCGCGTTCACCTCGGCATGCGGTCCGCCGCAACGCACATGATACCCCTCGCCGATAATCTTCCCGTCGTGTACAATGACAGCCCCCACCATAGGATTCGGTGCTGCGCCATAAAACCCGTTGCGTGCCAGTTGTATGCAACGGGACATGTATTTTTCGTCTGTTGTCATATCCAATCCGATAAAAATGCCTATTTTTGTCCGACAAACCCATCACAGAGATGAATGCTTCTTTCAAATATATCTTCGACAAGCTTTCCACAGCCTATCCCGAAAGGGAAGCACGCGCCATCGCACGTCTGGTATTGGAAACCCGTTTCGGCCTCACGCAAGTCGACATCTGCATGGGACGGGAGCGGACTTTCTCTTTAGAAGAACGCCGGGACCTTGAAAATATTGTGAAACGCCTGTCGCAAAAAGAACCTGTACAATATGTTTTAGGGCAGGCGGATTTCTGTGGCCGCACTTTCTCCGTGGCTCCGGGTGTCCTTGTGCCGCGCCCCGAAACGGAAGAATTAACGAAGTGGATTATACGGGACGAAAAAGAGTCGGGATTTTCATTGCCCTGCATATTGGACATCGGGACGGGCAGCGGCTGCATAGCCATCACACTCTCCCAAGAGTTGCCGCAAGCACAAGTGTCTGCCATCGACATCAGCCCGCAAGCCCTTGCCATCGCCCGGGAGAATGCAGAGCGTTTGGGGGCCGCCGTGGATTTCCGGCACCAGGACATATTGGACTCTCCGTCCAAAGGACAGGACTCCCCGCTTTGGGACATTATCGTCAGCAATCCCCCCTACATCTGCGAGCATGAACGGGAGGACATGGAAGAGAATGTGCTGCGCTACGAACCTTCGCAAGCACTCTTTGTCCCAGACCATGACCCGTTGCTCTTCTATCGGGCAATAGGGGAATATGCCGTAAAGATGTTGAAAGAAGGCGGACGGCTTTACGTGGAAATCAACAGGGCATACGGATGGGAAACCACCCGGCTGTTCCAAAGCCTCGGCTTACGAGACGTCACTTTGAAGAAAGATTTCTACGACAATGAACGAATGATACGATGCAGAAAATGAAAGAACTGACCACACAAGAAGCCTTCAACAAGGCTGCGGCCTGCTGTTCCGGCGCGGAATACTGTCTTTCCGACATCCAAAAGAAGCTGGACAAATGGGGACTCGGGGCAGCGCAACAGAAAGAGGTGCTCACACGCCTCCAAGCGGAAAAATTCATCGATGAAACTCGGTTCAGCCGGTGTTTCGTACGGGACAAATTCAGATATAACCAATGGGGGCGCATTAAAATCATGCAAGCCCTCCGGCTTAAGAACATTCCCGACACGTATTGCCGGGAGGCACTGGCCGAAATCGAAGAAGAGGAATACCTGTGTGTCCTCCGTAAGCTTCTGCAAAGCAAATCCCGGAGCGTGAAGGCTGTTTCCGACTATGAGCGCAACGGGAAACTCATTCGCTTCGGCCTCAGCCGCGGATTTGAAATGAATGCCATTACGCGTTGCCTGCATGTGGAAGAAGAAGATTTTACATAGTCTCTCGCCGTACCTCCAAGCCCTTTTGGACTTTTTCTTCCCCCGGTATTGCCTTTGTTGCCGCAGGCGCATGTCGCCGGGTGAAGAGGTGCTCTGTGTACGATGCCAGGCCGACCTCCCACGTGTCCGGACCATCTCGTTTGAAGAAAACGACATCGCCCGCATATTTTGGGGACTGGTTCCCATCGAGAAAGGAATTTCTTTTTTCCATTACACCCCACACTCTCCTTACAGCCGCATTTTGTTCGAACTGAAATACCATAACCATCCCGAAGTAGGGAAAACCATGGGGCGTATGATGGCCGAGGAACTGAAAGCCACAAGCTTTTTCGACGGGATAGACCTCATCGTGCCCATTCCCTTGTCCCGGAAAAAGGAACGGCAACGGGGCTACAACCAAAGCGATTGGATAGCGTGGGGCATATCCGAAGCCACCGGCATCCCCACCGATACGACAAGCGTGGTACGCACCAAATCCAATCCGAGCCAAACCACCTTGGACCACCGGCAACGGCGCGAGAACGTCCGGGACATCTTTGCCGTCCGGCATCCCGGGAGCTTGGAAGGCCGCCATATCTTGTTAGTAGACGACGTCATCACCACCGGAGCCACCATGTTGTCCTGCGCCGAGACCATTGCCCGTGCCTGCCGCGTCCGCTTCAGCGTGCTCAGCCTCGCATGGGCCGGGCATTCGTAAAAAGCAGGAATCCGCTCATTTTCTTAAAGAAAAACACCCAACCGTTTTCCTTATTCAGAGATAAATTGTAAATTTGCCACATCCTCACCTTGAAGCAGTCTGACAAGCAGAAGCGGAGGGGTGGGACGACATATAGGAAAAGGCGTTTATCAGGCGCTTTGTTCTTTTGACTCTTCAAAGTCTCGCAAACTTGAAATTTCGTCGAATGACAAAGCAACGATAGATGCCCATTGGGATATGTATTTTATAGCCCTTGTTGTGTCCGTTCGTCAACACGGATACAACCGATGGGGTGTACACATATTCTGCGTGGGCTTCTGCGTTGCTCGTTCTTGACGAAATGGGCAATGCGAGACGCCTTGAAGAGTGGGACGAGCGACAGGTACAGCGACCCACGCTTTTTTGTATATGGCCGATGATTCCTTGATTAAACGCCGCTCCGGGGTTGCATAAGGCACAAAAAGTATAAATATGGAAAAACATTATCATGATGCCTTCTCCGGCGCACCCCCTCTCACATCCAATGGCACTCTCCTTCTGCTATCCCGTGCCTTATTCCTTGTGCTCTGCAGCCTATGGGGAGCAATGGCAGCCCAAGCACAAGATGACAGCTACCGTTGGACGGAGCAGAACGGCGTATACACCCTGACCGGCACAGCCCAAAAAGGCGAAATAGCCACCATTAAAGTCGGTTCGTTCTATGCCTCGGATGACCACGCAGATGCCACCGTGTATTTCCATGCCAGTGGCATCGATAGCCAAAAGGACAATATTTCACTGTTCTATCCGATTAAACAAGATGGCACAGGAAGCGACACCCAACACAGAGAACTAATCCAAGAAGGTTGGAATGATGTGTATCTGACAGCCCAACATGTGGAAGGTACCACCGCCAATGTACAAATCAGCCACATTGTCCTGCCGACAAACACGACCCACCCCGTCGAAGCCATGAGCAACATCTATGACATCAACGGAGACGGCAAGATGGAATTTTTAGGAACGGATTTCCGTTTCCATTCTTACCAATATCCGGGACTAATGCCTATGGAACAATATTCCATACCCGAAAGCGGAGAACACGCCCGGTTGTGCAACCTGAACAACGACGCATTCCCGGACATCCGCTATTTGGAAGGTGGAACCATCGCCCTCTCCGGACAGGACGCTTCATGGCAAATCCCCGACAATATCAGCGAGGCACCCTATCCCTGCGACTACAACAACGACGGGCGCATCGACCTGATGCACGACAACCGTAAAATATACCGCCAAGCTGCCGATGGCAGTTTCAGCCCCATCGAAATCATACCTATCTCATCAGAAGAAGACACATTGGTATATAACCGTTGGGAATCACAACCCTCCTCCTCCGGCATAGGTCTGGGCAACTTGGGCGGCGATGTGGGCGTAGCCATTGGTGGCTCTTCTTCACAGAAAGTTGCAACTTTCTCCAGCAACAGGGAGTTTTATAGCATGGATTTCAACAAGGACGGGCACGCGGACTTGATTGATGAATCCACCGGCACACTGTTGCTCAACCGGGGCAACAACCGTTTCCTTGTAGCCCCACAAAGCGGCAGGCTATATCCACGCGACTTGAACGGCGACTTCATCATGGACTACATCTGTTATGATGAGGAAACCCAGACGGTGGAAAGCATGGTGTTCCAAAAAGACGGGAGCATCAAAAGGCAAACGTTGATGAGCAACCTGGCCATGGACAAACGCATTTACTTCTGCGACTTCAACGCCGACGGCTATGTGGACGTACTTTTGCCTTTCAGCCATTCGTCAGCCACGGGGGAATACTGCTATCTGGTAATGGCCATCAACGACGGAAAAGGAAATTTCGCCATCAACGAAGACAACACCTTCCACCGCCAACTGTTTTTCATCGGATGCACTGATGTAGACAACGACGGATGTTACGACATACTGGCTTTGGAAAAGAACGCAGACCGCAAAGTCTGGAATGGATGGGAATGCGACCTTTATTGGCTGAAAGGAAGCAAGGACATGCTTTTCAAGGAAATGCCGGACGCATTGATACCCACCCAAATCGTGCAATATGAATCTTCGGGAGGATTGGAGGGCGACGCCGAAGCTTACGTCGGCGATTTCGACAATGACGGTTTCTGCGACATCCTGGTCCATAGCATGTACTTTGAACGCCTTTCGGACAAGCTGCCTACAGCCTCAAACAGCTTCCTTTATTCTTTCAAGCAGGAAGCCACAGCCGCCAACCAAGCCCCGGAGAAACCGGACATGCCGACCCTCGTGTCCGATGCCGCATCCGGGATGCTGCAAATCAACTGGCAACCGGGAAAGGACGACCTGACTCCAACCACCGACCTGACCTACGCCCTGCGCATCGGTACCGCCCCAGGCAAAGGGGACATCCTTTACGCCTGCGCCGACGAACAGGGACACCGCCTGAACCTCATGCCGGGCAATATGGAGTACAACTTGGACAAGACGCTCAACGTGTCCGGTTGGCGAAAAGGGGATTATTACATCGCCGTGCAGACCATCGATGCCATGGGGAAAGGCAGCGCGTGGTCGGATGCCGCCATCTACCGGCACGAAGTGGCGCATGCCCCGTTCTACATCGCGGACAAGGACATCACGACTGCCGACACGGCCATCATAGGTTATGACGGCCCAGCCGACCCCTCGCTCAGCTACGACTGGGATTTGGACGGCGGCACCATCATCTCTTCCGAGGCTTCAGGAAGCATCCTAAAAGTCGTGTTCGACCAACCAGGACAGAAACACATCACGCTGAGTGTGATCGACGCGGAAGGCAATACCAGCACTCCCCGGACAGACGACCTGCATGTCAGTGCCGTCCGGTTTGACAAAAGGACGTTAGGCAACCCCATCTATAGCATACAACAGATTGCCGACATCGACATAGACGGGCAACCCGAACTGCTCGCTTCAGACGGCGTGTACCAAACCACGGAAGGGCAAGACTTTGAAAAAGCACCGGGCATTTACAACACGAACCTGAATGTCAGCCTGAACTTTGCATGGGATTACAACCGGGACGGGCTAATGGACTTCATTGGCGGTATGAATGCTGAGAATGGGACATTCAAAGACAACCTGATGCTCAACCAAGGCAACAGGCGTTTCACCGTAACTAATGCCATAGGCGATGCATTCGTACCTAAAATAGGCATTAGTGATTTTTGGGAATACCCCATCTATGATTTCAACAACGACGGCTTGCCCGACTACCATTGGCGCAACTCGTCCGGATATTCCGGCCAAAACGATACCATCTATGAGAATACAGGAGACTGGCGCACGTTCGTGGCTCATCCCATCGACTGCATCGCCTATTCAGGTACCAGTAATGAATTCCAGTACGACTTCGTGTATGCCGACATCAACGGGGACAACCTGATGGACATGGCCGGTTGGGGCAAACAGTGGGACGAATATGGCCATTATTCCCATGACAGACTGGTGCTGTTCATCAACCAAGGCGGCTTCAAGTTCCAAAGGATAGATACCGACATCATCGACGATGACCATTGGCAATGGAGCTATCCGGCGTTTGCCGACTTGAACAACGATGGCATCAAAGACATCATCATAGAAGAGGAAGCCAATGTCGAAAACCGCATCTATCATATTTACCTCAGCCGAGGCGGACAAATTAACTATGACTCTCCCATAAAAGTGGAAGGTCCCGTGGGAACAACCCAAGACCTCATCTTCTACGACCTGGACAACAACGGATACCTTGATTTGGTCGGTACGCATTTGAACAGTTGGCTGTACAATTACGGAGGAGGAAAGTTTGAGTTGCAAACCACCGATGACGACAACGGTTCCTATATGCTATTTGGAAAAGATGCCAACGGAAAGCCCTTGTTCCTGAACAATGCCGGAGACGACATGAACACGGCCAACAGCCGCATTTCCAATACGCCACCGCACACTCCGCAAGGCTTGCGCGCCACGCAAGACGAAGACGGGTATCTCACCATATCATGGAACGCTGCCGAAGATGCCGAAACCCCGGCCTGCCAGATGCGTTATAACCTGAGCGTGAAAAAGCAAGGGGCTTCCGGAGAAGGGGCATTCATCATCTCCCCGTTGAACGGGCTAAGCAATGAGGCCGCCCCTCTGCCCTCCCCATTGCAAGAACTGACGGGGACACAGATACGCATCCCCGTATCCGCACTGCCGGCAGGCAAATATGAGATTCAGATGCAAGGCATAGACAGATGGTTCACCACTTCGGATTTCACCACCCCCTTGGTGGTGGAAATCCTGCCCAAACCTTTGCTGTCCTTGCCGCCACGCATCTGTCGTGACAAATCGGCCACCATACGGTATGTCGGCACGGGAGGAAAGAACATAAAGGTGGATTTCGGAGCCGATGCCACCGTATTGGACAGTAGCGACGGCCACACGTACGAAGTGGTGTGGAGCACAGCCGGGCAAAAGACCCTTACCGTAACCGTGGACGGCATCAGCAGCGAAGTGTCCACCTATGTCAATCCCCCGTTGGACGCCACATTTACCCTGCCCGGAATCACGTTGGCCCACACGAAAACCAACTTTGAAATATCGGACGACATCTTCATGGCCAACCGGAGCGTAAGTTTCACCGTCAAGTCACAAGACGACGATGACTTTTATACTCCCGAGCACTATGGTATCAGTTTTGAACGGAAAGAAAACACGAAAGAGGTACGGGCCACATTCACGCATACCGGACATTATACCGTGCGCATGAACGTGGAAGACGATGGCTGCGGAAACATCTACCAAGAACGCGACATCGACGTGCTCGAAGGTATGGAAGCCCCGCAGATCGCCTTGGTCACGGTAGACCCCACGACCGGGAAAAACCGGATTAACTGGAAATTCAAAAACCTTCCGGATTACATTTCTACGGTCTGCATCTACAAAGAGGGCAGCCACTACAACCAATTCGACTTGATTGGCGAAGCACAACCGTCAGACGAGGGGTTCACCGACACGGCCTCCAACCCGGCCGTCACCACTTCGCGCTACCGTATCTGCCTGAACACCAGTTTCGGTATACCGACGGAAAGCGGTACGCCCCACCAAAGCGTCCACCTGGCCATCAACAAAGGCATGAACGGCAGTTGGAACCTGATGTGGAATGCTTACTCCGGACGCGACATAGACCATTACCGCATCCTGAGAGGCACCTCGCCTGAAACCTTAACCGAAATAGCTACCGTTCCGGGCAGCACCCAGTCATACACCGACCTCACAGCTCCCGAAGGCGTGGTTTATTATGCCATAGCTTATAGTGCTTATTACGAAGATGAATGGCAACCGATGAAGCGCAATCTCGCCATGGCTTCTGCCCAATCGAACACAGCCAGTGCAGCGCAAGCCCAAAACTTGCGGTTGGCCGAAGAACTGGCCGTCACGCATTTGGAGAAAGAGGCCGTATTGAACGAGCAACAAGCCAGCCTGCACCTGTATGCCCACATCTACCCGGCGAACGCCTCGTGCAAGAATGTGAACTGGACGATTATACAGGGGGAAGAACTGGCCTATGTCACCCCACAAGGACTATTGGTCGCTCACGGGACTCAGGCCGGGCAGATTATCGTACGCGCCACGACCATCGACGGCTCACAACTGCATCAGGACTTGACGGTAGAAAAAGCATCCTTCCCCGTCCCGGTAGAAAGCATCCGCATCTACCCCGAAGAGGAACTCTATATCGACAATAGCACCGGAGTGCAACGCATAGAACTGGCAGCACAGGTTTACCCGGAAGAAGCCACGAACCCGCAAGTCGCCTGGAACATTATCGAAGGCAGTGAATTCGCTTATATCGAAGAGGATGCTTCCGGACACACGTACCTCCATGCCACCCAAAACGGCAAGGGCACGATTGAGGTAAAATCACTGGCCTATCCCGAGATACGGGATACCCGTGCATTCCACGCCGTGGGATTCCCCGGAAGCGACATCCGCTCTTCCCGCGAAAACACCATCCACGTCTATCCGACCATCGTGACCGAAAACCTTCATGTCTGCCACATGCCGGACAACAGTGAAAAACAGATTCACGTCATCGGATTGGATGGACGGTGCAAGCATACGGAACAAACATGGGAAACGGACATCCGCATCCCATGCCACAGTTATCCTCCTGGCATTTACCTCTTAAAGGTAATCACCAACGGACAAACCGTAACGCGCAAGTTCATTAAGAAATGATAGCGTGCCCACTCATCTCCCTTGCCTCCCGCAGTCTCGTGCCCGGGTTGGCAAGGGGTTTTTGTATGACATAAAAGCGCCCGAATTTTCTGCGCCAAACGCAAAATCATTCTCAGCCGAACGATTTTTCGTTTGGCGCAGAATGATTTTGCGTGCTGCCGCAAACAGTTTCATGCCGTATGCCACCTCGGCCACCCATACAATGAGATTGAACGAAAAAGGGTTCACATCTTTCATACTATCTGTGGTTCAATTCGTTACAGTGAACTTTCTTACTCACAGCCTTCACCTGCCCTTCACGGAGAAGCAAGCGTCTCCACATGAGTGCCCAAGAGCCATAGAACGGTCTGAGCCAGACATGAATCTATACATTGAAAAAAGTTCTTTTTCCCCGAAAGGTCATCCTCTTCCACTACCTTTGCAAATACGAAGACAGGGTACAGTCCGGCACAGCCCAATTAAAAAACTCCGTTTTCATTTGCCCCTGCGCCCACCTTTCACTATCTTTGCAGCACGAATCATAAACTTAGGACAGTTATGGAAACATTAGAGAAGATCTTCGCAGCTAAGTTACTTAAAGTCAAAGCCATCAAACTTCAGCCGACCAACCCTTTCACATGGGCCTCCGGATGGAAATCCCCGTTCTATTGCGACAACCGCAAGACATTGTCTTACCCGGAACTGCGCAATTTCGTAAAAATCGAGATAGGACGCCTCATCGCCGAGCGTTTCCCTGAAGCCGACGCTATTGCCGGCGTGGCTACCGGAGCCATCCCGCAAGGTGCATTGGTTGCCGACTTGTTGAACCTGCCCTTCGTCTACGTGCGTTCCAAACCCAAAGACCATGGCTTGGAAAACCTGATTGAAGGCGAACTTCGTCCGGGCATGAAAGTCGTTGTCGTAGAAGACCTGATTTCTACCGGCGGAAGCAGCCTGAAAGCCGTGGAAGCCATCCGCAACAACGGTTGCGAGGTGAGCGGCATGGTGGCAGCCTACACTTACGGGTTCGACGTGGCCGCCCAGGCTTTCAAGGCGGCTAATGTAAAACTGGTCACCCTGACTAATTATGAAGCCGTAGTGGCAGAAGCCGTACGCATCGGCTATATCGACCCCTGCGACGTGGAGGTGCTCAACGAGTGGAGAAAAGACCCGGCCCATTGGAACGGTTAATCGTCTCATCAACAGGAAAACGGAAAAATGTCAAAACAACAATTTGAAAGCAACGTCAAGCCAATTCCCTACGCGCAGTCGTGCGTCTATGCCAAACTGGCCGACTTGAACAACCTGTCCGTCATCAAGGAACGGTTCAACGATCCGTCGGTACGCGCCATGATGTCGGGCCAGGTGCCGGAAGACAAGTTGAACCAACTGAACGAACGTATCCAGGAAATGACGTTCGACACGGACTCCGTGAGTTGCAAGATTTCCCCTTTAGGGGAAGTCTCCCTGCGAATCATCGAGCGTGAGGAACCGAAATGTATCAAATTTGAAACGGTCAATTCCCCTATCCATCTCAACCTGTGGATTCAACTGTTGCCCACTTCCGAAACGGCATGCAAGATGAAACTGACGGTAGGGGCAGAACTCAACCCGTTCATCAAAGGCATGGTGGCCAAACCGCTGAAAGAGGGGGTAGAGAAACTGGCAGACATGTTGGCCATGATTCCATACGGAGCTTAATCACATCAAAGACAATATGGCAAGCAAACTTTGGGAAAAAAACACGGAAGTCAATCAAGAAATAGAAAAGTTCACGGTCGGCCGCGACCGTGAACTTGATTTGTATCTGGCGCGGTACGACGTACTGGGTTCGATGGCGCACATCACCATGTTGGAATCCATCGGACTGCTCGGCAAGGACGAACTGCCGGTGCTGTTGGAGGAACTGCGCCGCATCCATGCCGACATCGAAGCCGGACGCTTCACCATCGAAGAGGGTGTGGAAGACGTGCACTCGCAAGTGGAACTGCTGCTCACCCGTAAACTGGGCGACATGGGGAAGAAAATCCATAGCGGACGGTCGCGCAACGACCAAGTATTGGTGGACCTGAAACTGTTCACCCGCGCACAACTCCAGGAAATAGCCGAAGAAGTCCGGGTGCTGTTCGAAGAACTGCAAGCCCAGAGCGAACGCTATAAAAACGTGCTCATGCCGGGCTATACCCACCTTCAGGTGGCCATGCCCTCCAGTTTCGGATTATGGTTCGGAGCCTACGCGGAAAGCCTGGTGGACGACCTGCTTTTCCTTCAGGCCGCCTACAAGATGACCAACCGCAACCCGCTCGGTTCTGCCGCCGGTTACGGTTCATCATTCCCCCTCAACCGTACGCTGACCACCGAACTTCTCGGATTCGATTCGATGAACTACAACGTGGTCTATGCCCAAATGGGACGCGGGAAAATGGAACGCAACGTGGCCTTCGCCCTCGCAGGCATCGCCGGGACGCTGAGCAAACTGGCCTTCGATGCCTGCCTGTTCAACTCGCAAAACTTCGGTTTCGTCAAGTTGCCGGACAACTGTACCACGGGGTCGAGCATCATGCCGCACAAGAAAAACCCGGACGTGTTCGAGCTGACGCGTGCCAAGTGCAATAAAATCCAGGCACTGCCCCAACAGGTCATACTCATCATGAACAATCTGCCGTGCGGCTACTTCCGCGACCTGCAAATCATCAAGGAAGTATTCCTCCCGGCATTCGAGGAATTGAAGGACTGCCTGCGCATGGCGGCCTACATTATCAATAAGATACAAGTGAACGAGCATATCCTTGACGACCCGAAATACGACAACATGTTCAGCGTGGAAGAAGTGAACCGGTTGGCCACGGGCGGCATGCCGTTCCGCGATGCTTACAAGAAAGTGGGACTGGACATCGAAGCCGGAAACTTTACACCCGACAAACACGTGCACCACACCCACGAAGGAAGTATCGGCAACTTATGCAACGACAAGATACATGGGCTGATGGAACAAGTGTGGAACGGTTTTAACTTCGCCCGCACCCGTGAAGCGGAAAACCGCCTGCTCGGAAAATAAGAAGCACCACAATAAAAGGTAAAAAACTCCGTTTCTTTGATATGAAAAGAATACGGAGTTTTTTTATCTTCACGGCATTGCTATGCCTCACGGCCTGCAAGGAGGACGTACAAAACACCTACTCCAACTATCCGGCCTATTTCGTGTACAAAAACGTCAACACCGTACCGCAGCTCAACGCGGCCCTGAACAGCTTAGGGGTCTATACGACCATCTGCCGCGACCGCGACCGTTTCCTGTTCACGGACGAAAGCGGACACACCACTCCGGTCAATGCCACTGCCATTGCCGGTAACTCTTCCATTCAAATGGGTATCGCCGGTTTTATTGCCGGCCTGCCCAACATCCCGGAATTGGGCAACACGGTTTCTTTGCCCGTCTGCTACGATTTGGCCTGCCCCAACTGCTATTCTGCCTATAATATATCCCGCGCCCTGCAACTGAAAGAAGGCGGTTATGCCGCATGCGTATCCTGCGGCCGGACGTACAACCTGAACAATCAGGGACAAATCAGTATCGGTGAGGAAGGGGTAAGCTTGTTCCGTTACCGTATCACATATTCCGGCAACACGATGGTCATCAACAACCGGTAAAAAATAAAAGAAAAATTTGGTGTAAACTCCGAAATACACTATCTTTGCAGCCGTAATACAAAAGTCCCCTGCGGAAATAGCTCAGTTGGTAGAGCACGACCTTGCCAAGGTCGGGGTCGCGAGTTCGAGTCTCGTTTTCCGCTCCAAGGTTGCTCGAATGGTGGAATCGGTAGACACGAGGGACTTAAAATCCCTTGGCCATTACGGCTGTGCGGGTTCAAGTCCCGCTTCGAGTACGAAAAAAATCGCAATCATCCGGCAAAGGAATGGTTGCGATTTTTATTTTATACGATAAATAGTAACAAGTCGTTCAAAACAAAAAATGAGAACTATACTTCTGATATGCATTAGTCTGTTAGGTACTTTACCTACTGTTTACGGCCAAAACTCCATAGAGAAAGACCGTGATACGTTCCGTCGCGAAGCCGACCGGTTCTTGTCGGCCATGCCCGACGGGTTACAGGAACAACAGACCCAAGCCATACTGCAAGCCATACAAGGAGACACCGTACCCCTCACTCGTATCCGGGTATCACGTAATATTCCTATACCTTTACCAACCGACGTGAATGCCCTCCAAATCACTCCGTCCCTGCGCCTGTACACTCCCATAAAAAAGAACCAAAGCCCTCTGCCTCTCCTCATTTACCTGCATGGAGGAGGATGGACATTCGGAAGCATTAACAGTTGCGCCCGGTTTTGCCAGACATTGGCCGCCACGGGTAATGTCATCGTGTTGGCAGTAGACTATCGTCTGGCTCCCGAACATCCGTTTCCGGACGGACTGGAGGACTGTATACGTGCCGTAAAATTGGCTCGCAAAAAAGCTTTGGAATGGGGCAGCTCACCGGAACTCATTTCCGTCGGGGGAGACAGTTCGGGAGGCAACTTAGCTTTGTCCGTCTGTCTGCATAACCTGCAAAACGGGATGCCGCCCCTCCGCTCTCTCCTGCTTTTCTACCCGGTGGTATCTGCTTGGAACGATGCATCGCCTTCTTGGAAAACCTATCAAAAGGGAACGGCATTAGACGGTTCGTTGATGGAGGCCTTCAATCAAGCTTACACACACGGTCAGGCTAAACATCCTTTCATCTCTCCCTCCCTTTGCCCGGACAGCCTGCTCTCACGTCTGCCCCGACTGCTTCTCGTGGCTGCCGAACGCGACATCTTATGCGACCAAGGAAAGGCTTTCACCGACCACGTGAAACGCCTCGGCGTGACAGCGCACCGTGAAGTATTGCCAGGCACCGTCCATCTGTTCATCACCGTACCGGGGCAGGATACAGCTTTCCGACATGCCGTATCTTTGGCAGAAGATTTCCTTCGGCCTTAACGGATTCCCGTTTAAAGATATTTAGTAAATATACTTATTATAAGTTATTCCTGCGTAAGGGAATGACTTATATCCGAACAATACACCCGATACACAACAAAATATACCGATATTTAAGTATTGACGAACATTCTCGAATGGGATAATTTTGTAACCTCAAAAATTAAACGTCATGTTACAAGGAAAAAATCCCATTCTCGGCATCATCCTACTCTTTTTCTTCTCTCTCCCGTCTTTTGCTCAAAATGCTTCAAATATATTGGAAGGAACCGTGCGCGACATAAAGGGAAAACCTATAGAGTTAGCTACGGTAAGCCTGAACAATGTCATAGGTTCCCATACCGACCGGAACGGACACTATAAGCTGACCCGACTGAAAGAAGGTACCTACCAGTACCGTGTTTCTTTTGTAGGTTATGAAACGGTGACGGGCACGGTGCATATCCAATCCTCAAAAACAAGACTGGATGTCACACTCAAAGAGCTGAGCCTCAACCTTAAGAATGTAACAGTGACAGCACGGCAAGAACAAATGGGCTCTAAATCGCTTATCGGAGAGGACGCCATACGCCACGTACAACCCAAAAGCCTGAACGATTTGTTGCAGCTCGTACCGGGCAACCTGATTGAAAATCCGAACTTGAACAATCTGGGGCAGGCACACATACGCGAAATAGAAGATGACGACAACAATGCCTTAGGCACCTTGGTGGTAGTAGACGGCACCCCTTTAAGCAACGAATCGAACCTGCAAGTGGTATCGCCCAGCAAATTCGGCGCCAATTCGGGCATGCAAAGCGACGGGATGAGCGAACAGACCACAGCCGGAAGAGGCGTGGACCTACGCACCGTCAGTGCCGGAAATATAGAATCGATGGAAGTGATACGCGGTATCCCCTCCGTGGAATACGGTAATCTGACGTCGGGCGTAGTGGTGGTCAAGACCAAGGCGGGACACACGCCTTGGGAAGCCAAGTTCCAAACGGACCCAAACTCCAAACAAGTCTTCGCCGGCAAGGGATTCAACCTCAAAAGGGGCGGAGCTGCAAACTTCAGCGTAGACTGGTCGCAGTCGTGGGCCGATACGCGCAAGCACTACATGGGATACGACCGCATCACGGCCTCGGCCGGATACTCCGCCCAATTCGGGCCGCTTTCCCTTAACGTGAAAGGAGCCTTTTACTCTAACGTGAACAACCGTAAGGACGATCCCCAGTTCGAGGAACAACAAATACATTACAAAAACACCAACGTGGGCGGACGGCTTTCCGTGAGCGGACGTTACAAGCCTGCCGGAGGCTTTCTCTCTTCGTTGGACTATAATCTCTCAGCTCAAATGTCACGCACGGTAGACAGCCACGACAATTGGGTGAACAATCCCGACGGACTGGTCACGACAGCCCGCGAACCGGGTGTACACGTAGCTCAGATACGTAATGTGGGCTACACATCGGCTTACCGCATTGAGGGCATCCCCGTCAACCTGTATGCCCAGGCTGTGGCAAACAAATACTTGCAAATCTCGGAAAACGACTATGCCAACCTGAAACTCGGCGCGGAATACACTTACGATGCCAACCGGGGGGAAGGATTCACTTACGACGAAAACAACCCACCGCAGGCTCAAGGGGCACAGACTCTCCGTCCACGGAGCTACAAGGACATACCTGCCCAAAACACCTTGTCGGGTTTTGCCAGCAGCCGCCTGCGTAAGGGGTTGGGCTCCATGGGGCTTATGTTGGAAGCCGGAGTACGCGTCAGCAACATGTTTGTAGACCGGGAGCAAAGTGGGGGTATCAGCCACTTCCTCGTAGCCGAGCCTCGTGTCAACGCCACGCTAAACCTGTTGGACAGCCGGAACAATCCTGTCTTCGACCTGCTAGCCCTGACCGGAGGTTTCGGCATCTCCAACAAGATGCCCACACTGATGTACCTCTATCCCGACTATGCCTATTTCGACAATGCCAGCCTGTCTAAATACGGGACGGAAACAAAGGACCGTTTGGGATTGATCACGACGGACGTAGTAAAGAATACGGCTAATCCCGACCTGCGTCCGGCACGCTCCACGAAATGGGAAGCGGGCCTGTCTTTCCGCATCAACAGGATAAAGGGTTTTGCCACTTTTTTCCATGAATCCCACCGGCACGAACTGGGCTTTACGTCGCAACTCATCTGGCAAAACTATGACAAGTACACCGTGCCGGCCACGGCTACCGACCCCGTATTCGATGCCGCAAGCGGCGACGTGACCTACCGCACGGACGGGACGGAGCATACAGCCCTGCGGACGAAGACCACCGAGATGTATACCTGGAGCCGGGCAGCCAACGGTACGACCACGCACAAGCATGGCATCGAGTACGGGTTGGACTTCGGTGAAATCAAGCCCTTGCACACCTCGCTGAACATCAGCGGAGCATGGTTCCATATCAAGCGCAAAAATGAGAACATGCCCCTGAACTATATCAATTCTTCGTTCGACTACGTAGGCGTGCTCCCTTCGGGCGGAGGGAACCTGCGAGACCGGTTCAATTCCACGTTCCGGCTCATCACCCACATCCCGGCCATCAAAATGGTATTCACCACATCGGTACAGGTCGTATGGTACGAAAGCACCCAAACCATCTACGAAGACGAGAACGGAAACAGCCGCTACTATCTCAAGTCTTACGAAGACAAGGATTACCTGGTAGTCGACCCTGTGGGATACTACGACAAGCAGGGCCGTTACACGGCATGGAGCCCGACCGATGCCGACGACGCGGACAAGTCGCGCATCATGTACCGCACACAACCTTACTTGTACGAAAAGGATGTCATCAAGCCATGGGCATTGCTGAGCTTCCGTTTTACCAAAGAAATAGGCCGTGTGGCCGAATTGTCCGTCATCGCCAACAACTTCACCAATACTAAGAAGTGGCACACCAACCCGCACAGCTTGGCCAAAACGCAACTATACCCGGACATGTACTTCGGAGCGGAACTGAAGCTGAAACTTTGAGAGCACACCTATATATAAACATTTAACAAACAGAAAACATGAGAAAGAAGTTTCTTAAAAGTGGCGTCATAGCCATGATGGCCGTATGCGGCCTCTCCTTCGTGTCTTGTAGCGAAGATAACGACGAGGGTATGAAGAGTTACAAACTGACGGTCAGCTATTCCCTTCCATCGGACGTGGAAGCGTCTAACGTGGAAGAGCTTAAGCTCATTTTGGGTTCGACTACTAAAAACGACACGTTGTCCTTGGACGCTAACCCGAAAGAGATAGAACTTCCGCAGGGACAGTACAAAGTGACGGTCACCGGCAAGGTGGCCGATGAAGCCAAGGCTTCCCTCAGCGGCAGCACGTCTGTGGACCTTTATGCTCATACTCCGGTTACGGTCAACCTACAAAAAATCATGCAATCGACCCTGATATTCAAAACCATCCACAACGCAGGAAGCAAACAGTATTACATGCACGAGAGCTATTTTGAGATTGTCAACAACTCGGACGAAGTGCAATACTTGGACAACCTGATTCTGACTGCTCCTGCCGGGAACCAACAAACGGCAAATGCATGGCAGGCCAATGGCTACGAAGACCTTTACGCCTGCGGACAGGGTTCCGTGGTGGCATTCCCCGGAAACGGGCACGACTATCCCCTCCAACCGGGTGAGAGTGTCCTGATTGCCAACGATGCCACAAACCACAAACTGGCATACGGCGAAGATGCGTCGCAAGCGGCAGACTACGCCAACTGCCCGGACCTGAGCAACGCCGATTGGGAAATCTATTTGGACTACAACGCCAACGATGTGGACTATGCAGCTCCCAACTTGAAAACCATCTTCTACAACAACAAATACATGTTTGCTTTCGGACTGGGAACCTCAGGACGTTCCTATGTGTTGGCAAAATTGCCGGAAGGCATGACACCGGAGGCTTACGCGGCTTTGGAGTCGAGCGTGATGTACGAACCGGGAACCTCATCCACTACTATGACCTATCTGGTCATCCCTAGCAAATATGTGCTTGACGCAGTAGACATCTACGATGCGGACAGCGAAACCCATTACCCCACCTTCTTGCCGCAAGATGATGCTACCGGCGTGAAAGGCAACCCTATGTATTCGGCCAAATGTATCCGCCGCAAGGTCGTCGAAATGAAGAACGGGCGACCCGTCTACAAAGATACCAACGATTCTGCCGCCGATTTCTTGCGCGACCAACCGTTGACTCCGGGAGAAACTCCTACAAGTGTTGATGAATAATTATGAAAACTGACAGGGACGGGAGCAAATCCCATCCCTGTTTTAATCCGAAAAGAAAATGAAACGTTACTTCCTGTTACTGTCGTTGAGTTTGGGTCCTCTCGTCCCAATGCACGCGCAATCTTTAGAAGAGTACCGAAGCGAATGGAATGAAAGTTCGGCTAATGTGTCGGACAATATCCGGTATACTAGCCTGAACCCCTCACGCATCTCTTCTAATTCCTACAAAAACAAGGGTGTGGCCAAACTGGACTATACGATTGGACGTGGAAGTTACCGGGCGGTGGATGAAGGCAGACAGTCGGATAATCTCAAGTTTTATATGGGTGGAATTAAAAACTTGGGCAAGGTAGACGTGTCGGGCTTCATCAGTTACCGTAATTTACAAGAGAAAGACAAGAAGTGGAACTCCACCCTTTTCCTCAACCCCGATAACCCATTTGTGCTTTGCGATTCAGTGGCAAGCGACGCTACCACGGAATCTTTTGAAATGGGCATGACGGCCTCTTATGCATGGAATGAATCCTGGAAAGGGGGAATCTCTATCGGATTGACATTAGGAAGCCTGTCCGACCAGACAGACCCTCGCCCCAAAACCAATACCACCGTCCTGCCTATTTACGTAGGAGCGGAACACCGGTTGAACTCCCAATGGGCACTAGGTGCTACGGCCGGCATTTCCTTTTATAATTCGGACATCGCCTATACGTTGGTCAACACACTCAACAGCCACCGTTATTTCCTGATGAAAGGTATGGGGGACTATTACCGTATCTCGTCGGGTGACGTATCAGGCTACCAACGTGCCTATAAGGGACTGAATTATACCGGTGCCTTGCAACTTGTATGGGAACCGGAACACAAAAAATACGGGAATTTCACGGAAGTCCGTTATACGCATGTTTCGGAAGAAGCTACAGACGGAGGTTCTTCCTATAAATTTTACGGAGGAGACTACACTTCGGATGAATGGATGCTACAGAACCGTTTCCTCCTCTCCCCTCACCGTCTGACACGCCACCATCTGGTATTGACGGCTTCCTACCATTCCGGAAAAGGTATATGGCGGGACCAGAAAATGATGACAGACACCGAACACGGGAACCTGGTATATTACGAGACGCTCAGCAAATATAAAATTCAGGATGACCAGCGAATGACCGCCGGACTGGAATATCGCTTCGAACGATTGAAAGACGACAAACAGGATTTCTTCGTAGACGCTTTGGCCGCATTCACGTCATCTGCCTATAATCACCAGTTGTCCACCGGAAAAGCCAAACAAACATCCACCTTACTAACCACACAACTTTCTGCAGGCAAGTTCCTGAACATCAAATCCGCAGGTTTGGACTTGTCTGTCCATGGCGGTTACCGTATACCGTTGAACCGCACTTACGGAAATGGAAACACCAGAACGGCCGATGAAGACATTTCTGCCGTATACACCCGTCCACAATTCGAGTATGCCACTTCCGGACACGCCTTGATAGGGGTTTTGGCACAAGTAGCAATCCCCTTTCCTAAGAAAATAACTTTAGGCATTTATATATCCACGGATTTCAAGTTCTATAGGGACAAGAACGAATATGATGATACTTTCGACGGTACGAACCGTTCGCTTTCTACCGCAGGAGTATATTTGCAATTTTAAGGATTAGTTTTATGAGAAAAAGAAACATCTACTCTATTATCAGCCTGTGGTGCGTGCTATTCTTTTGCCCTACACTGCACGCCGAACGAAAAGGCTTTGCCGTCGTCATCGACTCCATCAGCTACCAACAGGCTCAACACGAACTGGCTGAATACATCCGGGCATTGGAATCCAAACAACATTTCAAAGTCTATACCGTAATCGACCGGTGGGGAATACCGGATTCTATCCGTGCTACTCTCAAAGGTCTGCACGCCCGGCCTCACGAAGCCATCATAGGCACCGTTTTTATCGGTGACATCCCCATTCCTATGATTCGCGACGCACAGCATCTTTGCAGTGCGTTCAAGATGAGCCAGAAAATGCCTTGGCAAGAATCCTCTGTCCCGTCAGACCGTTATTATGACGACTTCTCGTTGCAATTCGACTTTCTGAAACGCGACAGTATAGCCCCATATTATTACTATTCATTATCGGCACGGGGAAGTCAGCAAGTACACCCCGATTTGTTTTCCGGACGCATCCGTCCCACCGACGGCGATATACCCGGTTCACGTTACACCAAGCTCAAAGCTTACTTGCAGAAAGCAACGGAAGCAAAATTGCATCCCGAACGTATGATGTCCGTCTTTGTCTATACAGGCAGCGGCAGCCTGTCAGAATCCAAAACGGCCCATATCGACGAAATGGCTTCCATGCATGCCCACTTCCCTTCGCTCGCACACCGTCCCAATGCCTACCGCTACATGGACTATTCCGACGAAAAACTCATCAAACAAAAATTGATGAACGCGCTCATGTCGCCGGACCTGAGCGTGGCTTTCATGCACCATCATGGAGATTACGACACACAGTACCTCAGTGCTTGGCCCCAACCCTCAACTGCGGAAGAAGCACGCGAGTACTTGCTGCATTGTTACCGCGCCTCCCTGAGCCGTGCCCGGCATTTCGGATATGATACGGACAGTATCAGACGAAACTTACAAAGCCGGGACCAGTTACCCGACGCTTGGATGGCAGAGTTGGACGACAGCACTTTGGCAAAGGACGATTCTTTGGAAAGCGCCATGACCCACATTGTGCTGTCTGATTTCGCCCGCTACGCTTTCCGGCCGAATTGCAGAGTAGCCTTCTGGGACGCCTGTTACAACGGTTCCTGGCATCGTGAGAGCTGCATTGCCAACGAATACATATTCCAACCGGGAAAGACAATCTGCGGACTGGGAGGCTCTGTCAACGTACTTCAGGACAAGTGGCCGGACCGCTTTGCCGGCCTGTTGGAACAGGGTGTTATGATCGGATTCCTGAACCAACTCAATCCCGATTTGGAAATGCACGTGGTAGGCGACCCCACTTTTGCATTCCTTCCGGAACAAGATCACTCTCTTAATGACCTCATCAGTTCCGGTAAGCCGAAAGATTGGAAAAGGTTGCTCCGCCACAGTCTCCATCCGGATATACAGGCATTGGCCTTGCACCAATTGCAAGAAAGCAAGGAAGTTTCCGACCCACACCTGTTGAAATATCTAAAAACGTCACCCTACGGAAGTGTCCGCCTGGAAGCGTTCTTGCTCCTCCAACAACGGCATTCCGACTACTTTGTCTCTGCCATTGAAAACGCGGCATACGACAATTTCGAATTGCTGCAGCGTTTTGCAGTCAATGCGCTTATCAAAAACGGTAATCCCCGTCTGGCAAATACGCTGGCCGGGAAACTCTGCGACGTAAATACATCGGCGCGAGTGGCATTCAATGCCCTGCAAGGCGCACAGTTCTTTTCCCGACAGGACCTGCTCCCCGCCGTAGAAGACAAGCTCCGGCAAATGGCTCCCTACGTGGTCCAACCCGGAACTTATGCCGAAAAAGTATTGAAAAACGCCGGAAACTATGCCGGAAGATGGGACGAAGAGATTGAAAAGCTGTGTAAAGGGGAAATGTCCCGCAAACGTGCTTTGGCACAAATCAACTTCATGCGAATCTATTGCCCGCTTTACCGCTTGCCCCAAGTAGCCGGTTATGCCGCCACGCTAAAAGACGACGAACTGCTGTTACCGTTACTCGAGGCTTTGGGATGGCACCGCCAGGCCTATACTTCGGCACAGGTACTCTCCGTAGTGGAAAAACTCATGAAAGACCCTTCCCACTCGGAACAAGTGCGCCAAGAAGCTCTGAAAACCTACAAACGATTAAAATAACCCTCATAGAACAAGGAACATCATGAAAAAATTATTATTATCCGTCCTTACTTGCCTGGCTTTTACGGTTCAAACTGCGGCACGTAACGGATTTGCCATCGTCATAGACTCGGTAAGTTATCAGGAAGCACGGCCTGAAGTGGACGCTTATGCCCGCGCCATAGAACGCCTGCATGGCCTTAAAGTGTACACGGTCATCGACCGGTGGCAGGTGCCCGACTCCATCCGTGCCACCCTGAAACATTTGCACGAACAGAAATCCGATCCTATCGTAGGGACTGTTTTCGTGGGCGACATCCCCATCGTCATGGTTCGCGACGCACAGCACCTGACCAGTGCCTTCAAGATGAACCAAAAAAGTGACCGCCGCGAGTCGTCTGTCCCTTCAGACCGGTTCTACGACGACTTCGGCCTGCAATTCAAGTTTCAGGGGAAGGATGAGGAGAAACCCTATTTTTATTATTCCCTCACTCCCCAAAGCAGCCAGAAAGTCTATCCGGACTTGTACAGCGGACGCATCCGGCCTACCGACACGCCCGAAAGCTCCCGCTACCAGAAGCTCAGGGAATATCTGACCAAGGCTGTAAGGGAGAAAGAAAGACAACGGGCGCTCGAACAACTGTTTTTCTTCAGCGGCCACGGGTATATCTCCGAATCCAAAACCGCCCGCATGGACGAGAAAGCGGCTTATTTCGAACATTTCCCCTCACTGGCCGGACGCACCAACCGCATCAGCTATATGGACCACACCGACCACAATCCGGTAAAAGAACATCTGATGAACGAAATGATGCGTACCGACCTGGACTTGGCCATCTTGCACCACCACGGATATTTCGACACGGAATACCTGAACGGTACGGCTCCCATCCGCACGGTGCGCGAGGCTAAGGAGTTTATCATCCGCAACGTGAGGATGCACGTGGAGGAGGCCCGCGAAAGAGGACGTAATCACGACTCCTTGCGCGTGGTACTGGAGAAACGTTTCGACCTGCCGTCCACCTGGCTCGGCGACAACCCGCTAGCCGACAGCCTTCGCATCGCCGACTCTACCCTCGTAGCTAACGAAGACCTGCATCTGGAGGATTTCAAGATATTCGGCTACCGCCCCAATGTACCGGTCGTAGTGATTGATGCCTGTTTCTGCGGCTCCTTCCACCAGGATGACTGCATAGCGAACGAATACATCTTCCAGCCGGGCTCTACGGTGGCTGTCATAGCCAATACGGTCAATGCCTTGCAAGACAAATGGTACGACCGTTTCATCGGACTGACAGCCCAAGGCGGTTGCGTAGGAGACGTTGTACGCTTTTCCAATCTCCTGGAGTCCCATGTCATCGGTGATCCCACGTTCCGCTTTGCCCCCGTGCCCGGAAGTGTGAATGTGGACGGCCTGCTGTTGCAAAATAAGGCTTCTTCTTGGAAAAGGCTGTTGAAAAGCCCTTTGCCGGACGTGCAGTCATTGGCCATCGAACAGTTGAGAAAAGCCGGTGCGCTCTCATCGGCCGACCTGCTCCGCATCTATCGTGAATCCCCTTACGGCGTAGTCCGCTTAGAAGCACTGATGGCCCTCTCTGCCACCCCCGACGACCATTTCATCACAGCCGTGACGGAAGCCTCGCAGGATGCCTACGAACTGGCACAACGCCAGGCGATACGCTTCATCGCCAAAAGCGGTGACCGACGCCTTATTCCGGCCCTCATCCGGCTGTCTATCGCCAATAACACCAGCGACCGTTGCAACTTTAATGTCATGACGGCTCTCGCCTGCTTCCCCAAAGAAGACCTACTCGCCGAATTCGACCGGCAGTTCGATGCGCCATCCGTACAATACCTCGACAAACAAAACCTGCGCGGTAAAATCAGAAATACCATAGCCCACAGTGCCGACCGGCTGACCACCGACATCGACAAGGCGATGAAAGGCGAAGCCTCAAAAAAAGAACGGACCTTCACCATCCGCGCCCTGCGCAACACCTTGCCGCACCACAAAGTTCCGGAGTTGTTGGCTTACCTGCAGGCCTGCGGAGACGGGGACACTCAAATCCTGCTGCTCGAAGCCTTAGGATGGCACACCGTTTCCTGCCATGCCACCGACATCGCGGCGACAGCCTTGAAAATGAGCGAAGACGCATCGCTCCCCGATGCCGTCCGACAGGAAGCCCTGAAAACTTACCGCCGCATCCATGAAAAGTAAGCCCGTACTGCTCTTATGCATAACCTTGCACCTATGCGCCCAAGGCGCATGGGCGCAAATCCCCATCGGAAGCGACATGCGCCTGCCGCGCACACCTTTCCGCCTGCAAAGCCGGGCAGAAATACAGTTACCGCCTGCGGTGGACAATTCCACACGGAAATTCTTTCCGCCCATATTGGACCAGAAGGGCGGTTCCTGCGCCCAGGCTTCCGGCATCGGTTACATGTTCACTTACGAGGTCAACCGCCTACTCGACCGCGACGCACATGCTTCTGCCGACCATCGTTTCAGCTATCAGTTTTCGTGGAACCTGCTCAACGACGGACAGGACCAGGGCGACTTTGTAGACCAGGGCCTCTACCTGTCTGAGCGTTACGGCATCATGACCGAACAGGACTACGGCACCTCTGGCACCTACCAATTCAAATGGGCCACGGGATATGACAAATACTACAAGGCCCAACAATACCGCACGCAGGAGGTACTGACGTTTGCCGACAGCATCCCCCTGATGAAACGTTGGCTCTACGATGCCGGCGACGGCAGCGCGGCGGGCGGTGTGCTCACCTTCTCGGCCATGAGCAGCGGATGGGATATCGACGATGACTACCAAGGTCCCTCGCTCACCGGCTACCGCTCCTTGCTCAAAGACCTTGCCACAGACGGGGCACACGCCCTCACCATAGCCGGATACGACGACACGGTCGTCTACACCGACGCGCAGGGGACACCGCACACGGGAGCCTTCATCGTGGTCAACTCCTGGGGCACCCATAGCCACGACCGCGGACGCTTCTATCTCCCCTACGACTTTTTCCGTGACGCCAACGTGCCCGAACAGCAACTGGGCAGCACGGTGGAAGCCATCCGCGTGCGCATCCACCGCCCACTCGTAGTCTTCCGCCTCGCGCTCGACTTCTCTTCACGCAACGACCTCTCTTTCGGTCTGGCCACGGAAAGCGACGTAGACGAACGGGGCATCATCGGCTACCACACCTGCCGGGCTTTCTACAACCAAGGGGGAGACTACCCCATGCAGGGGCAATACATGCCCGGAAACATCGAAATAGCCCTGGACCTGACCGAATACATGACGGAAGAAGGGCACGGCGACGAAACATTCTACCTCAATATCCTGCGTGGTTTCAGGGGCAAGGTGAAGGGCACGGGGCGCGTCACGGCCCTCTCCATCGTGGACTACCGTGGGGAGCAGCCCGTGGAATACCCTTACCGTGGAACCCTGCCCATGGAATTGCGTGATGGAAACAATCCATTCAGCATCTGTACCCAAAAAGACACGCCTGTTTCCGCTTCTGCCTTCCATTACACAGATGAAGTTGGCAATGTGACCGACCGTACTTACCTCCTGCGCACGGCCGAAGGCCGACAGGCCAAGATACGCTTCGCCAATCCCGACACCGACGGCCAGACCATCACCCTGCGCTACCAAACGGCAGAATAAATAAAAAATACAGAACGATGAAAAAACAACTCGCACGATTGATATTCTTCTCCTTTCTTGCGGCAGCCTGTTCCGCCGAGCAACCTCTTACCACCGGCGCAAGTACGGCAGACCACACGGTCGTCATCCCCAATGTCAAGGGGCAGTGGACTTACTTCTCTCTCAAGACGCATACCGTGGTAGGCACTTGTGCCGTGACCGACACCCTCGCCCAACAGACCTACGCAGCCCGCACAGACTGGGACATCGCCATTGCCGACGGGCGTATACGCACCAACAGCGGCACATCGGGAATCGGAGACGGAGGCATAGCCCTCTCGCCCTACGGCTATGAACAGACTGACCCGGACATGACTGTCAAAATTCAAACCGATTCCATACGGTAGAGGAATGGCGGAAAGAATGGTACTCTAAACCACTTGAAACCAACATATTGAGAATGGACAGAATTTGTGCGCCAAACGAAAAATCATTCGGCTGAGAATGAAAAATCAATCTCAGGAGAATGATTTTTCGTTTGCTGCAGATTGCAGAACCGACATCCTCAGCCGTCCATTTCTGTCAGGATTTATACATTTCAAACCAAAAGCAGACACGCATCATGCCCCAAGCATGGCTCCGAAACCGTCCCACTATCTTCGATGCTTCCCAAAACAATCAGGCCGCGCCCTTCACGAGCACGGCCTGACTGTTTTTATCAAATACTTGTTTAATCCTTACACCATCAATGCGGCCACCAAAGCCAAGATGGCATAGAATTCCGGAAGGGCTGCATAAATCATCGTATTAGTCTGCACGTCGTGTCCCTGGGCAATGCCCACGATACCGTTCGCACAAATCTGCCCCTGACGGATACCGGAAATCATACATACCAGACCGACTCCCAAACCGATGCCTAACATCAACGGTCCCTCCGTCGTGAAATCACGCCCCATGGACATCAGGAAAGCCACAAAACCATACAACCCCTGTGTGGCCGGAAGGGCAGACAAAATCATGTAACTGGAAGATTTGGAAGGATTCTTCTTCAACGCCCCTTCGGCAGCATTTCCCGCAATAGTCGTACCGTAACAACTGCCGATACCGGCCAAGGCAAACATCAAGCCCAAACCGATGTAACCTAAAATTTCATTCATAATGTTCTAAATTTTATTTGTGATTAATTGATTATTTGTTTTTTACTATGCTGAAAGGCTCGTATGCCTCTCCTTTTCCGTCGTAGCCGGAGTTCTTGAAATATTCCACAAAGGTCAGACGAAGCGGGTGCACGAAAGCACTCAGGCAAGACATGGCGATGTTCAACGTATGGCCGAACACTAAAATCAGCCCGCAACCCAACCATCCAGGAACTCCGTACAATGCGTCTCCCGCACCGTCGCGTACCATAAAGGCCAACTGATTGAACACACCGCCCAACATACCGCCGGCCAACCCGAGGGCATACAGACGGATATAGGAAAGCACGTCGCCCATCAGCCCCGTAGCCATGTTATACGTGTCCCACAATCCGGCTCCGATATTGGCAAAAACATTGCGGTGGAGGTTGTTCAGCAAATAAATGCCGATGGCCGCCACGCCGCCGATTACAAGGAAAGCCGTATTGGATACATTCTCCGAAATCACTTTCATAAAAGAAAGGCCGCCCGTACAGATGAAACCGACGACAAGCAGCAGCCATCCCCAATCAGAGAGCGACTCCTTGAAGCCGTAGCGCACCGTAGCACCGATGGCCTTCACCGTCATGGCGATGCAGATGTGCACTACGCCGATAATCAAGGCTAACAGCATTTGTTTGTCATAGCTCGTGTCGCCTATCTTACCCACGATCATGAATTGCTTCATCCACCCGGGCACATCTACGTCGAAGAGGCTCACCCCAAAGAACGTACCCAAAACGGCACCGAACACGGTGGTGGCTGCTCCCAACGTAATCACCAAGTTCATGATACCCTTCAAAGAGGAAGAAAGCTTGTGTTTCAGGAAAAATCCCAAAGCAATCAGCACCAATCCGTAACCTGCATCGCCCATGCAGAAGGCAAAGAACAACGTGAAGAACGGGGCGACCAACGGCGTGGGGTCAAACTCCGCATAGTCGGGCATGCCGTACATCTTCGTCAGCACCTCGTACATCCGTACGAATGCATTGTTCTTCAATTTAATCGGAGCATTGTCTTCCCTGCGCGCCGCACGTATCTCATAATAGACCTCCTGAGTGGAAAGGAAAGATTTCACTTCGGCTTCCTTGTCTTCCGGAATCCATCCTTGCAACACCATCAAACGGTTGTCGGCCACTTGTTCCGTGCCCAACACCACGCGGTCGAAAGCTATGGAGGTGCGCAATTCATCTTCATAACCACGAAGCCGGGCTACATAACCTTGCGCCAACCTCCCCATTTCATGTTCTATAGCGGCTATTCCTTCTTCTTTTTCACGTATCTGCTTCCGCAAATCCATCAACGAGACACAGGGCAGGCGCAACCGTTCGGCATCGAGCACCACCTCCTCGCCCACCGGCGTAAGGGTCACGAAATAGACCTTGCCCTTTTCACGGGTTACTTCAGTAGCATAATACAATGCCGCCCACTCTTCATTGAACGAACGTTCGGGGCAGACAAAGAAGCCCATGGCATAACCAATGTCCGACAAACCTTCGACACGCGCCGGGTCGAAGTCGCCCCAAGGCAACAGCGCAGCCTCATCCTTCCGCAAACGTTGGAGTTCCGCCTCTGCCTTATGCCGGGTTTCTTCCATCCTATCCAAATGCGACAAGATATCCGCCACGCCACGGTTGTCGGCCAATGGATTGTCCGGCACCGGCATAGCCTCCAGGCGGTTTATCCACTCTTTCACATGCTCCGTCCACCTGAGTTTGGCTTCCAATTCTGACGTAGGTTCCACCACACCTTCCTGTGCCGTCTGTACATGCAATACCCCCAGTTCCTGCATCCGTTTCAAGAAAGCTTCGTACTCCTTATAATAAATAAGGAAAGTAAGTTTCTTCATCTTCGTAATCATGCCTCGGCCTCCTTTCTCTTCTCCTGAAGGGTTTTTAATATTTTCTGGGAAGACTTGGACAAGTTTTCCTCATCCTCCATGAAACGTTTGATTTTCCGTAACGCATCCTCATAACCGGGTATCTGCACCTTCTCGAAAAGGTTCACCTTCTGGGTCGTCTTCTTGCGCGAATACTCCAACAGGTCGAGCTTGGCCTGCACGAATTCCTTTTCTATGGCCGTCCGCGCCAGGCCGCGCAACAAAGAAATCCCGTCATAATACCACTTGGGACTGCTGAACATACTGAACGGACGCACCTCCAGTTCCACACTGTTCAGCACCGGCACCCGCACCCCGGCTATCTTTTTTACGCCTAAATCCACGTCCTTGACTCCGACTATCGTCGGGTCAAATTCGCTCCATAATGCAAACATCGCCTCGTAAGCCTGAATCTGCGCCTCCAGGTTGCGTGCCAGTTCCGCCGCTTCCGCCTTGCACTTCTTCACCTCCATGCGCAACGCACTCTCCTTGTTCTTGATGATAGGCAGCGTGCGTACACGCATCTTGAGTTGTTTTTCAAGCTGCTGCAACGAGGTTTTGTTATATTGAAATTTAATGGCCATACGCTTCCGATTTATTTCGTCCAGAACTCATCCACCAGTTCCTTCTTGATGTTCACCTCCTCGGGTTTGAAGTACTTGGCAAACAGCCCCCAAGTCACATCGAGCATCTCCGTGGTATTCAGGTTCACGTCGATGGCCAACAGCTTGTCTGCATAATCCTTGGCAAAAGAAAGCGTACGGTTATCGTAGTCCGTCAGGTCAAATCCGTTTTCCATCTTGGTCTTGGCGTTGGCGGCATCCGCATACAGACGTACGGCCGCATTCATCACCTGCGGATGGTCTTTACGGGTTTTCTTACCGGCCACCAACTGTTTCAGACGGGACAACGAACGGAACGGGTCCACGATGACCTTGCCGATATCGCTGTCGCGACGCAAGAAAAGTTGCCCTTCGGTGATATATCCCGTGTTGTCCGGCACGGCATGCGTGATGTCGCCCCCGCTCAACGTCGTCACGGCGATAATGGTAATGGAACCGCCTGAGGGGAATTGCACGGCTTTCTCGTAAATCTTGGCCAAGTCCGAGTACAACGAACCGGGCATGGAGTCCTTCGACGGAATCTGGTCCATACGGTTGGACACTATGGCCAACGAGTCGGCGTATGAGGTCATGTCGGTGAGCAGCACCAATACCTTCTCATTCTTTTCCACAGCGAAATACTCGGCTGCCGTCAAGGCCATGTCGGGCACCAACAGACGTTCCACCGCAGGGTCCTCGGTCGTGTTCATGAAACTGACGATACGGTCGAGCGCACCGGCATTCGAGAACACGTTTTTGAAATAAAGATAGTCGTCGTTGGTCATACCCATGCCGCCCAAAATGATTTTATCGGTCTGCGCACGCAGGGCCACCATGGCCATCACCTGATTGAAAGGTTGGTCCGGGTCGGCAAAGAACGGTATCTTCTGGCCGGACACCAACGTGTTGTTCAGGTCGATACCGGCAATACCCGTCGCAATCAGTTCGGACGGCTGCTTGCGGCGCACCGGATTCACCGACGGACCGCCGATTTCCACTTCCACGCCTTCCACTTCCGGCCCCCCGTCAATGGGATTACCGTAAGCATTGAAAAAGCGACCGGCCAGTTGTTCGCTCACTTTCAGGGTCGGAGCCTTGCCCATGAACACGACTTCCGCATCCGTAGGGATACCGCCCGTACCCTCGAACACCTGCAGCGTCACTTCGTCACCGGCAATCTTCACCACCTGGGCCAACTTGCCGTCCACCATAGCCAACTCGTCGGCCCCCACGCCTGTAGCCTTCAGGGTACAAGTGGCCTTCGTAATCTGGCTTATCTTCGTATATATCTTTTGAAATGCTTTTGTTGCCATAACTTTCCTGATTAATTATTGCCTTTCCGCCACCATCTCACGAATCTGGCGTTTATAGTCTTCGAACTTCTCACTCTTGAATTCCGCGTAGTTCATCTGCTTGCACAGGTTGATGAGCTTCTTGAAATAATCCATGACTTCAAGGAAACCGTCGAACTTGTACTCGGCGCGGCAAATGTCCACCACCAGATTCAGGATGTCTTCCTGGCGTTCCATCGGTGTCACGGCATCCACCTCGTCGAAAGCGTCCTGCTGTAGGATAACATAGTCGATGACTTCCGACTTCCAGAATATCACGTGATACTCCACAGGTACGCCGTCGTCACCCAAGATATTAATCTGCTCGGCAATCTCCTTTCCTCTCAAAAGGCGTGTCTTGAGTTCGTTCACTTTCGCTGTCCATTCACCGTTAATGCGCTTCGATATATATTCTTCAAACTCGGGATATTCGATATACTTGGAATAAGAATCTATCGGGTTCACGGCCGGATAACGTTTCTTGTCCGCACGGTCCTGCTCCAACGCATAGAAGCAACGCGCCACCTTCTTTGTGTTTTCCGTCACGGGTTCCTTCAAGTTACCGCCGGCCGGCGAAACCGTACCGATGAACGTAATGGAACCCACTTCGCCGTTGTTCAAGTACACATAACCTGCACGACCGTAGAAGTTGGAAATGATGGCGGACAAATCCATCGGGAAAGCATCCGGACCCGGCAGTTCCTCCATACGGTTGGACATCTCGCGCAAAGCCTGCGCCCAACGTGAAGTGGAATCGGCCATCAAGAGGACGCGCAATCCCATGGAACGATAGAACTCGGCAATCGTCATGGCCGTGTATACCGATGCCTCACGGGCAGCCACAGGCATGTTGGACGTGTTGGCGATAATGATGGTACGCTCCATCAACTTGCGTCCCGTGTGCGGGTCCACCAGTTCGGGAAACTCCGTAAAGATTTCCACCACCTCGTTGGCACGCTCCCCGCAGGCGGCAATGATAACGATATCGGCCTCGGCCTGCTTGGAGATGGCGTGTTGGAGCACCGTCTTTCCCGTACCGAACGGCCCCGGAATAAATCCCGTGCCCCCCTCTACAATCGGATTCATCGTATCAATGGTACGTACGCCCGTCTCCAATAATTTAAACGGACGCGGCTTTTCCTTATAATTGGTCATGGCCACTTTCACCGGCCATTTCTGCACCATGGTCACGGCAATGTCCTCACCGTCCTCTCCCGTCAACACGGCTATCGTGTCTTCGCACAAATAGTCGCCCTCCGGAACAATGCTTTTCACCGTAGCCGCGCCCTCCATGGCTATCGGTGCCATGATTTTCAGGGGTTGGTAGTTTTCCTCCACCTCTCCCAACCAGGCTGAAGCCTCTACTTTGTCACCGGGTTTCGCAATGGGCTTGAAATGCCACTTTTTGTCTTTATCCAACGGATAAGTGTACTGCCCGCGACGCAAGAACACACCTTCCATCTTGTCCAAGTCGTTCTGCAAACCGTCGTAGTTCTTGGAAAGCATCCCCGGCCCCAACGTCACTTCGAGCATGTGCCCGGTAAATTCAGCCTCAGCCCCGACTTTCATGCCCCGGGTGCTTTCAAACACCTGCACGTATGCATTCCGACCGACCACCTTAATCACTTCGGCCATCAGGCGGTCTCCGCCTGTCGTGATGTAGCAGATCTCATTCTGTGCCACCGGGCCGTCCACTTGAATGGTCACGATATTGGAGATGACTCCAATCACTGTACCTCTTGTTGCCATATCATTATTTTCGTTTTTTATTTCTTAAATTCTTGGGGGATCTCGACTTCGTCCTTCAGCTGTTCCACTAAACTGCGGAACACTTTCCCGCCGCGTTCCTTATCGATATGTGTCCATCGCTCTATGATGTCCAACTTGATGAGAAAGGCAAAGAGGCGTTCCACTGAAAAATAACAGAAGAAAGTACGGTTTTCCAACCATTCCCATTTCAACAAATCCAATTTACGTTCCTTCTCCACCGGGTCGGACATCTCATGGATACGTATCACGTCGTCCATATAATCCAGTTCCGTACCCAACCCGAAATCCCGTGCTCCCGAAACAGCCAAAGCCTTCGTCACCGCATCGTCGCCCACCAGATAGGAAACCGGATTGAATCCGTACTTCCGGGCCGTAAGGGCTATCAGGATATTGTTCACATTCCGGTTGAATGCGAACCAATCTTTTGTAAAACGATTCTTGAACGTGCCCGCATAACGGTAATATGCCGCCGAAAGGACATCTTCCGGCAAGCGTTCCTGCACTTCTTTCAAGGTAGCATACTCTGCCATGAACTCGTAAAAATAAGCAGGCAACACACGGCCTTGCTCATCGCCGGCCTTCACCTTCTCCATGGCTTCGGGCCACGCTTCACGCGGAAACATCGCCCGTTCGTCAAACGCCGCCCCGTCTCCTTCTGCCAACCATGCCAACAAGTTGCGATGGTCGTAACGCAAGAAAAACAAAGCCACTAGCTTCTTATCTGTCTCGGAAAGTTGCGGCCAATAGTCCTCTTTGAAGTCTGCCACCGTAAAATTCAGTTTGGCATCATCGGGGGACACGTCGGGCATACTTGCCACTAAACCATAATAATTCTTCATGCAGATGGATTTAGAAGAGCATTTCTATCAATTTCGGACGGAGGAAATCCTTGAAATAAGCTGCAAATTCCTCTTCGCCGAAATTCACCTTATAAGAACCGTCGGACGGAGAAACCGAAAACGCAGCCGCCTTTCCGTTCACTTTCTCTATCTTCACCCCTTTATCCAACAAGTCTTTCGCGTGGGCACGGAAATAAGCGGTAAGCCCGTCGGCATCCGAAGCTGAAATCACCATGTCTCCGCCTGCGGCCCAACTTTTGGCTACAGCCACCATGAAATTCCCCATGAAATCCTTATTGCCGGTAAGTTCCCTCACCGCATCTTTTACCAATTTGTCGGAAACGACATTCACAATCTCCGATTTCAATGCACTCAAAGCCTGTCCCGCATACAGTTTCAATTCTGATTTCGTATTGGCCTCCAGTTCCTGAGCCTGCTTACGCGCCTTATCCACGATTTCATCCGCCTCCTTTCGTGCGTCCGCCACCAACTTATCGGCTTCCGCCTTTGCTTTTTCCACTAAGCGCATGCCCTCGGCATTCCCTTTTTCCACCCCTTCGCGATAAAGTTTATCGGTCAATTCTTGAATCTTTTCCATTGTATTTTCGGTTTATCTATTCGCCATTTTTCATTTTGTGCACTAAAAGTAGGCATATTTTCCCGTATGGCAAAGCCCAAAGAAAGAACATTTTCATCTATTTAAGGAAAACATGCTGAATAGCATAAAAATACAGAGAAAAAAGACAATGGCGTTAAATATTCTCTACCTTTTTTGAAAGATTATGCAAATAAAGCCTTATCTTAGCTGTCTCAAATTCCACGAATCCGTATATAAACCCAGATAACCTCCGACCAACCGTCATGGCAGAAAAGACACTAAAAGAAAAGACTGCAAAAGGCCTGATGTGGGGCACCATCAGCAGTGGGGCACAATTGGTGTTGGGCACCTTGTTCGGCATCTTCCTTGCCCGCATCCTCTCACCATCGGATTATGGCATGGTGGGTTTGCTGACCGTTTTCTCACAAATCGCCTCCATATTGCAAGACAGCGGTTTCCGAACCGCTTTAGCCAACCGCAGGCAAATCGTACATGAAGACTACAACGCCGTATTCTGGTTCAACGTGGCAACCGCTTGTGCCATGTACTTGTTGCTCTTCTTTCTGGCCCCGCTGATTACGGAATTTTACCAACAATCGGATGCTGCTGCCCATCAGGACTTGTCCGAACTGACCCCGTTGGCACGTTTCTCCTTTTTAGGTTTCGTGATGGCCAGCTTGGGCACGGCGCACTACGCCTACCTGTTCCGCACGTTGCAGGTCAAGCAAAAGGCCATCATCACCGTGATTAGCCTCACCACATCCGGCGCCATCGGCCTTACGATGGCTTTAAAAGGATACGCCTATTGGGGATTGGCAGCCCAAGGCATAGCTTTCACCACCTGCAACACCATTCTTTTCTGGTATTTCTCGAAATGGCGCCCCACCCTGCCGGTATCTTTCCGTCCCTTAAAAGAAATGTTCGGTTTCAGCAGCAAGCTGTTGGCCAACGACATTTGCAGCAATATCAACGGCAACATCCTGTCCGTCATGTTAGGACGTTTCTATGCCGTACACGATGTCGGACTTTATAACCAAGCCAACAAATGGACGGGCATGGTGAGTTCCATGGTAATCGGCACCCTAAAAGACGTAGCCCAACCCGTATTGCGCGATGTGGAAACGGAACGCGAACGCCATAAGCGGGTATTCCGCAAAATGCTACGTTTCAACGCTTTTTTGATTTTCCCGTCCCTCTTTGGAATGGCATTGATTTCGCGCGAACTAATCCTGATTACCGTCACAGAGAAATGGTTGGACTGCGTCCCCATCATGCAGATTCTGTGCATCGGGGCATTCACGGGACCGATACAATACTTGTGCGCCAACCTGGTCATCACCAAAGAACGTTCGGACTTGGTGCTATGGAACACCATCGGCACAGGCATCGCGCAGATTGGAGCCATATTCTTTTCTTACCCTTACGGCATCCAAACCATGGTGTGCGTGTACACTGCCATCAATATCGCCTGGCTCACCGTATGGTTCTATTTCGTCCGGCGCGAAATCGGCCTGCGCCTGTGGGAAGCCGTCCTCGACCTGTTTCCATACGCCGCAATGGCCGCGTTGGCAATGGCCGTGACCGCCTTTATCACTTCACCGATAGAAAACGCCTACTTGCTGTTAGGAACAAAAGTCTTCACAGCCGCCCTGCTTTATGGAGGACTGATGTGGCTTAGCGGTTCGGTCACGTTCAAGGAATGTATGAGCTACTTATTGAATAAAAAAAGAGCCAGATAAATCCGGCTCTTTCTACATACGAAATATCTTCTTATTTCCTTATCATCTTCTTACCGTTCACGATGTACACACCGCGTTGCGGCAAATACGACCGCCAGTCCGTCCCGGGAGCATAAGTGCCCACGTAACGACCGTCTACGGTATAAACAGTAAGCGGCTTGGCCTTCCCGTCGGACTTCATCCCAGAAATGCCACTGGCATCATATTCTATATCGAAGTCCGACCATATCTTATGGGCCTCGAACAGTTCATGATTCAGGCCGTTCACCTTCAACGTCACCGCCTTCAAATCATCAATACCACTAAACGTATTGTTTTTAACAGCCGGTGCATCTTGCGTATCGGTATAAGCCGTATAATCAATGAGCTTCAGTCCGGTACAGTCGGCAAACGTATAATTGTCGGCTACGAAACATGCCGGAAGTATCACCTCCTGCAAAGCCGCACAACCTTCGAACGCACCGACCGTGCTGCCCAATGCCGTGCAAGCACTCAAGTCGGCTTTCTCGATAGCCGTACCCTTAAACGCACGTTCGATGTCCATAGCTCCGGCAAAAAGGCTCAAGTCGATATCCTTCAATGCTGTACACCCTTCAAAAGCCATATTCAGTTTCGTGAATTTGGCCGCTTCTTCGGCTGCAGGGAGAATCACCTCTGTCAAGGCCGTACAGTTGTTGAAGATACCATATTCCTTAATTCCCGTTCTCCATAACGATGTCCCTTCGGTCACTTGGATTTGACTCATATCCAACGTAACCAACGTCGTGTTCTGTGTGACAAAAAGTCCTCCGTTATTCCCCAAAGCAAGAGACAACAGATTGAAAGCATCGCCATCCCATTCTCCGGTCAGCGTAACCGTCACGGCTTTCTTCAAGCTCGACGGGATGTCCGAAGCGTCCACTACGAAATCCGTCACTTTGTCCGGCTCCGTATTGTAAAGGTTCAGTTCGCTCCAGTCCTCGTCGGCTGAGAACAACTTATAGGCCTCATATTTCAAAGACAGGGTCACCGCCTTCAGATCGTCAATACCCATAAAGAAAGTCTTGCTCATCTCAGGCACTTCCGTCCCCTCGAAAGCCGTCCAGTCGATGGCCTTCAGCGCGTTACAATAAGCAAAGGTATTTTTCCCCATGGGGAATTGCACCGGCAGCACCACGGAAACCAATGCTTCGCAAGATTCGAAAGCATTGTCCACCGACACCAAAACGGAAGAAGAAGACAAGTCCGCTTTCTCCAATGACATACATCCTTGGAAAGCCATCTCCAACGAAGTCAGCCCCGAGCAACCGCTCAAGTCTATACTCCTCAAAGCGGTACAATTTTGGAATGCCATAGTGAAATCCGTAAAATGGGCAGCCTCTTCCGCTGCGGGCATCACGACCTCTGCCAGTGCCTTAAAATTTCTGAATATGCCGTATCTGGAAAGCCCTTGCCAACAAAGCGACGTGCCTTCGGCCACCTGAACCGCACTCATGTCTATTTTCTGTAGCACAGCATTCTCACTGGTTCCGAACGCAGGATTGTCCATCAAGGCCAAGCACAACAGGTTGAAAGCACTGCTGTCCCATGTGCCGGTCAGCGTAAGCACGGTGGCCTTCTTCAATGAAGAGGGTATGTCGGAAGCATCCACCGTGAACTCCGTGGAAGGCTCCGGGTTCAAATCCTCCAAGTTCAACTGGCTCCAAGAAGCATCTGCCTTAAACAGCACATACTGCGGATGGTCCAGTTTTAACGTCACGCCCGAAAGCTCTACTCCGTCCCACATATCGGCATAGAAAACCGGCACTTCCTCAGCCTGGCAAGCCGTCCAATCTATCTCCTGTAAAGCCGTACATCCGGAAAAGACCTTGGAAGCAGGGACGAACACGGCAGGCAACGTCACGTGAGTCAATGCCGTACAATTTTCAAAAGCCGAACTCCAGGCACTACTTTCCACCGCTGCCGTATTCGTGCCGAAATCCACCGTAGCCAGATGTTCACAACCATAAAAAGCATTATTGAACGTCTCCACATTCACACAGCCCGTAAGGTCCACTTTTTCCAACGCGCCGCAGTTCGCAAAAGCTTTCTCGAAAGACGTAAAATGAGCGGCTTCTTCAGCCACAGGCATCACCACCTCTTTCAAAGCCTTGCAACCGCTGAACACGCCATTGGAAGTAAAACCGGCACTCACATACAATGAGGTCCCGTCCGCAATAAACGCTTCACTGAGGTCAACCTTGGCCAATACGGTATTGGAGGCACCGATACCGTTCGTGCCCAAAGCCATCTTCAATTCCGAAAAATTCGAAGTTTCCCACGTACCCGTCAATTTCACAGCCTCCGCATCCCTTAACGAAGAGGGAATTTCGTCAGCCGGTACAATACGGGTATCTTGTGCGCCAAGTTGCAGCGCACAAGATACCATCAGCATAAAGGAAAATATTCCCCTATATAATCTTTTCATGGCCTTTTCATTTTAAAGTCAAAGACTTCCTAAGATTTTATTTCACCATGAATTTGTAAGTCACAGTTGCCCCGTCTATCATAAAACGTGCCACATGGACTCCGGCAGACAAGGCAGACACGTTCCAAGAAGAAGACGAAGCCGGAAGAATCATCACTGCGGTACCGTTCATGTCATATACCGTAGCAGAAGTCAGACGACCCGAAGTCCGTAAGGTCAGAAACTCCCCGTCAAAAGCCACAACTGCGTCAGCTTTGGCTTTCACATCAGCTACAGACATTTCGATTTCGTCCTGCGGACAGTTGATGACGATGGGCTTCAGTTTATAGGCCACTTGCAACTGGTCATTCGGGGTTTCATCGCCCAATTGTCCTCCACGGTTGCATCCCCAACCCCAAATATCTCCGTCCGTCGTCAGCATTACCGTATAATTCTGTCCACTTGACATTCCCGCAAATTTCAGACTGGATTTCAAAGAAGGATGAACCGGAACTTTTGCGAAAGGAATGTCCTTGTTTCCGTTGCCCAAACCTTTTCCATCACCCAATGCGCCGTCTGTATTTGAACCCAACATCCAGACTTTCTCGATAACACCGTCCGTTCCTGTGGCCACGCTCAACGTATTCTCACAACCGGATATGGTAAGAACCTTACCTTCAATGGACGTTACATGCGTAGGTGCCGTTATCTGCGGCACCGTCACCACCTCCACCGGATTACCTTCCGCTGTAGTCTCTTCTTCCGTCGGAGTATTGAATCCTAATAAATTATTGGCATTATCTCCCCAAGCCCACAACGTACCATCTTTCTTTACGGCATAGGCACGGAAATCTATCACAACAACTTGCTCCCAGTCTGTCTCGCTACCCAAACGGACCGGTGACAGTTGTTTACCTTCATGACCGAATAATTCACTATACATATTGAATCCCCAGCCCCACAATGAGCCATCGGTCTTCAAAGCCAATACGGATGAACAACCGGCAGCAACCTGTTTCCAGTCCATATCAGCCCCCACTTGCACCGGTGCCGTCTGTGCCTGTATATTGCCAATGCCCAGTTGCCCGGCCGAATTTTCACCCCACGCCCATAACGTACCATTCGTTTTGATAGCAAAACCACTATACCCCCAAAAACGAGAACAAGCCATATCGGCCCAATCGTTATCCGTGCCGATACGTGTCAAGACTTTATGGTCGATACCATCGTTTGTCCCCTGCACGCCGCTCTCATGAGTTCCAGCCGCCCACAAAGAACCATCTTCAGCCAAAAAGAAGCCGTATGCTTTCCCGCCAACGGCCTTTTTCCATACGCGGTTTCCATCTGCCAACGTCGGAGTGGCCGTACGTTCCGATACGCCATTTCCGCCCTGCCCCTTCTCGTTCCATCCCCAGGACCATAACGACCCGTCGGAACGGATAGCGTATGTCGTCGCATCACCTGCCGTTACAAACTTCCACGTATAATCCTCGGCATTTACCGCCGCCGTTCCGGCGAACAATGCACAAGCGGCAATCGCCCACATTTTAGTAAACTTTTTCATTTTCTCTCCAATTTAATATTAAACATAAACATTACTCGTTACACAACAATTTGGCTGCACCGGATACTTTACCGCCTTTCATAAAACGTACCAGATAGATACCTTTGGCCAAATGGGCACGCACATCGGCTTGTCCGCCGTCCAACGCAGCGTTCACGACTTTCTCTCCTCCTACATTGTACACCACGGCTTGTTCCGCACCTTCCGAACTGAGCGACAAGACACCGTCCTTATATTGGGCGTGTGCCGGTTGCAAAGCTTCCACGCCTTGAATGCCCACACCTTCTTCCGTATGGGTGTCTATCACCGGACAAATCATGAAAGACTCGCCAAGCTGACCGCCGTAATAATTAATCGGACGAAGGTAATCATCCTCACCTTTCAAGCGGCAGTATGAATTGTGTGCCAACAGGTTACCGGCCATAGACTCATCCATCTCCACCGGCTTCACATCAATGTACAAGCGGAAATTTTCTTTGGACGGATCCGTTCCGAACCCTTCTATCGTCACCAAGAAGAAAGGCTTATCGGAAATCTTCAACGGTTCGGACAATTTGAATTCAGCCACGGCGGCCTTTTTCAGTTTCGTATCCGTTGTCTCTTTGATATCATCCATAGATAACGTAACGGCCTCCAAAGGCAAGCCCATCAACTGAATGCTGTTTTCTCCCGTCAATGGATACCAGATTTGCATCAGCAATTCCGCCCCCTCCTCATGTTTGGGCACTTCCGGCAGATAAGCCCGTACGCTGGTAATGGAAGCTTCAGGATGGGCAATCATGAACAAATTACCATACCCCACCAGATTCAAGCTGTTGGTTCCTCCTAAATATCCTGTTCCTTCTTGTCCGAACGGACGTTGGCCGATTACAGCCGTCGTGGCCGGATCTTTGGCATCCGTACCCAATCGCAACATATTGGAAGTACAAATTTCTCCCTTTCCTCCGACTTTAAGTTTACCGGGTGCCGTATAAGTATAGGTCTGCCCTGCTCCGTCCTTCACCGTCATGGTCGGGAAATCGTAGATACCGGACGTATTGTAAACCGCATCGGCATCCTGTGTTTCCAACTCCGTGGCATCCGCACCGGGAATAAACCAATGATAGTCTACAGCCTGCACGGAAGAATTGTCGATATAAGACACGGTTTCCCCCATCGGTGCCCACATATAAGCATCCCGGTTAATGACCTTATTAAAGGACAGGAAGTTACAACAGGCATTGTCATCCTGACCAATCATCCCCAGATTACGCAAACCGACCGGATAGCTATACTCAGCCCCCTCGGCATCCCGCGCCAAAGCACGCTTTGCCACCGGGGCATTTTCCGGTTCTGCCACGATGGCACGGGTCTTATAATCCACTTGAGCCGAAGCCGGAACAGCCAGCATTCCAGTCAAAGCCCATAATACAAATGTTTGTTTCTTCATATTTTTACTGATAAATTAAATTGATTATTGCTTGATTAAGGTAGGAATCACCATTGCCGGTGAGGGCAAGCCCTGAGGTTCGAGCACCAACCACATTTTCGCATCCGAAGCCGACACGACATAGAACATCCCATTCCGGGATGCCACCGTCACGCCTTTGGAATCGAACAAAATGCCCTTGATTTTCTTACAATACATGTTCTTGTTCAATGTATTGGCCGGAGCACCGTTGCGGATACCTTCCACGAACTTCACTTCATCAGCATCCTTCACCTCATTCCGTTTCACGGTAAAATTCCCCCACTCGGGCAAACCGTATTGGTTGTTCACCACAAAACTCATGGAATTGAGTACGGCCTGCCCTTGCGTACGACCTACTTCCGTCACATTCTCTTGCGTGTCCACCTGATATTTCAACGTATCCACCGTAGCCTCGGCATTGAAGAAAAACTCCGTACGCTGCCACTCCGGAAAATCTTTCGAGAATTGCAGCAACTGTAAAGTGGCCGCTGCACTCGCCCCTTTCATAAGACAGTAAGGAGCTGCCAACAACTGTTCTACCGTCTGCCCCAGATTGAAGGGGCTGGAAGCCGCTTCTGCCAGTACCACATTACCATCCGACGTGACAAAGGTCTTCCGCGTATTATCCCATTTCATTTCCGAAACAGTCACCCCGGCAGCCACAACCGGCGAAGCAAAACGAAAACCGTCTGCCGTAAAATCCACCGGCACGTTACGGGTTTGCTCGTCTGCCGTCATCACATCCAAGCTACGTTTGTCGTTTCCTAAAAACAAAGTAGCGGCATCCTGTCCCCCCACCTGCAAGGTGTGGAAGAAAGTGATATCCTTCCCTCCGTCGATATCCAAGGCTGTTTCCAAACGGACATGCTGGATTTCTCCTTCGGCCGCCCGCGAAAGCTTGAAGTCATTTCCCGATTTGCGTCCCCGCACGTAAATCGTATCTTCCGTCACCTGGCACACCACGAACTCGAACTCTCCGCCCTTGCCTGTCCCCAACGGGTATTCCGAAGGGTCAGCCAAGTCATGCAGTATGGAATAAGTATCGAATGAAAGCACCGGCCCTTCGGCATTGGCTATTTTATAAGTCGATTCGGAAGTCTCCCCTTCGGCATTTTCCATCGTTACACGTCCGTCCTTAAAACGCATCACGTAATTCACCATCGCACTGTTAGTCGGCGTATAATCGAAACGCCAACCGAACTCCGAACTCTGCAACATATTGTCGCACTCCGTGATGGCCGCTTCGATACGCGATGTCGCATCCCGGTCGAATACGTCATCCACCTCATTCTTACAACTGCCGAGCACACAGGCCGCCCAAACGACCGGCATCATCATGGCCCATCCATGTTTTCTCATTTTCTTCATCGTTCAAGTCCTTATTTAATTACGTACCGCAGCCTTGATTGCGGCCACCACTTCTTTCTGGAAGTCCTTCATATTGACACCCCAGTTATTTTTCATATAAGCCACCACGATGGCCTCTTTCTTACGCAAGGCTTCCACAGCCGCCGCATTCCCCGCATTCTCTATCATATTGTCCCAGTCCTCCGGAGAATTCGTCAACATGATAGACACCATCTCCGCAAAGTCCTCGTCCGCACTCGAAGAAGCATAGGCCGTGATGAACCCTTTGCTCCTCGCCGTCTCGTCGTTCATCTGCATCCATGAAGAAGAATAAGAGGGAGTGATTTTCTCGAACTCTGCATCATATTCTACATTCTGGTGCAAAATATGGGCAAACTCGTGGTGCATCACATGGGCATACGACTGAATCTGCTCCAACTCGAAGTTGAAATCATTCACCGAATATAACACAATCTGCCGTCCGCCTTCGGCCGTACCTTCCGTCGTACTTCCGTCATCGTTATAACTGGCACTCCCCACCAAAAGGAGCTGCTTGGGTATGTAAGAACGTAAAGTCTGTTGTCCGACTTCCGCCGTGTAGGTATCCATCCACACTTTCTCTATCATCTCCAAAAACGGTTCCACCTGGGATTCACGCGGCGGCACCAAATTTTTCCGCATGTCATCGGACGACACGTCGCCTTGGTTCCAACGATACACGACCTCTACATTGTATGGCACCGTATAATGGTCATAAATATACTTGTCCGTCTCGCTCAGCGCATTATAATCGAACTCCGGTACATGTATATTCGACCCACCGAGGTCCTCCTTGTCGCAAGCCGTCAGGAAGGACAGGCACAATGCTGCAAATATGATAATCTTTTTCATCTGTTCGCTTTTTTTTAATTATAGTTACTACCAAAGTTCCTTACCGGGGATTAGGAGCTACCCCGTACGAAATGACTTCTTCCGGAATCTGCACGGCACGGCGAAGGTCACGACGTACCAACACATCGGTTGCCCCTGTCTGATAAGCTTCGTGGGTAATTTCAATGTCGAAACGCTTGATGTCGAACCAACGTCCGCCCTCCATCAACAGTTCCCTGCGACGGAAATCTACCGCACAGTTGACAAAAGCCATCTGCTTCCCACTCATCTGGTTCTCATAATAAGGATGCAACGGGGCAAACTTCTTGTAATAAGTCTCCACCATCGAGGGGGTAACGGGTTGGGCTATCGAATCGTAGTTCTTTATCTTATTCGTCAAAAACAGTTCGATGTCCTCGCAAGCCTCATCGTAACGTCCGGCCATGGCCAAAGCCTCGATGCGGTCGCACACTACCTCGTCGGTCGTGAAAAGGGGTTCCATCACGTAATACACACCACTGTTGGAGTTCACGCCGTCGCTCTTCAAATAGGGTTTCCACTTCATCATGGTCAAAGCCTCGCTAGACACATTATAAGCTTCGGCACGATAAGCCCACACTCCGTTCACCACATTGTCATTTTGCTGGAACAGGGAATTGTTGACGGCCGTAGAATACCCGTAACGATAGAACGACTGATCCACGGCAAACTGAGATACGGTGGATGCCAACAGCAAGTTCGCACTCTCCTGCACCGAAGTATAGTTTTTCTCCCGGTTGGCTGTAGACATCTGGATATACTCGTTCCAATTGCGCAACGTCGGGTTATCTCCCAAAGCCTCGTCTGCCGCTTCGATAGCTTTCTGCCATTCTCCGACATACAGATAGAAACGGCAGGCAAAAGCCTGGGCCGCCTCACGAGTGAAATGGTATTTCGGCGTGTCACCGTATGCCTTATTGGAAATCAGGGGCAAGCCTTCTTCCAAATCCTTGCGGATCCTGTCGTATGTATCTTTCACCGACACACGCTCGTAATGCCCGAACACTTCTTTTTCCGGTTCCGTCACGTAAGCCACTCCCATATCGGTAGCGGCAAACGCAGGATTATAATGTTGCGCAAACACATTCACCAACATAAAATGATTGTAGGCCCGGCATAACAACGCCTCTCCTTTCTGTACGGAACAATCCACGCCTTTGGCCTCCAATTCTGCAATAGCTTCAAGTGCATGGTTGGCCGCCGCAATAGCCTGGTAACTGGCCATCCAGAAATAATTCGGGCTGTCCTGATATGTCATGTCGATGTCCTCCCAATAGAACGCCTGACGATTGGCCCGATTCCATTCGGGTTGCACATAAGGATCAAGCGTATTGCCCCGGTCAGTCACATTGTCCGACATGGACTCGGTGAAAAAGACACAGTTGGCATCGGGATAGGCAGAAACCAACAACTCCGATACAGCCTCGGGCGTGTCGATGACCGTACGGTTGTCGGGCACCTCGTCCAAAAAGTCGTTGCAGGCCGTAGAAAGCAAACCGGCACAAAACGCAGCTACATAGCACGATATATATTTATTTCTCATTTTCTTCTGTCTTGCAAATCATTAAAAACTGGTTCGTATAGATAAAGTCAACTGGCGCGGCAAAGGCATGGAAACCCCTCCGCTCTGGAAAAATTCCGGGTCCTGCCCGTTCAGTTTCTTATCGGCATAGATGAGCCACAAATTGGAAGCCACCAAACGCAACTGCAAACGGTTCATGCCAATGGCTTTCATCCACTCCCCGTTGAAATCATAAGAAAGAGTGAGTTCTTTCAACCTCAGGAAACCACCGTTGGCCACACGGATGTCCGAATAGTTATAGGCATTATAGGCCACGTCCAAATTCTCGATATTCGCATACTGATAGGATGAAGGTATGGCCGGAATATTCGTGTAACGCTCATCGCCCGGCTTCATCCAACGGTTTTTCAAATCCTTCGGCATGGCACTGTAATCACCGTATGAAGCCGAGAAGTCCGGATCCAGGCGCAACTTATTGCCGGCCTGGAAGGTGAAATACAACCCCAACGTCCAAGCCTTATATTTGAACTGGTTGTCGAAGCCCCCGGTCACGGTTGGATCCACCGAACCTTCATATTTCAAATACGTGGGATCCGTACTTTGGAAGTTGATACCCGTAGAGGTCTGTTCGCCTTTCTCGTTGATGAACTGTGGAATCCCTTGCCCGTTCAAACCTTTATACTGCAAAGAGAACAATCCCCGTACGGGATAGCCTTCCAACGGGGCACCTTCGGCCACCATCAAATCGAAAATGCTGGAAGTAGATTCCAGATTGGTAATCTCATTATGATTGTAAGCGAATGTCAGGTTCGAAGTCCACGAGAAATCCTTGCGTTGGATATTCTTTGTATTCAGCGTGAACTCCACACCCCATGATTTCATGTCGGCATAGTTGGCATATTTCCACTTCTGTCCGCCCATGCCGCTAGTACGTATCAAACCGATGAGGTCGAATCCGCGACGGCTGTAGATGTCGGAACTCAAACTGATGCGGTTACGCAACACTCCGAAATCGAACCCGAAGTTGAACTCATATTGTTTCTCCCACGTCAAATCCTTGTTCTGCAAAGACTCGATATAAATCTGCGATTCCTTGTAACCGTCATCGCCACGGTAAGTGGTCGAGTTACGGAACACGGCCAAAGCGTTGTCTGCAGGCCCCATTGTAGCTGTCAATCCGTATGTGGCACGCAAAGAGAGGGTGGAAACCACATCCTGATGTTTCATAAACTCTTCTTCCAACATATTCCACGACCCCGACACGTTCCACGTAGGCAACCAACGGGCATCACGCGAACGTCCCAAGCGGTTGGAACCATCCATACGCCCCGTCAGGTTGAACGTGTAGCGTCCCTTATAAGAAAAGCTTCCGGTGGCAAAGAACGCCACAAAACGGTCATAATATTGCGACAAGCCGTAGTAATTATCTCCCCCCAACAGCAACTGTTGTATGATACGGTAGTCTACGAAAGGCGTACCGCCACGATCCCATTGGAACCCGTAACCGTTGTTGAAACCGGACTGGCGGTCGGCTGATTTCACTTCGGAACCGGCCATGATGTTGAATGGATGTTCATTGGCTATGAGTCGGTTATAATTGCCTGATACCCGGAAATAATAACTTTTCAGGATATTGTTCGTCGTGTTATAAAAACCACCTTTTGGCATCACGACTTCAGGCACGGCATCCGGGTTATCCGGGTCACGATAGAGGAACTTGTTCTTTTCACGGATGGTCGCATCTCCCGCCGCACGGTAAGCCATGGCCAAATTGGAATTCCCCGTAATCTTATGCTCCTGAGTTGACTTCACATAACGGAAAGCACCAATGGCACTCAAGTCCAAGCCCTTGACCGGCTTGTAAGTCAGTTCCATCTGATACTTCATATCGGTCATGTCCAAATCTATATAATTGTTCCTGGCTTCGTTCAGGATGTTGAACGGGGCATAATTCATGATATACGTCTCGTCAGGGCTCATCGTCCGGCTGGTATTCAACGCATAACTGAAAGGATTGATATCAAAGTCGCGCGAATACTCACCGCTCACCGGATCTGCCGTACGGTCCAATGTACCCGGCGCACGCTGGTTGCGCACCGACCCATTTACACTCACGCCAAACGTGAGCCACTTGCTGATGTCGTACGAGGCATTCACGTTGGCCGTGTAACGGCGAACCTTGTCCGACACGCTCCATCCCGGATCATCCAAAAAACTCATCGACACGTAATAACGGCTGCGGTCGGTACCCGAGGAGATGCTCACCGAGTTATTGCTTTGGATGGTGGGCCGGAACAGCTCCTTGAACCAATTGGTATTCCGCATCTCGGCCTTCTGCAAATAAGCCAAGCGAGCCGACTCCGTATTCATCAGTTCTCCCCTGTATATCAGGTCGTTCATCAGATAGAACACCCCGCCGTTCTCCGTACGCGCCATCTTGGAATGGTTGAACCACCCTTTATCTTCCAACTCCATCAGGACAGACATCTGGTCTTTGGAATTCATGATATTATACTGGCGGTAAGAGGGACGGGTACGCACGGTGAACTCACCCGTGTAACTGATACTGGCATGCCCATTCTTTCCTTTCTTGGTATTCACCACAATCACCCCGTTCATGGCACGCGCACCATACAATGCCGTGGCCGAAGCGTCTTTCAATATCTGGAAATTGTCGATGTCATCGGGATTCAACCCAGCCACAGCGGAACTGATCAGCGTGGCGGCATTACCGGAAGAAAGGTCATCGGCGGAAATCTCCACCACATCCTCCAACACGACACCGTCCACAACCCAAAGCGGCGTCTGGTTTCCATAGATGGAAGAAGCACCACGCACACGGATCTTCGGCGCAGCACCGAACGTACCGGACACGGACTGTACGCCCACACCGGCCGCCTTGCCTTGCAACATCTGGCTCACATCGCCCACACCGTCCACTTTCGCTTCTTCACCGGAAATACGACTGGCCGCACCGGTAAACAACTTGCGGTCGATTTTCTGATAACCGGTCACCACGACCTCGTCCAGTTTCTTTTCCTTGTCACTCATCACGACTTTCATCGGTGCATCTGCCACTGCCAATTCCTGCGGAGCCATACCGATGAAAGTAAATTGTAGCGTCTTGCCGTCCGTTGGTACATTCAGTGTGAACTTACCGTCCATGTCTGTAGCACACATGGCATCCGGATGTTCTTTGCAACGCACGGCCACTCCCGGAAGCGGTTCTCCCAGGTCGTCCAACACTACGCCTTCCACCCTTTTCTTCGCCTCCTCACCGTCTTTCTTCGCAGGGTATATATTTATTGTCCTATCCTTCACCTCGTATGACAACGGTTGGCCGGCCAAGATTTTAGCCAACACGTCATTGACACTCCCGTTCGTCACGTTCAGGCTGATTCTTCGCGATAAATCCACATCGCCCACGTTCAGCCACAAGGAATAAGACGTCTGGGTATTCAATTGCTCCAAAGCCTCTTTGACGGTCACGTTATTCAGATTCAGTGTCACAGTGCCCTGCTGCGCCCAAACCGCTCCCGAACTGCAAAACAGGCTTAAAATCAGAAACCTTTCAAGTAGTTTTTTACGTTTTGCGTTAAACATTTCTCTATTTACTATGATTATTAAATGATTATTCTCCGATAAAGACCGTGTCGCCTTTGATCTGATAGGAAACCTGTTCGCCCCTCAACATCACGTCCAATATGGCAAAAATGTCTTTCCGGTTCCGGAAATCGCCATAATATTTTTCCTGCAATATTCCGGGATTCTTCACCACTATATTCACATGAAAAACCCGTTCCAACTCCTGCACAATCTGTTCCATAGACATCTCATCGAAAAACAAGGCTTCCTCACCTCCCGCATGCCCTGTCATTTCTGTTTCCGACGTGTCCTCGGACATGGATTCACCCCTTTGTCCCACACAAGTCCAAGCTACATCCGGTGCCGTTTCCACCACCTTCTTCTCCATCACATCCCTACTGCGGTCCAACACGACCTGTTCGCACGGCTTCAACGTCACGGTATGGGGCACACGTCCCGTCACACTCGACACATCCAGGCTACCGCGTACCAAAGTGACCTTGGCAAAACGTTCCTCCGGATAGGACTTGAAATTAAATACAGTCCCCGTCACCCGGACACGGATATCACCGGAACGAATAATAAAAGGTTTCTGCTTATCCTTAGCCACGTCAAACATTCCTTCTCCTTCCAACTGAAGTTCGCGGTCGGTCTGCCCGAATCCCGGACCCAATGTCAGACAACTTCCGGAGTTCAGCCAAACTTTGGTTCCATCGGCCAATATGATCCGTTCTTTCATCCCCTTCGGCACTTTGATTTCTCGCGCACATCCTTGCACAACTTGTTCCCCCGCCGCTTTACCTTGCTGTTGCCATACAGCCAGTCCGCCTCCCAAAAGGACGACCACCATTGCCGCACAGGCCACAAACTTCCGACTGAAAACCTTGTGAACGAAAGGAACCGGCATATTCTCTCCCTTTATACTTCTCAGGAAACGCCCGTATGCTTTCTTCCTTTCTTTTTCGAATACGGGCATACGCTTCCGAATGCCCATCCACCGATACAAAAGCATGCAGCGCTCGTAATACTTACGGTGCCCTTCATCTGCCGAAACCCATTCACGCAACACGTCTTCCGACTCCGGAGACAGCCCCTCCGACCATTGCTTCTCTATCAATGAATCTATATCGCTATTTGTTTCCACTTTGATGCTTTTTTCTTCTAAGACGAAACAAATAGACAGAATGGGTAGTATAAAAACAGAAATAATTTATTTATGCTTCAAAAAACAGCATAAACCGCCAAACTTTTCACAAGAAAGCCTATAGAAATTATGAATTAAAACCACAAGGCATGTTATCCTGACACGAGCATTTCTCAATTCAAAGAATGGAGCATCTTTGAAAGTAACATAAAAGACAATATTTGTAGCAAAATGTAAGACCCCAACTTATCCTGCAACTCCGCATGCGCCCTCTTCAGATGATATTTCACGGTATTCACCGAAATATGTAACATATCGGCTGCTTCCTGGTAAGTCTTATTCTCCATGCGCACCAGTATAAAAACCCGCCTACGTTCCTCCGGCATCTCATCAATCGCCCGGTCCAGCAACTCCGCCAATTCATCCGAAATCAATTGCTCGAACAAGTCCTTTTCGTCTGCCATTGCCCCTCCGAACATCCCGTCCAAGGAATCATAGTAACCTAAAAAGCCCGAGACCTGACGATGTGTCCTGAGATGGTCGATACATTTGTTGCGCACGGCACGTAAAAGATAAGCACGCAAGGAAGTCGTAATCACCACTTCGCGTTTCTTTTCCCAAAGGTTCAACAAAACATCCTCCGTCAAAGTCTGACATACGGCAGAATCATTCACATAATCCATGGCCACACTGCACATCAAAGCATAATAATCCTTAAAGACTCTCTCAAAAGCCTTTAAATCACCCTCTTTAATGTACTTGATTAACTCATTATCCCCTGCGTCCATGAACAGCTTAATTAAATAAGTCAAATACAAAGATAAAACAAATGATTTTATTTCCCTTATATCTAATTCACAAAAAATACGGGATATTCCGCTAAAAACGCAAAATACCCCGTCTATTTCATCCGGTTTCCCGATTTGCCAAACATGGTTATAATGGAGCGATTTCCAGCACGCCTCCTTTCTCGCATTCAACGCCGGCTTCCAATGTGGTGGTGCCGGAGGCTTTCATCGTCACGTTTGCCCCGGACTTCACCACGACCTTTCCCTGCGGCTGCGCCGTCGTCACCTTCTCCCCGGCCACGATATTTTCCCCCGTAACGGTATGCGTGGAAGTAAACGTCTGGTTTTGTACATAAACCACCCCGTCGTCTTGCACACGAGCCACGTAGGGCTTATAATCATGCTTGTCCACCGAAACAGAGCTGCTCTGCGGGACTTTTTCCAAAGCAGCCGCCGACACGTTTTCCACGGACGAGAAACAAGTGCCGTCCTCGGTAGCAGCCATAATGGTACAAGCCGTCCCCCATAACAAAAAGAACAGGTTCATCCAACGTTTCATAAGTGCCTCCTTCCTTATTGGGTAATGATCATACGCTTGGTGTCGATCACCTTGCCGTCGGCCACCAAGGCATAAAGGTACATCCCCGGGGCGAGGCTTCCGGCTTCAAGCGTCACGGAAGACTTGCCACGGCTCTGCAACGTCTTCTGGTCTACCTGCGTGCCGTTCAAATCATAAATGTATAGGAATGCAGACTTCACGCTTTCCGGCAACGTATAGCGCACCACTGTCGTTTGCGTGAACGGGTTCGGGTCGTTTTGCTCCAATGCCGGGACATCCAATGCGTTGCCGCCGATGCCCGTTTCATTTCCGTTCCGGGCGCGCACATTATAGGTCTGCGCCCCCTGCAACGATACCACTTGTGCACGGAGTTCATTGACGGACTGCACCAAAAGTGGGATCATCTCCGTGTAGTTGATACAAAGGTCTCCTTCCTGACTTTCATAGACCAAGTCCGGATAGACTTCCTTCAGCACTTCGGCATCCAAGCCGTAATGTGTTTTCTCCAATGCCTGCACGTCTGTCACGGAACGGGGAGCTGCTGCCACGGTATCTCCCGATGCCGCAAAAGCCTGCGCCGCCTGCGGTTCGGACAGGTTATACTGCACGGCGGTCAACCGCGAAAGTTTCTCGCCCACCGACATGCTGTTCTCCCCGTCACTTTCAGCCGACAGGGGCATCACTGCCGAACGCCCCATCAAGGCAGACCGGGAAGCCGAAGGGGTCAGCACCGTACCATAAAAATTCCCGGTAGTACGGACATCGCCTTGGAAGTAACCGGCATAACGTCCAGGAACTTTGACATCCATAGAATTCAAAGCCCCTACTACCGCAGCACCGTTTTGTGTACTAAGCAAATTACCGTATATGCTGTAATTATAGCCAGATGTGGAATAACCTGCCGCACCATATATCCCAAAAGCACGACCTTTATTCAATACGGCATAATCCGCAGTCCGCACCAAACCACTTATACCAATTGCCATTCGAGAGTCTGTCAATTCATTAGCAACATCAACAGCATACGTCCAAGCCCCACTCGTTGTCGCAGAACCATTCCGATCTACTCGCAACGGGACATTATTAGATTTCACAAACAAAGACTGGGTTGCGTCTCCCGCCCCACCTATTGCCAAAGCCGCATTAGGTGTATCTGTAGTTTTAATACTTACATTCCCATTGGAATGCACTTTTAACTGTGCGGACATATTGGTAAAAGCAAAAACAACACTTACCAAGGTAATTAACTTTCTCATAAGCACACTTTTTAAAATTAACATGCCATAAATATAGGAAAGAAAATATTAGCATCCAAATATTAGGATATATTTTTTATTAAATGGATATAAAAAAACACGTTCATTAAATAAAAGGCATTCAAAATCACTATGAAAACAAAATATTTCATACTTTTGCCACAAACAAACAAGCCTTATGGAGAAAAAAACAGTATCTGTCGTAATGTGCACCTACAACGGAGAACGGTTTCTACGTGAACAAATGGATTCCATACTCGCGCAAACTTATCCTATCCACGAAATTATCATCAGTGACGACTGTTCCACAGACGGCACGATGGATATACTACGAGAATATGCTGCAAAACACACTTTTATCAAAATACACCAAAATGCACGAAATAAAGGATGCAACCAAAACTTTCATGACACATTCAAATTCGTATCCAAAGAAACAGACTATATAGCAATTTCCGACCAAGACGATATTTGGTTTCCAGAGAAAGTAGAAAAATTAGTACAATCAATAGAAAAGAAAAAAGGATACGACCTGTGCTTCTCTGACATTATATCTTCCCCAACCTGCTCTCATCAGCAAACCAAAGACTACCTCCCATTGCCTTTCACCGCAGAGTCTTTGTTTTTTAGAGACAATATACCGGGGCACGCCATGCTTATAAAAAGGACTTTTATCGAAAACCTGAAGCCCTGGGACGGTATGACATTCTATTATGATTGGTGGCTAGCCATGAACGCAGCCCTAACCGATAGCATCATAAAATGCGAAGAACCACTATCGTGGCATAGAGTACACCCAGCATCTGTGATAACTACCGTAGGAAAAAAGTTGTCCAAGTATAAGCCACATTCCCCTATAGCTCCTTATGTATATGGAACATACAACTTCTTCAAACTTAGAAATACAGAAAGTTTTAAATGTTTCTATAACAACATTCATGAACAAACATCTTCAACACGCCACCCCGTCTTACACAAGATAACCGAACTGTTCTATAGCCGTAACCCATTGAATCTTTTACAGCTTTGTTTCACTTGCATGAAACATCGCAAACAAATATATCCTCTTCCCCATAAGGATAAAGGATTGATTTTCATGATTCGTGGTTTTTTCTCCCCATTCATCTGCACTTATTATAATATACAATTCTACAATACGGTGACTGAACAAGATTTATAGTTTGACTAAAAGCGGAAACAAGAGTTTAAACTAAATTTCGTAAAAGCACATACCATCTAAAAAAGATGCCTTAAAGACTTGGGTGGACAAAAAAGTTTCCATATTTTTGCAAAAAAATGAATAATAACAAAAGGATAAAACAGAAATTGAGACAAAGCATTATCCGTTTTTCCTAAGAGCCCCACAATATGGACAATATGCAAAAAATACCTGTATTCTTTACTTTTGACGCTAATTACTTGCTAGCAGCAAAGGTTGCCATCCACTCCATGATGAAACATGCCTCACCGCAATATTGGTATGAATTATATGTATTCCATACGACCTTGTCCACCAAAGCCCAACAATCTTTACAGAACAGTCTAAAAGAATTTGCATATGCCGAATTACATTTCATTAATGTCACACAATACGATGAAAAAATTAAAAATTTCGGCACTAAAGCACATTACTCCAAAGAAATTTTCTATAAACTTATTGCAACTGATGTCCTTCCCCAATATGACAGAATTATATGTTCGGACGTGGACGTAGTTTTTACTGGTGATTTCTCTCCTGTGTTTTTTATGTTCCCAAATGAAAAGTTTTATTATGCCGGCGTAGGACCAATAGAAAATAGCCGTATGCCTTACTACCGGCAAGACTTCAGTACGGCTGAAATGGAAATACTTGAACATGAAATTGCTGCAGGATTCTTACTTATCAACCTCAAAGAATTGCGCAACGACCATAAACAAGAAGAAATTATCAATTTTTATGTCAACAACTATCCACGACTACGTTTACCGGAACAAGACTGCATTATTTTAACCTGTTGGCCCCACATCAAATATTTACCGATAGGTTATAGCCTGCCTATTTCTTTCTATCGGTTAAACATGAACCAAAGAGATTTTTACCAAGGCAATACCGAATTTGCAGGAGACAAAGTCATTGCACTCGCTAAGTTTAATGAAGGATTGGCACATCCCGTACAAATTCATTATGCAGGTTTCGACAAACCATGGAATTGTTTCCGGCTCATCCGACGGAAAGATTGGATAAAAGCTATGAAAGCCACCCCGGGAGGAATGGCATTATACCTCATATCGTTACCTCAGAATTTATTGATGCGAACTAAGCGATATAGCCTGAAACGATTCTTACGAAAAACTTATAAAAGAATAACCAACAGATGAATTTCTCCTCAAAAATCCCCATATTACGAAGTTTTGTCCGAGCTTATGCACTTACTAAATTCAAAAAAGAATGGCGCAAACGCAACAAGCAAAACCAAACCGTACCAATGAATATCTTTCCAATGGAATGTGTCGAAGTAGGCAACGGCACATACGGAGAGTTACATATCTTGAGCTATTTTCCCCCAATAGAAAAATTAACAATAGGGAACTATGTAGCATTAGCCTCAAACGTACATTTCATCTTAAGCGGCAATCATCAGACTGAAACGTTATTTACTTATCCCATACGCTCAACCCTTGAAGGCAAACACTGCCAAACAGACAGCCGTAGCAAAGGTCCTATCATAGTTGAAGATGAAGTTTGGATTGGTTACGGAGCTACAATATTATCCGGCGTTACGATTGGCAAAGGAAGCATCATAGCAGCCGGAGCAGTTGTGACACACGATATTCCTCCTTATGCAATTGTTGGAGGCAACCCGGCTCGGCTCATCCGTTACCGAGTAGCTGAAGAAATAATTCCAATTATCAAAAATGTCTGTTTAAATAAATTGTCTTCAACGCAAATAACCACGCTTATAGATGAGTTGTACCGTCCGCTAAAGACAAAAGAAGACGCATTACATATCATAAAATTAATTCAACATGGAACCCAACAATAATCCAAAAGTAAGGGTCATCGCCTTTTATTTACCGCAGTTCCATCCCACCCCGGAAAACGACAGATGGTGGGGCAAGGGATTTACGGAATGGACCAACGTGGGCAAAGCAAAACCTTTATTCAAAGGACATTACCAACCACGTGTACCAGCTGATTTAGGCTATTATGACCTTCGTTTGCCGGAAACGCGGCAAGCCCAGGCCGACATGGCACGCGAATATGGTATAGAAGGTTTCTGTTATTGGCATTATTGGTTTGGAAATGGCAAGCAACTACTACAAAGGCCATTCAACGAAGTGCTAAACAGTGGGAAACCGGATTTCCCCTTTTGTCTGGCATGGGCAAACCATAGTTGGGAAGACAAACAGTTCAACAAAGACGGAGGACATAAAATGTTAATGGAACAACTCTATCCCGGGGATGAAGACTACATTGCACATTTCAATGCCGTGCTACCCGCTTTCCAAGACCCAAGATACATTCGCATACACGGAAATCCCATATTTGTAGTCTACTCTCCTAAAGAAATCCCCAATCCTCCCCACTTTATCGAACTGTGGCAAAAGCTTGCCTCCCAACACGGTTTCCGCATTCACTTTGTAGGACATACTTATAAAATAGAAGATTTGGTTCTTTTTCGCCAATGGGGATTTGATGCCAATGTTTTAATAAGGCTATTCGATGTATTCAAAAAGGATTTTTCTTTGTGGGAGCGCATAAATGCCAAGTTTCAACGTATTGCATTAAAAAGAGGACGGCATATTGAGTATAGCCGTGCTTCACAATACTTTCAAGGTCCTGAGGAACAAGCCAATGACTGTTATCCCACTCTCATTCCCAATTGGGATCACTCTCCCCGCTCAGGCAGAGCCGGACACATTCTCATCCGCTCTACCCCCGAGAAATTTAAAAAACATGCCCAGGCATCTTTCAACAACATATCACATAAAGCTATGGAAGACCGCATTGTTTTCCTCAAATCCTGGAATGAATGGGCTGAAGGCAATTATATGGAGCCCGACTTAAAATTTGGCAAAGGATATCTCAAAGCACTAAAAGAAGCTATTCAAGATGTATTTTATCATTAAAAACAAAGAACCCCCTCTATAAAAACATGAATAATCAAAAGCATAAACCATATTAAGCCATACATGGCCCAACGAAAACCCCAAAACGCCATGCCAATCACAGCCGAACGGTTTTCGTTTCGGCTGTAAACTATTTGTCACCTTGCGGCAAACGAAAAAAGAACAAAAGTCAGCCGGATTACGCCCTCCTATACACCACATTCAAGAAGTTTTTGCAAAAAAGGGTTCGCATCCTTCATACTTTCTGTATATCAGCGTAATATGGTGAAACCTCTCCTGTAACATCCTTCACCAAGGCTTCACCTCCCTTTCACACAGAAGAGGCTTGTGCACAACAAAACAACCTGTAGAACAATTTATTAAGGTGAAACCTGTTGATTTTGTGCAAAAAAAATGGGCATAACCTATTTTAAACGGCTTACCCATCAACCGGACAAACACATTCACGTCATGAAAACGGAACAAGCTCATCCTGTCATAGTTTGGCAATCTCTTCTAATGACAAGCCCGTACAAAGGCTTATTGTCCCTGCCGGAACAGATGAAGCCTTCATCTTCCGGGCTATGTCCAACCGTTCTTCTGCACGTCCTTTCTGTTCTGCGAAATCCAACGTGGCCAACTGGTCACGGTACACCTTGATGCTTTCGTCGTACTTCATTCGCTCTTCTTTCGACAAAGACGCGATGTCCACTATCTGCTCCAACTTCTCGAACACAGACTTACGAGCCTTGAAAGTCATGTTTTAACTTTCACAAAAATAAAGAAATATCCAATACTCCAAGCATAAAAGCGGAAGACGAACACATAATTTATGTTAAGACTACATTGCCCAAGAAAAACTCCATAACCTATTTTGAAACAGCAAACTCATCAGCTCCTCCACGCCATGGAAACAAAAAGAGTCCATCCTATTAGTCCACGTAATATAGGAGAGCATACGTATAGGGAAAAATGTAAAAATAAATATGGACTATCATATTTTTTGGGGGAGTAATTGCCTATTTCTCGGATATTTATGTTATTTTTGTAAACTAAATGCCGGGCAGGGCACTGAAGATGATTCTTGAATGGTTGGAACAGCACAAAGAAGAACTGATGGACAACTGGGAGAAAGCGCAAAAAGGCGACCCTTTGAAAAAAATAGAACCTTTAAAATAGGATACGGATATGTTTACAGAAGTAGTGAAAGCCGAATATGTGGACGGCTACCGCATTCGGCTATGGTTCAACAACCAAGTGACAAAAGTGGTGGACTTGCGCACCTCGTTAAAAGGCAAGGTGTTCGAGCCTCTGAAGGACTTGAACTTCTTCAAGCGGTTCACCGTAAAGTATAACACCATAGAATGGGAGAATGGGGCGGATTTCGCTCCCGAATACCTGCTTTCCTTACCGGAAGCATAAAACTCCCCAATGATAGTCTCCATTATTTTCTGCCTGCCATTCGCAAACAACCGCAAGAGGCTGGCAGATTCTCTTCCTAATCCGTCAAGACTGTTGTTCGCCACACGCAAAGCACAAAGAATGTTAATGCCGACAAGCCGAAACTTGCCGTAACAAATGATTTTTATATTACCGTTTATGGCAAAAGCCATACGTAGAATCAAACGCACATAAAAAAGGGAATTTCGGAACATGAAAATCTATTATTACCACACACGTCCCATAGAGGAAGCATTGGGGGAATGGGAAAAGCATCTGCACCCCGGACATATCCTGTACGGACTAACCCATTTTAACAAATATGGCATCACGCCGATACTCCACCCTTTCCGCCGTTTTTCATCCCGCCTCAAATTATCATTCTACAATTTCTTCGAGATTATACGATGCAAGGAAACGTATGATTTGTTATATGGAACCTCTTTTTATGGTTTAGAGCTTATCATATTTTGCCGCGCCTTGGGATTGTTCCGCAAGCCCATCGCCATTTGGCATCACCAAGCCGTAGTCCGCAACCCCAACCCAATAAAGGACATGATTTCGCGCTTCTATTACAAAGGCATCGACCAAATATTCTTTTTCAGCCAAATCTTGATAAACGATTCACTGCAATCGGGCAAGGTCACCGCCGACCGCCTGCACCTGATACATTGGGGAGCCGACATTGATTTCTATGACTACCTGCGCCAACATCTTCCTGCCACAGGCAACGGGAAGCAGGAAAGGGCATTCATCACCACTGGCAAAGAGCATCGTGACTTCGCCACATTACTCAAGGCATTTGCCGGGACAGGACTTCCCGTCGAAATCTTCACCACTCCGGATCCGGAATACCAAGCCCTGCTGAAAGCATACGAGGCATATTCCAATATACGGGTACATTTCACGGTAGGCATCCTCCCCCACATGCTGGCCACGGAAGTTTGCCGTTCAAGATTCGTTGTAATTTGTTGCCAGGACTTTCCTTACACCGTCGGGCTGACCACTCTGGTCGAGGCTTTCGCGTTAGGGCTCCCCGTAATCTGCACCCGTAATCCCAAATTTGAAATGGACATAGAGAAAGAAAGGGCGGGAATCTACGTGGACTACAATGATGTGGAAGGATGGAAACAAGCCATTGCATACCTATATACCCACCCGGAAGAAGCCCGACAGATGGGACGTAACGGCCGTAATTTGGCTGAACGGGAATTTAATTTAGAACACTATACTTATGAATTATCCGTAATATTAAAAGATATGGCAAGAACGAAGGCGCACGACCGGTAAAAATCCGGCCTCCGCACGGCATGAAATCGAAAATAAAGCCTTATCTTTGCTTTCAGACTAACAGAAGGAGGAAAAGTCATGGAACAACAACGCAGGTTTTACCCCATCGGGATACAAACGTTTTCCGAACTAAGGAACAAACCATACGTATACATCGACAAGACGGAACACGTGTACCGCATCACGCATTCCGACTCCAAATACGTATTCCTCAGCCGTCCGCGCCGTTTCGGCAAGTCATTGCTCACCAGTACCCTGCAGGCCTATTTCGAAGGCAGGAAAGAACTGTTCAAAGGACTGGCCATCGAAAAGCGGGAAACGGAGTGGACGGAATATCCCGTACTGCACTTCGACATGAGCATGGGCAAGCATTTGGACAAGGAGGGACTGGAACGCTACCTGTTGTGGCAACTGAAGACATTGGAAAGGAATTTCGGCATCGAATCTGACATCCCCGATACGAACACACGTCTTACAGACCTTATCCGCCGGACCTGCGAACAGACGGGCCGCCAAGTGGTGGTGCTCATCGACGAATACGACGCTCCCCTGCTCGACGTGGTGCATGAGGAAGAAGACCTGCCCATACTGCGCAACGTCATGCGGAACTTCTACAGTCCGCTAAAGGCCTGCGACCCCTACCTGCGGTTCGTCTTCCTCACCGGCATCACCAAATTCTCCCAACTGAGCATCTTTAGCGAGCTTAACAATATTAAAAATATCAGCATGCTGCCGGAATACGCCACCGTATGCGGCATCAGCGAGGAAGAAATACGGACGCAAATGGCAGCCGACCTCGAAATGCAGGCCGGAAAACTCGGCACTACCCCCGAAGAGGCCATGCGGCAACTCAAAGAGAATTACGACGGGTATCACTTCACATGGCCCTCGCCCGACATCTACAACCCTTACAGCTTGCTCAACGCTTTTGCCGACGGAAGGTTAGGGGCTTACTGGTTCGGGAGCGGCACGCCCACCTACCTCATCGAAATGCTCAACAAGTTCAACGTGCCCCCTTCCAAAATCGGGGGCACCGAAGCCATGGCATCCGATTTCGACGCACCCACCGAAAGAATGACAAGCATCGTCCCGCTCCTCTACCAAAGCGGGTACATCACCATCAAAGACTATGACGCAAACTTCGACGCTTACACCCTCGACATTCCCAATAAGGAAGTCCGGATCGGACTGATGAGAAGCCTCATCCCTTATTACATCACCCCCGACAGCCTGTCCACCAATTCCATGGTGATTCACATGGCCAGGGCAATGGCACGCGACGACATGGACGGCATGCTGCAACTTCTCCAAACGTTCCTCTCCACCATACCCTACTGCGAACGGACTGACACCGAGGGGCATTACCAACAAGTGCTCTACATCATCTTCAGCCTCCTCGGTTACTATGCGGATGTGGAAGTGCGCACTCCCAAAGGCAGGGTGGATGTCGTGTTACGCACCCCAACCACGCTCTACCTCATCGAGGCCAAACTCAACCGGACGGCAAAAGCAGCCATGCAGCAAATCAACCTCAAGAACTATCCCGAACGCTTCGCCTTATGCGGGCTGCCCGTGGTCAAGGTCGGCATCAACTTCGACCTCGAACGGAAGACATTGGGCGACTGGGCTATCGAAACGCAGCAAATCCAATAAGACATGGACACAGCACCGATATTATTATTCGTCTACAACCGCCCCGCGCATACCCGTCAAGCCTTAGAGGCATTGTCGCGCAACACGCTGTCTGCGGACAGCGACCTGTTCATCTACTCCGATGCCGCGCGTTCGGAGGCCGACCGCGCAGCCGTGGAAGAAGTGAGGCACATCGTAAGGGAAGCCAAAGGCTTCCGGCAAGTGCACGTCACGGAACGGGAACAGAACTGGGGGCTGGCAAGGAACATCATAGACGGTGTCACCACAATGGTCAACCGGTACGGGCGGGTCATCGTATTGGAAGATGACTTGGTCGTGGCTCCGCATTTCCTCCAATTCATGAACGACGCACTGGACGTTTACGCCGATGTCCCCCAAGTAGGACACATCCAGGCCTGCGACTTTACCAATGACCCGAGTTTGCCTGACACGTTCCTTATCAAATGGACCGGAAGTTGGGGGTGGGCCACTTGGAAACGCGCCTGGCAGTTCTTTAATCCCGACGGGAAAGCCTTATTGGAAGAACTCGAACGGAAGAAACTGACCTACACATTCGACTTTGACGGGAAATACGGATACACCCGCATGCTCCGCCGACAAACCGAAGGAAAGAATAACTCTTGGGCCATCAGATGGAATGCCTCTTTATTCCTCAATGGCATCCTGTCGCTCAATGTGGGAAAATCACTTGTACAAAACACCGGGTTCGACGGTAGCGGGACGAATTGCGGTGGCGGAAACCTATACCAGTCCGGACTTTACATGGAGCCATTGCCGGTGGTAAAGATAGAACCGATAGAGGAATGCGCCGAGGCAAGGAAAGCCTACTCGCGTTATTATGCCAAGACCAATTCATTTACGGCCAAAGCCATAAGACGGCTCAAACGGACATTAAAGGGGGATTTCGGCGCATAAGGCCATGCCTCCAGAAGAAACGAATGAAAAGCGTATGAGAGTACTCATTATCAACACATCCGAAAACATAGGAGGGGCGGCCATCGCAGCCAACCGCCTCATGGAAGCCCTGAAAAACAACGGGGTAAAAGCCAAAATGCTAGTGCGCGACAAACGGACGGACCAGATTACGGTGGCCAGCCTGCCCCAGTCCCCCCTGCTGAAAGCCAAATTCGTATGGGAACGCGTCTGTATCTGGAAAGCCAACCGGTTCAAGAAGCACAACCTGTTCCAAGTGGACTTGGCCAACACCGGTACGGACATCACCGCATTGCCGGAATTCAAGGAAGCCGATGTCATCCACCTGCATTGGATCAACCAAGGCTTCCTTTCCCTGAAAGACATACGCCGCATCATAGACAGCGGCAAACCGATCGTGTGGACGATGCACGACCAATGGCCGTTTACCGGCATCTGCCACTACAGCGGAGAGTGCACGAAATACCAAACCGAGTGCCACCACTGCCCCCTGCTTCTGCACGGAGGCGGCACGCATGACCTGTCGGCCAAGGTGTTCCGGCGAAAACAGCAAATGTTGCGCGGAGCACATATCATTTTCGTGGCTTGCAGCCGATGGTTGGAAGGCCTGGCACGCCAAAGTGCGCTTCTGGTCGGGCAGGAGGTGATCTCTATCCCCAATACCATCAACGCTAACATTTTCCACCCGGCCGAACAGGTCAAGGTGCGCCTACAATGCAACCTGCCCATCGACAAGAAGCTGCTGCTTTTCGGTTCGCTAAAGGCCACCGACCCGCGCAAAGGCATAGATTATCTGATGGAAGCCTGCCGCATATTGAAAGAAAAGCATCCCGATTTGGCCACACGCATCGGTATCGTGGTAGTCGGCAACCGTGCCGACCAAATTCGTGCGCTTTTCCCATTCCCGGTCTATGCCATCGACTACGTAAGCGACGAAAAACAAATGGCACGCCTATATAATGCGGTGGACGCATACGTCACGCCTTCGTTGGAGGACAACCTGCCCAATACCATCGTGGAGGCCCTGTCCTGCGGGGTTCCTTGCGTAGGATTCAACGTCGGAGGCATACCGGAAATGATAGACCACCGTAAAAACGGTTATCTGGCCGAAGCACGGAACGCCGAAGACCTGGCCGAAGGCATACATTTCACACTGGAAACCGCCCCGTGGGAGGAACTGTCCGCCCACGCCGTACACTCGGCCTTGGCCCACTACGGCGAAACCAACGTGGCTTCCAAATATATAGCCGTTTACAAACGCGCATCCGAGAAAAGATAAAACCCACCCCACACAAAAAAACATGAACAAAACCCCTTTCCCCACCGTAACCATTGCCACTGTCACCTATAATGCGGAAAAGACGCTGCCATGCACTTTGGAAAGCGTGGCCGCCCAGACTTACCCCCACATCGAGCACCTGATTATCGACGGATGTTCCAAAGACCAGACCATGGCACTGATCCACCGATACGTGGATGCCAATACGGGTAAGACGTGCCCGCATGACATCCGGGTGATCCGCGAACCGGACAAGGGACTTTACGACGCGATGAACAAGGCCCTGGAACATGCCACCGGCGACTATATCGTCTTCCTGAACGCCGGTGACCGGCTGCACGCCCCCGACACCTTACAACAGGTTTTCGGCCATATAGACATGAACGCTTCCCGCCCCGCCATCCTCTACGGCGAAACGGATTGGGTAGACGGGCAAGGACGCTTCATCCGCCACCGCCGCCTGCAAGCACCGAAACAACTGACCTGGAAAAAGTTCCGACACGGCATGTTGGTTTGCCACCAATCGTTTTATGTACGAACGGATTTGGCCCGGCAGGAACTTTACGACCTGAGCTTTCGCTTTTCTGCCGACTACGACTGGTGCATACGTTTGTTGAAACGGGCGGAACGTCTCAAACAACCGATATATAACACAAGGCTTATCCTTACCGATTACTTAAGTGAAGGATTGACCACACAGCACCATCAGGAATCACTGCGGGAACGTTTCCGCATCATGGCCTCACACTTCGGTTGGACGACTACCCTCATCCAACACGGTTGGTTCGTTATCCGGGCCGCCCTGAAAAGATAAGGATAGATGCCAACCTTACATTTTATGACGTATTTGTAATAGTACGCCCCGGCTCTTGATTGTATTTTTGTGTATTCATTCATAAATTATCATCAACGCATGAAAAATACAATCGCATTTTCTTTATTGTGCTGCAACTTGGCTTTCATGCCGCTCACAGCACAGCAAATGACAGCGTTTGAGAAAGTAGGACAAGGGGAAGAATCCGTACAGGAGTTTTTCCCGGGAGAACACCGGGCTCGCCCTGTCATGGGAGCTTACACGGACAGCGAACGCATGGGACTGTTCTCAGGAGGGCAGGATTTGGGCGGCTCCTCGGGATGGTACACGGACACACGTTGGGGCGACTTGGGAGACGGGACGTTTGCCAATCCCGTATTGAACGGTGACTACTCAGACCCTGATGTCATCCGCGTGGGACACAAATACTACATGACGTGCTCGGAGTTCCACTTCATGGGCATGAACATATTGGAGTCCGACGACATGGTGAACTGGAAAATCATAGGACGAATCTTCGACCGGATGGATTTGGACGGCTACTCGGGCATGGACAAATACGGCAATGGCAGTTGGGCACCGGCCTTGCGCTACCACGACGGCAAATTCTGGATGTACGTATGCACGCCGAACGAAGGACTGTTCATGAGCACAGCCACCAATCCGGCAGGGCCATGGACTCCGCTCTACCAAGTGAAGAAAGTGTCAGGATGGGAAGACCCGTGCCCGTTGTGGGACGAGGACGGGCAAGCCTACATCGGACGGAGCCAGTTGGGCGGAGGCCCCATCATCATCCATAAGATGAGCGCAGACGGCAAGACATTGCTCGATGAGGGACGGAAAGTGTACGAGGGTCCTGTGGCAGAAGGCACGAAACTGTTCAAAAAAGACGGATATTACTATATCAGCATCCCGGAAGGCGGTGTCAGCACAGGATGGCAGACCGTGATGCGCTCCAAAAACATCTACGGCCCTTACGAACAGAAGCGCGTACTGGAAATGGGTTCGACCAAAGTGAACGGCCCGCATCAGGGTGCCTTGGTCGACACGCCCGAGGGGGAATGGTGGTTCTACCACTTCCAGTCCACCGAGCCGCAGGGACGCGTGGTACACCTCCAACCCGTCGTCTGGAAGGACGGATTCCCTGAAATGGGTACGGACTACGACAAGAACGGCATCGGCGAACCCATGAAAATCTGCCGCAAGCCCTCCACCAGCGTGGAAACAAAAGCCTATGCCCCACAATCCAGCGACGACTTCGAAGCTACGGAGTTGGGATTGCAATGGCAGTTCAACCATAACCCGCACGACGGATACTGGTCGCTGACGGAAAAGCCGGGTTGGCTGGCTATCAAATCGCAAAAGGCGGAGAAACTGCGCACGGCCTTCAACCAGTTTACGCAAAAGACCATGGGATACAAAGGCGTGGTCACCGTAAAAATAGACTTCGCGCAACTGACGCCCGGCGGACGGGCCGGCATAGAATGCATCGGCAACAAATTCGTGGGCGGCGGTGTCATCATGGAAGACAAGGACGGAACGGCCACTCCCCGGCTTTACATGGAAAAGGACGGGACGGCCCAAACCACCTCTTTCAACATATCCTCGGTCATGGACAAGGGCATCTATATCCGTCTGGAAATCGACGCGGTGAACAACAAGCATAAATTCTATTACAGCGTGAACAACGAAACCTTCATTGAGTTCGGCGACACGTTCGAATCCGGTTCCGGCGACTGGAAAGGCAGCCGCATCGGCCTGTACAGCTACAACACGCAGGAGACTTCCGGCACGGCTTATTTCGACGAGTTCACCTATTTGTTCGACGGTCCCGGCGGACTTGCGTCCACCCTTTCAAAATAAAAAGACATGCAAAAGAAACTATTTACCGGCATCCTGGCCATATTGGCTTGGATGCCCGCCACAGCGCACGTATGGGATGAACTGGCCATCCTGGCACGCCCTAACGACGAAGGCACATTCACGTTGGAAAAATACAGCTTCCTGCAACCCACCACTTACACGAATGCCGTGTTTTTCGATTTCGACAATGACGAGAACCTCGACTTGCTCATCATGGGACAGGGAGGAGACTGGAACATCAGCGGAGACACCAAGATCGTCACGCTCTACCGTAACTTGGGAGCCGGTGAAGACTTCCGTTTTGAACGCGTACCGGATGCCGGTTTCCTGCAACGCCGCGACGAAGGTTTCTACAATCCGGTTTCCACGGGGGATTTCAACCATGACGGCTACACAGATGTCGTCATCATGAGCTACCAAAACGGACGGCACATCGATTTGTACCTCAACGACAAGGGCACGGGACGCTTCATCCGTCAGGAAATCGACTTTGAAGCCGCCACCAACGGTTCGGTCATGTTCGGAGACTTGAACAACGACGGCTGGCTGGATATCGAGTACTCCGGCTACAGTGACAAGACTTCCACGGCCTTGAAAACCTACATCAACCAACAAAACGGAAGCTTTGCCGACCTCACGCCCGACAACCTCACCGGAGCATTCCAAGGACAATCCACCTTGGCAGACATCAACGGAGACGGGACATTGGACATCATCAGCACCGGAAACGGCGACAACTGGGTCTGTCTGGCTCCTATCTATTATAATACGACAGACGGTTCCGGACATCTGTCTTTCCGCCACGTCCCGGAAACGGAAAGCGGCATTCTCGGCGTAAGCCGTGCCAATCCTCTCGTGGCGGATTTCAATGCAGACGGACGGATGGACATGATTATCAATGGTGAACCGAGCGACGGCAGCGGATTCCGTAACCGGATTTATTACCAGAACGAGGAAGGAAAGTTCACCATGGACACCTCCTACCCCATCGTTCCCGTGAACCAGGATGGAGGCATCAACATGGGGGACTGGAACGGGGACGGCAACATGGACATCATCGTGGGCGGCTACATCGGGACACGCGACGCCGACGCACCGACCTGCTACTCCTCTCCGTTGCGCGTCTACGAGAACAAACCGGAAAAGAACGGGTTGAAAGGCAACACTTTCCCGGATGCCCCGGGCGACGTATCGGCAGAAATGCAAGGTGTCGAACTGGTCATCCGTTGGGAAGACGGTTCGGACAACGAATCGCCTGCCTCGGCCTTGCGTTATAACTTGTTCGTCCGGAACGAAACGACCGGAGAAACGTACTGCCTCATCCCCGCAAACCGGAAAACCGGAAAGCTCAAAACAGGCACGGACTTGCAAACCTCACTGTCCTCCCGGGTCAAAACCTACCGCATCAAACCGTTCGGAGACGGGAAATATACCGTAGGCGTACAGACCCTGGACCAGTCGTATGCCGGAAGCACTTTCCGGACATGCACCTTGGAAGTCAGCACCGGGATAGCGTCCGCATCCCTTTCCGGGCAGTTCAAAATTATCAAGAACGGACACAACATAGAAGTGAAAAGCCCGTTACACGAACAAGTGAAAATCTACGGCACGGACGGATGCCTCGTCGCGCACGGAACCACAAACGAGACAATAGTTCTTCCGGCACACGGCACTTTTCTGGTTTCGGCAGGGACGTACAAAGAAAAAGTCTTATTCTAAGAAACAAACATTATGGACCACAATGCTACAAGAGCGGGAACCACCCGCATCGTATTCCTCGATTACCTGCGTGTTCTGGCCTGCCTGATGGTCATCGCCACGCATTGTTGCGAACCGTTCTACATCGGAGCAGACGGCATCTGGCAATGCGCTTCGGAAAGCGACCGTATATGGGTCAGCCTCATCGACAGTGCCATGAGAGGGGCCGTGCCGTTGTTCATCATGACTTCATCCTACCTGCTGCTCCCCCTGAAGGATGACAACACGACTTTCTTCAAACGGCGTTTCGTCAGGGTGTTCGTCCCCTTTGCCGTATGGTCGTGCATCTACGCCTTCTGGCCTGTCCTAATGGGACAGATAGCCGCGTCGGAACTTCCCATGCGCCTGCTCCATCCCATCTGGAACTTTAATGACGACAGCGGACACCTGTGGTACATTTACATGCTCATCGGCCTGTATCTGTTCATGCCCGTCCTCTCTCCTTGGCTCAAACAAACTAGCCAAAAAGCAGAATTGGCTTTCCTCACCGTATGGTTCGTATCGTCTCTCTTTCCTTATTTAAAAGAAATCGGGGCAGGTGACTTGTTCGGTGAATGCTATTGGAACGAGTTTCACAGTTTCTGGTATTTTTCCGGTTTCATCGGCTATCTAGTCTTGGCACATTACATCCGCCACCACCTGCACTGGAATGCCTCGCGAAGCCTCAGCGTCGGCCTGATTTGTTTCCTTGTGGGTTATGCCGTCACTGCCATTCCGTTCTACTACCGCTCGTTCACCCATGAAATGGTACGGGAGGTGGAACTGACTTGGCTGTATTGTACTCCCAACGTCATCCTGATGACTTTCGGTGTTTTTATGATGTGCAAAGCCATCCCCCAACAGAAAGCCCCGTATTACGGCCTCGTCAACCGTTTGTCGCGCCTAAGCTACGGCGTTTACCTGCTGCACATCATCGTACTCTACTCCGTCTTCTTCGACCTGCTCAAGGGATGGGAACTAAGCACCCCGGTCTTCATCCTGACGCTTACCATCTGCACCTTCACGCTGAGCAACCTCATTACATGGCTGCTGTCCAAGCTTCCTTTCGGAAAATACCTTGTAGGATAAAGCATCCTGTTCATAAGAAAATCAAAGGAGATGTAACATCGCGCTACATCTCCTTTTTTTAATCCTTTCAATGTTGTCCAATAGAGTTTTTACGAAAACATTGTTTATAAAATCCTGAAAACAATCTTCTCCTTAAACCAAATACCTATTAAACCAATCATTAACCTAATCTCAATATTAACTAACTGCACTGCAAAGAAAGGAAAGATTTAGGAGATTACATAGAAAAAATGATGCAAAAAATAGAAAAAATACGCATTTTAGCATAAGATGATGTAAATTAAACATTTAGCTGATGTATTTAAAACCTAAATCAATCCCCTCTCATCCCTCAATGAACCATAGCTTTTGCTAACAGCACCTGCCCTTCTTGAAGGCAGGCACGCAACAGCAGCAGGCCTTTCACCGGAGATAATGCCACGCAAGCATTATACACCCCCCGTACATTCTGGGATTTCAGCAACCGCCCCTGAAGGTCGAAAACATCTATTTTTCTCAACGGAGCCGAAGCATCAATATTCACTTCCAGTCCACCGTTGCTCCCGGAAAGGACGTGCACGTCCAACCGGACATCTTTACCTTCCTCCGACGTGGCATCCGCAATCCCGGAACCGGGCTTCTTATGGAAACGGAACACTTTCACATCCTTGGCCGGCACCTTGTAAGAAAGTTCCTCACCATCTACAACCACCGCTTCACCGCTCCACAGTTCCTTCACCGCATCAAAATCGCCCCCGGCGATTTCGAGGTCGGACAACGGGATGCTACCGGCAGACTCCTTGTCAGTGTAATTAAAGACCGCCACATACAGGTATTCCTCCGTATGATGCATAAAGCAGGTTTCTGCCGCATCAGCATTCCCGTTATGCTCTTTATGGCCATACACAGGCATGAACGAGCGTCCTAAATCGGCCATCTCATTAACGTCCTTGTTCATCATGATTTCTTGCGCACGGGCACGCGACAAAGGCGCATCCCCATTTCCCGAATCATCGTTCAAGGCGAAATTGTCGGCCACCATCATCATTCCGGTTACCGCCCCGCTCGTGAAACGGGCACGGTTCTCTCCCAACGTGCAGTTTTTAGGACTTCCCCAGCCCCCGCTGCCGACCATGACCAAGTGATCCGGGTCATTATACTGATAAAGCAAGTCGGTCCACCAACCGCCGGAAATGGCATTCATGCAATATTCCGTTTGGCCGATATCAGCCCATGTGTCACACCCCACGCGACGGGAATTTCCATAATGATAAGGGAAAAGGGGAGAAATGGAGAAAGAAAGGAACATCGGCTCGTCTCCCTCATCGACTACTTTCGTCAGGTAGCTCAACCCGTTATTATAGGCTTCCATAGCCGTCATCACGCCTTTGGCATAATAAGAATCGGCCTGCACCATGCCATGACTGGTGAAATCCAGTTTCAGGAACCGGAATCCTTGTTTCTTCATTTCCTGAAGACGGGTAGAAATCCATGCTTTCGTACCTGGATGGGTCGGATCCAGACACATGGCTCCTCCCAAACTATAAGGCTCACCGTTCACTTTCAGGAAACAGTCCTCTGCCGTGTACTGGGTGCTTCCCATCTTGTCGCCCCATCCCCACCACCAGGAGAACGGGGTGAAATACAACCCTACCGTCTGGCCGTTTTCTCCGCCTTCCTTGCACAACTTTATCCTCTCATCGGTTGACAGATTGTCCCAAGAGTCTATGCCGATTATCTGCATGCCTTGGCTGTTCACGAAACCATTAGGCTTCAAGACCTCATGATAATAATCCGCTATTTCCACATCCGCGTCGAAAGAATTCTTTTTTTCCAACACGCCCCAACTTTGCCAACCAAAAGGCGTGCCCTTGTCCCACGTATCACGCATCGGCCGGACCATCGTATTGGCACGGGCAAAAGTCTCCATGCCCGCCCGCCAATCGTCTGCAAAACCGACAAACATACGGGCTGATGATATTTTAGGCCCTTTCAGCTTACCGTGAGGCAAGACGTCCCGCGTCTCCGACGTAGAAGCACCGGAATAGACTTTCAGGACATTGACCCGGCCATTGTCCGAAGCTTCCACCGATATGGCATTCTTCCAATGGTCATGGTCTACCGCACCGATTACCATCCCCTCCTTGGTTTCTCCATTGAACCAAGCCGCCACTTCGTAGGAAGTCATCGAAGTGTCCATCTTATACTTATTGTAACGTGTCCACCCGTCATTGTCGAAGGGCACTTTAAGCATACGGTTGTCTTCACTTTCGGAGAAGAGGACATACATCTGGTTGACCGACACCGGAGCCAGATAATTGGAACGTATAGCCTCGTCCCCCTCTATGGACAAGTCTGTAATTAAAAAGTCGTTTTCTTCATATACACAAAACCGCTGCACCATCTGCACGTCGTCCCCGTTCTCCGGACGGGTAAAAGTAAAGGTGTAGCAAGTCCCTGCCCCGAACTCGTCATTCACTTGCTCCTCGGTCTGTCTTATATCGGCAAAAGATGCAGGCGTCACGGTGCGCGACTCTCCTGACACGTTGTCGTAGACCGCCTCTGAAGCGGAACGTGTGAAAAGACATTTCCGGGCCGAACCGTCCTCGTTTAAAACATTCACCCGGAAAGCGTGGTCGTTTTCGATATAGGATATTTTCCACAAACCGTCCACAATCACAATATCCTCCGCATGCCCTTGCGTGAAACATCCACCTGCACCCATCAGTACAGACAAGCTAAGAATAGGCTTTAATAAAGTATTTCTCATATCTATAAAGTTTATTAATTACGTTCAACCGGTCTCTTCGATTTTAATCGGAATAGAGAGAAAAAACGTCCCGGCTATTTTCACAAACGACCGGAACGCACAATCTAAACTAATCTAATGTTAATCAAAAGAAACTATTTTTATTACTTCACGATCTTCACCGCTTTATGGTTTACCTTAACGACGAACACGCCTCTGCCATTTACCGTAATAGGAGCATTGGTCATGCCCGTAGCCACCTCGGCGCCTTGCATGTTGTAGATGGCTACCGCAGCAGACTCCGAACTGTTCACCGTGATGACATCGCCTTCGACAGCAACCTTCACGCCGGCCTGCTTCTCCGGAGCTTGGATGCCGGCCTCATACCCATCTGTCACGGTCACTTCCGTCGTCGTGAAACCACTAGCCAAATAAGCATAGTTCACAGCCTGTACACCCACGGTATAGCGGCCGGCCGGCAATTTCTCGAACATATAGAAGCACGAACCCTCATCCATGGAATAGTTTACGGCATACGCACCGAACATGCTATAAGCCAACTGCTTGCCGGTTTCCGTATTGGCCGGGACCAACATACGGACGGCACCGGTCTCATTGTTGCGGATATACACATTGTGGACTGCCACATTGCCATTGCTCAAATAAGCAGCAGGCCATTTTACCATTACCTGACCTTTTTCGGCAGCCTCAGCCGTCACTTCAGCAGGCGCATCAGGACAAACCGGCTCATAATCGGTTTCATTGTAACTGATGATAAAGTTATCCGTACCGCCTTCATAACCTCCGGCCATGATGTCCAACTTGCCATCGTTGTCCACATCGCCGAAATTGCCCGGGATCGGATCTGAATCATCCCATATCCACGTGAAGCCTCCGAAAATGTCGTTACTCCAATAACCCAAGTCGTAAGAAGTATAAAGGCCTACGCTTCCACCTTCACTCACTTCAAAGACTCGACACCAATCCCATTTGTTGCCATCGGGTTTCAACGCATCCGAATATCCACGATGATATAAATCAGGAACATCGTCACCATTGAAATCGGCATAGAAGAATCCACGGTTCCCGGCATCCGTCATGCCCACCATAGGCACTGTCTCTTCAACGAAACTGAACACGCTGCCCTCAGTCGGAGTGTTGATAAGGCAGAAAGTCTCATGAATGTCGCCTCTCTTCTTTCCGCTAATCCAAAGATCCATCAAACCGTCCTGATTGTAGTCCGTGGCCATCATCACCGTATTAACCGACCCCCAAACCTTAAATACATCTACTAATGTCCCGGTAGCCTCGAATCCCAAATTAGCCAAAACGTCTTGGGCAACCGGAATCAACTGATCTGTCACATCCTTGAACGTACCATCTTTTTGGTTATGGTAGAAACGAATTTCATCTTCCCCGGGTTCTGTTCCGACATCTCCCATGTCTGTACCATCCGCATATCCGGAAACCACGATGTCCAACCACCCGTCATTGTCCATATCGAAAAAGACCACGGAACCATGGCTCAAAGGCTTGGCTTTCATGGTGGGCTGATCCTTGAAATACACGCTCTTAACAGGGTCACCCGTCTCCGGGTCTTCGCCGGCACCGCTTTCTTCCCACAGCCCGTGACGGTTTACTTCCACATCGAAAGGCAATGCTTCGAACACGTTCATTTCTTCAAAACGTTCGCCGTTTACGTTACGGAGCAACTTCACAAAACGTCCGTCGTATGCATTGCCGGTTATCAAAAGGTCCACATAGCCGTCTTTGTCATAATCGCCCGTTACGACCGAAGTATAAGCGTTGTCTTCATTAAAGCGGTTGTAATCGCCTTTCTTCGGATTCTCAGAGAATTTAATGGAGCTAAGCGCTTCGTCTTCCACCACTTCAAATTTACCGTTCCCTAAATTCTTTACCAATATATACCCCTGAAGGTCACCTACTTTTCCGGGATGGAGAATCAGATAGTCCACCAAACCGTCGGCATTGAAATCAATGGGTTGCGACCCGACACTCCAAGCCGTCTGGGGCAAACCGTTCTGTGTGCCGACATAAATCTCATTTTTCGTCACAATCGTATCATTCACCGGCTTCCCTTCCTCATCTACCACCGGTATGATTTCATCTATAATCTTATTGCCTTCACCGTCCAATACGAAATCACCGTTTTCATCCGTCTTCCATATCGTATCAGTCTTCTGTACGATGGTCGAATCCAACTGGATTTCCATTATGGGTTCAAAATCGGCCTGAAACGTCCGTTCCCCCAATCCCTTGGCAAACACGGTACGGGTTTGCCAACTATACGATTGACGCTGGCCGTCCAACCATAAATCATTGATTCCGTCATTGTCGAAATCACCTATTTTGGGAGTACACATACTGTTTGCCCAACCATAGGTTTCCCTAAACGTCATATCACGCGTGAACGTAATCGGATTATTCTGGGCCTGCACTTCTAAAACAGAAGCCAACAAAGCCGCACTGAACAACGTTGTTTTCAAAGTCATTTTTCTCATAATTATTATTTTTAGAAATTAAACATCATATTACTTCACTATCTTGACAATTTTTTGGTTTGCCTTTACGATAAACACGCCTCTGCCATTTACCGTAATAGGAGCATTGGTCATGCCCGTAGCCACCTCGGCGCCTTGCATGTTGTAGATGGCTACCGCAGCAGACTCCGAACTGTTCACCGTGATGGCATTGCCTTCGATGGCAACCTTCACGCCTGCCTGCTTCTCCGGAACTTGGATGCCGGCCTCATACCCGTCTGTCACGGTGACTTCCGCCGTCGTGAAACCACTGGCCAAATAGGCATAGTTCACCGCCTGCACACCCACGGTATAGCTGCCGGCCGGCAATTTCTCGAACACATAGAAGCATAAACCCTCATCCATGGAATAGTTTACGGCATACGCGCCGAACATGCTATAAGCCAACTGCTTGCCGGTTTCCGTATTGGCCGGGACCAACATCCGGACGGCACCAGTCTCATTGTTGCGGATATACACATTGTGGACTGCCACATTGCCATTGCTCAAATAAGCAGCAGGCCATTTCACCATTACCTGACCTTTTTCGGCAGCCTCGGCCGTCACTTCAGCAGGCGCATCAGGATAAACCGGCTCATAATCGGTTTCATTGTAGCTGATGATAAAGTTGTCCGTACCGGCTTCGTAACCGCTTGAAATGAGATCCAACTTGCCATCATTGTCCACATCCCCGAAGTTACCTGCGACCGGATGGTCGTCATCCCATTGCCACATAAATCCTCCAAATATGTCGTTGCTCCAATAATCAAAACCATAAGAAGTATAAAGCCCGACACTACCTCCTTCGCTTACATCAAAAACCCTGCAATAGTCCCATCGGTTTCCATCAGGCTTCAACGCATCCGAACGTCCGCGATGGTATACATCCGGCACATCATCACCATTGAAGTCCCCATAGAAGAAACCACTGTTCCCACAACCGGTCATACCCACAATATTCACCTTCTCCTCATAAAAGCTGAACACAGAGCCTTCAACCGGCGTGTTAATCAGACAGAGGGTTTCAGGTACACCCGTCCGTGATTTACCGCAAATCATAAGATCCATCAAACCATCTTGGTTATAGTCCGTAGCCATCATTACTAAATTCTCCGTAGCCCAAGCTGTGAAAACATCTTCCAACGTACCTTTGGTTTCGAGTCCCAATCCTGCCAATATCTCCTGAGCAGCTGGAATCAACTGGTCTGTCACATCTTTGAACGTGCCGTCCTTTTGGTTATGGTAAAAGCGGATTTCGTCCCCTCCGGGTTCGGCACCGACATCTCCCATGTCTGTACCGTCAGCATATCCGGTAACTACAATATCCAACCAACCGTCATTGTCCATGTCAAGAAAAGCCACAGACCCGTGGCTTAAAGGCTTAGCCTTCATGGTAGGTTGGTCTTGCAAGTACACGCTCTTGATGGATTCACCGGTTTCCGGATTGTCACTCACACCAGTTTCTTCCCATAAGCCACGCCGGTTCACTTCTTTGTCAAAAGGCAAGGCCTCAAATACATTTTGCACTTCAAAACGTTTACCTTCCACATTCCGAAGCAATCTCATGAAACGGCCATTCACATCCATGCCCGTTATCAAAAGGTCTACAAAACCATCCTTGTCATAATCACCGGTCACCACGGAAGTAAAGGCATTCTCTTCATTAAACTTATTGAAATCTCCTCTTTTTGGATTCTCCGAGAACTTCATGGAACCGAGGGTTTCGTCCTCTACTTCTTCAAACCGTCCGTTCCCTAAGTTCTTTACCAACTTATACCCTTGGACATCCCCGACCTCTCCCGGATGAAGGACCAAATAATCCACCAAGCCGTCTGCATTGAAATCAATGGGTTGCGAACCGGCACTCCAAGCTGTCTCGGGCAATCCGTTTTTCGTCCCCATATAATTTTCATGTTCTGTCACTATGGTATCATTCACGGGATTTCCTTCATCGTCCAACACCGGTGCCAGTTCTTCTATGATTTTATTCCCTTCACCGTCCAATACAAAATCCCCCTGATTGTCTTTCATCCATATCGTATCTATTTTCTGTACGATCGTAGAGTCGTAAGTAATCTCCATTATCGGTTCATAATCAGCAAGAAATTCTCTTCCGCCCAATCCTTTCGCAAAAACGGGCCTGGTCTGCCATCCTTGCGATTGCCGACGGCCATCCAACCACAAGTCGTTGATTCCATCATTGTCGAAATCACCAACCTTGGGAGTAGCATTACTATTTGCCCACCCATATTCTTCCCTAAACGTCATATCACGCGTGAACGTGATCGGGTTGTCCTGAGCCTGCACTTCACCAACTGAAGTCAACAATGCCGCGCTAAACAACATTCCTTTAAAAGTCCTCTTTTTCATAATTATATCTTTGGGTTAAACACTGCTTGTACCTATATGCTTCATTTCAAGTACCAACGCTCCTCTTCCATCAAGGCTTGCTCCATTCTTTCCGCATTTTCTCCGAAACGTTCGGAAACCTTTTTAGCCATATAAGCCGGATATTGGTTACGATGGCGGGCCACCCTCAACAGATCAAAGAACCTATTGCCTTCAAAGCATGTCTCTGCCGCCATCTCGTCCACGATACGGTCTTCCACAAACAAGATGGAATCTTCCAACGTTCCGGCCGAAGTTTCCGTATTGAAATCCGGAATGATATAAAATTCATTATCGTATGGAATACCGTTTCCCCGTCCACGAGTGGCCGTACCTACATTGTCTGCAAAGATGTCTTCCGTAAAATTCGTGTATATTTCCCCCTTGCGTTCACTCTGTTTCACCCGACTGGGATTCTCAATCGTCGTGGCATTCAATCCATATTTCAAAACCGCAAAAGCCATTGTCGGTTTCCCCAAACGGTTCAAGGCTTCAGCCAAACGGAGGTAAACATGGGAAACACGGTATAAAGGCAAAGTCCGCTGCAGGTATAATCCCCCCAAAGCCTCATTTTCGGGGTCGCTTCCACCTGTCACAATAGTTTTGTCCATATTGCTAAATTTGCATATATATGTAGCAGCGACATTGTTTAATGTCATTGAACCATAGGCTGAAGCAATTACCGAACCACCGGAAAGGACCGCCTGTCCACGCAGGTCTCCGTCACAGTATCCTGACACGGTAGGCTTTCCTTCCACTCCTACTACATATAAAGCTTCCGCCATGTCTTCCACAAAAGATTGCGCCGGAGCTATAAAAGCCTTGTCATTGTAAGACCAACGCAACAACAACGGATGATAGTCTTTCGGATTTGAACTGTAAACCAATGAAGATACAACTTCATTGGTTGCATAACTCAATCCAGATGTATGCATAAAATACGAAAAGCCCTTACGGGATATGTCAAGCCATGCATTACGATACATCGCCGTCACCGTCAGTTCCCGTTCCTTTATCAGCCTGTAATACGCAGTGGCCGCATCCGCATATTGGTTCAAGAACAGGTATAAATCACCTAAGAGCATATCCACCGGAATAAATACCTTGTCAAGATTCAAACCGTCCACAGAACCGTAGTTCAAATCCCTGACCCCGATATAGGGTTTCAAGTCTTCTATCAGAAGCTCTGCCAACTGCTCTTGGTTCTTCTGTGGATAATCTTTCAAACTGGCTTCCAAATCCAAAACCGGAGTTTCAATCCAACTGACCTCACCGCAAAGCAACGCCAACTGCCAATAGGTCCATGCCCGTATCACCTTGATTTGCGCGAATTCAGGTATCATGACCTTGTCCTCGTAATCGACCAAAGTCGTATCCATGTGGGCTATGGCATAATTGCAATTATTGATGACCTGATAATAATCATTCATCATCTTATATGGGTTGGAAGCAGAAACCTCAAACCGGGATATTTCCTGAAGGTCCACATCCGCATTGGCCGTGGCCTCCATTAAATCGCCACGTAATTCCCCCATCAGTACATACCTATCTCCTAACCTCTGAATTTGGGCCAATATCCCCATGATGGAATACAGCGAATCATTGGGAGAATCCAACCGGTTCCCCGACTCAAAAACGACCGAAGTCGAATCTGTCTCAAACATGTCGGAACAAGCCGTAGGTACAAATAACCCCAAGCAAATCCATGCTCCCCAAACTGTCTTCATGTTCTTTATATTCATCTTCATAACCGACATTTTTACATTATAAATTGATATTCACACCTAATTGGAAAGACCTGGACTGAGGGGTCAATCCTCCGTCAATGCCCTGTCCCAATACAGATGTACTATAAGAAAACTCCGGATCTACACCCAAATACTTCGTCAACGTACAAACGTTGTTCACGGCTGCCCACACGGAAAGGCTTTGAATAAAATTCTGCCGCATCGGGACATGGTAAGTAAGCATCAAACGTTTGAACTTCAAATACGACGCATCTTCTATCCAACGATCCGAAAAGCGTGAGTTCCCCATAGGGTCATCATAAGTAGCACGAGGAATATCCGTTTGCTGCCCATTGGCCATCCATCTGTTTTCCATGGAGACAGACTGGTTATACAAACTCTTTCCCGACTCCAAACTGGCACGCAAGGCATTATAAGCGTCATTCCCCAACGAATAAGTAAACAATGCTCCCAACTCCAGGTTCTTCCATTGGAAATTCAGGTCGAAGTTTCCGTAAATGTCCGGATTCGGATCACCTATTACCACCCGGTCCTCCTCATTGATGATTCCATCCTTTTTCACATCTATAAAACGTATATCGCCGGCTTGGAAGGGCACGCGCTGTCCAGAAGAAGAAAGAATGGCCAGACCGGCTTCTGCCGCTTCCTGCGAAGTAGAGTAGACCCCGTCCGTAAGATAACCATAAAATACACCAACCGGACGACCGACTTCTGTCAGCACTTGTCCGTCACATACTTCGGTAATGAAACTTCCATTTTCCAAGGATGTCACCTCGTTTTTATAATGTCCGACTGTCGCCCCGATGTTTAATTTAAAGTCACGCATATCCAACGCCCGGACTTTCACGGCTACTTCCAAACCATTATTCTTCAATTCCCCGTTATTGTCCCAAAAGTATTCCAACCCCGCTTCATCGTTCAACGGCCTGCGTGTCACCAAGTCTTTAGTGCGAGAGAAAAAGACATCGGCATTCACAGCCAAACGATTCGAAAACATACTAAAATCCAGACCGATATTGGTTCTTGCCGTTGTTTCCCATTTCAATTTCTCATTGCCGATATTAGCCAAAACCAACCCCGTGGCATCTTTAACAAAAGACGTAGACGTAAAATAACTCCTATTGGCGAAAAGCGGAAGGTTGTCGTTGCCCGACATGGTATAAGCCACACGAACTTTAAGATTATTGACGAAATCCACATTCCGCATGAACTTTTCCGATGAAACCAACCAAGCCCCAGAGACAGACGGGAAATAGCCCCAGGAAACACCAAATAAATCCAATCCTCCGGCTTCGCGGCCAAAACGCGAAGACGTTTCCAAAGACATGCCTACATTGAAAAAGTAACGGTGCCGGTAAGCATAATCCGCATTAAAATACCAAGCCGTGTTCCGGTCCGTATATTCATGACCGGTCAACGTGCGAAGGTCGCTGTTTGTATTGGAAAGTGCGGTCATATAGTCGTTTCCCGTATTATACCCTTGCCCCATGGTATAACGATAATAAGTATTGTAGAAACGGCCTCCTATACGCGCATTCAAATCATGCCGCCAGTCTTTCAGAATCTGCCATGCCAAATAACCGTCCACCGACATAGAAGTCTGCCGGGCCATAAGGTTACGCACTTCATTCAATGCCGTGGCGTAAATCTCTCCCCTATCATTATACAACGGCTCATTGGAAACACCGGCATCCGGGATAAAGAGGTTTTCATTTTCTTTATCATAAGAAATCCCGAACAAAGCGGCAACTTCCAAACGGTCCGTTATCTGATAGCTCGGTCTTAAGTTCAAATTAAAACGATATTTATCCAACTCGGGAACATCTTCGCCTGTCAACGCCAAGGGGTTGCCGACATTCAGTTCGTCGACATCCGTCAAACGCCCGCTGAACGTCCCATTGTCGTTGTACTGCCACGGAGCATACAACGGGGATTTCACCAATGACAGGAAATAAGGCGAACGCATGCCGTCCAATCCTTCAAAGACAACCTTATGCCCTGTTTGCGCATAAGAAATGTCGGTCTGGATTTTAAAATCCTCCGTCAATTTGATATCTGAATTAAAACGTACGTTCAAACGGTTGAAACTCGTTCCGTCTATGTTCCCGTCGTTCTTGGCATATCCCAAGGAAAAACGATACAATGCTATATCATCTCCACCGGCCACCGAAACGCCATAGTTTTGGATAAAAGATGTCTTGTTGATTTCATTCGTCCATTTCGTATCGTTGTGTACCGCACGGTAAAACGAACGGGTCGGGTCGTCATTGGTAAACTGGAATCCCTCAACCTCATCACGTTTCATGCCGGACATGATATCTGTCGCATAACGCCGATAGGCTGCCGCCCCCATCAGAGGCAGACTTTCAAAAGGTGTCTGAAATCCCATTGAAATATTTGCTTCTATCTGGGTGGCCATTTCACGTGCACGTTTCGTGTCTATCAGTACTACGCCGTTTGCCCCCTTGGCTCCCCAGACCGCAGAACCGTTCTTTAAAATCGTGACTTTCTCAATATCCGAAGGGTCAAGCAAGGTCAAAGGGTTATTATAATAATTGTCCACAGCACTGGCTACTTGATCCTGCATCTGCCATATCACGCCATCCACCACGAATAGGGGTTGGGCAGAAAGGTTCACGGAATTATATCCCCTGATAAAGAATGAGGAGCTGCTACCGGGATCCCCCGAGTGGGAAATAGCACGCAACTGGCCGTTTAACAACGATGTCATGTCATCGGTCATGCTCAAAGTTCCGGATGTAAACCCATCCACCACGGCTTCACCGTCCGACACCGACATTCCGTCGTCATAGTACGCATGTCCGGATACCGTAAACAATGACACATCGACTTCATTGCGCCCTTTCACCGGCACGACTTGCCTTGAATATCCGGGTGCCTCTACATAAAGTGCTACCGACAAGTCCGGCACTCCAATCTCATAATTTCCGTTCTCATCCGTCATGGCAGAAACATTCAGGTTAGGGGTCGTCACACGTGCGCCGGCAAATCCCTTTTTCGTCACAGCATCTATTATCCGTCCTTTCACTTTATAGGGCATGTCCGTTTTCTCCGTCCTCACCGAAACACTATCATTTTTTCCCAAATCCTGTGCTACGGCAAGCTCCGACAACACGACAAGTCCCATCACGGCACTTATCACTTTTACTGAATGGTATTTTGATATATTAGTCATCATACTTACGCTTTAATGAGTTTCTAATTATTTTTTGCAGGAACGAACCTGATACGGTCTATCCTAAACCGCCGTACATACTTTACATTCAACTCCGATGGTGACACGTTAGTCTTAATCTCCAATGTTGTCTTCGGGGATATCTCATTCACCTTGTCGGCGTTGTCTTCATCCAAATACCACATTGCATCGTAAAAATCGGAGGTCGGGAATTGATATGCGCTCCACACTTTCACCGTCTTCATATAGACATCTCCCACGCTGTCTCCTCCAACAATCAGTTCCTCGTCATTTTTCCCCTGACGGCTTTCATATTTAGTCCTACCGTTTTCCTGTTCCACCTTCATCCTATAAGACAGACAAGTCTTTTCCGTCGCACGGCTGTTGCCGTCAATCGCAGGAGGAACGAAATCGACATAAATATCATATTGGGTAGCCAATACATTGGGAATATCGAATGTCACGCCCGGATTCAAGGAAGACCCGGACACTTCCAGGTAACTGTTTTCACTAATCCCCTTTACCACACTGGTTCCGTCAACATCCCGTACATAGGCTGAAGTACCTGAAGCCGTAACCAAACGTCGGTCAAGATCTTCACCTTCCACTATTATAGGCTGGTTCCACACACACGTATCATCCAGATGGAGATTCCCGTCAGCCAAAAACATCAAGCCGTTGGAAGCCGGTTCTTGCCGATACCCGGCAAAATAATCTTTCGTATTCCGTATGACGCTTCCGGTTACAGTGACCAACGAATCAGCACTTCCGGGATCTGTTATCCGACCGCCGAAGGTCAATCCATACACAATGGCCTGCCCAGTCTGCACTCTCGTGATAGAATCCGCCACAGCCTCATCGGCATTATAAACTTTGAAATAAGGACTGACCTGTTCATACGCTTTATCCCAAGCTTCATTGTCCGGCAAGATCATGGTGTACACGGAATCTTCATCGTGAATCCATCCTATCCCAAAATAATAATCCTGCAACAGCCGGTTATAGTCTTTAAAAACAGAATCCTTCTGATTGCTTTCTCCCGGAACATATATTTTCTCCGAAAACTGGTTTATAAAACCATATATCTTCGAATAATTCTCTTGAGTGGAAATATACTCCCAAAAGTTATAACGATAAGGGATCGTGTCGTTCAACTTGTGCAAGACTCCGTTTTGTGCCAATATATCCTTCTGCACAATGGATATGCCGTTGAATACATCTGCCGACTCGTACGACATGACCTTTCCATCCAACATGTATATGGACTTCCCGGCTTCTGTCGCAGTCGAATTGGAATAACGGGCTATGTGGTTCTTTACCATCCGTTGCAACGCTGCCTCGTCATCCATGTCCACAGAAGACAGTGCTTCATCGACAGGTGCCCAAACCGTGTAAGTCTGTGTCGAGCCCAACAAAGAGTCCGCACCCGTCTTCATCAGGATTTGACTGAACTTGGTCAACTGGCTATCATTAAGAATCATATCCATTAAACTTACCTCAGGGATGCTTCCGTTACGGCTGTAATGTTCATCCCAATCATCGTTACAAGAAACGATTGAACCTCCGATGCCTAATATCAGGCAAATTATACCTTTATATCTCATACGTCCATTTCCTTATTTAATCACGTCCTTCATCCCTAATCATATCCGTAGGAATAAATTCAATATAGTCTAATTGAAAACCACGCCCCTTAAAGTCCACACTCCTTGCACGGAACGTATGCGCTCCATATTCCTCAAAGTGATACTGTCCCACGATGTAACGCAAAGCAAAACTTACGTCGCGCATGGGCACATTATCCCATCCTCCGTGCCAATACCATAGAGCTTCCGGTGCTTTCATGTATCCCCGGTTGCGCATCATCTTGTCATTCTCTACCCCGTCGTCATTGGTTTCGCTGTCCTTTACCCAACCCACGCGAGGGTCATCGCCGTTGATTCTCAAATCCACAGGAGTACCTGCAATATTCCCGTCCACATACATCTGCCCCATTCCACGCGTACCGCCGGAGTTATAACCGATACGCATTTCATAGTCACCGGGAGGCAACGGAATCATACGCAACGTAAAATCATAGCTTTCCTGCATCACCAATTCGTCCCCTTGATAATCGGCCCAAGAATCTTCTGCCTGAAACACACAAACTCCCGCATCATTATAAGTGAAATACTCTCCACAGAATTCAGGCGTCACCGTATATCCGCTTGTACCCTCCGGGCGCGTACTGCTATAACACTTCCAACGTATATTGTTGTTCGTCAGATGAGGTATGCAAGCAAAGAAGTCGAAACGGATTCTTTCATGCAGCACATCCTTCTCCATGACTTCTTCGTCATATACCAATATGCCGTCCAAAGTATGTATGAAACCGTTGATCGCATCTACGTTGCTTTCCTTCTCAATCACCCTTAACGAAGTATTATCGCTGTTTTTGGCATTGAGCCTGTTGCCGGCCTTGATTTTTATCAAACGATAAGTGTACATCGTCTCATAATACTCCGTCCGTTCATTGGCATAATCGGGATTAGTCGTTTCACCCGTGTATAAAAACGAGTTGGTGGCCATTTGGCGGTTCAGCATGTGATAGGCTATAAAACGGTTCAAAGGATTGTTTTTGCTTTTATAGTTTCCCAAATCTTCCGAACCATAATACGTCCTGGCATAATTCTCCATACTGGAAAGGTCCGTTATCCCATTTTGTTTCAGCAGTTCATCCGGCTCACAAAACAACGTATAACCTAACTTCAGTTTTTCCGGCACAGCCAATACCAACCCGATTATCTGGTACCGATCCGTATTAAAACTATTCACATAATCAGGGTCATAAAGCTCCGTCATTTCATCCGCCCAACCGGAAGCCTCGTAGGCTTCGGCCCAAAGTTCAAACCCTCCGTGTGCCTTCAGCGTCTCCAACAAAGTCTTCTCGGAAGGTTCGATAACTTCATCTACAATATGGACAACCCCGTTATGCACTTCGTGGTCCCCACTGATAAGCGTAGACTTTTCATTGACGTAAATACGCCGTTCTTCCCCTTCCTTACCGAAGGATATAAGTAAATACCGATCGGACAACGTGGGTTCAGACAATGCGCCTTCTTCAAATTCATCCACTAAGATTTCTTTGGTCGCATTACGTATGACACTGTTATAGACAATCTTCTGCTTCTGTTCCGAACTCAGGCCGTCCCATGACAGGCCCTTTTCTGTCAGATATTTATTAATCGCATCATTCGTAGGCGCAAAACAGGTAAAATGCCCGTACACTTCCAACAAAGCCGTTTCCCCACACTCATCCATTAGTTTATAGAAGAGGGACAACTCCGGAGTCTTCTCACAGAACGAAGCCACAGTCTCTCCCGTAAAAGTGTACATCGCATCTTCCTTGATATCATCGCTGTTGCAGGATGACAGACCGCCGACACAAGCAAACAGCAAACCCACTGCCCATGCTTTAATGGCTGACAAATATCTTTTATCCATATCCATAATTTTCAGTTTTTAGAAATATCTTCAGAAGCCATATAAAACCTATTCTGTACCAACAATGGATTCACCCGAAGCTCCTCTTCGTGAATAGGAAAGTAAATGGCATCCTTATCGTCAAGTTTACTTCTCACAGTTGTCTCGTCCAAACTCATAGACGTATATTTGCGCATCAAATAAGTATTTACGATATTCGTGGGAGACCCTTCCCTGCGCATACGCCGCACAAGGTCGAAATAGCGCTTCCCTTCAAAAAGGAACTCACGCTGACGTTCGTCGAAGACCAGGTTACGGACTTCCGACTGGTTCGTGTATTTCCCTTTCAAACTGCCTTCCTCCAAGTCCGGATGGGCACGGTCATAGGTATATGAAACCAAGTCCACGGCCTCTTCCAGATTGGCGGCACCACCGATTTCAGCCAATGCTTCGGCCTTCATCAGGTAGACATCCGGAAGCCTGTAAAAAATCCAGTTGTTCGACCCGTCCCCAAAGCTGAACAGCGGGTTTTCATAATCCTGTGCACTGCAATATGCCACATATTTTTTTATGGAATACAAGCCATCGCCAGCATATCCTTGTACGTGCCTTAAATCCAGTCCTCCGAAGAAATCCGAACCGGCACTCAAATCGTAGGCCGACAACAAGGCATTCACGTCCGTTCCTCCGTAAAAAGTCCGGACCGCCCCGTTCTGCGTATTATTATCGAACTGCAATTCCCAAATACTTTCATCCGAGTTTCCACTGTAAAACAAAGCATTAGAGAAATTGGACGAAGGCAACAAAGTCAGGGGATTATCCCTCGATGCCAATATCTTATCGCAGTAAGCCACGCAGTTCTCATAATCATTCAACCATAAATACATGTCGGCCAGTAAAGCCCAAACCGCCTTTTGTGTAACCCTACCTTTATTATAACCGTCATTGTCCGGATATTCTTTCACCGCAAAGTCTTCTATGGACTTCAAATCGGTAATCAAAGTATCCAAAATACTTTCACAAGAAGATTGTGCCACCTCATAAGCACGCGTATCATCAAGGTAAGGCTCCTCCACGTATGGGACATTATTAAACGCCCGCACCAAAGTGAAATAACAAAAGGCACGTATGGTCTTGGCTTCTGCCAAATATTGCTTCAGATGAGCCTCCGTGAAATCAGAATCATACTCACGTACCACAGGAGCATTCTTGATTAAGGTATTGCAGATATTTATCACGGTATATACCTCGCCCCATTTTACGTATCCGTTAGCGGCGTTGATATTGGCATTTAAGATATACCCCAAATCGGTATCCGAACCCGTCCCCGGCACTACATTGTCCGAACGGACTTCTCCCCACACGATAAGCCGCCTCATAAAGCCGTCTTCGTTCATCGCCCTGTAACAAGCCCCGACTCCACTCAGCACGTCCTGCTCATCTTTCCAAAAATCCTCTGCCACCATTTCCGACTGGGGCAGCAAAGTAAACCAATCGTCACAAGCCACTGTCATTCCCAAAACAGGAAGCAAGAATAAAGCACGTATTTTCAAAAAAAACTTTTTCATTTCTACCATTTTTTAAGTTAAATGCCCACCGTTAAACCGAAAGTAAAGTAACGGGAACGCGGAGTCCTGTTCTTATCCTCGCTCACTCCTATATTATTAGGTGATATTTCCGGATCTGCCCCCGTATATTTGGTCACGGTCAAGAGGTTATTCAAGGTCAAAGACAAGTTCAACGTATTCAGATGAGCCTTTTTCAACATCTTCGGATCGAAAGAATAGCTCAACGTCAACTGTTTGAAACGCAGGAACGAACCATCTTCCACAAAACGGTCACTGCCCAGATAGTTATAACCGTACTGATAAAGCGCACGGGGAATTTCCGTCATGTCGCCATCCTTGCGCCAACGCCAGTTCGTTGCGATGGACTGGTTATTGGTGGAGTACATGTTTTCTGCATCCATGCGCCCGTAATTGATGATTTTTCCACCTACACGGTAATTGAAGAACATGTTCAATGTCAGTCGCTTCCAACGCAACGTCGCGCCGAATCCCCCGTCAAACTTCGGATTGGAATTACCCAGATACACGATGTCCAGTTCGTCGATGGTACCGTCATGGTTGACATCTTCATAAATGGCATCTCCTCCACGGAAACGGTAAGCATTTGAAGTCCCGTAGGCAAAATACATGGGGATGGTTTCCCCCTTTCCGTCCAAGACCACATTCCCATTCTCGTCGCGTACGACCGGAGCCGTAGCGTTTGGATTATCGGGCTGATATTTATCATATTGGTATACGCCTTTATACCTGAAGCCATATATGGAACCGAAAGAGTTGTTAATCTGCAAGCGGGTCAAGTATCCTCCATTGGTATAGTTGAAATCCGGATTGTAATTATTCAGCACATTCTCGTCCAACTCAATGATGGTATTCACATAATTGGAGAAGTTAAGGCTCAAGTCCAAAGCCCAGTCTCCACGCTTCACCATGTTATTGGTACTGAACTCCAACTCCCAACCGTCGTTGTCCATCGTTCCCGCATTGACATACGACACCGACCCGAATCCGGTGGAAGAAGGAATCTTCTGGTCCTTAAACAACAAATCTTCCGTACGGCGATGGTAGACATTGGCCACCAGTTTGTAACGCCAGTCGAACAAGGTCAGGTCCACGCCCAAGTTATAAGAAGTAGAACGCTCCCATTTCAAGTTCGTCAGTTGCAATGAAGAGGGCTTGATGGCGGGCAAGTCGATATAATTCGAACCGTAACTGTTGTAGCGGCTTAAATACAAATATTCATAATCCGGCCGGTTACCCGTCACTCCCCAACCCAAACGTAAGGCGAACTCAGACATCCAGTTGTCGGCAAAGTCCATGAATTTCTCTTCGGAAATAAGCCACTTTCCGGAAACAGCCGGGAAAAATCCCCACCGGTTGCCGGGGCCGAAGCGGGAACTGCCATCCCAACGGGCGGTCAAGTCCAGAATATAACGGTCCAACAGGAAATAATGCCCACGGAACAGGAAGGCCATGTTGCGCCCTTCGCTCTTCCCACTGTTAAACGTATTCAAGTGTCCCTCGGAAGTCACATCCGTCCCCACAGTAGAAGCCAAACCGTACCGTTCAAACTCCTGGTACTGGGAGTTTGATATATCCATCTGCCAACCGGCATACAACATCAAAGACTGCCGCTCCCCGAGGTCCGGTTGCCAAGTGATATTATGGTCTGTATAAATGGATACGGCCTCAGACTCCTTACTATAAGACTTGTTCACGCTTCCATCGTTCCAGTTCTTGGACGTGGTTTCACGTGGCAGGAACTTCGTATCCTTCACGTTCTCCGAATCGAACTTGACATAACCGGCATAACGCAACTTGGCGGTGCCCGCCGGATCCAGGAAATCATACTGCAAACGTAATGTCGGCATGATACGCATGTTCGTCTGTTGGTACGAAGCCAAGTATGCCATCGCTACAGGGTTCTTCAAATCCCTTTGGTCGTCATTCAACTGGGTATTTTGCGCGATATTAAAATAGACATCCGTATTGTTCCCGTTCTTGTCTTGCCGGAAGACAGAAGCGTTTGGCATCTTCTTACGGGCGATGTCCAACAGGTTTCCGCCCTCCTCATTGTTCTTGTCATTGTCCGTGTAAGTGATGGCAAATTCCGTAAAGAACTTCAGACGGGAGGACACGGCATACTCCAAGTTCATCCGGTTGGAAAAGCGGTGCAGCTCCTGCCCGATGATGGTACCCGTCTGCTTGTAGTATCCGAAAGAAGCCCTGAACTTCGCCTTTTCACCTCCTCCGCTGACCGAAAGGTTATGGTCGTGCGTAAAGCCGTATTTGGAAACTTCGTCCACCCAATCTGTATTGTTGTTGAAGTTCTCAAAGTCCTGGGCTGTCCCGTACGCATTCACAAACTGCGCCTTGTCGTAACTATATTCCGGGATATTGCAATCTTCCTGGTTCCGGTTGAAGTAAGCCTGCTTCATCAGCATCGTATAATCGTCGCCATTCAGCAATTTGGTGCCTTCAGGCTGCTCCAACCCCGAGAAACGGTAAGAATAACTCACCCGTGTAGGTCCCGTCACACCTTTTTTCGTCGTAATATCAATCACACCATTGGCTCCGCGAGACCCCCAGATAGCTGCTGCCGCACCGTCCTTCAACACCGTAATCTCTTCTATATCGTCCGGACTGATGCACAGTAAGGAAGCAAATTGTTCCTGGTCGGCCGAAGCAAAGTCGAAAGAAGCGTCGATATTGCTTTCAAAGGGGATACCATTCAACAGAATCAAAGGTTGCGAATTGGAATTGATGGAAGTGATACCACGGATACGCATCACGGAACCACTGCCCAAGTCTCCCGAGTTCGCCACAATGTCCAGTCCGGCAATACGCCCCTGCAAGGCATCGTCGATGGAAGCCACAGACACCCCTTCGATAGCTTTCGTGTTAAACTTCTGCATGGCTCCGGAATATTCCCGTTCCGGTATGGCCAAACCGCCTCCTCCCACTAATTTGGAGGCTTTCACAGTGACTTCCTTCATCACGTTCTGCGATTCCAGTTTCACATCGAACCTGCGTTTGTTCCCTATGGGCAAGGTCAATTTCTTATACCCGACAAAAGAAAAATTCAAGGAGTTGTTGGGGTTCTTGATCTTCAAAGAAAAGTTCCCGTTGAAATCGGTCAAAGCCGAAGAGTAAATACGGCCATTCTTGTCTTGTTCTATCACGGTAGCCCCGATAAAGCCTTCAGGTTCGTCTTCCGCATACACCTTTCCGGTCACTATCACGCCTCCGTTTTGGGCAAACAGCCCATTGTGAAAGAAAAGCAATGCAAACCACAATAATATAGCATATACCTTATTCATAATCTTTTATTTAAAGTCTATTTTTGATAATTAATCGCATGGTCCACCAAATGCAATACAGCTTTTGACGAAGATAAGATTTGAGTGGCCAACGTATAGTCGTTGTCGTTCACGATATAGTCACGGGTCAATACATTATAATCCTCTTGATTCGATGTGATGACCTTGGCTTGTTGTTTTTCTCCGTTCCCGTTTTCCGGCTCGAAAGTGATGCCGCTACCGTCACTGCTCGCTTTGACATACACAAAGATTCCCTTATCATCCCGCGCGGCGGTCGGATAAGCCTTGCCTTGGTAAGAAACTCCGCTCACCGGCAACATGCCGTCTATAAAATGGAAGCGCAGGAAGTTCAACAAGTAGCGTGTCCAATCTGCTTTCACATCCAAATCCGCCTGGGCACTGATTTCGTCCCATGTATGCAGGTCGGGGTCGTCACGGAAAGCCTCTTCCAAGGCAGCACGCGTAGGCACCAACACGGTATAGCGGAAATTATTAAAGGAAGTCACTACCGGTCCTATGCCGGACATCTTGCTGTTCTCCCCCTCGGAAGTCTCAAAAATCGGCTCTATGTCTTTATAGTCTTCGTTATCGGCCAAAGACAAAAAGACATCGTCATTCCCGACCAACAAATCAAAAAATGCACGATAATCTTCATTGGCAGTCATCGTATAATAGACCGACTTGAAAGGGTCCTGCAATATCCGGTCGATAAAGAATGTACGGCCATTGTCCATCTCATACCGTGCTTTCCTGTGGTCTTTCTCCAAAGTAACAACCTCTGCCTCAGGCAATCCTAATTCCATGTCACCGCCTCCTTGGACTTTCACCTGCTCGCCTGTTCCGGAAAGCGCGAGCACGGAGCCGCCCTTTGTCAGCACATACGGCAAAGTGCCCTCATCGATGAAACCGGAAAGCGGTTCGTCTTCATTATCGGCCACCACGATGTGCATGTCCAATATGTCTTGCAAGCGGTTGGCGACCTCTTCTGCCCCTTCCGTATCCAAGGCATCAGCCCCGACTGTCCGCAAAAGGGTTCCTTTCGAGCCGTCTTCGTTCGTGTCGTACACGTCCGCAACGACCTTTCCCATCTTCACATAAAAAGACCAGATTTCCCGCTTGTCTACTCCTTCATTCGCCCAAAGCGCCCACGTGATGGGATCCCGGTAGTTCGCCATGGCATCGTCTGTCGGGACAAGCAAGTTGTATTGGTTATCCATGGAGCGCAGGTAAAGGTGGTATTTCAGGTTGTTCACGTCATCCATGTCATCATTTTTAATGGCCGCAGACATGGTGGTTGTCGTGTCGGCCGTCAACACCGGACCGTACACGGCCTGATAATCCACGGGCGGATAAACCTTATCCGTCATATACACGATACCGTTGCATGCGATGTATGCCTTTTGTACATCCTCTTCCTTCACGGACATCTCAAAACCGGCATTATCCGTCATGATATCCCAATTATGAGGCAAGGAAGTCAAGAAGGACAAACGCTGATGGTTTTGCAGGAAAACCGAAATGACATTCGTAGGCACCTCGTCCCATCCGGCGTAAGAATCCCGTAAGAACTGTCCGCGCGGAGATTCCCAATAATCTTTCATGGCCGCGTCGGAAGGGACGAACATGACACCCATGTCCGTATTCCCGCCATACACATTATTCGACGGGTCGAAAGCCAATGTCCCGTAACCCGTAATATCCACCTTGCCCTCCGGGTCGGAAGAAAAATCCGTCAGGTTAAAGTAACGCTTCACAAACACGGAATCACTGATATTCCCCGCCCCGTAATAAGCCTTCACGGCATCGTCCACGCTCCCGTCATAATAAGGATAAGCAAACTTTTCCATCAGACTCGCAAAAGTGTGCATCCCCGCCGTCGAATTGATGACTTCCGACATATTGGGGGCGGGAGCCACTACGTCGTCCGCAATATGCAAATAACCGTTCTTGCAGGTCACGTCCTTCCGATTGGATTCCACATGCGCGTCATTCACATAAAACCCTTGAGTGTCATAGGGCTTGCCTTCCTCACCTTTCATGATTACCGCCCAATCGGCTTCTGTCAGGCCGGAAGTCGAAAAGAATTCCGGTGTCCAATATAATGCCATTTTAGAACCGTTGTCAGCCAAATAAGCTCCCTTGCGTTCGCGGAAACGATTCCAAAAAGCAGTCTTCGGCAACGCGTCCGGCTTCACAAAAGAAATACTGTCTAAATAAGAGGCAGACGTTGCACGCCTCAAAGCGATGCCTTCCCCAATCCCCTGGTCGTTTGAAGAAACATTGGCCAACATGTGACTCAAGTAAGTCATATTCAGCATAGAGGAATTGAACAAATAACGCTTTTCCGAAGCCGACATCTTGTGAATCAGTGCCGGCCCGTCGCCTGTAAGTCCCTTTGAAAGGAAATAACGGGAAAAAGCCTCGTCATTAGCCGGAAACATGGTCTTACTCCCTGTAAGCCTCAAGGTCTCCTTATATCCCAAATCGTTCACTAACGCCAAATAGCAGTCAAACTGTCCGCTCGACTCCAAATATTCATAAATATTGGCACCTAACCAACTCGGCTCCTCATTATCGTAAATATAGTCATCCTTGCATGAATTCAACAAAGGAAAGCCTAACACGATGTATAGGCACCACCTCATGACCTGCTTTACATTTCTTTCCGCATGCATCTGTTTAGTATTAGAGATTTATACTTTTTAATATTTCACACCGCCTACTTTTCTTCCTTTCGGCAATACAAATTTAGCGGATATTAGGTCATTTGGAAATAGACAGATGCATCAAAATTTAAAAAATACAGTTCATAGCAGCAACAAACACCCGTATCGGCCCCGTCATAACGCAAATAATACCGTATGAGAATTAAATGTTTCTCTTTTAGCTCTCATGAGTGTGTCATTTACACTTTACAACAAAAGAGCGCGAATCGTTTAGCTCTTTTAACGGTTCCATCGTTTTTCATTTTCTTCTGCTCCGGCAAATACACGCGCCGTCTCCTTATCATCTGACAAATATCACAACGTCATCCTTTTCGAGTTCCGGCAGACAAAATGAAAGGAGAACAGGACTTATTGGAATAAAGAAAAGCACGGCATAAAGCTGTTCCATACGTTTTCCTGCACATTCTTGAATACAGATTTTTACAATTCAGGCTCTATTTTTTATTTTGTTAAGCAAAATTGCGAATCAATCTCAGCCAAACGAAAAACCGTTTGGCTGAAAAAACACTTTTTTTCTCCGCACGTCATTCCGGCAACCTCTGCACACCGGCTGAAAAACGGCCTGAAAACGGGACACAAACGTACGCTTCCGGGGCGTTTTTCCTCTATTTGGGACATTTCCGTCGACAAAAAACAAATATCAAGATGACGGAAAAACACCGCCATACGTTTACACCTCAACCATTCACACGCGGTAAAATCAGGCATCCGGAAGACTCCGTGACAAGCCAAAGCCGCATATCGCTGACCATACGCTTCCACCTCCTTGCACGAGAATCGAATATTTCCAGAAGACTCCGGCCGAGCGGACGGATACAGCAATCTCGCCCCCTGACATTGACATTCTGACAAAATGAAAATCCGGTTCCCATGCCCCAAAAAGGAAATGAGAACCGGACGCTTATAAAAATAACCTTTACTACCGCTCTACTTCGTCTTCGGCAAAGCCTCCTCCACGACTTTGGCCACTTGCCGGGCCAAGGCATCGAATCCGGCATCCACGGGATGCGTTCCGTCTCCCCCGGCATAATATTCGGGATGGTCTGCCACAACGCTCCACAAGTCGTTGACCTCGATGCCCTGCGACTTCACATATTCCGTCGCGATGGCATTACGGGCCTTCATACGCTCCGTGATAGGGGCAAACTCCTTCATCCCTTCACCTTGCCGTACCGGCGTGATTGTGGCCCAAATTAGTTTGGCATCGGGCGCATACTTCCTGAGCAACGCCACATACTCGGGAAAAGCTTTTGCATACTCTTCCTCCGTATAATCAAAACCGTGCAGGCCGTTGTTGAAATGAATCACGTCGAAGTGGTTGTGCTTCAGTATGGCCTCCACCTCGTCGAGCAAGGCAGGGTCGCCCACACTCTTCGAACCGGAAAGCCGCCCCACGTAGGCTTTGCCTTCCAACAACTTTTCGACTTTGGGGTGATACCCTCTCGTGATGGAGTTGCCGAGCAACAGGACGTGAGGCTTGTCCGTCTGGTTGGCACCCGTCAACCAGACATCGGACCATTCGATGTATTCGCGGGCAATATGTTCCTGTGCCCCGGCGGGAACGCAGAAACACATAAGGCCACTTAAAATTATCGAAAACAATGCTTTCATGACCGGTATTCCTTATTTTTTCAAGAAACGGAAAATCTTGGCATCCTTGCCCGGCACGTCGTAGGACAGACCGTCCTTGCCGACTTTCACGTCAGCACTGCTCCACAACTCCTTTACCGAGGAGAAAGAAGACGGGGAAAGCCCCAAACGCTCCAAAGCCACCTTACCGGCAATCCGGTTGTCTTTATAGTTCACGACAGACACATACAAATACTTTTCCGTATCCAAGACGAAACAGTTCTCCGCTCCGTCGCCCTTGTCGTTGTATTCGCGATAGCCATACACCGGACGGGCCGAACGTCCGAAATCCGCCATTTCGTTCACGTCCTTGTTCATCAAAATCTTTTGGGCGCGTTCGCGGGAAAGTTTGGCATCCCCACGTCCGGACTTGTCCTCCAAGCTGTAATTGTCCGACACCAATACCATCCCCGACACGGCCCCGTTGGTGATACGGGCACGGTTCTCGCCTTCCGTTTCCTTCTCCGCATCGTTTCCTACCAGCACGAGATGGTCCGGGTCGTTATATTGGTAGAACTCATTCGTCCACCAACCGCCCGACACGGCGTTCAGGCTGTATTCCGACTGTCCGATCTTGCCCCAAGTGTCGCAAGCGATGCGGCGTGAGTTCCCGTACTGATAAGGGAATATCGGAGCGATGGAAAGGGCGATGAACATCGGTTCGCCTTTGTCCACCTCGCTGATGAAGTGGGAGAAACCTTCGTTATAAGCCTCCACGGCCGTGGTCACGTCCTTATTATAATAGGAGTCGGCCTGCACCATACCGTTGCTGGTAAAGTCCACTTTCAGGTATTCAAATCCCTCTTTTTTCTTGTTCTGCACTTCACGGCTGATAAATTCCTTCGTTCCGGGATGCGTGGGGTCGAGGCAATACGCGCCGTCCAACTTGGCCGGTTTGCCGTTCACCTTAATCACACATTCATACCCCGTATACTGGCTGCCTTCGCAAATCTTCCTGTACAACATGTCTTCGTTCCACCACAAACAGAAAGGCGTGACGTACGAACCGGGCACCTGCCCATTCTTCTTCACCACTTCCGAGAACCGGGTACGTTGTTCGCTGTTCATGCCATCCCATGCATCAATGCTCATCACGTTGATGCCTTGGCTGTTGCAAAATCCATTCGGTTTCAATGTCTCTTTGAAGTATTCGGATACGGCCACGTCCACATCATAGCTGTTCTTGTCCGACATCACGCCCCAGCTCTGCCAACCGAAAGGCGTGCCGCGCTTCCATGTCTTACGCATGGGCTGCACCAAAGTATTAGCCCGGGCATATTCCTCCATTCCATTGCGCCAATCGGAAAAAGCCCCGATGAACATCAATGCCGAACGCACCTCCGGCCCTTTTACCTTTCCATGCGGCAGCTCGTCGCGCGTCTCCTTATTTGAAACCCCGGAGAACACCTTCAACGCTTCCACGCGGCTGTCGCCCGAAGCTTTCACCTCCACGGCACTCTTCCAACGGTTATGCTCCACCGAACCCAACACGATGCCCCGGCGGCTCTCTCCCGCATAAAGCGCGGAAACCTCGTAAGAGGTCATGTCGCCTGCCAGACGGTTCTTATGGTAACGTACGAAACCGTCATTGTCGAAAGGAACCTTCAACATGCGGTTCGTCTGCGCCGGAGCATACAGGTCGTAAGGCGTAGCCACCGCCACGGGCGCAAGGTAGTTGGAACGAAGGGAGGCATCCCCTTTCAGCACCACGTCCGTCAACACGTAATCCCGTCCCTCATACACGTAAAACTCTTGTGTAAGAGTCACGTCATCGCCACTGGCAGGCGATGAGAAGACAAACGCATGGCACGTCCCCTTTCCAAAGGCATCGTTCACCGTACGCTTCTGGTAGTCGGCCTCCGCACACGAAGCCGAACTGATACGGAAACCGTCCTTGCCATGGATGTCGTACGTAGCCTCCGGCACAGAACCCATGAACACGGGCCGGTAAGCCTTCCCGCCGTTATACTCCACATTGAATTGTTTCCCATTCTCCACGTACGTGATGCGCAAATCTCCCGCCTTGATGACCACATCTTCTGCCATAGCCGCCATGGCCGGGAACAGGCATGCACACCACATCGTACAAATCACTCCTTTCTTTCTCATTTTCATATAATTATTTCACAATCTTTTAATATACCAAAGTTTTGCAGACTTCTTTCGTTCCATCAGCATAGTGAATCCTCACCAGAGCCATACCGTTGAAATGTGGCAAGTCCAATTCCATTTGGGTACGACCTGACAAGTCTCTCGTACCGTTCAGACGTCCCTGCATATCATAGACCTCTATGCGATTCATATCTTTACCGGAATAAACCATCAAACGCTTTCCTCCGAGGGGTACGACTTTCGTTCGAACCATTGCTTCATTTTCCATGTCTTTCACTCCACTGCCTCCCGTTTTCTTAAAGCGGTACACACGTACATCTTTCTCTGGAACACTATACGGTAAGTTCCCGTCCACTTTTATCAATTCATTCGTCCAAAGCTCACGCACTTCGGAAAAAGCATCGGAAGAAATATCCAGTAAATCCAATGGAATATTACCCGAAAGCTCATTTTTCTGATAATTGAACACCGCTACGTACAGATATTTATCGTTATCGAACATGAAGAAATTTTCCGCTCCGTCCGCATTTCCGTTATACTCCTTGTAACCATATACCGGACGGAAAGAACGTCCCATGTCTGCCATCTCATTGATGTCCTTGTTCAGCATCACGGTCTGCGCCACTTCACGCGACCGTTCCGCCCAACCTTGCCCCGAACGGTCGTTCAGGCTGAAGTTGTCCGCCACGAGCATCATGCCTGTCACAGCCCCGTTGGTATAGCGGGCGCGGTTCTCGCCAATAGTATTGTTCAACTGGTCCTTGTTCCCCACCAACACCAAATGGTCGGGGTCGTTATATTGGAAAAGACGGTCGGTCCACCATCCGCCTGAGATGGCGTTCATACTGAATTCCGTCTGTTCGATAGACCCCCATGTGTCACACGCGATGCGCCGGGAGTTCGCATATTGGTAAGGAAAGAGCGGAGCGATGGAAAAAGCGGCAAACATGCCATACTTATCCATTTGACGGCGGATGTAATCCATTCCCTCGCTATAAGCGGCCACCGCCGTAGTCACCTCCGGGTTATAATAAGAATCAGCTTGTATGATGCCGCAATTCACAAAGTCCATTTTGATATACTTGAACCCATACGAATATTGCGTACGTATGAAATTCGCCATGGCACTTTTCGTATAAGGATGCGTAGGATCCATACAATACGCACCGTCATACCAAATCGGTTTGCCATTGGCCTTGAGCACGACATCCCAACGCGTCCACTTCGTCCCGTCGGAAGCCGTACCTAACACATCGTCCCAATTGGGGTTCTCCCCGCTCCACATGGAGAACGGCGTACTGTAACACCCTACCATTTGGTTTTTCTTCTTACATTGGTTGATAAAGTTCAAATGCTCCACATTGCTCATTCCATCGCCTGCGTCAAGGCTAAAAATAATATTCCCTTGGCTGTTGCAAAAGCCCGCCGGAGTCAGCACGTCATGGTAATAATCTGAAATTTCCACATCCGTGGCATAAGAGTTCTTGCTTTCCAACACCCCCCAACTCTGCCATCCGAAGGGCGTGCCGTATGTCCAGGTCTCGGTACGCGGTGCCACAAGGTTGTTGGCATCGGCAAATGTCTCCATCCCCACGCGCCAATCATCGAAATATCCCACGAACATACGGGCAGAGGTCACGACCGGCCCTTTCACCTTGCCATGAGGAATGGCATCACGCGTTTCTGAAGTCGACACACCGGAATATACACGAAGTTCGTTCACGCTCCCGTTATTCGACAAGTTGGCACTGACGGCACTCTTCCATAAATCATGATCCACCGAACCTAAAACCAACCCTTCCCGGCTCTTCCCTTCGTAAAGCGCAGAAACCTCATACGAAATGACTTCACCACTCATCTTGTATTTTCCGTAACGCCCGAAACCATCATTGTCGAACGGCACTTTCAACATGCGGTTACCATCATCGGACATGTAAAGCGTATAATTTGCGTCCACAGAGACAGGAGCCAAATAGTTGCTTCGGATAGCGGCATCCCCCTCCACAGAAAGGTCCGTCAGCATGTAATCCAAGCCGGGATAAATATAAAAACGTTGCTTCATCGTCACTTCATCACCATTGTCCGGACGGCTGAACGTAAACGTATAGCATTTGCCCGCACCGAATTCATTATCCACCGCTTCTTCCGCACGGGCCACATCGGCAAACGAAGCCGTTGTCACTTCGCGTGCCACCCCCTCGGCATTATCATAACGGGCTACCGAAACCGAATGGTTCACGACACACTTCCGCGCAGCCCCCCCTTCGTTCAGTACGTTGATACGGAAAGCCTTCTCGCTTTCCATATAAGTAATTTTCCACATCCCGTCCGCCACGACAATATCATCGGCCTGCGAAACAACCGGCACGGTCCACAAGGACAAGAGGAACATTTTTTTGATAAGTGTAATATCCAATCTTTTTTTCATTGCTATTTTATCTAAGAATTAATTTTTTCCAAGCATTACATTCACGGGCACAAAGAGAGTAAAAAAAATACAGAAGCCGCAAGAATTACGGCGCAAAAAATAGAAAAAATGCTTCAGGCCGCTTCTTCCAAAGGAAAAAGCGGCCTGAAAAGGAATCTATTTCACCACAATGGTTTTCCGGAACACGATATTGTCTGACGCACGTCCTATCTGTATTTCCACATCACCGGGTTCCACGACACGTTTCAGATATTCGTTACAGAAAGACAACTCTTCCATGGGCATTTCCAACTCCACTTCCACTTCTTTGCCTGCCGGTACCTCCACTTTCTTGAAAGCCTTGAGCTGCTGCACCGGCTGTGAAACGGAAGCGACGAGGTCATGCACATACAATTGTACGACCTCCTTCCCGTCACGTTTACCCGTATTCTTCACTTTGACCTTGGCTTTCAATTTTCCATTTGCCGAGAACACGGTATCGTTCAGGCTGAAATCACTATACTCAAAATCCGTATAACTCAATCCGTACCCGAAATTCCACAAGGCATAAGGTTTGTCGAACACGTAATGGCCGTTAGGCTCATCCAGACTTCCACCCTTGTCGAACACCGTTTCGCGGTCAGTCCGATAATAATTATAATAACACGGCGTATTACCGGTACTGCGCGGGAAAGAGACATTCAAACGACCGGAAGGATTCACCTTGCCCAACAATACATCGGCCATGGCATTCCCCTGCTGCTCGCCGCCATAAAACTGTAACACTACGGCATCGGCATTCTCCTTGGCCCAAGTCATGACCAAAGGCTTACCGGTTATCAGCACCACCACTACTGGCTTGCCTGTCGCTTTCACCGCTTTCAACAAATCCAACTGCTTGCCAGGCAACTCTAACGAAGAAAGGTCGAACCCTTCTCCCGAAGTCACTTTGTTGGCCTTGGCATTCCGCCCCAACCAAAGACTACGCGTACCCACAGCCACGATGGCAATATCACTTTTACGGGCCAACTCCACGGCGGCAGCGATACCGTCTTCTTTCTGGCTCCACCAATCACAACCGTCCAACTGGTTCACCTGTACCTTCTGTCCCAACGCATTCTTCAAGCCGTCGAACAACGTGACACACTCATGATGGTCGGCATTGACCCATCCATAATCACCGGCCACACCGTAATTGCTGTTCGGGCCCAACAAAGCGATAGATTTGTAACGCGACAAATCCAAAGGAAGGATATTGTTCTTATTCTCCAACAAGACGATACTTTCGTCCGCCACAGCCTTGGCTAAAGCCACATGCTCTTTGCTACGTACCACTTTGTCCACCTTGGCCGGATCAATGGCATCCTCGCCTTCATCGAAAAGGCCGAGTTTGAACTTGGCTTCCAGTATCCGCCGACAAGCCCGGTCGATATAGTACTCATCCAACTGCCCTTTCTTCACCTGCTCCTCCAGTGTCTGATAAGCCCAATCCCATACATCCATATCGATACCGGCGATAATGGCCTTACGGGCCGCTTCTTCGGAAGTGGCCACGGCCTGATGGAACACTTTCAAACGGTCTACAGCTCCCCAGTCGGAATACACATACCCTTTAAAGCCTAACTCCCCGCGCAGGAAGTCTGTCATATAATAAGCCGAATGCGTCATCGGCACACCATCATAAGCACTATAACAACTCATGACCGACACGGGATCGGCATTGCGGATGACTTTCGCAAAAGGATAAGCATACAAGTTACGCAACTCTCGCTCCCCCCCGGCCACATAAGCACAATTCAGACCTCCCGTCGGTGTACCATGAGCCACAAAATGTTTGGGCATTGCGCCTACGCCTTCCGTTTGCGAACCACGCACGAAGGAAGTGCCCATCTCGCCAATCAGGAACGGGTCTTCACCGAAAGTCTCTTCCACACGCCCCCAACGGAGTTCACGCGCAATGTCGAGCACAGGACATTGCAACTGCCGGATACCTATCACATGAGCTTCCCGGCCGATGGCTTCGGCCATATCCTCCACCAAATCAGGGTTGAAAGTGGACCCTTGAGCAATAGCCTGTGGAAATATCGTGCACCCATCCTGCAATACCCCATTGATGCCTTCCACGGTAATCAAGGCCGGAATCCCCCACGGTGTCCGTGTACGGAGATGATGTTGGAGTTTTTTAAACAGTTCGGCTGCTTCTTTCGCCGTCTTGCTCATCTCATGCATCGTACCTGTACTCTCCTTATAATGGCTTTCCACGGCATTAATGTCACTGTTGGAATTGTTTTGCAGTTGCAAGACCTTCTCATGCAAAGTCATGCGCCTCAGCAAATCTTCCACCCGTTCTTCCACGGGCAATGAGGCATCTTGGTAGCGTGGCTTCTCTTCAGCCACAGATGGTAAGGTGCCGCAAATCAACAATGCGGCAAATAAGAACTTTTTTTTCATTTTTTATCGTCCAACTTATTGAGTAAATAAATCATAAACATGCAAAAATAACATTCTTTCGGTCGTCTGATGAAATAAGTTTGCTCCAAAAAGCAACGGTTTTGGCGCAAGCCAAACGGGACTACCCCGGCATCCCGGAGCATTCGTCCTTACGTTCCAAGAAAAAGGCCCGGACGACCTTCACAGGCCATCCGAGCCCAACAACCTAACCTAATTCACAGTTAATCACTTAAACTGTGCTTCTTTATTTTACAATCTTGGCCACTTTGTCACCGGCTTCCACCACGAATACGCCCTTACCGTTCACCGTAATGGCTTCATTGGTTCTGCCTGAACCGACTTCAGAGCCTTGCATATTGTAAATATTCACTTGTACATCTTCGTCAGTTACTACCGTCAGCACGTCACCATCCACAACCACTTTCAAAGCCGCTGAAGTAGTTGATGTCAGTTTTACCCCGTCTGCCCCTTCCGTCACCGTAACATCCGTCGTAACGAACGGAGTGGCAGCATAAGCGTAGTTCACGGCTTGCACACCCACTGTATAATCACCTGCCGGTAATTTGTCGAAAGTGTAATATTGATAATCTTCCGCATAAGTAGTCGCATACGTCCCAAACATCTGATAAGACAACTGTTTGCCCGTCTCTATGTTAGCCGGAACCAAAATACGGAACACGTTCCCGTCCTTACTCTGTGCATACACATTATACATCGCCGCATTACCATTGTTCATCTCCGAACGATCCCATTTCAAAGTAATACAACCTTTTCCGTTTTCCGCTTCTATGATTTCCGGCTCATCGGGCATAATGACTTCCGCACCCTCCGTCACGTTATAACTGGGAATCGCATCATCGGCCTTATCCGTCCAGTCGGTACTCATGATATCCAACAGGCCGTCTCCGTTCACATCCCCAAAAGTCGCATCCATGGTCTGTCCATCACCATCGCTTTGAGGAATTCGTGCCCCATAGCATTCTGCCGTCCAATAATCGGCATATTGCGGATAGCCATAAGCACCAACCTGCCCTTCGCTAATACTGAACAAACGACTCCATGAATAAGCCTGACCGAATTTCTCAGGCACGGACTCGTCTTGGCAAATTTCGTCACAACAACCACGTTGATAGAAATCGGGAATGTCGTCCCCATTGAAATCGGCAAACATAACGCCCAATTTCGCCACCGTATGTGCAGGAAGAATACCTGTAGTCCATTCTTCCACAGACGCATAATCTTCACCCATGCCGAACGTCAAATAACTCGAGAAACGTGGCCTGCCTCCCGCAACAGCCCCATGAATCCACAAATCCATCTTACCGTCCTGGTCAAAGTCGGTAGCCAACATCAAACCGGAATCCATTCCCCAGGCCGAGAAGACATCCCTTACCTCATAATTCGCATCTCGCGCAATACCCAACATATCCAAAATACCCTGAGCAGCCCCGACAAATCTGTCTGTCACATCTTGGAACTCTCCATTTTGCAGGTTACGATAAAAACGGATTTCATCTCCTCCAATCTCTACTCCGACCAACTTACCCTCTGTACCGTCAGCCCAACCTGTAGACACAATATCCAACCAACCGTCGTTGTCGAAATCTATAAATGCCACCGAACCATGAGACAAAGGTTTGGCCTGCATAGTCGGTTCCTCGGTATATTCGCCTTCTACCGTCGTACCGGTTTCCGGGTCATATATGCTTTCTCCCAATTTATATAACCCCTTCCGGTTGGGTTCTTTGTCAAATGGCAGAGGATGGAACACGTTCACATTCTCAAAACGCTCCCCGTTCACGTTACGGAACAACTTGACAAAACGCCCCTCCGTAGGAGCCTGTCCTGTAATCAACAAATCTGTATAACCGTCACGGTCATAATCCCCAGTCACTAAAGACGCATACTGTGAGCCTTCATTAAAGAGGAAATTATCATCGCCGGTGTAATTAAATGCAGCCAACACCGCATCTTCCACAGTCTCGAACTGTCCTCCACCTAAATTTTTCACCAATGTGTAACGGGGATTCAATCCTGACATGTTTCCACCTTGATTCAAGGTTATAAAATCCACCAACCCGTCGGAATTAAAATCAAAAGGTTGGCTTCCGAAGCCACGAAGAGAAACAGGCAGTCCGTTCTTCATACCTACAAACTTCTCGGTCACAATGGTATCCATCACGACCTTGCCGTCCAATATGGAATCCTGCAACTCATACGAACCGTCTTCGTGCCATATCGTATCCAAAGAATAGACTTTTTCGTACGTTGTCTCATAGTCAAAGATGGCTTCCAAATTCGCAGAAAAAGCACCATCCCCATTGGAACGGGCCAACACGCCGCGACATGCCCAACCGTTTTCACAGGATGTACCTCCGTAATACACGTCCATGAAACCGTCATTATCGAAGTCGGCCACAATAGGGCATCCACGATGCACGGGCCATCCCACTTGGTCGCGGAAGTCCCGATTCTGTTCAAACGTTACACGCTGTGCCTCGGCTGCCTGACACAAGGCTAAAGCCGCACAACAAGTCAACACTGTTTTAAAAGTAGCATTTTTCATGTCTTCTGTATTTTTATTCGTTTAAAGTTATTTTCGAAAGACCCGGACTGCCTTCTAAGGCCGCCCGGGCCTTCATTCACATTCAATCACTATAACCGTTTTACTTATTTCACGACCTTGACGGCCTCATTTCCGGCCTTTACCACGAATACGCCCTTGCCATTTACGGTAATGGGTTCATTCGTCATTCCCGAAGCTACCTCGGCACCTTGCATGTTATAGACATTCACCGAGATATCACTAGCACTCGTCACAACAATAGCATCACCATTGACAATGACCTGCATACCCCGTGCCACAGACTGCGAAGACACACCCACATAATCACTCTCCGTCACAGACACCTCGGTCGTGGTCCATGCCGTAGCCTGATAAGCATAATTCACAGCCTGCACCCCCACGATGTAATCACCCGCAGGAAGCTTGTCAAAGACATAAGAAGCTGCCCCATCCTCATTACCTGTATTCACATAACAACCAAACATAGCATAAGCCAACTGCTTTCCAGTCTCAAGGTTAGCCGGAACCACCATGCGCAGCGCACCGCTTTGCTTGTCCTGTATATAAAGGTTGAACATGGCCGGATTGCCATTGTTCATATCCGAAGCTTCCCATTCCACAGTTACACGTCCTTTCTCCGGAGTAACATTCACTTCACCCACTTCCTCCGGAGCATAAAATTCCACTCCGGTCTTATTCCAACTGATAACCTGTTGGTCGTTACGCCCATTGTCCGGACTTCCTGTATAATCTGAAGTGAGAAGCTCCATATTATAATCGTTATCAAAATCTCCGAAGTTGTTCACGCTCGGCTCGCTTTTGGCCAGATAACCGCCAAACACCTCATTGCTTTCATCATTGAAGAAATAGGTATTATAAACCGTACTATTATCGCTTAAATCCACAAAACGCCCCCATCCTGCGGCTTCTCCTGTGGCAGGATTGACCTTGGAAGTCCATCCGTTGGTCATATAGTCCGGATAATCATCCCCATTCAAATCCACACAAATGAAACGATAGCAGGATGCCATGGCGGCCGGAGTAATATCGGTGGGGATTTCTTCAAACCGGAAACCGTTTTCATCCGATATGTTTCTCAGTTGGTTAGATTGCTTTAACGTACGGGTACCACCCCAACCCCAAGAGCATCCCTGTGTGCCTAACTGCATCAGGTCGGTACGTCCGTCCTGATCAAAGTCCAACGCGAGGGTAATGCCTTCTTCGCATCCCCAGGCACGGAACACATCAGCCATTGTACCATCCACGGTCATACCATAAGTATTCAACACCGTACTGGCCGCTTCAATAAGCGAAGGAGAATTTGTCACATCCTGAAACTCGCCATTCTGTAGGTTCTTGTAGAAACGGATCTGGTTACCGGTGATTTCCCCCATATTCTCACGCGCCTCTGCATATCCTGTCACAACCACGTCCAACCAACTATCACCATCCAAATCAATGAACACGACAGAACCGTGGGACATTTGCATAGGTTTCAGCGTAGGCTTGTCTATATATGCTCCCGGAACATCCGCACCGGTCTCAGGATCTGTTGTATCTTCGAGTTGTTCATAGATTCCTTTTTTAGTCAGTTCCTCATCGAATGGCAGCGGATGGAAAACCCGCGCTTCCTCGAAATGGTCACCGTTCACATTACGCAATAACATCGTATAACGTCCTGCAGGCCCATTACCGCAAAGCAACACATCCGTGAAACCATCCTTATCATAATCCCCCGTCACCAATGAACCGTAAGGGCTATTCTCATTAAATTTGTCACCATTGGTATTAGAAGACAATCCACCTATACTAGAAAGAACCGGATCCTCCAACACCTCAAACTGCCAATCTCCCTTATTGATGACCAATACATAACCTTGCGATGTGCCGGTATCATTTCCACCGGTATTAAGAATAATGAAGTCCACCAAACCGTCATTATTGAAATCAATGGGCTGGCTACCTTGCCCGAACGCCGTGCGCGGCAGTCCGTTCTTCATGCCTACAAACTTCTCGGTCACAATAGTATCCATCACGACCTTACCGTCCAATATGGAATCCTGCAACTCATACGAACCGTCTTCGTGCCATATCGTATCCAAAGAATAGACTTTTTCGTACGTTGTCTCATAGTCAAAGATGGCATCCGTAACCCCTTCAAACTGACCGTCGCCCAAGTTCTTGACCAACACGCCACGCGACTGCCAACCTTTGTTCTCGGAAGTTCCGTTCAAGTACATGTCCATCCATCCGTCATTGTTGAAGTCGGCCACAAAAGCCCGGCTCCGATGACTCGGCCATCCGCCCATATCACCCAACGTGAAGTCTGCCTCAAACGTCAGAGGGTCTTGTGCCTGCAACCCTTGGACACCAGTCAAGGCCGCAGCTCCCAACATCATTTTAACTACTAGTTTTCTCATATTTGCTAAAATCATTTATTACTTTAAAAACCATTCACTTTCATCCATCAGACGGGCTTTGACGGCCTCGCCCCCATTTCCAAAACGGGCTGCCACTTTCTCTGCTGCATAAGCCGGCCAACGCCCACGGTGGCGTGCAATACGCATCAAATCGAAGAAACGGCTGCCTTCGAAAGCGGTCTCTGCGGCCATTTCATCAATGATACGGTCTTCTACATATTCGATAGAATCAGCCTTGGCGGCAGCCAAACGGATGGGGTCTTTGGAAACCACCACCGTATCTTTTTCCTCTCCCGTCTCACCGTCTACCACCTTGATGGTATCATACGGTGTATAATCCGGGATGAGATAATCCGAGGTAGGAAAGCCTATGGCCCGCCCACGCCCACGGGTTGCCGTACCTACATTATTATCGTAGGAATCGGACGTAAAGTCCAAAAACATTTCCCCCGTGCGTTCAGATGCCGGAATCCTCGTCGTATTGGCCAAATTTGTCTTGTTCAAGCCGTATGCCAAGACAGCAAAAGCCGTAGCCGGACGCCCGTAACGGTTGATGGCCTCAGCCAAACGCAAGTAAACCTGTGAAGTACGGTATACCGGCAGATTACGTACATAACGCAATCCTCCCAACGCTTCATTTTCCGGGTCCTCCACTCCGCCAGATGTGGACAAGGAATAGAATTTATCAATAAGCGTACCCTTATAATCCCCCAAACCATCGGTAGTATAAGACACAGAAGAAGTTGTACCATTCGAGAACTCAAACAGCCCACGTAAATCCCCAGTAAAGAATCCCTGTATACGGGTGGTATTTTCGGCGGCATAGTAATGTGACACACGTGACATCCAATCCACAAAAGAAGTTGTAGGTACAATCGAAGGCACTTCATTGTATGACCAACGTACCAACTGTGGGTGGTAAGCATCGGGACGGGAACTGTACACCAAAGAAGAAAGTAATTCATTGGAACCTGTATTCACATAAGCTGATATCCAAGCTGCAGACCCACCCGTACGAGCCGTATTCGTCCAATAGTTACCATAAGAACTTGTCAATGTCAGCTTACGTTTGTCTATCAGACGGTAATATGCCGTAGCAGCTTCCGCATAACGTCCCAAGAAAAGATACAAGTCGCCCAATACCATATCTACGGGGAGGAACATCTTGCGCGAATCGAAATTGTCTATCGTCCCATAATCCAAGGCACGTACACCTATATATGGTGTCAAATCATCAATCAGCAGCTGTGCCAAATCTTCAAGCCCCTTCTGCGGATACTCCTTGAGTGCGGCCTCCAAGCTCAACACGGGTTCTTCAATCCAACTGACTTTCCCGGCCGCCAAGGCCAGTTGCCAATAGGTCCAAGCCCGTATCACTTTGATTTGCGCATATTCGGGAATCATAACCTTGTCTTCGTAAAACACGATATTCGTGTCCATCTTCGCTATGGCATAATTACAGTTGTTAATAATATTGTAATAATCATAGAACGAAGCATACTCGTTATCCGACGAGACCTTGAAATTGGAAATCTCCTGAATATCCACTTTTGCATCCTCGGTCGCTTCCATCAGGTCGCCGCGCAACTCGCCCAACAGCACATAGCGGTCGCCCAAACGTTGCACCTGCGAAAGAATACCCAACACGGAATAGAGAGAGTCATTAGGAGAATCCAAACGGTTGTCCTCCTCAAAACCTACCGTAGTAGAATCTGTCTCCATCATATCCGTACAGGCGGGGAAAGCTGCCATGCAAGCACAAACGACACCCACAGCTTTCATATAGTTTTTGATAAATGTCTTCATATTCACTTTCTTATTTTGCATTACAAATTCAATTTCACCCCAATCTGGAACGAACGCGACTGTGGCACCAACCCTGCATCCACACCTTGGTAAAGCACGGACTGACTGTATGAAAATTCAGGATCCGTACCCAAATACTTCGTCAGCGTGCAAAGATTGTTCACTGCCGCCCATACCGATATTCCTTGCAAGAATGAGGTAGAACGTACGGGAACACGGTAAGACAACATCAGGCGTTTAAATTTCAAATAGGACGCGTCCTCAATCCAACGGTCTGAGAAACGGGCATTCCCCATCGGGTCATCAAAAGTGGCACGAGGAATATCTGTCACTTGGCCATCTGCCATCCAACGGTTCTCCATAGCTATGCTTTGGTTGGACAAACTGCTGCCCGACTCCAAGTTGGCACGCAAAGCATTATAGGCATCATTACCCAAAGAATAAGTAAAGAGTGCCCCCAACTCCAAATCACGCCAACGGAAGTTCAAATTGAAGTTACCATAGATGTCCGGATTCGGGTCACCGATGATCACACGATCATCTTCCCCGATGATACCGTCCTTAGAATGATCCACGAAACGCATGTCACCGGCCGAGAAAGGAATACGCTGCCCCGAAGAAGAAAGAATGGCAAGCCCGGCATCTGCCGCCTCTTGTGCTGTGGCATACACCCCGTCGGTCTGGTAACCATAGAACACGCCCACCGGCTGTCCTTCTGTAGTCAATACCGTTCCTCCGGCCAATTCCGTAGTGAAACTGCCATTGGGCAAGGATGTAATTTTATTCTTATAATGGCCTACGGTCAACCCTATATTGAACTTGAAATCTTTCGTATCCACGATACGGGCATTAGCCGCAATTTCAAATCCCTGATTTTCCATTTCGCCATTATTGTCATAATAATACTGCAAACCAGCCTCTTCGTTCAAGGAACGGAGCGTCACCAGATCTTTCGTTTTGGAATAGAAATAGTCGATGTTCATGCTCAAACGATTGGACAGGATACTAAAGTCCAATCCTACGTTAGCCCGACCTGTAGTTTCCCACTTCAACTTTTCATTCCCGATATTGCTCAAAACAATTCCCGTCGCATCATTAGCCACCAAAGAAGATGTGAAATAAGTACGGTTGGCATAAACAGGCAAATTACCGTTACCGGCCATCGTATAAGCCACACGCAACTTCAGATTGTCAATGAAGTCCACGTTGCGCATAAACTTCTCGGAAGAAATAAGCCAGGCTCCGCTGACCGACGGGAAATATCCCCACGACACACCGCATAAGTCTATACCTCCGGCTTCGTTACCAAAACGAGAAGAAGTCTCCATCGACATACCCAAGTTCAGGAAATACTTGTTCATAAAACCATAATCCGCATTCAAATACCAAGACATGTTTCGGTCCATGTATTCCGTCCCGAAAAGATAACGCAAATCACTTGTCGTATTGGACAAAGCTGTCATATAGTCGGAGCCCGTGTTGTACCCTTGGCCGTATGTATACTTGAAATAGTCGTTATAAAAACGATAGCCCAAGGCTGCGGACAGATTATGCCGGTACCCTTTCAAGATGTCCCATTTTAAATAGGCATCAAGCGAAAGGGAAGTCTGCCGGGCCATAGAGCTGCGAACTTCATTCAACGCCGTAGCGTACACTTCACCCAAACTATTGTAAAGCGGTTCGTTCGCTATGCCTGCATCGGGAATAAACAAGTCTTCATTTTCCTTATCATAAGAAAAACCGAAAAGCGCGGCAGCCTCCAAACGGTCGGTAATCTGGTAAGTCGGACGCAAGTTCAATGTAAAACGGTATTTATCAAGCGTCGGCATATTATCTTTCTCCAACAGAGCCAACGGATTACCATAATTCAACTCATCCACATCCGTCAAACGACCGCTCAAAGAACCACTTTCATTATATTGATAAGGAGAATAAAGCGGCGACTTTACCAATGCAAGGTAATACGGTGAACGCATCCGGTCCAATCCGTCAAAAGTCACCTTATGTCCAGTTTGCGTATAAGCAATGTCGAACAATATCTTGAATTCGTCTGTCAACTTGATGTCTGAATTGAAGCGCACATTCAGGCGATCGAACTTTGTTCCATCTATGTTTCCATTATTTTGGGCATATCCCAAGGAGAAACGGTAAAGAGCTATGTCATCACCACCCGACACAGATATACCATAATTTTGGATAAAAGCCGTTTTGTTGATTTCATCCATCCAGTCGGTATTATTATGCACCGCACGGTAAAAAGACCGCGAAGGGTCATCGTTCGTAAACTGGAAATCTTCCACTTCATGCCTATCCATACCAGACATGACATCAGTGGCATAGCGACGGTAAGCATCAGCTCCCATCACAGGCATAGTCTCAAAAGGTGTTTGGAATCCAAAAGAAATATTAGCATCTATCTTCGTTGCCATCTCTCCGGCACGCTTGGTTTGAATCAACACCACACCATTCGCCCCTCGTGCCCCCCAAATAGCCGAACCGTTCTTCAATACCGTTACCTTGTCTATATCCGACGGGTCAAGCAAAGTCAGCGGGTTATTGTAATATCCGTCCACGGTAGAAATGCCCTCCTCATGAGACTGCCATACCACACCATCGACCACGAACAATGGTTGGGAAGACAGATTCAAAGAATTATAACCACGTACAAAATAGGAAGCACTCGCCCCGGGTTCACCCGAACGGGCAGAAGTACGCATCTGGCCGGCCAATAAGGAATTCATATCTTCCGTCATGCTTAACGCACCGGAAGTAAAGCCATCTACCGCAACCCGTCCGTCTGACACGGACATTTCGTCGTCATAATAAGAATGCCCCGGTACGGTATAGAGCGACACGTTTACCTCCGTCCGCCCCTTGACAGCCACCACTTGACGGGAATACCCCGGCGCATCCACATAGAGAGGCACCCGCAAATCGGGCAAACCAATCTCGTACTCACCTTTTTCATCGGTCATGGCCGACACATTCACATTCGGGGTCGTGATACGGGCACCGGCAAAACCTTGCCCAGTCACGGCATCCACAACCCGGCCTTTCACATGGTAAGGCATCCGGACCTTTTCTGCCTGCCCGGCCTTTACCGAATCTGCGGGAACCGGCTCCTGGGCCTGCAATGCAAAAGAGAAGAAAGCCAATCCGGCCATCGTTCCCGTAAGTTTCAACAAATAAGAATTAAATATAGAATACATAACTCATCATGCTTTAAGGATTAACAAATCAAGGTACAGGCACGAAACGAATCCGGTCGACACGGAAACGGCGACGATACTTCACATTCACTTCCGGAGCTTTCACATTGGTACGGATACGGAATGTCGTACGTACTTTCACATCGTCCGTGGAATTATCCTCATCCATGAACCACATACCATCATAATAATTGGCTGCGGGCAGTTCCAATGCTTCCCAAACTTTCAAAGTCTTCACTTTGTTGTCGCCTACACTGTCTCCTCCGATAATCAAATCCGGATCGTCATCATCGTCACGCGAGATATTGGCAGTACCATTCTTGTCAGCGCGCGGATAAACCAATCGGAACTCCAACCGCGTTTTTTCCTCGGCCAAAGCGACTCCGTCAATGACGGGGGGAACAAAATCCACATATACGTCGTATTTACCGGCCAAAATCTGAGGTATCTCAAAAGTAACTTCCGCTGTTCCCGTAGCATTGGTCACCTCCAGATAACTATTGTTGCTCACACCCTGCACGGCACTGTTGGCATCCGTATTGCGCACATAGGCACTTGTACTGGTACTCGTAGTACGACCGTTCAAATACTCGGCTTCCACTAAAATTTCTTTATTCCATGTACAAGTGTCATCTAAAACCAAATCTCCTTTCGCCAAGTACATCAACCCGTTGGAACCATCCAGTTTCGTATAAGGCGCAAAATAACGGCCTGTCTGATAAATCACATTTCCCGTAACTGTCACCAAAGAATCCTTTGATGCCGGGTCATCAACCCTTCCCCTGAATGTCAAACCGTTCAGGATAGCCTGCCCCGTCTGTACATCACGAATCGAATCAGCCACAGCCTCGTCCGCATTATACGTCGTAAAATAAGGACTGATATGAGCATAGGCTCTGTCCCAAGCTTCGTTGTCCGGCAGAATCATGGTATAAAGCGAGTCTTCATCATCAATATGGCCAATACCATAATAATAATTATAAAGCATCGGATTGTAATCCACAAACACCGAATCCGTTCCGACGCTGGCTGATGCATCATACCTCTTTTCTATAAAACGGTTGATGAACTCATACACCTTGGAATATTCAGGATAAACGGACATATATTCATAGAAATTATAACGGTAAGGAATGGTGTCGCTCAGTTTGTGCAGAATACCATTAACCGCCCGCTCATTACCTTCCTCCAAAGCCGTCCCATTGAAAGAACCCGTCCCGTCATACGCCATACGTTTACCGTTTAACATATAGATGTACTTCCCCGGCTGAGTGGAAGTAGGGTTGCTGTAACGGGCGATATGATTACTTACCAGGCGTTCCAATGCAGCACGGTCTGTCATGTCTACATTCGCCAAGGCCTCGTTTACCGGCGCCCACACAGTATAAGTCTGGTTGGATGCAAGCAAGCTATCCGCCCCCGTCTTTTCCACTATTTGGGCGAAAGTACTCAACGACGCGTCATTACGGAGCAAATCCATCAGGCTGACCTGAGGCACACTACCATTCAAGTCGTAATGCGCATCCCACTCGTCGTTACAGGAAACAAACAACGCCGCCCCCGATAACAAACAGATGATTCCTTTATTTATTTGTTTCATTTGTTCTTACTTAAAAAGTCCAACATTAGTAACGATCCTCATCACGAATCATATCCACAGGGATTAACTCGAAATAGTCGATAGAAAATTCACGGCCGGAGAAATCCACGTTACGAGCACGCAATTTATGCTCCCCGTAATCAGTGAAACGATATTGCCCTACAATATAACGCAAAGATTTATAAAAATCCCTCAACAATATATTCCCATTAAGAAGGAAGCAAGAGGCCGGACCTTTCATATATCCCAAATTGCGCATCATTTTGTCTACCTCAATACCACCATCGGCTGTCTCAGCATCAGCAACCCAACCTGCACGTGGATCTCCCTCCACATCACCAATCTTCAAATCAACCGGTGTTCCGGCCAAATTTCCATCCACGAAAATCTGACCCATTCCACGCCAACCTTCAGCATTATAACCTATACGCAATTCCCAATTACCCGGTGGAACAGGCAAAAGACGCAAGGTAAAATCATAGCCCTTCTTCATATTGATTTCATCAACCTGAAAAGAAGCCCATCCACGGCTACCCCATAAAAGACAATCACTGGCTTCATTATACGTAAAATACTCCCCACAATAATCCGGAGTTATCGTATAACCGTTCGCATCAGGAATATCGACATTGTTCCAACGGATATTATTGTTGGTAAGCTGAGGGGGAATGGAATAGGCATCAAAACGGAGACGCTTATGCAACACATCATTATTCATCACCTCCTCGTCATACACCAACATGTCTGTAATGGTATGGATAAAGCCGTTCACAGCATCAATATTACTGTTTTTCTCATCAATACCTACATAATGCCCGTTTTTCTGCAAATTAATCTTATTGCCTATCTTGATTTCCATAATCCGATAAGTGTACATCGTCTCATAATATTCTGCCCAATAACCTTCCGAGCCTTGCGCGATACATTCGGCCGGAGTATCGAATACCATATTATTAGTAGCCATTTGGCGGTTCAATAAATGATAGGCAACAAAACGATTCAAGGGATTATTCTTACTTTCGTAATTTCCCAAATCCTCTGAACCATAATAGGTCCGTGCATAATTCTCCAAACTACTCAGGATTTCGTCCTTTGTACTTCCATCAATACCATTTTCATTTAATAACTCATCCGGCTCGCAAAACATCGTATATCCATACCGGAGGCTCGTAGGCACTTTCATAGTATAGCCTGATAATTGTACAACATCCGCCCCGAACGTATTCACATAGCTTTCGTCATAAAGCTTTTCCATTTCCTTATACCATCCGGAAGCCTCGTAAGCCGTTGCCCAAATCGTAAACTTATCATTATTCTGGAGTACCTCCAATAGAGATAATTCTGACGGTTCAATAACCTTATCCACCACATGAATCACTCCATTATGTACCTCCTGATCCAATGTGGTAACTTTAGATTTATCATTCACCCAAATTACGCGCCTCCCCTCATCATCATTTGTGAAAGAAAGAATAAGATAACGTTCCGCCAAAGTCATACTCGTAAGCGACCCGGCAATAAAATCCTGCGAAGTGTACTCAGCATTGCCACGAATCACGCAATTATAGACAACCCGTTGAGCCTCTTCGGCTGTCAATTCATCCAACGTCTTACCTTTCTCCTCCAAATAAGCGGCAATGGCGTCATTATTGGGCACAAAACAAGTATAATGGCCATAAACCTCCAATAAGGCATCTGCCCCACACTTGGTTATCAATTGGTAAAAGTCCGACAATTCGGGAGCGTTCTGGCAAAACGAAGCCACCGTCTCCCCCTTAAACGTGTACATGGCATCAGCATCGATATCATCGCTATCGCAAGACACCTGTACGCCTGAGAGGCATAAGACCGCTACCGACCACAGCCCCCACTTGAATAATCTATGTATATTGTTCATAATCGTCAATTTTTAGAAATATCATCCGAAGTCTCATAAAATGGATTCTGTTCCAACAGTTGGTTCAAACGCAACTCATCTTGATGAATGGGCATATAAATGGCATTGATGTCATTTATCTTGCTCATTACCGTACTTTGGCTTAAATTCATCCCCGATGTGTATTTCCGTAAAATATAATCATTAACCACATTTGTTGCAGTTTGTTCACGACGCATCCGACGCACAAGGTCAAAATAACGTTTACCTTCGAACAGGAATTCCCGTTGGCGTTCATCCAACACCAAATCACGTATTGTGGCTTGAGGAGTAGAAGCCGTATATTGGTTCTTCAAACTTCCGGCATCCAAATTAGGATGTGCCCGGTCGTAAGTATAAGACACCATATCCACAGCTCCTACGACATCACCAAGCTCTGCCAAAGCTTCAGCTTTCATCAAATATGCATCGGCCAAACGATAAATAATCCAATTGCCTTCCCCATTGAGATAGGAATTGAAATCAGAAAATCTGATGTCTTCATAATCCGTGCTATATGTGGCATACACATATTTCTCGATATAATAAGTACCGGAATTCTCCGCATAAGCACCTATACGACGCATATCGACTCCATTCCACCATTCCGCACCATTTGCTGTTTCCAGACTAAAGGCAGACAACAAACACGAATGGTTGTTGTCCCCATAAAATGTACGCACGGCCGAGTTCTGCGTATTATTATCATACTGAAGCTCCCAGATGCTTTCATCCGAGTTTCCCACAAAAAACACAGAGTTAAAATAAGAGGCGGCTGGCAATAGCGACAAAGGATTAGTCGTTGTAGTCAGAATCTTATCACAATAGTCCACACATTGTTGATAATCCCCCTTCCATAGACTCATGTCGGCAATCAAAGCCCAAATAGCCTTCTGCGTCACCCGTCCACGGGTATAGGCCGTGTTTTCACCATATTCTGTCACGGCCACATTTTCTACAGTCTTTAAGTCACGAATCAAAGTATCCAAGACATTCTCAAACGGAGTTTGTCCGACTTGAAATCTTTGCGTGTCGTCCACATAAGGCGTTTCCATATAAGGTATGTCCTTAAACGTGCGTGCCAACGTAAAATAACAGAAAGCACGGATAGCCTTGGCTTCTGCCAAATAGTGGTTCAAGTCTTCCTCCGTAAAGTCCGCATCTCGTTCCCTCACCATTGGTGCGTTTTGAATCACCGTATTACAATAGTTGATGACCGTATAAAAATCATTCCACTTGCAATAGCTGTTGGCCTCGTTCAGGTTAGCATTCAGGATATAACCGATTTCTGTATCTGTTGACGTTCCATCAATCACATTATCAGAACGTAATTCACCCCATACAACCAAACGGCGCATGAAGCCGTCTTCCAACATAGCCCTATAACAGGCCCCCACGGCACTTTTCACGTCTTGCTCATCTTTCCAAAAGTCCTCGGCCACCATCTCGGACTGCGGCATAATGCCAAACCAGTCATCACAGGAAGCCGTGACACCCAAGAAAGGCAAACTTAGGAAGAAGACACCTATTTTATATATATACTTTTTCATCTCACATTTATTTTTAAAGGTTAAATACCTACGGTCAGGCCAAATGTAAAGTAGCGTGAACGCGGTGTACGATTCTTGTCCTCGCTCACCCCGATATTGTTCGGTGAAATTTCAGGATCTGCACCGGTATATTTAGTTATTGTAAACATGTTGTTCAATGTCAAGGAAAGATTGAGAGTATTCAGATGTGCCTTTTTCAACAACTTCGGATCGAAAGAGTAATTCAATGTCAATTGCTTCAAACGTAGAAAAGAACCATCTTCTACAAAGCGATCACTACCCAACCAGTTATATCCACTCTGGAAAAGAGCACGCGGGATTTCCGTCATATCCCCATCCTTGCGCCAACGCCAGTTCGTGGACACGGACTGATTCTCCGTGTTGTACATGCTCTCGGAATACATCCGTCCGTAATTAATAATCTTACCCCCCACGCGATAGTTGAAGAACACATTCAAGGAAAGGCGTTTCCAACGGATGGTCGTACCAAAACCACCATCGAATTTCGGGTTGGAGTTACCCAAATACACGATGTCCAATTCGTCTATCGTACCATCATGGTTAATATCTTCATAAATTGCATCTCCCCCACGGAAACGGTATTCATTCGTCGTTCCGTATGCGAAATACATCGGAATGGGGTCACCGGAACCATCCAACACCACATTGCCATTGGCATCACGCACCACCGGTGCCGTGGCATCCGGCTTATCCGGTTGGTAAGTATCGTATTGGTACACGCCCTTATACCGGAAGCCATAAATGGAACCGAAAGAGTTATTCACTTGGAAACGGTTCAAGTAAGACCCGTTCGAGTAGTTGAAGTCCGCATTATAGTTATGCAACACATTCTCATCCAAGTCAATAATGGTGTTCACATAGTTCGAAAAGTTCAAACTTAAATCTACAGACCAATCGCCACGCTTCACCATGTTGTTCGTGCTGAACTCTATTTCCCAACCATCATTGTCCATCGTACCGCCATTGATATAGGATATGGAGCCGAATCCCGTTGAAGACGGGATGGACTGGTCCTTGAACAACAAGTCATCCGTACGACGGTGGTACACGTTCGCCACCAAACGGTAACGCCAGTCGAAAAGGCTCAAGTCCACACCCAAGTTATAAGAAGTAGAACGCTCCCATTTCAAGTCTGTCAACTGCAAAGAGGCCGGTTTGATAGCCGGAATGTCAATGTAACTAGTCCCGAAACTATTGTAACGAGCATAATGCAAGTACTCGTAGTCCGGACGGTTACCGGTCACACCATAACTCAAACGCAAAGCAAACTCATCCATCCAGTCATCCGCAAAATCAAAGAATTTCTCTTCTGAAAGAAGCCATTTCACCGATGCAGAAGGGAAGAAGCCCCAACGGTTACCCGGTCCGAAACGCGTACTGCCATCCCAACGTGCAGTCACATCGAACACGTAACGGTCAAGCAGGAAATAATGCCCTTGTAACATGAAAGCCATATTGCGCCCTTCGCTCCGCTCGCTCTTGAACGTATTCAGATGCCCCAAGTTGGTCACGTCCGTAGCCGAAGTGGAAGCTAGCCCGTAACGTTCAAACTCTTGGTTCCTGGAATTGGCCATGTCCATTTCCCATTTCCCGTAAAGCATCAGGGAATGTGCCTCTGGAAGCTTGGGCTGCCATGTCAAATCATGAGCCGTGTAGATAGAAAAAGCTTCGCTCTCCTTTCCGTATGCCTTGTTCACGCTCCCGTCGTTCCAATTCTTGGATGTCGTCTCACGCGGCAAGAACTTGGTATCCTTGACATTTTCAGAGTCGAATTTGATATAACCCGAGTAACGGAGTTTGGCTTCGCCTGCGGGATCCAAAAAGTCATATTGCAAACGCAAGGTGGGCATGATACGCATGCTTGTCTGTTGATAAGAAGCCAAATTACCGATAGCCACGGGATTACGCAAATTCTTTTGGGCATCATCCAACTGCGAATTTTGCGCTATATTGAAATAAACATCCGTGTTATTTCCATTGGCATCCTGCCGGAAAATCGAAGCATTCGGCATGCGCTTGCGGGCAATGTTCAAAAGATTGTCCTCACCGTAAGGGTCATCCGTATAGTTCTTGTCATTATCCGTATAAGTGATGGAAAAATCCGCTGAAAACATCATCCGCGAACTTACGTTGTAGTCCAAATTCATACGGTTGGAGAAACGGGTCATTTCCTGGCCGATAATGGTACCCGTCTGGTTATAATAACCGAACGAAGCACGGAATTTGGCCTTATCACCACCACCGCTCACCGAAAGGTTGTGGTCGTGGGTAAAACCATGCTTGATGACCTCATCCATCCAATCCGTATTGTTGTTAAAGTTCTCAAAATCCTGAGCCGTTCCGTATGCAGAAATGAACTGTGAACGGTCATAGCTAAACTCTGGGATATTGCAATCTTGTTGGGCACGATTGAAATAAGCCTGTTTCATGAGCATCGTGTAATCATCGCCATTGAGCAATTCCGTACCCTTCGGCTGGGTATAACCTGAAAAACGATAGGAATAGCTTACACGTGTAGGTCCTGTCGCACCCTTCTTTGTCCGGATGTCAATCACACCATTGGCACCGCGGCTTCCCCAAATGGCCGCCGCCGCACCGTCTTTCAAGACTGTGATTTCTTCGATGTCATCCGGACTGATACACAACAAGGAGGCAAACTCTTCCTGGTCGGCCGAAGCGAAGTCGAACGAATCGTCGATATTACTTTCAAAAGGAATACCGTTCAGCAAGATAAGCGGCTGTGAATTGGAATTGATAGAAGTGATACCACGGATACGCATCACCGTGCCACTACCCAAGTCACCCGAATTGGCCACAATATCCAAGCCCGCGATACGTCCTTGCAAGGCATCGTCAATGGAAGGCACGGACACCCCTTCGATGGCTTTCGTATTAAACTTCTGCATCGCACCGGAATATTCCCGCTCGGGAATAGCCAACGCACCGCCACCTGTCACCAACTTAGATGCTTTGACCTGCACTTCTTTCAGCACATTCTGTGTCTCTAATTTCACATCAAACTTCCGTGTCGCCCCAATAGGCAAGGTCTTACGTTTATAACCCACAAACGAAAAGTTCAAAGAATGGGACGGGTCTTTCACCTTTAATGAAAAGTTTCCGTTAAAATCCGTCAGGGCAGATGAATATATACGTCCGTTCTTGTCCTGCTCCACGACGGTGGCTCCGATGAAACCATCAGGTTCATCATCGGCATAAACCTTACCGGTGACAATTACGCCACCGCTTTGGGCATAGGCAGCTCCCCCTAAAAGGAAGAAAGCCAACCACAATACCACTGATTTTATCTTATTTTCCATAACCTATCTGATTATTTTTTTATTAACGATAGTCTACTACATGATCCACAAGGTGGATGACTGCGTGAGAAGAAGCCGTAATTTGCGTAGCTTCCATATAATCGGCATTGTTCACAATATAGTCGCGCGTAAATACATTATAATTATTCTCATCCCCTGTCACCACATGAGCCTGTGTTCCCGTGTTCTCGGAAGTAAACGTCAACTGGTTACCATTTCCCGATACATTCAAGTACACAAAATGGTTGTTTTCATCACGGGCAGCCGTGGCATACGAACCATTATAAGAAATGCCGTCCCCCATGGGAAGGATACCGTCCACGAAATGGTAACGCAGGAAGTTCAGCAAGTAAAGCGTCTTTGCTTTTTTCTTGGCCGGATCGGTTTCAGCCGCAATCCGCTCCCAAGTCCATAATTCCGGGTCTTCGGCAAAAGCCTTGTCCAAGGCTTCTTTAGTGGGAACCAATACCGTATAACGGAAGTTGTTGAACGAAGTAACAATAGGACCAAGCCCAGATGAAGAAGTCGTTACATCCAAATCAAAAATAGGCTCCACGTCCTCATCCTCTTCAAAATAAGCCCATACGCGTTCGTCGCCCTGCAGCAATTGATAGAAAGCCGCATAGGCCTCGTGCGTCTCAGCATCAGCCATCGTGTAATACACCGACTTATAAGAATCCTGCAAAATACGATTAATCAAGAAAGTACGTCCATTTGACATTTCATACCGCCCAGTACTGCCATCGCCCATTGTCACCACACTGGCCGGCGATTGTCCTAACTCCATATCACCGGTTCCGTTTATTTTCATTCCCTCAGCCACACCTTCCGATTTCAATACGGCACCACCCTTGGTCAGGAAATAAGATTGTGTTCCTCCATCCACATAAGCAGAAAGCGGCTCTGTTTCATCGTCAGCAACAACAATATGCAAATCCAAAATATCCTGCAAGCGGTCATTTACCAGACTACGCTCATCACCAGTCTCGTCATCCAATGTACGTAGAAACGCTCCTTTAGAACCGTCTTCATTAGCCAGATACACATCTGCCACAACTCTTCCCATGTATACTCGGAACGACCATATTTCGCGTTCCCCTCGGCCTTCGTTTTCATAAATAGCCCATGTAATAGGATCACGGTAATACTGCAATGCACAATCTGTCGGAACCAATAAATTATAACGGTTGTCCAATGAACGGAGATAAAAATGATATTTTAAATTATAGTCATTATCCACATCATTCTTAATGGCCGGAGACATGATACTGGTAGAATCAGAAATCAACACTGGCGCATATACGCACTTGTAATCTACAGGAGCAAAGACCTTATTGGTCACATAAATCAAGCCATTGTTTGCCGGAATCGTCTTCACGATATCGTTCTCTGTGACCCCTAATTCATATCCCGCATTATCGGCTAAAATACGCCAATTGTGTGGCAACGCTCCGTTAAAAGAACGTTGTTGGTGATTCTGCAAAAAGGCAGAAATCACAGTCGTGTACACGCTATCCCACTGTGGGAACTTATCCGAAAGGAACTTGCCTTCTTCCGACTCCCAATATTCTTTCATGGCCTCATCCGTAGGCACAAACATCAAACCCATGTCTGTATTACCACCAAAGGAATGTGATGCCGGATCATAAAGCAACGTACCATAACCATTAATATCTACCTTGCCTTCAGGATCGGAATTAAAATCGTTCTGATTGAAATACCGCTTGATGAACACGGCAGAATCCTCTGCCAAAGCTCCACCATACGTCGCAGATAAATTGGAATGAACCCCACCATCATAATAAGGAAAAGAAAACATATCCAACAATTCGGCAAATTGCGACACTTCCGGTGTAGAAGTAATGACTTCTGCCATATTAGGTAATGGAGTCACTACTCCATCAGCCAAGTGCAAATAACCGTTCTTACACGTCACATCCTTGTTTGTACCTTGTACGTGTATTCCATTTACATAAAAACCACTCTTATCCCAAGGCATATTCCACCCCTTGGCAATCACATTCCAATCCGACTCCGTCAAACCGATAGTAGAAAAGAATTGCGGAGTAAAGAAGACAGACATACGATCTCCATTATCAGCCAAATAAGTCCCTCCTTTTTTCGCGAAACGTTTCCAAAAACTAGTCTTTGGCATATTGTCATAAGAAAGATAAGGCACCGTATCTAAATACGTTGCAGAAGAGACACGACGCACAGCCGTACCCTCCCCCAATCCATCTGCACCAGATGTGATATTTGCCAACATATTGCTCAAATATGCCATGTTAAGCATTGTGGAATTGAACAAATAGCGTTTCTGCGAAGCCGGAAGATTATGTACGAAATCTGCCCCGCCGCCATGCATTCCATTTTCACGGAAATAATCGGCAAAAGCCTCATCGGTAGCAGGAAACAGAGTCTTGCTACCCGTGCGGCGCAATGTCTCTTCATAACCCAAGTCTTTCACGAGTGCCAAATAGCTCGTGTACTGACCGCTTTTCTCCAAATACTCGTAGATATTCTCACCCAACCAAGCAGGAGCCTCGTCATCATAGATGTAGTCATCCTTGCACGAACTGAACAAAGACAAGCACACCGCAGCGCAAAGGCAAGCGTTCAGGTTATTCATCTTATGTTTTCTCATATCTTATTAATTAATAAACTGCTCATTTAAGGAAAGTCTGGATTGCCATAAATAGGCCTTCTGACATATAGCGTACAACCCACATGGTATTGCATTTAGCACTCAGACACAATAAAGATGTCAAGGAGTTCCATGATATTATTTTTAACAATCCGACAATGCCACAGCACGTACCTTTTCCTTTTTATCCTGATACAAAAGTAAGCACAAAGAAGCCATACAGAAGACAAAAATGCGTCAAAAAACGAAATTCATGCTTCAAAATAGGCTGAAAAACACAATAACGCACGTTTTTACCATTTTCTCACGCAACAAAGACTGTTAACTTCCCCAAGCATTAACGTTAAGTGTTTTTTCAACACTTTATAACACCTCCAAACCGAGATTTCTGTATTCTTAACACTCACAAGGAAGCACCGGATTAACGCCAACCACACAACCACAGGACACGACCTTGGCCGTCGCCTCCAGACATAAAGTCAAAATGTAACTTCTGCCCCATCGAGAATCCGATATTTCCGCCCGACACCAAGGCCAGACGGAAATATCGGATTCTCACGCATCGGGATTTTATCATTTTGAAAAGGAGAAGGAAGAAGCGGCGACATTCCGCAATGGACAAAATCCTGTTTGTCCGTACACGAAAAAAACAATGAAAGCATTCTATCGCTTCCACGAACATTTTGCACTCCGTTTTTCAAGGATTTTTTTGGCCAAATAGAAGAAAAAAGCAAGGATACCCCAACCAGAATCTCCTTTTCCTTCACAAAAACATCATCTCTTGCGGCAGACATCCCCAAATTGTGCGGCAAATGATTTTTCGCTTTGCTCCAAATGAAAAATCGCTTGCCGCAAGAAAAACACTTAAAATGAGGAAAAGGAAGGAAAAACGGGATTTTTCACCACTGATTTCCGTATCAGGCCAATATATTTCCGCCTAAATCAGCGTCTCCAAAAAGATTAGAAAGACCTTTCTGCTAACTTTCCGGCATAGAAAAGCCGCATCCTGTTGCAAAAAGACAGGATACGGCTTTTTACCACCTTGGCTGCACCCTGCACGGAAACAGCCGACATCACGGCATTACCGCAAATCCAAAATCTTGCCTTTGGGCTTGGCCGTCAACTCAAACTCCAACGTGCCCCCCTTCATGATGTCTGCATGCTTCAGCACATAACCGTCCAGTTTACGCCCGTTCAACCTTATGGACTTCACATAGACCGCGCCAACCCCGCCCTTACGCTTCACAACGATGGCGAACTTCTTTCCACCGGGCAGCATGATTTCCGCATGGTCCACCGTGGGGCTTCCTATCACATACTCTCCCGATGCCGGGTTTACCGGATAGAAACCGAGGGCAGAGAAGACATACCAGGCCGACATCTCGCCGCAGTCGTCGTTGCCCGCATAACCGGAAGAAGAAGTGTTGTACAAGGTACGTTTGATATGGTCCACCAACTGTTGGGTCTTGGCCGGTTGGCCGGCCATGGCATAAAGATAGGCCACGTGATGGCTAGGTTCATTGCCATGGGCATACAGGCCTACGAAACCGGAAGCATTATCGTTTTTCTCTCCACTCGTCTGGTCGGAAGTAAAGAACTCGTCCAACCGCTTGCAGAAAGCGTCTTCACCACCCGTCAGTCCAATCAAATCCGGAATGTTTTGCGGCACATACCAATAATATTGCCATCCGTTCCCTTCCGTAAAAGGATATCCCCCGTTTGCCCCATATTTATAGGGGTCGAAAGGCAATATCCATTCGCCCTTACTGTTTTTGGGTTGGAAGAATTTCGTCTCGGGATGATGCAGGTTGCGGTAGTAGGCCGAACGCTTCATAAAGAACTCATAGTCCTTGGCCTTATTCAAATGCTTGGCCAACTGCGCCGCACACCAGTCGTCGAAGCTCTGTTCCAAGGTGATAGACACCGATTGCGTCTGCAAGTCCTCCGGCATGTAACCGTATTGGTCCCAAATCTCGAAAGGGGAATTGAGATGGGGAGTCGTCAGACTCATTTTCACGGCTTCATACGCTTTGTCCACGTCGATGCCCGGCAGCCCTTTCAAGATGGCATCTGCCACAACGGGCACGGCATGGTTACCAATCATGCAATAATTGTCCTGCCCCCACAACTGCCAAACCGGCAGATACCCGTAATAGTCATATTGGCGTATCATGCTGTTCACAAAATCCGTGGAGCGTTCCGGTTCCAACATCGTATAAAGCGGATGGGCGGCACGGAAAGTATCCCACAAAGAAAAAGTGCTGTAATGTACCTGTCCCACGGGCAGACGGCGCACGGAATAATCCGCAGCCATATACTCCCCATTCGCGTCGGACATCACATTCGGCTGAATCATAGTATGGTAGAGTGCCGTATAGAATATCTCCTTCTCATGCTCCCCGCTCTCTACCTGCATTTTCCCAAGCTCCTTGTTCCAAGCTTCGTATGCCTGCGACTTGATGGCATCGAAAGATTTTCCGTCGGCCTCCGTACGCAGGTTCAGACGGGCATTCTCTATCGAGACCGGCGAGATGGCCAGTTTGCATTCCACCACGTCCTGCCGTCCGAAATCGAAGACAGCCTTAAGGTTCGTGCCGTTCACCACCGCGATGTTCCGGTGCGTCCGGTTGTCGTTCATCATCTCCGAAGCCACGATGGGTTGGGAGAATTCCGCATAGAAGTAGATTTTACGCAATTTACCCCAACCGGTGATGATGCGGTAACCCTCGATGGCCGACGGTCCTACCTGCCGTATCTGCGCATTGATGACGCGCCGTCCCCAACTGCCTTTGTTGGCCGAGTGGTCCAAGTCGAGAAATACCTTGGAGGCTTTCTCCTTATTATAATAGGTATAGCGGTGTACGCCTACACGCCCGGTGGCCGTCAGCTCGGCATTGATGCTGTCGTCCTGCAACAGCACACGGTAATAGCCCGGCACGGCATCCTCCTTCTCGTGCGTGAACCTCGACTCCTTGCGGTTCTCGTTCATGGGGAGCATGAGGATGTCGATGAAATCCGAAGCACCCGTCCCGCTCAACCGCGTATGCGAGAAGCCGAAAATCGTCTTGTCGTTATAGTCATATCCCGAAGCCTGCCCCCAGTCCGGCGCTTCGCGGGTATCCGGCGAGAGCTGCACCATCCCGAAAGGTACGGTGGCACCCGGATAATTGTTTCCACTCAGGCTCTGCGCCACCGCGCCCGTTCCGATAAAAGGATCCACATAACGGGCCACGTCTTGCGCCGAAACGGCATGCCCCAATCCGCAGAGGGCCAAAGCCCACAAATATTGTTTCTTCATGATTTCCATTATTTAAGTTCTATCACATCACCTTTTTTCAAATAAGCCACCACGCAACGGTCCCCGTCCAAGTTGGGCACCCACTTTTTCCCATTCAGGCGGATTGCATAATCCTTTCCCTCGGGCACTTGCAGGCGGAACAGGTTGTCCGCCGTGGCCTTCAACGAGGCTTTCACCACCCGGCTGTCTTTCCATTCTGCCGACACTTCGGCACCACCTTTCACGCAAAGTCCGGAGAAGCTGCCGTCCTTCCATTCTGTTGGCAAACAGGGCAATATCTCCACATAACCTTCGTGCGCCTGCACCAGCATTTCGGCCAGTCCGGCGGCACCGGCAGCGTTCCCGTCGAAGATGAACACGTCAAAAGGCGCACCGGCAATGCCTTCCGGAGATATGGTCAGCAAGTTTTCACGCGCAAAATCGGTCAGCAAGATGTTCAGGCTCTCTTCTGCCTTGGCCGCATCTTTCAGGCGGGCATAGAAGCATACCATGTTGGCCCGGCTCCATTCCGTGTCCTCCCACCCCTCGGCAGCCAACCGGTGTTCTATGGTGGTGCGCACGGCTTCCGTCAACTCCGGGTCTTTCCCGTTTGTAATCTGGGAGTAAGGATAATAAGCCAACAGGTGTGAGGTATGGCGGTGGTTGGGATGCGCCTCTTCATAGTCCTCATACCATTCGCACAAACCTCCGTAACTGTTGACACGGAACGGAGGGAATTTGGCCAAAGCCAGGCGCAGGGAGTCGGCAAAATCCTTGTCCACGCCCAAAATGTCGGAAGCCTGCACGCAGGCCGACATGATTTCATGGGCCAACACTCGGTCGCAGGTCGTCATCATGGACGCTCCAAGCTCCCACCCCTGATAGCGGAAAGAATTTTCGGGAGACACGCAGGGGCCTGTCACCATATAGCCCGTGTTGGGGTCTTCCACCATGTAATCCAACAGGAACTCGGCATTGCCTTTCAACAAAGGATAGGCCGTGCGGCGCAAGTAATCCTTATCCAACGTGTACTCATATTGCGTCCATAAATGGGTCGCCATCCAAGAACCGGCCAACGGGAACAGTCCCCAGCCCATTCCTTCTGAGGGAGCCGTGAACCCCCAAACGTTCGCCACGGTATGTGCCGTCCAACCCTTGCAGCCGTAAACCGTGCGGACGGTCTTGGCACCGTGGCGGGCCAAGTCGGCGATGTAGGTGAACAGCGGGGCATTGCACTCGGCCAAGTTGCCGACATTGGCTAGCCAATAGTTTTGTTCCGTATTGATATCCAAATGGTAATCGCTTGTCCAACACATGTTGCAAGCCAAGTTATCATTGAAGAAACCTTGCAGGGCAATGGGCAACGGCGAGTTTTCACGCGAAGAAGCAATGGTCAGGTAACGACCGTATTGGAAGAACAGGGCCTGCAAGCCGGCATCTTTGTTTCCTTCGCAAAGGGCCTTCCATCTGCGGTCCACCGGAACGGATTTTTTGGAATCGTCGGCCAATTTCAATGACACGCGGGCAAACAACGGCGCATAATCCGCCACATGCTCCTCCTTCATCGTCTCGAACGGACGGGCAATGGCTTCCCCTACAGTCTTCTCGCACAATGACGCATATTGCCCGTTCTTGTAATCGGTACGCACGTCGGCCACGATGGTCACGGCATCCGCATGCTTCACGCGCACCGTCTCTCCCGCAGCTTCCACCTCGCCGTTGTCTACCTTCACCACGACACGTCCCTGGAATTTCACACCTCCCGTCCCCAATTTAGGAAACAAAGCCTGCCCGTCGAACACCAACAGGTTTCCTTCCGTGCGCACCTGGGCCGCCGTAATCATCTTCATCCTCATATCAAAAGAAACGGACTGTTTCTTGTCCGCAGTAAAGTGCATCACTACGGCATCTTGGGGGTTGGAGGAGATAAACTCACGTTTGTACTTCGTCCCTCCTTTCTTAAAAGAAACCGTCACCACGGCATTCGTCAGGTCCAACTCACGGCGATAGTCCTCCACGCCTCCCTCTTTTCCGGTATAATCAAACTTGATTTTCAAATCTCCAATCGGCAAATGGGTGCCGAAAGAATGCGGCGTTCCCACCAGTTCGCGGCCGGCAATCCCGTTCCCTTCTATCAGTTTGCCCGCAAAAAACAACTCCCTCAGACTGTCCAACCGTGCCCGCCCGAAAGGCTTCTCCTGATTCGGGTCATATTCCCCGGCCCACATGCTGGACTCGTTCAGTGCCACCGTCTCTTCGTCTACACCACCAAAGACCATGGCTCCCACGCGGCCGTTACCGACGGGCAGGGACTTCATCCATTCATCCGCAGGAGCATCATACCATAAACTTGTTTCCTGGGCGGGCAACTGCAATACAGGCACACACGACAGGAAACCCAAAATAAATCTCAGTTTCTTTTTCATATCATCGGATTGTTTAGTATTCACAAAAATACGCACTTCCTCTTAACATAAGCCGCACCTGTATTTCTTATTTTAATAGAAATAGCTCCAAAAACATAGAATAAAGCATGATTTACAATGTTTGAAGCATTTATTTCAATCTTCATCACTTTTTGCCACGTCCTCCGGCATCCGTTTTCTTTCGCTCTTCCTACAGCCCTTGTTTGCCCACACAACAGGCTCCGATAGAAATAAAGCCACAAAATCTGCTATTTTTATCAGGTTTAATCCATATTTTTACTAATTTTGCAAAAAGTCTAATCACATATATCATGAAAAGGACCCTATTTTTATTATACACCCTTTGCTTGTTTTGCATAACACCTGCGTATTCGCAAGACCCGCAAGGGTATTCTTTCATGCACATCAACAGCGAGACCGGATTGTCGCAAAGCAATGTAAAAGCCATCATACAAGACAGCTATGGCTTTATATGGTTTGGAACTAAAAACGGCCTGAACCGTTACGACGGGCAGCGGGTCGTTCAATTCGACTGCAACGACTATGCCCGTCAGCGTAGCAACCAGAATATTTCAACCCTATTCGAAGACGACCGGCACATCCTATGGATAGGTACCGACGAAGGAGTCTTCCGGTACGATCCGGCGGCCGACGTATTTACGTTCCTGGATGCTCAAACCGATAAAGGGGAGACCATCACCACCTGGATTTCCACCATATTAAAAGATGAGAAAGGAAACATCTGGATATGTGCCCCAAGCCAAGGCGTGTTCCGTTACGACGAAAAGAAACTTTACCGCTACTCCGATTTTCCCAACGGGTCTTATCCCCATAATATCTGCATCTGCGACAATGGGGACATTTATGCCGTGTCATGGTATACCGGACTTCTTAAATATGATGCCCACAACCAGAACTTCGTCCAAATAAAAGAAGACGCAAAGGGACGCTCGTTGCTGAACATGGAAATCAACACGCTGAGCCAACAAGGAGATTTCTTGATTATGAGCATACAAAACGGCGACCTAAAAAAATACAACATCCGGAAAAGCATTTTGGAAGACATTACATTACAAAGCCTGCGACATACCTTCACACGGTTCGCCACCGTATATGGAGATGAGATTTATGCCGGCACGTACGACGGCTTATATGTCATCAATGAAAAGGCACGCTCCGTCAAGCACTTCAGCCAAGACCTGCTCAACCCTTCCGGCCTGGCCGACAATATCGTGTATTCCGCCTACCGCGACCGCGAAGGAGGGTTGTGGATCGGTACGATGTACGGCGGAGTCAACTATTTGCCCAACAATACCTTCGCTTTCCGGAAGTATCTGCCCGGTTATCAGGAAAGTTCCCTGTCCAGCAAGAGAATCCGTGAACTGGCCGAGGACGGGCGTGGAAACCTTTGGATAGGGACAGAAGACGCAGGCATTAATGTCATGTCACTCAGCGACCGCAAAATTTGGCGTTATCCCCTCCCCCAGGCCAACTTCAACACCCACATAACGATCGTAGTCAGTGCTTACGGCGACAACATATATTGCAGTCTTTACAAAGACGGGTTGGTGGTCATCGATGACAAAGGCAAATCGACATTCTATAACTACAATGAACTTCACGTAGGCTCTGGCGGATGCAGCATTTACGCGCTTTATATGGACCGTGAAGGAACGCTTTGGGCCGGTTCTGACTTCGGTGTATTCTATGCTCCCAAAGGAACCTTTAAATTCATAGCCCTCCCGGAACTGAAAGACCAATGGGTGTTCGACATCTTGCAGGAAAAGAACGGAACGTTCTGGTTTGCCACGATGGGAAAAGGCGCATGGAAGTACAATCCCCAGGACAATACATTCAAACATTATACGAATAAGGACGGGACTTCCGACAAGACCCCATCCCAATCTATCAGTTCCAATTCCATCAGTTCGCTGATGCAGGACAGTAAAGGGAATGTCTGGTTATCCACCGACCGGGGTGGCCTTTGCCGTTACAATCCGAAGGAAGACAACTTCACAAGGTTTTCTGTGGAAGAAGGCATGCCGGACAACGTAGCCTACAAAGTATTGGAAGACGACTACGGGTATCTATGGTTCGGAACCAACAGGGGATTGGTCCGCTTTAAACCCGAAACGAAAGAAATCCGCGTCTTCACCGTACACGACGGCCTGTGCGGTAATCAATTCAATTATAAGTCAGCGGTAAAAGGCAGTGACGGCAATTTCTATTTCGGCAGTATAGAAGGCTTGATTTCCTTTAATCCTAATATCAAGGAACAGACAGCCCCCGTACCTCCCATTTACATCACGCGCTTCTCCATCTTCAATGAAGAAGTGACGGTGCACACGCCCGGTTCTCCTCTCAAACAGAGCATCATCGGGACGGATAAGATAGTATTGCCTTACAATCAGGCCAATATCAGCCTTGACATAGCTTTGCTGTCCTATTCGACTTCGCAGACCAATGAATACTTCTATAAACTGGAACCTGTCGACAAACAATGGATACGTACGAGAACAGAAAACAGTATATCCTACGCCAATCTGTCACCGGGCAAGTATATCCTGCACCTACGTGCCACCACGAACGGAGGCACACCGGAAAGCACCCAATATGCGACCCGTTCGCTGACCATAGTCATCTTACCGCCTTGGTATGCTTCCACATGGGCATACATCATTTATGCCTTATTGGGAATTTGTGCGTTCGGCGGTTGGTTCTACTGGTACCGGAAACACAAGAACGAACAATTCTCCGAACAACAGAAACTGTTTGAAATAGAAAAGGAGAAAGAACTCAATCAGAACAAGGTAGAGTTCTTCACGGAAATAGCACATGAAATCCGCACCCCGTTGACCCTAATCAACGGGCCGTTGGAAATCATACAGGAAATGCACATTCAGGACGAGAAACTGAACAAGAACCTGAATGTCATTGCCACCAATACCAAACGGTTGCTTAACTTGGCTTCGCAGTTGCTCGACTTCCAAAAGATGGGTGCCAATAAACTGACCTTGAATTACGAAGTCGTGAACATATCCGAATTACTGCAAGAGACAGTCAACCGTTTCGAGCCGACTTTCACCCATCAACATAAAGAGCTGAAAGTAGAGAATTTCGAAAACGACATCATCGCTTATATCGACAAAGAAGCCATCACCAAGATACTGAGCAACCTGCTTAATAACGCCTTGAAATACGGCAATGAGCATATTTCGGTCAATTTGAGCAAATATGATGGCAACTTCTCGGTCAGCGTATGCAGCGACGGAGCCAAAATACCCGAAGAGAAAGCAGAGCAGATATTCGAACCGTTCTTCCAAGGGGAAGAGAAAAAGAAAGAAAAACAAGGTGTCGGCATCGGCCTGGCCTTGGCACGCTCTTTGGCTTTGCTGCATAAGGGGACGCTCATGCTCGACACGCGTCAACCCGCCAATACCTTCGTATTGACCATTCCCCTCAATATGGAGGATATGATGGCCAACGGAAACAAACCGTTCAGCCAAGCCGACCTTCCGCTCAACGAAACCACTTCGGCCGACGAAAACACAAAGGGAAACGTCATCCTCATCGTCGAAGACGAAGACAGCATCCGCAATTTCATGAAAGAAAGGCTTTCGCCGCTCTTCATCGTGGAAACGGCATCTAATGGAAAGGACGCGCTCGACACCATACGGAAAGAACACATAGACCTCGTCATCAGCGATGTCATGATGCCGGAAATGAACGGTTATGAACTCTGTACCGCCATCAAGTCGGACATCAACCTATGCCATATCCCTATTATATTCCTTACGGCCAAGAATGATATAGACAGCAAAGTCAAGGGGCTGAAGGTCGGGGCTGAAGCCTACATTGAGAAACCGTTCTCATACGATTATTTAAAGGCACAGATCCTGTCCCTCCTCAATAACCGGCAGAAAGAACGCGAGGCATTCTCCAAACGGCCGTTCTTCCCCGTACAGAACATGCAAATGAGCAAAGAAGACGAAGTATTCATGAACAAGGTCATCGAAGTCATCAATGCCAACATGGAAGACGAAACGTTCAACGTAGAACGTATGGCTGAAGCATTGTGCCTGAGCCGTTCAAGCCTGCTACGTAAAATCAAGACATTGTTCAACATGTCTCCGATAGACTTCATCCGGCTGATTCGCCTTAAGAAAGCAGCCGAGCTTATTCAGGACGGGAAATACCGGGTAGGAGAAATCAGTTACATGGTAGGATTCGGTTCACATTCCTATTTCAGCAAACTTTTCTTCAAACAGTTCGGCATGACACCCAAAGATTTCGAGCAACAAATCGCGAGCACGCGCAGCAAAGTCCGGAACGTACAAGAAATAAATATAGAAGATTTAATTCAAAATAATAGGGCAAATTCATAAAAGAAAGTGGAATGCGTCAAACGTAGTATTTTATGAAGTACTACTTTTGGTCGGATTATTTTTCATCCTTTACATTTGCATGGTTAACTTAATAGTTACGATGCAATCGATGGAAAATAATCCGACTTTTTTATAAGTAGTCACTAAATAAAATATTCACTGATCTATTATGAGAACAAAAGAACTATTCGGCCTGTTGCTGTGGAGCACGTTCGGCTCGTTGCAAGCTTTCGCACAAGTAAGCTATCTGCATAGCGATACTCAGAATGCTGCCTGGACCGTAATGCCCGAAGAAGAAGTAGGAAAAGACATGTTGCGCCTTACGCAGAACGGCTACCAAAATCCCAAGGCCGTCAAAGCAGTCGTGCCGGGCACGGTTTTTACGTCATACGTGACTGCCGGCCAAGAAAAAGACCCTAATTTCGGAGACAACATACAGAAAGTCGACCGAAAGAAATACGACCGCAGCTTCTGGTACCGTACGGAATTTAAGATTCCATCCGATTTCGACAAAGAAATCATCTGGTTAAACTTCGACGGAATTAACCGCAAAGGTCAAATTTACCTGAATGGAAACCATTTAGGAAACTTAGACGGTTTCATGCACCGCGGACATTTCAACGTAACCCAATTAGTAGACCGCAACGGTTCCAACACATTGGCCGTACTGGTGGATATTCCCCGTACTCCTTTGGCCAATCAGGGAAGCCCCAATTACCTTTCCAGCGGCGGATGGGACTGGATGCCTTACGTTCCAGGACTTAATTCCGGTATCACCGACAAGGTTTGGTTGGAAAATACGGGCAAAAGCACGATTACCGACCCTTGGATGAGGTCGAAACTCGTCTCCCGTTCCCTCGCAGAGCTTACCCTTCAGGCCGAAGTCACCAATAATGGCGGCTCACAAAGCAAAACTACGGTAAAAGGTACCATCACTCCGGGCAACATCACCTTCAGTCAGGAAGTAGATTTGCAAGCCGGAGAGACCAAAACCGTCAAATTCGACAAGCGCTATTTCCCGCAAATGGTAGTGAACAACCCTAAACTTTGGTGGCCCAACGGTTACGGAGAACCTCATCTCTATACCTGCCGTTTGGAAGTGGTCAATGACGGTAAGACCTCGGAAACCGAGGAATTCCGTTTCGGTATCCGTCAATATTCATACGACAAGAAAGGCGGAGTCTTCCATCTTTACATCAATGGCGTACCTGTTTTCGTCAAAGGCTCTGACTGGGGAATGAGCGAATACATGTTGAGAAGCAACCCTGAACATATCCGCACTTGGGTAAAATTGAACAAGGAAATGAACTTCAACATGATTCGCAACTGGTTGGGTTCTGTGACCGAGAAACAATTCTATGAAAGCTGCGACGAACTCGGCATCATGATTTGGGACGATTTCTGGATTAACTCCAATCCGAACCTGCCCTACGACCTGAATGCCTTCAACAACAACATGATGGAGAAAATCAAACGTTTCCGCAACCACCCCTCCATCGCGGTATGGTGCGGTGACAACGAAGGCACGCCCGAACCGCCCCTTACGGGATGGATGGCGGAAAACATACGCACGTTCGACGGCGGAGACCGTCATTTCCAACCTTGTTCCAACAACGGTGGCCTGAGCGGCAGCGGCCCTTGGGACGCAAAAGACCAACGTTGGTACTTCACAGCTTATCCGGACTGCAAATCGGGTAGCGGCTTCACACGCGGATGGGGCTTCCGCACGGAAATCGGTACAGCTGCAGTACCCAACTATGAAAGCCTCGTGAAATTCATGCCCGAAAAAGACTTGTGGCCCATCAACGACATGTGGAACCTCCACTACTTCGGCCAGATGGCTTTCAATGCCGGGCCGGAGCGCCATACGGCGGTCATCGAGAACAGCTACGGCGGCGCGAAGGATGCAAAGGAATTCTGTACGAAATCGCAATGGGTGAGTTACGAAAGCAACAAAGCCCTCTATGAAGGTTGGCTCGACCACATGTGGAACGATGCCACAGGAGTCATGCTCTGGATGAGCGGCGCGTCTTATCCCAGCATGGTTTGGCAGACTTATGACTACTATTATGACCTGACGGGAGCCTATTTCGGCTGTAAACAGGCTTGCGAACCGGTGCATATCTACTGGAATCCCGTGACGGAGGAAGTAAAGGTAGCCAATACCACGACCAAAGACTATGAAGGGCTGACAGCCGAGGCAACCGTGTACAACATGGACGGTAAACCTGTGGCCCGTTACAGTGAAAAAGCTACCGTCAACTCGACTTCCAACGCCGTAGCCCAATGCTTCAAGCTCAAATTCAATACAGACCGCGACATTTTGTCACTGAATTGCCCGGCATACGCCTCTTCAACTAACCAAGGCGAACCGGCTTTCGTGACCGACGGCAAAGCCGACACCCGTTGGGCTGCCGTCCGTGCCGATAACGAATGGATTTATGTAGACCTCGGCAGCGAAAAGATGGTAGGCGGCGTACGGTTGAACTGGGAAGCCGCATACGGAAAGTCTTATAAGATACAAGTTTCCAACGATGCCAAAAGTTGGACAGAAGTCTACAAGACAGAAGAAGGGCGCGAAGGCATCAACGAGGTGTTCTTCCCTGAAGAAATCAAAGCCCGCTATGTACGTATGCTAGGCATAGAACTGGGTTGGTGGTTCGGTTACTCTTTGTGGAGCATGGACGTATTGAGCGGCACGAAACCTTCTGAAGGGCTGAGCGACGTGCATTTCCTCCGCCTGACCCTGAAAGACAAAGAAGGAAAGGTGGTTTCCGAGAACAATTACTGGAGAGGTAATGAACGTACCAATTTCAATGCCCTCAACCAACTTCCGGGCGTGAAACTGAACGTGTCATCGAAACTGACCCGCAAAAACGGAGAAGCCACAATACAAGCCACCATCGGACTGCCTAAATCAGCCGATGCCGTAGCTTTCGGCGTGCGCGTGCAAGCCGTCCGCACCTCCGACGGCGAACGCTTGCTCCCGGCCTTGATGAACGACAACTACTTCACCTTGGTTCCGGGAGAAAAGAAGAACATCCAAATCACTTTTGACGAGTCGCTCCTACAGGGAGGCTCTTACAAGCTTATCGTTGCACCATACAACCAAAACCTATAAACTTTATCCGGCCGGAGGAGGTGTTACCGCACGCCTCCCCCGACCGGATGTTTTTAAATGCTTTAAGACATGAAAATCAGAAACATTACACGTGACATGGGCTTCTGTGCCGTGTTAGCTTGTGCGAGTCTGCAAACGCCGGTTATGGCAAAAGTCACATTGCCCGCTTTCTTCACGAGCAACATGATCATCCAACAGAAAACCACCATGACTTTGTTCGGAAAAGCCAAGGCGAACAAGAAAGTAAGCGTGGAAACCAGTTGGAACAACCAACACTATGAAGCCCAAGCGGACGCAAAAGGCAACTGGCGTATCGAGATCGCAACTCCGGCAGCCGGAGGCCCTTACCGCATCACCCTGTCCGACGGTAAAAAGACCGTATTGGACAATGTTATGGCGGGCGAAGTCTGGTTCTGTTCCGGACAATCCAACATGGAAATGCCTTTAGCCGGATGGGGAAAAATCAAAAACTACGAACAAGAAATCGCAGCGGCCGATTACCCCGGCATCCGCCTCTTCCAAGTCAAGAAACACACCTCGGTGGCACCGCTCGACGCTTATCAGGTGGAATCCACCATGGGCGGTTGGAAAGAATGCTCACCGTCCACGGTTCCGGAGTTTTCTGCCGTGGCTTACCTTTATGCCCGCGAACTGCACCGAAAACTGAACGTACCGGTCGGGGTCATCGACTGCACTTGGGGAGGGACACCTGCCGAAGCATGGACCTCGTCCGAATCGCTCAAACAAGTCATGGGTTATCAAAAGAAAGTCGGACAACTGGAAGCATTGGGCTTCGACCGCGACAAGATCATGGCCGAATACGGAAAAGAACAGGCACAATGGAAAGCCGAACTCAGCAAAGTGGACAAAGGCTTCCAAAATGGAAAGGAGTGTTGGATTGGCAGTGACTTGGATGACAACGACTGGCAACAAATGGAACTCCCGGGATATTGGGAAGGCAAAGGACTCCCCAATTTCGACGGAGTGGTGTGGTTCCGCAAGCAAATCGACATTCCATCCGAATGGACAGGTAAAGACTTGCAACTGAATCCCGGCATCATCGACGATGAAGACATCATCTATTGGAACGGCGAGCAAATCGCCAACGGCGCAGGCTACAACGTACAGCGCCATTACACCGTACCGGGCCGTCTGGTCAAGGCAGGCAAGAACACATTGGCCATCAAAGTCAACGACAACGGCGGTGAAGGCGGCATAGCCGGAAAAGCAGAGGACATGAACCTCAAACTGTCGGACAAGGACATGCTCTCTCTGGCCGGGAACTGGAAATACCGCGTAGGCTGTTCCTTGGCCGACATGCCTCCCGCTCCGATTTATCCTGAGCATTCCTCTTTCCCTTCCGTACTTTTCAACGGAATGGTACATCCCTGTCTGGAATATCCCATCAAAGGCGTCATCTGGTATCAGGGTTGCAACAACGTGGGACGTGCAGAAGAATATGAAAGCCTCTTCCAAACGCTGATTACAGACTGGCGCAAGCAGTTCGGACAACCCGACATGCCATTCTATTTTGTGCAACTGGCCAACTACTTGGACCGCAAGTTGGTACAGGCAGACTCGCCATGGGCCGCCCTTCGTGAAGCACAATCCAAAGCGCAGCATCTGGCCCACACCGGAATGGCAGGCAATATCGACATCGGCGAGGCGCATGACATCCATCCCAAAAACAAACAAGAAGTGGCCCGCCGTTTAGCCGCCATCTCCTTGGCCGACACCTACGGGCAGAAGATACCCGCGCAAGCACCGGTTTACGACAACTACACGGTGGGAAGCGACGGCAAGGTCCGTATTTCGTTCACAATCCCCGCCATCGGCGAACGCTTTGAGCAGAACAAGGACATCAAGGGCTTCACCATTGCCGGCCCCGACCATGTGTTCTACCCCGCCGAGGCCTATACGGACGGCGACGATGTGGTGGTCTACTCGCACTATGTCAAAGTGCCGGTAGCCGTCCGCTACGGATGGGCCGATAATCCGGAGTGCACATTGCGCACACCCGGCAATTTCCCCGTGGCTCCTTTCCGTACCGATAATTGGTAAAAACAATTTTATTCAAAACATAAACCATTTGATCATTTATGAAAATCAAATCATTCTTATCACTATGCCTGCTCGCAACGGCATCTACCGTCGCGGCAGACGAGTTCATCAAAATCAACACCGACCAGATCGGCATGGTGTTGCGCGTCAAAGACAACGGCCGCCTCTACCAGTCGTACTTGGGCAAACGGTTGGCCAACGACAACGACTTGCAACACCTTCCGCAAGGCAACGAGGCATACCTCACCCACGGCATGGAAGATTACTTTGAACCGGCCATCGAAGTACACCACAACGATGCCAACCCGTCGCTGCTACTCAAGCACGTGTCGCACGAGCAAAAGAACATACAGCCGGGTGTGGACGAGACGGTCATCACGATGCAAGACGACAAGTATCCCGTCACAGTGAAGCTCCACTATGTGTCCTATGCCAAAGAAAACATCATCAAGACTTTTACTGAAATCAGCCATCAGGAGAAGAAGCCTATCCAACTGGAACGCTATGCTTCCGCCATGCTGCACTTCAGCCGCCCGGCCTATTACCTCACGGAGTTTTCCGGCGACTGGATTTATGAGGCCACGATGAGCACCACACCGCTGAACTTCGGCAAGAAAGTGCTCGACACGAAACTGGGCGCACGTGCCAACATGTTCACGCCTCCCATGTTCATCCTCTCGTTGGACAAGGAATCAAGCGAAACCGAAGGCGAAGTCATACTCGGCACGTTGGGCTGGACGGGTAACTTCCGTTTCACATTCGAGGTGGACAACAAGAAAGACCTTCGCGTCATTGCCGGTATCAACCCGTATTTCTCGGAATACTCTTTGCCCAAAGGCGAAACGTTCCGCACACCGGACTTTTATTTCACTTACAGCGACTGCGGACGCGGACAGGCCAGCCGCAATTTCCACGACTGGGCACGCAAATACCAACTTAAAGACGGACAAGAAGACCGCCTGACCCTGCTGAACAACTGGGAGGCCACTTACTTCGATTTCGACGAGGATAAGTTGGTGGAACTCATGGGCGATGCCGTGAAATTGGGCGTGGACATGTTCCTGCTCGACGACGGATGGTTCGGCAACAAATACGAACGCCACAGCGACACACAAGGCTTGGGTGACTGGGACGAAACGAAACACAAGCTCCCCCACGGCATCCAGAAGTTGGTGGACGAAGCTGCCAAACGCAACATCAAGTTCGGCATCTGGATTGAACCGGAAATGGTCAGCCCCAAGAGCGAACTTTACGAGAAGCATAAGGATTGGGTGATTCACTTGCCCAACCGCGACGAATATTACTTCCGCAACCAAATGGTTCTCGACCTGAGCAACCCCGAGGTGCAGGACTTCGTCTTCGGCGTAGTAGACGGCCTGATGACCAAATATCCGGGCATCGCTTATTTCAAGTGGGACTGCAACAGCCCGATTACCAACATCTACTCTCCGTATCTGAAAGACAAGCAGACTCATCTCTACGTAGACTACGTGCGCGGCCTGTACAAGGTGCTCGACCGCATCAAGGCCAAGTATCCGAAGTTGCCGATGATGCTTTGCTCAGGTGGTAGCGGCCGTATCGACTACGAGGCTCTGAAGTATTTCACGGAGTTCTGGGCCAGCGACAACACCGACCCCATCCAACGCCTGTTCATCCAATACGGCTATTCGTTCTTCTATCCGGCCAAGTCCATGAGCGCCCACGTCACCACATGGAACAAGAACGCGAGCATCAAGTTCCGCACGGACGTGGCCATGATGGGCAAGCTCGGCTTCGACATCAAGCTCAGCGACATGAGCAGTGACGACCTTACCTACTGTCAAGGTGCCGTGAAGAACTACAAACGACTGCGTCCGGCCATCATGGAAGGCGACCTCTACCGTCTCGTGTCTCCCTACGAAGGCCTGCGCACCCATGCGGCCAACCAATTCGTATGCAAGGACAAGGACAAAGCCGTGGTCTTTGCCTTCGATGTGTATCCGGGTTATGGCGAGAAGCTCCTCCCGGTACGCCTGCAAGGCTTGGATGCCAACAAGCAGTACCGCGTGAAGGAAATCAACATGATGCCGGGCCAGGGCTCTTCGCTTGAAGGTAATGACCGCGTATTCTCCGGTGATTACCTGATGAAAGTCGGGCTGAACCTTTTCACCGGCAACAAGCTTTACAGCCGCGTGGTGGAAATCACAGCCGAATAAACATTCAATCAAAAAGAAATGGAAATCAGAAGTTATATCATAGGGGTAGCCGCTGCGACATGCAGCGCGCTACCTTTTTCGCATTGTTTCGCATGGGAAGGCAACGTGCTGGTATCCACTCCGCACACATCCATGCTTCTCCATGCCGGTGAAGGCCAAGACCTGCGCTTCGCCTACTTCGGCGACCGCATCGAAGAGAGCCAGATACACCAGATTCACGACGCATGGGACGGGCTGAACCGCACGGCATACCCTACTTTCGGCCAACCGCCCCACCAGATTTTTGCTTTGCAAGCCGTACATGCCGACGGGAACTGGACCACGGACTTGACCGTGGAAAACGTGGAGACCTCAACCCTCGACAACGCCAAACTCACGGCCATCACGCTGAAGGACAAGGTTTATCCTTTCCAAGTGAAGCTCTACTACAAAGCTTACAACGACATCGACATGATTGAGACGTGGAGCGAGATTTCACACACTGAAAAGAAAACCGTGGTGCTGAAACGCTTCGACTCCGGACATTTCCTGATACGCCGCGGCGACGTATGGGTTTCGCACCTCCATGGCTCATGGGCTGCCGAAACTCATGTCACGACCGAACCGCTCACACCGGGCATCAAGATGATAGAGAATGTGGACGGGGCGCGCAACGGCCATCTGGACCACCCTGAGGTCATGTTCTCGCTCGACGGGAAACCGCACGAGAACGAAGGACGCGTCATCGGCGCCGCCCTTTGTTGGAGCGGAAATTACGCCATCCGCATGGTGACGGACAATAATTTCGTACACCGTGTCTTTGCGGGCATCGACAGCGAAAGCTCGGAATACAAACTGGCTCCGGAAGAGGTATTCACCACCCCGAAGCTCGCCCTCACTTACTCCGGCGAGGGGCTGAGCGGTGCCAGCCGTAACTTCCACCGTTGGGCACGCCACGCCGGTATGCTGCACCACGGTAATCAGGTACGCCCTGTGCTGCTCAACAGTTGGGAAGGCGTGTACCTTGATGTCAACGAACCGGCCATGGCCGAAATGATGAAGGACATTGCCACGTTGGGCGGCGAACTGTTCGTCATGGACGACGGGTGGTTCGGCGACAAGTACCGCCGCGTGCAGGACAACTCTTCGCTCGGTGATTGGGTGGTAGACCAAAAGAAACTGCCCCACGGTATCGAAGGGCTCATCCGGGAGGCCGACAAGAACGGCATCAAGTTCGGCATCTGGATAGAGCCGGAAGCCGTGAACAGCAAGAGCGAACTGTTCGAGAAACATCCTGATTGGGCCTTGCAAGTCAAGGAACGCCCCTTGCAATACGGGCGTGGCGGCACACAGATGCTTCTCGATGTGTGCAACCCCAAAGTGCAAGATTTCATGTTCGGCATCGTAGACAACCTTTTGAGCCGGCATCCTCAAATTGCTTACATCAAATGGGATGCCAACGTGGAACTGAAGAACTATGGTTCCACCTACCTGCCCAAGGACAAACAGTCGCACATATACATTGAATACCATCGCGGCTTGAACAAAGTGCTCGAACGCATCCGCGCCAAGTATCCCGACGTGCTGATTCAAGCCTGCGGAGGAGGCGGAGGACGCGCCAGTTACGGTGTCATGCCCTACTTCGACGAGTTCTGGGTGAGCGACAACACCGATGCCTTACAACGTATTTACATGCAGTGGGGCACCTCGTATTTCTACCCCTCCAACGCCATGGCACAGCACATCAGTGCCTCGCCCAACCACCAGACAGGACGTATCGTACCCATCAAGTTCCGTTGCGACGTGGCCATGAGCGGACGCTTAGGATTGGAGCTGCAGCCTTCCAAAATGACCAAAGAGGAATACCGGCAGGCATCGCAAGCCGTGAAGGACTACAAGTCAGTGCGCGAAGTCATCCAGTTGGGCAACCTCTACCGTCTGGTATCGCCTTACGACGACAAAGGTATCGCCTCACTGATGTACACTGACGATGCGAAAAACAAGGCGGTGTTCTTCGCCTATAAAATGGAACATTTCATGAACCAGGTTGTACCCCGCGTCTGCCTGCGCGGCCTCGACCCGGCCAAGAACTACCGCGTACGCGAGTTGAATGTCAAGACCGGCGGACAGCCCTGTTTCTTGAACGACAAAGTATTCTCCGGCGCCTTGTTGATGAACACCGGCATCGAAATGCCTTTGGGAAGCGACTACGCCAGCTGCGTGTTGGAACTCATTGCTGAGTAGAACCCGCAATCTTTTTCGGATAGGAAACGCATTGAATCTGGAGTTTGTACCTTTTCTTAGAGTACAAACTCCTTTTTTATTGGCATAAATAGAAGAAGAGAGGAAAAATAACGGTATATTTGTAACATCATCGTAATACGTATGACATCTTGAGTTCATATCAAATGCCTACCTTTGCCCCCAAATCAACACATTATGAAGAAAATCGCCATTTTAGCCTTGGGCTTGTTGCCCGCCCTCCCTGCCACAGCCGACGAAGGGAAAGAAGAAAAAGCCAAAACGGATTACCGCCCGGTTGTCCACGGCACACTGCGCGGAAAATACGAATACCAACCGGAAGAAAAGGCCGGACGCTTCCAAGTGCGTACCGCCCGGGTCAGCATCGAAGGTAAAGTAGCCCCCGTAGTGGCTTACAAAGCCGAAATCGACTTGTCCGACGAAGGCAAAATCAAAATGCTAGATGCCTACACCCGGCTCAGCCCGCTGAAAGGTTTCGATTTCACCATCGGGCAGATGCGCGTCCCGTTCACTATCGACGCCCATCGCTCGCCCCACCAACAATACTTCGCCAACCGTTCGTTCATAGCCAAGCAAGTGGGCAACGTGCGAGACGTGGGAGCCACGTTGGGCTATAAAATAGACGGCTCGCTGCCCCTCACCCTGCAGGCCGGAGTATTCAACGGCTCAGGACTGACCGACCAGAAGGATTTCTGGACCAACAACATCAACTATTCCGCCAAGGCACAATGGCAACTGCCCAAAGGCTTTTCAGTCACGCTGAGCGCACAGAAAATCAGGCCGGAACATATCTCGGTCAACATGTACGACGGCGGCATCACTTACAAGTCCGGAAGATGGACGGCAGAGGCGGAATACTTGTATAAACACTATACCAAAGATGCCTTCCGGGACGTGAACGCTTTCGACGGGTTCATTTGCTATGACCTGCCACTGAAAAAAATATTCAGCAAAATCTCATTCCTCGGACGCTTCGATTACATGGGCGACCACAGTGACGGAACGGCCGACGAAAACGGGCACCTCACACTGACCGACGCCGAACGCAAGCGCATCACCGGCGGCATCACGCTAAGCATCGCCAAACCGTTCATCTCGGACATCCGTATCAATTATGAGAAATATTTCTACAATGACGGAGTCACCCCCAAAGTGTCCGAACAAGACAAGATAGTCATTGAATTCATGACTCGCTTCTAACTTATTATCAACATATTACAAAACCGAAATCGTTTGGCGCAGAATGAATTTTCATTCTGCGCCAAACGATTTTTCAATCTCCTGAGATTGATTTTCCGTTCTCAGCACATCTTTTTCCGAAGCTCCTTACCTCTTGAAACGCACCTCATAAAGGTCGCGCCGGCGGTCTTTCAAATTCCTTACACCGCCATAAGTATGCAGCTCGCTCAGAAGGTCCAAATCGACATCGGACACAAGAATCATTTCCGTGTTCGGCGTGGCCTCCGCCCGGCGCCCGTCAGTGGGGAAAGCAAAATCGCACGGAGTGAACACGCCGGATTGCGCATACTGTATGTCCATGTTGTGCACGCGCGGCAGGTTGCCCACGCTACCGGCTATCACCACAAAGCATTCGTTCTCGATGGCACGGGCCTGCGCACATACCCTCACACGGGAATAAGCGTTCTGCGTGTCCGTCAGGTAAGGCACGAAGAGGATTTGCATTCCTTGGTCGGCCATGATGCGCGACAGTTCGGGGAACTCCACATCGTAACAAATCAGCACGCCGATCTTGGCACAATCCGTGTCGAAGGTCTTCAGCATGCTGCCCCCGGACAGCCCCCAACTCTTGGTCTCGTCGGGCGTGACATGTATCTTCTCGTACATCTCGTAACTGCCGTCGCGGCGGCACAGGAAGCCCACGTTATAAAGGTTGCCGTCGCGCTGCAAGGGCATGCTGCCGGTGATGATGTTGATGTTGTAGCTGATGGCCAACTGCAAGAAACGGTCGCGTATCTCGTCGGTGTAACCGGCCAGTCCCCGGATGGCCTGCGACTCGCTCAGGTTGTTGAATTCCGCCATCAACGGGGCGTTGAAATACTCCGGAAAAAGGATGAAATCGCTTTTGTACCCCGACACGGCATCCACGAAAAACTCTATCTGCTCGAACAGGTCGTCTATCGTCCGGTAACCGCGCATCTGCCATTGCACCAACCCCACCCTGACCGTCGTCTTGGCAGGCAACGGCTCAGCCGTCTCCGGTTGGTAATAGATATTGTCCCACTGGAGGAGGCAAGCGTAATGCTTGGACTCCTCGTCGTTGGGCAAATAGTTGGTCATGACCTTACGGACGTGGAAGTCGTTGGAAAGCTGGAAGGTCAGCACCGGGTCGTAAATCTCCCGTTTGCGCACCTGCTCGATATACTCCTTCGGACGCATCCTATCCGCGTATTTATGGTAGTTCGGGATACGGCCGCCGAACATGATGGCCTTCAGGTTCAGCTTCTCGCACAGTTCCTTGCGGTACTCGTACATACGGCGTGCCAGGCGCAAGCCGCGGTAGTCGGGATGGATGAACACCTCGATGCCGTAAAGGATATTCCCCTTGGGATTATGCGTGCAGAACGTCTCGTTTCCCGTCACTTTGGCATACGTATGGTCTCCTTTCACCAAATCGTAATCCACGATGATGGAAAGGGCGCAACCGACAATCTTGTCATCGGCTACCGTCACCACCTGCCCTTCTGGAAAGATGCGTAACAACGTCTCTATCTGTTCATGAGTCCAAAACACATCGCTGCCGTCCGAATACACACGGCGGAACGACTGCGCCAACTGCCCGTAATCCTCTATCTGGAGCGGACGCACCTGGATTTTACCGATATTCTGATTTTCCATTCCTATTATATAATAAAGATACTTCGAGAGTGCAAAGTTACGGCTAATTTGGATGCGCTGTCATTCCAAAGGAGTTAAATCCGCCCGAAAGGATGCAAAATCGGGTATAGGGAAGGACATACGGTTTCATTTCTCCGAAAAAAAGGCGAACTTTGCGCCATGTTTACCGTCATTTTGATTTTATGGGGCAGCGCGGCGATAGGCTACGTGCTGCGCCGCCATCCGTTCAGAGCCGTAGGACGGCTTACCACTTGGTCCGTATGGTTGCTGTTGTTCCTGATGGGATGCGAAGTCGGAGCCAATCCGGACTTGATTTCCCAATTAGGCACCTTGGGCTTGGAAGCCCTCATCCTTACCGTGGCTTCCTTCGCGGGCTGCATGGGACTGTCATGGGCTTTTTGGGAGTACCTCCAAAAACATCCGAAAAACAAAAACACGGGTCTCTCAAATTCCCTGTCAGAAGCAAGTTCCTCTCCCATTTCCCCGAAGCCCTCCATCCGGCAACAGACGGGCGAAAGCATGGTCATCGTAGGGTTCTTTGCCTTTGGAGTTTCGGGCACCCGCTTAGGTTGGATTCCCGTCCTGCCACCGGAAGCGGGATTCTACGCCCTCTGCCTGCTGTTGGGGTGCGTAGGATTCAGCATCGGGCAAAATGACGAGATGCGCCACGGCCTGCGGAAAATAGACAAGCGGCAAGCCTTATTGCCGGTCGTAACAGCCGTCGGGACCTGGTTGGGGGCGATTTCCACCGCCCTGCTCATCCAACGGCACACCCCGGCTGACTGGTTGGCAGCGGGGTCGGGATTCGGCTATTATTCACTTTCGAGCATCCTTATCACGGAAATGAGGGGAGCCGAACTGGGCACGATAGCCCTTATGTACAATATCTTCAGGGAACTGGCCGCACTCATCGGCGCCCCCCTGCTATATCGCATGTTCGGGCCATTGGCTCCCATCAGCCAAGGCGGTGCCACCACGGGCGACACGACGCTCCCCATCATCGCCGGATGCTGCGGCAACCAGTTTGTCCCGCTTTCCATTTTCCACGGTTTTGCCCTCGATTTCACCGTCCCGTTTTTAGTTCCCTTTTTCTGTTCGCTGTCTTAATCCTCCAAACACAAAGGCGGGACATACTTGGATGGTATGCCCCGCCTTTATGAGGATAAGCCCGAAACCGGACCGTAATTACTTCTTCAAAACTTTCACGACCTGCGTGCCTTCGTTTCCGGCAAATTGGAACACATAAATTCCTTTCTGCCATGAAGCTGCCGCAATATGGGCAGAACCGCCGGCAGACAAAGCGTAAGTACCCACGAGCTGTCCAGAAGTGGCATATACGTCCAAACGGTTGTACGAAGACGGATAAATCACGTCGAAACCTTCTCCCTCCGCCGTTACGTCCACCCGGCCGGAGGCATTGACTGCCTCTACGGACAAAGCGTCGTCGGCAGCACTGCGATCTCCTTGGTAAATCGTCAGGTCACGCGAAAAGCCCTTATTATCCGTCAGCGTCAGCGTGGCACGGCGGCCTTTCACATTCCATGGCTTGGCCTGTGCCGTCATGCTGATAGCAAACAAATTGGATTTGCCTTCAGCTTCCACCGGCTGAGTCACTGTGAACCAATCGCCATCCGAAGAATTAGACACGGTGGCCGATACCGTCACATCATTTGAAGCTCCACCCAACCAATCTAAAATCAAATATTTCTGAGTCTCACCGTCTATGCTAAAATCATAGTTTGTGTCTTGCACAAAATCGAGGCGCGCATTATCCTTGCACATAATCATATAAGGAGTAGCCACATACTGATGAATATCAAGAGAGCTAGCATAATTGAAATCCACCACTTCGTTACCATTCTGAAGTTGCAACACATATTGGCACATTTGACCGGCATATTCCCCTTTCTTCGGCACATAATAGGCCGTATTGCGCTCAGAATCCGTAAAGTCCATACGGTCCAACTGGGAAAGCAAAGCCCACTTCGTACCGTCCTGAGGCCCGTCTATCATAACATAGAAACTGCTGTTCACCAAACATTCCGGAGTTTCGGTATTCACGGCAACTTCCCAAACCCGCAAGGTAGTGGTGGAAAGGTCACGATCCAATTTAGCTTTCACGTCCTTGAACTCTTTTACCAAGACCCATTCATCCTTTTTTGAATCGTATTCGGCCCAACTCACAGTAAAACGTTTCTTACCTAAATCCACAGTTGTCGGAGTCAACACATAAAAATGAGTTCCCCACAAAACCACAGCCCCGTCCTTAGGCGCATCAAAAAGTTCCACATAAGCCGGTTGCATATCCGTGTCCCATCCAAAAAGCATATTACCGTTTCCCCACGGATCCGTAGGACTAAGGGCAGAATAAAAGGTATTCACAAACGGCTCAGCATCTACATCCACATTGTAAACGTAAGCCATTCCCGAAAGAGCTACCATACCCGGAAGGAACTTGGTCTGGTCTACATAATCCTGACTATACCCCATTTGATAAACAGAATCCACACCATTCATCGTAGCCGTCAGTTTCGGTGTATTCAAATATACCCCGTTGTTAGCAAAATAAGGATGCATCAATACGGTATCTTCCGAGAACTTGTCCCCATCGAAGTCCCACTCAAAAGCACTAAAAGTACCTTCTTTGGAACGGTTGGCAAAATGGAGGTCACGGTCGGGATAACCCAAAATCCCCCTACGCGCATACACAACAGAGTCATCCTCCAATATAGTCAATGCAAATCCGGGCACCAAATTATAATAGCCTGCATCTACAGAATAAAACGCACCGGGCTTAGAGGGGGTATCACGCGTCATTACATTGTACACATCCACTGCCTCCTGCGTTTGCATCACACGAGGCGCAGCCAATCTGGCACCTTTCTGATTAATGGCATTCACCGGCGAAGCAGCCCGCAATGCTTTCAGACTGGACGAAGACAAGTGCTGCTTGTGTGAAATATGCTCTCCCGCTACTGGTAATTGCGCTGCAACCGACAAAGCACAAACTGCCAACGCTGCGGAAAATGTCCCCTTTAAAATCTTATTATTCATACCTTTTTGCTTTTTACTGATTCAATACAATCTTTCCGCTCACCTTGCCGTCCGCACCTTCAATGCAATAAAGCCACAACCCGGCAGAAAGGTTTTCTAATGAAATCTGCCCCTTGGCATTTTCCAATTCCTGCGACATTACCTTGCCACCATCCAGACCGTAAACGGAAAGTGTACGACCTGCCGGTGACGCGAAATTGTAAGAAATGACATTACCACTGACTTTCACAGCCTTTTTCTTATCTGCCTGCACACCGTCTACCGAAAGAAGTTCATCATCGTTGGTCATCACCAAAGTAAAATAAACTTTATCGGATTCTTTACCGGGCACCCATGCAGAAACCTGTACGCGTTTGGTAATTGTAATATCCGTTTCACCGACTTTCCCAAAATATTCAATCGACAAGTCTTCCTCTTTTCCTGCAAACAACTTACAACGGTCATCATTCTTCAAAACCGTATAATGGTTTTCCGCACTCGTATTGATACATCCCCCAAAAGCACAAAAACCGATGGTTGACTCATCCAAAGATTTCACTTCCACAGCAACATTTGTATTAGCATCCGAAGTCAAGTATATTGGTGGGAAAAAGGCATATTGATTATCGTATTCCAAATAATCTTTATCATAGTCACCAAAATAGACCGTAGCCCCGTTCCCTATCTCCTGCGCACCGTAAGTGAGCTTCAGCGTCTGCGCCTCTATTCCCATTACGGCAAACAGCGATGCACATAAAATCGTAGAAATTTTTTTCATAATCATTTCATTTTATCTATTAATACTTAATCACTTTACTTCACACTCTACTGCTTGTAATACCCCGTCAGCTTCCGTATATACAAAACCCACGACAGAAAGATTCTCGACGTTCCATTCAGACTTAATCTGAACGCCCCGCTCAAAATCCAAGAACATGTCTTTTTGTAAGGAGACTTCTTCTCCTCCTACACCATTCACAGCACCACGGTAAACATGATTATGCACATACTTCCGATCGGTCTGACGCCCGTTTCGCTGACGAGCCACAATACCATTCTCCGTCACCCAAAGCTGAAGTTTGGCATTCACAGTCACACCCGGCTCCAAATGGACGCGGATGGCTATACTATCCTTCCCTACCACAGAATCGGCCTCAATGGAGAGCTGTACCTGGGTATCTTCAGCCAATGCATCACGTACCGTCGTCGACCATTTGGAATAATCACAAAGTCCCCCTCTACGGTTCACAACTCCCGTTGGTAATGATACATTATCAGGATTGGCCCATTGCGACAAATAGACATTGCCATCCGGTAACATCAACCCGCCTCTCGGATCCCCCTCCGGAATTCCAAAAACACTTGTTGCATGTACAGCCACAGCCACGACAGCATCTCCATATTGCTCCTTCAGACTGGCTACCACTTCATGGGCCGTAGGACAATTGGAGCAGTCCTGCCCGGTGAAGTCCTCCAACAAAACGTTACGTTTCACTTCCACATCACCCATGGAAATAAAGCGGTCTTGCTCGTCCACTTCGTCACAACCGGCCAAAGTCGCCAAGGCTACGAAAGCCCCCCATATATAGTTTTTTACCTTCATGCGTTAAAAATTAAAGTTGTAAGACATCTGGAAACCGCGCGTGGCCGGTACATAACGGCAAACACCACCGGAACAGTTGTAGCCCGCACGCGTGCGGCCATAACCGGCCATCAGGCGGTGCGCCTTGTAATTGAAGGTCACGGAACCCATATAATAATGCACGTTGCTCTCCCCGTTGTTCCACATGTCGCTCACGGTAAACATGAAATACGGCAAAACGGAAAGTTCCAACAGCCCGTAGGTCCAATCGCCTTCATCCTGCTTCGTGGCCAGATACTGGGCCTCGGCACGCAAGGTCAGTTTATTGTTGAACTGGTATTTACCTTCTGCCACCGCAATATGCGATTTAATCATGCCGTTATCTTCCTGACGGATGACCGCATCATTGAAACGTTGGTTCATGTACATCAAATTCAACTTGAAGGCTTTGGTCAGCTTCTTCTCCATCTGCACGTTGATGTCTTGATAATAGGTTTCTCCCCCCACCTTGAAGAACTTGGACTTGTAGCCCTTCGTCCCGTAAAGGGAAGTACCCACGGCAGCATCCACATCTTCCTTGTCCAATGAACGCACATGGCTGAAATTCACTTTCAGCTTCGTGCCATACTTACCGCCCAACGGGGTACGGCGTGCAAAGTTATAGCCCACTTCTCCCTGAAACGCCCATTCGCCTCCCGCAGCCTGCGTGGCATAAGGATAAAGGGCTGCCAAAGCATAAGTATGTTGGTAGGCAAAAGCAGGCATATTATTGATAAACACCGAATTGCCGTTCATCGAACGTTGACTGCGATAGGCCATGTCCTCGCTACGCTTCACCTGCAACAGGGCACTCATGCCACGCCGGGAATAAGACCCCGACAACATGAGGGCATTGCCACGATGATAGATATACCCGTTGTCGAAAGACGGGTCCTGGCTTTTCCAGGCATATTCGGCCAACAAACTGTAATCGCCTTTTTGGAAACGTGAACGCACATCAAAGGCACTCACCATCTCTGGCAGGTTCAGACGGTAGTTCGTACCCGGCACGACGATGTCCTCGTCCTTTTCATGTTTCAGCACGTAAGAACCGCCCACCATCCAAGTGATGTTCTTGTCGCGCATCCGTGCCGAATATTGTTCCAAGTTCAATTCCAAATCGGCACCGCCGACCCATGAATCCTTGCTCCAATCCCAATAACGACGTTGCAGACCGCCCAACACTTTGAACGATACCCCCTTCAAACCGGTCACATTGACCCGTGCACCACGCAGGGAATTGTCGATGCCCAAGCTACGTTCCTCATAGGTCCGGAACACAAAACCACTACCGAACTGGTCATAAAAGTCTCCGGCTGTAATATCCACCCCCTTCAACTTTCCTTTCACATAGATGTGGGGCACTCCCCATCCTTTGAAATCCGGCTCAAAACCGGGAAGAGGAAATTCCGTAAATTCCAACCGGGCACCCGCATCGACATACTTGCTCATCAGATTCAAGTCGGCATAAGTATTGGTCAGCCCCCAATCACTGTAAGTTCCGGTCCCGATTTTTTCATCTTCTTCCGGAATCAACACGTCGCTTTGCACGCTTCCGTGCAAAACGACCTTACGTCCACTTTCCTGCGCATTCGCAACAAAGGCCAACAGCCCTGCTCCACACAGCACCATTGGCTTTAAGCTTATTTTCATTATACCTTATTATATATTATAACAGATTATTTCCCGGCAATCAGCTCACGTATCTTTTCTATCAAATGACTTTCGGCACCTTCTGTATAACCGCTACGTGATTCGGCAATATTACCCTTACCATCAATGATGAACACGTGGGGAATCATCTGTACCCCCATGGCACGGCGAAACTCGCTATTGGGATCAAGCAACACCTCGTATTCCCATCCTTCGCCATCCACCAATGGTTTTACCTTATTAATATTTTGGGCCTGGTCGATAGAGACAGCAATGACCTTCATACCAGTCTCATCCTGCCAATCGGCATACTGCTCGCTAATGGCTTTCAGCTCCCGATTACAAGGCTTACACCATGTAGCAAAAAAACTAATCACAAAAGGTTTTCCGTCATTACTTAACTTGGAAGTATCCACGGTCTTGCCTTCCAAATCTTTTAACTGGACAGAAGGCAACTGCGCACGAACCGCTGCCGCTACAAGCAGTAGGGTGCACAAGCTAAAGAATCTTACTAAAATCTTCATCTATACAAGTTTTGATTGCAAAAATACTATTTTTTCTCAAAAAAAGCATTCTTTTAGCAAAAAAACTTTCCTAATTTTAAGAAAAATAGTTTTTTTATATATCTTTGCAGCCGGAAATCAGTTTTTTATTTCGAAAATATTTTTTATTTTAATAATTATCTATAACCAAACATGAAGAAAGGTCTATTAAAAATTGCCCTCTCAGTATTAGGAGCGGCGTTTTTTCTTTGCGCGAAAGCGCAAGGGGTTCCAGGAGCCTCCATTCATCCGTTTGTATTTGAAGATGTATCCATCCTTACTAACATTTCAAACAACGGGAAATGGGCTACCGCTCATGGTACAGAGGAAAGCAAAACGATGTTTCCCAAACTTATCGACTTAAGCTCTAACCAAGTCACGGAACTGCTTACCGGCGAAGACTACTCCAACTTGACAAGCGCGGCCTATGACGTGACAGACGACGGTAGCATGGTGGCAGGAAGCTATGACGGCCAACCGGCTATCTATATCACAGCCCAAAAACGTTGGAGCATGTTGGCCGTACCCGACAGCTGTGTAGGTGGAGAAGTCACAGCCATCACCCCCGATGGCCATTACGCCGTGGGAAGGGGCCTATACGCAAATACTTACATGGAAGCTGTCGTCATGTGGGATTTACAACAGGACGGCCTGCTTCTCGATTTATCCGGCATTCCATTTGAAGACATGGTAGGCGAAAATAACAACCAACGCCGTCTGATAGGTGTAACCCCTGATGGAAATAAAGTATTAGGCTGCATATCATACAGCTACGTAAGCCCTGCCGGCATCTTCTTTTTTGTATATGACCGCCAAACCAAGAAGTGCCAGCCTATCGGTTTCGATACCACAACAGAAACAACAGAAGAAGGCCCTCAAACGGTTTGGACACCGCGTGCCGAAGGACTTTATTTTATCAACTCAGCCGATCTCAGTGCCAACGGACGATATATCACAGGCGAAGCGTACATGGAAAATGATGCAGCCAAAGGTTACGTTTACGACATAGAAACGGATAAATTCACCCTATACAGCGATGCACAAGATGACATGCCCGGTTTTACAGCATGCAGTAATGGAATCGTGTTGGGTGCAACCCCTCCGACCAATCCTTATCGTGACTGGAGCGTGCGCGTGGGAGAATATTGGTATCCCATTTCTTTGATTCTCTCTCAACGTTATGGCATCAACTTCTCTACGGAGACTAATTTCTCCAATACAGGAACACCGATAGCCACTAGCCTGGATGGCAAAAAAATCGTTGTATTCGTAGCTCCACAAAAAGAAAATTATATTTTGGAATTACCGGAGACCTTGGATGCAGCAACCACAGATATTGACTTATTAGGTAACTACATCGTCAATCCGAAGGCCGGAAGTGAATTCTCGTCTCTTAAAACCGTCACGTTTACATTCCCCTATGAAATAGAACTATTAGGAGACAAAAGCAATGTGACCTTTACGGACGAAAACGGGAAAAAAACGGGTACGATCTTAAGTCTTAAAACGGATGACAAGGATTTGAATATCAGCTTCCGCAGCACAAACCTGCAAGCAGGAGTGAAATATACCCTGACCCTTTCTGCCGGTACTATCGCCATCAAAGGCGACACGGAACGTAAAAACAAAGAGCTCTCCGTCACTTATACAGGACGTGATAATGTTCCGGTAAAAATGGTATCTGCCACTCCGTATGAAAACACGGAAGTAAAACAGCTGAATTACACCAACAATCCTATAACCATAACGTTCGACACCCAATTATCCCTCAATGAGGACGCTATCGGTTACCTTTACAAAGACGACGAAACGACCCCGGACGGCACCTTACGTTTAGGAGTCACAGACAATAAATTATATGTGTTCCCTGTCACAGCCCGCAATTTGTTTAAGGGACACAACTACAAAGTGACGGTTCCTCGCAACGCGGTATATGACATCATGGGCAATAATGGTAATGACTCCATCACCTTGCACTACATCGGCGGATTCGAACGCGAAGTAAGTTATGACAACGATACACTCTTCGTAGAGGATTTCAACAACGGGTTCACTAAGACCATGTTGTATGAAGGAGACCATAATAAACCCACGGAGGAAATGCAAAAAATGGATTTCAACGATAGCGATAACTATCCTTGGACCATGGTACGCGATGAAGATGATCCCAATAACTATGCCGCTGCTTCCACTTCGTTGTATGACCCCGTCGGGAGGTCTGACGACTGGATGGTCACAGCGCATATCTATATCCCGGACGACAGATGTTATTTGCAATTTGATGCCCAAAGTTTCCGGGAGAATAAAAAAGATAGCCTTTATGTATTGGTTTGGGTAACTGAAGATGAGTTTTCTTCAATGAACAGCGAACGTATCGCCAAGTTCAAAGCCGAATGCGACACCATATATGCCGGCATCGAAACTCCGGGAGACTATGAAGACTTCCTTGCCGGAGACTGGACGGAACACACGGCAAGCCTACAACCTTATGCCGGCAAAAACATCTACATCGCTTTTGTCAACAGCAATGAAAACCAAAGTTGTGTATTCGTAGACAACCTTTTGGTGAGACAAGACCAACAGTTCCAAATCAGCGTGACCACAGACCAAACGGTGGTAAAAGCCAAAGAGATAAAAATCAGTGGACAAATCAGAATCACGACACCAGACCACACTTACTCGACCTTGGAACTGACCTTGAAAGATTCTCAGGGAAACATGGTAGACCAAATTAGCGAAAGCAACCTGGAACTGAAAGAAAATGATAAGTATGACTTCTCCTTCGACAAGCCATTACCCTTGGTTATCGGCCAAGAAAACGAATATACTATCCTTGTCCAATTGGATGAAGAACAAAGTGAACCTCACTATTCAGTAAAGAACCTGTCTTTCCAGACCGTTAAACGGGTTGTATTGGAAGAAGGTACCGGACAGGATTGTCCGAACTGTCCGCAAGGCATTCTGGCCATTGAAAATCTGGAAGATGTTTACGGCGACTTGTTCATCCCTGTAAGCCTTCATACTTATTCCGGTGACCCTTATGGAACTGGCTTTGAAAGCTATGCCGCATTCCTGAACATCACAGGATACCCTTCGGGCACCGTCAATCGTACCAATCAAGTCCCTGTGGGAGCCATGACTTCGGATGAGAATGGAAATGCCACCTTCACCTCTACGGCACATCCTTGTTGGTTAGACTATGTAGCTGCAGAAATGGAAATAAGCGCCGATGCAAACTTCGACATCGCAAAGGCTAAGGTAGAGGCAGACAGTACAATTAACATGACTTATAAATACCAATATGCCCTAAACGTGAAAGGACAAAACGTAAACCTCTTTACTGTAATATTAGAAGATAGCCTGATTGGCAAGCAAAGAAACTCTTATGGTTCCAACAGCGACCCGCTTTTAGGCGAATGGGGCCAGGGAGGTAAATACTCTGCCGCCACCGTACGTAATTATCCTTTCGTAGATGTAGTGAGAGGCGTAGTCGGTGATACATTCTACGGCACTGCCGGTTATATCCAACCGAATGTCGAGGCCGGTAAGGAATATACGGCCGAAGCCACTTTCAAGCTTCCTGCAAAAGTCCTGAAAGCTAAAAACTGTAAGATCGTAACCATGATGATAGACGCCAACAGCGGCAAAGTCATCAATTCGGCGCGCGCCAAATTGGATGTATCGGATTTTGCTAATGCCATAGCTGACATACAAGCAGAAAAACCGAATGTCGAAATTGCAGTTGTAAACGGTGGCGTAGAGATTACCACAGATGCCCCGGCACAAATTAATTTGTATAGCCTGAACGGCACTTTAATCGGAACAGCCAAAAGCCAAGGCTTTGTCTCATTAAGCACAAACGGATACCGTGGCCTTACTTTGGTGAAAGTGACTACCGGACATCAAACTTTAGTGAAAAAAGTCATCGTGAAGTAAACTGCTTCCTTACCCTCCACATTGTACCATGCCCGTTCCTTTGGGCATGGTACTTTAGTGTTTCAGAACGAACGACAATAATTTATTAATAACAACTCTTTAAATGATGAAACAAAAACTTCTCATGCTCTGTATGCTGTTCTGCATAATGGCGGGCGCGTCTTATGCACAAACCCAAACAGCATCGGGCATCGTTTATTCTGCTGAAGACGGCCTACCGCTCATCGGCGCAAACGTGAAAGTACAAGGCACGACCATGGGTGCATCGGCCGACTTCGATGGAAAGTTCACCATCAAGAACATCCCGGCCACAGCCAAATTCCTTGAAATCTCCAGTATCGGTTTCAAGAAACAGACAGTGCCCATTAAAACGAACCTTAAAATCACCCTCCAACCGGACAATAAGGAGCTCGGTGAAGTGGTAGTGACCGGATTACAGAAAATGGACAAGCGCCTCTTCTCCGGTGCCACCGTAAAGTTGGATGCCGATAAAATGAAAATAGACGGTATGGCCGACATCAGCCGTTCATTGGAAGGACGAGCCGCCGGCGTATCTGTACAAAATGTCAGCGGTACATTCGGTACAGCGCCGAAAATCCGTGTCCGTGGAGCCACCTCCATTTATGGCAGTAGCAAACCGTTATGGGTTGTGGACGGTGTCATCATGGAAGATGCCATTGAAGTAAGCGCGGACGCTTTGGCCACCGGTGACGTGGAAACCATGATCAGCTCTTCCATCGCAGGCTTGAACGCCGATGACATCGAAAGTTTCCAAATTCTGAAAGATGGTTCTGCAACCTCCATTTACGGTGCACGAGCCATGGCTGGTGTGATTGTTGTCACCACCAAAAAAGGAAAAGCCGGACAAAGCAAGATCAACTATACTGGTGAATTCACCATGCGCATGAAGCCGAGTTACAAGAACTTCAACATCATGAATTCGCAAGACCAGATGTCAGTATACAAGGAAATGGCCGACAAGGGGTGGTTAAACTTCTCCGGCACTGGAGACAATGGTATGTACAACGCACCAAACAGTGGTGTATACGGTAAAATGTGGCACCTAATCAACTCTTACGACGCAGCTACCGGACAATTCGGATTGTCTAATACCCCGGAAGCGCGTAACGCTTACCTACGCGCTGCAGAAATGCGTAATACGGACTGGTTCGACGAATTGTTTAGTAACAATGTCATGCACAACCACTCCGTAAGCGTGTCTTCCGGTACGGATAAGGCTTCCTATTATGCCTCTTTGAGTGTCATGAGCGACCCGGGATGGTACAAACAAAGTAAAGTGAACCGTTATACAGCCAACTTAAACACCTCCTTCAATCTCAGCAAACAGCTCACACTGAACTTGCTGTCCAATGCCTCCTACCGTAAGCAACGTGCCCCGGGCACATCTAGCCAAAGCACGGACATCGCCAACGGTGAAGTGAGCCGCGAATTTGACATCAACCCTTACTCATTCGCATTAAATACTTCCCGCACACTCGACCCGAATGAATATTACACGCGTAACTATGCAGACTTCAATATCTTCCATGAATTGGACAATAACTATATCGAGTTGAACATCGTAGATTTAAAATTCCAAGGAGAATTGAAATGGAAACCGATTTCCGAACTGGAATTCAGTGCACTCGGTGCCATGAAATACAGCACCATTGCCAACGAACAGTTCGTCAAAGATGATGCCAACCAAGCCAATGCTTACCGAGCCATGGGCAATGCCATCATCCGCGACCAAAACGACAAACTGTACACAGACCCCGATAACCCTTATTCTTTACCGATGTCAGTCCTGCCAGAAGGTGGTTTCTATAAACGTACCGACTACAAGACGAAAGGATTCGATTTCCGAGCTTCCGCATCGTGGAACCGCCTTTGGAAAGAAGATCATCTAACCAATATCTACGCAGGTATGGAAACCAACGCTACGGATTACAACCAATCTTATTTCCACGGATGGGGTATGCAATATTCCATGGGTGAAACTCCATTCTATATTTACCAATTCCTGAAACAGCTCATCGAACAAGGTTCGAGCTACTACGGCATGGGAAACAACCGTCTGCGCAGTGCAGCCTTCTTCATGAACGCCAACTATGCATTCCAATCCCGCTATTCCGTAAATGGAACGGTACGTTATGAAGGTACAAATAAATTAGGGAAGAGCCGTAGCGCCCGTTGGCTTCCTACATGGAACATCTCCGGGCGATGGAACCTCGACGAAGAAAAGTTCTTCGAGCCTATCAAAGACATAATATCTCATGCAGCGTTCAAGGTTTCATACTCTCTGACAGGCGACCGAGGTCCCTCAAGCATATCTAACTCTAAAGCAATTATCTCAAGCTATACCCCGTTCCGCCCGTTCACGTCTATACAGGAAAGCGGTATGCAACTTTATCAATTAGAGAACAGCGAACTGACGTATGAAAAGAAAACTGAGTTGAACTTAGGATTGGATTTGGGCTTCTTAGATAATCGCATTAATCTGGCCATGGACTGGTACACTCGTGACAACCACGACTTGATTGGCTCTATCAACACACAAGGCGTGGGTGGAGAAACTAAAAAATGGGCCAACGTGGCTTCCATGAAATCCCATGGCTTCGAAATGAGTATCTCGACCGTGAATATCAAAAACAAAAACTTCTCCTGGAACACCGACTTCATTTTCTCGACTTACAAAAACGAAGTGACTGAATTGGATGCACTGGCCACCATGATGGACTATGTGAGTGGTACCGGTTTCACGATGCCCGGTTATCCAGTACGTTCCCTGTTCTCTATTCCGTTTGCCGGTCTGGACAGCAACGGTATACCGACATTCTACAACGAAAACGGAGAAATTACTAGCACGGACATCAGCTTCCAGTACAGTGATGACTTCTCTTGGCTAAAATATGAAGGCTCTACCGACCCGACCGTAATGGGTAGCTTGGGCAATACTTTCAATTACAAAGGCTTCCGCCTGAACGTGTTCCTGACTTATTCCGGTGGCAACGTGGTCCGTCTTGATCCGGTATTCAGTGCCAACTATAGCGATTTGACAGCCACGACGCGTGAATTTAAAAACCGTTGGACCTTGCCGGGTGACGAGCACAAAACCAATATACCGGCCATCCTGAGCTATCGCCAGTATTACGAAAATACGGATTTAAGATATGCTTATAACGCTTATAATTACTCCACAGAACGAGTAGCAAAAGGCGGTTTCATCCGTCTGAAAGAGATTTCTTTGTCCTATGACTTTCCCAAGAAATGGATAGAACCGTTAAAACTGTCCAACCTCTCTCTGAAGTTACAGGCTACCAACCTCTGCCTTCTCTATGCGGACAAGAAACTGAACGGACAAGACCCTGAGTTTGTCAACTCAGGCGGTGTAGCTTCTCCTGTACCCCGCCAGTTTACCATGACACTGAGATTAGGTTTATAATCATATACGAACTTAAAAAGAATGATGATGAATTTCAAATATACAGCAATTGCCTTTACCGCATTATCGCTGACCGTATCTTCCTGTAACGACTTTTTGGACGAAATGCCCGATAACCGTACGGAATTAGATACCCCGGAAAAAATTACCAAACTGTTAGTTACAGCCTATCCGACCACAAGTTGGAACTTATTAGCCGAATTTTCGTCGGACAACACGGACGACAATGGTCCCAAATATCAAATCTTCGACCGTTTAAGCCGAGAAATCTACGAATGGAAAGATACCAAAGAAACAGGTAACGACTCGCCTGTAACTTATTGGTCATCCTGTTATAAAGCCATAGCCACGGCCAACCAAGCTTTAGAAGCTATCGACAAGCTGCAGGCAGAAGGAATCAGCCCCAGTTTGTTGTCTGCACAGCGAGGCGAAGCCCTACTTTGCCGAGCATACGGACATTTCATGCTCAGTTATATCTTCTGTGAAGCATGGAGCGAAAGTAATAAAAACACCGCTTTAGGTATCCCTTACAGCACACTGCCGGAAACAACTGTCAATCCGCAATATGACCGCGAAACCATCGGCAAGACATACGAGCATATTGCAGCTGACCTTGAAGCCGGATTGCCATTGATTGATGACAATAACTACTCGGTAGCCAAGTACCACTTCAACAGCAAGGCAGCTTATGCCTTTGCCGCACGTTTTTACTTGTACTATTGCCAATATGACAAGGCGATAGAATATGCCACCAAAGTCTTAGGCAACGACCCTGCATTAGTAATGCGTGATTGGGGAACCCTCGGAAGTTTGTCGTTGAATGATGACCTGCAACCCGATGCCTATGTAGATGCTAGTAACCGGGCAAACTTGCTGTTGTATACAGCCCGTTCTTATTGGGGATTGTACAACGGCCCTCTTACCACAACCAACCGGTACACACACAACCCGACAATCTCTAAAAACGAAACAAGCGAATCCACAGGTATTTGGGGAGATTGTAGCACTACACTCAAACAAATCGCAGCCAACTATACTTCTATCCCCAAAGTGGTATTCCGTAAATACCCTTTTTTCTACTTCGAGGTCGTAGATCCGAGTGCCAACACAGGTTACTACAACATTGTACAGGCAGCCTTCACCACAGACGAAGCCTTGCTGATACGTGCTGAAGCCTATACCATGAAAAAAGAGTATGACAAAGCTATTGCCGACATGCAGATTTGGGAGAATAGCTATACGACGTCTAAAGTGGCGCTTACAGAGCAAGGCATTAATGACTTCTACGGTAAACTGGATTACTATACTCCGCAGAAGCCTACCGTCAAAAAAGAATTGCATCCTGATTTTACAATAGAACCGGGCACACAAGAAAACATGCTTCATTTCATCCTCCATGCCCGCCGTATCCTGACACTTCACGAAGGCTTGCGTTGGGGGGACATCAAACGATACGGCATTACGATTTATCGTAGAACGGTAGAGAAGCAAATCATTACCGTAACCGATGAAATGAAAGTTGACGACCCACGTCGCGCTTTACAAATCCCGAATACAGTAATCGGTGCCGGCCTAACCCCTAACCCGAGAAATAAATAATTCATATATTTAAATAAGGAAAAAATGAAAAAATATATAGGTTATCTATTAGTGTTCGCTTTGAGCCTGACTGCCATATCATGTAATGATGACAAGATAGAAGACCAAAGCATATTCGATACTGAAGCACCCGCACGCAACGAGTTTGACAAATGGTTGATGAAGAACTATGTAACCCCCTATAATATAGAAATAAAATATAAATGGGAAGACATAGAAACCGATATGAGCTATGACCTCGCACCTGCCGGGTTGAACCAATCCAAAATAATGGCTCAAATCATCAAATATGTATGGTTGGAAGCATACGATGAAATCGCAGGCATCAATTTCATGAGGACTTACGTCCCCAAACAAATCCTTTTCGTCGGCTCTGCTGCATACGACGCAGACACACAGACCAGTACTTTGGGAACAGCGGAAGGCGGCTTAAAGGTAATCCTCTATAACATCAACACGATAGAGAACAACATAGACGACCCGGAAGTGCTGAACGCATATTACTTCCACACCATGCACCACGAATTCTCTCATATCTTGCACCAGACCAAGCCTTACAGCACGGACTTTGAAAAGATTACTCCATCCGAATACGTAGGTGCCCAATGGAACGAGCAGGCTGACAGTACAGCTAACCGGAAAGGGTTCGTGACCCCTTACGCCATGGACCAACCGGATGAAGACTTTGCAGAAATCATCTCTACTTATATTACAAATGACCAGACATATTGGGAGAGCCTATTGCAACAAAGCGGCGAAAAAGGCGCAAAGCTAATCAACCAAAAGTTTGAAATTGTAAAGAGCTATTTGCAAAACTCTTGGAACATCGACATCGACGAACTCAGAAGTGTCGTACTACGTAGAACCTCAGAGATAAAAGACCTTGATTTGGAAAACCTATAATGAGTAAACAAAATGAAAAGATTTAGCATATTGAGTTTGATTTGCTTGGCGGCATTCACACTGCAATCCTGCCTGTTCAGCGAAGATGACATCTTCGAAGACTCATCCACCAACCGCACCAACCAGGCACTGGACAATTATCAGGCATTGCTCACCAGTGCCACGAACGGATGGAAACTGGAATATTATCCAGGCGGTAAAAGCCATGACATCGGCGGTGTGACGATGCTCATGAAATTTGAAGGCGAAGACGTGACTATCATGTCCGACACCAAGGTACAAGGTTTCAACGATAAAACAGAAACACAGGCCGGAGAACGGGTCACGTCTAAATTCACGCTCATTGCAGACCAAGGTCCCGTTTTGTCTTTCTCTACCTACAACGTGCTCATACATTATTGGAGCGAACCCAAAGGAGGCCTTGACGTAGACGGATATGCCGGAGATTTTGAATTCGTTATCACTGACGCTAGGGAAAATGAGGTTACACTAAAAGGAAAGAAGCATGGCACTATCATGCACATGACCAAATTGGCTAATGATGTCGATTGGGACGCTTATATCGCAGCTTGCAATAAAATACGTACCGAAAGCGAAGAATACGGCACATTAGTTGGTTTTAAAGGGGAAACAACTTTCACCCCATCTGCTTTCTCGCAAGAGAATGTTATCACATTCAGCGAAACGGCAAGCAATGGAGAAACAACGAAACGCAAAGTTTCCTTTGCATACACAGACAAAGGTATTCGACTGTACAGCCCTACTACCGTCAATGGAGTGGAATGCGATAATTTCGTATGGGACAATGAAACCAAATCTTTCACTAGCACAAGTGACAACTCTGTCGAACTGAAATATGTGAGACCAACAGATTATGTTCCTATAGAATTTTATACTGAACACCAATGGACTTTGGAATATACTTACAACTTTGGTCAAAAGGATACTGTTGAAACCGTAAGTTTTACCCGGTTGGAAAATACAGACACTCTCCAAACCCAAATCAGCGCATTAAACCTGAAATTTAAGGTAAAGGCTGTATATAACCGTACTACGGGTATGATTGAGTTTCGCACGCAATATTTGGACATGGTCGTATTGTCGACGGAAGAAGAGGGTGAAATGGATGCGTACATTCATTTGTGCCCTTGGGATGAAAATGCCGGTAACATGTACCTAATGCCTAAGGCCGGTATCGTCAGCTACACCACCCAAATGACACCACGTATTCTTGAATTCACGGACAATGGCCGTATCTCTGAATCATCTATCAATGGCTTTGTGTTCTACGCATTCAAGGGTGAAGACCGAGCTAGCGAACAACTCGGTGTGTTGAACACATACAGCGAAATAAAACTTAAACAAAAAGATTAAAGATTAGAAGAAGATGAAAAAAACAAGCATCATATTATGTGCGCTTGCAACCGGTTTCTTTACCGGTTGCAGCGATGACGACGAAGCCGTAAAGCCACAAGTAACAGTCGTAGACATCAACTTCAAAGCTGCAGCCTCAGAAGGTTATATTTTACTGAATGGGCAACATGCAACAGCCGTATCTTCAGACAATTGGTGCAGATTGAAACAAGATGGCGATACTATTTTCGTGACCGTAGAAGACAATACGGATATCGAAGGACGCAATGCAATCGTAACTATAACATACGCTGACGGCACACAAAAGCAAATTCCTATCAACCAACAAGGGGGATTCTTTCGTGTAGAAGCAACTGAAGGCCTCCATGCAACAGATTCCATAAATGCCGTTTCCCTTTCAGTTACTTCGGCTTTTGAGTACACAGTTAATATAAGTTCAGACTGGGTTAGTTACGAAAAAAATGAAGAGGGTATCACATTCACATTCAAAAAGAACCTGAGTGGCTTCCCACGTCATACATCCGTGAACATCGACTGTGAGAAAATGAACAAACAGTTCACCACCTCTCTTTACCAATACAGCGTAGACGACCTGATGGGAGAGTGGACTGCCCATTTTATTAACAGTAGAAACCAACCTACCACATGCAATGTGACACTAGACAGGAATACAAATGGAACAATTTCCGTAACAGGCATGCCTGAGAATCTGGTATTGAAAGCCCAACAAACCGACGAACATTCTTTTGCATTTAAAATGGGAGAAGATTTAGGTTTCTTTCAGGATAGCTACAAGATTTACTTGAACGGTATCAGTTCCGATGGAACCATTTATTCCTTCGATACGGAAAAGCGTAAAATCAGCTACACAAGTTCATTAAAATGTACTCCTGAGGGTTACGAATGTAATTTTACAGCGGACTCCACTTTCACCGATGGAATAGAAATGGACGGAGTAGTAGTCACAGCCTATGACCAAGCCGGCAATAAACAAGGGACAGTAGAAGCTTTCCGTCAATTACAATTGAAACGATAAATCTCCTTTCAATGACAATGAAAAGCATGGCGTCCTGATTCCAGGACGCCATGCTTTTTACCACTCACAATGTTACTTAAGTAACCTCTTAATCATACGACCATCTGCCCCACGATAAAGATATACTCCTTTACGCATGGGCTTTTCTACTTGTACTCCATCCATCCGATACCAAACTCCCGATGTAGTATAACCAACTTTCTCATCCATAGGCACACTCGGTACTATCGTAATCACATGTTCCTCACTTCCCCCCATAAAATCAAAAGAAACAGTCTGGGATACCTCGTCATATACAATATCAGTAATAGGCTTCCCTAACGTCCCGGCAAGCCCAAAAGACATTTCCGTAGCCGGAATAGAAGTATCCGTAAGTTCATCGTTACCGTTCCACGGATAAGTATCTCCTATCAAACTGGCTTCATATTCTGCCTCATTCTTTCCACTCACCAACAAAGGACGGGCGTTATCTGCCGGAATAACTTTCACCCGGAAGGCCGATGAAGAGACGTTATTTACTGTATTATTCTCCCACACCGTAGGATCTGGCAAACAAACATAAGTCACCAACAGACCTTTTCCTAAACAACTTTTATTCCATCCACGATCATCTATCGTTTCCAACACCAAATACTCATTTCCCTTAGCTGAAGGAGAAGAATTCACAACCTTAAAAGCCATTCCTCCCCAATCCGTAGAAGGCATGCTCTTCACAGTCGTAGCCTCATCCAACTCCTGCAAATCAATCCATCCCATATGGGCCTTTTCCAATGCACGATAGCCCACAGGACGACGTCCGTCGAGTGCATAACTACCATAGTCCATCAAAGACCATGACCCCATAGCAAACTCCGATACCACAACTCCGTCCGTACGGTAAAAATCCGGCAGACCTAACTGGTGGCTAAATTCATGACAGAATGTCCCTATTCCATCTAACTGCCCATTCAACATTTCGTTAGTACAAGAATAAGAGTTAAACTTCAAGCCTGCAACTTCCGGACTCGTATAACCACGCTCAGAGAGGGATGATGTATGCGGCCATACCAAATCTGTCTGAGCAGGAAGGGCATGCTGTCCTTCTCCTGCATAAAGTACATAAAGCGCATCTACCAGACCGTCGGAATTACTATCAAATTCAGCCCAGTCTTCCACTTCACCGGTTCCTATCGCCTTTTGGATGGCCTCCGTAATCATCTCCCCAACGTGCTCATCCTTCATCGTTTTTCCATCTGCACCATAATAAGCAGCCTTCTCGTCCAACGTGACAGGACCGATTACGACAAATTCTGGCGTAAACTTACCGTCACTCTGGTCTGCAAAATACTGAAATGCTGTACCACTCCCGGATTCTACTTCTTCAATCGTGGCAGGTTTCGAAAGACGTGCCGTATAACTCGCTTTCGGATCCGTTTCACTCATGAGCTTGTCCTTGAACTGTACCAATACCACCGGAATCTTAGGAGATCCAGTACGCACGGGCATCTCACCGATTTTCCTTACCAACGGGTGTCCCGCCTGAAGCCCGCCTACCATTGCGCCCCAAAACAAAGCCGCATACAAAAGTCTTTTTAAATTCATTCGTTATTATTATGATTAATACATTCCTATTTTTCTTTGCAAAAATAAGAAAATCCTCCTACATAAGGAAGTTACTGCATAGATTTCAGAAAACAGAATGGGAAGTTCTGCCTTTCGACAAAACTCCCCATCGTATCCTTAATTATAGAAAGTGATTACTTAATCACCACCTTCTTTCCATTCACGACATAAATTCCTTTTCTTAAAGCCTTCAATGCATCACGGTCTGCATTATAAAGCACACGTACACCATTAAGATTGTACACCGTTACTTTTGTCCCAATTTCAGCCAATACTGAATTTACTCCGACTGTCACCCCATTCTCGTCTATAACTATCGTATAAGTTAATTCCGGATTACAAGACCCTTCTGTAGAACCGGGAATCCAAGAACCATTTCCAAACAATTCTGCCGGAATAAACAACGTATAAGTACCTTTCTCTGTGAGAGGATTCTCCAATGCGATACTAAAATCTTCAAAAGCTGCTGCATAACTTACCGATTTTCCACCCACAACTTCTTCCTGAGTATTCGAATTATAAATCTTGATTTTCTCTGTGTCAAAATTCTCATCCAAAGTCACCCATTCTGGTGTCTTTATCGTAAAACCTATCACTGTACTTCCTTCTGTCTCGGCTACAACTTCGCTCGGAACATAATCTTTCGCAACTTCCCCTATAATCATATAATCCACAAGGGTTGCCTTACTTAAAATAGATGTCTGATTTCCTAAAACGAATGCCTCTGCCGGAAGATTCACCATATAAGCTCCGGGGAGCTTCACTTCATTATCAAAAACCACCTTTATTTCTGTCGGTATGTAATCCGGATTTTCCTTCTCATCTTCAGGAATAACAGGCTCCATACTTACCGCTGTAGCTACTACGTTCCGCATTCTATCCCATATCTGTATTTTCTCCTTGTTGTCTGCATTCACGCGAATACCCTCAGAACAACCAACTAATACCTCTTTAATATTTTCCACTGTAGAACCGCTCACTGGAGTGAGTATCAAATCCGGTACATTTACCAAGTTTCCTACTGTTGTGAAAACAGCAGAAAAATCTGCGGAGTAATCCCCGCCGTCAGCTGCTTCAAGGCCAACAAAGCTGACCTTTACCTCCGAATTGGCATCGGCATCACTTTTCGGTACACATACTCTTAATATACAGGCACCTTCTTCTTCAGAATCCGCTTTTTTCTTAATATCTTTCTCTACAATAGAATTAACTTGACCATTTACCATAAAATCAAACTGCACTCCAGTGTAATGCAAGTATTCATCACCACGAACCCAAATTGTTAATGAGTCTAATCCGTCAATAGAATTACTTTCTGCCAAGTCATCAAAAGCCACAGCTATATCCACCTTTACTTCCTCATAGGCATATTGAAACGTACAAGAACCTACTGAGGATTGAGCACCAGAATAAACAGGTTGTCCGTCAGCTGCATACACCCCTGCAATTTTCAAAGAAATAGTTCCAAAGGCAGCGCCGGAATAGTTCGGCAGCATATCTTTATGCCGACGCGATTTTCCGCTCAAATCTACAGTTACAGTATTTTCACCTAAGAATTGCGCATCTAAGGTTTCTTGATAAAAACCATTCTCCGCTTCTATATCCCCATATATTAATGTTGCAACCGGTTTCTTCTCTGTATCCAAAGCACCATCAAAATTCAACTGTACAACATTCTCGTCCCCAGACATAATATAAGAATGAAATATATCCATTCCATTTCCAGGCGTATTTACAGAACTGTTTAGAACCACAGGTTTTGCTGCTGCTTTTAAAGCCAAGGAGCAAGTCCCGTCTTCTCCATAAATATCACTTTCTTTATTCGCATTCCGTACTCCCTTCAAAGTTAAGAGCATATCATCTCCTTCCTTTAGGATTCCATCATTGTATGCCTCCATCATAATGGCAGATAGGTCAAATTGTACAGAAGACGATGTCGAAACCGCATCAATAGACTTTTCTTTTCCTCCAATTGTAAGAGTAGCCCCATCCATTTTAACATCCCTATTGAAAGTGAAACTTACTGTAGCATTGGAAACAAACAATGTCTCACCCTCTGTTGGAGAAACTCGTTGTAACTTCAAAGCAACAGCTTCCTTTCCAAATTCCACAGAAATGGTTCGTGCGCTCAACATAAAAGAACGGTGAAAATAATAAGTAATCCCGGCTTTTACTTCCAATTCGCAAACCCCATTATTGTAAACAAGACGTGGCTCCACCATCGTTTGATATGTATTATCCGTATATAAATCCAAAGGATCGGTACTATCAAATGTCAAAGTCAATACTCCGTCCGAAGGAGCCGTAAACGTAGCATACAAATCTTTAAAATAACTTCCCGAAACATCATATTCTTCTCCACCTTCAAAGATCAAAGGATCATCAGCTGACAATCCGGGGGCAGCTTTCAATCCTCCAACACCCACCATACACACTGCCACAAAAAGAACCATCCTCATCAGATAGTCTTTCATTTCCAAAGTAAACATCTTCCTCATACTGATATTTTTAATTAATAATTATAGATTATACTCTTCTTATTGATATATCGCAACAACCTTTTTCTAAATCCCGATATTTAGACTTTCAACTTTATGGCTGTAAATTTATATATAAAAACACTAAAACAAAAGAAAAATGGAAAGAAATTTATCAAAAGACAAACTAACAGTATAAATATGCAATAAAAATACAAATTTTTAAAGAAGAAGACGAATTAGAAGCGATTTACAAGTTTCTTTTTGGTATCTACGGAATGAAATCAATTTCCAAAAAACACCCGTTTAACCTCCCCAAATCCCCACCACCGTCAATCATCATTAAACTCCTACACCAAAAGAAAAACGGAAATGATTTCTTATCTTTCTCAAAACCATCTCCGCTTCTTCTCTCAGTTCTTAACTTCAAACCACAAAACTTACTTTTGAGTCTCTTTCCTCCTTTTCCAAACCTCACGTCCCAACAAAAAAAGCATACCCAACATCAACAGAACCAAAGAGACATTGGCCACCGTCTCTGTCACGTGCAGGCTCTTCGGGTCAAACTTGAAAGCCACCGTATGCTTTCCGGGAGCCACCTTGATGGCACGTAGGATATAATCGGCACAAGCGATTTCCACCGGTTCACCGTCCACTGTGGCTTGCCATCCGGGATAATAAATCTCAGAAAAGACAACGACTCCTCCTTTCGACGAATTGACTTCATACACCAAAGCATTGGCATCGTATGAGGTTAGCCTCACCGTTGCTGCAGAATCCACCGGTTGGCTTCCTTCTGCCACACCCAATATACCCTTATATTTACCGGCAACCAACGCTATCCCTTTCGGATTTACTTGATGTAAACCTAAAATTTCATCATCGGCACTGGTCACGTAACGAACCTCCTTCACAAACCACCCGTTGCCGTTTGCATGAGGATTGGGCACAGGGAAAGTCTGCCCGCCTTCTTGCCCCATAATGGCATACTTCACGTTAAGCATATTCAACACCGGGAATATCGTATCCCCGTCCACTTTTGACAAATCGCCACGAACAGCAGCCACGGCACGAGCGAATTTTCCCATCTCTGGTGCGATATGCTCCTCTATCATTTCTTGATAACGACGAAGTTTTGCCGCATGGTAACCACCGATACTTTTATGATAATAAGAAGTCTTGTTTTCATTGAAAGGACTTCCGGCCAGGTTCATCACACGGTAATCCTTGTCCTTATCGCGCAGGATAAACTCATCCGCCGGTGTCTTAGGCACCACATTCGTGGCAGCCGACACCGGCTCGCTGAACATCCCGTCATTCAAATAACGCTTGTCTACCTGCCACAAATCAAACAAACACAACACGAACACGGCACTGACCAACACGCCGCCACTGACTTTTTTGGCATTATAAGCCAAAAGCAATAATAAACCTATCGCTATGATAATGAAGCTACGCCAGGCATCGGCTACCACTACGGCCTTACGCATCTCATGCAAATTACCCAATATGCCGCCTAACATGTCGCCGGGAATATACCCTTTGGCCGTAGCATCCTGCAACATGGACATTTCTGCCGTAGAAATATAATTGCCGAAAAATACATCAGGCATCAAAGCGAACAAGAGCGCAAAGCCTCCCGTCAAGGCAAAACTGGCATATACATATTTAAGTTTCGCCTTCAGCAATTCCGGCTGTTCCAACAAGGCCTTCAGCCCCAACATAGCCAACAACGGAATGGTGAACTCAGCCACAACCAGAATGGAAGCCACAGCACGGAACTTGTCATACAACGGGACATAATCAAGGAAGAGATTCGTAAGCCCCATGAAATTACGCCCCCATGAAAGCATCACGGAAAGCACCGTCAAAGCCAACAGGCACCATTTCATGGGGCCTTTCAGTACGAAAAGGGACAAGACGAACAGCATCATCACGAAAGCACCCACATACACCGGCCCGCTCGTACCTGGCTGTTCCCCCCAATATTGTGTCAGGGCTTGATAAACAGGTGTATATTGCGGATTGGCTTTCTCCATGGCTTTCTCACTGGCAGTCAATGGTAGAGAAGCACCTCCTTTTACGTTAGGGATAAGCAACGACCATGTCTCCCCGATGCCATAACTCCATTGCGTAATATAATCACGCTCCAACCCGTCTTTTGTCTGGTTGCCGGGGTCCTGCTTGTTTTTATATGCCAATTCACTCTTTCCTCGCATGCTTTCCTTACTATATTGGTAGGTATGGTACAAGTTGGATGAATTGATAGCCACCCCAAGGAGCCCGGCCACAATCAACATTCCGGTAGCCTTGCACCAACCGGCCATTTTCTTTTCTTTCACAGCCTGAACCAGATAGGCCAAAGCCATCAATCCCATTACCGGCAAAAAGTAGTAACTCATCTGCACATGGTTGGACATGATTTGCAAAGCCAAAAAGAAAGCCGTTACCACCCCACCCCACAAATATTTACCACGGTAACATAACACCAAACCAGCTATCGTGGGCGGAATATAAGCCAAAGCCATTACTTTCCAAATGTGTCCGGCACCTATTATAATAAAGAAATAAGAAGAAAAGGCCCACAGTATGGCACCCAACGCAGCCATCCATACCTTGAAGTCAAACGCGCGCAGCAGGATATAGAAGCCCAACAACATGACGAAAACATACATGGCCACACCGGTCAGTCCTAACTGGTAGACTTTCTGCAAACCGACCAAAGTGTCGGTAGAATCATAACTCGGTGCCATTTGATAAGTTGGCATTCCGGAAAACAAGGCATTCGTCCAACGTGTCCGCTCCCCGGTACGTTGATAATACTCTTGCATTTCCACTCCTGCACCGACACCTCCACTATGGTCGTGCCCTGTAAGAACCAACCCCTCTGTCACGGGTTGGAAAAAATACAAAAAGCCTATCGCGATGAACAACACCACAGCCAACGCGTCCGGCAAATAATTCTTTATTTTATTCATTTCCTATATTATAATATAAAATTAAATTTCTGGTTCGCGTGCGAAAGTAATAAAAAAAACCGCCTTCCACAAGGGAAAGCGGTTAAAATCTGCCGCAACGGGACAAAATGAACTTCAGGGCACATAATAGGATAAAGCATAACTAACAACGGAAACCAACAGGAATGACATCGCCAACCAGTCCTGAGCAGTCAGGCCGACCATACTCCATTCAACACCCAATAACACCATACCACATAAAACAATTCCTACTGCAAACCTACGATCCCACGCCCCAAACTTCCGCATATATATCCAATGGAAAACCCGGACACGCCTCCAACCCATCTTCCACATTATCAGCAATAACAACAAGGCCAAACATATAATCATAGGCAAATAAGGGAACAGGAAACCTACGGTAGCCAAATAGAAGCAAAAACAAAACTCAGACAACAAATACAAAAACAGCTTCATTTACTCCTTACTTGATACACACATTGCACTATTGCCCATAAAAACCACAGCAGACTTCATTTTAGCCTTAGACGTTCCGACAACAGGACTTTTATCTATCATTTCTTGAATTCTCTCTACATAAACAGGAATCATTTCCGGATTTAACTCTGAACATTTTTTTAGTACTTTTTGATTTATCAGCCGTATTTCATTAATATCACATTCATCCAGTTTTACATGTTGTTGGAGTACCCCCAACGAAGCTTCACAAACTTTTTCTTCATCAATCTTCTGGATTAAATAGAGTTTCTGAATAGAATCTATTTGTTCCGCAAAAATCGACATTTCCTTAACTTCATTCTGGCTCATGCGTTTTTCACAAAACCCATAAACATGGGCATAAGAATTTACTTTTCTTATAAGTGCATCTTTATTCACCGAAAGGTCATTTCTAATAAATGCATTACGAGCATCATAAATCTGGTTTACAATCAAATTATGATAATAGCCTAATGAATCCACCTTTACACTTACACTATCCTCTGGAGCATATACAGGTAACACCATAGAATATACGTCATTGGGAATCACTTGGCTGTCGGTTTTATTCACGATGTAATGTATGGCAGAAAGTGCCGCCCCACCAATAAGTCCACCTGTAACATATCCAGGTACCATACCAGAAAAACCTCCTATCCATCCACCTGCAAAAAATCCAATCCGACTTCCATAATCCCATCCATATCTGCTTTCACCGTAGAATATACCAAATAAGTTTCTTTTAACGAACGTTTCCCCACTTGAAATTCGGCATTTACTTCATCTATTTTATTCGCCAAATCCATATACGCCTTCTCTAAATTTTCCTTGGGTACAACATCCGAAACAAACGAATTATTCATTTTACCTTCTACATCATCATTGCTTGCACATCCACACATAGCAGCTGACACAACAACACTCATTATAAACTTTTTCATCACTTATATTTTAAAATTAATGATTAAAATTAATCCACACCCTCCATTGTGAATCCGATGCAAAAGTATAACACCTACGAGAACCAAGCAAATAGGAAGTTACAGCAAAAAACATCTCAGAATAAAATAAATCAGAAAGTTAGCAAAAAAAACCTTCACGTTAATGTAACCTATTTCCCATACAAATCCACTATTTATCTTTTGCTTTTGATGCCATACGGCTCTTGATGACTTTAAAAGTCGAAGCCGACACCCCAACAAGACCAGCAATCTCATTGTCCACAAAACCTTCATGGCGGAGTATGCAAATAAATATTTCACGAGAAGTCAAAGATGGGTTTTCTTTTAGCACCGACTGGCAATACGAATGATTCGCATCACCCAATTCATCATATCCCTCCACAAGAAAACGATAATCAAAAGCCCGATCTCCATAACGGGATTTGTCTTTTGACAGATAGTTCTTCACCAACATGGCCGCAGCAAATTTCCGCACAGCTTGAGAATGGTTGTTTTCACTCTGCTTTAATCGGTTTTTTGTGGAAAACAACAACTTTTCATTGTACTTTATCCGCTCCAACAACAAATCCTTTTCTTTCTGCACCTTTTCATTCTCTTCCGAACGGGCATCCAATTCATTAATCCGCCGGGTATATCCCAATATCTCAGCCATCAGTTCCCGTTCGCGCAACTTCTTACGGACTGCATAATAAAAAGTCAACAGAATAACCACGAACAGAAAAGAAACCACCGCCATTCCCCACTGCCAATACGCCCTTCGTTCTTTCTCCTGTTCGTATCTCATTTCCGCCACAGCAATGTCTTTAGCCTGCACTCCCCCCGGCACAACCTTGTTATTTACAATAGGTATAGAATCTATCATCCCCAAGCGGGTTCTTGCTTCTTCATATAACCCACTCCGATAATAGATAGACTTCAAATAACTCAGCAAAAGTACTTCCCTTCCGGGTATCATCAAACGTTCACGCGATTCATAAACTTCCAACAAATAAGGCAAGGCCTCTTTTTCACGATGCTTCTGGTACAAACTGATTCCATAATATAATTGTGCAACCAAACGATGTGATTCGTCATCATTACCTTGCCCCATATAATAACTACAAGCCACATTTAATGCAGAATCGTCCACAATCCGGTTTGTCTGGTATAAGGCATCCACATACATCAATGCATACCGTGCCGCAGTACTTTCTTCAAAATCCTGACTCCAACGCCAATTCCCTTTCAAATATACCAACACCGAATCCGGTTCTTCTAACATCTCACTCTCCATACAGGCCAACATTCGTTCAAAGCCCCAATGTACCCCTTTATCTATCAAGAAGCAACCACACACAACCAACAACACTCCTCCTGCCCATTTGTTAGAAAGCTTACCCATAAGAGCCATTTTACAGATTATAAAAAAAACCGCCTTCCACAAGGGAAAGCGGTTAAAATCTTCAGTGCGGCATGCGAATTACTTACGCAAGCCCAAAGCCTTGACGATGGCGCGGTATCTTTCGATATCACGAGCCTTCAGGTAGTTCAACAAAGCGCGACGCTTACCTACCATGATAGTCAAAGCTCTTTCAGTACTATAATCTTTACGGTTCTGCTTCATGTGCTCCGTCAAGTGGGAAATACGGTATGAAAACAATGCAATCTGGCTCTCTGCCGAACCAGTATCAGTGTTAGACTTCCCGTACTGTCCAAAGATTTCTTGCTTCTTAGCTGAGTCTAAATACATAAAATTAAGTTTTTAAAACCATTAATACTCTTAGCGGTTGCAAAGGTACTACATTTTCCCTTTACGCCAAAAGTTTCTTTCATTTTTTTGCCCCTATTCCGCACTTTTCCAATTATTTGTAGTAACTTTGCCATATTATTTTAGGTAAAAAGTATGCAGAACATTAGAAACATTGCTATTATTGCCCACGTAGACCACGGAAAGACTACGTTGGTGGACAAGATGCTGTTGGCGGGCAACCTGTTCCGCGAAAATCAACAGACAGGCGAATTGATGTTGGATAACAACGAACTGGAACGTGAACGCGGTATCACCATTCTATCCAAGAATGTTTCCATTAATTATAAAGGTACGAAAATCAATATAATCGACACTCCGGGACACTCCGATTTCGGCGGAGAGGTAGAGCGCGTGTTAAACATGGCCGACGGCTGCATCCTCTTGGTGGACGCTTTTGAAGGCCCGATGCCCCAGACACGTTTCGTGTTGCAAAAGGCACTCGAAATCGGACTGAAGCCCATCGTGGTCATCAACAAAGTAGACAAGCCGAACTGCCGTCCCGAAGAAGTATACGAAATGGTATTCGACCTCATGTGCGACCTGAACGCCACGGAAGACCAACTTGACTTCCCCGTCATCTACGGCTCTGCCAAAAACAACTGGATGGGCGAGGACTGGAAAACCCCGACAGGCAACATCTTCTACCTGCTCGACCAAATCGTAGAACACATTCCGGCACCCGTACAGTTAGAAGGCACGCCCCAGATGCTCATCACTTCATTGGACTATTCCAACTATACCGGGCGCATCGCTGTGGGACGCGTACACCGGGGCACCCTGAAAGAGGGCATGAACATCACCATCTGCCACCGTGACGGAAGCTGTGAAAAGACCAAAATCAAAGAACTGCATACGTTTACCGGCATGGGACGGCAAAAAGCCACCGAAGTGTCATCGGGCGACATCTGTGCCATCGTAGGTTTGGAGAATTTTGAAATCGGTGACACCATCTGTGACTACGAAAACCCGGAACCGCTACCCACCATCACCATCGACGAACCGACGATGAGCATGCTCTTCACCATCAACGACTCGCCGTTCTTCGGCAAAGAAGGCAAGTTCTGCACCAGCCGCCACATCAACGAACGGTTGGAAAAAGAACTGGAGAAGAACCTCGCCCTGCGCGTTTCCATGCCGGACGGGTACACCGACCGTTGGATTGTAGCCGGACGCGGCGTGCTCCATCTCTCTGTGCTCATCGAAACGATGCGACGCGAAGGATACGAATTGCAAGTAGGGCAACCCCAAGTCATCTACAAGGAAATCGACGGACAGCGTTGCGAACCTATCGAGGAACTGACCATCAACGTGCCCGAAGAGTTCTCCAGCAAGATGATTGACATGGTGACCCGCCGCAAAGGTGAAATGACCTCAATGGAAACACGGGGCGACCGCGTGGACATCGAATTCGACATTCCCTCGCGCGGCATCATCGGGCTGCGCACCAACGTGCTCACGGCCAGCCAGGGCGAAGCTATCATGGCCCACCGTTTTAAAGAATACCAACCATATAAAGGCGACATCAGCCGTCGCAGCAACGGGGTTATGATTGCCCTCGAAAGCGGAACGGCTTTCGCCTACGCCATCAACAACCTGCAAGACCGAGGCAAGTTCTTCATCGAACCGCAGGACGCAGTCTATGCAGGGCAAATCGTAGGGGAGCACATCCACGAAAACGACTTGGTGGTGAATGTGACCAAGAGCAAGCAGCTGACCAACATGCGCGCTTCGGGTTCCGATGAAAAAGCCCGCATCGTGCCGGCCACCATCCTCTCTTTGGAAGAAGCCTTGGAATATATCCGTGAAGACGAATACGTGGAAGTAACGCCCAAGAGCATGCGCATGCGTAAAATCATTCTTGACCACACGGAACGCAAACGCGCCAACCGCGACTGACATCATCCGGCAATATCCGCATACCCAAGGCCGCCCCGAAAAGGCGGCCTTTCTTATTCCATCCTGCAGAAAATACGATTGGTTTACAAAATGTCCGAGCTAAAGGTTATTTCGGAACTTTCCGCACGCAGTTTAACATAAATTACGCTGTACGCCGTACTCTTCTATGACTTTATTCCATACTTTTACATTTAAATCATAAAAACCATAAGTCATGAAAAGACTATTTACTTCCTGGACGCTCCTATGCGTCCTCATCCAATTATGGGCACAAGCTCCGTCCGGCTATTACACGGATGCCACAGGCTACAAGGGCCAATCCTTGAAAACGGCATTGTACCGGATTATCACCGACCATACGGCGCGAAGCTACAAGCAACTGTGGACCGACATGCAAAGTACCGACCGGCGAGAAGACGGAAAAGTATGGGACATGTACTCTTCTACCACAGATTTCACTTTTACCAGTGACCAATGCGGCACTTACAAGAATGAAGGAGATTGTTACAACAGAGAACACTCATTCCCCAAAAGTTGGTTTAACGACGCCAGTCCGATGTACACCGACTTGTTCCACCTGTATCCTACAGACGGCTATGTGAACAACCGACGTGGCAACTACCCTTTCGGCGAGACCAATGGAGAACAATATAAATCCAATGGCGGATACAGCAAGCTTGGCAAATGCACGTCTCCGGGTTACAGCGGCACCGTGTTTGAACCCGACGATGAATATAAGGGCGACTTCGCACGTTCCTACTTCTATATGGCCACCTGTTATGAAGACCGCATCGCCACATGGAACAGCGACATGTTGGCTCACAACAGCTATCCGGCCTATGCCAAATGGGCACTCGACATGCTGCTGCGTTGGGCAGCCGAAGACCCCGTAAGCCCTAAAGAGATTGCCCGCAACAATGCGGTGTATAAAATACAGAAGAACCGCAACCCCTATATCGACTTCCCCGGACTGGAACAATATGTATGGGGCAGCAAAACCGGCATTCCTTTCGACCCCGACAATTACGACGGTGGAGGTGAAGTGACCCCTCCGAACCCCGATGACGTGGCCAATCCCACCTTCACGCCGTCTGCAGGCAGCGTGGACAAAGGCACTACGGTCACGATAAGCACCACCACCCCGGCTGCTTACATAGTCTATTCCCTCAATGGCGGAAGCCTGCGCACGGAAGAATCGCCCGTCTATGTGGAAATCACGGAACCGACCACCATCGAGGCTTATGCCATGAAAGAGGACAAGATTAGCGAAACGGTAAGCGCGACCTACACGATTGTCAGCACCCTTCCGGACGAAGGCGTACAGACGTTCAAAAAAGTAAATTCGACAGACGCACTTGAAATAGGCAAACGTTACCTGATAGTGTGCGAAGACAAGAACAAGGCCATGGGAGCCATTCAAAATGATTTCAGGAGTTGCGAGGACGTTACCATCGAAACAGGCCAAATCCGCACGGAAGTAAACGGCAACGGACAGCCGTTCCAAGTCATCCTCGGCGGCCAGGAAGGTGCCTACACCCTGTATGATGCCACCGCAAAAGCTTACCTGTCGCTGACTTCAGACAAAAACAAGCTGCACAACTCAGGCGAGGCCGGCAGCAAAAACGCACAGTGGACCATCACCGTAAGCGGCGGACAGGCTTTCATACAGAACAACGCCTACAAGAGCCGCACCATCCAATACAACGCTTCATCGCCCCGTTTCGCCTGCTACACCAACGGGCAACAGCCCGTAGCACTCTACGTGAACACGACCTCGGGCAGCGGCATCAAGGAAGTAGTAGCAACGGAAGATTCCCTTGTGGACGTGTACACCATCAACGGGCAGCTCGTGCGACAAAACGTACAAGCATCACAAGCCCTGAACGGGTTGAAAAAAGGCATGTACGTCATCAAAGGAAACAAAGTATTGGTAAAGTAAAACAACTCTGTTCCCATACCCATCTATAAACGACCACATCCCGCCACGCCCCCGATAAGAACGTGGCGGGATGCGTATTAGAATGCAGCCCTATTATCTCATTGCGCGTACAAAACGACTTCGCCCTCGCGCAAAGAAGCTTGCACGTCAATCAGCCGTTGGTTGCGGCTACCGCGAAACAACGCGTCACGGTCGCGTAAGGATTCCACGTATGGCCCGTCCACCAACACATCAATGTATTGCAGCAATTCAGCCTGCCACCGGTCGTGCAGCAACCGTTCGAACTTATAACCGGTATAACACCAGATGTTTTTTCCGGTCTCCCGTTTCACGGCTTCTGCCAGTTCGGCAAATCCTTCCGGTTGGAACATCGGGTCGCCACCGCTGAACGTCACGTCCGCAAACTCATCGGGCCGGATGACCTGCATGATTTCCTCCGTCGTCATCAGGATTCCGGCCCCGATGTCCCACGACTGCGGATTATGGCAGCCGGGACAGGCATTGGGACACCCGGCGGCATACACCGTCGTACGGAATCCCGGTCCGTCCACCGTTGTGTCCTCAACAATCTTTATGACTGAAATCATCGTCGTTTATCGGTTTTCATGCACCACACGGTCATTCAGTTCGGCCAACTTGGCCTTGTTCCAACGGTCGGTCGTCCCGACCAAATAACCGGTAATGCGTTGCAGGCGGTCTATATGCCCACTGCCGCATTTGGGACACACTTTCATCTCCGGTTCGGCATTCTCATACCCGCAAGCCATGCAACGGTTACGGTTGTGGTTTACCGACCCGTAGCCGATATTATACTTGTCCATCATGTCCACCACGCGCATGATGGCTTCCGGATTATGGGTGGCATCCCCGTCGATTTCCACGTAGAAGATGTGGCCGCCCCGTGTCAGGTCGTGATAGGGTGCCTCAATTTCGGCCTTATGACGGGCACTGCATTTGTAATACACCGGCACATGGTTGGAATTGGTATAATACTCACGGTCGGTAATACCCGGTAAAACGCCGAACTGCTTGCGGTCGCCCCGGGTGAACCTTCCGGCCAATCCTTCAGCCGGAGTGGCCAACACGCTGTAATTATGTTGGTAGAGTTCCGAGAACTCGTTAGCACGGTCGCGCATATAGGTCACGATCTTCAGGCCGAGCTGCTGTGCCTCTTCCGACTCTCCATGATGCTTGCCGGTCAAAGCGACCAAGCATTCGGCCAAACCGATGAAACCGATGCCTAACGTCCCCTGGTTAATCACCGGAGCTATCGTATCGTTGGGCTTCAGCTTCTCGCATCCCAACCAAAGCGCACTCATCACCAACGGGAATTGCTTGGCAAAGGCTGTCTTCTGGAACTCCATACGCTCATGCAACTGACGGGCCGTGATTTCCAACATGTGGTCGAGCTTGGCAAAGAAACGAGCGATACGTTCTTCTTCATCTACAATCTCCATGCACTCGATGGCCAGACGCACGATGTTGATGGTTGAAAAAGAAATATTTCCCCGTCCGATAGAAGTCTTCGGCCCGAAACGGTTTTCAAAGACGCGGGTACGGCAACCCATCGTAGCCGTTTCATACAGGTAACGTTTCGGGTCGTCGGCACGCCACAGTTCATGCCGGTTGAACGTGGCATCCAAATTAATAAAGTTCGGGAAAAAACGACGGGCTGTCACCTTGCAGGCATATTGATAAAGGTCGTAATTGCGGTCGGTAGGCAAATAACTCACGCCCCGCTTCTTTTTCCAGATTTGAATCGGAAAGATGGCAGTTTCGCCGTTGCCCACCCCTTCGTAAGTACTACGCAGGATTTCGCGGATGATGCAACGCCCCTCGGCCGAGGTATCCGTACCGTAGTTCACGGAACTGAACACCACCTGATTCCCCCCACGGGAATGGATGGTATTCATATTGTGGATAAAGGCTTCCATAGCCTGATGCACCCGGGCCACAGTCTTGTTCATCGCATGCTGGAGGATACGTGCGTCGCCGGTCAGGCCATCCAGAGGACGAGTGACAAAGTCGTCCACTTCCTTATGATATAAAAGAGAGTAGTCTTCGGCGTTCAACTCCTCCAAGACCTTCACTTCTTCGATGAAACTGGCACGCACGAAAGGAGCCAGATAAAAATCAAGCGCAGGAATAGCCTGGCCGCCGTGCATCTCATTCTGTGCCGTTTCCATGGAAATACAGGCCAAAATACTGGCCGTCTCGATACGTTTGGCCGGACGGGACTCCCCGTGTCCGGCAGAGAAACCATGCTTCAAGATGTAGTCGAGCGGATGCTGCACGCACGTCAAGCTTTTGGTGGGATAATAATCCTTGTCATGGATATGCAGATAGTTGTGCTTGACCGCCTCTTTCACCTCTTCACTCAGCAGGTAGTCGTCTACGAAAGGCTTGGTGGTCTCGCTGGCAAACTTCATCATCATGCCGGCCGGCGTATCGGCATTCATGTTGGCATTCTCGCGAGTCACGTCGTTAGACTTGATATTGATGATTTCCAGAAATATGTCACGTGTCTTGGCCTTGCGGGCAATGCTGCGTTGGTTACGGTAAGCGATATATTTCTGCGCCACATCCTTACGGCGGCTTTTCATCAATTCCATTTCCACGGCATCCTGAATCTCCTCCACCGTCATTTGTGCCTTGCCACGGTTCGTCACGTGTTCGCATATCAAATGAATCAGCTCTTCATTCTCACCGGCCTCGGTGTGTACCATGGCCTTGCGTATGGCATCCCCGATTTTCCGAGCATTGAAACCCACGATGCGCCCGTCCCTTTTAACAACTGTCTGTATCATATTGCATTTATTTTCCGGGCCGAAAAAGTCCCGGCCTCCTTTTTCTAAAAGAAGCCCTGTTTCTCCGGCATCTAAAATTTTGTATCTTTCTTATTACGTTCCCACCGTCATCCCCTTGTCCCCGGAGTCCGTACGGCTATGTCACAGGCAGGTCTTCTGACTTACTCGCGTTTCATGTCCTTCCCGTTTCGCCCGACGAAACAGTGGATGCAGCATGTCATGAAACGTATAAAAGAGTTCACAGCAGCGGGTCTGTCGGGGACTCTCACCCCGTTCCCTTTTCACCCTGTCGGCCGACTGGCAAACAGGGCACCTGAACAACGGCAAAGGTACACCTTTTCCTTTTTTCGTGCAAGTGTTCTCGCTGTTTTTATTTTAAAGTTTCCAGATTTTACAATCCGAAAAACAATTAAAAAACTTATAATCATTAGATTATTAATACAATTTACCAAAACGAAAAGGCCAAAAGTTTCCCAAAATAAAAAACATGTATGCAACAGGATCAAATCAGGTCTTCGGAAAGGACAAGCCTTATGTCACAAACCGAAAGAAAACCTAAGCCCGAATTCCAAATTAAAATTCAATGGTTTCTCCTTATAGATATTGGAAACAGAACTTCCATTATCAAAATAGTAGCTCACTCCCGGCTCCACATACAAACCTACCACTGACGACAAGTTAAGCTGCATCCCGGCGGCTGCATTTACAGAATATTGCCAAGGTTTTTCCCGTACATCCTTATGTGTAGATGACTTTATCCGACCTTTCCACGTATAATCCGTTTCCGTATCTCCATCCACGCACTTCTCGGCCATTCCTCCGGCCGACAGATACAAATCCATCCACCGTTTCTTCCACAAACTGGCCTTAAAGTTCAAGGGAATCCCTACGTATTGCAGGGATTGCCGGACCTCATAACTATAATCTTCTCCAGAAGAAGAAAGACTTGACGAAAGATAAGTATAAGAAAGACCGCTTTCTATACCGAACCTTTCGTTTACGGCATAACAGGCAGACACGCCGAACCTGACGGGCTGCTTGTGTTTCATCGGGACAACGCCATCCACATACCGATGGGCAGACCTTATGGCCGTCACCGGAAATTTTCCACATTCCATCGCCTCGGGGTGTCCCCAAGAGGGGATAGTTCCCATCAGGACAACTCCTCCGTTCCCATAATTCATTATCGATTTTCCTGGAGTATTGGATGCAAAAAGACTCACAGCCAACCAATGCGACCTTTCTTTCTTGACCTTTCCGACGTTTGGAACCGACCCAGGATAACGGCCTATTCCATCAGGATAAGGCTTTCCCGAATTTCCATGGCTATCTTCAGGAATCGTTTTTTCTCTTTCAGCCAAAAGTTCTTTTCTCTCTTCAGCTAAAGCCTTCCCACCTTCTTCCGATACGGCAGGCCGGTCGCAAGCCACTATATCTTTCCCGGACGGTTTACGACGGCATGGCTCCTTTTCCACGCGCTGCACTTTTGCCCAAAAGGCATCCGTCGGCCCAAGAAGAACGCCTTCGGTTGGAATGCGATTGTCTGCAAAAGACATAAAAACCGGCTGACACACATTCCTTCCCAAAGGCACAACTATCGCCAACGCTGCCGCAATCCCGGCCAAGCGCAGCCATACGGTACTCCTCCCACGAGAAGAGGAGACGGACAGGCGTTGCTCTTCCAAAGCCTTGTTTATCCCGTCCCACAGCCCGTCGGGAGGGGTGACCTCGTAACCGTCCAGTTTCTTTTGCCATTCATTCAACCATTTATCTTCCATTGACCTGAGCTTTATATCTTTGAACTTCCTTTGCCAACACCGCCTTTGCCCGATGCAGTTGCGAAGCCGATGTACTCTCTTTTATATTCAGCATCGCCGCAATCTCCTTATGGCTCTTCCTTTCGAACACATACAAATTGAAAACAGCCCTATACCCTGCCGGTAAACGGCAAATCATTTCCTGAAGAACTTCAGACGGAATGTCCCCCGCATCCGGCTCATCCTCGACCGTGTCCGGTACGTCCCATCCGTCGCCAAGGGATTCCAACTGCCGGCCGCGCTTCAAGAATTTCAATGACTCGTTCACCACAATACGTACCATCCATCCCCGGAGAGAGCCTTCACCCCTCCACTCGAAACCGTGAATGGAAGTGAATATCTTCACGAAACAATCCTGAAGGACATCTCTCACATCGTCCATACAAGCCACATAACGGGAACACACGGCTGTGAGGCAACCTGCATAGCGACAATATAATAATTTCATCGCTACACGGTCGCCCCGCTGTATACCTCGAACCAAATCCTGTTCGCCTTCGTCTCCGATACGCGTCATGCTGAACGAACGGTTATCTGTCCCCTAATACTATCGTAACGCACCTCCTCTTTGCATTTGTTCTATTTGTTTTGCCACGTTTCCTGTCTTTTTACGGGTACAATAATCAAACTCTGCCGTCCTCCTTCCCCGGAACGACCGCCAAACCAACGTCAGCTTGACCGTGCGCCCTCCCGTATCGGGAAGCTTCCCTAAATCAAAGGCCACAAGCGCATCGCTCCGCCAACTCCCCGCATCCCCGCAAGCATCGTGACGAAACTCCACCTCATAGGGATTCTCCGGATTGCCCCCGGTCAATAAATTCACCTTATGGGGAATCCCCCTGCTGCCCCACAAAGTAGAGAAACGCAGAGTCAGATAACCGTCTTCCGCCACAGTCACCCAATCGTCTACTATCTCCACAGGGTCATTCCCGTATAGCGAATCGTTCACCAAAGCAGAATCCGGAACCGTTTTTTTCGTCAGGATGCTGTCCATCCAGTTTACATAGACTGCACGCGCACGGGAATGCCTGTCTTCGTCTACGTCCGTAAAATGCACCAAAGCTCGCACCTCCTTTTCTCCGAAAGGGGAAGAAGACAGGTTGACCGGCCAAAGCGTTGTCTCATCATCCAACTGCAAGAAACAGGAATCCGTACCGCCCTTGACCGTCACCAAAGCATTCGGACTGAGATAAGGATACCATACATAAACCTCACCATCGTCATCCGAACAAGACTGAAACAAAACCGGAGCCAATAACAGGAAGGCCAACAACCATAAGACATGTACTTTCTTCATTTTTCATCCAATTTAAAAATCCGACATTCTATTTATCAAACTGCGAACCGACCAAATCCTTGCTCATTCCGATGAAAAATAACGTTAAAAACCAACCATAAAAAATAGGGATGTACCATTTTCATCTGATACATCCCCTGATATTCCCAATACAAGAATTACTTGTTCTTATAATTCCTCAAACCAGTCTGCAAGAAATCTATATATTTGTTGACATCCTCGTCGTACGAATATGACTTGTTCAACGGTTTGCCTTCATTGTCGAGCAACACATAGAACGGTTGGGCATTGGCCCCGAACTTACTGCGCTGCAGGTAGCTCCATTTGTCACCTACCGTACGCAAAGTACGTTCCTGCCCGTTCTCAGTCACCTTGATAGGTTCCGGCAACTTAGTCTTTTCATCCACATACAGCGTGATCAGCACGTAATCATTCTGCATGATATCCGCCACCTTCTGGTCGGCCCACACAGCCAACTCCATCTTGCGGCAATTCACGCAACCATATCCGGTAAAGTCTATCATCACGGGCTTACCTTGCTGGCGCGCATATTCCATCCCGGCATCATAATCCATGAACTGGGCTTTCACCTCGTTCTCATAAAGGTTGAAGTCTTGCGTGTTCATCGGAGGCGAAAAGGCACTGATAGCCTTCAGCGGTGCTCCCCACAAACCGGGCACCATGTAGATGGCAAAAGCGAAGGAAACCAAAGCCATGAAGAAACGGGTGACCGAAGTACGGTGATTGACCACTACATTACCGGACTCGTCATATTCGTCTTCATCATGCGGGAAACGCAACCAACCTATAAGATAAGCACCCAACAAAGCAAAAATCACTATCCACAGACTCAGGAAAGCCTCACGATCGAGGATATGCCATCCATAGGCCAAATCGGCCACCGACAGGAACTTCAAGGCAAAAGCCAATTCCAAGAAACCGAGCGTCACCTTCACACAATTCATCCAATTACCGGATTTCGGCATCGTCTTCAGCCAGGCCGGGAACATGGCAAACAACGTGAAAGGCAAAGCCAAGGCAATGGCAAAACCCAACATGCCGACGGTCGGGGCAAGAATACTGCCCGACGTGGACACTTCTACCAACAGGAAACCGATAATCGGCCCCGTACAGGAAAAAGAAACCAAAGCAAGGGTAAAAGCCATCAGGAAAATGCTCAACAAACCTGTTGTTGATTCGGCCTTACTATCTACCGCATTACTCCATGAAGAAGGCAACGTAATTTCAAAAGCACCGAAGAAACTGGCGGCAAACACCAACAACATCAGGCAGAAGAAGATGTTGAATACCGCATTCGTGGACAGGGCATTCAAGGCACTGGCACCGAAAATACCGGTAATCACTAAGCCCAAAAGCACATAAATGACCACTATGCTCACGCCATACGTCGCCGCATCGCGGATACCTTTGCGTTTGTCTCCCGAACGTTTCAGGAAGAAACTCACGGTCATCGGGATAATCGGCCATACACAAGGGGTAAGCAAAGCGACCAAGCCACCAAGGAATCCCAACAGGAATATCTTCCACCAAGCCTGGTCGGCTGCATTGGAGGCGTCTTCACCGAAAGCAGCCAACTCATCAATGACAGGTGTCCAATAATCGCTTGCCGCCACAACGGCATTACCACCGGCCACTGCAGAAGGCACGGAGTCCGCCACGGACAAGCCCGTGGCAACCGTATCAATCCCACCGATGACAGGCGCATCTGTTTTTTCCTCCTTCTCCACCACCGATGCATCCGCAACTTTCTCTTTCTGTTTCTGAGGCTTTGCCACAGCATTTCCGGCCGCAGGCTTTCCGCTTCCGGAGAAAGCAAACTCCACATTAGTCGGAGGCATGCAATTCTCATCGTTACAAGCCCCATAGTTCAGATACCCTTTCACGGAATAAGTAGCGTCCGTAATACGTATTTTCTGCACGAAAACAGCCGTATTCTCCATATAGCTGACTTCCATCCCGAAAAGATTGTCGTATGCCTTATGCACTTTTCCACGTGCCGTCAGCTTACCTACCGGCTCCACACCTTTCTGTTCATCGAAATTAATAGTGGCCGGAGTCGGGCCGCCATCCGGGATGTCCGTAGAATAAACATGCCAACCCGCTTCCGCCTTTCCAGTAAAAACAATCTCGAATTCAGATTCAGACAGTTTCTTTTGGGAAACAGAAAAACTCACCGGGTCGTGAAACTGTGCCCACAGCGGCAAGGTCATGACCCATAACAACAGTAATGAGGTTATTTTCTTCATCATCAAGAATAAACATTTTAAGGTGCAAAGATAGTAAAACTGCAAGGGGGATAAAAGCAAAGTCAGAAAAACCTATATGTTTTTACAGTTTTTTTTAGAATAGTATCCTTAAAAAGCCGAACTAAAAAAGGTCTGCCCAAATACTCGGACAGACCTTGATGTTATGTTTTACTGTAAAATTACAACTTCGGACCTGCTGCAACCAAAGCCTTGCCGGCTTCGTTACCCGTGAACTTCGCAAAGTTCTTGATGAAGCGGGCTGCCAAATCCTCAGCCTTCTTCGTCCACTCTGCAGCGTCAGCGTAAGTGTCGCGAGGATCGAGGATCTTCGAATCAACACCCGGCAACTCCGTAGGAACAACGAAATCGAAGTAAGGAATAGTCTTCGTGGGAGCCTTGTCGATAGAACCGTCCAAGATGGCATCGATGATACCACGGGTATCGCGGATGGAAATGCGCTTGCCCGTACCGTTCCAACCCGTGTTCACCAGGTATGCCTTAGCACCCACCTTGTTCATCTTCTTCACGAGCTCTTCAGCATATTTCGTAGGATGCAAGCTCAAGAAAGCAGCTCCGAAACAAGCAGAGAACGTCGGAGTCGGTTCAGTGATACCACGTTCCGTACCGGCCAACTTGGCAGTAAAACCAGACAAGAAGTAGTATTGAGCCTGTTGGTCGTTCAAGATAGAAACGGGAGGCAATACACCGAAGGCATCAGCCGACAGGAAGATTACCTGCTTTGCGTGAGGACCCTTGGAAATAGGCTTCACGATATTTTCGATGTGGTAAATAGGATAAGATACACGTGTATTTTCCGTTACGCTCTTATCTGCAAAATCAATCTTGCCGTTAGCATCTACCGTTACATTCTCCAACAAAGCGTCACGTTTGATAGCCTTGTAGATATCGGGTTCGGATTCTTTGTCCAAATTGATGACTTTGGCATAGCAACCGCCTTCGTAGTTGAATACGCCCTCGTCATCCCATCCGTGCTCGTCGTCACCAATCAGCTTACGTTTCGGGTCGGTAGACAAAGTCGTCTTACCGGTACCGGACAAACCGAAGAAGATAGCAGAGCTCGTACCGTCCATGCTAGTGTTGGCAGAGCAGTGCATAGAAGCGATACCGCGCAAAGGATTGAAGTAGTTCATCATGGAGAACATACCCTTCTTCATTTCACCACCGTACCAAGTGTTGATGATGACTTGCTCTTTTGAAGTCAAGTTGAAGACCACGGCTGTTTCTGAGTTCAAGCCCAGTTCCTTGTAGTTTTCAACCTTAGCCTTAGAAGCATTGTAAACCACGAAGTCTGGTTCGAAATCCTTCAAATCTTCTTCCGTGGCGCGGATGAACATGTTCGTTACGAAATGAGCCTGCCATGCCACTTCCATGATGAAACGCACCTTCAGGCAAGTAGCCTTGTTAGCGCCGCAGAAGCCGTCGACAACGAACAATTTCTTATTTGAAAGCTCCTTCACAGCCAAATCCTTCAACACATTCCAAGCCTCTGTCGTTACAGGCTTGTTGTCATTCTTATATTCTTCAGAAGTCCACCATACGGTGTTCTCAGAAGTAGCATCTTTTACGATAAACTTGTCCTTGGGAGAACGACCGGTATAAATACCCGTCATCACATTCACAGCACCCAATTCCGTTACCTGACCTTTCTCAAAACCTTCCAAACCAGCTTTGGTTTCTTCCTGGAACAACACGTCGTATGACGGATTGTGGAGAACCTCTACAGTACCGGTAATACCGTACTTACTCAAATCTAAATTTGCCATTTTCTAAAATAATATTTGGTTAGAAATCAATTCACTATAAAAAAGCTTCCTTTTTGCGCTGACAAAATTACAAAGAAATGCGTGCATCTGAAACTTTCGGCTTATTATTTTTCTTAATTCAAAAACATTCTTCCGTTAAATTTCCCAAAACCTAAGAAGCACAGCTATATTTGCTACACGGAGTTTACATTTTCAAGAAGTTTTTGTTACTTTTGCTCTCAAGTATATTTAAATCCATCCAAATATGAAAGTGATTAACTTTGCAGAACACCAAACGGTTGTCAACAGATACATGTCGGAACTCCGGGACGTGTGCATACAGAAAGACAGGGCACGGTTCCGCCGCAACTTGGAAAGAATCGGGGAAGTCATGGCGTATGAAATCAGCAAGACGTTGGATTATTCCACCAAAGACATACAAACCCCATTGGGCACGGCATCTACGCAATTGTACAACGACCCGATTGTACTGGGCACCATCTTCCGGGCCGGCCTTCCTTTCCATCAAGGCTTCCTGAATGTGTTCGAGGAGGCCGACAACGCATTCGTGTCGGCCTACCGTTTCTACAAAGACAAAGAATGCCATGAAGTGGGCATACATATCGAATATCTGGCCACACCGGACCTGAACGGCAAAACACTTATCATTGCCGACCCCATGCTGGCTACCGGCGGCAGCATGGAACTGGGGCTGAAGGCATTCGAGACCAAAGGCATACCGGGAAAAGTGCACTTATGCAGCGCGATAGCCAGCCGGAAGGGTGTGGACTACCTGACGGAAACATTCAAAGACACGGACTACACCTTATGGTGCGGGGCCATCGACCCGGAACTGAACGACCACATGTACATCGTCCCGGGATTGGGCGATGCCGGCGATTTGGCCTACGGCGGAAAACTTTAAACGCACAAAAAACACAACGTTACACAGATTGCAAAGCTTGTTTTTCCAATCTCAGGAGAACGAAAAATCAATCTCAGGCGAATGATTTTTCGTTCTCCTGAGATTGATTTTTCGTTTGGCGCAGATTAATTTCAGACCTTTAGAATATTGGTTTTCAAGTCTTTCCTTTTTCAAAAGGTCTTCAGCAGAAATCTTCACAAAAAAGCGGCCGCCTCGTGTCCGGGACAGCCGCTATCGTCTATATTGCGAGGCAGACAGGAACCTACTCCTTCACCTCCCAAATATCATTCGTATAGAGCAGCTCCGTGAAATTGTGGTAGGGTTTCTTTCCTTTCACTTCTTCTATCTGCCGGTTGACCGCCTCGTCGTATGTCGGAGCTTCCACATCACGAATCACGCCCAATGCCACCGGGAAATCAGGCCCTTCCATCAGAGCCAACTTCAAGTGCAAGGTGTTGTCCTGGCAATGCGCATCATGCACGAGGATGTCTTTTTCCGTCACGCCGTTCTCTCCTATCTTCACGACCTTCAACCCGAAACCTTCCTGCATCAAGCCGAATTCCTTATTTTCACCGAACAACATCGGCCGGCCGTGTTCCAGATAAATGGCATGCTTGGCACGCCCTTCCTTGGTCGAAACGGCATCATGCGTCCCGTCGTTGAATATCACGCAATTTTGCAATATCTCGCACACGGCGGCTCCCTTATGGGCGTGTGCCGCCTTCAGGATTTCCACTGTCCCGGCGGCATCCGTAGCCACGGCACGGGCAAAGAAGTGACCGCGCGCCCCGAAACACAACTCAGCCGGATTGAACGGGTCTTCCACCGTCCCGTAAGGAGAGGATTTGCTGACGAAGCCTCTCGGAGACGTCGGAGAATACTGCCCTTTCGTAAGGCCGTATATCCGATTGTTCAGCAGAATCATATTGATGTCCACATTGCGGCGGATGGCATGGATGAAGTGGTTGCCGCCAATGGCCAACCCGTCACCGTCACCGGAAATCTGCCACACGGTGATATCCGGATTGGCCACCTTGAAACCGGTAGCAATGGCTGCGGCACGCCCGTGAATCGTCTGCATGGCATACGTATTCATATAATATGGCAAACGGCTGGAGCAACCGATACCTGAAATCACGGCTGTTTCATAAGGCGGCACTCCAATCTCGGCCATGGCCTTGTGCAAAGAAGCCAAAAAGAAATGGTCTCCACACCCGGGACACCAACGCGGCTGCCCCTTCTTATAATCTTTTGCTGTATATTCGCTCATTTTCTTTTATTCTTCTAAGTTTGACTATTTGTTGTAAATCTCGGTAAAGGCTGCCACCAACTCGCTCACGACAAAAGGCTGGCCTTTCACCTGATTGAACTGATAAGGCACGAAGCCGTCTACTTTCATACGCAGATATGCGGCAAATTGCCCTAAGTTCTGCTCGGCTACCACGACTTTCTTATACCGCTTCAGCACTTCCGCCGTATTGGCAGGCAACGGGTTCAGGTAAGAGAAATGAGCCAAAGCCACTTTCTTGCCTGCAGCCGCCATTTCATCCATGGCCGAATGCAAATGGCCGTAAGTACCGCCAAAGCCCACTATCAGCAGTTCGGCATCGTCCACGCATCCCTGCACCTCCACATCGGGCACCGGGATTTTGGCCACTTTCTCTGCACGCAAACGGCACATCTTGTCGTGGTTCTCGGGATCAGTGCTGATGGCTCCTGTCCGGCCATCCTTCTCCAACCCGCCAAGAATATGCATATACCCCTCTTGTCCGGGTATGGCCCAGTAACGCACTTGCGTGTCGGGATTACGCATGTACGGCGTGTAGCTCCCAGCCATTTCCGGAGTGACGTAAGGGGGGCAAATATCGGGATAATCGTTCAAATCGGGCAACTTGAAAGCACCGGAACCGTTGGCCACAAAGGCATCGGTGAGCAACACCACAGGTGTCATGTGCTCCAAAGCCATCTTCGAGGCATAATAGGCCGCATCGAAACAATTCGTAGGCGAAGTGGCGGCTATTACCGGCATCGGCGATTCACCGTTACGTCCGAAAAGGGCTTGCAACAAATCCGTCTGTTCGCTCTTCGTGGGCAAACCCGTGGACGGCCCTCCGCGCTGCACATTCAGTACCACCAAAGGCAATTCCGTAATCACGGCCAAGTTCATGGCTTCCGATTTCAAACATACACCAGGCCCCGAAGTAGAAGTCACTGCCAATGCACCGGCAAAGGAAGCGCCAATGGAAGAGGCACAACCGGCAATCTCATCCTCGCACTGCACCGTGGTCACGCCCAGACTTTTATGTTTGGACAATTCATGCAGCACGTCCGTAGCCGGCGTAATGGGATATGAACCCAAGAAAAGCCGCTTGCCAGCCTTCTCTGCCGCAGCGATAAACCCGTATGCAGTAGCCTTGTTGCCCATGATGTCCATATACTTGCCGGGCTTTTTCGTCTTGGATTCCACCTTATAGGTATGGGCCACGGAGGCATGCGTATTGGCCCCGTAATCATATCCGGCTTGGATAACCTTTATATTGGCTTCTGCCACGGCAGGCTTTTTGGCAAATTTCTCACGCAACATGTTGAACGCAATCTCCAGGTCGCGGTTGAACAACCAACACACCAGTCCGAGCGCAAACATGTTACGGCATTTCAATATGCCCTTGTTGTCCATGCCAGAGTCTGCCAGACAGGCTTTGACCATCTGGGTGATAGGGGCAGCAATCACATCGTTTTTGATGCCCAACTCTTCTATCGGGTTATCCGTCGTGAAAGCGGCCTTCTGCAAATCTTTGGCCTGAAAACAATCGGTGTCGATAATAATACATGCTGTAGATTTGGCATATCTGTACTGGGTCTTCAATGCTGCCGCATTCATCGCCACCAACACATCACACTTGTCGCCCGGCGTGTACACACGCCCCGCACCGATGTGTACCTGAAAACCGGAAACTCCTGTCAACGACCCCTGCGGAGCCCGGATATCAGCCGGATAATCGGGAAACGTACAAATGTCATTTCCTACCGTCGCCGAGACCGTAGAGAAAATATTCCCGGCCAACTGCATACCGTCGCCGGAATCACCAGAGAAACGAACCACTACCTGGTCCAGCTCTTTTACTTCTAATCTATCAGCCATACTTTTTGTAGCATTTATATGATTACTGTATATTCTTTCTACCTTAGGAATGCAAATATCGCAAAGATATGTTTAAAAACAAAATATTTTGCTGTTAAAAGCATTCCGGAATACAGATTATACTATAAAATCGTAATCTAAAAGCTTATTTATATAGCATTTCATCGTGCTTCCCTCACTTTTCAAAAGCATAAAGTTCGCAAAAGCATAGGGAAATGCATAAATATGCAAAGAGAGAAAGGTCAAACCTTTCCCTCTACCTTATGAAAGTTTTGTCCCAAGTATTCGACTTTTTAAGCAGAAACTGTTAACTTTGCAATGTAGAAAGAGCCCCTGTAGTTCAATGGATAGAACTACGGTTTCCTAAACCGCCAATCCGGGTTCGATTCCCGGCGGGGGTACACGGTCTATTTCAAGGTAAAAGTTTGTGTTCCGGCTTTCACTCTGTACTTCTTCCCATTCACTTTCAATACATATTCCTTATCAGACACCACGCGTACGGTATCCCCGTCTGCCACGATGTCAGTCTGCACATCGCCGAACCTCAGATTCCGGATACCTTGCTCGCCCCAACCTGTCTTATGCCATTCCACGAGCCGAGCCGTGGCATCTATATTATAAAATCCCAACACGTTCTCAATAAACAAAGAAATAGGCCCCAAGGCAGACCATCCGCAAAAATCTTGCGCCACCAACGTCAAGTTCTCACCGTCCACCCGCTGTCCGGGACGGGCTGCCGACGGAGAATAACATTCCCAAATGGAGTGGGGCGCAAAAGTCTTATAGGTTTCAGACATCTGCGCCAACAAACGGCACGCATTCTCATGTGCCACATCATGATAACCGTAAGTCTCAAGTGCCTTGGTTGACATATAGGCCAAGGGCAACCACACTCCACCTCTCCAATAATCTCCAACCTTCCCATTGTAATCCTTATCACTCCGCGACACGGATGGCCAAGGGTATTGGCCGCCGAACTCATTCTCGTCCTGCGCATATTCCACCAAACGCGCCGCTTGTTTCCGTCCCGGGACTTCTGCCAACATAGCCCAATACACAGCCGGTGTCCGCACTTTCACAAAGTCGCCCGTGGCCTCCTCTATGTCATAATAAAAACCATCCTCCGCATCCCAATAATACTTATTGAGCAAGTCCTTCTTCACGGCATACTCCCCGGCAAACTCCTTGGCCGTAGATGGGTCGTCCAAGACCTCGGCAATCCTTTCGATATAAAGTGCCGCCAAGGCCTGTTGGGCCAAGGCATCCATCCACAGCATTTCCCCATCGCATCCCCGGCCACGCGGAGTATTGTCCATACCGCTCTGCACGTCGCCCCACAAATAACCTTTCTCCCTCCGTTCCAACATGACCGGCATCTTGGAAAAACGGCTGCCCCCCCTCTTCAGTTCCTCAAACCAACGGTAATGCCGTTGCAAGTACCGGTTGTCTTCCAGCACATATTCCAAACGCCTTTTGTCGCCTGTCATCTTATAGTATTCATATTCCACCCACGCGAAAAAGGGAGGGTTGTCCGGATGCCAAATCTTCAAAGAGACCGAATCCCCGTCCAATATCGTCTTATAGAAGTTATCCAAGCTCTGTATGCCAGGAAAAAGCGAAGGCGCATAGCGGCAGAAAAGCACCATGAACTCGGTATCCCAAATCCAAATCGTGTCATCCCACAGGTTCTCATCCATATAGGGTGACTGGGGAATCCCGTCCTGATGCTTCACACGTCCCCAGGCCAAGTCCCAAGCGGCCCAATACAAATCCACAAAACCCGGTTCGGGGGAATAAACCGGTTGGGGCAACAAAGACTTGTCCAACCCGCTTCCGGTTTCAGGCTTGGCCTGCACACCAACCGCCATAGCGGACAAAAGGATACCGGAAAACAAAACACTCTTTAATCCCATCATATCACATCTTTTATTTTGAAGACAAAGAAACCGCTCTTCCGGAACATTACCAAAAAGCTTTGCACCAAAAACAGACGGATATGCTCCAGTATCATATACTGAAGACAGCCCGGGTGCAAAACAATACAGGGCAAGCCTAAGCCTGCCCTGCATCCAAACAACTTATAAACGAATTCTTTATTTCATTTCCGAATCGTTCTCCTTGATGCGCTGCCCCATAGTCAGGAAAGCTACCGGAGCCGCCATGAAAATGGAAGAACAGGTTCCGATTACCACTCCGAGAATCATGGCAAAAGCAAAACTGCGGATACTATCCCCTCCCAAGAAGAAGATACACAACAATACGACTAACGTGGTCAACGAAGTATTGATGGTACGCGTCAATGTCGTATTCAAAGAATCATTGAACAAACGCTGACGGTCACGGTTCGGATACAGATGGAGGAACTCGCGGATACGGTCGAATACCACCACTTTGTCATTAATAGAATAACCGATAGCCGTCAGGACCGCACCAATGAAAGTCTGGTCGATTTCCAAAGAGAACGGCATCCATCCCCAACAAATCGAATACGCTCCGATAATCAACAAGGTATCTACCGTCAAGGCCACAACTGCCCCAACCGAGAAAGCCACATTGCGGAAACGCAACAAAATGTAAAGGAAGATGGCAATCAATGCCAATACCACAGAGACAATGGCACCATAAGTAATATCCTCAGCCACGGAAGGACCGACCTTCTCCGAACTGATAATGGAACCTCCGGCACGCTCGTCACGATTGATGAAAGTCTGCAAATCCAAATCCGAAGACAACAAACCACCGCCTTTGAGCGTTTCGAACAAAGTCGACTCTATCTCAGAATCCACGTCCGTGCCTTCCTCATCAATCCGGTAGTTCGTAGATATACGCACTGTCTGATGGTCAGTACCCAAGGCAATGACCTGGATATTGGCATCCCCGAACTTGTTTTGCAACAACGTACGTACGGTTTCCGGCTCCACTTGCTTCTCGAACACGACAACAAAGTTACGTCCACCCGTAAAATCAATGCCTTTACTCAAACCGCGGACAAACAGTGACGCGATACCTATGAGCAATAAGACACCAAATACAGAGAAAGATTTCTTGTAAGCACTCATGAACTTGTAATGGGTGTCACGAAGGAACTTACGGGAAAGAGTCGTTGTAAACGTCAAGTTCATCCATTTGTCTTTGTTCAGGAAGTGCTCGTATACAATGCGAGTCAAGAAAACAGCCGTAAAGAAAGACACCAAGATACCGATAATCAATGTCGTGGCAAATCCACGGATAGGACCTGTTCCGAAATTATACAAGATGATACCCGTAATGATAGAAGTCAAATTGGAGTCGAAAATGGCCGAGAAAGCATTGGAATAACCATCCGACAATGCTTGTTTCACAGCTTTTCCCGCACGCAATTCTTCCTTAGTACGCTCATATATCAAGACGTTAGCATCCACAGCCATACCCAAAGAGAGCACCATACCGGCAATACCGGACATGGTCAAGGCTGCCTGGAATGAAGTCAAAACGCCTAACGTAAAGAAGAAATTCAGAATCAAAGCCCCATTGGCCACCATGCCCGGGACAAGGCCATACATGCCGCACATGTAAATCATCAACAGGATAAAGGCTATCACAAATGAAGTGATACCTTGATTGATGGACTCTTGTCCCAACGTAGGACCTACGAATTGTTCTGAAACGATATGTGCAGGAGCCGGCATCTTACCCGTGTTCAGCACGTTGGCAAGGTCACGCGTATCTTCGAGCGTGAAATGTCCCGTAATAGAGGAAACACCACCGGTAATCTCATTCTGCACCGTGGGAGCACTATATACATACCCATCAAGCACAATGGCGATAGCGCGCTTCACATTTTTCTTGGTCAACGCAGCCCAACGACGGGCACCATCGGAATTCATCGTCATGCTTACGCACGGACGGCCGTTCTGTTCGTAATCATCCTTGGCTTCTGTCACGACATCGCCTTCCAAAGGTGCACGACCATTGCGTTCCGTAATTTTAATCGCATATAATTCGAAAATGTCTCCCATATTACCGCTACCTACAGGCTTCACTCCCCAATAAAGTTTCAGGTCACTGGGCAGCACTTCTTTTGCCACGGCAGAAGTGATATAGCGATTGACGGTAGCCGTATCACGCCAACTGGCATAACCCACCACACATCCCATAGGACCTTGGGCTAATTGCAACACAGAAGCCAAAGGATGGTTCTTCATCGCCTGTTCGTCCACAGCCGCCCCGACCTTCTCAGCCGGAGTTCCGCTATTTCCCTTCAGAGCCGCAGCCAAATCCTTCACAGGAGCTTTCTTTGTAGAGTCCGTAGCGTCCACTTTTTCAGCCGGTGTCAATTCAGCCATTGCTGTAGTGTCAGCCTTAACCGTATCGGTTTCTGCAGTTGCAGCATGCTCTGCAGCCAAACGTGTATCCAATGTAGCCAGGAATGGGATAATCTCTTCCGTATTATAGGTTTCCCAAAACTCCAGATTTGCACTACCTTGCAACAATTTACGCACACGTTCCGGTTCTTTCACACCCGGCATCTCCACCATAATGCGCCCCATCTGTCCTTCCAACGTCTGGATATTGGGCTGTACCACACCGAAACGGTCGATACGCGTACGGAGCACATTATAAGAATTGTCAATGGCAGACTGCACTTCGGCACGTAGCACTTTCTCTACTTCAGAGTCGGAACTCTTGGTCGTTACTTTACCTTTCAACTGCTGTGTAGCAAACAATTCCGCCAAATTTCCATCCGGCGCCAATGTTTTGTACTCTTTCACAAATAAGGTAATAAAATCACTCTGGCTATTCTTAGCCCCTTCCGCAGCCTTCGCTACCGCCTTGTTGAATGCCGGATCTTCCTTATGGTCGGCCAAAGCCTTTACCACTTCGGGAACGGACACCTCCAGAATGACATTCATACCACCTTTCAGGTCCAAGCCCAGACTAATCTCCATTTCGCGACAGTCTTTCAGCGAATAAGCGCCCAACCACACCGGATTGTTCATCACGGAATCCAGATAATGTGCGCCAGCTTCCTCTCCTTGCGTTTTCGTAATCTCATCCACCTTATTCATTTGGTAAGTAGTTACAAATGAAAAAGATAAATAGAACACGCACACAAGGGTCAACAGTAAAGCGAAAACTTTAACAAATCCTTTGTTTTGCATTTTAATTTATTATTATGATGTTATTATTTAATAGCTAATCAGACTACAAAGGCGCAAATATAACGTTTTTTTCACATTAACGCCGCAAGTTAACAGATTTATTTATGCCCTAATTCTCTTTTTTGTGTTTTTTCAAGTAAGTAATCATCGGATAATGGTCGGACCACGGAGCCGTCTTGTCCACATGCGTCTCGTATGTCTGCCAATAGTCGGAAACGAAGATATGATCGATACGAAAATAGAACCCTTTCTGATTATAAGACAAGCCTAGCCCGTTACCCGATTGACGGAATGCACTTTTCAGCCGGGAAGACAGGCGATGGCAAGAATAAGATATGGGAGAGTCATTCAAATCACCGCAGACAATCACAGCCTTCCTCCCTGATTTTTCGACATAGTTCAAAACCGAATCGACCTGCGGTCCGCGCAAACGACTCGCCCCGGCCATCTTCCGAACCAGTTCTCTGGAGTTACTTTCCGCATGCCCACTCTCCGGATCTTTAATGATTTCCTTATATTTCATCTTATCCTCTGGTGTCAGCTTATAAGACTCCAAATGGTTATTCACCAACAATACAGTATCCTGACCGTATAATAATTCTACGGCAAGACTGCCATTGGTCGTACTTTCATAGGCTATCCGATGTACGGACAATACAGGCAAACGACTATAGACGAATTGAGGCTCAGCCTTTCCATCATGCAGACGACGAATATGATAACCAGCCTTTGCCATGATGCTATCCACATACTCAGATTTAAGATTCTTAGGCGCCACTCCTTCCTGAAGACAGATAATGTCGGCCTCAGAAGCCACAAGATAATCCAAAATCGGGTACCGTCCTTCCGCATTCTTCTCTCCCCGGGCAAGGAACTCTGTATTATAAGTAAGCAATTTAAGCGCGTCTTCCGGACGCTTCTCAGGCCAATTCACCGGACAATAGTCATATATATAGGAAACAGACAGCAACATTCCGACAAAAGGCAACCAAACGTAACGAATGGAAAAAACCAGCCAAAAAAAGATAAAAGCGATATTAAGCAACAACAGCAGGGGAAATCCCAACCCGAATAGGGCTACATGGGAATGAACCGCCGGATTCAATCCGGAACTCAGTCCGCAGGCCCACAACATGAAAGCCGCCATTATGTTTGCACCGATTGACAGCTGTATCAATATACGTTTCAATGTATTCATCTTCAACGCTGACTGGCATCAAACAACTTACGTTTTTCTTCCTCTGTCAAACTTGTGTATCCGGATTTACGTACCTTCTCTAAAATATGGTCTATCTCTTCCGCCTCTGCCTTTTTACGGGCGTTATACTCATAATCATCCTTTCGCTCCCCCATAAAGACATTCATTTTAGGCTTCCGATAAGAAGAAAACCGGTCTCGTCCTCCGGCAAACCATTTTTTCAACCGTTCTGCAGCAGACGAGCGATTGCCATAATACCCTCCACCGCTGTTTCTCCGCCAATACAAGATGAGCAACAAGCCGAATATCATTCCTCCGAGATGTGCGAAATGAGCGACTCCGTCACCGGAGTTCCCCAAAGCGGAAAGCAACTCTATGGCGGCATAACCAATCACAAAAAACTTGGCCTTAATAGGTACGGGAAGCGGAAAAATAAACAGGCGTTCATTAGGAAACGACATGCCGAACGCCAACAAAATTCCATAGACTGCACCAGAGGCTCCGATAGTGGTCCAACGATTCAAATAGTCGCCCATGGAAATCACGGTATAACCGATATTAACCGTATCGTACGCTCCCAAGCCTTGCCACAGATATTGTACATATTGCACTCCTTCCTGAACCAAACCGGCACCCAAACCGCACACGACATAATAAAGCAGGAAGCGGCGACTGCCCCAATAAGACTCCATCACCCGACCGAACATCCACACGGCGAACATATTAAAAAGGATATGCGTGACACCACCGTGCATGAACATATACGTAAAGAACTGGTAGAAGCTGAAATCAGGAGCTAAAAAGAAGTGTAGTCCTAGCAAATTATCCAAATCCACACCATAGCGCACTGCTACCAATTTAGCCAAAAAGAACAAAAGATTGATTATAATCAGATTCTTCGTTACGGGAGGCATATTCATCATATTCACACTCTATTTTCATTATTCATTGAGACCGCAAAAATACTAATTTTATTCCATTTCATTTAAAATAATCCCTTCAAGCTTGTGCTTTTTCATAAAAAGAAATATTTTTTCAATGAAAAAGTTTGTTTTAACGGCTAATTTACATACATTTGCATGATAGGATACAAAATAAGCGAATTATTATCTACTAAATTATTTCATCAAATGAACAAAACAGAACTTATCAACGCCATTGCAGAGAACGCAGGCTTGAACAAGACAGATGCCAAGAAAGCTTTAGACGCAACAATCAGTGCTATCTCTGAAGCATTAAAGAAGGGTGACAAAATTGCACTTGTAGGTTTCGGAACATTCTCCGTAAGTGAAAGACCGGCCCGCACGGGTATTAACCCCAGAACGAAAGAGCAAATCACCATTGCAGCCAAGAAAATAGCTAAATTCAAAGCTGGTGCGGAATTAGCTGACGCACTCCAGTAACCAGAATAAATCTATTCTGCGGAAAAAAGGGAGAAGCAAACGTTTGCTTCTCCCTTTTTATTATGTATCTTTGCAGCCTGAATAATAAGGTAAAAACAAGGTTATGGAGATAGAAAATAAAATCGTATCAGCCGTAGTTCTCGGCATCAAGACTTTATACGGACAGGACATAGCTCCCGAAACAGTGCAACTCCAAAAGACAAAAAAAGAATTTGCAGGGCACCTGACATTAGTCGTTTTCCCCTTTTTGAAAATATCTCGTAAAAAACCGGAAGACACAGCCCAGGAGCTTGGCCATTTCTTGAAAACGGAAATCCCTTCCGTCGTAGCCGATTTCAATGCCGTCAAAGGCTTTCTGAACCTTGTAATTGCTCCGGCCAGTTGGATTGGTCTGCTCACCGATATCCATCAAGATGCACAGTTCGGCCTGACCGAAGCGACCGACCATTCACCGTTGGTCATGATAGAATACTCTTCACCCAACACCAACAAGCCTTTGCATTTGGGACACGTCCGCAATAACCTGTTAGGATGCGCTTTGGCCAACATCATGGCAGCCAATGGTAACCGCGTGGTGAAGACCAATATCGTGAACGACCGCGGCATACATATCTGTAAAAGCATGTTGGCCTGGCTGAAATACGGAAACGGTGCCACTCCGGAAAGTACCGGCATCAAAGGCGACCACCTCATTGGTGACTACTATGTGGCTTTTGATAAACACTACAAAGAACAAATCAAGGAACTTATGGAAGGGGGCATGAGCGAGGAAGAAGCCAAAAATGAAGCCCCGCTCATCAAGGAAGCCCGTGAAATGTTGGTAAAATGGGAAAACAACGACCCGGAAACCCGTGCCCTTTGGCGTAAAATGAACGAATGGGTCTATGCCGGTTTCGATGTCACCTATAAAGCCCTTGGCGTAAGCTTCGACAAGATATATTATGAATCGGAGACTTACCTCGAAGGTAAAGAGAAAGTTTTGGAAGGGCTTGACAAAGGACTGTTTTTCCGCAAAGAAGACGGTTCCGTATGGGCAGACCTGACTCCGGAAGGATTGGACGAGAAACTTCTGCTCCGTTCCGACGGTACTTCCGTCTACATGACACAAGATATCGGTACAGCCAAACTGCGGTTCCGCGACTACCCCATAGACAAAATGATTTACGTGGTAGGTAACGAACAAAACTACCACTTCCAAGTGCTTTCCATTTTATTGGACAAACTCGGTTTCGAATGGGGAAAAGACCTTGTACATTTCTCATACGGCATGGTGGAACTGCCTAACGGCAAGATGAAAAGCCGCGAAGGTACGGTCGTGGATGCAGATGACCTGGTGGCAGAGATGATAGGCAGCGCACGCAAGATGTCGGAAGACAAAATCAACAAGCTTACGGATTTGAGCGAGGACGAAGCCAATGAGATTGCACGGATTGTCGGTTTGGGAGCCTTGAAATACTTTATATTAAAGGTAGACGCACGAAAGAACATGTTGTTCAATCCGGCTGAAAGCATCGATTTCAACGGAAATACCGGACCATTCATCCAATATACGTACGCACGTATCCGTTCCATCCTGCGCAAAGCTTCCGAATCAGGCATCTCCATCCCTGAAACGTTGTCAGCCCAAACGGACTTGAGCGAAAAAGAAATCAGCTTGATTCAAATGTTAGCCGACTTCCCGAACGTAGTAAAACAAGCAGGTTCCGACTATAATCCAAGCTGCATTGCCAACTATTGCTACGATTTGGTGAAAGAATACAACCAATTCTATCACGATTTCAGCATCTTGCATGAAGAGGACGAAAACAAGAAAACGTTCCGTCTGGTACTGTCTGCCGAAATCAGCAGAATCATACGTACGGGCATGGGCTTGTTGGGCATAGAAGTGCCTGAACGCATGTAAAAAACCTCCTCTTGCGATGGGGAAAAAGAAATTCTATGTAGTTTGGCATGGAGTCAGTCCGGGCATTTACACGTCCTGGACTGACTGCAAACTGCAAATCAATGGCTTCGAAGGAGCCATTTATAAATCTTTCGACACCCAAGAGGAAGCCGAAAGAGCTTATAACACCTCTCCTTATCTTTATATCCAGAAAAAAAAGACTACCGCTCCGGCAGTTTCCGGAAACAAACCAACAGACGTGCCGTCTTATCGGCACGACACCGTATTACCCCTTCCACCCGAAGTCCCGGCAGAAGCCTTGGCTGTCGATGCAGCATGCAGTGGTAATCCTGGCCCAATGGAATACCGAGGCGTTTATCTCCGTACAGGCGAAACCGTCTTCCATTTCGGACCGGTGTACGGCACTAACAATATCGGTGAATTTCTGGCCATTGTACATGCCTTGGCTCTGATGGAACAGAAAAGTATCCGGATGCCGGTTTTCTCAGACAGCCGGAACGCCATCGGTTGGGTCAAGCAAAAGCGTTGCAAGACCAAATTGGAACGCAGCCCCCGTACAGAAGCACTCTATCAGATGATAGAACGGGCTGAGATCTGGCTCAGAACCCACAAAACAGACATTCCCATCCTGAAATGGGAAACGGAACGATGGGGTGAAGTCCCGGCCGATTTCGGCAGAAAATAATCATCTCCACCTATGTCTCCTAAAAAAGAAAAATGATGAAACAACGTATTTCTTACCTTATTAAATTGTTTTTAGCCTTCCTGCTGTTCTTTGTGTTGCAGAAAATCGTGTTCGTCTATTTGAACGCCCCCTTGCCGGTTGGCGACCTGTTCCAAGTCATCGTCCACGGGTTGGGCCTGGACGCTTCTACAACGGGATACTTGCTCATCTTCCCATACCTCGTCGTATGGCTCAGCATTTGGATGCGTCGCATGAAGGCCAAAGCCGTATTACGCCCTTATTTCATCCTTATCGCCATTCTGCTCTCGCTGATTTGCGTGGCAGACACATCACTCTACACATTCTGGAAATTCAAGCTCGACGCCACGATCTTCAATTACATGGACGCTCCCAAACAGGCTATGGCCAGTGTCTCCACCGGCTATGTCGTCATGCGCCTGTTTTGGATCACGGTCTTCTCCGTTCTCTTGTCATGGACTTGCATCCGCCTTACGCCCAAAACATTTCCTGTTTTGCCCATTAACCTGAAAATGCTGCTTCACAATTTCACATACGTACTATTAGGCGGCCTTATCTTTTTGGCCATACGGGGAGGGGTAGGACGATCTACCATGAACATCGGCAACGCTTATTTCAGTGAAAACACCTACATGAACCATGCCGCCGTAAACCCGGCTTTCAGCCTGATGTACTCTTGGAACAAATCCGAAAACTTCGCCGGGAAATACAATTATTTAGACGAACATAAACGGGCCGCCTGCTATGCACCGCTTTATCCGGCCTCGACAGAGGACTGCACCCGGCAACTGCTACGCGCCACACGCCCCAACATACTCATCATCATCCTTGAAGGATTCGGAGGAGAATATATAGAAGAACTGGGTGGAGCTAAAAACGTGTCACCGAATATGAGCCGGCTCATTCGTGAGGGCATCTTCTTCGACAACGTATATGCCAACAGTTTCCGCACCGACCGCGGACTGGTCAGCACGTTAAGCGGACATATCAGCTACCCCACCACCTCCATCATGAAACTCCCGGCCAAGTCACGCCTTTTACCCGGTATAGCCCGTACGTTGCAACAGGCAGGATACCAAACGGATTTCCTCTACGGCGGCGACATCAACTTTACCAACATGAGAAGTTATTTCACGACTACGGGCTACCAACACCTGACCAGTGACACGGACTTCAGCCTACAGGAACGCACTTCAAGTTCCTGGGGCGCGCATGACGAATACACATTCGACCGGCTGTATGAAATGCTCGAATCCCGACCGGCCGACCGACTGTGGCATACCGGATTCTTGACTCTCAGCAGCCACGAACCGTTCGAAGTCCCCTACGACCGGTTAAAAGACAAACGGCAAAACTCTTTTGCCTATACCGATCATTGCTTGGGTGAATTCATCGACCGTCTGAAACAACTCCCGGTATGGAACAACCTGTTGGTCATCTGCCTGCCCGACCACGGCAGCTCACCCACTTTCAATGTCACGTCGCCCACCTTCTACCATATCCCCATGCTATGGTTAGGCGGAGCCATAAAAGCACCGGCCGTCATCCACACTTTAATGAACCAAAGCGACATGCCCGCCACATTGCTCGGACAACTTGGTTTGCCACATCAAGATTTCAAATACAGCCGCAATATCTTTTCGAACTCCTACACCTATCCCTTCGCTTACTCCACGTTCAGCGACGGATTCATGTTCAAGGACAGTACCGGTGTGACCATTTTCGACAATGCGGCCCGAAAAACGGTCTACAACGAACCTGCTCCCGATGGCGCACGTGAAGAAAAAGGTATGGCTATCCTGCAAACCTCATACGACCAATTAGGGGAAAACTGACATGTTTTCCCCAATTAGCAATCCCGCATTTATAACCATAAAGTCACGCCCCAATAGACAGCAGCAGCCAACAAAGCACTCACGGGAATCGTCAACACCCAAGCCGTCATCAAACTCCTTGTCACGCCCCATCGCACAGCCGAAAGCCTCTTAGTGGCTCCAACACCGATGATGGCTCCCGTTATCGTATGAGTCGTACTTACCGGAATTTTCAGATATTCAGTCAGATAAAGCGTAAAAGCACCGGCTGTTTCCGCAATAACCCCTTCAAAAGGTGTCACCTTGGTGATACGCGTCCCCATAGTCCGCACGATTTTCCATCCCCCGGACATAGTGCCCAACGAGATGGCCGTGAAACAAGAAAAGGCTACCCAGTCGGGCAAATCTTCTATGCTGCGTATTCCCATTCCTACACCTTCGGAATGACCGGCAATCATGGCGGCTGCAATAATACCCATCACCTTTTGGGAATCGTTCAACCCATGTCCGATGCTGAACAAGGCCGAAGATACGAGTTGCAACTTCTTAAACCACACCTCGGCCGTATGCGGATGCGCTTTCCGGCATGCGTGCAATACGAGAATCGTGAATCCCAACGCCACTATCATGCCAATCAAAGGAGCCAGAAAAATAAAAGCCGCAATCTTCAATATGATATCCAACTGGATAGAGCCGAAGCCACTGGCCATGATAGCTGCACCGGCAAAACCACCAATCAACGTATGGGAAGAGGAAGAAGGAATACCTTTCCACCACGTAAACAAATTCCATATAATAGCGGCAATCACACCAGACAGGATGATCGGCAAAGTGATATATTCCTCCATGACCGTCTTCGATACGGTATTGGCTATCCCGAAGCCACCGATAACATATTTGGCAATGAAGAAAGCCACAAAATTGAAAGCGGCAGCCCACAACACAGCCTGGAAAGGAGTCAACACCTTAGTAGACACAATGGTAGCAATCGAATTGGCTGCATCATGAAACCCATTGATATAGTCGAACAAGAGAGACAGTACAATGATAATCAATAATAACTCCATGGTTCTCGCCTTTCATTTATACATACTTCACAATCAGATTCTTCAGAATCTTTCCCACATGCTCGGCCGCATCGGTTGTCCGCTCCAGTTCCTGCATGATTTCTTTTATCTTTATTAACTCTATACTGTCCTTCTCTTCTTCAAAAAGCCTTCGGATAAAAAACTCATAGACATCGTCTGCCTGATTCTCCAAATCATGAAGTTCGACACAAAGCCCCCGCAAACGAGCCGGATTCTTCCGGAACACATCCAGTTCTTCCACCGCCTTGCAAATACAGGCAGCCTCTTGCTGTATGAAATGACACAACTCTATTGCACTATCGCCCAAAGCACGGGGATTATAAATGTTGATACGCTTGGCACAACTGTTCACGCAGTCTATCACATCGTCTATGCCAGAGGCCAGAGCATTGATGTCCTCGCGGTCAAGAGGAGTAATAAATGTCGTTTCCAGTTCGTCAAGCACCTGATGGGTCACCATGTCCCCCTTACGTTCGACATCTTTCACCCGTCTGTAATATGTCTCCCGTTCTTCCGGTTTACCCTGTTCCACACTCTCCGACAGCACATCGGCTGCCTCAGACAAGATATCCGCAAGCTGTTTCAGCAAACAGAAAAAATTAGGTTGCTTCGGTACGAAGCTGTTAAAAAAGGAATTTTTCATAAAATCAAGTGTTTAAATTCTATTTCGTCTTTTTCAGTTTCTCTCGCAACACCTCCACTACGGCCGGCAAAATCGAAATCACAATAATGGCCACAATGAGAATTTTCAGATTGCCTTGTACGAAAGGCAAGTCTCCGAAAAAATAACCCGCATAGCAAAACGATGCCACCCAAAGCCCTCCTCCGACGACATTATATATCATGAAATAATAATAATGCATACGCCCCATTCCGGCCACAAAAGGAGCAAACGTACGGACAATGGGAACGAAACGGGCTATGATGATTGTTTTCCCACCGTATTTTTTATAAAATTCATGAGTCTTGTCCAAATAACTCTGCTTGAATATTCTGGAATCCGGATTATGAAACAGTCGCTTTCCCAAAAAACGCCCTATCATATAATTGCAGGAATCTCCTAAGACTGCAGCCGCAAACAATATCATGAACAATAAATTGACATCGAGCGGAACAGAGGGAACAGCGGCAATGGCCCCTCCCACAAAAAGCAGGGAATCGCCCGGCAAAAAGGGCGTGACCACCAACCCCGTCTCACAAAAAATAACAGCAAACAATATGGCATAAGTCCACGTATGATACTGCTGCACCATCTCCACCATATAATGGTCGATGTGCAGGATAAAATCCATTATAAAATCCATTACTTTATATCCTTATTTATAATAAAATGAAAACTAGCAGCCGAAAAGCTGCCATAAAAAAGACTTTCTCAGCAATCTCTTACAGGAAAGTCTTAAATAAGGATACGCCTTAACGTATATACAAAATATAATTTGGCATTGCCGGAAAACGATGTATCCGGGAGCTTCTCTCCTCTCTCCGGCAGCCACAAGGCTGCAACCTGCCACACACCATTCTTCCATCCGGCAAAAACTGTATGTCCTTTGAAAGAACGCGTAGCCTGAATCGAGTGTCCAGTTGGACACGAAAGAAGTGCATAGCCAATATCACCCCATCCAAGCCCTGCACGTATCTCCTTATCCTCTCCGCAGCATTTCGTATCTGCCCCTACACCGTCTCCCGCCCCCATTATGGTAGCAGAAGGCATGCAAGCCATATCTCCCTCCGCAGTGGAAAAAGAAGAGTCCCACAGAAAAAGGCACAGAGCAAACACCAAATAGGATAAACATTTTGCCATAACCGCTGCAAATTTAGAGATTATTTTTTATCCGGCAAACGATATGAAGAAAAGGGACTCTCAAAATCCGCAGACTGAAAATTCATTATTCGGTCCCCTTGACGATACCTCCTTCTTCATGCCAAGAACTTTCAAATCAAACCTTCCGAAACCGGTTCACCAAAGAACGGATTGCAAAATAAACATCCAACAGACCAAACAAACGATAGGTAATCAATATGGCCTGAAATTTCTTACTGAATGAAGAGTACTTGACCCGAAGCAGTTCCCTTCCATACAAAGAAGACAAGGCTTTAGCCAACAATCGCCCCCTCACCCTATGCCTTCTGACAATATATTCTTTCTTAATACAGGAAATACAACGCAAAATAGGACTCGCAATACGATCGTTGTAAAAGACCGAACGATCCACATTTCCTTTCACCTCTACATACAACTGGTACAGTTCGTCGTCACTCCCCTGCCTTAAAAGACGCTCCAACGGATAATGCTCAATAAAGTCAAAGATAAATGCAGGACGCCAACAATGGAACTTATGAGCCAACCGCTCCAACCTGTCATCGACAAGTGCATAAATCTTCCTAATCTCGTCCGGCAAAAGCGCATATTTCTCCTGAATCATTTTTCCGGGAGGATCCATATAAAGATACAAGCACAAAGGCACCAACTTGATGCTGTTGCACTGTAGAATATAATCCAAATTGAACAATAAGTCCTCATACACGACCAAATCGGTACGGAACACAATGCGGTGCTCCCTTAGAATCGAGGTTTTATAGAATTTTCCCCAAACATAACCATTCCATAAATGCCGGGCGACGAAGTCACCCATCGTATCGCCCTTAAAAGCCCCCTCGAAATTATAATATATCTCCCCCTTCGGAAGAGTCTTGTACCCTCCTATCACCAAATCGTAACCGAGCCCCTCTTTCAAGACGTCGAAAAAGCCCTCGTCCACGGAGTCATCCGCGTCGACAAAGGCAATCCACTCTCCGCACGCCACTTCAAGCCCCAAATTACGTGCCGTACTCACTCCACCATTTTCTTTATACCATACCCGGACACGGGCATCCTTTGCGGCATAAGTGTCACAAATATCCCTGCAACTATCCGGGCTGCCGTCATCTATGAGCAACAGCTCAAAATCACGGTTCGTCTGCTTCAAGATACTATCCACACAGTTTCTCAAAGTATCCTCGGCCTTATATACAGGAACAATTACAGATATTAATGGCGCCATTGATACTAATAGTTATTTTACACTTACAAAAGAATGAAATCTAAGTGCATAATCCAACACTACAGCCTTTTCCGTAACCCACCATAACTTTAAATACCATTTTTTAAATAATTTATGGCGTACACGATAGTTTTTTATATGTTTTATCAGGCTTTCGAATTCAGAATAATCCGAAGGCCGTATCCTCGACTGCATCTTCAGACTGAGGAGGCAGAAATTTACGGCTCCATCAACAAAATAAGCCTGGTTCTTCCTTACATGCTTGCCCACGTTTTCCTTGTCCATCTTTTCAAACATAGCCTCCACCATGTGGACAATCTGCATCAGATTCTTTTTCTGGCTCTCCGTATCCACCGACTGCCCTTCCCTTCCCATACGGTAATGGTAAAGATACAAGTCATACACAATAAAGTCTTTCACACGTGAATAGGGCAGAAAGCAATACAACGTATCCGTATAATTTATCCCTTCCAACAAACGGAAATTCATTTCTTTAAGAAGGGAAGTTTTATAAGCCATGCCATTCATGCCAAATTCAGCTTCATAGGAATGCGTACGGATATAAAATTCATCCGTCCGATAGACATGGTCCTTAAACACGGAACAGAAAGAATGCTTGATTTCATCCACCTTCTTGTCTTTGTCAAAAATCTCATCCACCCTTAACGTTATCACCAAATCGGTATCACAAGTCTCCAACTTCTGCAAAAACTCCACTAACGCCGAAGTATCGAACCAATCGTCTGCATCCAATATCTTGAAATACTTTCCGGTTGCAATTCCTAATCCGGCATTCACACAAGAACCATAATGTCCGTTGGCCTTGTCTATGACTTTAATCAAATCGGGCCTTTTCTGTTCATATCGACGAATAATGTCCAAAGACCCGTCCGTACTGCCGTCATTCACCACTATGACTTCAAGCCTATCGCTGACAAGCTCATCGGTCACAGAATCCAGACAGGCAGGCAGATATTTTTCCATATTATAGGTTGGTATTACTATGGAAAGTATTTTCCCGCTCCCAGCCTTTTGAACCACCTTATCATTCACCATATTTTTCACAATAAATTAAAATACAACCTCTTTTTATCCCGACAAGCCACCGCTCTCACGAGTTGGGCCGGATGCGTCAGAGGCTTTGCATATCGTTTAGTTTCTTGTAATACCCGTTGAGGGCAATAAGCTCTTCATGCGTCCCACGCTCTACAATCTCTCCTTCGTAAAGCACACATATTTCATCTGCATTCTTGATTGTACTGAGCCGGTGCGCAATCGCAATGGTCGTACGCGATTTCATCAAGCGTTCCAACGCCTCCTGCACCAAACGCTCTGACTCCGTATCCAATGCGGAAGTCGCCTCATCCAGTATCAATATCGGCGGATTCTTCAGGATGGCACGGGCTATGCTGACACGCTGCCGCTGCCCGCCCGACAAACGGCCTCCACGGTCGCCAATCATCGTATCATAACCTTTCTCGGATTCCATGATGAAATCGTGCGCGTTGGCTATTTTGGCAGCTTCGACAACCTGCTCCATCGTCGCGTTCTCCACGCCGAACGTAATATTATTATAGAAGGTATCATTGAACAGGATGGCCTCTTGGTTCACATTACCGATCAGAGAACGCAAGGCCGGAATAGATACGTCCTTCACGTTCTTCCCGTCTATAAGCAAGGCTCCTTCACCCACATCATGATAACGGGGCACCAAATCGACCATCGTGGATTTACCAGACCCGGACTGCCCTACCAAAGCCACCGTCTTCCCTTTCTGCACCTTCAAGTTTACATGCTTCAAGACCTGCCGCCCCTCAATATAACTAAAGGAAACGTCACGGAATTCCAACTCATGCTCAAAAGCAGTCAAAGGCAAGGGTTTTTCCGGCTCCTTGATATGGTTCTCAGCCTTCAAGATCATATCAATACGTTCCATGCTGGCCAAACCCAAAGGAATATTATAGAAAGCCTTGGAGAACTCTTTCAAAGGATTGATGATACTGTAAAGAATCACCAGATAGAAAATAAACATAGCGGCATCTATCGGGGAATACTGATTCAAAATCAATGCGCCGCCAAACCATAATACAATCACTATCACGCAAGTACCCAAGAACTCACTCATAGGATGCGCGGAACTCTGACGGATAACCATCGCATTCATGGCATCCCGGAAACCGTTATTGATTTTGGCAAAGCGTTCAGACATCTTGCGCTCTGCAATGAAGGCCTTGATAATCCGAAGGCCTCCTAAGGTCTCATCCAACTGAGACATGATGTCTCCCCATTGCCCCTGAGCCACCACCGACTGACTTTTCAATTTACGGCTTACCGACCCCATGACCCATCCGGCCAAAGGCAGAATGACTAGCACGAACAACGTCAGTTGCCAACTAACGGTAAATAAAGTAATAAAGCAAACCACCAGAGCTATCGGATTACGAATCAACATATCCAGTGAACTGGTCAGTGAATTCTCGACTACCGACACGTCCGCACTCATCCTTGCAATAATATCCCCTTTGCGCTCCTCCGAAAAAAAACTCAATGGCAATTTCAGCACTTTATTATATACTTCAATACGTATATCACGGACAATACCCGTACGAAGAGGCACCATCACCGCTGCTGACGCGAAATATCCCGTAGTCTTCAACAAAGTCATCACAATCAGGATAAGCCCCATGAATATCAAAGTGACAAAAGCCCCATTCTGTTCAATAATATAATTGATGAAATAATATCCGTTATTGACCAAGACATCCTTATCCAAATGATGGATATCCATCGGCATGTATTCATACTTTGTCGTATCAATCTTGAACAAGATATTCAGAATCGGCACCAAGGCTGCAAACGAAAACACGTTAAGCCATTGCGATAAAAAATTCAATATGACAGCCCAAGTCAGATATTTACGATAAGGTTTCATATACCGCTTGAGCAAGGAGAAAAATTCTTTAATCATATATATTTCAAATGAATGGATTGGTGCAAAGGTAGGCATTTCTCTCCAAGTGACCAACCACGACGTTGTTTTTTATCATATTTTACTCACATTCATCCGGTCTGCATGGCCCATGCGCCACCACCGCCCCACAGCCGGACAACCTAATCCGTGCATCGAGTTTGCAAAATGTCAAAATGACAATCCCGCTATCATGAGAATCGCTCATTTCCGCCCGCCGGCCGCCCTGACGGCAAATAACGCAGTCTCACGCGTCCGGCTTTTGACTTTTTGATGCCTTCCGGAAGGAAAACACCGCTTTGCGACATCGCCTCCAACCATTTGCCCGCACGCCTCCCGACTACGTGTCAGGAAATATGCAGCACAAGATTACATCGTGCTTCCCGTTTTTGGAGCACTACCGCCTGTCAACTAGCATAAAAATCAGCTCCAGACTGTACATGAACTCCCGTTTTACGCCCGAATATTCCACCACCGGCAGACATCTTCGCCCCGATATGAGGAGAAAAAAAGTGTTTTCTGCGCCAAGTGATTTTTTTCTTTCATGAGATTAATCCGCTGTTATGCCCATTCTTGCGTAAAAAAGCATAAACAAAGATTAAAATATGTCATTTTAAGGAGCTCAGAAACATACAGAACACATCTTTTCATACCGGCCTCGCTACTTTTCTTTGTCATTTTGCTACATTTCGGAATCCCATAAATATTATCCGGAGCTTTAGGACTTACATTTCGCGCAATAAATACCATCACCTCGCCGAACAAAACCAATACACGACAAAAGCTATTGTTTCAATGACAAAAACGGCCAAAAGGCGGTTGAATCTCCTGATATATTTATGAGAGGTTTTGGAACTTCCTCCATACAAAGGAGTAGTTTCCTCCCTTACTTTCTTATAACGTGCCACAGTCCACTTCGTCTTGGCCAGACATTCCAAATAATACGGCGTGAAAGGATGGTTGCAATCCTTTTTCCACGGCTTGCCTCCACCTGCAAAATGCACCACGACCGGATGCTCCTTCCATCGTTCCACTTCCTTGAATTTAGAGGCATGCAACCTGACCCATTGATAATCCCGCGTATACCATAAATCCTGAAAATTATATCCGTATGGGAGGTATTTCACTGCACCGTGCAGCACCACGTTCAAAGCATCCTGGTCCGGGAAAAGGCACTTCTCAGGATGTTCCCGGATGAACTCCACCAACCGGCATGCCACATTATGCTTCCGCCAATAGCCCATATTGACCAACAGCACCCCCGAGTTAAAATAAGGCGCGCCATACACCCCAATCCTGTTTTGCAAGGTTATGTCATCAGCCTCCTGATCCTCCACCACCGCGCACGCATAACCTTCTATGTCCGTCTTCCAAAGTTCCTGCAACGAATCGTTTACCAGAATATCGCAATCCATATAAAGCATCTTCTCCTCGTCCGGAAACAAATCCGGCAAAAGAAAACGGTAATAAATGGATTCCCTGAACCTGTCGCTGACTTTCAAACCTTGCACAATCTCCGGCTCAATGACCTTGACCGTCAGCAGCCCACCATATCTGGTAGCAATCTCTTCCAACCCTTCCACATCTACTTGTGGCAAAGCCTTCGTTATCACATAAATGTGGCAAGGAACCTTCCGGTGGTGTTCAAAAATCGAAACCACACAAGGACCGCAAGCCATCATATAATAAGTATCCGTACACAAAGCTATCTTTATCATTCCACTATCTTTTTTGCTTTAATCAAATCCTTTACAGTCCTTTCTGAAATACCTCCATCGTCTGCAATGAATACTTGTGGCACACTTTCTCCATCTTACGTTTCCGAAACGTCGCTACAAACTTCCTGTTCAATTCCAAGTACTTCCACAAACGTTTATAAACAAAATGCCGTGCAATCAAACCCTTAACACCCAACTCCGTGTCCGAGACATAGTCGAACCCATGCAAACACTCCAACACTCCCCGACAAGCTTCCGAAACGTCGGCTGATCGCTCCAACAGCCCAAACTCCCGCAAAAGCTTCAGGCCTTTCCGGATATAATAGAGGGCAACTCCGGTTTCCAACCTGTCCGTTCCCCTGATAGCCTTGTCTTTCAATATTTCCAACTTATATCGTGCAAAAGCCTTATAAGGCGTATAACCAGTGTGCATGAGCGACCCGTCTCGTTGGTAGTAATAATACAGCGGGACACAACACAAAGCTACGCTCGCCGCCTCCGGAACGTATTTGTATAATACAAAAGCATCCTCGAAGGGAAAAGTCTCCATCCTATGCCTTACAACAATCTCACGCCGGCATAACTTGTTCCACAACCCTTCATCCATTTGGTCATAACCTTTCATCTTACGCATGGCTTCATCAGGGGAAAGGCACACGACTTTATCGTCATAAGCCCATGGCGTAGTCAAACGCTGATGCTCCTCATCATAAAAATAATGTTGGCAACATGCCACATCCGCCCCCGTCTTTGTTATCAGGCCATAAAGCACCGCTACAAAATCCATATCCACATAATCATCCGCATCTACAAAACCGATGAATTCACCGGAGGACTTTTCTATGGCCGCCTGCCGCGCATCGCCGGCTCCAGAGTTCCGGGGCATGCTGAAAACCTTAAAACGCATGTCTGACGCTGCCATCTCACCGGCTATATCCAAACTCCCGTCTGTGGAACAGTCGTCCATAATTATGACCTCTATGTTCCGGTAAGTCTGCTTTTCCAATGAACGCAAACAACGCTCCAAATAAGGGGCTACGTTGTACATGGGTACAACCAATGTCACCAACGGCCCTTCCGTGACCGCAAACGAAGGTGTATTTTCCATCCTGATTCCAATAACAATAAATGATTATTTCTTTTTAAACTTCGCGAAAAATAAGGTGGCACCCTTGTATAAATCAAAGAGATGCAAGCAAAGGAAGCGGCGAAAAGCCAAATAAGGAGACTTCGTCAACAACGGAACGCCACTTACATTCTTTCTCAAATACTCCATCAAAACCTTTCGTTTCTTGCCGCTCCCGTCTTCGCTTAAAGAACGGTCAAGAATACGTAGATACATGTTAGCCAGAAACCGGTCGGAATCCTTCCAAAGCCCTAAAGCCTTGGCACGGCTGTGTTTGACATCCAACGCATATAAATAATCGTCCCATTGGTTTTGTCGGAAAGCTTTGGTGACAATACTTTTGTGGCGCTCTACATAATGATAGGTTATATCTCCGGCCACATAAACCGTCTTCGCACGTCCGAACACTTCAGGCAACGTCAAAATATCCTCAAACGTCCTACCCACAGGAAACGAAACTCCGTCGAAAAGCTTCCTCTTATAAAGTTTGTTCCATAAATAATTCTTGATGAGCCGGTCTTGGAATAAAAGTTCCAAAGCTTCCCGCGTACCCCAACGTTCATTCTTTCCCACAGCACACTTCTGAATATTTCCATTCTGTAAATGCAAATAATAGCCGCACTGCACAATATCCGCACCAGAGACAACATAGGCATCGTACAAAAGCGCATACATATCCTGCTCTATCCAATCGTCCGGGTCCACAAAACCCAAGAGTTCTCCCGTTGCCACAGACAATCCCAGATTACGTGCCCCGGCAACACCCTGATTGACCGGATGACGAATCAGCTTGAAACGCGGGTCTCCTCCTATTGCAGCCTTACACACGTCATAGGAACCGTCCGTAGAAGCATCGTCCACCAGGATAACTTCTATGTGGCCGTACGTCTGTCCTCGCAAAGAACGGATACATTTCTCCACATATCGTTCCACATTGTAAACCGGTACGACAATGCTGATTAACGGAACAGACTGACCCTCAAGTGGTTTTTTGCTCGAACCGTAGTAACGTATATCTATATATTTCTCGCTTTTTATTCCTAAGGCATAAGGCAAGAAGTGGACGAAACGATGCAAACGCACCGCCCACCCGTCATTTTTCTTCTCCACACCGGGAAGCAGGCTCTCGTATTCGAAATATAACCGTCGCAAAGGATGCATGCAGTGGTACTGCCAAGGCTTGCGCCCGGAATAATGCAAAATGGCCGGACGGGTAATCGTTTCGATATGGGGAGGGACCCAACCGGCCGACTTACCCTTTGGCCTGCGGTAGGCACCCTCTTGGACGTTCCATTTCATATCCAACAGCCTTTTACGTTCGTGAAGCAGACTGTTCAGCAAGTCCTGATCATTATAGACAATCCTGTCCGGATACATACGATAATGTTCCGCACACAGACGTTCCACCCCATGTGCTCTCCAATACTCCAGGTTCAGCAACAAGACCCCTCCGTTGAAATAGTTATAAGACGATGCATAATGCAAACGACGACAATGCACCGGATTGACGGTAAAGCTATCCGGCACTCCGGCCAAAGCAACTCCCGTAAGGTCTGTCTCCCATAAACCATACAATGAAGACAAAACCAATACATCACAATCCAAATACAAGACCTTGGACACGGACAACGGCAATATGGAAGATAGCAGACAACGGAAAAACACGACTTTCGACAAGCGCTGCTTCTCCCATGTCACTTCATAGCCCTTCATCTTTTCTTCCGCCACTTCATAAAAGAACACTTTCGCACCATAAGAGTCGCACAACGCAGACAGAAAGGCCACATCCTCTTGATGTAGATTCAATCCTACGATATGAAATACTATTTCATACGGGACATTGTTCCGCAAAACCGACACCATCGTTACCGCACAAGGACGAACGAACCGGCTGTCTATGGCAAATGCTATATGCATCATATTAAAAATCAGTTTATCGAATTGAAAACATCACGAATCGTCTCGTCCGCATAAATATATCCACATTTGCACAATTCCTCAAAATGCGGCTTCCCTATCACCCGGTCGTACTCTTCTTCCAGCAAACCTTCTTTATAAAGTCGGTAAAAATACCTCCAATGACGACCGCCATGCCTGCCCTTATGTTCTTCCAATTGTACACCGCCATTCACCATTTTATCCATAAACTGACGACGGCCGCGCACATTATAATGATAAACACGAATCGCCGAGGACTTTGCATATTGAGGCAACATCCTCACCTTATGGTTTCCCATGGATATTTGCAGGTAACCGTCGGTCCGGTGAATTACCTTACGGTTCTGGCGTTCGAACAAGGAATACAACGACAAATCATACGCTTCCAGATCGGTTACAGGCCGCACGGCCTTAGACCATTGCCAAAAAGGTTTGTCTTCTTCGGGATACATGCTTCTCACCTCGCAAGTCAGCACATTGGCACGAGACTTGCTTAACTCTTTTTTCAACGACCCGGAGGGAGCATACCAGAATTCATCCGCGTCTGCATTAATCACCCAATCCGCCCCGAAAGACGTCTTGGCCTTCCATATCATCCGGTCTACCCACTCTTTTTGTTCATAGCCCGTAGCTGCTTCCCTTATCACGTCTACCACCCATCCTTTCCGACGATACTTTTCGATAATCCCGCAGGTCCCGTCTGTCGAATTGTTATCCGTTACAATAAAAGCATCCACTCCCATAGCTTTATGGAACAACAGGTTCCGTTCCAATAACTCCTCTTCATTTTTCACCAGAAGCGTCATTATCAACCGGGGATCAGGAAGTTTCAGGAACATTCTCGGCAAATCCCAGACGGCACGGATTATTTTATGAATAATATATCGGTTCACTTTACGCTTCATTTAATTCACTTAACCGATCGAGACTTTCAACCAACTTTCCGGCACCACGTCCGCACTATTTGTCGTCTGCGTCCAACGTTCCGGGGCAATCACTATTTTGTCCGGCGACGGATTTAACCACGCTCCCCACCAACTGAAAGTACTATTGCATATAATATGATGGCGGCAATGGCTCATCAACATCATGTCCTGCCAACTGTCCTCCCCTTTGTTCCAATCAATGAATACGGCATTTTCCAATGGCAGGTACTGGCGTACCCAATCCAAATCCTCCGAAAATACATAATAATGGGGATGGACTATTCTTTTCTCCAACTCGGACAGGGCATTGAGGTAATAAGAACGTTGACAAATGCACCCCAACGACTTCCAATGCTTCCCCTGAAGATAATCCCCTCTCCTGACATGTATGGACACGGCATCCGGGTCGGCCATAATCTCCTGCATCGCACAAAGGCTCTTTCTGTTTACCCGGCGAACATCGAAAACAAACGCCTCGCGCACCTCCTTTTCCACACCGGCAAAATATTCCTCAGACTGATAAAAGCCTTTAAAATAAATCCATGGCCAATGATACTTCCGGATGTAAGGCACAAGCGAACCACCTTGCTTCCGTTCCAATATGGTCTTAAACAACAAAAACTCTATGATTTTCTTTAAACTCCGGTTGATACGGAACTCCGTACGGGGAAGATTAAACACCTTGTTCATCTCATACCCATAATGTACCCGATAATGGACCATATCCGAAAGGTCTATCTTTGTATCTGGAAATACAGCCCTCATCTTCAAGTACATGGCATAAATGAACATTTGGTTACCCAAACCACCTGTCATTTTTATCAACCTCATAACCACCTTTATTAAAACTTCATATACTAATAATCGCTCTCTTTTGAAGAGATAAACCGAATATCGTTATCCATTGTTAATCAAAAGATTGGTGTCATTTAGTAATATGTTTATCCTCAACAAAAGGCAAAAAAAGACACTCTCGCATACTTTTTATCCATTTACTTCTTTGTAATTATCAATTAATTATGTAATTTTGCCGATATTCGGTTTATCTCTTCAAAAGAGATAAAACCGTAATTATACCATATTCAAGCAAATGCCTACTTAATGTATGGGAGACAGCATCATTTATAAACTAAAAAGCGGGAAGCCCAACAAATTCCTCAATTTCCTTTCCGGTTTTGCCGGATTAGCCATTCCGGATGCCTTTTTCCGGCAGCGGTTGCGCGGACTTCTCGCCCAAGTGCCCAAACATCCCGATTACGACTATATTCGCAAACGCGTGGACTATTACATCAAAACGGACCAACCATTCCACGTCTCAGACACAAACAGGCTCACTCGTGAACGTAGTTGGATTTATTATACTGGACGAATAGGGGATTATACCCGCAAAATGTTCCATACAGCTTACTTTTTCGACCAACACGACGTGACCCGTTGGTTTCCCAAACATTTCCGTTGGAATTTCTGCCCGGGAGATGTATATTTCACTCCGGACACACCCACAATCGTCAAAAGTCGGTTGTTGACCGGCGACAATAGTAACTCCGTGATACTAAAGTTGGACAAACTACGCCATTTCATGTTCGTGCATGACACCATACCTTTCCGGCAGAAGAAAGACATGGCAATCTTTCGGGGAAAAATCCGCCAAAGCCGGGTACGTACAAAATTCTTGGAAATGTTCTTCCACCATCCGATGTTCGACTGCGGCGTAGTAGGGCGGAATGAAGGCTGTCCGGACGAATGGATGAGGGAAAAGAAAACCATCCGCGAACATTTGGATTATAAATTCATTATGGCCCTGGAAGGAAACGACGTAGCTTCCAACCTGAAATGGGTCATGTCGTCCAACTCACTGGCCGTCATGACACGTCCGACTTGCGAGACTTGGTTCATGGAAGGAACGCTCGTTGCCGGATACCATTATGTAGAAGTGAAGGAGGATTTCTCGGACTTACCGGAGAAGCTGCAATATTATATCGAACATCCGGAGCAAGCGGAAGACATTATCCGCCACGCCCATGAATACATCAGGCAGTTCCAAGACAAGGAACGGGAAAACCTGATTTCGCTGATGGTATTGGACAAATACTTCCGGCTTTCGGGACAACAATAAAAAATGAGGATATGATGATTCACATAGCTTGCAATATAGACCACAATTATGTGCGACATTGTGCCGTTACCTTGGTCTCTTTATTTGAAAACAACCCAAAAGAGACCTTCACCGTACATATTATTGCACGGGAATTATCGGAAACAGACCGGAACATTTTAACAGCTTTAGCCGAAAAATATAAAAATAAAGCCTGTTATTATATACCAGACGCACAAATGTTGGAAGGATTCACCATCCGGGCTACCCACAACCGCCTGTCGTTGGCCGCCTATTACAGGTGCTTCCTGTCTGCCCTATTGCCTGAAAGCATAGACCGCGTACTGTACTTGGACTGTGATATTGTAATACTAGGAGACATCACTCCGCTATGGCGTACGCCTTTAGACGCTCATACGGGAGTAGCCGTAGTGGAAGACACCGGGTGCAAGGAACTGCAGCGTTACGAAATCCTGCAATATCCGGCCGAAGACTCGTACTTTAATTCCGGTGTCCTCCTTATCAACCTCGCATATTGGCGAGAACACCATATCGCCCAAGCTTGCGTCGATTATTACCGTGCATATCCGGAACGTATCATATTCAATGACCAAGACCTGTTGAACTGTGTGTTGCACCGGCATAAAACGTTAGTGGGTCTGCAATGGAACGTGCAAGACGGATTTTACCGCAACCATCCGGCCATAAGCCCGGAATGGCGCAAAGCCCATGCCGAAACATTAAGGCATCCGGTCGTCCTGCATTACACCAACCGGAAGCCGTGGAACTACGACAGCCAACACCCCTTACGGGATGTTTATTTCCAATATCTGGATCTGACCCCGTGGAAAGGAGAACGCCCATGGCATAGCGTGAAGAACAGGTTCAAACGCTTTTTCCGCTTGTTACCTTTTTATATAGGAATGAGAAAAGCCAAGTATATCCGGTTAGAATCCCTGTAAAACAGAAACCATCGTCCAAAAGGCCATTATCATGGGTAAAATAAAAAGATTTTTCAAACATATCGAAAAGTTCTTCGTCAGGCGTAAACAGCAACTCATCATGCACCATCTGCTATACCGCGCAGGAGGAAAGGAGTTAATTGCCCGATACACACGGGATTACCTGCCCGCATACGAACCCATTACAGGGAGTTCACCGATATGGACATGTTGGTGGCAGGGCGAGGACGCAATGCCAGACATCGTAAAAGCCTGCTACAACGCCATGCACCGGTTTTCCGACGGACACCCGGTCATTCTCATTACGGAAAAGAATTACAAGGATTACGTGAACATGCCCGACTATATTATCCGAAAACAACAATCGGGCGAAATCGACCTTACCCACTTCTCGGATATCCTGCGTATGATGCTGTTGGCTCGACACGGAGGAATCTGGATGGACAGTACGCTATTGATACCGTCCAAACACCTCGGCACATTTATCCATCCAGAAGATAAATTCTGGAGCTGCCACCACCATACCCGTTACTACAACATCTCGCAAGGCGGATGGGTCAGCTTCTTCTTGGCCTGCGGGAAAGGTAATATTTTACCCTCATTTATCGCTGACATGCATCTCTGTTATTGGAAGAAACATAAAAAGCTAATTGATTATCTACTTTTAGATTATACATTTGCCATGGCTCGTAAATACATTCCGGCCGTACACGATATGATCGAAAAAGTACCCATCACAGAAATGGGACCGTTGGGCAAGTGCCTGAATGAAGAGTTCTCGGAAGAAAAATGGAACGAATTCTGTACCCGGTATGATTTCCACAAGGTAACTTACAAGATACCTCTCTGCAAAACCACAGTCGAGGGCAAGAAAACATATTACGGACATATTCTTGAAACTTATCTTACACAACCTTAAAAACAAGAAACATGAAAGTCAACTGCGTAGTAGTCACATATAACCGCCTGGCCTTACTTAGAGAATGCCTGGCTGCCATAGAGAAGCAAACCTATCCGATACACAAGGTAATCGTGATAGACAATTGTTCTACAGACGGTACGGAGGATTTCCTGAAAGCATACGCTGTACGCCCTCAATTCCAAGTCATCCGCACGGAACAGAATATCGGAGGAGCCGGCGGTTTCTCTTTAGGCGTAAAAACATCCGCATTAGGCGGCGGAGATTACACATGGATGATGGATGACGACACCATCCCCTCTCCGGAAGCTTTGGAAGCCCTCATGCAAACAGCCTCACAGTCCAATGACATCGGATTCGTTTGCAGCAAAGTACTTTGGACCGACAATACCATTCATCCCCGCAATATGCCCGGAGGACTAAAAAAGGACACCATCGAAAACAACGGTATCACGGCCTGCCGCTGCGAAGTCTGCACTTTCGTCTCTGTCTTGGTCAGCAGCCGTGCGGTCTACAAAGTTGGCTTGCCCATCAAAGAGTTCTTTATCTGGTTCGACGATATCGAATACACCCTCAGAATCACAAGAGCCGGATTCAAAAATTACTATACAGAACAAAGCATTGTCGTACACAAGACCCCGGACGTGTACGACCCGAATATCGAACAGGCACCGGTCAATATGGCCAAACGTTTTTACTATCAAACCCGCAACACCTGCTACTTTAAGCACCGCGAACAACCGAACAAACTTTTGTTCAGGCTGTCGATATGGAATAAGCTTCGTATCCTGAAACGAAGAATCAACCGCCGTAAAGACGGACACAAACAAGAGTTCTTAGCTGCAGTAAAGAAAGGATGCCATGACGGACTGACTTTCTACCCGGAAATAGAATATTTACCTCTATAAGCATACAAAATACAACAGAATGTCACAAGAGCCATATAAACTCCTCACATTGGTGATCCCGACCTACAACATGGAAAAGTATCTCACCAAATGTTTAGAATCCGTAACCGCCCCTTGTATACCTCCGACATTGGAGGTCATTGTTGTAAATGACGGTAGCAAAGACCGTTCCCTGGAAATTATGAAAGCCTTTCAGCAAAAAAGACCGGATATAATCCACATCATCAACAAAGAAAACGGCCACTACGGTTCGTGCATCAATGCAGGGTTACAAATGGCAAAAGGGAAATATTTCAGGCCCTTGGACGCAGACGACTGGATGGATACGGAGGTTTTATCCAAACTTTTAAATGTATTAAAGAATTGCGATACGGACTTGTTTATTACACTCCGTACGGAATATAAGATCGATAAAAATAATCGTCATATCGTGACACACTTCCCTTTCCGCAATGTAGAATACAATAAGATTTATGATATTTCGTCTTTCAACATAAGCGAACATACCTATGGCGATGAATTCAACATGCATAGCATGACCTACAAAACAGAAATCCTAAGACAGGTAAACCTGCGCCATATAGAAGGTATATGTTATACCGACTTCCAATACTGTTTTCTGCCGATAGACCGCATCAAGAGCTTCATTATATTCGATTTATACCTCTATTATTATTTCATAGGAAGAGAAGAACAATCTACCAGTGTGCAGTCTATAAAGGGGAACTTATCGCACATTTGCAAAGTAATCAATTTCATGATTCATCACTTGGACAGGCAATTTCATCAAAACCCAACCATACAGGCCAACCAAATACACTTTATCGACAAGGCTCTGAATATCTATGTAATCAGTCTCAGATGGCAAAGAAAAATCACAGAGCAGGATTACCCCGAAATTTTTAACGTTATCGATGCCGTAGACCGATACCATATCCAAAACCGAATCTTGAACAAACCGTATTTCCGCCTTTGGCGGAAGCTGAAAACCCGTAAGGTACTCAACCTAACCCTTACCTTGTACCGTTGGGCGCATATCAGGAAATTCAGAAAGATGGGAATGTAAAAACAAACATCCCTACAAACGTCCCAACCTTTCCCTTATGCCGTCAGTATACGCTTTCCAAAACATCGGAATATCAGTCCACCGATAAGCATCCGAGAAAGGTGCCGAGAAAAAGGCTATTAAAATATAACCGATGGCCCCGTTAAAGCCGCGAAGATATTTCACGGCCCAGTTCTTCCCATAATGGTGATTCAAATAAGAAGAATTACGTATCTGGTAAAAGCGTTTCCATTTTTTCTTCTTATTACGTTCCCCCCACGAATCGTCCGAGAAAAACTTTTCTTTATCCATCAGGGCCGTAGGAACATACAAAATCTTATAACCGGCCATCACCGTGCGCAAGCAATAATCCGTATCATCACAAAAAATAAACAAATCTTTATTGGGAAGCCCTACCAACTTCACAACCTCACTGCGAACGAACAAACCTTCGAAAGCCGTTCCGCAAATCTCGACAGGAGCATTCACTTCCATCTTGGACAATCGTCCTGAATACATGGATGAAAACGGATGAGTCAAGTTGAAAGATAGAAAATCATTCGTATAAATCCGGCCCTCCAACAGGCGGCGCGGCGCCAAAATCCCTACACCTTCATATCCGGCGTACGCCAATAGCCGCTCCAGACAATCCGGACGCGGAAAAACATCGTCATCCATGCACCAGATCCAATCGGCATCGGCAAGGCGAGCATACTCCATTCCGGTATAAAAACCTCCGGCTCCCCCGACATTGGTCTGATGAATCGTTTTCACATCCTCCTGCTCGTCCAACCACACTCCCGTCCCGTCCGTACTACCGTTGTCCACCACTACAAGGGTTGTAAGCGGTACGGTCTGCCGACGCAAACAAGAGAGATTCCGTTTGAGAAGCTCCAGACGATTATAAGTTACGACAACAGCAATCACATTCATGATACATACTAATATAAGTCGTTTATTTTTCCAGGCTGGGTACTCCGAAAAGCTTGCATCAACTTGAAACATTCCTCCACATCGAATCCGCGTATGGCAGCATATTCTTCAGCCAACAAACGATGCATGTGCGGCGTAGCCGGAAGGCGCTCGAAATTCTTGCATCCTTTTCTCATATCAATCGGACCGATATACATCCGATTCAAGTCCACTATCTCAATCCGAACCCCTTTGTCTGTCTTTTGGAACAGAATGTTCCCACGCCCGTAATCCTTATGCGCATACCCATGTTCATGCAAAACGGCCGTCACTCTCCCTACCGTACGAACAACCTCGTCTGCATAATCAAAATGCTGATAGAACAAATCATTATAGACGTATGGGCAAGCCGACGCCAACGTCACATAATAACTACGGTCGAAAAGCAGTCCTTTGCGTACATTAAGATAACCGACCGGAGCGGGAGTCCCTACCCCTATTTCTTGATACATCCTCGCATGATCGTAAGAACGTTTAGCCTTTGAAGGACGGAAAATGCCATAGACGAAACGATTGACCCAATTGGGACGGTGAAAGGACTTCACCACCAAGTCAAGCCCTCTATATGTCATTTTCCTCAATTCATTGCGTCCCTTATAAACCACCGAACCTTCACCGGCCGCAAAACGTTCGGGAATGGAATACATAAAATCCTTCAAATCCTGATAATCCGGCCGGAGTTCCAACGTCCGATGAGCCAATAAATGACAAAGACTTGGCTTAATCCATTTCATCCTATTCAAATTTTATCCAGTCCTTTAGTAAATTTCAACCAATAATATTTCAACGGATTCTTATACTTTAACTGTTTCCATGGACGACTGCCGTGAGGACGATGCCACACCGGAAGGGTCGTAAAAAGGTAATTGCGAAAACCAGCTTTCAATGCCTCATGCGAAATGGTCACGTCATACCAATTCTTTGTCGGATCAAGCTGCCCAAAATCAAATTGCCCCAAAAACTTCGGTGTCAGCAAAGAGCAACAAAAACTACAATGTTTCTTCTCCGGATAAACCTGGTTTTCCCGTCCCCGTGCATGAAGATAAGGATAATTGACCAAACCGTCCTCATCCGTAGTCACCGCTGCGGCAATGGCACAATCCGGACGTTGCACAGCTCCGTCGAACAAGTCCTGCAAAGTATTCCTCTTCACAACGACATCTGACTCTACAATCAACAGGCCGGCATCCGCAGCTAAAGCTTCGCGTCGGGCTGTCTGCAACACCAATAAATAATTAGGAGACGGATGATTTGTCAAATCACACAAATTAACCAACTTAAAACCAAGTTCCTTGGATGCTTGTTCCAAACGTATCGTATTCTCAGCTGTGCTGAAATCATTATAAACGGTATATGTAAAAGGAACACTGGTCTCCGAAGACAATACGGCTCTTATCGTCTCAAGCGTGAAATCGATGGAATCCTTTACCGGCGTAATGACCTGCAAACTTTTCATATCATTGTCTCCCGTAATTAACAAAACTGCTGCTTGGCTAATGCCAAAGCCGCAGCTACTGTATCATCCATATCCGCATAAGTGTACTGAGCCAAACGTCCGCCAAATAAAACATTCCCACGCGATACCGCCAGTTCACGATAGGATTTGAATATTTCAGAGTTACGGGCATCATTCACCGGATAATAAGGCTCTTTACCCGGGGCAAAAGCATCAGGATATTCGTATGTAATCACCGTAGTAGGCTGAGTTCCGTATTCAAAATGTTTATGTTCAATCACACGCGTGTAAGGTACATCCCCAGCCGTATAATTCACCACAGCATTACCTTGATAGTCCTCTACCTCCAAATGACGATGGTCAAAACGCAGGCTACGGTATTCCAAACGTCCGCATTGATAATTGAAATATTCATCAATGCAACCGGTGAAAAGAATTTTATCGGCCATAGCATCCCAAGCCTCACGGTTTTCAAAATAGTTCGTGTCCAACCGGACTTCTATACCTTCCAACAAAGCATCTATCAATACGTTATATCCACCTTTCGGTATTCCCTGATAAGCATCGTTAAAATAGTTGTTGTCGAAAATAAAACGAAAAGGTACACGCTTGATGATAAAGGACGGAAGTTCTGTAGCCGGACGTCCCCACTGCTTCTCAGTATACCCTTTGATTAGACGGGTATATATATCCTTTCCACACAATTTCAGAGCTTGCTCTTCCAGGTTCGCCGGTTCAGAGATAAATTCATACGCCTTACGCTGTTCAGCTACCTTAGCCTTGGCTTCAGCCGGTGTTTTCACTCCCCACAACTGATAAAAGGTATTCATATTGAAAGGCAGGTTATACAATTTACCTTCATAATATGCCAATGGAGAATTGGTATAACGATTAAATTCCACCAAACGGTTCACATAATCCCAAACATCTTTATTGTCCGTATGAAAGATATGGGCCCCATACTTATGTACACGAATGCCTTCTACATCCTCACAATATATATTCCCGCCACGATGGGCACGCTTGTCTATCACCAAACAACGTTTCCCTGCCAATCTGGCTTCATGGGCAAATACAGCACCGAATAATCCCGCGCCTACTATCAAATAATCATATCTTTCCATGTATGGTCACATTTAATCATTTTATTGTCGAATCTTGTTGGCGTCTCAGCCATTCTTCCTTGGTACGCTTCCATCTCTTATGCGTCCACAGCCAATATTGCGGAGCTTTCCTGATCATTTGCTCCAATTGTTCCATGAACATAGCTGTCATATCATATTCCGTACGATTTACCTCCGGTATCTCCATCCGTCTGAACGTACACTCATAATAACCCCTACGGGGACGAATGATATCCGCAAAAAAATAAACCGCTTTTACCTGCCGCCCTATCTGCTCCGCTCCGGTAAAAACAGCGGTTTCACGGTGCAGGAAGGGAACAAAAAAATGCATGCTGTTCCACTTGGGTAGTTGGTCGGATATAAAGCCAATCATCGCAGGGCGCTTTTCCCGTTTCAGTTCAATCACACGCCTCAATGTATTTTTCATCGGAATACATTCCCCACCGAACTGGTTTCTCAATTTCAAAAAGAACCTATCCACGGCTTTATTATACAAAGGATGGTAAATTTGTGCACAATGGATAGAAGGAGATATGGTATAGGGTAATGATGCCACCCACTCCCAATTACAATAATGCCCAAGATAAAGGAATATGAAATTATGCCCCTCTTCGCGCACAGCCTGTTCCACCTGCTCTACTCCATGAAATACCATCCGCTCCTTCATTTCCTTTTTCGAAATGGAAGTCAGCTTCAAAGTTTCTACAAAATAATCGCAAAAAAAGTGATAAAATTTCTTTTCTATCCGGACAATCTCATCCGATGACTTTTCGGGAAAAGACTTCAATAGGTTATCCCTTACTACATCACGCCGATATTTGATGCAATGATACACTATCAAATACAGGACATCTGACAGAAAATATAAAACGCAAAAAGGAAGCAAGGATAGCAAATGGCTCAAGCCAAACACTACGTAATACATCAAGTTGGTCCATTTGTCTTGTTTCTCCATACAAATTCCGTATCGACTTTAATGACACAATAAAAAAGTGCCTCTATTTAAAGAATATTGCAAAGCTAAACAAACTTTTTTGAATCGGCAATAATTCTATAATAAAAACTCATTAACTTTGCATCATGAAAATAGTTGTTGACGACAAAATCCCATTTATCCGAGAGGCTATCGCCCAGATTTCCACCGATGTGATTTACAAACCCGGGATAGCCATCAGCCCCGACGATATACATGATGCCGATGCCCTGATTATCAGAACCCGCACTCGTTGCGACGAAACCCTTCTGAAAGGGAGTAAAGTTTCTTTTATCGCTACCGCCACTATCGGATATGACCACCTTGACATTGAATATCTGAAACGCGCCCATATCACATGGGCCAACTGTCCCGGTTGCAATGCCAATTCCGTAGGACAATACATCCATTCATGCCTTTTGCTTTTGGAAAAAGAAAAAGGATACGACCTATCGAAGACTACGGTCGGATTAGTCGGAGTAGGACATGTGGGCCATGCCGTTATCGAAGCTATACGCCCTTTGGGAGTACAAATCCTTCTCAATGACCCACCACAAAAAGAAGCCTTGTGTAAAGCCGGAAAGCCTCATGAGTTTTTTTTGAACATGGAAGAGCTGCAAGAGAAGTGCGACATCATCTCGTTTCATACTCCATTAATCACAAAAGGTTCTTATCCGACTTTCCATTTAGCGAACAAAACATTCTTCAACGCACTAAAAAAACGACCCATCATTATCAATACAAGCCGAGGGGCTGTCGTGGATAATACGGACGTACTTCAAGCCTTAAAAGATGGTATTATCCGAGATGCTATTATCGATACTTGGGAGAATGAACCGAATATCAATCAAGAACTTCTCAACCTTATATATATAGGAACCCCGCATATCGCAGGTTACTCCGCCGACGGAAAAGCCAATGCCACCCGTATGGCACTCACAGCATTGTGCAACCATTTCCACCTTCAGGCCACTTTCCAAATCCGTGTTCCTCAACTTCCTAAAGAAGAGCTACCGAAACCCAATCTCACGGAAACAGAACGGGCATTGGCTTTATATAATCCACACACGGATAGTTTGAAACTCAAGTCCCATCCCACCATGTTCGAAGAATTGAGAGGTAATTACCCGTTAAGAAGAGAATTCATAGAATAAGTCTCGTAAAAGGGAGCAAATACTGCACACTACATATACTTTTGTGCAAAAAAGAGCAATTTATTTACTTAATTGCTTGCATAAGTGGGAAAAAAAAAGTTCCTTTGCACTTGGATTTACAGAATTACATTAATAATAATCAAAAAATTACAATTATGTCTGAAATTGAATCAAAAGTAAAAGCTATCATCGTTGATAAGTTGGGTGTTGACGAAGCAGAAGTAGTAGCCACAGCAAGTTTCACAAACGATTTAGGTGCTGATTCATTGGATACAGTAGAATTGATCATGGAATTTGAAAAGGAATTCGGTATCAATATTCCCGATGATCAAGCTGAGAAGATCACGACTGTAGGTGACGCTATTAGCTATATCGAAGCTAACGCAAAATAATATTTTCTCTAAACGAAGATAATGGAATTAAAAAGAGTTGTGGTAACAGGTATGGGTGCCGTTACTCCATTGGGAAATACGACCGAGGAAACTTGGAAGAATTTGATTGAGGGAGTAAGTGGTGCCGGACCTATTACACATTTCGATGCTTCCTTGTTCAAGACTCAATTTGCTTGCGAGGTGAAAAATTTCAATGTAGGCGACTACATTGACCGCAAAGAAGCACGCAGAATGGACTTGTACACCCAATATGCCTTGGCTGCAGCCAAAATGGCCGTAGACGATTCTGGCATGGATTTGGAAGCTGTGAACAAAGACCGTATAGGTGTTGTCTTCGGGGTGGGAATCGGTGGAATCCACACTTTTGAAGAAGAAGCCGGAGCGTATGCACTTACAGGAAAAGAATTGGGTCCCAAATACAACCCATTCTTCATCCCGAAAATGATTGCAGACATTGCAAGCGGTCATATTTCTATTATGTATGGTTTCCATGGCCCGAACTACACGACCACTTCGGCATGCGCATCTTCTACCAACGCTTTGGCTGACGCATTCAACCTTATCCGTTTGGGCAAGGCAGATATGATTCTCAGCGGTGGTGCGGAAGCGGCTATATGGCCAGCCGGCGTAGGTGGTTTTAATGCCATGAAAGCTCTTTCTACCCGGAATGATGACCCACAACACGCATCCCGCCCATTCAGCGCAAGTCGCGACGGTTTCGTTATGGGTGAAGGTGCCGGATGTCTGATTTTGGAAGAATTGGAACATGCCAAAGCACGTGGAGCTAAAATTTACGCTGAAATGGCCGGTGCAGGCATGTCAGCTGATGCCCACCACATCACGGCCTCCCACCCGGAAGGGTTAGGTGCCAAACTGGTTATGGAAAGAGCTCTCGAAGACGCTGAAATGAAACCGGAAGATATTGATTATATCAATGTACACGGTACTTCAACTCATGTCGGAGACATTTCGGAAGCCAAAGCCATCAAAGATGTTTTCGGTCCACACGCTTACGAATTGAATATTAGTTCTACTAAGTCTATGACAGGACATCTGCTCGGTGCCGCCGGTGCTGTGGAAGCAATGGCCAGTGTGATGGCAGTAAAAGAAGATATCATACCCCCCACTATCAACCATGAGGAAGATGACAAAGATGAAGAAATCGACTATGATCTGAACTTCACCTTTAATATTGCTCAGAAGCGTACCGTGCGTGCCGCTCTAAGCAACACTTTCGGTTTTGGTGGGCACAATGCATGTGTAATCTTTAAGAAATACGCTGAATAAGTCGTGTATCCCAAAGATATCATAGAAAGAATAAGGCTCCCTTTCAGAAAAGACAAGGAGCTTTATTCTTCTTTTTATAAGATATTAGGATTCTATCCGCACCATATCCAATATTACGAACAGGCATTGCATCATAAGTCCTCATCTATAAAAAAGCAAGGAAGTTGGATTAATAACGAACGGTTGGAATTTTTGGGCGACGCCATTTTGGATGCCGTCGTAGGAGATATTGTCTTCCGCCACTTCAAAGGCAAACATGAAGGTTTCCTCACCAACACCCGCAGCAAAATCGTACAACGTGAAACATTGAACAGATTGGCCGTAGAAATCGGTTTGGATAAACTTATCATTTCATCCACACATTCCTCCACCCACAACAGCTATATGTGTGGCAATGCTTTTGAAGCCATGGTCGGTGCGATTTATCTGGACCGGGGCTATTCCTATTGCATGCGTTTTATCGGCAAACGCATCATGACCCAGTTAATCAATATCGACAAACTGGCCTATAAAGAAGTCAATTTCAAAAGCAAATTAATTGAATGGGGACAAAAGAGGCGAGTTGAAATTACCTTCGACCTGATAGATCAGGCACAGGAGGGAAACAGTACGCCCGTTTTTACCACCCAAATCACAATCGAAGGAGTGACATGTTGCAAAGGAAGAGGCTATTCTAAAAAAGAGAGCCAACAACTGGCTGCAAAAGACACTCTGGCACTATTGAGGAAATCCCCCAAACTGGTTGACAAAATCCTTTCCAACAAAAAACAAAAAGAGGCTTTGTCTGAAATGACCATACAAGACAACGAACAGCAAACCATAACGGTAATTGCTCCACCGAAGCTTCAAGTCTCTGTCACAGAATCCCCCGATTTCAGAATGGTTAGCCGAAGATAATGCAAGCCGAACTATAAGTACATAGATAGCGACACATAGTCCATTAAAATCTGTATAAAGTTCGTTATTCTGATAACTTTAAGTTATTTTTGCAAGAGAATAAAATGATTCCTGCGGAAATACGACATGAATAAGACGAAGTTAGTCAGCTGCTTTCTTTCAGGCAGACGAAAAAGCATATCCAAATATGAAAACCAAACGGAAGAACTGCAATTAAACGTTCTTCATAAACTCATCTGTCAAGCTATTCATACGGAATGGGGACAAACACATGGATTTGCACAAGTCAAAGACTATGATTCCTTTACGAAAACCTCTCCGGTAAACACTTACGAGGAACTCAAAAGTTACATCGACCGTATGCGGCACGGGGAAAAAGACGTATTATGGAGCGGACAGGTCCGGTGGTATGCCAAATCATCCGGCACAACCAATGACAAAAGCAAATTCATTCCCGTCAGCAAAGAATGCCTGCAAGACACGCATTACCGTGGCGGGACGGATGCCGTAGCCTTATATCTGGGGCAGAATCCCCGGAGCAGGATGTTCGACGGCAAAGCATTGATACTCGGAGGAAGCCATTCGCCCAATTACAACCTCCCCCATAGCCTGGTAGGAGATTTGAGTGCCATATTAATCGAAAACGCCAGTCCGTTCGTCAACTATTTCCGCATTCCCTCCAAAAAAGTCGCATTATTGGGCGATTTTGAAGAGAAACGCGAAAGGATAGCCCAAGCTGCCATCAGAGAAAACGTGACGAACCTGAGCGGAGTTCCGTCGTGGATGTTGTCCGTATTGACTCGTGTCATGGACATTTCCGGCAAAACCCACCTGGAAGACGTATGGCCGGGCATCGAGGTCTTCTTCCACGGAGGCGTAGCCTTTACCCCCTACCGCGAACAATACCGGCAACTCGTCACTGCATCCGACATGCATTACATGGAAACGTACAATGCCAGCGAAGGGTTCTTCGGGCTACAAAACGATTTGCAAGACCGGTCCATGCTCCTGATGATAGACTACGGAGTGTTCTATGAATTCATCCCGATGGACGAAATAGATAAAGAAAATCCCCAAATCGTGCCACTTTGGGGAGTGGAAACCGGCAAGAACTACGCCATGGTCATCAGCACCTCGGCCGGTTTGTGGAGGTACATGATTGGCGATACCGTAAAATTCACGCAAAAGAACCCTTATAAGTTCATTATTACCGGACGTACGAAATTCTTTATCAACGCTTTCGGAGAAGAGTTAATCGTAGACAATGCCGAAAATGGATTGAAAGCGGCATGTGAAGCCACCGGTGCGCAAATACGGGAATATACGGCAGCCCCCGTCTACATGGATGCCCACGGCAAATGCCGCCACCAGTGGCTGATAGAATTTGCGAAAGAACCGGAATCGCTCACAGATTTCGCACACATCCTGGATTTGAAACTGCAAGAAATCAACTCCGACTATGAGGCCAAACGTTACAAGGACATCACCCTGCAGCATCTGGAAATTATCCCGGCGCGTAAGAACCTCTTCGACGACTGGCTGAAATCCAAAGGCAAGTTGGGAGGGCAGCATAAGATTCCGCGCCTGAGCAACACGCGCACATACATCGACGAAATGTTATCCATGAATGCCCCCGCAAAACCGGAAAATCTTTAAAAACCAAAAAGAAGCATAATATGCAAAAAAGACTCACACCATACCCCCTCATCGCCCTCCTCTGCATTCTCGTCTTAGCTGCTTGCGCCAGCATCGGAAGCCCGGACGGAGGTGCCTATGATGAAACCCCTCCCAAAGTGGTCAAATGCCAACCGGCCAACATGTCGGTAAACAACCGGGAAAAGAAACTGACACTCACGTTCGACGAGTTTATCGTGCTTGAGAATGCTTCGGAAAAGGTCGTGGTATCCCCACCGCAGAAGGAAATGCCGGAAATCAGGACTTCGGGGAAGAGGATACACATAACCCTGAACGACAGTCTGAAAAAGAACACGACTTATACGGTAGACTTCTCCGATGCCATCGTAGACAACAATGAGGGGAATCCCATGGGTAACTTTACATACGCTTTCTCCACCGGTGCGGAAATCGATACGATGGAAGTCTCCGGTACATTGTTGGAAGCCGAAAACCTTGAGCCTATCAAAGGAATGCTAGTGGGACTGTATGCCGATTTAGCCGATAGTGCCTTTACGACACAATCCTTCACTCGCGTCTCCCGCACCAACAGCCGCGGGCAATTCACCATCAAAGGCGTCGCACCGGGAAAATATCGTATCTACGGCCTGCAGGATATGGACGGAGATTTCCGCTTCAGCCAAAAAGCCGAAAAGATTGCTTTCGACTCCGTCATCATCGAACCTACATGTGCTCCCGATACGCGTCAGGACACGGTTTGGATAGACAGCACGCACATCGACACCGTCAAGACCATACCTTACACCCACTTCTATCCGGACAATGTCATTCTCCGGGGATTCACGGAAGACTATCAGGATTTGCATCTTCTAAAGACCGAACGTCCTATCCCGGAAATGTTCACCCTCTATTTCACAGGCCCGTCAGATACCATTCCGACTTTGAAAGGACTGAATTTCGAGGGAGTGGAAAATATGGTATTGGAACGTTCCCTGCACAATGACACGCTGACTTATTGGATCACCGACACCACGGTGGCCTATAAAGACACGCTCACTTTCAGCCTGACTTACTTAGATACCGACACATTGGGACAGTTGGCCTACCGTACGGATACGCTCGACCTGATTCCCAAGATTACCCATGCACGCCAAGCAAAAGAACGGCAAAAGAAAATCGAAGAGTGGGAAGACCAACAAAAAAAGGCCAAACGCCGACAAAAGGAAAAGTATGTCGCCAAGCCCAACCCTTTCCTACGCGAAGACCTCACTTATAAAATGCAGCCGAGCGGCGGTATCGCTCCTACCCAAAACATCAAGTTCACATTTGCCGAACCTGTTGCCGGAATAGACACCACCGCACTGCGTTTCTACAAACAAAGAGACAGCTTATGGCTTGAAGAGCCTTACCTATTCCTTCCGGTGGAGGGAGACATGCGCAGCTACATGCTGTACGCGGAATGGCATCCCGGAGACAAATACAAGTTCGAAGCGGACAGCAATGCCGTAAAAAGCATCTTGGGTAAAGTGAGCACGGCCATAAAAAAAGAAATCCCCGTAACTCCGGAAGAAGAATTCAGTTCGCTGTTCATCCGCCTCATCCTGCCGGACACGGCTGCCTACGTACAACTCATGGACAACAGCGACAAGGTGGTACGGAGCGCCAAAGCCGTAAACAACCGCGCAGACTTCTTCTATCTGAAACCGGGCGAATACTACCTGCGCCTTTTCATAGACCGGAACAACGACGGGAAATGGACCACCGGCGACTATGCCGCCAACCGCCAACCGGAGGAAGTCTTCTACTTCCCTAAGTCTTTGACCCTCAGGGCACGTTGGGAGGTGGAACAAGACTGGGACGTGAGAGGCATTCCGTTGAACAAACAAAAGCCGGAAGCCATCACCAAACAAAAGCCGGATGCAGAAAAGAAAATCAAACAACGCAATGCGGAAAGAGAACGAAACAGATAAAAACAAGAAACCATGAAGAAAATAATAATGCTGATATGCCTGCTCCATGTATGGGCGGCATCTTTCACCCCCTCCCAGGCCCAATGCCCGGGAGAAAACGTGGCCTTTACAGACGGAGAAGACCTGTCCTATAAGCTCTACTTTAATTGGAAATTCATTTGGGTGACGGTGGGCAGTGCCAACATGAACATCAAACACACGACCCACCAAGGACAAGACATGCACCGCTGCCATCTCATCACACGCGGGAACAAAATGGCAGACCGGCTTTTCGTGCTCCGCGACACGCTCGTCAGCATTGTCGACGACCAACTCGTACCTTATTATTACCGTAAAGGAGCCTTGGAAGGCGACCGCTACACGGTGGACGAAGCCTGGTACAGCTACCCCAACGGGCAAAGCCACGTGAAACTCCGCTTCAAAAGCCACAAGGATGAAATCACACGGAAAGAAGAGGAATATAAGGAATGCGTGCATGACATGCTGAGCATGATGCTCTATGCCCGCTCTTTCGATGCTTCCGACTACAAAGTAGGCCAGAAAATCAAATTCCCGATGGTGGACAATGGAAAGATAGAAGGACAAACGTTGATTTACCGGGGCAAGAAAACATTCAAGATGGAAGAAAGCAAGACCAAATACCGCTGCCTCGTATTCTCATTCGTGGAATACGAGGACGGAAAAGAAGAAGAGGTCGTCACATTCTACATCACCGACGACAAGAACCACTTGCCTGTCCGTCTGGACATGTACCTGCGTTTCGGAAGTGCCAAAGCTTTCCTGACGGAAGCCAAAGGGGTACGCAACCCGCAAACGTCCATCATCAAGTAAACAGCAAAGAGATATTATTAGTTTTCTGTAAATTACTAAATTCTATAATTTATATTTTAAACGACATGCCATAAAATCCAGTAATTCAACCATGTTGTTACATCAAAACAAAAACATGTAACAACAGAAAAAATATTATTTCAACATATCCATTAACTTTGCCCACACAATGACCTGATAAAATTACAAAGACGATGGATATATTAAAACATGGTATTTTAGGCTTATTATTATCTTACTTGCTTTTGGCTTGCCGCCAATCGAAAACAAGACAGTCCAACGTAACCCATAATGAAACTTTTAGTATCATCCAACAAACAAACGGCAATAAACCGTTCTGCATAACCTTGGTAGACTCTACACAAGTCCTGTAACAAAATAAGGCATGAAAGGTCTGAAAATTCAAATCAACGACAAAATACCCGTTGTGGTCGCAGCAGAGAATTTTTCTTTTGTTCTGCTTGATACAGCGATGAGACCGGACGACATGGGTTATATCTATGCACATGGACTTGACTACTCCAACAGTTACCATTGGCTCAGTGTCGTTCCGCACCAAGGAGACAAAGTGAAAATCCAAATCGTGGAAACCTCAACCCCGTCTCCCCCTCTAAAAATTGAGAAACAAGACCGTAAAGAGATGTTGGCACGCTACGCACAACTCAAAAAAGAGTTGGAAGAAAAAGGTTTAATCACAGAAGAAGACTGAAACAATGAAAGGATTGATTATAAAAAGCACCACTTGGAACGGTGAGACCTGTAAAATAGGTATGCCAGACGGTGGAGTCGGAATCGCGGTCAATGCCATGGAACGAGACAAATATTGCTATTGGAGCATCGGAGGTTACAACCCCAAAGAAGAAAAGCATTGGATTTGGAAAGGAGGTGAATTGCATGTGGGAGACACAATAGACATAGAGTTTGCGGAGTTCGATGAGGCGACACCACCTGTACTCAAAAAGCCCCATGCCTGTCCAAATCCTCAAGAAAAGGATGATTCTCCTGAGATTTGGCAATTCAAGTTAAAGACTTACCAGAAACTTAAAAAAGTTTTGGAAGACGAAGGGTTAATATAAAGACTATTACTATGATAGGAGCAGAAATCATTTTTAACGAAAAAGAAACCGTCATTATCGGCACTTACAATTTTGCTTACATCTTCGTATCATGCGGAAGCAAAACCGGTGACTGGATGGTGGCAGCCGGTAGCAGCTTCAAAGAGAGGTATACTTGGATGGACCGCCCTTTGCAAATAGGAGATAAAATCAAAATACGCATCGTAGAAACGGAGCAAACATCACAACCACTTATCACTCAACAAAGTGACAGGAAAAAGATGAAAGCACGCTACGAGCAGCTTAAAGATGAGTTGAAAGAAAAAGGACTTATAAAATAAAGGAAGAATGAAAGGTTTTGTCATAAAAAGCAGTACATGGGGCAATCAAACCCACAAAGTCGGTTTGCCTGAAGGATGTACCATTTCCTTTGAGTTTTCCCATTGGTGGGGAGCGATATGGTGTCCGTCCGGATATACCAACGAAAGCGAGAATTGGAGTTGGCACGGAGGAGACATCCATGTGGGGGATGAAGTAGAAATAGAAGTCGTAGAAATCACACCTGAAGAAGTCGATGCCCCATCGCACGTCATACGGGAAAAGGAGTGTACTATCTCCCCTACGAACGAAAATGAAGATGACTCGGAGATTTGGGAACAGAAATTATATGATTATTGCCAATATAAGAAGATTTTGGAGGACGAAGGGTTAATAAAGAAAGAATAACACAACGTCTGTACATACAAGAATGAAATACAGAAACCATATCTGGCCATTAATGTGCATGGCGGCCTTATGTATTTTGGCCGCCTGCACAAAAACCCCGTTGGAACAAGCCTTGATACAAGCCGGGAAGAACCGCAAGGAACTCGAAAAAGTACTGGAATATTATCAAAACGACAGCTTAAAACTACGGGCAGCCCAGTTCCTGATAGAGAATATGCCCTATCATTATTCCTATCAAGGAGAAGAATTGAAGAAGTATTACCAATACTTTGAACGTTTCTCCGTAAGCGCATGGAGGGGTCCTACTTTCGTACGTGACTCCATCATCCAAAAAGATGGAAAATTCAATCTCAAAGCATTGGATACTGTTTACGACATATCTTCCGTGAAAGCAGATTATCTGATACACAATATAGACTTTTCTTTCAAGGTATGGCGCGAACAGCCTTGGGGCAAATATGTAACGTTCGAAAACTTTCTGGAATATATTCTGCCATACCGAATCGGCAATGAAGAACTGATGGAATGGCGTGAGGAAATATACAAACGATACAACCCGATGTTGGATAGTATTCGAAACACACCGTACGGAAGCGATATCCGGGCCGTAACTCAGGTGCTGATGGATTCCCTTTCAAATGCCCCCATCTTCTTCACCGGCATATTTCCAGATGGTCCCAACGTCGGTCCCAATTTGGTGAAATGGCGTGCCGGAAATTGCCGAGAACTAACAGATTTGGTTGTATATGTATTTCGAGCATTGGGGCTACCAGGTGGTTGCGATAAAATGTTGGTACGGGGAGATAAGAATGTACCCCATTATTGGAATTTCATTTTAGATGAGAACGACAGTACCTACTTCACATCCATCGGACAAAATTCCAAGAATTTAGAAAAGGCTGAGACTTATTGGGATCCAAAAGGCAAAGTTTATAGGGAAACGTTCAGCCTGAACCGGAACATTCAACAAGATTTGAAGTTCGATATGCCGAATGTACCTAAAAATTTCCGCAAGCCATTAATGCGTGATGTGACAGCTATTTACGCAAATAAAATTAACCACCAGTTACGAATCAGTGCTGATAGCCTTACCGTCAAGCCTCAGGATGGAGAAACAGTCTATTTATGTATGAGTTCACAAATGCACTGGTTGCCCGTTGCGTATGGACGTTTTAAACACGATACCATACGCATTGACAATGTCGAAGGATCTGTCATTTTCAAACTGGCTGTATGCAGGAATCAAAAACCCCTTTTTATTTCCTTGCCATTTCTACTCGAAAAGTATAGCGGTAACATACGTTTCTTTCGACCTTCTGGTAAAAAACACTCCATCACTTTATTACAAAAATTTAAAGAGGACTTCCAAGCCCATATGGTAGGAGGCGTATTCGAGGCAAGCAATCACCCGAATTTCAGAGGGAAGGACACAATCCACATCATTACTGAACGCCCTCCACGTTTAATCACTACCGTCCGACTTCCCAAAAGCAAACCATACCGTTATGTCCGATATTACGGTCCTCCAACACGCCATTGCAATATTTCAGAACTGGCGTTCTATCAATCAGCGTCAGACACCTCCGCATTACAAGGCATACTGATAAGCCCCCCGGGGGCAGTAGCCGGAAATATCGTTAACCAATTCCGAAATGTATTTGATGGCGACCCGTATACATCCATGGATTACCGTGAGCCGTCAGGCGGTTGGGCCGGATTGGATTTCGGCCACCCTGTACAGATTCAAAAAATAACCTTTTCTCCACGCAACCGAGACAATTTTATCCGTAAAGGAGACCTATATGAATTATTCTACGCCCAAACAAACGGTTGGGAGTCTTTAGGAAAACAAACCGCAACATCGGACTCCTTATCTTATAATGCCCCCGAAGGGGCATTACTCTATCTTCGTAACCATTCACGTGGAAATGATGAACGAATCTTTGAGATGGAAAATGGAAAACAACGATTATGGTAAATACATGCCACCGTAGAAGTCCCATCCTCAACGGAAAACCTTCATGCGCTTGTCCACGTCCCCAAAATCCTTATCTCCAGGTTCGCCGGTCGGGACCCCGAAAGGCATTTCAGCTATCAGCATCCAATCTTCAGGCAACTCCCATGTACGACGGACTTCCTCGTCTATCAAAGGATTATAATGCTGAAGGGAAGCTCCCAATCCCCGCTCTTCCAACATCGCCCAAATGGCAAACTGGTGCATTGCAGAAGTATGCTGGGACCACGTCGGAAAATTATCCTTGTAAGAAGGAAAAGCATCCTGCAACCCTCTTACCACAGACATGTCTTCAAAATATAACACCGTACCATGGCCACTGGCAAAACAACCGTCAATCTTAGCCTCCGTCTTGGCAAAAGCCTCGGCCGGAATACGCGCTTTCAAGGTATCTTTCACGATTTCCCAAAGTTTTTGGTGCTCGTCGCCCAACAACAACACGATTCTCGTCGATTGTGAGTTGAATGCCGACGGAACGTGTTTCACTGCCTGGCGGACTACACGCATGAGTTCTTCGTCCGACACGGGTGAACTGCTTCCTATGGAGTAATAACTACGGCGATGCTCCAACGCCTCTTCAAATGTACTTTTCATTCTTCTTCTGTTTTTTGAATATAACCTAATTTCTTCCCTGCCACATTCGACACCGCTGAACGTACCCGGCTCAACGACTCGGGGGTCATCAGCAGGTAAGACGCCATGTCGTTGACCGAGGCCCTGCCTGCCACCGTGGGGAATTCCCGCAAAAAGCGTTCGTAACGTTCGCGGGCCGACTCGAAACGCCATGAATCGGCTTTCACCTGATGCAGGATCAGATTGTTTTCCAAGAAATGGCGCAACCATTCGGCAATGCCTTTATATGACAAGGAAAGCTCCACCAGTCCTGTATAAGGTATGAGGCACAATTCGCTGTTCTCCAATGCTTCCATCATCAGGTGCGACGGCTTGTTCTTGAAAATGCTTTCGATGCAATAAGCGATGTTGCCCTCGCACGTGAAATGCTCCGTGATTTCACGCCCGTTCTTGAAATAGAACTGGCGCAACAACCCCTTGCACACGTACACCATATAATGGCATATCTGCCCGTCTTCCACCACCATCTGTTTCTTCCGGACTTTCCGTACGACCAGAATATCCGACAACGCCCGGCGTTCCCCGTCGGACAATGTGGCAAAAGACGGTATCTTGTCTGCGGTCAAACCCTTTTCCATATCCAACTCTGCATCTTTACAATCCGTATGACGAAGATACGTTTTTTTCATTCAAGTACAAAACGCCCGAAGCCCATAAATCTGATATAAATCAGAAAAACCGCTTTTCCCGCCACGGCACAAGATTTTTTTAACCTCCGCACGAACCGCCGACGGGAAAACTCACTTATATTTGCACCTATCAACAATACCGTAAAACAAAAAACACATCTATTGTTATGTATTTGATAGGATATGACATAGGCAGCTCTTCGGTCAAGGCTTGTGTGGTGGACGCACAAACCGGAAAGACGTTGGGCACAGCCTTTTACCCCAAGCAAGAAGCTCCCATCTTGAGCCTGAAGGCCGGATGGGCGGAACAAGAACCCGAATCATGGTGGAACTACCTGAAAAGCGCCACGGCCGAAGCCATGGCCGCTGCCGCCGGAAAGGCCGGTCAACCGGTCGCTGTCCTGAAAGAAGGACTGGCCGCCATCGGCATCAGTTACCAGATGCACGGCCTGGTATGCGTGGACCGTGGACAGGAAGCCCTGCGCCCGGCCATCATCTGGTGCGACTCCCGGGCTGTCCCCTACGGGCAAAAAGCCATGGAAACGTTAGGCACGGACTTCTGCCTCGGGCACCTGCTGAACTCGCCGGGCAACTTCACGGCCAGCAAACTGGCATGGGTGAAGGAACACGAACCGGAAATATATGAGAAGATAGACAAAATCATGCTGCCCGGCGACTACATCGCCATGCGGCTGACGGGTACGGCCTGCACCACGGTATCCGGACTCTCGGAAGGCATGTTCTGGGACTTCAAGAACAACTGCGTCTGCAAGGAGCTGATGGAATACTACGGCTTCGGCATGGACCTGATTCCCGAAATACGCCCCACCTTCAGCGAGCAGGGACGGGTGACGGAGGCCGTGGCCGGAGAATTAGGCATCAAGGCCGGCATACCCGTGACCTACCGTGCGGGCGACCAACCGAACAACGCCCTTTCGCTCAACGTGTTCAATCCCGGTGAAATTGCCTCTACGGCAGGCACCTCGGGCGTGGTATATGGAGTGAACGGGACGGTGAATTACGACCCGCTCTCGCGTGTCAACACTTTCGCCCACGTCAACCACGCCGCAGGGACTTACAACCGCACGGCATTCCCCGACACGGAACAGACGCGCCTCGGCGTATTGCTCTGCATCAACGGCACCGGCATCCTGAATTCATGGGTGCGCCGCAACATCGTGCCCGAAGGATGCAGCTACGAGGAGATGAACCGCATGGCCGAGAGCGTGCCCGTGGGCAGCGAAGGACTCAGCATCATTCCTTTCGGCAACGGAGCCGAGCGTGTCATGCAAAACAAGGAAACAGGCTGCGCCATACATGGTATCAATTTCAACATCCATAACCGCAACCACATCGTGCGCGCCGCCCAGGAAGGCATTGTCTTCTCTTTCCGCTACGGCATCGACGTGATGAAAGGCATGGGCATGGAGGTGGACAAGATACACGCCGGACAGGCCAACATGTTCCTCAGCCCCCTCTTCCGCGACACGTTGGCCGGAGTGACGGGGGCCGTCATCGAGCTGTATGAGACCGACGGTTCCGTAGGCGCGGCCAAGGGAGCGGGCATCGGAGCCGGCATCTACAAAGACAACCGCGAAGCGTTCGCCTCGCTCGAGCGGCTGAAAGTCATCGAACCGGACACCGCCCTCGGGCCGGTCTACGAAGAGGCTTACCAACGTTGGTTAGGCGTGCTACGCAGCATGTAACAAATACATCAAACTCAAAATTAATTTCATAAACCTTTTTTTAAAACCAAAAAATTATGGCACAGAAAGAGTATTTTCCGGGCATCGGAAAGATTAAGTTCGAAGGAAAAGAGAGCAAGAACCCATTGGCTTACCGCTACTATGATGCCGAAAAGGTCATCATGGGCAAGAAGATGAAAGACTGGTTGAAGTTTGCCATGGCTTGGTGGCACACCCTTTGCGCAGAAGGCGGCGACCAGTTCGGCGGCGGCACGAAGACCTTCCCCTGGAACGAGGGCACGGATGCCTTGGCCATCGCCAAGCAAAAGGCCGATGCCGGTTTTGAAATCATGGAGAAACTGGGTATCGAATATTTCTGCTTCCACGACGTGGACCTCATCTCCGAAGGCAATTCCATCGAGGAATATGAAGCCAACATGAAGGCCATCGTGGCTTATATCAAGGAAAAAATGCAGGCCACGGGTATCAAGAACCTTTGGGGCACGGCCAACGTATTCGGACACGAACGCTATATGAACGGTGCGGCCACCAACCCGGATTTCAACGTGGTGGCACGCGCAGCCGTGCAAATCAAGAACGCCATCGATGCCACCATCGAACTGGGCGGCACGAACTACGTGTTTTGGGGCGGGCGCGAAGGCTACATGAGCCTGCTGAACACCGACATGAAGCGTGAAAAGGAACATCTGGCACAGATGCTGAAGGCAGCCCGCGACTATGCCCGCGCCAAAGGCTTCAAAGGCACGTTCCTCATCGAGCCGAAACCGATGGAACCGACCAAGCACCAGTACGACGTGGACACGGAAACCGTCATCGGCTTCCTCCGTGCGCACGGCTTGGAGAAGGACTTCAAGGTGAACATCGAGGTGAACCATGCCACACTGGCCGGACACACGTTCGAACACGAACTGGCTTGTGCCGTAGACGCAGGCATGTTGGGCTCCATCGATGCCAACCGTGGCGACTACCAGAACGGATGGGATACCGACCAGTTCCCCATCGACAACTACGAACTCATCCAAGCCATGATGCAAATCATCCGCAACGGCGGCTTTGGCAACGGCGGTACGAACTTCGACGCCAAGACCCGTCGTAACTCTACCGACTTGGAAGACATCTTCATCGCCCACATCGCCGGTATGGATGCCATGGCACGTGCCTTGGAGAACGCCGCCGAACTGTTGGAGAAATCACCTATCAAACAAATGGTAGCCGACCGTTATGCCAGCTTCGATGCCGGCAAGGGCAAGGAGTTCGAAGAAGGCAAGCTTTCGCTCGAAGACGTAGTGGCATACGCCAAGACTCAAGGCGAACCGGCCCAGACCAGTGGTAAGCAGGAACTCTACGAAGCCATCGTGAATATGTATTGCTAACCCCCGTCCGGGATTTTCCCGCAAACGGACGTTCCACGCGGATGGTTGCCCTGCACCATAGGGCAGCCGTCCGTGCGTTTTTTGCCCTTACCCAACGAAACGCCTAAGCTTTCATTTTGGCCATTATACGCCCATAGCACTGTGCAAAATGATAGTTTTCAGGCGTTTTATCCGTATGGAAAGGATAGAAGAAACGGGGCATTTAGAACGGTATTCCTTAAAAAGGGATTGACGGAACTGCCATATGGAAACATTTCTACCCCATTTTTCCGATTTTTCTCAGCCGAATAATTTTCCATTCGGCTGAAAGAGAAATTTCAATCTGCGGCAAACGATTTTTCAGTCCATGTTTTTTGCCCTGAAAACACCTTGGGAGTGTCTGTCCGGCCTGCCGTGACCGGCTTTTTCCTCCCCGTTGCCCCGTCCCCGAAACGTTAAAACCGGAATCAAAAAGTAAGCGTTTTCCCCATTGCATTAACTTGGGAGTCCGTTTTGTAAACCGTGTACCGCATACCGCCCCGTGCCTTGTAAGCCATTATGCCCGAAACCGTCCCGGATGTCAAAACCCCGCCTCCGAAATACTCGAGTTTTCCGCGCTCCCCTCCACCTTGCCCGTAAATACGCGAATCTCGCACCTGCCTCTTTAACATTCTGTCAATTTGTAAGCCTCCGACTTCCCGTTTGCCCCCGGCACGGCTTTCAATGCCCGAAAGAAGACATTGCATTTTATGGATACGCCCTCGCATGGCTAAATATTTTCAAGCGGAGATGAAAACGGTTTATCTCTTAGGGAGAGATAGATTGTCGCGTACAATAAATTCACAGACAGCAGCTTATAAGCAAAGCAGTATTGTATTACAAAATACTGTGTACGTAAACGAAAACAAAATTATGAGGAGAAACACGAAAAAAATGTCCCGATTTATTGTTTATGTCGTTGTAAATCCATACATTTGCAGCGGTGACACTTAAATTCTTGCCAGTATCGGTTTATCTCTCCCTAAGAGAGCGACTGAAAAACACGCCGGAAAAACAGCCTCATCAACCTATTAACGAACACCAGTGAGTTTCATATAAAACATTAACTAATTTCTTAAACCAAATGAAAAAACAAGTACTAAGTGTATGGGTTTTCTGCTCAGCATTGGGCATCGCACAAGCCCAGACTGATGTCACTAAGGAGTATCTCGTCAATCCATCTTTTGAGACTTTAAAAACTGCGGATGGTTCAACCGACGTGGCGGTAAAGACCACGCTTGAAAATGGCCTGTACGGATGGGAAGTCGCCTCGATGAGCAATTACCAGGTGGAGAGCGAGGCAAGCGGCTCGGCCACGGGTTTCCCTGCCGACGGTTCAGGCAAAATCAAACCGACAGAGGGCACCTATTATTACTTCAATCGGCAAGGATGGGGCAACAAGGACTCCGAGCTGAAGACCACCACTTCGAAAGAACTGCCTACCGGAACTTATTATGCCGTCATCGACTATAAGGCGGCAGACTATTCCAACCACAACAATGCGGACAATAACGGTACGACCATCGGCATCAAAGTGAACGATGCAGCCTCAAACCTTTTGGGAGAAAATCCTGCCGTAAGACGGGCTTATTCCATAGCAAACAATGGTTCCAACCCTGGGAACGACACTTACATGGTCAACGCCGGATGGAATGAATTAGGCACGATGTTTACCGTGACGGAACCCACCACCGTAACCATCTCCCTCGTACAGAACATGAAAAACAGCGGACGTTCGGACATCGCCTGGGACAACCTTCGCCTCTATAAAGTAGAGAACGTGAGCGAAAGCAACCCATTGGACCTGACCGGATACATCGCCTCGGCAAACGGTTCCTGCGTCCCCGGATGGACGACATCCGGCACGGTAGGCACCAATAGCGGCCAGCATTGGGACGGCAATTCTGGCACAAAATACATCGAACCTTGCAATTGGGGAGCAACCGGTTGGGAAAGCAGCATCTCACAAGCCATCATCGTGCCCAAGGGCCAGTACATCCTTACGGCTACGGGACGCTCATCCGTTAACGCCACGATGACCCTCACAGCTAACGGCCAATCTGTCACATTCCCATCGAATGGAGACACAGGGGGCACGATAGCCACCGACGGCACGGAATGGGAAAACGTGGCTGCCGGCATCGAGGCCGGGAAGTCCTTTGCCAACGACGACAAGGGACGCGGATGGACCTACGGCAAAGTAACCCTTTCCATAATCGACGGCAAGCTCAATATCACCGCGAAATCTTCTTCCACAGCACTACATGAGTGGTGCAGCATATCTGACTTCAAGTTGCTGTACGTCTCCACTTCCGTCGGAACGGATGTGCTGAAAGCCTTGCTGCAGGAAAAACTCACGGCAGCCCAAGCCTGTGTGGCAAACTGCCCCAAAGGCATTGCAGCCATCGTAAATGCAGCCATCACCCAAGGCAATAATGCCCAAGACACGGAAGAAAGCCTGAACGCAGCCATTACGGCATTGACGCAAGCCATTGCCCTGGCAGAGCAAGCAGTTCCGGCCACCGAGGCTTTCAAAGCCCTCATGGCAACGTGTCAAGGCTATGCCAACCACTCAAGTGCGGAAGAAAGCGTAAAACAGGCATTCCAAAAGGCCATGACCGATGCCCAAGCTGCCTTGGACGCAGCCACCATGGTTGAAGCCATCCAAGAAGCCACCCAAACCTTGCAGGCTGCATGTCAGACCTATTTACTGAATGCAGAACCAGAAACGGGTTATCCTTTTGACTACGCATTCCTCGTGGCCGAAGTAGGCAACTCCAAGAACGGATGGACCAACAACTTCTCTGCCGAATACACACATCTCGACAACTACCAATACAAGAAAGACGACGCTTCCAAAAACAATGCTGATTTAGGACTTTACAAGACGGGGTTCATCGAAGCATGGAATGACGGTGTGGACTTCACGGGTACGCTGACTTACACGTTGAACGAACTTCCCAACGGCCATTACAAGATTTCGGCATACACTTTCACGTCTGAAAATGGCAAGACTTCGTTCACGGCCAACGACAAGGAAGTGGCGTTGGATAACACCACAAACCTCTATACCCAACCGGTCATCGACGACGTGATAGTAGATGAGCACAAACTGACTTTCGGCTTGAATATCGGTGGGGCTAACTGGATTGGAATCACCAACATCCAGTTGCAATACCTCTCCCAACTGACAGACGCTGAAGCCTCTGCCAAAGCCAAAGAAGCCCTCTATGCCAAATTAGAGGAGGCAGGCAACATGGATACCGAAACCAACGTAGGCACGGAAGCTTTCCAAATCCCGGAAACGGCCATAGATGCATTCGACGATGTCTTTAACAAAGCCAACAACATCTACAATTCATCAGAAAAAGTCGATGAGATAGAAGCAGCCACCAAGGCACTGGAAGAAGCAATGCAAGCATTGAAGAACCCGACACTCAACGCCCCGAAAGAAGATGAACTCTTCTGCATGGTCAATATCACGGAAGGCTTCGGGTACAAGAACAATGCCCTGTCTCCCATTTATAGCACGGATAAAATCAACGATGGAGAGTACAACCTCAAATGGTCGCACATCGTGGATGTCAACTACGCACAGGCTCTCAAGTTCACTCCTGTGGAGGGACAAAAGAACCAATACACTATCAGTTTCACCGACGAAGAGGGTAATACCCGCTATTTCAGTACACAAGCCTTAGCAGGGTATATGGACGGGAACAACGCGAGCACAAGGCATGACCGCATCCGCGTGACGGAAGAGGCAGAAAAAGCACTTCCTGTGGAAGTCTTACTGGCCGGAGACGGTGTATACAAATTGAAGAACACCAAACACGGAAACAATTTCGGAAGTACAGGCAACGACGACTTGTTCACCACCAACGACCTTTCCGACCTATCTCTCGTGAAAGCGGAAAAAGCCAACGTGACCTTGTCCATCACGGCCGCAGGTTGGTGCACGCTCATCCTGCCGTTCGACGCAGAAATCCCGCAAGGTTTTGAAGTGTACAGTTGCACAGGCACAGAAGTTCCGGTAGGAACATCCACGGCATTGGTATTGGAAAAAGCTGAAAGTATCGAAGCCCACACACCGTACATCGTAAAAGGCAAGGAGGGAGACACCTACGACTTCTCCGAATACGGTACGGCCCTGAAAGACCAATATGCAACCGGACTGATGACGGGTACGTTCACACAGCAAAAAGCCGTTGCCAACACTTACGTACTCCAAAACCAAGAGGGCAAAGTAGGGTTCTACAAGGTGATGGCAGGCAGCGAACCGACCATTAAGCCTTACCGTGCCTACATCAACGCAGACGTGGCCGAAGCCAACATCGTGGCCTTGCTCCTCCCGGGCATCGGAACGGGCATCGATGGCATCGTGGCAGAAGATGCCTTGGTGAACGTGTACGACCTCAACGGCATACTCGTACGCGAGAACGTGAAGTTAGGCCAGGCCCTCGAAGGCCTCTCCAAAGGCATCTACATCGTGAACGGCACAAAGAAAGCCGTAAAATAAACCAAAGATTTAAAAACCAAAAACAATGAAAAAGATTATGGAAAAGAGCAAATATATCCAACCGGAGATTTCAATATGCCATGTGGAAACTGACCGGATGATGGCAACCAGCCCCGGCAACCCTTCCCGTTTCGATGACCCTGCTGACGGGAACATTGAGGTGTTGACCAACATGGAGAAGTTCACAGACATCTGGGGTAACGAGTTTTAAGGTTTCCCGACCGAAGAGGAACGGTACTACAAGGAGTTCCCGGTTTTGGGGCAGTCCAAGGAAGGGCTGCCCCTTTCTATGTCCAAGCCGTTCCGGCAAGATGGAATGCCCCGACAACGAAACAATCCCTAAACTGCCAACCTGCAAAACAAACTGCGCACGTAAAGGCATCCCCCTTACGTGCGCAATTCCTATCCATCCGGCATGACCGGAAAAGAAGACCCGACCCCCTACTTATTCAGCTTCCAAGTAAAACCGTCTTTCGTATCTTTCACCTCAAAGCCCAAAGCGGCCAGATTGTCGCGGATTTTATCACTGGTAGCCCAATCCTTATTGGCTTTGGCTATCATACGCTGTTCCAAAAGCATATCCACCACTTTGCCGAAAGCTTCCTCGCGTCCGCTTCCGCCCCCCGTCTCTTCTTTCAGGCCAAGAATGTCGAATGCAAAGGTATGGAACACTTCGGCCAAGGCGGCCAATACGTCAGCGGACATCGTGGCTTTCCGGTCTACCACCGTGTTGATGACACGGCAGGCATCGAACAAGTGGCTGATGACGATGGGTGAATTCAGGTCGTCGTCCATCGCCTCGTAGCACTTCCGGCGAAGTTCGTCCACATACGCCATCCCTACGCTGCCACCGGCTGTCGGGGTAATCCGCTTCAGATTGGCCACGCCCTCCATCAGGCGGGACAATCCTTTCTCACTGGCCTGCAAGGCTTCATTGCTGAAATCCACCGTACTGCGATAATGAGCCTGAAGGATGAAGAAGCGGATAGTCATCGGGCTGTAAGCCTGCGTCAGGCTCTCGTGCCCGCCGCTGAAGAACTGTGCCAACGTAATGAAGTTACCCAAGCTCTTGCCCATCTTCTGCCCATTGATGGTAATCATGTTGTTGTGCATCCAATAGTTCACCATGTCGCTACCCTGACTAGCCACGGCTTGTGCGATTTCACACTCATGATGGGGGAAAATCAGGTCCATTCCTCCACCGTGAATGTCGAAATGGTCGCCCAAGTACTTGCGGCCCATGGCCGTACACTCGCAATGCCAACCGGGGAAACCGTTGCTCCACGGACTGGGCCAACGCATGATATGCTGCGGTTGGGCGCACTTCCATAAAGCGAAATCCACTTGGTTATGCTTCTCTCCCACGCCGTCCAAAGCCCGGGAGTTGTTGATGACATCCTCTAAGTTACGTCCGGAAAGCTTGCCGTAATGGTGCGTCTTGTTGTACTTCTCCACGTCGAAGTACACGCTGCCCTCACTGACGTAGGCATAACCGTTATCCAAGATTTCCTTCACCAGTTCTATCTGCTCGATAATATGCCCGGTGGCATGTGGTTCGATGCTGGGCGGCAACACATTCAGAGCCTCCATGGCCGCATGGAAACGGTTCGTGTAGTATTGTGCCACCTCCATCGGCTCCAATTCCTCCAAACGGGCCTTCTTGGCAATCTTGTCTTCGCCTTCGTCGGCATCGTGCTCCAAATGCCCCACATCCGTAATATTACGCACATAGCGTACTTTATAGCCGATATGCTGCAAGTAACGGAACAGCAGGTCGAACGTAATGGCCGGACGGGCATGTCCCAAATGGGCATCCCCATACACCGTCGGTCCGCAGACATACATCCCGACACGCCCCGGCGTGATGGGCTTGAACTCTTCCTTCTTACGGGAAAGCGTATTATAGATAAACAATTTTTGTTCCATAATCAATGTATTTGATGGTCTATGATGCATATTCCGGGTCGTCTCCGTTTTCCCGGATCAGACGGAGCAGCTTCTCCACGGCTTCTTCCGCCGGAATGTTCCGCTCCACACATTCTTTTTTCTTATACAAGCTGACCTTGCCGCGCGCAGCCCCTACATAACCGTAATCAGCATCGGCCATCTCACCGGGACCGTTCACGATGCAGCCCATGATGCCAATCTTCAAGCCTTTCAGATGCCCGGTGGCCGCCTTGATGCGCGCTATCGTGTCTTGCAGGTCGTAGAGCGTACGCCCACAACCGGGACAAGAGATATATTCCGTCTTGGTCGTCCGCAAACGGGCAGCCTGAAGGATGCCGAATGCGGTGGCGTCTATATCGCGATGATCCAACGTACCATTATTATATAGGTACAGGCCGTCGCAAAGCCCGTCGAAGAGCAAGGCACCCATGTCGGCTGCACTCTCTATCTGGAAATCCTCCTTTTCCTCCTGCCCGTGGGCGTACTGCTGGAAAATGACCACGGGGTTCTGCAAACCTTCGCGCGTCAGTTCGTGCACCAAGGCACGATGCTCGCCCAAACGGTTCTGATGGTTGCTTTGGGAAATCACCACCACCTCCGGATGATATTTCAGGCAGGCACGCACCTCTTCATTCAAAGCCCCGTATGAAAGGAAAAGAAACTTCAAATCGGCTGTACACTGGCTCATGAAAGGCAGCATGTTATAAGGAAAAGCCGGATACGTACCGGGTTCACCAGTCCAGACATCCGCATCCACGATATAATCCCCCTCACGCTCTTCCACGGGAGGCAGGTTACGGCCGCAATAAATGTAGTCGGGACGAAAATCGGGATGGGCTTTGAAGCCCTTCAACCTGCCGGAAGCAGCCAAATCCATACGGTCGGCCACGACAACCGGCACATGATCTCCTCCGATATTACGCACGGCCCGCGTTTTCCGCCGTACGGGATTTAAGTAATCGAAATCCTCCGCTTCGGCTGCCGGTATCATCATGGCACCGTCCCGACGGAGCACATAATCCACCAACTTACGTGCCACCGGAATTTCAGCCTCCGGAGCTTCGCTCAATGACACACGGACTGTGTCACCGATACCGTCCGCCAACAAAGCCCCGATGCCCACAGCGCTCTTGATACGTCCGTCCTCACCGTCACCGGCTTCGGTCACACCCAAATGCAAAGGAAAACACATTCCTTCACGCTCCATGGCATCGACCAACAAACGCACACTACGTACCATCACCACCGTGTTGCTGGCTTTGATGGACACCACCACGTCCTTAAAACCTTCCTTCACACAAATGCGCAGGAACTCCATGCAACTCTCCACAATACCTTCCGGCGTATCCCCATAGCGGCTCATGATGCGGTCGCTCAGCGAACCGTGGTTCACCCCGATGCGGATAGCCGTATGGTTCTCACGGCAAATGCGTAGGAAAGGCACGAAACGTTCCTCAATCTTTTTCAACTCCTGCGCATATTCTTCGTCCGTATATTCAAGATGCTTGAACGTACGGGCTGCGTCCACATAGTTTCCGGGATTAATACGTACCTTCTCAGCATACAAAGCTGCCACGTCGGCCACTTTCGGATTGAAATGCACGTCGGCCACCAAAGGTACCGCACAGCCTGCCGCACGTACACCGGCGTTGATGTTCCGCAAGTTCTCGGCCTCACGCACCCCTTGGGTCGTCAGACGTACATAATCTCCTCCGGCTTCGGCAATGCGTAACGTCTGAGCCACACAGGCCTCGGTATCCATCGTTGAAGTGTTCGTCATGCTCTGCACCCGAATCGGATGGTTCCCGCCCAACGGCGTACCGCCAATCTGCACTTCACCGGTCTCCCTGCGTCGGTAATCGAACAAGTTCATCCGTCTGTCTTTAATTGCACTTAAACTTATACTTCACATCGGCCAATTCCGTATTGGCCTTTACAATCTTCTGCTTCAGGCTTTCTTTATAACCCGCCAAACGCAAAGCCAATCCTTCATCAGCCAACGACAGCATCTGTGCGGCCAGAATGGCAGCATTCTGCGCTCCGTTTACACCCACCGTAGCCACCGGTATGCCGGGAGGCATCTGGATAATGGAAAGCATGGCATCCAAGCCGTCCAACATCCCCTTGATAGGAACCCCGATGACGGGCAACGTCGTGTTGGCCGCTATCACACCAGGCAAAGCAGCCGCCATCCCCGCTCCCGCAATAATTACTTTCAGGCCGCGTCCGGCAGCCTCTTTGGCAAATGCTTCCACCTCGACCGGTGTCCGATGAGCCGACAAAGCGTTCATCTCAAAAGGGATTTCCATCTCGTCGAAGAACTTGGCAGCCTTTTCCATCACCGGAAGGTCGGACGTACTGCCCATGATAATACTTACAACTGGTTTCATGACTTATCTGAATTTTTAATTGAACTCATTTCCTATAATAAAATTATACCGGCAAAACCGCAAACCACTCCCACGAGAGTACCGGCCACCACTTGCGCCAGACTATGCTGACGGAGCAACATGCGTGCTGTCCCCACAGCTCCTGAAATCAGTACCGTAACACACAGCCACCAAACAGGATTGAACATGAACAGTACCGAATAAGCCACCAACGCGCCTATCACGCCGCCTGCCCCGGCCGAATGCATACTGATTTTCCACCACACATTCACTATGACGCATACCATCTGTATCAGCAAAGCCGACACTAAAATACCGCACATATAACGCGGCATGTGCATACGGAACATCAAATGGAGACAGGCCACGTAAGACAGGATGAACAATATATAAGGTATGGCGCGGTTCTCCCGCAAACGCAGTTGCACCGGTGCCCATCCGTTCAGTTTACGATATACGTAAATACACAAGCGAGGCAACAATATGGTGAAAACATAAACCATACACAAAATGGTCAGCTTATAAAACAACGGCAACAGGCTCAAGTAAGTAAACGTGAACAAAGACACAAATCCCACAATAGGCGCATGATACGGCCTAAAAACGACCGACAATAAACGAGCCGATAGAATAAGATTCCTATATCTCATCGCCTTAACCGTGCTACAGGTATCCCCAGTTGTTCCCGGTATTTGGCCACCGTGCGCCGCGCAATGGGAAAGCCTTTTTCATTCAACATCGCCGTCAACGCCTCATCGCTCAGCGGCTTCTTCTTGTCTTCCGCCTCTACCAAATCCTTCAAAGCGGCCTGAATCTTACGGGTGGCAATCTCCTGCCCGTCACCTGTCACATAACCGTCGCTAAAGAACCATTTGAGCGGATAAGTCCCGTAATGGGTCTCCACATATTTACTGTTGGCAGCACGGGATACGGTAGAGATATCCAATCCCGTACGCTCGGCCACATCCTTCAATATCATCGGGCGCAACAAAGTCTCATCTCCTTCCAGAAAGAAAGGACGCTGCCAATCAATAATAGCCTGCATGACAGCGGTCAACGTACGCCGACGCTGTTTCACAGCCTCGATGAATCCCTGTGCTTTTTCTATCTTCTGACGAGTATATTGCAAAGCTTCCCGTTCCGGCCGACTTAACTTTGCGCGTCCGGTGTCTACCTGATGAAGGATTTCCATGAACGAAGGACTGATACGTAACTCCGGCACATCGCCTTTATTGAAAGAAAGGGTAATTCCCCCGTCATCATCGGTCTCTACGGCAAAGTCCGGCACGATTTGTTGGTAATTATGTCCTACCACCTCGCCCATGGCACTCCCCGGACGCGGATTGAGTTTCTTTAAATCTCTCTGCAAACGCTCGCACTCTGCTTCTGTCAAATGCAAGCGAGCGGCAATCCTGTCCCAACGTTTATGGGTAAATTCATCAAACAGCTTGTCGATAATTTCATATTCCAACTGCTTTTGCCGGCTTCCGCGATGTTCATCCCGACGGAGTTGCAACAAAAGGCATTCTCTCAAATCGCGTGCCCCGATTCCGGGAGGGTCGAAAGTCTGCAACCGAGCCAACACTGCTTCCAGTTCCGACTCCGTAGTCTGTATTCCTGCATAAATCTCCAACTCGTCCGCCAACGTGGAAAGTTTCTTTTTCAACAGGCCGTCATTTTCCAACGAACCGATAAGATAAGCCATCAATTCCCGTTCACGCGGTGTCAGGTCACATTCGTTCATCTGCTCCGTCATCTGTTCGTAAAAAGATGTCGTATCGCCATAATCCATCGTTTCCGGACGGTCTTTCCCTCCTCGTTCCTGCAACAGATAGTCCGGCACATCGTCCGGTGTGCGATAATCGTCCATCGCCTGCCGTACCTCAGCCGGACGATATTCATCGGAAGGCAAACCACCGTCCAACCCAGAAGCTTCGCCCCCGGCCGACTCTGTATCATCTGTACCGTCATAGACATCTTCCGAAGAAGTATCGGCATCCTCGGAACTCCCCAGACTCTCTTCCAACGCTCCGTTATCTATCAATTCGTTTTTCACACGTTGTTCCAGTTCTGAAACAGGCATTTCCAACAACCGCACCTGCAGCACCTGCTGCGGGGACAGCGTCTGGACCTGCTGCATAGATTGAGACTGAACTAATTTCTGTGACATATATATACACGTTTAATGAGACGTTTTCCGTTGCAAAGTTAGCGTATGACCCGAAAAATGCCAAATATATTCAGACAAATGATTGGATTCCGCCCTCTCATTCCCTGACCAAAGCATAATCCAATTGCTTCTTTTCCAAATTGGCTTTCACAACTTTTACTTGTACCGTATCCCCCAGAGAATAACGATGATGGTGCTTGCGTCCCCACAAGCAGTAGTTACGCTCGTCGAATTCATAATAATCGTCATCCAAATCACGCAAGGGTACCATACCTTCACATTTATTCTCATTGATTTCCACATACAGGCCGAACTCCGTCACACCGCTGACAGTTCCTTCAAACACTTGCCCCAACTTGTCGCTCATGAATTCCACCTGCTTATACTTGATACTGGCACGCTCGGCACTGGCTGCCAACTGCTCCATCGCGCTGCAATGTTCACACAACTCTTCATACTTGTCCTGGCTGGCACTGCGCCCTCCGTCAGCATACCGCGTCAGCAACCGATGCACCATCACGTCAGGATAACGGCGGATAGGGGAAGTAAAATGCGTATAGTAATCAAAAGCCAACCCGTAATGCCCGATATTATGCGTACTATAACGTGCCTTCATCATGGCCCGCAACGAAACGGTTTCTATCAGATTTTGCTCTTTCTTCCCCTGAATGTCGGTCAATAGCTTGTTCAATCCTTTGGCCACCTCTTCCTTAGACCCTGTCGGTTTCAGTTTATAGCCGAATTTCACAATAAACTCACTCAGATTAATCAGTTTGTCCTGATCCGGCAAATCATGTACACGGTAGGGCAGTGTCTTGGGCTTTTTATTTTTAGGCTGCTTCCCCACGCTCTCGGCTACTGTACGATTGGCCAGCAACATAAACTCTTCCACCAATTTATTCGCATCTTTCGCCACCTTGAAATACACTCCTATCGGCTTGCCCTTATCGTCTATGTCAAAACGTACCTCACTACGGTCGAAATTGATGGAGCCATGCTCAAAGCGCCGGGCACGAAGTTGTTTGGCCAAGCGGTTCAATGTAATCAATTCCGTGGCAAAATGTTCGGCCGGCAACACATCCGGCCCGTTAAAGTTCGGATCTGCCTCATGGTCGCCCGGCATCTTATAGTCTTCAGGCGAAGCTTCTTTATGGTCTTCCAACACCTTCTGTACTTCTTCATACGTAAAACGGCGGTCACTCTTAATGACAGTATGAGCCAGATGCCAGTCTTTGACTACAGCCTTGTCGTCCAATTTAAACACGACGCTATAAGTCAACTTCTCTTCATTCGGACGTAAAGAACAGATGAAATTGCACAAACGTTCAGGCAGCATCGGAATCGTCCGGTCTACCAAATACACACTAGTGGCACGCTTCACAGCTTCTTTGTCTATAACGCTCCCCTCTTTTACATAATGCGAGACATCTGCGATATGTACTCCTACCTCCCACAATCCGTCGTCCGTTTTACGAATGGAAATCGCATCGTCGAAATCCTTGGCATCCCTCGGGTCGATGGTAAAAGTCGTCACCTCACGCAGGTCCTCACGCAGCCCGATTTCTTCGGCAGTGATGCCCGGGTCAATCTTCTCAGCCTCATCTTCCACAGACTTGGGATAAGCATAAGGTAAGCCGTATTCGGCCAAAATGGAGTGCATTTCCGTGGTATTGTCTCCACTCTGCCCCAATATATCCACGACCTTACCTATCGGATTCTTGGCATGTTCGGGCCATTCGGTAATCTTCACCACAGCCTTATCTCCGCTTTTACCACCTTTCAACGCTTTTTTAGGAATAAATATGTCGTTGGCCAACGTACGGTCTTCGGTGAGCAGGAAAGCAAAATCCTTACGCACTTCCAACTTTCCGACAAACGACTTGTCGTTCCTTTCGAGAATCTCGACCACTTGTGCCTCGCGTACATGATGCTTCCTGCGGGCTAACAAAGTCACTTTCACCTTGTCTCCTCCCATGGCGTGCAAAGAGTTCCGTTCGGCCACAAGGACAGGCTCTCCTCCATCCAACGGGGTCACGGTGTTTTTACCGTTCGCTTTGCGATTGAATATGGCTTCAAACACTTGCCCCGTGGTATTCAAGCGAAAATGCAGCTTCTCTGTTTCTTTTATATAATCATCCATCGCCAAATCTTCCAACAAGTCCATACAAAGCAACTTGGCAGGATGCGTGTCCAGTTTCAAGTCTCTGAATATACGTTTAATGTCGTAAACCTCGGCGGGATTATTTTGAAAAAGTTCCATTAACATTTTCGCCAGTTCTTTTTTCTTCAGGCGCTTGCCGCCCTTCTTTCCTGTTTTTCCCATAAATTTGATATTTTAGAGGTTTGTTATCTGTAATCTTTCTGCAAGTTAAGCATATTTATTCATTCCGCTCCTCTTTTATCTCTTATTTTTTCTGAAAATGCTTATCTTTGTTCTTTCTTTTTCATAAGCCAACAGACCAATGAAACTAACCGAACGGGAAAAAGCCATCTATCAAGTTACATGGGCAGGAAGTTTTGTCAACTTTCTGTTAGTCGTATTCAAGCTCATAGCCGGAATCCTGGGGCACAGCGCGGCCATGATAGCCGATGCCGTACATTCTTTATCTGATTTTGCAACCGACATCGTCGTGCTCATCTTCACACGTATTTCCAATAAACCGCAAGATAAAAATCACGATTACGGCCATGGCAAATATGAGACGTTAGCCACGGCAATAATCGGTATTGTACTTTTTGCCGTAGGCGCAGGCATTTGTTGGAACGGACTGCGAGCCATCCAAACCGTATGGCAAGGAGGCCGTCTTCCTGTCCCGGGCATGCTTGCTTTCGCAGGAGCCATCATCTCCATCGTCTCCAAAGAACTGATATACCGTTACACCATTCACGTGGGACGCAAAATCAATTCCAGCGCAGTCATAGCCAACGCCTGGCATCACCGTAGCGATGCTTTCTCTTCCATTGGAACAGCCATGGGCATCGGAGGGGCCATAGCCCTGGGCGAATCATGGAGCGTGCTCGACCCCATGGCTGCTGTAATCGTGAGTTTCTTCATCATGAAGGTGTCCGTCCAACTCTTGAAACCGTGCGTGGACGAGCTGACTGAAAAATCATTGCCGGACGAAATAGAAAAGGAAATCTGCCTCATTGCGGAGAACACACCGGGAGTATCGGCCATACACAATTTGCGCACACGCCGCATCGGCAACCACTATGCCATAGAGATGCACGTCCGGATGGACGGGCATTTGACTTTGTATGAAGCACACGCCAAGGCATCGGTCATAGAAAACAAATTGAAAGAGAAATACGGAAATGAAACCCATGTGGGCATCCATGTGGAGCCTGTGAAGGATGCCGACGGAACTTACAGGAAATAAAACAAATAGAACAAACGCGTATGAAAATATTAGTAACAGGAGCAAGCGGCTTCATCGGTAGTTTTATCGTTGAAAAGGGACTGACGGAAGGACACGTGATATGGGCAGGCATGCGCGCCACCAGTAGCCGGAACTATCTTCAGGACTCCCGAATCCGTTTCGTCGAATTAGACATGGAACATCCTGAAATCCTACGCCCCCAACTGGCGGCATGCAAAGCCGAATTCGGAGGTTGGGATGTCATCGTACATGCAGCCGGAGCCACCAAATGTATCCGACGTGAAGACTTTTTCCGCACCAATACGGAGGGAACACGTCATTTTGTCGATGCGCTCCGCGAACTGGACATGGCGCCCGGGCGTTTTATTTTCATCAGTACCCTCAGCGTGTTCGGTGCCATACGCGAACAGGCAGTACGTCACGCCACTTCGGACAATCCCTGGATATATGCCCCGATACGGGAAAATGATACGCCACGCCCCAACACGGCATACGGGGAAAGCAAGCTGGAAGCCGAACGTTATCTCAAGTCTTTGAAAGATTTTCCCTACGTCATTCTCCGCCCCACCGGTGTGTACGGGCCACGTGAAAAAGACTACTTCGTCATGGCGCAAAGTATCAAACAGCACGTAGACTTCAGCGTAGGATACCGTCCGCAGGAAATCACATTCGTTTACGTGAAAGACCTTGTACAAGCCGTTTTCTCTGCCATGGTAAAAGATGTCATCGGGCGCGAATTTTTCATCAGCGACGGAAACGTATACCACAGTACTGAATTCAGCGACTTGATACGCACGGAGCTTGGACATCCGTTCATGCTCCGCATCAAGGCTCCGGTATGGTTCCTTCGTTTCGTATGTGCCATAAATGGCAGCTTCAGCACATGGCGGGGCCGCACCACCACCCTTAACCGCGACAAATTCCACATTCTATGCCAACGCAACTGGCAATGCGACATCCAACCGGCCGTGGAAGAGTTGGATTTCCGTCCCGAATACCCTTTGGCACGAGGAGTTAAAGAAACGATGGACTGGTATAAAAAGGAGGGATGGCTATGAGAATTTCCGTCCAATGGCTTACCGGAAACGACAATAAACCCAAAGGCTTATGGCCGATTGAATGGTTGGCCATAACTTACAGCATCCTCACGACCTTGGCCATGTTCGTGCTTTGGCCGGACATGGACCACCCTCGGGACATGTTGGCCGACCGTCTGTACATCTTTCTCGGTACAATCTTATTGTGGAGAATCTATCTCTTTTGGCCGCGCAGACTTATGACTTTCATCCGCATCACAGCACAGATGGCTTTGCTCAGCTACTGGTATCCGGACACTTACGAGTTCAACCGGACGTTTCCCAATTTGGACCACATATTCGCCCGATGGGATGCAGTGCTTTTCAGTTGCCAACCCTCATTGGAGTTCAGCCGCCTTTGCCCATGGCCTTGGTTTTCCGAAGCCGTAAATATGGGTTATTTCTCTTATTATCCCATGATTGTGGCCGTCATGGTTTTCTTCTTTCTCTGTCGCAATAACCATTACGAGAAAGCCTCATTCACTGTCATGTGCTCCTTTTTCATCTTTTACCTCATCTATATATTCCTCCCCGTTGCCGGACCCCAGTTCTATTTTCAGGCCATAACCCCGGAATGTGCCGAAAGCGGGATATTCCCGTCTTTAGGTACCTACTTCAGCCATCGTACCGACATGCTCCCATCACCGGGCTATGCCGACGGTTTTTTCTGTCATTTAGTCGAATGGGCGCAGGATTCCGGCGAACGCCCGACAGCCGCTTTTCCTTCCTCACATATCGGCATTACTTTTATCCTGCTCTATCTGGTCCGTCCGCAAAGCAAACGTTTCCTCTTCATATTATCACCTTTCGCCCTCCTTTTGACACTGGCCACAGTCTATATCCAGGCACATTACTTAGTGGATGCCATTGCCGGAATATTAGCCTCCTATCCGGTTTTCTGCCTAAGCAAATGGGCATACCAAAAGACAAGCCTTATCCTTAGGCATGAAACCTGAACAAAAGACCCCGCAAAAGGCTTGCAAACGTAGCCTCTTGCGGGGACTCCACCTTTGCCACACGACAAAGGACACCTTATCAAAATTTCACCGAAACTTTCTTTCCATTATAAGACACGGCCTTTTGCCGCCCGTCGGGAAGCAACACCGTAAACTTACGGGATTGCAACATGCCTTTGTATTCGCCTTTGCGTGCTCCCAGAGTCAGACGACGCGAGGAATCATCCCAGGCCATGGGAATCTCTGTATAAGCTCCTTTCTCGTAATTGTAATTGTCGAACTCGTCCTCGTAAAGCACAAAACTGCCGTCAGCACCCGGGTAAACACGGAGAGTCAGGTTATCCCACGGCTTCTCCGTGGCATATTGCACGTCGGGTCCGAGAGGCACGATACTACCTGGTTTAATATATAAAGGTATGATGTCGAACGTCGTGGCACGTGTCACGGTGCGCCCTCCCTCCATTTTCTCATTTGTCCAAAAGTCATACCATGCAGTCCCTGCCGGAAGATAGACCTCTGCGGACTTCTGTTGCATGAAATCCACGTGTACCCTTTCATCAGCCTTCCCCGCATTGTCGCGGTTCCAACCGCTTTCCTCGTCCACTTTCACCACTTTTTCGGGAGTGTACTGAGCCTCAAGTACGGGTGCCACGAGGAAAGCCTTGCCGAACATATACTCATCATTCATATTCCACACCTTTTTGTCTCTCGGGAAGTCCATGACCAAAGCGCGCATGAACGTAGATTGCCGGTGCGTGACCTCCCAAGACGTAGAATAAATGTAAGGCAACAACGAGTAACGCAAACGAATCATCTTCTCAATGGCATCGTACACGGGTTCGCCCTTCTTTCCGAACTGGTATATTTCACGGGGTGTATCCGCTCCGTGGGAACGCATCATCGGAGTAAAGGCACCAAATTGCAGCCAACGCACGTACAACTCCTGATAAAGAGGATTCTTAGGAGCCGTCCCGTCGTTCCAACTCTTATTATATTGCCCGGCAAAGAAGCCACCGATGTCGTTGTTCCAATGGGGCATGCCGCAAAGCGAGAAATTCAAGCCGGCCGGCACCTGTTTACGCAAGGTCTCCCATGATGAGCCCACGTCGCCGCTCCACACATTAGCCCCGTAACGCTGCTGCCCCAAAAAGCCCGAACGGGTCAGGATGAACACGCGTTTGTCCGACGACACGGCACGCTGATGGTCGTACACTCCACCAACGGACATGAGCGGATAGGCATTACGTACTTTCCGGAAAGACCCCATATAGGTCTTCGTGTCCATATCTTCGGGCTTGAAATCCAGATGATCCGGTTCGGTAGAATCCATCCACCATGCATCCATGCCAAGCTTGAAGATTCCCTCGTTCAGGTATTTCCAATAGATGTCACGGGCTTCGGGAGAATAAGCGTCATACACCCGCACACCGGAAGGATATTCCATATTAGGCGGCCAACTTTCCGTCCCTGATGCAGGCCATGTCCGGAAATCGTACAGCAATCCTTTATCAGCCAACTCCCGGTAAGGCTTTGTAGCCGGACCGAACGATGACCAGATGGAAATCGCCATGTGCGCGTTCATCGCATGCACGTCATCTATCATTTTCCGGGGATTATTGAATTGAGGGTTCTGAAAGTCCATGGCATTCCACAAATAGTTGTGTCCCCAATATTGCCAGTCTTGTATGATGCCATCGAGAGGCACGCCTAATTCACGGTATTTGCGCACGACTCCCACGGTTTCCCCTTGGCTCTTATAACGCTCCTTGCTCTGCCAGTAACCATAAGTCCAAAGTGGGAACATCGGCACTTCACCTGTAAGATGCCGAACCTGCGCCACTACGCCGTCGGCATCCCCGCCGTACATGAAATAATAGTCCATGCAATCACCCACCTCCGAACGGAAAGATGTTTCCGAGGCATTGTCGGTAAAGAGCGTAGGTGAATAATTGTCCCAGAAAAGCCCGTATCCTTTGGTAGACTGGATGAAAGGGCTGACATCCTCCACGTTGCCCTGCACAAGATTCTTCACTTGCCCTCTTTGCGACATCTTCCCGTTCTGCAACTGTCCTAAGCCGTAAATGGCCTCGTCAGTCTCCAATTTGAAAGCCTGGTATACATTATAAGTCGCATCACCGGCATCGTCAAAAGGAGTGAAGGGTTTCTCCGCCGGCTTCTCGGCAAGCAAGTGCCTGCCATCGGCTGTCTCATAGGAAAGCGCACCGGTGGACGTGTCCAAGCTCACTTGGAGTTCCTTGGTACCCATCACGATGGCACCGTCCTTGGTGCCGACTTTGAAACCCACCTTTTCGGGCAAAGCCACCACCGACAGGCTTTCTTTCTTGAAACTCTCGCCATGGGGCGACTTGACCACTCTCACCATAGAGGGCGTAAAAAACTGTACCTCCACATCCACGGCATCCACTGTGGCTTTAATGCCGTAATCAGTACGTTGGTAATCCTGCGCAGTCACGAAGGCCGCACAAGATAGCCCGCAAAAAAGCAAAACTGTCCTTTTCATCTTGTCTATTGTTTTATAGTTTCACGATGCAAAATTATATTCCGACCCATGTTCCCAAGCCATCCTCCCGTTGAAATTCATGATAACCATGTTGAATCCTTCACCGACATGCTACATCAGGAAAAACCTATGTTACATGGCAACAAACGAACAACGGGGAAAAATAGTCTTTTACAAAAAAAGCACACGGGAAACCGACTTTGGAAAAGTTCACCTATCCGGCCTCCCGTGCGCATTTACTTTCTTTTTTATCGTTTACGACTTCAGCTGAAACGCCAAAAATCCCAATTCATAAGGTTCTTGCCGGCACCGCCCTTAAAGAGGAATACCAAGTCATGTACGCCTTTAGCTCCCTTCACGCGGCATTCCATTTCTTTATACGCCTGCATGCCTCCGGTGGCTTTCACCTCCAACGTTCCCACCAACGGCCCGTCGACACTGTCCAAATGTATTTCGACGGTACAACCTTGTTCCGAAGCGATGCAAGCACGGAAACGTTTGGCACCACGCTTCCGGAAGTCCACCCCACGTACAATCAACGAGTCGCCATCGTCCACCGCCGTCACATAAATGCCGCCGCCCGGCATCTTCTCCGTCTTCAGGCCGTAGCCCCAAGCCATCGTCTCGGCTTCCACACGGCGGTATGGGTTGAAAAGTTCAACCTGTTCCACTTTCACATCCTTGAAATAAGGCACTTCCTGAATCGTGCCGTCTGCATTATAATGCATTTCAGCCACAGATACGGAACGGCGTTCGTGATGTTCCTCCATTTCCAGGCGCAAGAGGTCGTAATTCTGTCCGAACACATAAGTCTTCCCCTTGTAGTCCACAATGCCCGGATGGTTACCGCGCGTGCGTTCGGTAGGACGCATGATGTATCCTTTCACGTCCCACGGACCGGTGGGCGAATCACTCATGGCATAACCGATACCTTCGGGACAGCAGGTGGAAGCAAAGGCCAAGTAATAATGGCCGTCGCGCTTGTAAAACCATGGCCCTTCCTGATAAGTCTTCAATTTGCCGATTTTCACGATATCGCCCGAGGTAGAAATCATATCTTCGTTGAGCTTCACGTAATAAAGATTGGGGTTACCCCAATACATGTAAGCCTGACCGTCATCGTCGATATATACCGTGGGGTCGATGTCGTCCCAATGCTCCTTTTGCCATACCAACGGCTTGCCGATAGGGTCTTTAAAAGGCCCGTAAGGCGAGTCGGATACCAACACGCCGATGCCATTGCCGTGAAGCGGACAGTACATGTAGAACTTGCCGTTCCGCTCTACCACTTGTGCAGCCCAGGCTCCGTTGTCACGCTTGCGCCATGCAAAATCCTTCGTGGAAGCCACCGGGCCATGGTCGGTCCAGTTCACCATGTCGGTAGACGTATAAAGCTGCCAGTCAAGCATCTTGAAACCGTAACCCTGCGCATCGTCTTCGTCATGCCCCGTATAAAGGAACACGGTGTCGTTATGTAACATGGGCGCGGGGTCGGCCGTGTACTTGGTCTGGATAATGGGATCTTGTGCGTAAAGCACGGTTTGCCCTGCACATGCCAACAATGCGGCGAGGGCAGAGGTCATAAGTGAATGTTTCATTTTACCAATCTATTATTTAAAGGTTATTATTTTATAGCCCCAAAAACCATCCTCAGGATTCGGACGACCGGAAGAAAAGCCTCAACGTTTCAGCCAAGTAGGCACGGGCGTTCATCCATGTATGGCCCCCGTCCGTGATACACGTCCGGCAGGAAATACCTTTCTCCCGAAAATAATCAAGGTGCCTCATCACATCGGCATAGAGGAAATCCCCGCGCCCGACACCGAACCATTTCACCCGGTAGAGGGAATCCATACGTGCGGGATCCTCCATAAGCCGCCCGAAATGACGGTCCATCACCTGCGGAGTAAGATAGGCACTATAAGAAGCCACATGGGCGAACAATTCAGGATGGGAAAAGGCTGCAAACAGAGCCTGCCCGCCGCCACGCGAGAACCCGCCGACCGCACGGGACTCACGCGAAAGTTCCGTACGGAACTCCGACTCCACATAGGGTATCACGGCTTCCGTTAGTTCGCGGGCAAAGGTGGCATACATTTCGGCAGCCTCAGGCGATGAGGGCATAGGCGTACCGTGGGACGGCATATAACCGTACGGCATGACCACGAGCATCGGCTCGGCCTCTCCCCTGGCGATGAGATTGTCCAAAATGGCATCCACGCGCCCCACCTTGTACCAGGTTTCCTCCGTATCGGTCGTGCCGCTCACGAGATAAAGCACGGGATAACGCCGACCGGCCTCCCGGTCATAGCCCGGAGGGGTATACACCAACATCGTACGGTCGGTCTGCAAGACCTCGGAATAATAACTGCAATAGCGTACCTGTCCCCTCGGAACATCTTTATGGCGTGCATAGAGGGCTGCCGTGTCCGGCATCTCCAACAAGCTGGCCTTGAAACGTTCGTTGGGAAAGGCCAGGGGGTTGCTCGGGTCGGAAACCTCCACCCCGTCGATGCGGAATGAGTAAGGATAAATGTCGGGACGGCCTATCTTTACCGTCACGCTCCACACCCCGTCAGTTCCTTTCCGCATCGGGCATGTACCGTCCATAAACTGCCCCGAAAGCTCCACCCGTGAAGCAGAAGGGGCACTGACCGAAAAAGTCACTTCCCCTCCGGTACCCACACGGGGCGACACGACCGGGTTGTTCCACGGATTCCCTTGTGCCCTCGCCAAGGCCGGCCAACCTAAGGCGAAGCATAAAACCATCATGCTCAAGAACGTCATCATTCTCCTACCGATTTACCATCATCAGGCCTCCGTTGCACGGAATCGTTACTTTCACGGTCTGTTTCTTCCCTAACTTCACCGACTTCACTTCGCCCTGCAACTTATTGTCATCGGCATATACCTGCAATTCCGTACCGGAAGCCCACATCGGCAGGCTGATTTCCGTCTTCAGCGTTTCCTGCTGCGCGTTCACTCCCGCCACATACCATTTATCGCCGTGACGACGTGCCAGAATGACGTATTTCCCGGGGTAACCATCGATGAAACGGACATCATCCCACGTCGTAGGCACTTGCTTCATGAAGTCTATCGCCCAAGCCGGAGCGTCCGTCAGATTGTTGGGGGCGAGGGCAAAATGTTGCACGGGCGACTGGAACAATACGGCCGTAGCCAACGCATAGACATCGGACGTCACCCGGCGGCTGCCGCGCGGTTCATTCTTCGCATTGTAATACTTGTTCAGCGCACTGCCACCGAAGTCCATACTGCCCACCGTGTTCCGGATGAAAGGATGCAGGCAGGCATTGAAAGCCTCGGCATCGCAACTTTTCTGCGAGAAGTTCAGGTTCTCACTGGCCAATACCGCCTCGCTGGCCACGAAATTGGGATACATCCGCTCCCAACCACGCGGAAGGGTGCAACCGTGGTAAATCACCATCAAACCGTAATCGTTGGCATCAGCCAAGATGTCTTCGTAAAGCTGCATGGTCTGTTGCTTGTCGCTCCCGATGAAGTCCACCTTGATACCCCGGATGCCGGTTTCCTTCATCCATTTCATCTCCCGGCGGCGGACTATCATGTTGTCCATGCGGCCACGCGGCCCTTGGGGCGCATCGTTCCAATAACCGTTGGAATTGTACCACAAATACAGGCCGACCCCCTTGCCTGCGGCGTAACGGGCCAGTTCTGCCGTCCGTTCGTATCCCACGCGCGAATCCCACCAGGCATCCACGAGCACGCTCTCGTAACCCATGTCTGCCGCAAAATCCACATAACGCTTCTGTTCGTCATAGTTCATGCTGTTGTCGCCTGCGATAATCCAACTCCACGTGCCGCGACCGTAGACATACCGGCGCGAAGGCTCATAGAGAGGCTCTACCACGTCGTATGGTATGGTGGTCTCCACAATCGGTGCCAACGTCTGCCCCACGGTAACCGTGCGCCAAGGCGTTTCGCCCGGCAAGGCGATACCGGGGCAGGCCGTCCCGTTACCGTTATATTCCCCCTCCTGAGGAAAACCGATGGTGTAAAGGCCGCCGTCCTTTCCCATCAAGCGGCTTGCGCAATAACGGCTGTCCACTCCTGTCTCGGAAATCAGCACCCAGCCCTTATTCCCCGTACGGAACAGGCAGGGAAACGTGTAACCGTTACCCCAACCGTTCTTTCCCATCTCACCGTCTGCGGTGTACGATGTCTCATAACTCGGGCTGGTTCGCGCAAATCCTCCCATCGGCCCGGCCTGCGGACAGAGGAATGTCGTGGTACCCTGAGGAAGCACGAAGCCCGTCGTCTCCTCCTTGACCACACAGCACAAGGTATTCCCCTGTGGATACATCTTATATTTAAAGGCCACATCATGGTCGGACACATGGAACACGACATCGAAAATGTGCTTGCCGTCCTTATAAAAAGGGCAAACCGCTTTCGTAGCCCGCACGTCTACCTTGCTGCGTTTTATAGTAGGCAATTCATAGTGGCCGGACACCGGCGAGGAAGAAAAAGAAGATTCCTGCAAGGTCATCCCTTGTGAGAAATCACCGATATTCGTCAGCAATCCCAAAGGAGATTGTTCCAAGAACACGGTCTCACCGCAAACGACACGGTAAGTAGGGCGGCCACCGTCATCGGCCACCGTCACCTGCAACTTTTTATCAGGACTTGAAAACTGTATGGTGGCCGCATCTGCCACCCCAAACGCACAAAACGCACATGCGAGCAAGAAGTATTTCTTCATGGATTATTGATTAATTATTTGATTGTTCCTGCCGCAAAATTACGAATAAAAACAAGATTTCTCTTTCGCCTATGTTACATTTATTTTGTTTTTTGTATCATTTTCAAGGCATACAGCCTGAATCCGGCCAAAAAAACGAAAAATCCGGCATTACGGACAGCCGCACAAGCCAACACTTACGTGCGGACAGGATGTCAGGAAAAGAAATGAAAATGCCGGCAAAAAGACAGCAACCGCCTCTTTTACACCATAGCCCCAAAAACGGAAACTCCTGCCATGGGAAGCCAAACGTTAACAAAAAGCCATGCAGCAAGGGCATCTTTTGCTCCTATGCGGCATTTCCCGGAATCGCTTTCAGCCGAATAAAAATTCATTCGGCTGAAAGCGATTTTCCAATGTCCGCAGAACTTGCGGGCAACCTGTACCAAAAGACGGAAAAACGACTTCTTACCGTGGAGAAGAGATGCCGAAAGCCCTGTTTTCCCACCTACATGGAAGCCCGAGAGCCTCAAAAAGGAAAAACAAAACGACAACGGAAACGCCCGACGGAAAGACATATAAAAAAAGCCATGCGGAAAGACATGGCATATCCTCTATCGAAAAGAAAGCTCCAAAAACAAAAGGCAGCATTCTGTCAGATTCCCGATGCACGAGAATCCATTATTCGCGACCGCTCCCGTCCCGGCTTGCAAATACGCCATTCCCGTCGACCCGGAAATGACTATTTGTCATTTTGGAAGCTATGCCACAAATTGCCCTCGGGCACGGGTGCCTCCACGTCTATCTCTTGCTTGGATACGGGGTGGACGAAACGCACACGGCGGGCATGCAGGCAAATGCTCCCGTCGGGGTTGCTGCGCGGCGCACCGTACTTCAGATCCCCCTTGATCGGGCAGCCCATCTTGGCCAACTGGCAGCGGATTTGATGGTGGCGGCCGGTTTTGAGGTCTATTTCCAAAAGGAAATAACGTTCCGAACGTCCGATAAGCTTATAATCGAGGATGGCTTTCTTTGCCCCGGGCTTTTCCTTGTCGTAAGCATACGACTTGTTCTGCTTCTCGTTACGCACCAACCAATGCACCAGTTCCCCTTCTTCCGCAGGCGGACAATTCCCCACAATGGCCCAATACGTCTTGTGCACTTCTTTCGTACGGAACATTTCGTTGAGCCGGGCCAAAGCCTTGCCGGTACGGGCAAAGACCACCAGTCCGCTCACGGGACGGTCCAAACGATGCACCACGCCGAGGAACACGTTCCCCGGCTTGTGGTACTTCTGTTTGATGTATTCCTTCACCATCTCCGCCAAAGGCTTGTCGCCGGTCTTGTCGCCCTGCACAATCTCCGAACTGCTTTTGTCGACGATGATGAGGTGGTTGTCTTCGTAGACTACGTCCATACGGATTACATGTTCATGCCACCGTCAATCTGGATAACCTGTCCCGACACGTAAGAAGACAGGTCGGAAGCCAAGAAAAGTGCCACGTTGGCCACGTCTTCCGGCGTGCCGCCACGACGCAAAGGTATCTTCTTGCACCATTCCGCACGCACGTCGTCCGACAATGCTGCCGTCATGGCCGTCTCGATAAAGCCCGGTGCTATGGCATTGGCACGGATACCTTTGGCTCCCATCTCCTGAGCTATGGACTTGGCCAAAGCTATCATACCGGCCTTGGAAGCCGAATAGTTGCACTGCCCGGCATTGCCGTGCACGCCCACCACGGAAGCCATATTGATGATGGAACCGCCCTTCTGGCGCATCATAATAGGCGTACAAGCGTGGATGAAGTTGAAAGCCGACTTCAGGTTGACGGCAATCACTGCGTCCCACTGTGCCTCCGTCATGCGCAACATCAAGCCGTCTTTGGTGATACCGGCATTGTTTACCAAAATATCTATCGAACCGAAATCCTCTTTCACCTGCTTCACCACTTCTTCCGTCTGTGCAAAATCAGCCGCATTGGAAGCGTAGCCTTTGGCCTTCACGCCGAAAGCGGAGATTTCCGCCTCGGTAGCCTGCCCGTTTTCATCAATTACCAAATCCGTAAAAGCCACGTTCGCGCCTTCGGCGGCAAACTTCAGGGCTATGGCCTTGCCGATGCCGCGGGCGGCACCCGTCACCAAAGCCGTCTTTCCTGTCAATAATCCCATAATCAATTTATTATTTAATGGTTAAATATATTATCTGTCAACGTTCTCCCCGCAATGCGCGGTGTATCAATGTCTTCACCATACGGCGCGTTTCCGCCTTGTTCAGTCCCTCTCCCAAGCGGCCGTAGATGTAAGGCACCTCCAACCCTTTCACACAATAGTGCATCACATCGGCCACCAATGCCACATTCTCTATGGAAAACTCACCCGAGGCGACCCCTTCTTTCAACACCCCGATGAAAAACTCCGTTTCTTTTTGGTCGAAATGTTTCCTCACCTTCTCCACCATCCAGATATTACGGAAGAATTCGGCACGCAAATTACCGTTGCGCAACACGACCTCTTTAATGGAATGCAAATGGACATAAATGATTTCCACCAGTTTTTCCTCCAAATCCATCCTTTTATTGGCCACTTCCGACAACTGGGCCGAAAGATGCTCCAACTCCGTTTCTATCACGGCAAAATAAATGTCTTCCTTATTCTTGAAATAGGTGTAAAGCGTACGGCGTCCTTTGCCCGAGGCTACGGCAATATCGTTCATCGTCGTATTCTCCAGCCCTTGCTTGGCAAACAGCCCTCGCGCCACATCCACCAATCGTGTCCTTGTCTTCGAAACAGCCATAACTGTTACAAATGTAAGCGAAATCCGGCAAGCAGGCAATATTTCCCCCTTAATTTTCGTTTCAGTCCGGCAAAAAAGCCTGCCATTGTTATCCGAAACGGGTAAGCCCGGCTCAAATTAACACAGACTTTATTGCCGCCATACCGGCTTTTCCGTAATTTTGCATACGGCGCAGCAGGACTGCCCCCATGCCCGATGCTCCGCGAAGGACAGGTATTTTATGCCGACTATGCCAAACCCGACGGATTTTGCGACGAGGCTTGGAAAGCGATTTACCAATATGTATTTGCGTTGGCCCACGGCGCAACGAAAGAGCCGTTCTACTACGGCGATTGGATAAGCAAAGCAGGCATTGCCATCTGTGTAGTTGCAACGACGGTCTCCGACCGGTCATCTTCAAACAGGAAGCCACCAACGAAGAAAGCCAAATAAACTATATCCTTGTACAAGACTAATGGTGGCCTACCACCGCTGCAAGACAAGGAACACGGAACGCTCCACCACCGGCAACGAAACGGTCACATTCGCAATTTCACGAAAATAATCCGCAATTTATTTGGCCATTCTGTGGAAAAGCATTACCTTTGCACACAGAAACAAGAAACACATCGCGGAGTGGAGCAGTTGGTAGCTCGCCAGGCTCATAACCTGGAGGTCGTTCGTTCGAGTCGAGCCTCCGCAACTTAATACAAACGCAATTAACTTCAGGAAAGTTAGTTGCGTTTTGTGTTTTAAAACCATTTTAACTATAACCATTAGCCTGATTAAAGTCATGAAAAAAGTATTCTGCTCCCTATTGAAAAGTTTGGTGCTCACTGTTACGCTATCCCACTCCTTGCCTTCACATGGGCAAGAGGAGCCTCTCCGGATTCCCGTGACTACGGAAGATGCGAAAAACAAATATTCCACAATAAACATGCAACGCACCAGTGCGCACGACCCTTCCATCGCTTATGATGAGGGGAGCAGGCTGTATTACGTCTTCGGTTCACACATGGCCACTGCCAAAACCCGGGATTTGCAGAACTGGACCGGGGTGTCCTTTCCTTGGGGCATGGTGAATACAGACGGGACAATCACGTCCGACGTAGCTCCGGCAGACGCTTTCCACACCCACCAAACGCGGAAAATCACCATTCACGGCGAAACGGTGGATTTCGGTAATTTCGATGCCGCAGCTTGGAACTGCGCCCTTCCCGGTACCGGTACCAATGGAGAAGAAATACCATGGACCGTAGACGGCAACATGTGGGCTCCGGACATTATTTACAATCCCGTGTCAGGAAAGTGGTGCCAATACCTCAGCTTGAACGGTCCGCAATGGAATTCTTGTATCATCCTGCTTACGGCCGACCGCATAGAGGGGCCTTACGTCTATCAGGGACCTGTAATATTCAGCGGATTCCGCAGCGACACGGACGAGCGCATCTCTTTCCACAAAACCGACTTGGAATTAGTCGTCGGGAAGCAATCGAGCCTCCCTGCACGGTATAAACAGGAAAAATGGGGAGATTATTGGCCGCACGCCATAGATCCTTGCGTGTTCTACGATGAAGACGGGACGTTATGGATGTCGTACGGCTCCTGGTCGGGTGGCATCTATATCCTGCAATTAGATCCGAATACCGGTCTGCGGGACTACAACGTCACTTATACGGGGGACTTCGATACGAAAGGGGCTAACGTGACATCCGACCCGTACTTCGGAAAGAAAATCGCAGGCGGCCGTTATGTATCGGGCGAAGGTTCCTATATCGAACATATCGGCAACCACTATTACTTGTTCATGAGCTATGGCGGGCTTGAACCCAACGGCGGATACGAGATGCGCGTATTCCGTTCGTCTCGTCCGGACGGCCCGTACAAGGACATGAACGGGACTGATGCCATCTTCACAAGTTGGAAACTTAATTACGGTCCCAATGCAGACAATCGCGGTGAAAAGCTATTGGGAGCCTACAACCATTGGGGATTTATGAATGTCGGCGAACGTGCACAAGGACATAATTCCGTGCTTGCCGCAGAGGAGGGACGCACTTACTTGGTTTACCATACCAAATTCAACGACGGAACGGCGGGACATCAGGTTCGTGTGCACCAACTGTTCCTGAACCGTTCCGGTTGGCCCGTAGCCGCTCCGTTCGAGTTCCACGGAGAAACGACAGGCGACCGTCAGATAGCCTCTTCCCAACGGTTCGATTCTAAAGAGGTAGCAGGCCGCTACCACGTCCTCGTCCATCCCTACGGGCAAAACCATGCCGCCTACGAAGAGACCGCCCCCACAGAAATCTTGCTCCGCGAAGACGGGAAGGTAGAAGGGGCATACAGCGGAACTTGGAAGATATATGACGGCAATTCATATATCACCTTGAACCTGAACGGTACGGTTTACGAAGGAGTCGTAACGGAGCAACAAATGGAGCCGACCACCATCAAAGCCATCTGTTTCACTGCATGTGGCGACAATGGCACAAATCTATGGGGATACCGGATGGGAGATGCATACGCCTTGGCTTATACACTCAATACGACCACCATTCCGGTCAAGGACAACCAATACATCTCGCGCAACATGGACTTGTATGGACTGGAGAAGGAAATCAATGTCAACGCCAAATGGGAGTCCGACACTCCGGACGTGGTTTCCCATACCGGACGATACAACCCGGCCGACCTGACGGAAGACATCCCCGTGCAATTATCCTGCGAACTGTCCTGCGGTGACTACTTTTGGACTGACACGTTCCACGTCACGGCCCGCAAGGAATCTCTGCCCGACGGTAATTGGCTTGGTGGCATAAAAGCATATTATGATTTCGACCAAGAGCCCTTCGTCAATGCATACGACCACGTACAAACAGCCAAGCGCTTGTCGCAAGGCGGCAACAACAAACCGTCGTTGGAAAAGGACAGTCTGCGCAACGGCAGCATCCTGCACCAATATTTCGGCGCAAGCGGCTATTGCAGCTACACACAAATGCCCAATCCGCTAAGGAATGAGCGTTTGGAAGGTATGACCGTATCTTTATGGGTGAAACGTACTGACGACATTCCATGGGACGCAATATGGTCTTTCTACAATCCTGCGGTTAACACCAGGCTATATCTTACAGGTAATTCCTACGTAGGCTTTAACAATGGCAAAGACTGGTTCGACATCAACCATCCTGGTAGTATTATCTCCGAACGTATTCCTGTCGGTAAATGGTGTCTCGTCACGATAACCATTTCACGTAGCCAAGGGTGTACCATATACGTCAACGGAAGTAAGATACGTGACGTTGAATACATCGGAAACTGTAATGGCATCAATATTACAGACACAAAAGACTTTGATTATAATCGGGTCATAGACTTCATTCAATCATGCCCTAATTTCTATTTAGGCTACGGCTCTTTTTGGGGTTCCATAGACGTAAGGATGGATGACCTTATCCTATACAATCGGGCTTTGGAAGCAACGGATGTCAGAGCCTTAAACACGATGAGCAACAGAGTAACAGATTTCTCTATCGGAGAAGGCGGCTTGTCTGTCAAACCTGTCCATCATCACGGGAACAGAACCATGAAATCTATATACGATTTATCCGGATGCCCTGCAAAAGAGGTAAAAAAAGGTATCTACATTATTGAAGGCCAGAAAGTCATATACCCATAGAAGCCAAGAATAACATACAACTTATTTCATATACCAATGTGACAATTCAGAAGCCCCCGGGAATAAAAAACCCGTTCCCCCGCCCGGCATGGGCCGTGCGCGGGGGAACGGAATGGAAAAAGGCGGCTACCTACTCTCCCGCCTTGCGGGCAGTACCATCGGCGAGGGCGGGCTTAACTTCTCTGTTCGGGATGGGAAGAGGTGGGACACCGCCGCTATAGCCACCATGATGGATTCGAACTGCGGCACGCGCCGGGGCGCGGACCGAGTGTGGGACACAAGTCAAACAAACAAAACGAAAGGATGACGAACAGGAATGCCATGTGCGGGCAGGGATACCACGAACGGCGAAAGCTTTCGGGCTATTAGTAGTGCTCGGCTTTGGCGTCGCCGCCTTTACACCTGCACCCTATCCACGTCATCGTCTTTGACGGCCCTCTAAAAGGAAATCTAATCTTGTGGAAGGCTTCGCGCTTAGATGCTTTCAGCGCTTATCCATACCCGACGCGGATACCCGGCGGTGCGCCTGGCGGCACAACCGGCAAACCGGAGGTCGGTCCGGCACGGTCCTCTCGTACTAGTGCCCGAACCACGCAAATTTCCAACGCCCACGATAGATAGAGACCGAACTGTCTCACGACGTTCTGAACCCAGCTCGCGTGCCACTTTAATGGGCGAACAGCCCAACCCTTGGGACCTTCTCCAGCCCCAGGATGTGACGAGCCGACATCGAGGTGCCAAACCACTCCGTCGATATGAGCTCTTGGGAGGGATCAGCCTGTTATCCCCGGAGTACCTTTTATCCTTTGAGCGACGGACCTTCCATGCGGAACCGCCGGATCACTATGCTCCAGTTTCCTGCCTGTGCGGCCTGTCGGCCTCCCAGTCAAGCGCCCTTCTGCCATTACACTCTGCGGCCGGTTACCAATCGGCCTGAGGGCACCTTGAGGAGCCTCCGTTACGCTTTTGGAGGCGACCACCCCAGTCAAACTACCCGCCAAACGCGGTCCTTGTATCCAACAAGTTAGTACCCAGACGGCCAAAGGGCCGTATTTCAACGACGGCTCCAAAGGCACTGGCGTGCCTCATTCTACGCCTCCGGCCTATCCTACACATCGACGGCCCGGGTACAACGTTAAGCTGTAGTAAAGGTTCACGGGGTCTTTTCGTCCCATCGCGGGTAATCGGCATCTTCACCGATACTACAATTTCACTGGGATCACGGTTGAGACAGTGTCCGGATCATTACACCATTCGTGCAGGTCGGAACTTACCCGACAAGGAATTTCGCTACCTTAGGACCGTTATAGTTACGGCCGCCGTTTACCGGGGCTTCAATTCGGGCCTTCTACATAAGTATGAGCCCTCCTCTTAACCTTCCGGCACCGGGCAGGTGTCAGGCTGTATACGGCTTCTTTCGAATTTGCACAGCCCTGTGTTTTTGTTAAACAGTTGCCTGGACCTATTCTCTGCGCCTCGTTTACACGAGGACCCCTTGTTCCGAAGGTACGGGGTCAATTTGCCTAGTTCCTTAACCGTGAATCTCCCAAGCGCCTTAGTATGTTCTACCCGACCACGTGTGTCCGTTTACGGTACGGATGACTTGGTGCTGGAGTTTAGCGGGTTTTCTCGGGAGCATGGTTACCGGCGCTGTCGCGTTGCCCAGAAGGGCGCCGCGTACTTTCGCGCTTCGGCTCGGGAGGTGGGCTTGCCTGCCTCCCTCGTAACCTTTGCGCTTAAACCCCCTTTTCCGTCAGGGGGCGGCCGTGTCACTTCTCCGTCGCCGCGTCACACACCAAGACAGTAACGGAATATTAACCGTTTGATCCATCGCCCTCGCCCTTAGGCTTATGCTTAGGGACCGACTCACCCTGAACCGATTGGCGTTGTTCAGGAAACCTTGGTCTTTCGGCGGGAGGGGATCGCACCCTCCTTATCGTTACTTATACCTACATTTGCTTTTCCATCCGCTCCAGAGCCGCTCGCGCGGCGCCTTCGACGCAGGATGGAATGCTCCCCTACCGATATTCTCATATCCCACGGCTTCGGTAACTGGTTTCATACCCGATTATTATCCACGCCCATCCCCTCGACTAGTGAGCTGTTACGCACTCTTTGAATGAATGGCTGCTTCCAAGCCAACATCCTAGCTGTCTGGGGGGACGGACTGCGTTAGTCTAACTTAACCAGCATTTCGGGACCTTGGCCGGTGGTCTGGATTCTTCTCCTCTCGGGCACGGACCTTAGCACCCGTGCCCTTACTCCATGGATTGGCCGGCGCGCATTCGGAGTTTGTCAGGACTTGACAGGCGGTGAAGCCCTCGCATCCTATCAGTCGCTCTACCTCGCGCCGGGAACTCCACAGGCGGCACCTAAATGCCTTTCGGGGAGTACGAGCTATCTCCGAGTTTGATTGGCCTTTCACTCCTACACTCACCTCATCCAGAAGCTTTTCAACGCTTATTGGTGCGGACCTCCATCCCGTGTTACCGGGACTTCATCCTGGACAAGTGTAGATCACCCGGTTTCGCGTCTGCCACCACCGACTCCTGCGCCCTTTTAAGACTCGCTTCCGCTGCGGCTGCGGGGCTCATGCCCCTTGGCCTTGCCGGTGACGGCAACTCGTAGGTTCATTATGCAAAAGGCACGCCGTCACGCCCAATGGGCGCTCCGACCGCTTGTAGGCGCACGGTTTCAGGATCTTTTTCACTCCCCTAACAGGGGTGCTTTTCACCTTTCCCTCACGGTACTGGTTCACTATCGGTCTCTTACGAGTATTTAGCCTTGCCGGATGGGCCCGGCTGATTCACACAGGATTACACGTGTCCCGCGCTACTCAGGATTCCGCTACGCTTCGCATGGCTTCGTGTAAGGGGCTGTCACCCTCTATGGCGGAACTTTCCAGTTCCTTCCACTCGCCATCACTCTTGCGACATCGCGGTCCTACAACCCCGGCGATGCCTGGACAACGCCGGTTTGGGCTATTCCCCGGTCGCTCGCCACTACTGGGGGAATCATTATTTATTTTCTTCTCCTGCGGGTACTAAGATGTTTCAGTTCCCCGCGTTCGCCTCCCGCTCTCGCGGGATAACGTTTCTTCAAAACGTTGGGTTGCCCCATTCGGATACCCGCGGGTCAATGGCCATTTGCGCCTCACCGCGGCTTGTCGCAGCTTATCACGTCCTTCATCGCCTGTAAGAGCCTAGGCATCCGCCGTGCGCCCTTGAATACTTTCGCCTCGGCCGCCGGCCGCCTTCCACCAGGGAAGATACGGCAGGCGGGCCTGCCTGCACATGTTCGTTAAAACATACCTCGTTCGCTTTCTTTACGTTTTGTCTGTCCAACATGTCAATGATCGCATGCCCCCTCGGGGCCGGGTGGAGAATAACGGATTCGAACCGTTGACCCCCTGCTTGCAAAGCAGGTGCTCTAGCCAGCTGAGCTAATCCCCCCGAAAATACCCGCGTAGTCCCAGGCAGAGTTGAACTGCCGACCTCCACATTATCAGTGTGGCGCTCTGACCAACTGAGCTATGGGACTGGCGTGACCCTGTGACCCGGATGCGGGCGGGCGGCGGAAACGCCACCGGGCGGAAGCTGAGCCTCCTGCATCCCTCACTTATCCTTTTTTAAGCCTCACATACCAAAACAAGAAAGACAGCCGTACAAGAGGAAACTACCCGGGAGCGGACGCGGAATGGACCGTTTTGCGGGAAGGACCCCAGAAAGGAGGTGTTCCAGCCGCACCTTCCGGTACGGCTACCTTGTTACGACTTAGCCCCAATCACCGGTTTTACCCTAGGCCGACCCTCGCGGTCACGGACTTCAGGCACCCCCGGCTTTCATGGCTTGACGGGCGGTGTGTACAAGGCCCGGGAACGTATTCACCGCGCCATGGCTGATGCGCGATTACTAGCGAATCCAGCTTCGTGGAGTCGGGTTGCAGACTCCAGTCCGAACTGAGAGGGGTTTTAGGGATTGGCCAACCGTCACCGGGCAGCGGCCCTCTGTACCCCCCATTGTAACACGTGTGTCGCCCCGGACGTAAGGGCCGTGCTGATTTGACGTCATCCCCACCTTCCTCGCACCTTGCGGTGGCAGTGTCCCCAAAGTGCCCGGCATTACCCGGTGGCAACTGGGGAGGGGGGTTGCGCTCGTTATGGCACTTAAGCCGACACCTCACGGCACGAGCTGACGACAACCATGCAGCACCTTCGCAGGAGTCCCGAAGGAAAGGGCCGTCTCCGGCCCATGCACCTGCGATTCAAGCCCGGGTAAGGTTCCTCGCGTATCATCGAATTAAACCACATGTTCCTCCGCTTGTGCGGGCCCCCGTCAATTCCTTTGAGTTTCACCGTTGCCGGCGTACTCCCCAGGTGGAATGCTTAACGCTTTCGCTTGGCCGCCGACACTATGTCGCCGACAGCGGGCATTCATCGTTTACTGTGCGGACTACCAGGGTATCTAATCCTGTTTGATACCCGCACCTTCGAGCCTCAGCGTCAGTAATGCCCCGGTACAATGCCTGCGCGATCGGAGTTCCTCGTGATATCTAAGCATTTCACCGCTACACCACGAATTCCATGTACCCTGTGCATACTCAAGGCTGCCAGTTTCAACGGCGGAACGCGGTTGAGCCGCGCCATTTGACCGCTGACTTGACTGCCCGCCTACGCTCCCTTTAAACCCAATAAATCCGGATAACGCTCGCATCTTCCGTATTACCGCGGCTGCTGGCACGGAATTAGCCGATGCTTATTCATAAGGTACCTGCAAATGGCCATACATGGCCAACTTTATCCCCTTATAAAAGGAGTTTACAACCCGTAGGGCCGTCGTCCTCCACGCTACTTGGCTGGTTCAGGCTCGCGCCCATTGACCAATATTCCTCACTGCTGCCTCCCGTAGGAGTTTGGACCGTGTCTCAGTTCCAATGTGGGGGACCTTCCTCTCAGAACCCCTACCCATCGTCGCCTTGGTGGGCCGTTACCCCGCCAACAAGCTAATGGGACGCATCCCCATCCTTTACCAATTAATCTTTATTCATCAAGCCATGCGACTAAACGAATTCATCGGGTATTAAACTTCCTTTCAGAAGGCTATCCCCGGGTAAAGGGCAGGTTGGATACGCGTTACTCACCCGTGCGCCGGTCGCCATCAAACTTAGCAAGCTAAGTTCATGCTGCCCCTCGACTTGCATGTGTTAAGCCTGTAGCTAGCGTTCATCCTGAGCCAGGATCAAACTCTCCATTGTAGAATATCTTTTTGACCCGCCTTACGGCGGGGCATATCGTCTGTTCCGGACTCCCCGAACTTGTCACGCCTACCGGCGTGCCGCTCCTGGTTCCCCCTCAACTCGAATGAGGGGTATGACGGTTCGTTTCTTTTTTACCCTTGGACATTTCTCAAAGAGGAAACAACCTCCAAAAAAACATCCAAGCTCTTGTACTACTTTCTCTCTTTATGTAAGACTTTCAATGAACTCTTTCATTTACCGCCCCCGCTCCGCAGCGGCCACACAAGGCCTTGCTTCCCGAAAGCGAGTGCAAAGGTACAACCTTTTACCATAACTGCCAAACGTTTCACCAACTTTTTTTCCGGGCCAACCCCGGCACAAGGACACACAAGCACAACCACATGGACAAGAAACACGCTGTAAAACACGTGTTTTACAGCAGGAAACACCGAACACACTGAGGGAAAACTTTTTTTCAGAATGGAAGGAGGTAGATAGCCCCATAAAATCCATAAGCGTTCTCCCAGACGAAGCTGTATTCCGCCAACAGAACCAATTTAAGTATTATTATAAGGTATAGCGTTTGTAAATCGTAGACATTATTGTATATTTGCGTAATTGTGTGGTTTTACCTACTTATACAACGTATGAAAGATTTCGTCAAATATACTTTGGCCACGCTCTGTGGCTTGTTTCTGGCTAGCATAGCCCTCTTCACATTAGGCATCCTGTCCATTGCGGGGATGATGACCATGGAAAGTACCGCCCCATCCATCAAACCCCAATCCGTGCTTCGCCTGACGCTAAACGGTGAATTACAGGAAGATGCACCGAACGACCCTCTCGGAGACCTGTTCGGCAGTACTTACCCCACCCTCAGTCTGAGAGAAATACAGACAGCCATCCAAGGTGCTAAAGAAAATCCGAACATAGACGGTATATATATAGAAGCACAAACCCTCTTGGGGGCGACTCCCGCCATGATACGAGACATCAGGGAATCCCTCGCCGATTTTAAGAAAAGCGGCAAATATATCATCGCATACGGAGACAACTATACCCAAGGGGCTTACTATATTTGCAGCATAGCCGACAGCATCATCCTTAATCCACAGGGGCAGGTAAACTGGTGCGGTATGGCTTCGCAGCCTATTTTTTACAAAGACCTGTTGGAAAAGATAGGCATTAAGATGCAAGTGTTCAAAGTAGGCAGCTACAAATCGGCCGTGGAACCGTTTACAGCCACCCAAATGAGTGACGCCAACCGCGAACAAGTCACGTCCTACCTGAACGACATCTGGCAAACCATGCTGACGGACGTATCCCGCTCACGCTCCATCAAGAAGGACTTGTTGGACGAATACGCAGACAGCATGCTCACATTCCGCCCCGCAGAAGAACTGGTACGGAACGGCATGGTAGACAGCCTTTGCTATATCGACGGGATAAGCCGGATGTTACGCGCAAAAACCGGAAAGGACAAAGGCGCCCTACCCCTCGTCAGTGTGAAAGAACTGGCGGCTGCCACCGAAACAACCCCGAAAAAAGGTGATAAGATTGCAGTCTACTATGCATACGGAGACATCGTAGACCGAAAGACAGAATGGAGCGAAAATGTGATAGACGCAGAAACAGTATGCCACGACCTGAGAACCCTGCGTGAAGACAAATCGGTCAAAGCGGTAGTACTTCGCATAAATTCCGGAGGCGGAAGCGCTTACGCCTCCGAACAGATATGGCATGAAGTGAAATTACTCCGTAAAGCCAAACCCGTGGTCGTATCCATGGGTGGAATGGCAGCCTCGGGCGGTTACTACATCTCCTGCGCCGCCAACTATATCGTGGCCGAACCGACTACGTTGACCGGAAGTATCGGCATTTTTGGCCTCATTCCCGACGCAAGCCAACTGCTCAGCGACAAATTAGGCCTGCATTTCGATGTAGTAAAAACCAATGCACACGCCGATTTCGGCACGCCTGCACGCCCGTTCAATCCTTCGGAAGCTCAAATGATGCAAGGATATATACAACGAGGTTACAAGTTGTTTACCGAACGTGTAGCAGAGGGACGGAATATGGAAACCAGCCAAGTGGAAAAACTGGCCGAAGGACGGGTTTGGACCGGACAGCAGGCCGTAGAGAACGGACTGGCCGATGCCAATGGCAACCTCCAGACCGCTATCAAAAAAGCGGCGTCATTGGCCAAAATAAAAGATTACCATACGGAATACGCACCGACTCCGGCCCCTTGGTACGAGGGGTTGTTTGACCAACAGAAAAAGGACTATCTGAACACGGCCTTACAAGAGACCCTCGGAACATATTACGCCCCGCTAATGAACCTGAGACAGATCCGGCAAATGAGCGTCCTGCAAGCCCGGATACCGTATGAGCCCAACTTTATCAACTAAACCATCATGGAAGGAGACTTAATCAAAATCAACGAATGGTTGTTACCGGTAGCTTGGCTTTACGGAATAGGCGTAAGGATTCGTAACGAGCTTTTCGAAATGGGAATCCTGAAATCCAAAAGTTACGACATACCCGTTATTTCGGTCGGCAATATCACCGTAGGCGGTACCGGGAAAACACCACATACGGAATATCTCATCCGCCTGTTACGAAAGAAGCATAAAGTGGCCGTGTTGAGTCGGGGATACAAACGTAAATCAAAAGGATTCATTTTAGCCACATCCGAAACGTCTATGCCCGCCATAGGCGACGAACCTTATCAGATGAAACAAAAGTTTCCAGATGTCTATGTCGCTGTGGATAAAAACCGTCGCCGGGGAATTGAAAGGTTATGCGACGAGCAAATCGCACCGGGAACAGAAGTCATCCTGTTAGACGACGCATTCCAACATCGTTATGTAAAACCAGGTATCAACATCCTGTTAGTAGATTACCATCGCTTGATTTGCGACGACAAGTTGCTCCCCGCAGGACGTTTGCGCGAACCGAAAGAAGGAAAAGACCGAGCCAATATCGTAATCGTGACCAAATGTCCGGAAGACATCAAGCCCATGGGGTTCCGGGTCATCAGTAAGGCGCTAAAGTTGTATCCCTACCAGAAGCTGTTCTTCTCAACACTGAAATACAGCCGTCTCATACCGTTGTTCGGAGAGGAAGAATATCCTTTGGACGAGTTGCTGCCCCACAAACATGTCTTGCTGCTCACCGGCATCGCTTCGCCGGAACAAATGAAAATGGACCTCGAACATTATGAAACGGATATCACGCCGCTTTCTTTCGGCGACCACCATTATTTCTCGCCCAAAGACGTAGCCCTAATCAACGCAACTTACGCCCGAATGTCCCCGCCGAAGCTAATTGTAACCACAGAAAAAGATGCGACCCGCCTGAAGGGCCTCAACGGCCTGAGCGAAGAGGTTAGAAAATCTCTCTATGCCCTGCCGGTCGAAATAGAGATACTGCAAAATCAACAAGAATCGTTTAACGAAAACATTACTGGTTATGTATTCAAAAATTCAAGAAACAGCATCCTGGCTAAAAAGTAGGATGACAACAAGCCCCACAACGGCTATCGTTTTAGGTACCGGATTAGGTAAACTGGCCAACGAAATCACAGATGCGACCCGCATTTCATACAAAGAAATTCCCAACTTCCCAGTCTCTACGGTAGAAGGGCATTCGGGTAATCTTATCTTCGGAAAACTGGGTGACAAAGACATTCTGGCCATGGAAGGCCGCTTTCATTACTATGAAGGCTACACCATGCAAGAGGTCACTTTTCCCATTCGTGTCATGTATGAGTTGGGCATCAAGACCTTGTTCGTCAGCAATGCTGCAGGCGGCACCAACCCCAAGTTTGAAATTGGCGACCTGATGATTATCACCGACCAAATCAACGCACTTCCTGAGAATCCGCTACGCGGTAAGAACTTTCCGACCGGCCCCCGTTTCCCAGATATGTCGGAAGCCTACAACAAGGGACTCATCCGGCAAGCACTCGCCATTGCCGAAGAAAAAGGAATCAAGGTACAGCAAGGCGTATACCTCGCTACACAAGGCCCGACTTTCGAGACTCCGTCTGAATATAAAATGTTCCGCATTTGGGGCGCCGATGCGGTTGGCATGTCTACCGTACCCGAGGTCATCGTAGCCAATCATTGCGGAATCAAATGCTTCGGTATCAGTGTCATCACCGACCTTGGAGTGGAAGGAAAGATTGTGGAAGTCAGCCACGAGGAAGTACAGAAAGCTGCCGATGCCGTACAACCCCTTATGGCCGAGATTATGCGTGAGATGATAAACCGCGCTTAAAGCCCATAAATTTATGCAAGAAACAAACAGGACAGAAATCTCTACGCTCGGAGAGTTCGGGCTTATCAAGCACCTGACAGAAAATATCCGGCTGAAAAACTCTTCCACCCGCTATGGAGTTGGTGACGACTGTGCCGTCATGGAATATCCGGCCGACAAACAAGTCCTCGTCACCAACGATTTGCTGATGGAAGGCATACATTTCGACCTGACATACGTCCCGATGAAACATCTCGGATACAAGGCTGCCATGGTCAACCTCTCGGACATTTATGCCATGAATGGTACCCCCCGTCAAATGGTGGTCTCCATTGCTTTAGGCAAACGTTTCTGTGTAGAGGACATGGAGGCTTTCTACGATGGTATCAAAATGGCATGCGAAGCTCATGAAGTCGATATTGTAGGAGGCGATACGACATCTTCGCTTACGGGGTTGGCCATCAGCATTACCTGCATCGGGGAAGCAGACAAAGACAAAGTGGTTTATCGCAACGGAGCCAAAGAAACCGACTTAATCTGTGTCAGCGGAGATTTAGGAGCAGCTTACATGGGATTGCAGTTGCTCGAACGCGAAAAAGCCGTTTTCAACCAACAGTTGCAGGAAGCTCACAGAAACGAAAGCCCAAAGACCACAGAGGGATTATACGAAGCCCAACCGGACTTTAGCGGAAAAGAGTATTTACTGGAACGACAGCTAAAGCCAGAAGCACGACGTGACATTGTGCAAGCATTGGCAGCCGCTAATATCCGTCCGACTTCCATGATCGACATATCAGACGGACTCAGTTCCGAATTACTGCATATTTGTACGCAAAGCGGTGTCGGTTGCAGGATATATGAAGAACATATTCCCTTAGATTACCAGACGGCTGTCATGGCAGAAGAGCTGAACATGAATGTCACGACCTGCGCCCTGAATGGCGGAGAAGACTATGAATTATTATTCACAGTCCCCATTGCCGACCACGAAAAAGTCAGCCAAATCAAGGACATTAAAATAATAGGCCATATCACCAAGGCCGAATTAGGCTATGCACTCATCAGTAGGGATGGCCAGGAATTTGAACTGAAAGCTCAAGGTTGGAACCCACTTAAAGGCTGATGTGCCGCATTGTTTCAGCCTGGTTGGACAACAATCCTCCTTGCTATCAAAGACAATCCGTCTGCATTTAACTACACTCTTGCCTGTCTTCTCCGACCCAGAAAACAGGTGAGAGTTTACTTTTTTCTCCTATATTACACAAAAATATATCGAATATATTTGGCATTTCAAATTAAATCGCTACCTTTGCACTCGCAAAACAAAAGTAAGTCGGTGCCATAGCTCAGTTGGTAGAGCAAAGGACTGAAAATCCTTGTGTCCCCGGTTCGATTCCTGGTGGCACCACTTGAAAGTCAAGCAGTTACTAATTAAGGTAGCTGCTTTTTTTATTTCTTTTTGCATCTTTTTCGGTGATTTCTATCTGAAGCAAAAAAAGACAAATGAACAACAATAAAAAGTGAAACAAATGATACGTATAAAACGCTTAATACGAACTCCATAGGCGCAATTACAATACAAAAATGGAAGGTTCTTGTTAAGTTCTCATTGTTAATCACTAACTTTGCAAATATCATCAATCAATTATCGCACATTTGCAATATAAGCCAAATATGGGAACAGAAAAGACAAACAAGTATTGATAAACAAGGTAAAACTAGAAAATGGCTTGCCGGACAGTTAGGAAAGAACGAGGCAACTATTTCACGATGGTGTTCTAATACGAGCCAACCCTCATTGGAAATGTTAATGAAGATAGCTGCCATATTGGGAATAAGTTCAAAAGATTTGATAAACAACGGTATTAACAACGAAACGAAATGACAACATTTACAAAGATAATTGACAAGTTCCGACAAGAAGCATGGTCTGAACGAGATAAAGGTTTTCGCTTTGAACGCCTGATGCAGGCTTATCTGAAAACTACAGCCTTATACGAAGGACTTTTTGAAGAAGTTTGGCTATGGACTGAATTCCCTTGTCAGGACCAATTTGGAGGAAAAGACTTAGGTATTGATTTAGTCGCGAAGACCTTTACCGGAGAATTTTGGGCTATACAATGCAAATGTTATGCGGATGACAACTATATTACAAAAGCAGATGTAGACACATTCCTCTCCACTTCAAGTAAGACCTTTGAAGCGGAAGGCATAGAGCACGCTTTTGCCCAACGCCTGTGGATTTCTACTACCAACAAATGGAACAGTGCCGCCGAACTGACAATCAAGAATCAAACACCGCCTGTAACACGCCTTAATTTGATTGACCTTGAAACTGATGATGTGGATTGGGAAAAACTGGAGCATGGACTTTATGGCAAGGCTTCTCGCCCCCAACCTTTCTCTATAATGGAGCATCAACGAAAGGCAGTCAATCGGGTACATGAATATTTCCAAACTCACGAACGGGGCAAGCTGATAATGGCTTGTGGAACAGGAAAGACTTTTACTTCTCTTAAAATAGCAGAAAACGAAACAAACAACAACGGTTTGGTGCTTTTCCTTGTTCCCTCCATTGCATTGTTGGGACAGACTTTACGAGCTTGGTCAGCACAAGCCTGTGTTCCTATCCATGCCGTATGTATCTGTTCAGACGGGCAAGTTTCTCAACAGAAAGTAAAGAATGAAGAAGACGGAGTGAGTATTGTCGATTTGGCTTTGCCTGCCTCAACCAATACAGACTATATTATTCATCAGCTCGAAATTATCCGGTGCAAAGAACGAGAAGGTATGACAGTCGTATTTTCTACCTACCAGTCTATCGAAGTCATATCACGTGCGCAGAAAGAATTGCTAAGTCGTACACAAGGCAAATATGGCATTTTCGATTTGATTATCTGCGATGAAGCCCACCGCACTACCGGAGTCTCATTGAAAGGGACGAATGAAAGTGCCTTTATCAAAGTACATAACAACGATTTCATTCAGGCAAAACATCGACTATATATGACTGCCACGCCTCGTCTTTATACAGATGAAGCACGCAAGAAAGCAGAAGAAAATGATGCGATATTGTGCTCTATGGACGATGTGTCAATGTACGGTGATGAGATTTTTCGTATCGGTTTCGGTGAATCCGTAGAAAAACAATTACTGACTGATTATAAGGTATTGATTCTTGCCGTAGGCGACAAGGATATTACGCCTGCACTCCGTGATGTGATAACCAATGAAGACGGCACGATAACCGTAGATGACGCTTCTAAATTTGTGGGTTGCATCAATGCTTTGTCAAAACGGGTATTGGGCGACGAAGGACTTATCAAGACAACCGACCCACTACCTATGCACCGTGCCGTAGCTTTTTGTTCCACCATTAAGGCTTCAAAAGCAACGGCTACTATTTTTACCGATTGCAAATCGGCTTATATGGAAGACGTGAGTACAGAAGACAAGGCTATGATGGTAGATGTCGTGGCACGTCACGTGGACGGTACGATGTCGGCTACCGAACGCGACCAACGGCTAATGTGGCTAAAAGAGCAGTCTGATAACGATAAGGAATGTCGTATGCTGACAAATGCCCGTTGCTTGAGCGAGGGTGTAGACGTACCTTCGCTCGATGCAGTTGTTTTCGTTTCGCCTAAAAACTCACAAGTGGACGTGGTGCAGTCAGTGGGACGTGTCATGCGTCGCAGTCCCGGAAAGAAATATGGTTACATCATTATTCCGGTAGTCATACCAGAGAATGTAGAAGGTGATGAGGTTTTGAGCAAACACCCTAATTTCAAAGTGGTATGGACGGTGCTCAATGCTTTGCGTGCTCATGACGACCGTTTCAATGCTGAAGTCAACAAGATAGAACTTTCCAAACAGAAACCTAAACACATCCTTTTCGGAGGTGTGGGTAGTTCACATGATGACGACAGTGTGGACAGCAGCCTTGCAGATGCTACGAGGCAAGACGCCACCAACGCAGCCATGCAAATGGCACAACAGCTTTCACTGCAATTCGAAGATTTACAGAACGTGTTCTATGCCAAGATGGTGACCAAGGTCGGGAGCAAACGCTATTGGGAGCTTTGGGCAAAAGACATCGCTAAAATAGCAGAAGAACACATCAAGCGCATCAAAACATTGATTGCAGACGAAGGCAAGCACAAGAAAGCATTTGAGCAACTGATGCGCGGACTGCGCAAGAATATCAATCCCAACCTTACTGAACAGGAAGTCATTGAAATGCTTTCGCAGCATCTGATAGCCATGCCTGTATTCGAAGCTCTTTTCGGTAATTACGAGTTTGCTGTCAGCAATCCGGTATCGAAAGCCATGCAAAAAATGCTTGCCTTGCTAGATGATGAAGCCAAGACGGAAGAAGAAAATGAACGCCTGCAAAAATTCTATGATTATGTGCGAACTACGGTCGGTGACATTACCGATGCAGAAGGTCGCCAACGCCTGATTGTAGAGCTTTATGACAAGTTCTTTAAGGTGGCTTCGCCTAAAACGGTGGAAAAATTGGGCATTGTTTATACACCTGTGGAAGTAGTAGATTTCATCATCCGTTCCGTAGGTTATATCATTCAAAAAGAATTTGGACGTTCGCTTTCTGATGAGAATGTACATATCCTTGACCCGTTCACAGGAACCGGCACATTCATCACTCGCTTGCTTCAAAGTGGACTGATAAACCGCGAGGCATTGGCCCGGAAGTACTGCAAAGAAATCCATGCCAATGAAATCGTATTAATGGCTTATTACATAGCCTCTATTAACATCGAGAGCGTATTTCATTCGCTCGTTCCCGAAGAAGAATACCGGACTTTTGACGGCATTTGCTTGACCGATACGTTCCAATTAGGAGAAAAAGATTCTGACGAGAATCTTTATTCCGAACAATTTCCTACTAACTCCAAACGTGTCATGGCGCAGAAGAAATGCCCGATTACAGTTGTTGTGGGTAATCCTCCTTATTCCATTGGACAAAAGTCTGCCAATGACAATGCACAGAACCAATCTTATCCAAGATTGGAGAAACACATTGAAACGACTTATGTAGCGCAATCGGAAGCTAATCTAAACAAATCTGCATACGATAGTTATGTGAAGGCTTTCCGTTGGGCTTCTGACCGTTTGAATGAGAAAGAAGGTGGAGTTATCGGTTTTGTGACTAATGGTGCTTGGTTGGATGCCAATGGATTGGACGGTATGCGCAAATGCTTTGAACAGGAATTCTCTTCGATTTATGTGTTCAATTTAAGGGGGAATCAACGGACCAGTGGAGAACTGTCTCGCAAAGAGGGTGGAAAAATATTTGGTTCAGGCTCTCGCACTCCAATTGCTATCACTATTTTGGTGAAAAAGCGTAAAGCAAATAATTTAGAGAAAGCACAAATCTTTTATCACGATATTGGGGATTATTTAAGCAGGGAAGACAAACTGAAAATCATCAGGCAAATGGGTGACATCAGCAACCCTACGATGATGTGGAAATTGGTTGAACCGAATAAGCATGGAGATTGGATTTCCCCCCGCAACGAGATGTTCAAGCTGTTTATCCCTATTGAGCCTGAAAAGAAGTTTGCGAAGGGGCAGAAAAGTTTCTTTGACACGTATGCTATTGGTGTAGCTACCAATAGAGATGCGTGGGTTTATAATTCTTCTCGGCAAAGACTTGAACAGAATATGCGGTCTATGATTGACTTTTATAATCGACAGAGGGAAGCATATAACGATGCGATAAAGGTTGATAAGAAATTGTTCGTGGAAAGTTTTATCAATACAGATGATTCTAAGATAAGTTGGACTGTCAATCTCAAAAAAGATATTGAAAGAAACATAGAACATAATTATGTTTCAGACTTAAGAGATAGCGCATATCGCCCATTTTTCAAACAAAGATTATATTTTGATAAACCCTTTATTGAACGTATAGGTCTTTCATCTAAACTATTCCCCACTCCCAACCACAAGAACCTTGTGATTTGTGTGTCATGTGTCAGTGCCAATAATGGATTATCTGTATCTCTAACAGATTGCATTCCAGACTTACATTATATAGGTGATACTCAATGTTTCCCTCTTTATTGGTATGACAGCAACGACACTGATATTGCCAACTTGTTTAATCAAGAAACGGAAAGGCCGATGGACAGATATGTGCGTAAAGACGGAGTAACCGATTGGATATTAAATACAACCCGTAAGCAATATGGCTACAAAGTAACGAAAGAGGACATCTTCTATTACGTCTATGGACTGCTCCATTCCCCCGACTATCGTACCTCTTTTGCCACAGACTTGAAAAAGTCCTTGCCACGCCTGCCTTTGGTGGAGAAAGCGGATGACTTCTGGACATTCTGCAAAGCCGGACGTGAGCTTGCCAACCTGCATCTGAATTATGAAACGATAGAACCTTATCGAAAATGTATTGTCCAATTCGCACCGCTGACAAACAAAGGAGACAAAATGAACTATCACGTAGAGAAAATACGTTTCGGCAAAATTGATAGTAAGACATCCGACAAGAGCGTCATCCATTATAACCATGCCATTACCATTACCGGCATTCCCGCCGAAGCCTACGAATATGTGGTAAACGGAAAGTCTGCTATCGAGTGGATAATGGAACGCTATTCCATAACTACCGACAAGAAAAGCGGCATCACCAACGACCCTAACGACTGGGCACGCGAGCATAACGATGAGAAATACATCTTCAACCTTCTGCTCCGGGTCATAAATGTATCGGTACAGACGGTGAAGATCGTGAAAAGATTACCGAAGTTGAAGTTTAAATAAAAAATATATGGCTTTTTCAGCAGAACAAAGACCCATTAGTAAGCTATTAAATGATTGCATACTAGAGATTCCTCGGAATCAAAGACATTATGTTTGGAAGAAAGATAATTGGCAAGATTTACTTTCTGATATTAACTTTATTGTAAAAAATAAGGATGATAAAAGACACTTTATTGGTAGTATTGTGTTAAAAAGAGAGGAATCTATAAACGGATTGGATAGGTATACTATAATTGATGGGCAACAACGAACCATCACCATTATGTTATTTCTATCTGCAATAATGAAATTGTTCCAAGATAAAGAAATGGAGAAGGATTTTAAAGGAACAATACCATATTTAATTTCTAAAGATAGAAAAAATGAGGCATATTGCATATTACACTCAGAGGAACATTTGTTTATCAAGGATTTTGTATTCAAAGTTACTAATTATGATGAGAATAGAAATATAAATGAACTCATAAAATTGTCAAGCATAGACAGAAAAAAGGAAGATAATATAGCTAAAGCCATTCTTTTCTTTTACGATGAGCTAAAAGAAATGAGTAATAAAGAAATAGAACCAAGTGCTTACTTAATAGCAATGCGAGATGCTCTCATAGATACAAATTGTGTGGAAATTATTGCAGATACAGAAGAGGACTCTTATACTATATTTGAAATCCTTAATGCCCGGGGACAAGCTTTGGCTGATCATGAACTTTTGAAAAATTATATCATGAGATATATTTTACCACAAAATGCGGTTGATGAAGTCAAAAAAAAATGGGAGATATTAGAGGGGTTATTAGGTGGATCTATTAATCGCTTCTTTAAACATTATACAGCGCATAAGATACAAGTAACAAATAAAGAACAAATTTTTCGAATTCTCCAGAGAACTTATCCTAAAGATAAAGTGGGTGCTCTAATGAAAGATATCATGTTAAAGTCCCGTTATTATCATACTATTATTTCACCCCAGAAATCAGGTGAAAATAAAAATTGTTCTGAAGTTGAATACAAAGTATTTTCTTTCTTTAAAGAAAAACGTGCAGAACAATTTAGACCTATTTTATTAAGTCTAATGGATAAGAAAGAAAACAACCAATTATCATCTGAGAAATATGAAGATGCATTGCATTTCTTGTACTCATTTTTTGTGTGTTACAATATTATAGGTGAAGAAAAATCAAACAAACTGGAAGATGTGGTATATAAGTATGCTCCAATTTTAGAGAATAATTTTAGCGAACAAGAATTAGAAAACTTTATAAACGGTATAAAAAAGAAAATCCCGTCATTAAAAACATTTACTGAAAGATTAAAGACATTAGGCTGGTCGAATCACAATGACTTTTATAAATCTCAAAAGAATAAAGATAGGGTCAGAATCGTATTAGAGTTGATAGAAGAACATTTGTCAGGTAGAATTAATTTTGAGGAATCTTCTCTTGAGCATATTCTTCCTGATTCACAAGATAATGAAAACGCCTTAATCGGTAATATTATCTTGTTAGAAAATAGAATTAATCAAAATTGTAAAGACAAGCCTTTCCGAGAGAAACTGAACTTCTATAGGGATTCTAATTATAAAATGGCTAGAGAATTGGCAAATCGTTACGGAGACAAAGAATTTTTGCCTCAAAAAAGAACTGATTTTTTAGCAAATATAATATATAAAGACATTTTACATTTAGATAAAATATGATGTCAACCGAATCCCAAAACATAGAATTCAAAGGCACTCGACCGCTTCATGCTTCGCAAGCAGGGCAAGACTTGGGATGGTGTGCCTGTGCCTTATCTGAAAGCGGAGGACTTGGATAACGCTACGTTTGATTTGTTCCGCAAGTATGCCAAACGGAGCGGACGCATGGAGGAAGCGGACTTAATGGACGATAATCATGGACTGTTGGAGAAGCTCCGACTTTATGAAGGCAGTTACTTGAAACGTGCTGCTGCCTTACTATTCCATCCCGACCCGGAAAAGTATGTGACCGGAGCGTTTGTAAAGGTTGGCTTCTTCCGCGAAGGTATGGATTTGGTATATCAGGACGAAGTGCACGGCAATCTGTTCCAGCAAATCATGAAACTGATGGACTTGCTGTGTACCAAGTACATGAAAGCCATCATTACCTACGAAGGCATCCAACGGATAGAAACATTGCCTATGCCCCATGAGGCACTCCGTGAAGCATTATTGAATGCCTGCATCAACAAAGACTACGCAGAACCTTCTCCTATTCAAATCCGCGTGTATGAAAACAAGTTGGAGATAATCAACGGTGGGGTACTGCCCGAAGGATGGACGGTGGAAACCTTATTGTCCTCACATCGGAGTATGCCTTATAACCCTGATATAGCCAATACGTTTTTTCGTGCTGGTGAGATTGAGGCATGGGGACGCGGCATCGAGCGCATTATCACTGCTTGTAAGAAAGATGGATTCTCCACACCGGAATTTCGTTATGATGCTTCGGGTATATGGACAACCTTTAAGTTTGAGTACCCGGAAAGGGCTACGATCCAAAGCGACCAGAAAACTACCCAAAAGACCATACAAAAGACCATACAAAAGACCATACAAAAGCTAACGGAGCAACAACAAGCCATATTGGTCTATCTGAATGAACACCCCAATGCCACACGAAAAGAATTATGTGAGAAGATTCCAGGTGTGACAATGGGAGGTGTTATACACAATCTTTCCCGCCTTCAAGAGCTTGGCTTACTGAAACGTATAGGAGGCAGGAAGCAAGGATATTGGCAAATTATAGAATAAAAAAGGATTATGGACGATTGGGAAGAATCTGAAAACTGGCACGAGGACTTGATGGCATGGGAACGCTTTCAAGATGAGCTTGAAAGGATTAATGGATCCCCCTATAAATTTCTAAAAAGCCCCTTCATCTTTCAGTTCGACCCGTAACCCATTGTCTGAAAGCCTATTGACGGGCTGAAGGATTAGGTGTGCATCTTTCAGCCTGCTGTCATGCAGAAGAGGCCAAATCATTCTGCGCCAAACGAGAAATCGTTCGGCTGAGAATGATTTTTCGTTTGGCGCAGAAAAAAATAGCGTCATACCCAAGGCAATGTCCGCCTCTCTACGAAGTAGGGCTGAAACATGGCTGAAAGATGAAGGGCAATTTCGTAAAACTCTTGGGAGGGAAGCCGCATGAACTATCCTTAATAGTGGAAAGAGCTTCCCCCCACAAACTCACGCAGCAGGGAAGTCGGTGGAATTTCATCGTCTGCCATAGGCACGAAATAGCGCAGGAACTTACGCAAACGATAAGCCTCGGAATACTCCGGTACATTTTCAGGCACCCTTTCCAATATCGGCAGAGCCTGGTTGCGGATGACCGCCAATTCGAACAACAAAGCACTGTTGAACATGGCATCGGCCTCTTCCTGATAAGGGAAAATCCATTTGTCTTCCCCCTCCCGCACACTGGGCCAACGGCGGATGGTATCCAAGGCCGAATACCCCCGGTATTTGTAATCGCGGATGATACGCCGCAACAAACGGTTGTCCGTAGTCGGAATATAATTATGCGCATCCAACAGGATGGTCGTCATGGCCGAGACATAAATACGATATTTGTATTGTTCCTCAATCTGGGCGGTCAACTCGGGATTCAAGCCGTGGATGCCCTCCAGAATCAGTATCATGTGCTCTTCCAACCGAAGTTTCTTCCCACTCTTCTCACGCAAGCCTGTCTGGAAATTGAAATGGGGCAGTTCCACCTCCTCGCCTGCCAACAACGCTTGCAGTTGGCTGTTGAAAAACGGAAGATCCAAAGCATAGAGCGACTCGAAATCATACTCTCCATGCTCGTCCCGCGGCGTATGCTCCCTATCCAAGAAGTAATCATCCAACGATATGGGATAAGGTTTTATCCCGTTGGCCATCAACTGAATGGACAAGCGTTTGCTGAACGTCGTCTTTCCGCTCGACGACGGACCGGCTATCAATATCAGTTTCAAATTCCGCCTCGACTGTATTTCATCGGCAATACGTACGATCTTCTTTTCCTGTAATGCCTCGGCTACGTTGATCAACTCCGTAGTCCGACCCTCTTGACAAGCTTTGTTAAAGTCACCTACAGTACCCAGTCCGACAATTTCCTGCCAACGATGATGCTCGCGAAAGATTTCGAGCATCTTCTCCTGATGTACCATCTCCTCCAGTTTTTCGGGATTCTTCCTGGACGGAATACGCAACAACAGGCCATCATAATATTTCATTACGTCAAACACCTTCAATCCTCCCGTCGATGTCAGCAGCGAACCGTAAAAATAATCCACCGTCTGATCCAACTGGTAATAATGCGTGTAGATAGCACCATAGCTCTCCAGCAACCGCACTTTGCTCGTCATTCCCTGACGGCGGAACATTTCTATCGCGTCCTCTGTAGGACTTTGTATACGATGGAAAGGTATGTCGGCATCTACAATTTCCCGCATCCGGCGCCAAATGGCCGTCACGTCATCCTCTTCTATCGGCCGCCCTATACGCAAGTCGCAATAGTACCCTCTCGATACCGGCGTCTCGATGCGCAACACACACCCGGGAAATAAATCTTTCACTGCTTTTACCAACACGAAAAAAAGCGAGCGGGTATAAGTACGCATTCCTGAAGACGAGGTAACATCAAGGAACTCCACATCTTTATCATTATAAAAACGATAATGAAGTCCTTCCACCTTATTATTGACCTTCGCACTGACCGGCCCGTAAGGCATTTGCAGATTTAACGCATGATAAGCGTCCCAAAGTGTACTTCCGATAGGGAGTTGAAGAGTTTTTTTATTATTTTTGCAACGTATTTTGATTTCTTGTACCATAAAGCTTTTCGGGGATTTGAATAAACACCTTAAAAATAGGCAATGGGACGGAGAAAACATACTATCGTTCACTTATATTTCGACTGTTTATGGTGGTTTTAGCATTTTTAAAACTTTTAGGTTGCCTTGGCCTGCTGATGTACGGTACAAGACTCATGGGAGAGAGCCTGCAACAATTAGCCGGGGAACGGCTCAGGCATATCCTCGATTCACTGACCACCAACCGTTTCACGTCCTTACTCACCGGTGCGTTGGTCACAGCCATGATACAGTCTTCCACCGCAGCTTCGCTGATGACCGTCAGTTTCGTGCATGCCGGCATGCTCACGCTCGTCCAAGCCCTGCCCATCCTCATGGGAGCATCAGTAGGCAATACATTCATCGCCTGGATTATGGCCGCCGAATTCAATTTCAGTATCAGCAACTACATTTACCCCTTGATATTAGTGGCGTTTATAATGACCTACTACCGCAAATGGAGCGCGTTGGGCAATTCTATCTTCGGCCTATGCTTCATCCTGCTGAGCCTTGGCCTGCTCTGCCACATGGCCGACGACATGACGCTGACCGGGCCAGACGGCATAGCCCGCTACTTGGCTGTTTCCGATGAGAATTACGCCTCGTATGCCATATTGCTGCTCATTGGTGCTGCCGTCACTTTCGGCGTACAGTCCTCCGCCGTGCTCATGGCCACTTCAATGGCCCTGTGTTCCACCGGCGTATGGTCCATCTATTCCGGCGTGGCTTTTGTGTTGGGTGAAAACATCGGCCGAGCCATCGTCACTTGCCGTGCGGCATCTTCTGCCGGAACGCCTGCCCGCCGTACAGCTCTCGGACAACTCGTTTTCAATTTGAGTGGCGTAACCTGGATGTTTTTGGCCTTTCCTTATTTCGTCAATCTGCTATGCGACTTTATCCATTTCGACCCGACGCAAAAGCTCATGGCGGCCGACAAGAACCTGGCTTACGTTTTAGCAGCCTTCCATACCGGTTTCAATCTTTGCAACGCCGCCCTGTTTATCGGTTTGGTCAACCCTCTCGAACGACTGGCTACCCGCTGGGTGGCCAAGCCACGGCACAACGACGAAGAGGAAAGCCAGTTGCGTTTCATTACCAAAGGGATGCTCGACACTCCGGAACAGTCCGTCATGGAAGCCCGTAAGGAAATCATCAACTATGCCGACACCGTTACAAAAATGTTCACCCAAACCCGTTTCCTGTTCTCCGTATCCAATGAAACGGAATTTAAAAATATTTTCACCTTGGTGGAACACTATGAAGATATTTGCGATGAAATGGAAGTAGACATAGCCAACTACCTGAACAAAGTCTGTACCGAAGAACCATCGGCCGACCTTAAACGTGCCATCTGCGGCATGCTACGCGAAGTGGCCGAAATAGAAAGCATCGGAGACAGTTGCCATCACATCGCCCATACCGCCCGGAGGAACTATCGAAGCACCCAACAACTCACGGAAAAACAGTTGGAACACATCCACCAGATGTTCCAACTGGCAGAACAAGCATTGGAACAAATGCGAACCATCTTATCCATCCGGAAAGCCCCGAGAGAGGCTTCTGCAGCCTACTATATAGAAAAGGAAATCAATAAATTCCGCAACCAACTGCGTAACCTGAATTTTACAGACGTAAACAACGGAGTGTATAATTACCAGACCGGGGCAATGTATATGGATGTCATCAACGAATGCGAACAACTCTCCGACTGCATCCTCAATGTAACGGAGGCACGGTTGGAGACCAACACACCGTCCTGAACAGAAGAACTCTTCCCCCTCCGTTTATCGTTTTATGACAGGCAAATAAAAGCAACAAAATTTGTTTTTCCACATTAAACACATTACTTTTGCGAAGTAAATTTATTAACCTAATCATTTATCATCATGGATAATTATAAAACCCTTCTTAATAGTTTTGCCATCACCGAGGAAATCAGTGAAGACCAATACACCCAATTGGAAGATTTGACAACTGGCGTCAGAGCCAATACATATATTTCACCGGGAAGTTACTACATTATTGATTTCTATAAAATGGAATTTTACCATGTGTTCGAAAACCATTGCTTTTTATGCGGATACACACCACAAGAAGTCCGGCGTATGGGATTTGACTTTTACCTCAAGTGTATCCCCAAAAACGAAGCCCCCATGTTATTTGAAATCACACGCGCGGGATTTGAGCGTTTCAACCAACTGCCGGAACAAGACAAAATGGAGTATTCCCTCTATTACAACTTCCATTTGAAGAAAGAAAGCTTCAAAATCCTGGTCAACCAAAGAATCGCTCCATTAAAGCTCTGCCATGGTAAATTATGGTTGGCCCTTTGTGTAATGACCCCTGCAGCATGTAATGAAACAGGAAGAGTGTTCCTTCGCAAACACCAAGGTATCCCCTCTGCATTTTTCTATTCCCTGAAAGAAAAAGCATGGTCGGAATTTACTTTCATCACCTTGAGCGAAATAGAAAAACAAGTCATCTTCTGCGGCTTAAAAGGCATGTCCCTCCAAGAAACAGCTGAAGAAATATGCCGGGGAGTTGACGCTGTCAAGAAAGTCCGGCGTAACCTGTTAAAAAAAAGCGGAACAAAAAATTTCAGAAGTTTCTGCCAACTCTGCCTCCAACACCATTTGATATAGTGCCGACGACAACGTTCTTCCCCTTCCGGCCTGTGCCTTCCGATGAAAGCACAGGCCTTTTCATTCTTTTCCCGGTCAAAAAATTACCCTTTTGGATAAAAATAAGACTTCATACAGTCATTTTTTCCGAAACATTCCTTCCATCCTTGTTTTTATTCCTACATTTGGACTAACCAAAACGGAGGTATCATGAAACACGTCATCATAGCCGGAGGAGCCGGATTCATAGGTTCCCATCTTTGCGAATACCTACTACATAAAGGTGATAGGGTCATCTGTCTGGACAACTTCCGGACGGGACATCCCAAAAACGTGTCAGCCTTAACGAACCACCCATACTTCAAATTAGTGGAACACGACATCACCATGCCCTATATGATAAAAGGTATCGATGAAATCTATAATCTGGCTTGCCCGGCTTCTCCCATACACTATCAGGACTCCCCCATTGAAACCACCAAGACTTCGGTCATCGGCACGCTCAACCTGTTGGAACTGGCACGCGAAAACCATTGCCGGTTCCTCCAAGCCTCTACCAGTGAAGTCTACGGCGACCCGGAAGTCCACCCACAGCCCGAAAGTTATTGGGGGCACGTCAACCCGAACGGCATCCGTTCCTGCTATGACGTGGGCAAGCGCTGTGCCGAAAGCCTTTGCATGGACTATCACCGGAGATATGGCGTAGCGGTGAAAATCATCCGCATTTTCAACACCTACGGGCCGCGCATGGCCTGTGACGACGGACGTGTGGTTTCCAACTTCATCCTGCAAGCCTTGCAAGGCAAAGACCTCACCATCTACGGCAACGGCATGCAAACCCGGAGTTTCCAATACGTGGACGACCTGATTCAGGGCATGGAACGTATAATGTCCACCCTGGACAGCTTCACCGGACCAGTCAATCTCGGCAATCCGGAAGAACATACTATCCTGGAATTTGCCGAACGTATTCTTGAACTGACAGGAAGCCGGTCACGGATGGTACTCCGTCCTCTCCCTGCCGACGACCCGAAACGGCGCAATCCGGACATCACATTGGCACGGCAGGCATTGGACTGGCAACCCCGGATATCCCTCCGTGAGGGATTGCAACAGACCATCGCCTACTATCGTAACCTTTTGGCCGAAAGCCCATCACAAAATATCTCCCGACCATGAACAAGCACGTCCCTTCCATATCCGTCTGCATGGTGACTTACAATGCGTCACCGTTCTTGCGTGAATGCTTGGACAGCATCCTGTCCCAGACATTCTCCGATTATGAACTGCTGATTGTGGACGATGGCTCCACAGATGATACTGTGGATATTATCCGTTCTTATCCGGACAGAAGAATCCGGCTCATTCGTCACCGGCACGACTATATTGCCTCCCTGAACCTTCTGTACAACAATGCACTCGGCAAATACATTGCCCGTATGGATGCGGACGACATAATGGTCAGCGACCGTTTACAGGCTCAATACGAATATATGGAAGCGCACCCCGAAACCGACATCTTGGGCGGGCACATGCACTGTTTCAATGCCGGGGAGTACGATTGCATCCTGCCTGCGGGCACGGACATCACCATGCCTCAAATGCTGGAACAATGCTATGTAGCCCAATCCCACGTCTTTCATCCGCAGGTCAAGTTGGGTGTCGCACCACCTGTCCTACCGTAGCGAAGGCATTTACGCCGAAGACTACAACCTGTGGTTGGATGCCCTGTTGGGCGGATTGCGTATCCGCAATCTGGACAAGATTGTGGTGCACTACCGTTTCAATCCTGAACAAATCAGTTGTAAGTATAAGGAAATCCAAGCAGCCCACGCCATGGCCTTGAAGGACAAATACGGCCGGTTATGGGCCGAAAAGGAACAAGCCGTAGCACTCGAAGAGGTGGAAATTCCCCTCAGCAATCTCCCGCTTACCGTGGTCATACCTTTTTATAATGAAAGGGAAGAGGTGGGGAACACTTTGGAGAGCATCCGGCAGACCGTCGGGGACGAAGTGGAGGTCATTCTCGTGGACGACTGTTCCGATGATGGATGGGACTATGTCGCCTGCGCCCGGCAATACGGGGCGCATTACATCCGTAACTCCATCCGCATCGGGGCGGCCGCAGCCAAGGAAAAAGGCATCCGCAGCGCACGTAGCCCTTACTTCCTCCTGTTGGATGCCCACATGCGTTTCTACATCTCCGGCTGGCACCGGATTCTGTTACGCCTTTTGCAGGAAAACGACCATCGTTTGCTTTGCTGCCAGACCCGCGTCCTGCAAAAGGGAGAGGGCCGGATAAAAGACACGACGGACATCCGCACTTTTGGGGCATACCTGTCTTTCCACGGAGGCGAGACCATCCCTTCCGTTTCATGGCTTTGCCGCGAGAAGGCCCTTCATCTTACGGACAACCGGATTCCTTGTATTCTCGGTGCAGGATATGCCGGGAGCAAAACCTATTGGGACAAGCTGAAAGGTTTCCAAGGATTGGTACATTACGGCTGCGAGGAACTCTATGTAAGCCTGAAGGCGTGGTTGGAGGGCGGAGGCTGCCGCCTTGTGCCGGAAGTGGAAATCGGCCATATCTATAAAGACCGGTTCTCCTACACCGTCTATCCATCGCAAATCCTGTACAATTATTTGTTTGTGGCCGAGGTGCTCTTCCCCACCTCATTGAAGTGCAAGACATTCGCGTTGGCCTGGTTGCGGAACGGGGATGCCTACGGAAAAGCCCTGAAATGGATGGAATGGTACAAGGCACGCAACGAAGGACTGAAATCCTTTTTCCGTACCTTCCAAGGACATGACTGGCCTTTCGTAATGGGCATCAACCGGCAGGTCAGCCGGGAGATGGAGAAAGAAATCGACCGGAAGTCCACCTCCTTGGCGCATATCGTATCAGCGTGCCTAACCCGTTGCAGGCAAGTATCCACCTATGGGCTGATGGACGGACTGACGGGATACGTCCTGCTGTTTTGGACTTACTTCCGCTATTCCGGCGAAACACGTTATGAAGACGAAGCCACGGAGTGTTTCAACCGAGTATGCGAAGAAATCCCCAAGGGAGAACTGCCGTTGACTTTCCGGAACGGGATATTCGGTATCGGTTGGGCTTTCATCTACCTGTGGGAACAAGGGTATGTGACGTATGAGGAAGTAGAAGAGGAATTGGCAGAGGCTGACCGCCGTGCCTTGTCGCTGTCTCCCCTGCGCCTTACGGATTTGTCCCTCGAAACCGGTTTGGGCGGCCTGTTGCTTTATCTCACCGCCCGGATAGGCCATCAAAAGAGGATGCACGTTCCCGTCACATTTCCGGAGACCTATATCCACGAAACGGTGGAAGCCGCGAAAGCGGCCTTGGCAGTCCGTCCGGAAAAGCCGGACGCCCGTTGGGTGTCCGTGCTGATGTTGGCCGCCTTGTTAGAGCAAGACGATTGGGCTACCCTCCCGTTGCTCGTCAGTGATATTACGGATGTGCCCGATTTCCTTCCCAAGGACGAAGCATTTTGGACAGACGGCCTGTCGGGCGTAGCCGGTTATGCGTTGAATTTAATTCACTTTAAAAATATATGCCATGAAGTTGAGTAAGTATTCTTTTGTCATCAAGAGAGGTTCTGATTACGTTTTGTACAATTGTTGGACGGAAAAGATGGCCGTGTTGGAAGACCGGTTGAGAGAATGGTTGGAATCCGGTGATGTAGACCACATCCAGGACATCCATCCTGAATTTTACGACTACCTGCTTCGGGAACAGTTCATTGTGGACAATAAAGTGAACGAGGCAGAAGAAGTCATCAGGAAGTGGAAAGAGGAAGAGGAGAAAGGCGACAGCCTCAACATTATTGTCAATTCCACTTTGGATTGCAACATGCGTTGTTGGTATTGTTATGAGAAGCATAGAGAAAATACCAATTTGACTTCCGAGACGATTTCAGCCCTGCTTAATTTAATCCGGAAAAAAGTAGCAAGACCGGAATTAAAAAGAGTACACATAGCTTTCTTTGGCGGTGAGCCACTGTTAAGCTTTGAACAATCTGTTTGGCCTCTGTTATTTCAGGCAGATGAACTATGTGTACAACATTGTAAATTGTTTAGCACAAGTTTCGTTACCAACTCTTATCTACTTTCAGAGGACATCATATCCCAATTAGAAACCTTACACTTGTGCAATGCTGTCTCTTTTCAAATCACCTTGGACGGTAATGAAGAGACCCATGACAAAGTCCGCCATTTGGCTTCTGGAAAAGGTTCTTACCAAAGGATTTTATCCAATATCCGCATGGTACTCCGACATAAAATGCCAGTCACATTACGTTTAAATTGCACAGGATATAATATACGCACATTTGTAGATGTGGTATCCGATTTGAAAAATTTGCCACAAGAATACAAGAACTTTGTGACCATTGACTTTCAACGGGTATGGCAGGATGCTCCACGTACTGACGTGGATATGCCCACAGAACAAAAGAAACTTCGGGAACTTTTCCTACAAGAAGGATTCCGCGTGAATGAGCTGAAGCATATAGACATCAGCCGATGTTATGCAGACAAAGCCAATGACATTGTGGTAAACTATAATGGAGATTTATATAAATGTACGGCTCGGGATTTCATACCTGAAAACAGTGAGGGAAAACTTTTACCGGACGGTGAAATGCGATGGAACGAAAAACGCAAACTCCGTGAACAATTAAAGTATGGGAATCAAGCCTGCATGGCCTGCCGGATATATCCGCTCTGTCATGGGAGTTGTAGCCAAGTAAAGATTGAGGCACAAGGACAATCCGGATGCATCCGTAACTATTCTGATATCTATAAGACAAAGGTTATAAGAGATAGAGTGGATTTCCTTTTGGAATCCTATGTGTAACATTTTAAAAACAAATTTTATGAAACAGCGAAAGAAATCGTTGAAGTTGCTACTCAGTAGCAATTTCAGACCTCTGGAAGAAAGTAAAGAGGGAAAACTCTTAGGAGGATTCGCAGCGATTGTTGCTTCTACAGGAAATAACTGTATGTGCAACGGTAATAACTGTGACTGTAACACAAGTTGCGATCCCCCGAATAACTGTATGTGCGACGGAAATAACTGTAGTTGTTCTTCCTCTTCTTCACCCTCTTCCTCAAATAGTAATACAGGTGGAGGCACAACGACTCAGTCTCCTTCATCCAGTAGTTCTACTTTTGGACTGTTTGGGTTCTTCTAACAAATTTCAAGAAAAGAGGGAATGGGGAAGTCCCATCCCCTCACATTAAACCAAGCTTGTAATAATTATGAAACATTGGATTACTTTTCTATTTGCCTTATGCAGCTCTACGATTTCCGCACAGCAAACTCCATACCAACTATGGGGAGCTGTACGCGATGCCTTTACAAAAGAATCCATTCGTAATGTCCACTTAACCTTAATGACCCCAGATAGTGTAGAAATCGTAAAAGATGTATCTGTTGGAAGCACTCCGGGAAGTCCCAATTTCACTGTAACCGACATACCCGGAAGCGGAACGTATATTTTACGCTGTGAAAAAGAAGGCTACACCACCATAGACACCCCGGTCAAATTAAAATACAGCCGTTTACGGCAGACCCGCGTATTCTTAGACAAAGACATACTAATGACCAAAGAAATGACCCGCAAACTAAAAGAAGTGGAAGTGAAAGCCACTTTAGTGAAAATGGTCATGAAAGGCGATACCATGGTATACAATGCAGCAGCTTTCCAATTGGCACAAGGCTCCATGTTGGACGAGTTGGTACGTCAACTGCCCGGTGTGCGATTGGAAAACGGGCAAATCACCGTAAACGGACGTTTCGTGAGCAGCCTGATGCTCAACGGGGAGGACTTTTTCAAGGGTAATCCTAAAATAGCTTTGGACAACCTACCGGCTTATATGGTGGACAAAGTAAAGGTGTATGAACGGCAAAACGACCGTGACAGAGCCTTGGATATTAAAAAAATGGGTGAGGAGCCTTTGGTAATGGACGTGAACCTGAAAAAACAATACAGCATCGGTTGGATAGCCAACGCTGACGCGGGATATGGCACGGACGACCGGTATGGGGCACGTTTCTTCGGTTTGCGCTTTTCTCCCCAAACCCGTTTGTCCCTATATGGAAATTTTAATAACATCAACGACATGCGTACTTCTGATACATACGGGAATTGGAATGGAGGAAGCGTCCCTGAAGGCACTACCGACCGCCAGTCCGGTGGCATGGACTTGTTAGTAAAAGACAAAGAAGGACAGTATAAGCTGACCGGCACGCTCACCGCCTACCATCAGAAGGAAAAAAAAGACATGCAACGCCTCTCCACTACATTCTTTTCCAATGGGGATATTTATAACCGTACATCGAATTCCTTTAGGAACAGACAATGGTATATAAATCCCTATATCGACTTACAACTCACTCCTAAGAAAGGTTTGTTCTTCAGGATCAACCCTTACGCAAGATACCAAAACAACCAAGGAGACGCATTGACCCGAAGTGCGGACTTCACGGAAAACATATACGAACATTACAAGGGAGAAGCCTTGGACAGCCTCTTTGCCCCCAATGCTTCGGAGGTTTACACCCGCATTTTGGTAAACCGCCTGATGAACAGCCAGGAATCAAAGGCATACCAATTCAGCACAGGGAGCAGCATAGAACTTTCCACCAAAGGAGTGACCGGGAATGACAGGTTCACCATAAGAGGGAATTACAATTACAATAAAAACCGGAACAGGGATCTCCAACGATATGATGCCTCTTATTGGAACCACGGTAGCCATACAGGCAACCAACGTACTGCCCAATACGGGGAAAACCATTACAAGAATGCCTATTACGACTTGTTGGGCGAATATTCACTGGAACTGGCCAACAAGAACATGGTGTGGCGGATTACGCCAGGATATATGATAGACTACACTTATCAAAATACATCACATCCTTTTTATACCTTGGACGCAAACGGAATGTGGGAATACGATGTAGACCAACTTTCGTCCATGAAAGACGGCTTGACCCAATACATTGACCTGCAAAACAGCTTTTACTCCACCCGTAGGACTTGGGCACACAATTCATTCGTAAACCTGCAATATTCCATTTTAGAAAACAGCAATGAAAAACTATGGCTGTATGTGAGATTTCCCATGCGCATGGCTACCGAGAAGTTGGATTACCAACGGGAACGGACAGACACCCTGCTACGGAGGCATCTGAATTTCTTTGAACCGGATTTGAAATTAAAGTACTATCCGAAAGTAGAAAACCGGGACATATTTTTCATCTTGAACTACCGGCTTACCCATTCTGCACCGGATTTGTCTTATAACATAAACTATCGGGATGATGCCACGCCCTTGGTAGTCCGCCTGACTAATCCGGGACTGAAAAACGCGCATAACCACAATCTCTACACATCTTACAATTGGGGGGACTGGAAAAAGCAAAGGTTCTTCTATACTGCCCTGTACTATAATTTGAGACTCAATGCCCTTGCGCAATCACTCACCTACGACCGGATGACAGGAATCCGGACTTACCGGCCAGAAAACGTCAACGGGAACTGGAACATCGGGGGTACGTTCAGTACCACCACGGCATTAGACAAGGAAAAGCTCTTCACCTTAGTGACTTACACCAACTGGGGCTACAACCATAGCGTGGATTTCCTGAATCTGGATGATGCGGAACACAGCATCCGTAACACGGTCAACAATACCACGTTGGGAGAAAGCCTGAATTGCGAGTTCCGCAAAAACGGATACTTTGCCGGGTTGAGAGGAAACTTCAACTGGTCAAGGGCGAAAGGAGCGAACATACGTACCATCGAAAGCTATAATTACAGCTATGGCATTACGGGAAAAGCCCCTTTGCCTTGGAATCTTGAAGTCAGTGCAGACTTGATGATGTACAGCCGGAGAGGTTATGAAAGCAACTTGTTGAATACAGATGAGTTAGTGTGTAACATACACCTGAGCAAATCCATCCTTCATGGCAATCTGGTATTCATGATAGACGGCTTCGACTTGTTCAAACAACTGTCTAATGTGCGTTATAACGTCAATGCACAGGGGCAGACAGAAACCTACTACAATGTCATGCCACGCTACTTCATGTTCCACGTAATGTATAAACTGAACCGCGAACCGAAAAAGAAATAGTTTTATGAAACATTGGATTACCTTTCTATTTATATTTTATGCCGTTTTATCCGCTGCCGCAGCTCAAAACAAACCGACACGGTTTGATGTATGGGGACAAGTTTTGGATGCAAATACGCATGGTATCTTATCGGGAGTGAAAGTTTCTCTGTTGAGCCAAGACAGCGTTTGTATCGGAACGGTAACTTCTTTCGACAATGGCATCACCAACAACAATTACCAAATAGGAAATGTACCGGGTTCGGGAAATTATATACTACACCTTGAAAAAAAAGGATATACCTCCATATATAAGAACGTGACCTTAAAATATCATAAATCTCGAAGACCTACTGTTATTTTAGATGCCATCCCGATGCACAGGGAAATGGTACGCAAACTGAAAGAAGTTAAAGTGACCGCCACATTGGTCAAAATGGTGATGAAAAAAGACACGGTGGTATTTAATGCGGATGCTTTCCAACTGGCGGAAGGCTCCATGTTGGACCAATTGGTGGCCCGGTTGCCCGGAGTGGAGCTTCGTGGCAACGGACAGATTTATGTGAACGGCAGGTTCGTCAGCAGTTTGCTTTTGAATGGGGAGGATTTTTTTAAGGGAGATCCTTCCATTGCTTTACAAAACCTGCCGGCTTATACGGTAAACCAGATTAAGGTTTATGAAAAACAAAGCGACAGGGACAAAGCCATGGGGTTGGAAAAAAGAGGGGAACAGCCGTTGGTCATGGATGTCAACCTGAAAAAACAATATAGTGTGGGATGGATGGCCAATGTGGATGCCGGAGGAGGCATAGAAGACCGATATAGCGCCAAACTGTTCGGACTTCGCTTTTCACCCCGTACAAGGTTGACCGTATACGGGAATCTCAACAACATTACGGATTTGAGCAGCCCGGACGGTAACGGCAATTGGAACTCCAATGTGAATCCGGTGGGTACCATCGACCGGCATAGCGGAGGAATAGACCTTTTATTGCAGGACAAAGAGAAAAAAATCAAGACGACACATAGTTTAAGCGTTGTACACAACAAAGAGGATATTGACATGAACCAAAACTCCACTACGTTCTTTCAATCCGGAAACGTGTATCAGCGTAAAGAATGGAATACGCAACAGGAAAAATGGTATGTTAATTTCAACAACTCTTTCCAGTATATTCCCCGGTATGGTTTCTACTTTACAGTCAGTCCTTACGTAAACTATAGTAAAGAAGAATATGACAGTTGGACAAGAAGTGCGGATATGGAGGCAAACCTCAGCGAAAGATATGAAGGAGAAGCCTTGGACAGCCTTTTCTCTCCAACAGCTTCACGCGAATATACGAAAAACCTAATCAATAAGCTTCGGAGTTGGGAAAACGAAAAAAAATCCTTTCTATCAGGTGGAGCAAATTTCTATTTGGCTTTCAGGCCTAAAAAGTTCAATAGGGATTTCCTTGAAGTTTCTGGCGGATACAAATATATGGATTATGACTATTCCAACAAATACCGATATGAGATGTCGTACTGGAATAAGGGAAACAATACCGGCAATGAACGGAAAACCAAATATTACATGGATAATTACCGGAATTCCAGTTTCAATTACAGGGCGACTTACAGTTTGCTTTCCAGTTTTGAACGCCATTACCTGAATATTCCTTTTGAATATAGTTTTATATATAATCACAGGAATTCCGAACGTCCGTTTTATGATATTACGGACTCGACATTATGGGCGCATGAGGTGGACCAGTTGTCTTCTTTAAGGGGGAGCCTGACGCAATACATGGATTGGACCAACAGTTTCTTTTCTAAAAACGAGACTTACACCCATATCCCGAAGCTCGTGGTTTATTATGCATGGAAAGACCACAAAAATGAAGATAAATTATGGGTGCAGGCAGAGCTACCGGTCAATATCGTGCAAGAAAACCTGGATTACCGGCGGAATGTCGTGGACACGGCAATGAACCGCAGAACCGCTTTTTTCAATCCAAGGTTGTTCATGATTTATTACCCGGATGAAAACAACCGGCAATACAATCAACTAAAATTTGATTACAGGTATAATTCATGGGCGCAGAATCTGACCTATAAGATAAATTACATGGATACTTCCAATCCGTTGGAAGTATGGATGACGAATCCCAACCTGCCCGACACCCACAGCCATTTCGTAGGGTTTGACTACAATTGGGGCATACCGGAAAAACAACTCCGGGTCTTTTTCTATTCAAATTATACCTACCGGATGAATTCCCTATGCCAGTCTATGACCTATGATGCTGCGACCGGTATACGCACTTACAGGCCGGAAACCGTGAACGGGAACTGGTATTACTATGGTGGATTCAACACTGTGGCACCGATTGACAAAAAAAGATGGTTCTATTTTTCCAATTTTACAGACTGGACATATAGCCACAATGTGGATTACCTCAGCCTGAACAATCAAAGCAGCATACGCAATATTGTATACAAGGCGACCGTAAAGGAATCCTTGCGTTTGGACTTCCGGAAAGACAAGCTGTTTCTCGGGTTGAGGGGGAACTTCTATTGGACGAATGCCAAGGGGAAGAATATTTCCACCATCAACACGTTTGATTACAGCTACGGGTTGAACGGGAACTGGGAACTTCCTGCCGGTTTCGGACTTAGCGGAGACCTGATGATGTACAGCAGGCGTGGACTTGAAACCAACCAACTGAACACGGATGAGCTCTTGTGCAACCTCCATTTAAGCAAATCCGTACTTAAAGGAAAGCTGGTGTTCATGCTGGACGGTTTCGACATCTTCAACCAATTGTCCAACATACGTTACAACATCAACGCCCAAGGACAAACCGAGACGTATTATAATGTGGTCCAAAGATATGCCATGTTAAGGGTGGTATATAAATTCAACCGCGAACCGAAAAAGAAAAACTGACGAATATGAAACATGCCATTCTGATTATCGCTTACCATCAAGCGGATTTCATCAAACGCTGCATAGATAATTTTGATGACGATTTCCTGGTCTTTATCCATTGGGATAAAAGGGCGGAACTTACGGAGGCCGACCAAGCCATGCTGGCCGGGCATCCCTGCGTGAAATTCTTGGGGAAAGACTATCCGGTGAACTGGGGAAGCTACGGCTTGGTACGGGTAACGCTATTGCTCTGCCGGGAGGCGATGAAACACGGGGATGTGGAGTATTTCCACCTTATCAGTGATGCGGACATGCTGACGCGCAATGCAGCCTGCTTCAAACATTTTTTCCAAATACACAAAGGGGAAAACTTCATGGAATACGGCAAGTACAATTCCGAAAGCGGAACTTTCGACGAGGAGTGTTTCCAGAAAATGACGCTGTTCCACCGCACGGAGAAATATAACCTGAGAGACCAAGAGGAACATAAACGTTATGCTGCAGAATTGGAAGAGCAACGGAAAAGCAACAAACGCCGCCCCTTACCCGGCATTCCGCTTTACGGAGGACCGGCGTGGTGGAACCTGACCCGGGAATGCGTGGCATATCTGTTGGAGAAAGAAGACTATATCGAACAACTTTATACCGACACGCTCCTGCCCGACGAGATGTTTACCCAGACGTTGCTGATGAATTCCCCGTTCGCTTCCACAGTGGTCAACAAACATCTGCGTTACATCTGTTGGGAGCATCGGAACGGCAACCGTCCTGCCGTGTTGGATGAAAGTGACTTTGCACGGGTTCTGCGGGGGGATTTCTTCTTTGCCCGTAAAGTGGACCCGGAAGGGGTATCAAAACCGTTTGTTCGTCTGGTAGACGAAATCTGCCTGCATGCCCCGTTCATAGCCGACGGGACGAAAGAGACGTGGGAAAGCCTGTTGGATACAATCCATTCCTTCCTGTATGCCAAACGGGACATATATAAGGTACGGGGATACCGGTACGGCACCATCGGCGTATGGATATTCTTGTACTTATATGGGAAACTGAGGCATTCGCCTTTCGACCTTCCGGCTTGTCTGGAACAGACTGCCGAGGTGTGGGAGGAGGACTTGGACACGGAAACGCCTTCTGAGGAGTGGGGATTCCTGGGCATGGCCGTCTGCATGGAATACTTGTACCAATTCATGGACTGTTCCCTGTTGGACGTGGCATTGGACGAAGTGAACGACTACGCCTATAATTACCTGTGCAACATGGGGACGGAGGAAATAGACGAGGAATGGAGGGCTTCTTTCCAAGCTTATTTCCATTACCGGGAAAAGAACGGAAGGCTCACGGAAACCGACCGCAAGGTATGGAATATCTTAAACAAGGAAAAAACGGCCTGTACTGCTGCCGCATGGACTTTCTCTTGTCCGGAAGAGGTGGCAGAAAGAATGAACCGTACCAGTTCGTTGGGGCTTTTCGGCTATGCCGGATTGGGACTGGCGTTATTGGCCAAAATCACAGGAAAAGAACAGGCTGACTGGTGGCCTTTGCTTGACCTCATCCAAAAACAATGAAACGATGAAATTCACCCGGCAGTTCGACCAAATGGATTGCGGCCCGGCTTGTGTCCGCATGCTGGCTGACGCCCACGGGCGCCAGTACCCCATATCCTATCTGCGTTCCTTGGCGCATTTGAGCCGGGAAGGGGTGAGCGTGGCCGGTATACGTGATGCCTTGGAACATATCGGGATGAGGTCTGCGTCTTTTGAGATGACGTTGGAACAACTGCGGGCCGATTGCCCTTTACCGGCCATCTTGCATTGGGAACAGAACCATTTCGTGGTGTTGTACGATGTGCGGCAAAGCAAATGGAACGGCGCATGGAAGTATGCCGTGGCCAACCCTGCATATGGGAAATATACTTTCTCGGAAAAGGAATTTTCCAAATATTGGTTGAACGGAGACAAGGGAATCGCCGTGGTGGCAGAACCGACCCCGGCATTTTACGAAAAGAAATCTGTCAAGGAGAAGCACAGTTTCCTGCAATTTATCAAGAAGTATGTATGGCCGTTCAGGAAAGAAATGGTGCAGTTGTCTTTCGGCATGCTGAGTGGCATCCTGCTTTCATTGGTAGCCCCTTTCCTTACGCAGGCCATGGTGGACAGCGGTATCGCCATGCGCGACATGGATGTCATCCGCAACCTCTTGTTTGCCCAGATAGCCCTGTTTATCGGTTCTTTCTCCATGGGGATGATCAGCAGCTGGGTGACCCTGTACATGGGGACGCGCATCAACATCAACGTGCTCCACGACTATCTATGCAAGTTGCTGCAACTTCCCATGACTTTCTTTGAAACCAAGAGCGTGGGAGATTACCAACAGCGGATAGGCGACCACGGAAGAATACAGGGATTTACCACGCAAGCCACCATGCAAACCCTTTTTTCACTGGTGTCATGTGCCGTATTGTTGGTCATTATCGGCTACTACAATATCATCATTCTTGCGGCCTACCTTCTCATTACGGGATTGAGCACGGCTTGGATGAGCTATTTTTTCAGGCTCCGCAAATCGCTTGATTATGAGCAGTTCCGCGTGGGAGTGAGGAACCAGAACAAGCTTTTTGAAATGATGAACGGCATTGTGGACATCAAAGTCAACACTTACGAGCAATACAAGATAGGGGAATGGAACGGGATGCAGGAGGAACTATACCGTATGAGCCGTAAAAGTCTGCGGTTGGGACAAATACAAAACACGGGGTATACGGTCATTGGCCAAATACGGAATATTTTCATCACGTTCTGGATTGCGGCCGAAGTGGTGCAGGGCAACCTTACGCTCGGTATGATGATGAGCATTTCCAGTATCATAGGACAGGTAAACGGCCCGCTGTCGCAGCTTATCGGGTTCCTGCAACAATACCAAGATGCCAAAATCAGTTTGGAACGTTCCGAAGAGGTCTATTTGTGCCAGAATGAAGACCGGGAGGACATGAAGGAACTCACGCCGGACCGGCCTCCGTTGGACATCCGTCTGGAAAACGTCACGTTCCGGTATACCGGCAGCATCGGAAAGGCCGCTTTGGAAAATATCAGTTTTACCATCCCTTCCGGAAAGATGACGGCCATCGTGGGAGAAAGTGGGAGCGGAAAGACCACGCTCATGAAACTGCTTTTGAAATTTTATACACCTACGGAAGGGCATATACGGCTCGGAACAGATGATTTGGCGGATTACAAGGCTGAATCTGTCAGAAAGGCTTCGGGCATCGTCATGCAGGAGAACTTCATCTTTTCAGATACGATACAGAACAATATCACGATGGGGGAAGCATTCGACAGGAAACGGATGGACGAGGCTATTCGTACGGCTTGCTTGGACGAATACATCGGAGGACTTCCTTTGGGCTTGCAGACTCATATAGGAGCCGAAGGCATAGGAGTAAGCGGGGGAGAGAAACAACGTATCATGATAGCGAGGGCTATTTACAAGAATCCGCTTTACCTGATGATGGATGAAGCTACCAGTTCGCTGGATGCGGAGAATGAACACCGCATTACGGAAAACATAGGCCGTATATGCCGGGGGCGTACATTGTTGGTCATCGCACACCGCCTATCGACCGTGAAGAATGCCGACCATATCATCGTGCTGCGCCATGGTTGCGTGGTGGAATCCGGCACACACAAGGAACTCGTGAGTAAGAAAGGGTATTATTGGGAATTAGTCAAAAACCAACTGGAACTGGCCGAATCATGAAAGAGAGGAACACCATACATGCTTTTTTACTGCACTACGGCATTTCTACCGTATTGTTGTGTATGTTAGTGGCCATTGTCGTGATGTTGAACACGGTGGACATCAACCAGAAAGTAACAGCCGACCTCCTGAAGGAAAAAGGGGAATATAAGGCTTACGTGGTCAAAAACACTTATCTTTCCTTGGACAAGGGAGGCTCCCTGACCATAGATGCCATGGAGGGGGAGAAGCTGACGTTTACCATACAGTCTGTCATGGAAGAACCGGATTATTATGTGGTCTGCATGACACCTGATGTCCGGACTGCCGTGGAAAAGGCTTTTAGAGGTAATTCCAAACTGTCCGGCTATGTCTATACCCATAAGGTGAAACTGTGGCATCTGGTATTTTCCAAAATCTCTTTAAACAAAAATACGTTATGGTGAATGGTTTTTCGGTTATCATGCCTACTTACAACCAGGCTTATTTTATCCGCAGGGCGGTCATGAGCCTGATAAGGCAATCCTACCCGCAGTGGGAACTGATTATCGTGAATGATGGTTCAACAGACGCTACGGACAGAATCATCAGCGGCCTGCCACAGGATGAAAGAATCAAATACCTGCATTATCCGGATAATCGGGGGATGGGATATGCCCTGAACAAAGGGTTGGACATAGCACGGTACGGACATATTGCTTATCTTCCGTCGGATGATTTCTTTTATGCCGACCACCTGAAAGACTTGAAAGAGGCTTTCGAGTCCGACGAACGGGTTGTCCTGGCTTATTCAGGGGTGAATTTCGATGACACGGATGCCTATGCCCCAAGGGACAATACAGATTCGCTGACCATGATGCCTGGCCATTCTTTGCAGTTAGTGCAGGCCGCCCACCGTAAGACTGCCGACCGGTGGACGGAACGGCAAGAACTGGTGACTGCGGATCTTTTTATCATGTTCTGGCATAAACTGGCCGGACAGGGTATCTTCATGCCAACCCTGAGAATCACCGCGAAATGGACGAACCATCCTTGGCAAAGGCATAAGATTTGCGAGGAAGATTTCGGAGGCAACCTGTATAAGTACAAGGACTATTACCAAGTGAAGGAACCGGTAAGAATCCGTATGAGCCGTTACCGGCTATTGGACGAAAAGGAAACGTATAAACCGGTGGCACGTTCCATTCCCGGCAAACCGTTGATGAAGATACTCATCATCGGGGCGTTGAATTACAACCCGGAACGTTTTTGTGCTTGGGAAGAAGCCGGATGCCAACTGTATGGCTATTGGTATCCTGTGCCTTCAATGGCTCATGAAAGCATAGGCCCGTTCCCTTTCGGGCATATTGAAACCATACCCCATGGAGCAGATTGGACGGAAAGGGTCAGAGACATTTGCCCGGACTTGATTTACCTGTGTTTCTGCTGTTCTTCCTTGGAGTTTGTGTATGACAGCATGATGGAGTTGCGGAAAGCAGGCGTACACGTGCCTTTCGTATGGCATCTGAAAGAAGGACCGCAGCTTTGCATGCGTTTCGGGACTTGGCCGAAACTGATGGAACTGTATGAACTTTCAGCCGGAAACATTATCACAAACCGGCGGACAAAAGAGTGGTATGATTTGTTTCTGCCGACAGGCAAACCTTATCTGATTTTGGATCAGGAAATGCCCAAAAAAGAATATTTTGAGAGACCGTTTTCGCCTAAAATCTCGGCTTCAGACGGGGAAATCCATACGGTGGTTATCGGACGGATGATCGGGATTTCCGTGGAAGACATGCGGAGATTGGCCGCACACCGCATCCATGTGCATTTGTACTCGGCCAGTTATTACAGGCAGAAGAACACGGGCAATAACTTGTATGGCAGGGTTGCACAAGGATATTTCCATGTGCATGCCTATTGCCCCAATGAAAAATGGGTGGAAGAATTTTCCCGTTATGATGCGGGTTGGCTACATGCCGGCCACAGCCGGAACAGGGGAGATTTGTTCCGTGCCATGTGGGATGATCTGAATATCCCCGCAAGGGTGGGCACATTGGCCGCAGCCGGTCTTCCCCTGATTTTGCGGCGGAATACAGAACATATCGTAGCTTCAAAAGAACTGTCGGAACAATATGGAATAGGCATTTTGTATGATTCCATCACCGAACTGGCAACACAACTGCACGACAAGGATTTCATGGATATTCTAACAAGAAACATGCAGGAGCATCGGATGGAATTTACAATGGATGCACATACGCCCGAACTTATCCGCTTCTTTCAATCCCTCATATAATATGATAATGGAAATACGTGAAAAGATGTTATGGCAGATAGCCAACACCGTAATGGTGAACCACCAGTTTATAGACACACCGGAATTTTGTGCCGAACAGGCAGAGGCTTCCCTTTTACTGTTCAAAGTTTCCCAACGATTAGATATAGACATTTACCGTGATTTTGCATTACGGTGTTTTGAGAGATGTGTATCCCAACTTCCTAAAATATCTCAAAAAGTGACCGCTGCCGGATGGGCCATCTGCCGGATTTTAAATGAAGGATGGACATTTGGGGACATGGATGCGATACTTCATGACGTGGACAAGAGAATAGTTCCTGTACTCAACCGGGATTTTGATTTCGGTGACGAAACGAAAGGAAACTTCATCCTCCCCCACTTTTACCTTCTGGAACGTCATAAGAAAGACAAGAATTATTGGACGACCCAAAGCGACATGATCCAAAACCTCAAGGCTTCCATCAACCGCCACACGGAAAAGGGTGGTGTTTTCTCCATCCTCTGCCAAGAATCCATCGACCGTTTCCTTCTCCATGCAGGTGTAAAAACAGTTTTTGCCGATAGTTATCCTGATACCTTGTATGCCCTTTCACCGGAAGAACTCACGGCGCAAGCATGGAGGTCTTTGCTTTACGGACAACGCATCGCTTGGACATTCAGCGAAAAAGAACTGGCCGACTATATCGACCGGAGGATTGCCGATTTCGATGCCACGGAAGACTTGAACTTGCAAGGTATATTAAGTATAGGACTAATCATATAATTTCCATGGAAAAAGAATATGACCTTATCATAGTGGGCAGCGGCTTATACGGCTGCGTCACGGCTTATCTGGCACATCAGGCCGGATGGCGTTGCTTAGTCATCGAAAAACGGGCTTTCACCGGTGGAAATATCCGCGATGAAATACGGGAGGGTATCAATGTACATTCATACGGGCCTCACGTCTTCCATACACGCCATCAGGAAGTGTGGGACTTTGCCAGCCGATTTACCCCGTTCAACCATTTCCGTTATTGCCCTCTGGCACGATATGGCGGCAAAATGTACAACTTGCCGTTCAACATGCACACTTTCTACCAATTGTACGGGACCCAGACTCCGGAAGAAGCCGCATTGCGGTTACGGCAAGAGCAAGGGCTTTACCCCCATCCCCGGAACCTGGAGGAAAAAGCCGTCTCCATGGTAGGCCGCACGATGTATGAAACCCTGATTAAAGGATATACCGAGAAACAATGGGGACGGAAAGCCACGGAACTCCCTCCATTCATCATCGAACGCCTGCCCCTGCGTTTCACTTTCGACAACAATTATTTCAACGACCCTTATCAAGGAGTTCCCATGGCAGGCTACTCACCTTGGGTGGACAAAATGCTGGAGGGTACGGAAGTACGGTTGAATACCGATTTTCTCGCCGACAAGGACTATTGGATGAAGAAAGCCGGACATGTCTTATATACCGGAGCGATTGATGCGTTTTTCGACTACCGCTTGGGGGCACTGGAATACAGAAGCCTGACTTTCGAGCATGTTTTATTCGAACAACCCAACGTACAAGGCATCGCAGTCATCAACGAAACGGACAGCCGGATACCCTATACCCGAAGCATCGAACACAAGCATTTCGCCTTCGGCACACAACCGGTCTCCATCGTCACCCACGAGTTTCCACAAACATGGGACAAAGACCGGGAACCTTTCTACCCCGTCAATGATGAAAAGAACAACACGCTGTACCGGCAATACCACGCATTGGCGCAACGGGAATGCCCCCACATTACATTCGGAGGACGGTTGGGACTGTACCGTTACTTCAATATGGACGAAACCATCAAAAACGCTTTGGAACAATGGGAGGTCTTAAAAACGAAATTGCTTCCGGCTTGAATCCAAACCGGAAGCAATTTCGTTTTTTGTCCTTTTTTAAATCTTATTCTTCGTAAGGCTCGAAATCATCCTTGCCCACACCGCAAACCGGACAAACCCAGTCTTCGGGAATATTCTCAAAAGCCGTTCCCGGCTCAATACCTGATTCTGGGTCTCCTACCTCGGGATCGTAAACCCACTGGCAAACTGTACAAATATACTTTTTCATCGTTCAAATTGGTTTAAATTCATTTTTATATCAATAACTTGTGCAAGTATACTACTTTTTAGGTAGAAAACAGCAGAAAAGCCCTCTTGCTTTTGTTTTTTTAACACATATACTTAAGCTGTAACTTTGCACTTTTCCCTATTCTTTCCTGTGCGTGAACGTTCCGCTTTCACCCATGGCACCGCCCCAAGGAGGAGTGACCTTATTCTTCCAATGACAAAGATGGTAAGCGTCTTGGTCTATTACCCCTTCTTCCGTATAGATCTCAGCCGAACAATGCCACCCGAAAGCGGAAGACTGCTTGGCATGCATTTGGACGGACTTCAAAATCCCGTCTTCGCCAAAGGAAGAGCGGCAATACATGCGATATGAATAAAGTTCCATCCCCAACAAGTTCCTCAACGTGCAGGACTTCTCGAATACTTTTTCTCTTTCCGATTCCGCGCTGTCCCTGTCGCATTGCTCCATACTTTCCATGTCTGCAATAAGGCAACCTATATTCTCAAACACAATACGGCCCTCCTTTTCCGCTACAGCCCACGAACGGTAGGTGTTACCCTCCTTGCACCATTCCAACTCAATGACTTCCATTCCCGTATGCATCTCCTTTTCACAATCGTTGCGAATGGCATCAATCATAACGGTCTGCCCCATCACACCTGACAAGCACCTCATCAGCCCCACGCTCACCACATCGTAGGCATAACGGGTGTTGTCATAATAGCACACCGTGTTGGCCACGTCCGAAAACAGGCGCGACTTCACCTCCTCCAATTCTCTTTCCAAATCAATCTTCCCCCGGTAAGTGTACCCTTTCAGATAAAGGCCGACTCCGTTTCCATCACGGCTTTTCACAGCCTCTTCCCCATGATGTTTCAGGGCATACTCCAACTGTTCTTTCCACGTTCCCAGTCGTCCGCTTGTGGACACTTGTGCTGCCATCGGCATATTCCACATCAAGAATACCACCCAGCTTACCCCACATAAAATACTCTTCATTTATTTAGAATTTATATCCAACAATACATCAAACAACTGCCTTCTGCAACCAGTCCTCGCCAACAGCCCAAAAACCTCCGGAGCAGGATACATACACACAGAATAAGAGCAGCCCCATCATGATGATACAATATCCTATCCTCGCCCACCGCAACTTGGTTCTAAACATCGGCACACCGACAGAAAAGCAAACAACTGCCCAACAGTTCCTTCCAGCCAAAAAATAAAGCCCTAAAGCCAACGCACTTATCCCCCATATCCAAGAAAAGGCTTCTACTATATCGTTTTTATATTTATGTCTCATCAGAATTACCAACTATTTATTCCACTTTTATGGGTTTCCGAAGTATGGCTTCAACCATACGGCACACGTAAGAAGCATGCCCCAAAATAACGTTTTGCCTGTTCATTGTATGCTCTCAGTTTTACTTTATGAAAAACTACCGGACGAAATAAACGGATTTCCAAAAATCACGGTCAAGCATCAACGATATTTGAAGCAAAAGGAAGAAGGCCCATATAATCCATCCCAACCAATCCACCCAAATGTTCCTCCCCTTCAACCCTGCAAACAGCCAAACGAAAGACATGCCTATCTTGAAAAAAGCATTGGTATTTCTTTCACATAAATGGTCGACACCCACAATCAAATCGACAACAAACATAGCAAAACAAAAGAGCTGCGAATATATGCTTTGGTCACTTTTCTTCCATTTCATATTCATTCTATTTGTTTATGTAAAATAAGGTTTTAAAAAAGTATTCTCCAAACAAAAAGCGTATACAAATTCAGACACGTTCAATTTGTATACGCTTTTTACAGTCCTTAACACAATGGCGTATTTACAACTTCATTATTATGCTACGTAAATCACTCCCCAACCCTTCCAGTTTTTTCTTCAACCTCCATCGGCGTAGCCGGAATGATGCCGGTTTCACATGCAGCAACCGGGCTATCTCCGTATTCCTGAGGCGCATCCGCATAAGTAGCACGATAAGCATGTCATCCTTGGTCAATTTGGGATAAACCAGATGCACACGCTCTATAAACCTCAGATATTCCTTTGCCAACAAATGCTCGCCCATCATAATAATACCCTTTCCTTTAAATAGAGCTTTAACTATCCCCCGAAAAGACAACATCATTTTCTCTTTCAAATTACGTTCTTGTTCCATAGCTATCCGTATTTAAGATTTTCTTCATGTAGCCGTCTTACCACCACACTTGCCGTCCTTCTTCGTATGTGAAGATTCGTTCATCCTTTCCGGATTGTTGCCCCAAGAGCCATCCGTTCCTATTATAGCCCCTCGGATTTCCTCATGGCTCCCCATTTTATAAAAAGCGCCCCCTGCAATTAAAGCCTCTTCCACGGCTGTGTTCCCGTAACGGCAAGCACAACACGCACATAAAACCATAAAGTAAACTATACCTTTCATACGCTTGACTATTTTATAAATATATACGTATGAAGGTGTAAAACTACTTATTAAGAAATTACAACATTAGAACTCTTTAACAAAGAGCCGTGAAAAGGCATTCTTCCCTACCCCAGAGTTTTTCCAAAAACATGTTTCATCTTTCAGGATGAATCATAAAGCACTGGAACAAAGAAAATTAATACACTGAAAGATGATTCGGACATCTTTCAGCCTACTGTCATGCAGAAAGATGAAAATCAATCTGCGCCAAACGAAAAATCATTCGGCTGAGATTGATTTTTCGTTTGGCGCAGAAAAAAAGTGCCTCGTATGCCGAACGATTTCCGGTTCTATACAAGGCACGACTGAAACAGGGCTGAAAGATGGTGAAATCATCCTTCAGTTCATAACTTGCTATATACAAGAGACTTACAGAACAACCTGAAAGATGAAACATGTTTTCCCAAAATTCCTGGAGGAGGGAAAGACGCGCTTCCTCCTTTTGCCCTTTCATAATTTTTCCAAACAAACCATAAGCTCTTCCACCCCTTCGGAAGCTCCTTTCATCAAATGATGCACACGTCCCCCGCCATGGATACCTGCCACGGGCTTGGGATCTATCACATAAATGGGAGCATGGGACGGGACGTAATTCAGCAGCCCTGCCGCCGGGTAAACATTCAGGGAAGTGCCGATAACGACAAAAACATCCGCCGTAGAAGTGATGTCGATGGCAGCCTCTATCATCGGGACAGGCTCGCCGAACCAAACGATGAAAGGCCGCAACTGGCTGCCGTCTGCCGCACGGTCGCCTATTTTCACTTCCCATTCCTCAGGGCGAAGTTCACGGATGTACTTAGGGTTGTCCGGTTCCAAACTCGATGTGACTTTCGTCAGTTCGCCATGCAAATGAACCACTTTCGTGCTGCCGGCACGTTCGTGCAAGTTGTCCACATTCTGCGTGATGACCGTCACATCGTAATCTTGCTCCATGGCTGCCAACAACACATGTCCCCGGCATGGTTCCACCTCTTGCAACTGACGGCGGCGTTCATTATAAAAACGTGTGACCAACTCCGGATTGCGGGCATATCCTTCAGGAGTGGCCACATCCTCCACCGGATAGCGGTCCCACAGCCCGCCTGAATCCCGGAACGTACTCAAACCGCTTTCGGCCGACATGCCTGCCCCCGTCAAAACAACAACTTTTTTCATCTATTTTAGTTTTTTACCTACAAAAATAGGAAAAAATACAAGCAAATCATCCTAAAGGTCAAATAATTCAATTAACTTTGCGCCCTTAGTAAGGACATTATTATTAAAAACACCACAAAATGAACAAAGTAAGCTACGCATTAGGCTTGGGTATCGGACAACAACTCAAAAGCATGGGAGCACAAGACCTTTGCATCGACGATTTCGCACAAGCCATCAAGGACGTACTCGAAAACAAAGAACTGGCAGTATCTCACCACGAGGCACAAAGCATCGTGACCCAATATTTTCAGGAAAAAGAAGCAGCCATGAACAAGGAAAAGGAAGCCAAAGGCAAACAGGCGAAAGCGGACGGCGAGAAATTCCTTAAAGAAAACGCGCAGAAAGAGGGCGTGGTCACGACTGCCTCCGGACTGCAATACATGGTGTTGCAAGAAGGCGACGGCAAAAGCCCGAAAGCGACAGACAAGGTGCGTTGCCATTATGAAGGGATGCTCATCGACGGGACGCTCTTCGACAGCAGCCTGCAACGCGGCGAACCGGCCGACTTCCCGCTCAACGGGGTAATCGCCGGATGGACCGAAGGGCTCCAACTGATGAAAGAAGGTGCAAAATACCGTTTCTTTATCCCTTACTTGTTAGGCTACGGTGCAGGCGGCGCAGGAAATTCCATCCCGCCTTACAGCACATTGATTTTCGATGTGGAACTCATCAAAGTACTTTAAAAATTATTTAATTCATAGTAACAAAAATGAAAAAAACAGGTATTATCGCGGCTGCCGGCTTGGCAGCACTCATTTCTTCTTGTTCTTCTTCGGCTCCGAAGGCAGACATGAAAACGGATGTGGACTCTTTGAGTTATTCTATCGGTATGGCACAGACCCAAGGTCTGAAACCTTATTTGGTAAACCGTCTCGGAGTGGACACCACTTATTTGGCTGAATTCGTAAAAGGTCTGAACGAAGGTGCCAACGCTGGCGACGACAAGAAAAAAACAGCTTACTATGCCGGTATCCAAATCGGCCAACAAGTGAGCCAGCAAATGATCAAGGGCATCAACTACGAAGTGTTCGGCAACGACTCTACCCAAACCATCAGCTTGCAGAATTTCTTGGCAGGCTTCATTGCCGGCGTGATGGAAAAAGGCGGCCAAATGACCCTCGAACAAGCACAGGAACTGGCTCAGACCAAAATGAAGGAAGTGAAAGCCAAGAGCCTTGAAAAGACTTACGGCGACAATAAAAAGGCCGGAGAAGAGTTCATGGCGAACATCGCCAAGAAAGCCGGTATCAAGAAACTGGCCAACGGTGTATATTACGAAGTCATCAAAGAAGGTAACGGTGAAATTCCGGCAGACACCAGCCGCGTGGAAGTAAACTACGAAGGCAAGCTTATCAATGACACGGTGTTCGACAGCTCATACGAACGCAAGAGCCCGGCCACATTCCGTTGCAACCAAGTGATTCCGGGGTGGACTGAAGCCTTGACCCACATGCCCGTCGGTTCGACATGGATGGTATATATCCCGCAGGATCAGGCATACGCTGAAAGAGAAGCCGGCCAAATCAAGCCGTTCTCTGCCTTGAAATTCAAAATCGAATTGCTGAGCATCAAAAAATAAAACCGGAAAATGAACGGATTGAAATATGCGGTCCTTTCCTTGGCTGTCCTCGCCTGCTTCGACGGCAGCGCAAAGAGAAAAAACAAGAAAGCCAAGAAAGCGGAAACAGTCCGGGTGGACACATGTTCCGTAGACACGTTCAGTTACGCCATGGGCATGGCTAACACGCAGGGGCTGAAAAACTACGTCACCAACCGTATGAACGTGGACACCGCCTATATGGCAAACTTCATCGAAGGTTTCAACGCTTCGCTCTCGGAAGCCGAACGCAAAAAGTTGCAGGCATACAGTGCCGGATTGCAGATTCGCCAACAGGTAGAGGAACAAGTCATCCCGGGCATAGACAGACAGATAGCAGGGAACGACTCCGTGAAGACCCTCAACCGGGACCTCTTTTTGGACGGGTTCGGCAAGATGCTAGCAGGTCTGCCAACGGACATGAGTTTGCAAAAAGCAGAGGAAGTGGCCCAGAAGCAAATGAAGTATTACCATGACGCGAACATGGAACGCAAGTATGGCGACAACCGCCGTGCCGGTGAAGCTTTCCTGAAAGCCAACGCCAAAAAGGACAGCGTACGGACTTTGCCTTCGGGAGTGCAATATAAGGTATTGACCCAAGGCAACGGTGAGGTTCCTACCGCCACCTCCAAAGTAAAAGTGAACTACGAAGGACGTTTGGTAGACGGTACGGTTTTTGACAGTTCATACGAACGTAAACAACCGGCCACTTTTGGTTGCAACCAAGTCATCAAAGGTTGGACGGAAGCACTTACCCAAATGCCGGTAGGTTCCAAATGGGAAATCTACATTCCACAGGAACTGGGTTACGGCTCACGCGAAGCCGGCAAAATTCCACCCTTCTCCGCATTGATTTTTACGGTTGAGCTGTTGGAAATTGAAAAATAAGTGAACTATTCTCTATAAAAAGACGCCAAAAACATGTTTTGGCGTCTTTTTTTGTTAAAGCTGCATGCAGTTTGCAGAAAAACGGCTATATTTGCTTACAAAATGTCCAATCAATATAAAAAACAACCTATGGAGAAGATAGACAATTTAGATAAGAAAATTCTGGAAATCATTACGGGAAATGCACGTATTCCATTTAAAGATGTGGCTGCGGAATGCGGCGTATCACGTGCGGCCATCCACCAAAGGGTACAGCGCCTCATCGACCTCGGTGTCATAGTTGGTTCGGGCTACCACGTAGACCCCAAGACATTGGGTTACAGCACCTGTACCTACGTGGGTGTCATTCTCGAACGCGGTTCGATGTACAAACGCGTGGTAGAGGAACTGAACCACATTCCGGAAGTCGTGGAATGCCATTTCACCACCGGACCTTACACGATGCTCATCAAGCTGTATGCTTGCGACAATGCCCATCTGATGGAACTGTTGAACAACAAGCTGCAAGAAATTCCGGGAGTAATCTCCACCGAAACCTTAATTTCACTGGAACAGAGCATCAATAAAGAAATTCCTATCGTTTTAAATAAAAAATAACCCTCATGAGTTCCGGTTACTTCGACTGGGAAACCGCTTACGGCCAATACCACAACTGCTTCCCGGGATATAAAAAACAACCTGTAATCGGTATTACAGGCAATTTCGGAGAAAAGGGGTGCGAACTGGCCGAAGGCTATTTTGAATCCATACTGAAAGCGGGAGCCACTCCGGTCATCATCCCTCCTTTTGAGGACCGGGATGCGTTGGCCAATGTGTTGGAGCATGTAGACGGCCTTTTGCTTTCGGGCGGAGGCGACCTGAACCCGCTGTTTACTGGCGAAGAACCGATTCCGCAACTGCACAGCGTCAATTACAAACGTGATTTGGCCGAACTGCTGCTTATCCGCCTGGCTTACGACCGACAGATTCCTATACTGGGCATCTGCCGGGGCATACAGATGCTCACCGTGGCATTGGGCGGTTCTGTCTACCAGGACATCTACAGACAACAACCGGACCGGCAACTGCTCGGACACGACCAACAACTGGACCGAAGGTATGCGTCGCATACCATACAGCCGACAGCCGACAGTCTGGTTTTACGCCGCTTGCTCGGCGAGGCACCGGTCGCGGTCAATTCTTTCCACCATCAGGCCGTCAAAGAGGCAGGCCCCCTCCTGCGGGTGTGCGCCACTTCACCGGACGGTCTTATCGAAGCAGTGGAGTCGGCGGAATACAAATCGGTATTGGGCGTGCAATGGCATCCCGAATGTTTCATCCTGCGGCAAGACGAGAGCATGATGCCCTTGTTCCGGTGGCTATGTGAAGAAGCCGGTTCTTTCCGCGAAGCCAAAGCCCTTCACCGGAAAATACTGACGTTGGACAGTCATTGCGACACCCCCATGTTTTTCCACAAAAGCATCCATTTCGACCAACGGGACCCGAACGTCCTTGTCGACCTCCACAAAATGACAGAAGGCCGGTTGGATGCCACAATCATGGTGGCCTATCTGGCGCAAGGCGAACGGACGGACGAGGCATTACAGGCCGCCACAGCAAAAGCCGACCTCATACTGACACAAATAGAAAAAATGGCGGCGGCTCATTGTACGTCTGTGGACATCGCTTACACCCCATCCGATTTGCTACGTTTGAAAAATGCCGGCAAGAAAGCCATCATGTTGGGCATCGAAAACGGATACGCCATCGGGAAAGACCTCTCCCGCCTGCGCCACTTCCGTGACCGGGGTGTCGTGTACATGACTTTATGCCATAACGGCGACAACGATATTTGCGACTCGGCACGGGGAAAAGGAGAGCACGGCGGACTCAGCGCATTCGGCCGTGAGGCTGTGCAGGAAATGAACCGCTTGGGATTGATGGTGGATCTCTCCCACGGAGCAGAAAGCAGCTTTTACGATGCGTTAGAACTTAGTACCACTCCCATCGTCTGCTCCCATTCGTCTTGCCGTGCCTTGTGCAACGTACCGCGCAACTTGACCGACGAACAGATGAAGGCACTCGCCCGAAAAGACGGAGTGGCCCAGGTCACTCTCTATAAAGGCTTCTTGCGCGAAGACGGTGAAGCTTCCATCCTCGATGCCATAGAACACTTGAACCACATGGTAAACATCATGGGCGTAGAGCATGTAGGCATCGGAACGGACTTCGACGGTGACGGAGGAATACCGGGATGCGCATCGGCAGCGGAAGCCATCAACTTCACCCGCCGCCTGTTAGCCGAACGATACAATGACACGGACATAGCCGGCATCTGGGGAGGAAATTTCCTAAGGGTCATGCAACTCGTGCAAGACAGCAGGACTTGCTGACCGGAAAACAGAATAAGCAAAACAGATTCATGAAAAGAACTATTTTAAACTTGCAATGGAGCACAGTCCTCGGTGTTTTTCTATCCGTCTGTACGGCTTGCGGGCATAAAACCGGAAACGGGACAGGCACAACCGACAGCATTCCTATGGCTGCCGCACCGGAATTCAATGCAGACAGTGCTTTCGCCTATACGGCTGCACAATGCGCGTTCGGGCCTCGCGTACCGAACACGGAAGCCCACCGTCTTTGCGGCACGTACATTGCCGAGAAATTCAAAAGTTTCGGCGCGACCGTCACCGACCAATATGCAGACGTGAAGGCATACGACGGTACGGTCCTGAAAGCCCGTAACATCATCGCATCTTATAACCCCGACACAAAGGCACGCATACTGGTTTGCGGGCATTGGGACAGCCGTCCGTGGGCCGACAACGACCCGGACTCTGCCAACTGGCACAAACCGGTGTTGGCTGCCAACGATGCAGCCAGCGATGTGGCCGTCATGTTGGAAATGGCGCGGCTCATCCAACTTCATCCCGTTGAAATAGGAATAGACTTTATCTGTTTCGATGCGGAAGATTACGGCGTGCCGCAATGGTCCGACCAAGCCGGAGACGCTTCGTCATGGTGCCTCGGCTCGCAATATTGGGCGGCCAACCCGCATGTATACGGTTATCAGGCACGCTTCGGCATCTTGATGGACATGGTCGGCGGGCAAGGCAGTACTTTCTCCAAAGAAGGATATTCCCAAAGATACGCCTCACAAGTCGTCGATTTGGTTTGGAACACGGCTGCCCAATTAGGATACGGGCAATTCTTCCCTATGCGTGACGGGGGGTATATCACCGACGACCACGTACCGGTCAACGAGATAGCCGGTATCCCGTGCATCGATATTATCCCTTACTTTACCGATGCCCCGTCCGGGTTCGGCCCTACGTGGCACACGGTAAACGACAATATGGAGCACATAGACCGACAGGTACTGAAAGCTGTGGGACAGACGGTAATCCAAGTGATTTATAACGAAAACCAATAAAATGGAAACGATTAACGAAGTACAAGACGAAATCATCGAAGAGTTCAGCGGCTTCGATGACTGGATGGACAAATACCAGTTGCTCATCGACATGGGCAGCGGACAGGAACCGCTCCCCGAAGAGTACAAGACTGAACAGAACCTGATAGACGGTTGCCAAAGCCGGGTGTGGCTGCAAGCCGACTACCGGGAAGGACGGGTCGTGTTCCGCGCCGAAAGCGACGCGCTGATTGTAAAAGGTATTGTGGACTTGTTGGTGCGGGTGTTGAGCGGACATACCCCGCAAGAGATTCTCGATGCCGACCTTTACTTCATCGACCGTATCGGACTGAAAGAGCATCTTTCGCCCACCCGAAGCAACGGTCTGGTAGCCATGCTTAAACAAATGAAAATGTACGCTTTGGCTTTCAAGGCCAAAGAGGAAACGGTATAAACACGCCCTCTTAGACGAGTAACTTAAACTCAGGTGCAGGAAAAATCCCGCACCTGAGTAAGCCGCAATAGGGTACAACACCTTCTTCCATCATCATGCCAAACCCATGGCACAAAGCCCCTACCGGGTCGACTAACAAAGGAATAACAAAAGTATTTTAGGGGGTACGTAAATGGTGAAAAACAGGCATATTGCAAAAATAATATACTTCAGCATACTTCCATTTGAGAAAAATCACTACCTTTACAGCATGTTTGGGAATCAATTCTTTCACATTTACTGATGAAACTTATGAAAAAGACAATTGTAGCTTTCGTATCATTGGTGTGGCTTTTTATCGTTACCTTCGGAAGCCATGCACAAACTACCGTAAAACTGCCCGCCAAGGCGTATCCCGTGAAAGTACCTCACAAGACCGATGCCGGAGTGGACCGCTATTGGCACGTCACGCAAATCCTCTGTCTCGGTCCGTCATCAGGCGGCTACAAATTCCGCATCTACGGCAAGGCGGCCCAGTCATCTTCTTCCCATACCATCAATATGATGTACCTGCTTCCCAACAACCGGGTACAGATAGCCGGGGCTTACATCTTCCCGGCCATCACGGAAGGCAAATCGTTCAAGTTCGACATCGTGTCGGCTTTCAAAGGCTATGCACCATCCTCGTTCAACGGTTTCTTTATCCATGACGAGGCATTGGCACGGATTTTGGAAAACGAAAGGCGCGAAGCCGCCCAAAAAGCCGAAACGGTATCTCCTCCACCCGCATTACCAGAAATCCAGAACATCGTGGAGGACGCCATTGCGGATACGGAAATCCCCAGTACGGAACAGCAGCCCTCGGAGACAGAGAAAGACGAGAACATCTATAACATAGTGGAACAAATGCCGGAGTTTCCGGGAGGGTTGTCTGCTTGCATGTCCTACCTCGCCCGTAATGTGAAGTATCCCACAATAGCTATGGAAAACGGAATACAAGGCCGGGTGCTCGTGCAATTCTGCGTGGAGAAAGACGGGAGCATCAGCAACACCGTAGTGACCAAAAGCGTGGATTCCTCTCTCGACAAAGAAGCCCTCAGGGTGGTATCCTCCATGCCCAAGTGGACACCCGGCAAGCAGAAAGGCAAACCGGTTAGGGTGAAATACACCCTCCCCGTCCACTTCCGATTGAAATAACTTTCCTTTTTATACCTTATTAATACCTTATCCGTATGTACAACAACGAAATTTGGACCAAACATACCCGCCTCATCCTGACGGGAGTTATCATTGTAGCCATAGCCGGTTGGGTGGCCGGTATCTTACAAACGGCTTCCATTGCCATAGACACTGCCAACGATTTGCTGAAAGCGGTTGGCGAAGAAGAATTGCCTTTAAAACCGTTCACTCTCAGCGCACAAACCCTGACTATCATAGGCTACATCTTGTACCTCGTCGGACTGAATGGCTTTAAGGCGATACAAAAGAATTACGAGGCATCTGCCATGGTGGGACGCATCTCCACTGCTTGCGGTTTTGAAATCACAGCCACCCTATTGCTCTTCCCGGCCTCTTTCCTACCTGTCATTTTCGGTTGGTTATTTCGGTTCGGCGCTTTCGTATGCACGATAATCTCGCTAATCCTTCTCAAATCGGCTTTTGAAGAACTCCGTGAAGAAGCGACGTGGAGCAAACCGGCTCTCAAAGGTGCCGAGCAGCTACGCAAATCCGCCGTATACAACATCAACTTGATTTGGATGCCGTTCGTAGCTGCCGCCGTCATAGTGGTCAGCATTCTTCTCTTTACGAAAGGTATAGATTTCAACAACCTTATGTACACGGGCTTCGATGAAATCTCCCGTCAAATCAAGGGTACCGTTTTTGCCATAGGGCTTGAGGTACTGGTCTTCGGCCTCATTATGCTTTATTGGTCTGTCATGCAGTTCGTGCTGCGTATCCTCGGATGGGTCAACATCCATGCGGGGCGCCTCGTAGAGGAAACCAATGCACAAGATGAGAACTCAACTGTAACCGCTCCCATTACCCTCGAAGCCCAAACAGACACCTCCCTGTACACACCCCATACGAACACTCCGGATACCGAAAACAGCGTTCCCCAATCCCGCCCTTCGCAAAGGAACAAGATCCTCCTTTACGGTGGTATCGCTTTGGCCATCCTCGTTACAGCAATTTGCATGGCTTTCTGTGGTTCTTCCGCTAAGGAAAAATTCTCGGGTACATGGCGATTCGACAACGAATCCGAAGCCGCCGAACTCATCCTCGACCTCAAAGGCGATTCCACAAAAGGCACATTCTATTTCGGTAGCAAAGAAGAGATGGGGTTCTTCTCTATCAGTTTCGACGTGGCTTCTGTCCAGGTGGAGGGCAATACGGCCAGGCTCGAACTGACATGGTGGGACGAATTGGAAAACAAAGATATCATCGTGCCGACCACGCTTTTCCTCCGGACGGACAGCGCAAAAATAGACATCACCGTAGGTAACGAAGATACGCCTGAATTGGAATGTGGAGGATACGGTTATATCTTCCCCGTGACATTCACACTCGACCGTATCTCGAACCGGACAACACCTGAAAACGGAGATGAATCCGGTAATAAACCCGAAACCGCTAACGAGCCCACAGCCGAAATGGTCGAAGCTGACGCTCCTACTGAAAAGACGACGGATGTCACAGAAGAAGACTACTCGCAACCTTTCCGCGGCACTTGGAGTTGGACAGATGAAATGATCCACAACGACTACTATGATGATGACATACCAGCCGCCATCGTTACTCTCAAGCTTGATTTCTACAACGCCAACTCCGTAAAAGGAGACGGCGGAACGGCCGACGGATGGATGAACCTTGCCACCACTTCACCACAGCGAGTATCCGAAAACAAGATAACTCTCAACGAAGTCATCGGCAACAAGGCATTCATCACTGTGTTAGACGGCTATAGCGAAATGGCTGAGTACCAAGCTACAATCACTTTCAATCCCGGAAACAAGACTTTGGAGTTCGAATTGGGCGACCTTATCGGTGAACTGGACGAAAACCAAGCGTTTATAGCGGGACAAAGCCCCACAGGAAACTACAGCCGCGTGATACTGAAACGGAAATCCGAATAACCGTAACGCCACTGTTCTTCCTTTTATTAGTGGTATTGGAAACACAACTCAACCGATAAATACACCATGAAAAAAGCTGTTTTATCCCTTTTCTTGTTCTATGCCGCCGCAGGCATACAGGCACAAACCGACCGCGATGCCTGTTGGCTTAACGCCGCGACCGGCGCGTGGGAATGGGGATTCTTCAAGGACTTTGCCGTACACGACGCACGTCAATGGCAATATGTCTCCGTCAAGGAAGGCAGAAAGAAAACCGCCGTCACCTTACGAAGCGGCAAAGAAACCTTGCAACTGGAAATCCGCTACCGAAACGACTCCGTTTGCACCATCGCCGTCAACGACGGAAAGGCACAGACCTACCGGCTGTGGGACAGCGCGAAAGGCATCCTTTCCTACCTGCCAGCTGACGACACGCCGCCGCAACCATGCAGTTACCGGGAAGACAGCGTCACATTGTGCGGTTATCTGCCCAGTATGGAGCATGCCACTTTTACCTGTTCCATGCCCCAACTCACCGAATATCCCAAATTCCAGCCACAAACCGACTCACTCGGACGTTTCCGGTTGCGCTTTCCAGCCTTTGGACCGGCACAAGCCCTTTGCCGCATCGCGGGGCACACGTTCACGCTACTGCTCAATCCGGAACAAGACTATTACCTGTACATGGACGGCCGTTCCCCTATACTGATGGGGGAAGATGCACGGACGAGCAACGAACTGTTGGCTGTCGGAATGAATTTAGACGTATTCTCTCCGACCGAAAGGGACATCCACTCGGTAGACAACCGTACCTGCCTTGACGAGGTACGGCACGAACTGGCACGCCGTGAACGGCAATTAGACAGCCTCATCGGCAAACACCCCAACCTGTCCCGGCGTTACCGCACACTGAAAGAAGAAGAAATCCGTTACAGCGCCCTCCACCGTCTCGCCTACCAACGCTACAACCTTTCGGATTTCGGCGAAAAGCGTCTCTCCCCGGAAATCGTACGAGCCATTGATTCCTTATGCCATACCATACCACCCGTACCCTACACCATCTTCCCCGACTACCACGGCTTCCTGCAACAATCCGTTTACTATCAGTACCAACAGTTTCTCGTCCGTTTTGCCGTCATGATAGACTTGGAGAAGTTACAGCAAGTGTTGCCCTGGCAAGAAGACTTGCACCTCCCCGACACGCTTTTGCAGCTCATAGACCGGACGGTGGACATGGGACGAAAGTTCTCCCGCGACAATCCGGCTGACAGCACGGCCATGCAGGCATATAATGAAAACCATTTCAAGATTGCGAGAGAAATACACCAGTTTCCGGTATTTCGGGAACGGGAGCCCCGAATCATCGGAAACGCGGAATTGTTAAGATACCAGGAACTCCTTGCGTCTTCCACATGGACCCGCTTCCAGAAAGACCTTGCCGGAACCTTGATGGCATGGGAGGCATTGGAACGTGACCATACCCCCTTTCCGGAACCGTTGATGCGCGAAACCATGGCGCATATCCAAACTCCCGTGTTGCGCGAGGCCGTCGCCCGGCGGCAAGACTTCTACACCCGCCAACTGCAAACGCCCTTCGACTACCAAGGTTCGCTGAAAAGCAACGACATCGTGGCCGGACTGACCGACGGGAACGAAATCCTGCAACGCATCCTCGCCCCCTATCGCGGCAAGGTGGTCTATGCCGACATCTGGGGCGGATGGTGCGGCCCGTGCAAGGGGCACATGCGTGACTTCGTCCCGGCCATCAAAGAAGCCATGAAAGGGCGCGACGTCGTATTCCTTTATTTGGCCAACCGTACACCGGACGACGCATGGCGGCAAATCATCAAGGAATACGGCTCAGTAGGGGCGCAAACCGTACACTACAACCTGCCCGGCACACAACAGGAAGCCGTAGAAAACATACTCTTGAACGGTGGTTATCCCTCTTACGCCATCTTCGACAAGGCGGGGCGGCTCGTCACCAAGAATGCTCCTCGTCCCAACGAAAAAGACAAACTGATACAAGCATTAAAAGAGCAACTCTCCCAAAAAGAATAAACCCAATACAATTAACCACTAAAAATAAGAAAAATGAAAAAGAGGAATTTTCAAACAGTTTTCATGTTGCTGCTCATCCTATTATGTGGAACAAACATAGCATGTGGCAATCAAAAGACATCGCAGGACACTCCTGAAGAGAAAACAGACGAATATGGACAACTACTCATCCAAATAATGGAATACAGTGGAAGTATGGATAAGTTTAATGATTACCAATTGGCTTTCATTCCAATGGCTCAAGAGAAAATACAAGAATCGGACAAATCAGAGTTCAAAAAAATGAGCGAGGAAGAAAAAGAGCAAGCAGCCCGGGAAATGACGCAGAAGTACTTTAAAGGCGCATTCAAAAAAGACCTCGCTGATTTACTCTCACCCTATTTCCGAAAAGAAGTGTCATTGGAACAGTTGAAAGATTATGCCGCAAGGCTGAAAGACGAAAAGGTACGCATAGCCATGCAACATGTATTGACAGCTTCATCTTCACCCGTTATAGAAGAAAGCATAAGCCAAGGGATGGAAGTCATCTTAACCGGAGAAAAACCGGAAACCGTATCCCCCAAAGCATGTACTGATACTTACAGGAAATGGTTTGAAGAATATTATACGATTTCGGACGCACAAGCCACCATAGACAATGTCCTCTCCCAACTGAACAACATGATTCCGCAGAACGGGGACAGTCCGGAAATACCGAATGCCGACCTCATAGAAAAGATGATCGACTACGTCAAAGAGAATATGAAGACCTGCATGTTGAACGCTTATACAGACCACGTAAGCGAGGACGACCTGCGTACACTGTGCGAAATGCAGAAACAGCCCTCTGCCCAAGCAGCCTTAAAAGCCAGTCAAAATATGGCTCACAACATCATGTCGGTAGGGATGGAAATCATAGCCAAATACAATACATGGTTAGATTCACAGCTATAGACCGGCATCACATGGACTAACCCGCCTCACCGCCTCGCGGGCACGCTCCAGAATGGCGAAAAGCTCGTCCACCGTTTCGGCACGCAACATGGCGATACGCGTCTCACGGAAATTGGGGATTCCCTTGAACACGGGCGAAGCGGCCAGATGGCGGCGGCTGTGCAGGATGCCCCGGTATTCGTCGATGCGGCGCACGCTAGTGAGCACCTGCTCCTTGAGCACGTCTATTTTCCAATCCGCACTCATCACCGGATAGCCGCTCTTCACGGCTTCGTGCGCGGCCGACGCGCTTCCCGGGTTCAAGACATCCGTGATTTCCTTGAAAATCCACGGGCGGCCGAAAGTGGCACGCCCCACCATGACGGCATCCACCCCGTAACGGTCGAAACACTCACGGGCGCGTTCGGGCGAGGTTATGTCACCGTTCCCGATGATGGGAATCGTCATGCGCGGGTTGTTTTTCACCTCCCCGATGAGCGTCCAGTCCGCCTCGCCGGTGTACATCTGCGCCCGGGTACGGCCGTGTATGGTCAAAGCCCGGATGCCGCAATCTTGAAGGCGTTCGGCCAAATCCACAATCACCTTACTGCTTTCGTCCCATCCCAGACGGGTTTTCACCGTGACGGGAATGTCCACGGCATCCACCACGGCCTGCGTGATTTCCAACATCTTGGGAATGTTCTGCAACATGCCGGCCCCGGCTCCCTTACCCGCCACGCGCTTCACGGGGCAACCGAAATTCAAGTCGAGCACGTCGGGACGGGCACGTTCCACCACGATACGGGCCGCATCGGCCACCGGGCCCGGTTCCTTGCCGTAAATCTGGATGGCCACGGGACGCTCGTCGTCGCACACTGCCAGTTTCTCCAAACTACGGTTCACCATGCGCACCAAGGCATCTGCCGCCACAAACTCGGAATATACCATCGCCGCGCCAAAACGCTTGCATAAGAGACGGAAACCGATGTCCGTCACATCTTCCATCGGGGCCAGAAACACGGGATAAGGCCCGAACTCCACATTTCCTATTTTCATGGGTGCAAAGGTAGTGAAAGGCGAGAGCAGAGGCAAATGAAAACGGAGTTTTCTTATTTGGCTTTGCCGAACCGAATCCGACCTTCGCGGGAAGCAAAGGTCGGCAACCTTTTTAAGGAAACGGCAAAGAAAGCCCAAAGAGAGCGTAAAAAAGCAAAAAACACTACCGCGTCTCCGGTATATCGGGAAAAGGGCGTATCTTTGCAAACAAAACCCCACACCATGACGAGAAAAGATTTTGAAATCATGGCACCGGTAGGCTCGCGCGAATCATTGGCCGCAGCCATCAAAGCCGGAGCCGACTCCATATACTTCGGCATCGAAAACCTGAACATGCGGGCGCATTCGGCCAGTACGTTCACCATCGACGACCTGAAGGAAATGGCACAAACTTGTGCCGCACACGGCATCAAGAGCTATCTGACGGTAAACACCATCATCTATGGCGAGGACCTTCCGCTGATGCGTACCATCATAGATGCGGCCAAGGAAGCCGGCATCTCCGCTGTCATTGCTTCGGACGTAGCCGCCATGATGTACTGCCGGCAGATAGGGCAGGAGGTACACCTGTCCACCCAGTTGAACATCAGCAACATCGAAGCCTTAAAATTCTATGCCCAATTTGCCGATGTCGTGGTATTGGCCCGCGAACTGAATATGACGCAGGTGGCCGACATACACCGGCAAATAGAGGAACAACGCATTTGCGGTCCGGGCGGAGAGCTGATACGCATCGAGATGTTCTGTCACGGCGCACTCTGCATGGCCATCAGCGGGAAATGTTACCTCAGTCTGGACAACACGGGCCGGTCAGCCAACCGCGGAGCCTGCATGCAAATCTGCCGCCGGGGCTACATCGTGAAAGACCGCGAAACGGGTACGGAACTGGAAATCGACAACAAATACATCATGAGCCCGAAGGACTTGAAGACCGTACGTTTCATCGACCGGATGATGGAAGCAGGCGTACGCGTGTTCAAAATAGAGGGACGTGCCCGGGGACCGGAATATGTGGCCACCGTCGTGGGCTGCTATCAGGAAGCCATACAAAGCGTGTTGGACGGAACGTTTACCGAAGAGAAAAAAGACGGATGGGACGAGCGGTTGGCCCGCGTGTTCAACCGTGGTTTCTGGGACGGGTACTACCAGGGACAGACTTTAGGCGAATGGACGACGAACTACGGCTCGGCCGCCACGGAAAAAAAGGTCTACGTGGGCAAGGCCATCAAATACTTTTCCAAACTTGGCGTGGGAGAGTTCCAAATCGAAGCGGCGGACATGAGCGTGGGCGACCGCCTGCTCGTCACCGGTCCCACGACAGGGGCGTTGTTCATGGATTTGGAAGAAGTGCGTTACGACCTGAAACCGGTGGAAACCGTAGGAAAAGGCATGCGTGTGTCGTTCAAAGTGCCGGAGAAAATAAGGCCGAACGACAAGCTATACAAACTGGTGAAAAGCGCGAAAGAAGCATGACGCGCCGCAATATCGGGGCAATGCGTAGGCTCGTAACAAATAATCAGGCTTTTTTTTGGGAAGGAAGCCTGATTTTTTTATCTTTGCACGGAGAATATCACACATTTTAAAATTTAATGAGTCTGTTGAATTTCACTCACCTTTTGGCGCAAACCGTCACGGAATTATCCGAAGACTCGTCCCTGAAAGGTTTGTTTCATGAACATCAAGACGGAGACCCCCTCCCTTCGGGAAAAGTCCTGCACGAAATTATCGAATTGTGCCGTGCCATCCTTTTCCCGGGATTTTACGGGAAATCCACGGTCAACCATCATACCATCACTTATCATATCGGAGTCAACATCGAGCGGATGTACAACCTGCTGACCGAACAGATACATGCCGGACTGTGCTTCGATGCCAAGGAAACAGGCGACTGTGCATGCGACACCAAACGCGAAAAGGCCATCGACCTGGCCGGACAGTTCATCAGCCGCCTGCCGGCCCTGCGCGAAGTGCTGGCCACCGATGTGGAAGCGGCTTACAACGGCGACCCGGCTGCCGAGTCTTACGGCGAAATCATCAGTTGCTACCCTATCATCAAGGCGTTGAGCAATTACCGCATCGCCCATGAACTGCTTTTGTTGGGCGTGCCCTTGATTCCGCGTATCATCACGGAAATGGCACATTCCGAGACAGGTATCGACATCCATCCCGCCGCCCGAATCGGCCACCATTTCACAATCGACCACGGCACGGGCGTCGTGATAGGGGCGACTTGCATCATCGGCAACCACGTGAAGCTCTATCAGGGAGTCACGCTCGGAGCCAAAAGCTTCCCGCTCGATGACGACGGACACCCCATCAAAGGTATTCCGCGCCACCCGATTTTGGAAGATGACGTGATTGTCTACTCCAACGCCACCATTCTGGGGCGCATCACGGTGGGCCGGGGCGCGACAGTAGGCGGTAATATCTGGGTGACGGAGGACGTGCCCGCCGGCGCCCGACTCGTACAAAAGAAATATAAATAAACCAATAGCAAACAAGCATCCATCGAAAATCGCGAGTAAGCGAGCGCAGACCGAGCTTGCTCGAGTCTGCCGAGCATGAGCGATTTATCCAACAAAACTTACACAATGGAAACTGAATTTGAACTCATCGCCAAAACCTTCCAGGGATTAGAGAATGTTTTGGCCAAAGAGCTGACCGGCTTAGGAGCAAACAACATCCAGACCGGACGCCGGATGGTGTCTTTCACCGGTGACAAGGAACTCATGTACCGCGCCAACTTCGCCCTGCGCACGGCCATCCGCATCCTTAAACCTATCAAACATTTCAAGGCGGAATCCGCCGACCAGGTTTATGATGCCGTCAAGGCCATCGACTGGAACCAGTATCTGAACAATGAAACCAGTTTTGCCGTAGACTCCGTGGTCTTCTCACAAGAGTTCCGCCACAGCAAGTTCGTAGCCTATAAGGTAAAGGATGCTATCGTGGACTACTTCCGTGAAAAAACCGGTTCGCGCCCCAACATCAGCGTGACAAACCCGGACTTGCGCCTGAACATACACATCGCAGAAAACGACTGCACGCTGTCATTGGACAGTTCCGGTGAATCATTGCACCGGCGCGGCTACAGGCAGGAAGCTGTGGAAGCCCCGTTGAACGAGGTATTGGCCGCCGGCATGATCCTGATGACGGGATGGGACGGCGAATGCGACCTGATAGACCCGATGTGCGGTTCGGGAACAATAACCATCGAAGCGGCACTCATCGCCCGCGGCATCGCACCGGGCGTGTTCCGCAAAGAGTATGCTTTCGAGAAATGGCCGGACTTCGACAAAGAGATGTTCGACCGGATTTACAACGACGAGTCGCAAGAACGTGAATTCACACATAAGATTTACGGTTACGACATCAACCGCAACGCCGTAGACATCGCCACACGGAATGTCAAAGCTGCCGGACTGAGCAAAGAGATCGAAATAGCCCAACAAGATTTCCACAAGTTTACGCAACCGGCCGAGAAAAGCATCATCATCACCAACCCGCCGTATGGCGAACGCATCTCCACACCCGACTTACTGGGATTGTACCGGACCATAGGCGAACGGCTGAAACACCAGTTCCTGGACAACGATGCCTGGGTCCTGAGCTACCGCGAAGAATGCTTTGACGAAATAGGGCTGAAACCGTCCATCAAAATACCTTTGTACAACGGTTCGTTGGAATGCGAGTTCCGCAAATACCAAATATTCAGTGGAAAATACAAGGAATTACGCGCCGAAGGCAAGGAAATCAAGACCGATGAGGAACGTCGGCAAATGGCAGAAAAACGACGTTTCAAAATGCACCGCGAATTTAAAAGGGCCATTGATGACGACGAAGAAGACTTCCCCCCCAGAAGAAGGGATTATGACGACCGCGACAGTCGGTCACGCGGAAACCGTCCTTTCGACCGCCGTCCGCGAGAAGAACGCGAGGACAGAGGAGCGTCATACGAAAAACGTCCGTTTAAACGCGAAGGAAAAACTTTCGAACGCAAAGAACGCTCGTTCGACCGCAAGAACAAGTCGTTCGACCGCGACCGGAAACCATTCGGGAAAAACCGTAAATTCGACCGCTATGATGAAGAAGATTAATCTTTTCATAGTGATTTCATTACTGTCAATCCTCGCCATGGCACAAGGAAAAAAGAGTTTCACGTTGGATGATTTGCTTCCGGGAGGAAGTACATACCATCAATTACAGCCCCAAAACCTGTACACGGCTTGGTGGGGCGACCGGTTGGTGGATACGGACTTGGACGGCTGCCATGAGATAAACCCCAAGGACGGAAGCAAGAAGGTGCTGTTCACCTTATCGCAACTGAACCAATGGCTAGGAGCCGGGGAAGACTCATCGGTCGTGCATAGCTGCTACAATGTGGAGTTCCCCGATGGCGGACAACCATGGGTAGCCACCGTCATTTCCGGAAAAGGAAAAAACGGGGGTAAACCGACCTCCATATACACTGTAGTAGACTTCAAATCGGGAAAGAAGGTATGGGAACAGGAATATCCGGCGGATGCCACGGCATTGGACCGCTCCCCGTCTTCCAATAGCCTGGCTTTCGTACGGCAACACAACCTATATGTCACGACGAAAGAGGGACAAACGATGGCCGTGTCTTCCGACGGCAGCAACGACTTGGTGTATGGTGAAGCCGTACATCGTAACGAGTTCGGCATCACCAAAGGAACATTCTGGAGCCCGGACGGGAAACAGCTCGCTTTCTATCGGATGGACCAAAGCATGGTGCCCGACTATCCGCAAGTGGATATCACGACACGCATAGCCACCACTTATCCCTGCAAATATCCGATGGCAGGAGAAAAGATGCACAAAGTGACGGTGGGCATCTTTACGCCGGCCACAGGCCAGACAGTATGGCTGCAAGCCGGAGACCCCACCGACCGTTATTTCACGAACATTTCTTGGAGTCCGGACAACCGGAAAATATACATGATCGAACTGAACCGCGACCAAAACCACGCGGAATTGGTTTGTTACGATGCAGCTACGGGTAAAAAGGAAGGCGTGATATACGAAGAGGAGCATCCCAAATACGTGGAACCGATGCACGGCCTACAGTTCCTGCCGTGGGACAGTTCCAAGTTTATTTATCAAAGTCAACGGGACGGTTACAACCATCTCTATTTGTTCGACCTGTCCAAGCCACAGGCTTCACAACGACATAAGACATTCCAAGGCGGCTCATGCGAAGAACATGTCAAGGTCACCCCGTTGACCTCCGGCGAATGGGTGGTGAAAGAAGTCTTGGGTTTTGACCAGAAAGAAAAGAGCCTGCTTTTTTGCAGCAACGAAATCCATCCGTTGCAGTCCAATATATATAAGGTACGCGTAAAGGATGGCAAACGTACCCTTCTGGACAACGGTGAGGGTATACACTACGGTAGCGTGAATGCAAACGGCACTTACGTAGAAGACCGTTACTCTTCCCCTACCGTGGCGCGCGGCATCAGCCTGACAGACACCCGGAACGGGAAAGAGCGTAACTTGCTGACTGCCGAAAACCCATGGAAAGACTATAACGTGCCGGAAATTACATGCGGGAGCATCAAGGCCGCCGACGACACCACCGACCTCTACTATCGGATGGTGAAACCCGTGGATTTCGACCCGGATAAGAAATATCCTACCGTAATCTACGTGTACGGCGGGCCGCACGCCCACAACGTGGAGGCGAGCCGGAATTATATGGCACGCGGTTGGGAAATCTACATGGCACAGAAAGGCTACCTGCTCTTCATCCTCGACAACCGAGGCTCGGAACATCGGGGGTTGGCCTTCGAGAACGCTACCTTCCGGCATCTGGGCGTAGAAGAAATGAAAGACCAGATGGAAGGCGTAAAGTTCCTGAAATCACTGCCTTACGTCGACGCCGACCGGATGGGTGTGCACGGTTGGTCGTTCGGTGGTTTCATGACCACCAACCTCATGCTCACTTATCCCGACGTATTCAAAGTAGGTGTGGCCGGAGGACCTGTCATCGATTGGCAATACTACGAAGTGATGTACGGCGAGCGTTATATGGACCGTCCGCAGGACAATCCCGAAGGCTACAAAGGCAGTAACCTGAAACTCAAGGCCGGTAACCTAAAAGGCAAACTCCAAGTCATCATCGGTTACAACGACCCGGTATGCGTCCCGCAACACTCCCTGTCGTTCCTGCGTGCCTGTATCGACGCAGGCACCCAACCGGATTTCTTCACTTATCCGGGCGACGAACATAACATGATGGGAAAGGACCGCATACACCTGCACGAACGCATCACGCAATATTTTGAAGACTATTTGAAATAAAAACAATCGGATATGAAGATATTACTGTTAGGCAGCGGAGGGCGCGAACACGCTCTGGCCTGGAAAATCGCCCAAAGCAAGAAAGTGGACCAACTGTACGTCGCACCCGGAAATGCGGGTACGGGCAGTGTGGGGGAAAACGTACCGCTCAAAGCCGATGATTTTGAAGGCATCAGGCAATTTGTCCTCAGCAAAGGCGTGGACATGGTAGTAGTCGGTCCGGAAGATCCCTTGGTCAAAGGTGTATATGATTTCTTCAAGAACGACGGCCAACTGAAAGACATCCCGGTCATCGGGCCGTCCAAACAAGGTGCCGTACTGGAGGGCAGCAAAGATTTTGCCAAGGCATTCATGCAACGCCACGGCATACCGACAGCCGCCTACCGCACGTTCACGGGGGAGACGTTGGAAGAAGGCCTGAAATTCTTGGAAACCCTGAAAGCCCCTTACGTACTGAAAGCCGACGGACTTTGTGCAGGGAAAGGCGTACTCATCCTGCCCACACTGGAAGAAGCCCGCAAAGAACTGAAAGAAATGTTGGGCGGCATGTTCGGCACAGCCTCTTCATCGGTTGTCATAGAGGAATTCCTTAGCGGAATCGAATGTTCCGTATTCGTACTGACTGACGGGCGGAACTACAAAATCCTGCCGGAAGCCAAGGATTACAAACGAATCGGAGAACATGACACCGGCCTGAACACCGGAGGCATGGGAAGCGTATCTCCCGTCCCGTTCGCTACCCCGGAATGGATGCAGAAAGTCGAAGACCGCATCATCCGCCCCACGGTAGAAGGATTGGCCGAAGAAGGAATCGACTACAAAGGATTTATCTTCTTCGGACTGATTAACGTGGAAGGCGAACCGATGGTCATCGAATACAACGTACGCATGGGCGACCCGGAAACAGAAAGTGTCATGCTCCGTGTGAAGAGCGACCTGGTGGACCTTCTGGAAGGCGTGGCACAAGGCGACCTCGACCGACGGACACTGGAAATCGACGAACGCAGTGCCGTATGTGTCATGTTGGTATCCGGCGGGTATCCCGAAGCCTACGAAAAAGGATTCCCCATCACGGGTATCGAAGACGTACAGGACAGCATCGTCTTCCATGCCGGCACGGCTTTGAAGGACGGACAGGTGGTTACAGCCGGTGGGCGGGTCATCGCCGTCAGCTCTTACGGACAGGATAAGGAAGAAGCCTTGAAGCAATCTTTCAGCCAGGCACAGAAAATCCGGTTCGAGAAGAAGTATTTCCGCTCCGACATCGGTCAAGACCTATAACGAAATGAGGAGTAACAGGTTCCAGAACAAGGTGGCTACGAGCAATTTCACACTGCCCGTAGCCGCTTTTCTCACCACACTGCTGTGGTGTGCGGAAGGAATCTATACGCTCGACCGCCTGTTGGGATGGGGCGTTTGCGGCCTGACAGCCTACTTCTGGGTGGAAACCAACAACGCCCATTCACTCATCCGTATCCGCAGCCGGCTGACACCGTCCATTTACCTGTGGATGACGGGGTGTATATTCTGCCTGCATCCCCTGCAAGACGGCTTAATCGTTTCTTGCCTCGTGTTGGCATCCTATTACCTGCTGTTCAAATCCTATCAGCAAACGGAAGCCGTAAGCCCGATTTTCCATTCATTTCTCTGTCTCGGCATAGGCAGCTTGTTTTTCCCGCAACTGCTTTTCTTCGCCCCGTTCTATCTTTGGTACACCGCCGTCTACCTCCGTTCGCTGACGTGGCGTACGTTTTGGGCGGCCATGACGGGTTTGATTCTCCCTTACTGGTTCATGGCCGGATACTTCCTTTATATGGAAGACTTCGGCCGGTTCACCGGACATTTCCGGGAACTTATCCTTTTCCAACCGATATATTATGAGAACTATCGGAATTTCGACTTTTTACAAATCAGCACCATAGGACTGGTCATAGCTTTCACCATCATTGCCGCCCTGCATGGCATACGCACTAGCTTTAACGACAAGATACGCACGAGAATGTTTCTATATCTCATCCTCACACAAGAACTTCTTATCGTACTGCTCATGGCCTTGCAACCGGTACATTTCCAAGTTCTTTTGGGATTATTAGTCATGAACTCCGCTCCCATCCTGTCCCACTACTTTGCCTTGACAAGCAAAAGGTTTACCGATGCGGTATTCATCTTGTTCCTATTCATGTTTGCAGCTTTATCTTTCCTGAATATATGGAAGCAATGGTTGACTTTCTGATACAATACGGCTATTGGGGCATGTTTCTGGCGGCATTTCTGGCAGCCAGCGTATTCCCGTTCAGTTCCGAAGCTGTCATGGTCGGCCTGCAACTGGCCGGACTTGATCCGCTCTTACTGCTTGTATGGGGCACCATAGGAAACGTAGGCGGCAGCATGTTCAATTACAGCATCGGACGTCTCGGCCGTATGGAATGGGTAGAAAAATACCTTCGTGTGAAACGGGAAAGCGTGGAGAAAGCACAGCATTGGATGGAACGGAAAGGCGCATGGGTGGGCGGCATCTTGTGTGTGGTTCCCGTCATCGGCGATGCCATTTCCGTGGCATTGGGTTTCATGCGTGCCAACTGGCTGATATGCCTGATTTCCATTACGATTGGAAAACTGGTACGTTACGCTATTTTAGTTTATACCGTCACTTTATTTTAATGCAAATGAGATTACTTCCCTTCCTGTTTTACCTCGTGGCATGTCTTTGCTTTTTCACCGGATGCAAACCGTCCGGCCGTACAGACAACAAAGGCACACAGCGACCGGTTATTACCGTATCTATCGAACCGTTGCGTTACATTACAGAACGCATTGCAGGCGACGGATTCCACGTGGAAACATTTGTACCGAAAGGCAGCAGCCCCGAGACTTACGAGCCGACTCCCGAACAGATGATGAAACTCAGGCAAAGTCTGGTCTATTTCACAATCGGCGATTTAGGCTTTGAACGTACTTGGACAGACCGGTTCCGGCAAACGTCACCCGAAGTCCCGTTCGTCCGGACTTCGGAAGGCATCAAGCTCATAGAGGGGCATCATCACGGCACGCCCGACAAACCGGAAAACGAAACCGACCCGCACGTATGGACTTCGCCGGCTCGCATGAAGGCCATTGCACAAAACATCTGTGCCGCGCTCTGCAAACTTGATACCGCACACGCCCGGCAATTCCGCCGGAACCTGCAACAGACACTGGCCGACCTGCAAGCCACGGAAGACAGCATACACACGCTCGTAGACAGCCTGCACCCCAAAGCATTCCTTATATACCACCCCACGCTCACCTATTTTGCACAGGACTACGGACTCACGCAAATCGCCATAGAAACCGACGGTAAGGAACCGTCCCCGGCACAACTCGTCCGGCTCATCCGGCTTTGCAAAGAAAAACAAGTCCGCACCATTTTCGTCCAACAGGAATTCGACCGGAGAAACGCGGAACTCATAGCCAAAGAAACCGGCACGCACCTCGTAGACATCAACCCGCTCTCTTACGAGTGGAAAGAAGAAATGCTGAAAATAGCCCGTACACTGCACGCACAATGAAAATAACCCCACTTATACAATTAAACCGGATTCAGGTAGGATATGACGGCAAACAAGTCTTGCGGGACATCGACCTGACGGTATATGCCCATGACTTTTTGGGTGTCATCGGCCCGAACGGCGGTGGAAAGACCACTTTAATCAAAACGATTCTCGGGTTGAAAAAACCGATGTCCGGGACAGTTACCTTCTTCCGTGAAGGCCGGCCCGTCCCCTCCATCCGCATGGGCTATCTGCCCCAATACAACAAAATAGACAAGAACTTTCCCGTCTCGGTCTACGAGGTCGTGCTGTCGGGACTGCGGAAAAGCTTCTGGAAGCGTTATTCCAAGGCACAGCACCAAGCCACGCGGGACATGCTCTGCCGCATGGGACTGGACACATTGGCCGACCGCCCAATAGGCCATCTCAGCGGCGGCCAATTGCAACGCGCCCTGCTCGGCCGGGCCATCATATCACAACCGGATGTGGTCATATTGGATGAACCCAATACTTATATTGACAAGCGGTTCGAAACACAACTCTACCAACAACTGGAAGAAATCAACCGCGAAAGTGCCATTATACTTGTCAGTCACGACTTAGGCTCCGTATTGCAAAATGTGAAGAGTATCGCCTGCGTAAACGAAACCCTCGACTACCATCCAGATACGGAATTGCCGGAAGGTTGGCTCGAAGACAAATTCAACTGCCCCATAGATTTGGTAGGACACGGCAACTATCCCCACCGTGTACTAAAATGTCACAAACATAGTTAAAACGGCCGACAAACCTTTTAAAATTCAGGAAAGAGCCGTACAAAAAGGAAAAAGTTACTAATTTTGCAACTTGACCGATAAAAACAAAATCAAATAACAGCAAAACAATGAAACAGTTCAAACTTGTAAACACCCTTTTGGGATGGATTACATTTGCTATTGCCGCGTGGGTTTACTGTTCCACCATTGAACCGACCGCAAGTTTCTGGGACTGTCCGGAGTTTATCACTACCGGCTACAAACTGGAAGTGGGACATCCACCCGGCGCACCTTTCTTCATGCTTACGGCTAACTTGTTCTCGCAATTTACCAGCGACCCTTCGCAAGTGGCCCTGATGGTCAACACGATGTCGGCGTTGATGAGTGCCGGTTGTATCCTGTTCCTTTTCTGGAGCATCACGCACCTGACACGCAAGTTGGTATGCAGTGACTACAGCCAGATGACAACAGCCAAATTGATTACCATCGAAGGTAGCGGTTTGGTAGGCGCGTTGGTCTATACTTTTAGCGACACATTCTGGTTCAGTGCCGTAGAAGGTGAGGTTTACGCTTATTCATCCTTGTTTACGGCATTGGTGTTCTGGCTCATCCTGAAATGGGAAGAACATGCCGACGAGCCTCACAGCGACCGTTGGCTCGTACTGATTGCCTACCTGACAGGGCTTTCCATCGGTGTGCATTTGCTGAACTTGCTTTGTTTGCCGGCCATCGTGCTCATTTGGTATTACAAGAAAAATCCCGATGCCAACCTGAAAGGTTCACTTTGGGCTTTGGTGGCTTCCTTTATCCTGGTAGCCGCCGTATTGTACGGCATCGTACCGGGCATCGTGAAAGTAGGCGGATGGTTCGAGCTGTTCTTCGTCAACACTTTGGGACTTCCGTTCAACACCGGTCTTATTTTCTATATTTTCTGCCTGATAGCCACCGTACTTTGGGCTATCCGTGAAACGCTTGTCCAGAAAAGCCGTCGCCGCATGAATATCGCCTATCTGGTAGCCGTAGGCATGTTGGGTATTCCTTTCTACGGATACGGATGGAGCAGCTTCGTCATCGGAGTCATCGTTTTGGGCATTCTGGCTTTCATCCTCAGTCGCAAGGTACAGGGAAAACCGCTCATCAGCCCCCGCGTCATGAACACCTCATTGCTTTGCATGCTGATGATCATGATCGGGTATTCCACATACGCCGTCATCGTCATCCGTTCCACGGCAAATCCGCCGATGGACCAAAATTCACCTGAGGACATCTTCACGTTGGGACAATACCTGAACCGTGAACAATACGGCAGCCGTCCGTTGTTCTACGGGCAGGCCTACACTTCAAAGGTGCAGTTAGAGACCAAAGACGGCTACTGCATGCCGGAATATAAAGAAGGGGCACCGATTTACCAACGTGTGGAGAAACATTCCACCGATGAGAAAGATGCTTACCGTATCGTGTACTACGACAGGGAACCAATCTATGCCCAGAACATGGTGTTCCCGCGCATGTATTCCGACCGCCCCGAGCACGTCAGGGCTTACGAAGACTGGATGGGCGGCGTGGAAGGCAAGCAAGTGCCTTACGACCAATGCGGACAAATGGTAATGGTAAAGGTACCGACGCAAGGCGAAAACCTGCGTTTCTTCTTCAGTTACCAGATTAACTTCATGTACTGGCGTTATTTCATGTGGAACTTTGCCGGACGGCAGAACGACATACAGGGTAATGGCGAACTGGAACACGGTAACTGGCTGACCGGAATTCCGTTCATCGACAATGCCCGTCTGGGCGACCAAAGCAAACTGCCCACCGAACTGAAAGAGAACAAGGGACATAATGTATTCTACTGCCTGCCCCTGTTGTTGGGACTCATCGGACTCTTCTGGCAGGCTTACAAGAACCAGGAAGGCGTACGCCAGTTCTGGGTGGTCTTCTTCCTGTTCTTCATGACCGGTCTGGCCATTGTGGTCTACCTCAACCAGACACCGTTGCAGCCGCGTGAACGTGATTATGCTTACGCCGGTTCGTTCTATGCCTTCGCCATTTGGGTAGGTATGGGTGTAGCCGCTATCGTAGACGGGCTGAAACGTCTCAAGGTGCCGGAAACCGCAGCCTCTTTGGTCAGCCTGCTCGCCCTGTTCGTCCCCATACAAATGGCCGGACAGACGTGGGACGACCACGACCGCAGCGGACGCTACACCTGCCGCGACTTCGGACAGAACTACCTGAACTCCATGGACGCCAAGGGCAATCCGGTGATCTTCACCAACGGCGACAACGACACCTTCCCGTTGTGGTACAACCAGGAAACGGAAGGCGTGCGTACCGATGCCCGTGTCTGCAACCTGAGTTACCTGCAGACAGACTGGTATATCGACCAGATGCGCCGCCCGGCCTACGACTCGCCGTCGTTGCCCATCAGTTGGACCCGTCTGCAATACGTCACCGGCACGCGCGAAGGCATCCCCGTGCAGCCCGACGCCCTACAGCAAGTCATCGACTATTACAAAGACAGTCCGGAAGACCTGAAACAGATGTTGGGCGACAACCCGTATGAGTTGAAGAACATCATCCGGCACTGGATATTGAACGATAACCCTGACCTGCAGATTTTCCCGACCGACAGCATCGTGGTGACGGTGGACAAGGAAGCCGTGAAACGCTCGGGCATGATGATTGCCGCCGATTCCATTCCCGACGTGATGCACATCTCGCTCAAAGGCAAACGCGCCGTCTACAAGAGTGAGATGATGATGTTGGAAATGATTTCACAGGCCAACTGGGAACGCCCGCTCTACATGTCCACGACGGTAGGTCCCGACAATTACGGACATCTGGGCGACAACTTCGTACAGGAAGGCCTTGCCTGCCGCATCACGCCGTTCGACACCAAACAGAGCGGCCGTACCATCGACAGCGAGAGGATGTACGACAACATGATGAACAAGTTCAAATACGGTGGATTGAAAGAGAATCCGGACATCTACCTCGACGAGACCGTAATACGCATGTGCTACACACACCGCCGCCTCTTCAACCAACTGGCCCAACAGCTGCTGAAAGAAGGAAAGAAAGAGAAGGCATTGAAAGTGCTGCAACGGGCTGAGGAAGAAATTCCGGGCAGCATCGTCCCGCACGAAGCCATCTACGGACATTCCATCGAACTGGGCAGGGCGTGGTTGTCACTGGGCCATAAGGCAGAAGGAGGCAAATTGCTCGAAGCTGCACGACAAAACGCGAAAGAATATTTGGAATGGTACCTGAGCCTGAGCACGCCGCGACTGTTGCAATCGTCACGGGAATGCCTCACACAGCTCTACATCCTGAACAGCATCGCGAAAACTTGGGAGGCCGCAGACAAGAAGAAAGCCGAAGAGTGCATCATGGAAGTGAACAACTATGCTTCACGTTGCCATCAAAGAGGAATAAGCTTGTAATCCCAGTCTGAAACCCAGGAATCCATGTTCATAGAACAACCCGCAGTGTTCCTCCGGTGGCTATATCCGACCGCGATATGGCGGATGAGCCGCAAGAAGAAAGTAGTCTATCTGACATTCGATGACGGACCGATACCTGAAGCCACCCCGTTTGTGTTAGACACATTGGACAGGTTTGGTATCAAGGCCACTTTCTTCATGGTGGGAGACAACGTGCGCAAGCATCCCGACATCTACCGCATGGTCGTCGAACGCGGGCACCGCGTCGGCAACCATACGTTCAACCACATCGGCGGCTTCCGGCATTCATGCAAAGAATATCTGGAAAATGCAGACAAAGCCAACCGCCTGCTGCATACCAACCTCTTCCGCCCTCCACACGGGTGGATGCGGTTGCTGCAATTCAAACTGCTACGCAAGCACTACCGCATCATCATGTGGGACTTGGTGACGCGTGACTACAGCAAAAGGGTGACGGCGGAGGACGTGGTGAACAACGTGAAACGCTACGCACGCAACGGTTCCATCATCACGTTCCACGACTCGCTGAAAAGTATCGACAAGCTGCAAACGGCTTTGCCCGAATCCCTGCAATGGCTGAAAGACCAAGGATATGTTTTCAAAGTGATAGAATGACAAAAAACATACTCTCTGCCACTCAAATAAAAGCCGAGGCCGCCAGCCTCGGCTTTTCTGCTTGCGGGCTGGCCCCGGCCGGACCGGTCGCCCCTCAGCACGCCGCTTTCTTCAAACGCTGGCTCGGCGAAGGACGGCAGGCCGGTATGGCTTACATGGAAGGGCATGAAGCCAAACGGCTTGACCCCCGCCTCCTCGTGGAAGGATGCCGGACAGTGGTCAGCGTAGCCCTGAACTACCTCCCGTCCACGCCCATCCCGGACCACAAACTGCAAATCGCCTGGTATGCTTACGGGCAGGACTACCACGACATCATGCGGCAGAAGCTGAACGGCCTGCTCGAAGCCCTGCGGCACAGTGCGCCGGAAGGCACCTTGCAAGGGCGTGCCTTCTGCGACACGGCACCGGTACTGGAACGCTATTGGGCCTGGTGGTGCGGCTTGGGGTGGATAGGCCGCCACACCCAGCTCGTCATCCCCCGGGCGGGCAGTGCATTCTTCCTCGGCGAACTGATGCTCAACCTACCGGCGGATGCCTACGATACGCCTTTCCCCACCGACCGTTGCGGCACCTGCCGCCGTTGCATCGAAGCCTGCCCCACGCATGCCTTGGAAGAAGGGTGCGGACTGGATGCCCGCCGCTGCCTGAGCTACCTGACCATCGAGAACCGGGGCGGAATTCCCGAAGAGGTTGCTGCCCGGATGTATCCTTATTTCTACGGTTGCGACCGTTGCCTGCGTGCCTGTCCTCATTTGCGTTCCGCCATCTCCACCACGGAACCGGCCTTCACTCCCCGTCCCGAACTGCTGCAAATGGAGGAGGAAGACTGGGTGCGGTTGGACGTGGAACACTACCGGATGCTCTTCAAAGGCTCTGCCGTGAAACGGGCGAAATACGAGGGCCTCATCCGCAACCTGAAAGCACTGCGCGGCCACGGGGACAAGTAGTGCATTCCGTTCTCCTGTCCATCCTTACATTCTGTCTATTTGCCAATCTAACACCCTTAGGATTTCATTTTCTTGCATGATGGCGCACACGGACGAAAAAACACGATTCTCGCGTGCCTTGCAAAATCCTTCGTGTCACTCATTCCCTTCCTTACGCTTACTTCCTGCATACAAAGCCATCATCCCGTGCACAAGCCATTACACACCACGTAAGCCCATAGCCTTCCCGGCCCATCATCTTGCCACACGGATTTGGACAGGAACGGGCTTCCATTTAAAAGAAAAACAGGCCATCGGGACACACCTACGTACCGCCCGAAGCCGATTTTTCCAACGACATGCGGACAAACACAAAAAGTCCTGCGCAGATAAAAAGTGTTTTCTCAGCCGAACGGAAAATCATTCGGCTGAGACTGATTCCTAAAAATGCTTTAGATACATGAAAAACGAGGCCGAAATGTGAATATATGTATTCAAATGAGCCTGAAAATTATACGGAATGTACTTTTCAGGCTCATTTCATCACCCCAAAAATCGGCATATAGCTTACATTTTGTCGACATAAAGAGGGAATCCTATATCAAATATCCAAAGACAGAATACACATACAAATGACGAAGAGAAATATGAAGTACCTCAATCCACCACGACTTTGCATAATCTGCTCACGCTCGGCAGACTTCGAGCAAGCTCGGCCTGCGCTCACTTAATCGCAAATTTGCATAATTTGCTCACGCTCGGCAGGCTTCGAGCAAGCTCGGCCTGCGCTCACTTAATCGCAAATTTCTTCGTACCCACGATATAAATCCCGCGCGGAAGTCCGTTCACGGCTTCATGCGGCATGACCGCGCTGCGCACTTTCACGCCGCTCACGGTGTACACATCCACCGGAACCGCAGCCGACCCCGTCACTTCACGTATGGCAGTCGGTTTGCCGACATACAGCAACTTGAAGTTGTCGAAACAGTTCCAGTCGTGGTACCTATACTCAGTCTTGTCCAGACCGACCCGCAAATCCCCTTTCGCCAATAGCTCGTATTCCACTTCATTGGCACGGTATTCCCCGTCGCGGTTGAAGGCATTGTCAGCCGACCGCACATCGTCGGGATAGGTATAGGGATTGTAAGTGTAGGGAGCGGAACCGTCGAACAAAGACATGAACGTCTGGCGGCTGTTATTGAGATACAGCCCGGCCAAAAACTGTTCCGAACCGTCCTGATGCGCGTTATAGGCTTCCGCCTTGTCGCCATAGCGATAAAAGCCTTGGGCGCGAAGACGGTATGTACCGGCCGGCATACGTTCCAACACCTGATAAGTGTCGTAAACCTTGTCATAAAACTCAGCCACGCCGGAAGAAGCCGCCGTAAAAGGCGTGCCTTCCCATCCCTTGCTGCCTTCCGAAAAATCGGGATTGACTAAAAGCCAGGTAAGGTCTACTTCCTCTCCGGGCGTCCAACCGGCGCACAAATCCTCCGTATAGGTTTCCATCGCCGCTTTCAGGGCTTCATAAGCCGCAGGCAAAGCCACTGCTAGCTCCGGCACGGAAGTCAGGTCCAACGCTTTTTCGGCTTGCCGGATGGCGGCATCGAACACTTGGCTGCCGCTCTCCTCCTTCACGTCCTGCACACGTGGCAGGTACAAACGTACGTCGCTCCATGCCTGCAACAGGCGGTATTCTTCTTCCGTCACCGTCATGACGGAACCGTGCTGGAACGCTCCGGTCCCTTCCACGTTGGAGGAATGCGTCACGTTCAATCCTAAATGGTCGGTCTCGCAATACTTGTAGGCATTACCTCCGGAGTAACGCATATAATACAGGTTGTACATGTCTTCATTGATGCGGCGCACCGTACTGGAACCTTCCACCTGTTCCGAACCTTCGTTCGTCACGTGCATCACTTCCGTCCAAGTACCACCCACCAACTTCTTGCTTGTGGCTTCATAAATACCCCGTTCCGTACCCGAAGCCCCTTCACGCTTGTAATACATGTGGTAGAGGCTGTCGTAGGGATTATACACGATGTCCGCGTCGATTACCGAGATTCCGGGGTCGAAAAAGACACGGGGTTGGGTCAGCGTCTTGAACTCCCGGTCGGCATAGGAATAGAAAATACGGTCATGGTTGTCGCCTTCGTTCGTGGAAAGTATGGAATAATACACTAAATAGGCACCTTCTCCCCCGTTATAGTCCTTGTCCCAGATGAACTGCGGTGCCCATACACGGTTGATACGGGCATATTCCTCATCGGTGTCATATACGCCCGTCGTGGCATCGGGGTCGGAGAAGACGGATTTTCCCCGGTTGAAGTCGAACGTCGTGCTCTCCCAATGTATCAAATCCCGGGAACGTACCAAGTCGATGCCGTGGTTGTTCCACACGCCGGAAGCGTGCTGTTTCATGTCGGTGGTCGTGATGAAATAGCCGTCCGATGCCTTACCGCGCCCGATATAGGCGTCACGCGTGCCGTGTTCTATTCCTGCCACCTGTTCCGTGTCGAAAATTTCTTCCCCGTCCAACAATACGTGGAACACACGGCCTTTATCTTCCTTCGCACCGAGTGCGAAATTGGTGATTTCCTTTCCTGCGTTCATGAAGCAGTACAAGTAACCATAGCGGTTGTCGTCGGGTGCCAACATCACCGGACACTCCACTACCACCGTGTCGGCCTCGCAACTTAACTTGGCAGACAACATTCCGGCACGGACAGCCTCATCCCCTTGCGGCAGGGCGCGTACCACCAGTTTCCCATCCTCTAAAGCAACGGCATCCTCATAGCCTTGGCCTACGGACAAGAGCCATTCCACGCCTACTTTGTCGGAAATCATGTTGGGTAATTCCGTCGTGGCATGCAAACAGTTGAACTTCTTCATAAACCGTGCCAGTCCTTCGCGCCCAACACTCATGGCCACTTCCCGCGACTCCGCCGCACGGTCTTTCACCCGGGCATAGAGTTCCCTCGCCTGCCCTTCGTCCAAAGCCACGTCATAAATCTGGAAATCATCGAAGAAGACCTCGGCCATCAAGGCATCTGCGGCAAAGGGCGAACGCCCGATATAGGCTTCCGTCAGACGTTCCGCCACGTTGTCCGGACGTTGCGTTACTTGCTGCTCACTGGCCAGACGACCATCCACGTAAAGCCGCCCCATACCGCCCGACTGCACGTATGCGATATTATGCCACACGCCATAAGCCAACCCTCCGTGCGAAGGGGCATCCGTGCTCGCCCCGTCCTTGATAGTGTAATACCAACCCGTGTTGCCCGGGCTGTTCACCAACCCTATGTATTGCTCTGTCCCATGGGCAAAAGCGTATGCCCAACAATAATCCTCCAACGTTCCTACGCCGGGCAAGGCGATGTCGACCGACATGGTATAATCGGCATCCAACCCGGCCAAGGTACGGCGTGCCATGTCCACGCCTAAATCAAAAAAACCTTGCTCACCAACAGCACCAGTATAAAGGGCATGGTTGCCGTCATCCATCGTCACGATGGAAGCACCTCCACACAACTTCCCAACGAACTTCCCAGCATCGTCAGCTGCTTGCCCACCGTCGAAGGAATACCGCACCAACGGCTCCGGCAATTCCGGTTTTTCTTCTGGAACAAGTTCCACGTCCTTCACGTCCAAACGAAGGATACTCAACGAATAGGCCGGAACAGTATAAGTAAAACTACTGCCCGAAACCTCCAACGCCTGCTCACGGGGCACCACTTTGTCCGGGTGCTCCAGGCTGTTCTCGTCCGTACCGTTCCCACTTGTCAGCACCACCACCGAACCGCCGGTCGTGGAAGCATGTGCCAGATTAACCGTAGCCTCTTGCGGTGTGGAAGACGGATTGACCAACTTCACGTACAACACGCCTGCCTCGTCGTCGATATTGGAAGAGACGTATATCTTGCGGCTCACCGGCAAAGTGAAATCATGCAGGAGCGCACCGTCCAGATAGCACTTCACGTGCGTGCCGTTCACTTCGACTTTAATACGGTAGGCATGTCCTGTTTCCAAAGACCCACTCACGGAAGCCACCGTAGTCTTCGACCCGTTGGTGCAAACTTCCACCCCGTGTTGGGTGTTGCCCCATCCGCCGAGGTTCCACCAACAATAATTGTCTCCGTCCCCGCAATTAAAGGCGATGAGGAAACCCTCCGCCCCACCGGTCTTCGTGGCTTCCACCTCATACGTATAGTCCTGTCCCGGCTGCACATCGCAGACATAAAGTTTGCCTTGCATGCCCTTATCCGTCTGTTTCAGCACGCCGCCCGAAGTGGTCCACGTGCCTCCGTTGGCCTTCCATTCTGGTTTTACGGACGAGAAATCGTCGTGGAAGACCACCGTCCCGTCGCCTGCCGTGACTTTCACGTTGTCGAAAGTGGCACTCGTGCTCCACGTGCTCAAGCCGATGCCCCCGGAGCGCAACAGTTGGTTGTTTTCCTCCGTCCACTTCACATTCTGTTTTCCTACATTGTTCGGGAAAAGCTGCTGCACGTAGTACGAAGGCGTACCGTAACTGGTATAACTGTTGAAACGGATCATGTCCGGACGCCAGTTGTAATTGTTTTCGTTGACGAATATCGGGGCATAGCTGTTCATGATGCAAACATCGGAGTTGTTTTCCATCCCCTGCATGAAGACCGCCTCTCCCAACGCCGCATTCAAATGACCATTGACGCCATAGTCCTGTGTCACAGCATACTCTCCCACATAGATCTTGTGGCTTGCCCGGCTATAAGAATCATACTTGTTATATTGGTTGACAAACCATGAGGGATTCCTATAATAGTGCTCGTCAACCGCATCCACCGGATATGGGTTACGCCAACTGGGATTGTCCGTGCCCCATGATTCCACGTTACCAATCAGCGTCACTTCGGGATACTTGGCCTTAATGGCCTTGCGGAACTGTTCGTAACGTTCAGCATAGTGGTCGCTCTGGTCGTTATTGTTTTCCGAACTGTAATTATAGTTCTCGTTCCCGATTTCCAATAAACGGAGATTGAAAGGCTCGGGATGGCCGTTCTTGGCCCGTAACGCGCCCCATTTCGTAGTTTTGGCATCGCCGTTGCAATACTCTATCGCATCGAGAGCCTCTTGGATGTATTCGTCTATCCGGGTATAGTCCTCCACCCACGCATGCCCCATGCCCATATTGACCACGAACAGAGGTTCCGCCCCCAAGTCCTCGGTGAGCTGCAACATCTCATGGAATCCGAAACCGTCCGACACCCTATATCCCCAATTCTGGTTCATGTGCCCGGGACGTTCCTCGATAGGGCCGATGGTGTTTTTCCACTCAAAACGGTTGGTTTTTCCGTTGGCATAATGCCCTTCCACGTAACAACCGCCGGGAAAACGTACGAACGACGGCTTCATGGCTTCCAGTTTTTCCGCCAAGTCGATGCGGCAACCGTTGTCACGGCCTTTGTAAGTAGGCGGGAAAAGACTTACCACGTCCAATACGACCGTGCCGGGCACGGAACCCTTCAGGGCGAACCAACCGTCGCGAGCCTCTCCCGTGGCCGTGATTTCCGCCGTCAGCTTCGTCCATCCCGAGCCGACATCCACCGTCATCTCTCGGCTACCCAAACTCCGACCGCCCTGAGTCTGCAACTCGGCTGTAATGACACCCTTATAATCAGGACTTCCTTTTATCCAAAAAGACAACCGATAAGTCTGCCCGCTCACCACATGAATGCCCCAGAAACCCTCGTTACGCACACCGTCGCCCGCGCCTTTGAATTCCAATTCGAGCGCGTGCCCCTGTGCCTCATTCAGCATCCCGTCGGTAACCACGGCCATACGGGCATTCCCCACAGGCCACCATTTGTCAGGGTTCGACGCATTGTCCTCGAAAGAACGGTTGTGAATCAGCTCGGCGTAAAGCCCACCGTCGCCGGCATGGTTGATTTCCTCGAAAAAGATGCCGTAATGGCGACCACCGATGGAAGCTCCCCGCTGTCCGGCATCGATATTCAATGTAACTTGTGCCATGGAAGAGGCCACACACATTGCGTAAAATGCAACGGGAATAAGCCTCTTGAAAAAAGATTTGCCCTTCATTTCATGAAAAATATAGAGGTTAATGTTTTTAATTTACAAGACGTTGCCATCTTTGCCCAAAAGTAATTAAATCCACGTTTCAAACCTAATAAAAATCTAAATAAATGTGGAAGACACACCATTTTCTCCTTTTTTCTCCTTAACTTTGCAGCCGTAAATACAAATGTGGATAGATTTGGGCGGCTTGCAACCACGGTAAAAAATGCTAAATACAGTTTTGAAACTGCACGCATACCTTCCCAATGAAACCCCATTCTTATTATTATTTTTTTAATTTAACTACGTAGAAATGGGTTATTTATTTACTTCCGAATCGGTGTCCGAAGGACATCCGGACAAAGTGGCGGACCAGATTTCCGACGCTGTATTGGACGAATTATTGGCTTTCGACCCTAATTCGAAAGTCGCATGTGAAACATTGGTGACAACGGGTCAGGTTGTCGTGGCCGGAGAGGTAAAATCAGAAGCTTACGTCGACCTGCAAGAAATAGCCCGCCGTACTATCCGCCGTATCGGTTATACCAAAGCGGAATACAAGTTCGAAGCGGAAAGTTGCGGCGTATTCTCTGCCATCCATGAACAAAGCGCCGACATCAACCGCGGCGTGGAACGCCAAGACCCGATGGAACAAGGGGCAGGCGACCAAGGCATGATGTTCGGTTATGCCACCAATGAAACGGAAAACTACATGCCGCTATCCCTCGACCTCAGCCACAAAATCCTGCGTGTATTGGCCGAAATACGACGCGAAGGCAAAGAAATGACGTACTTGCGTCCCGATGCCAAAAGCCAAGTGACGATTGAATATGACGATAACGGGAAACCGGTTCGCGTAGACACGGTTGTGGTTTCCACACAACATGACGAGTTTATCCAACCGACCGACGGCAACCAAGAAGAAGCCGACCGGAAGATGTTGGACAAGATACGACAGGATGTCATTACAATCCTGATGCCGCGTGTCATTGCCGAGATTCACGACCCGGCCATACTCCGACTGTTTGACGAACATATCACTTACCACGTGAACCCCACCGGTAAATTCGTGATAGGCGGTCCTCACGGCGATACCGGACTGACCGGCCGTAAGATCATAGTAGACACCTACGGGGGCAAAGGTGCCCACGGCGGAGGCGCCTTCTCCGGGAAGGATCCCTCCAAAGTAGACCGTTCGGCCGCATACGCCGCACGCCACATCGCCAAGAACATGGTGGCAGCCGGAGTGGCCGACGAAATGCTAGTGCAAATCAGCTATGCCATCGGTGTGGCACGCCCTGTGAACATCTACGTCAATACTTACGGACGCAGCCATGTCAGCCTGAGCGACGGAGAGATTGCGCAAAAGATAGACGCGTTGTTCGACCTGCGGCCGAAAGCCATCGAAGACCGCCTGAAACTCCGCAATCCCATTTATGAAGAAACTGCCGCTTACGGCCACATGGGACGCCAACCGCAGACCGTGACCAAGGAGTTCCACAGCCGCTATATGCCTACCAAGACCCTCGAAGTGGAACTCTTCACGTGGGAGAAATTGGATTATGTTGCTCAAATCAAAGAAACATTCGGACTATAAGATGAACGCGATTCAGTCAGTGTGTGTATACTCGGCCTCCAGTACGAAAATAGCCGATTGCTATTTCCGGGCTGCACGGGAATTGGGTGAACTCTTGGGACACCATGGCATCCGTCTGGTGAACGGTGCCGGAAACCTCGGGCTTATGAGAGCCTGCGCCGATGCCTGCCTGGAAGCCGGAGGGCAAGTGACCGGCGTGATTCCCCGTTTCATGGTGGAACAAGGTTGGCAACACCCCGGGCTTACGGAACTGATTGAAACGGAAGACATGCACACCCGCAAGCAGACAATGGCCCGCCTTTCAGACGGTGTCATTGCCTTGCCGGGCGGATGTGGCACGTTGGAAGAATTGCTCGAAATCATTACGTGGAAACAACTCGGACTATATCTGAACCCCATTGTAGTACTGAATACAAACGGATTCTATGATCCCTTGTTGAAAATGCTCGACCGAGCCGCCGAAGAGCATTTCATGCGTCCGGCCCATTTGGACATCTGGAAAGTGGCTTCCACTCCTACAGAAGCCATCGACTTATTGTACTCCACTCCTGTCTGGGACAAGGAAATCCGCAAGTTTGCCGCCATTTGAACATGAAAGACTCACTTCAAACGGCTCTTCCGGCACACGAGAACGCTTCGTATCCCCTCCGGCAGAAATTCAACCCGAAACAAATCATTGAAAGCCTGCCCGCTGATGCCACACCGGCCCAACAGGATTCTGCCATCCAGGCGATGCTGCCTCCACGTCCGACCGTGCGTTCGACACGTCCCGACACCCTGAACCTTCCGGGATGGCAGATACCGTCGGCCAAAAGTACCCTCTCCGTACAAGGCATCCGATACGATGAAAACTTTTTCAGCACCTCGCCCTATTACCATGCTGAAACAAACATCCGCCCAACCGGCATGGATGCCGACCCGTTACCCTACCTGTTACGCCACGATGACTGGGTCACGGGCATCCTGCTCTGCTGTTTCCTGGTAGTCATGACCATCTTCGCCAACAGCAAAAAGTTTATCAAACAACGCTTACAGGACTTTTTCCTCAACCGCATGGACAAGGAGAAACTTTTCTCGATAGAGACGGGCCGCGAAATGCGCCACGCCGTTTTCCTTTATATGCAAAGCGGATTGCTCGTCAGCCTTTTTTTCTTCGATTACACACAAACTACCTGGGACCTCTTCATGTCCCCCGTTTCCTCCCATACCCTATTGGGAATCTATGTTTTGATTTGTTGGACTTACTTAGGATTCAAGCAACTGTTTTACACGTTTGTCAATTGGATCTTTTTTGACAAAGAACGCAGAAGTACCTGGCTCAAATCATATTCATTCCTCATTTCGGCCGAAGGAGTACTGCTCTTTCCGCTTGCTCTAATCACAGTCTTTTTCAATCTTCCGACCCACGATGTGATATTATGTTTATGCCTGTTGTTGGGTTTCATCAGACTTCTACTCTTTTATAAAACTTTTTGTATATTTTTCCCAAAAATTCATGGTTTTTTCCATTTAATTATGTACTTTTGTGCCCTTGAAATGCTGCCTTTGTGCGGCTTATGGCAAGCACTTACATATACGAACGACATACTATTATAAAATATTTGGACACTTATGATAAAGAAGATTCTGGTTTCACAACCCAAACCAACCTCCGAGAAATCTCCTTATTTCGAGATTGCCTCCAAGTATGGTGTGGAAGTAGTTTTCAGACCATTTATCAAGATTGAAGGTTTGTCTGCTAAGGAATTCCGCCAACAGAAAGTCTCTATATTGGATTATACCGCAGTGGTATTCACCTCACGCAATGCCATAGACCATTTCTTCCTTCTGTGCAAAGAATTACGTGTGACGATACCCGAAGACATGAAGTATTTCTGCATCACGGAAACCATTGCACTGTACATCCAGAAATATGTGCAGTACCGCAAACGCAAAGTATTCTTCGGTTCCACGGGCAAAGTGGACGACTTGATACCGGCCATGGTGAAACACAAGACAGAGAAATATCTGGTTCCATTGTCGGATGTACATAATGACGAAATTACCAATTTGTTGGATGCCAAGAAACTCATCCATAAGGAAGTTGTGATGTACCGCACAGTGAGCAACGATTTCAAGAGCGACGAGAAGTTCGATTACGACATGTTGATTTTCTTCAGCCCGTCGGGCATACAGGCTTTGCTGAAAAACTTCCCCAAATTCGAGCAGAAAGACATCGCCATCGGTACGTTCGGACCGGCCACAGCCCAAGCCGTCAAAGACGCAGGACTGCGGTTGGACATGGAAGCTCCCACTTCGCAATACCCGTCTATCACGGCTGCATTGGACGATTTCGTGAAGAAGCACAACTGTTGATGCTCATCAAATAAGAAAGGGTGCCGGAAAAGCACCCTTTTTCCTTTACCTGACAACACCGTACCTTATGGAACAGAAACCGGACTCTTCATTTCATAAATCGGAGCGCTTATGCAGCAAACGCGTCATAGACGCCCTGTTCGCCGGAGGCAGCAAGTCCATGTCGGCCTTTCCGCTTCGCGTAGTCTTCATGCCGGTTCCCGTAGAGGCCCCGGCTCCTCCTGTATCCGTACTGGTATCCGTCTCGAAACGGCGTTTCAAAAGGGCAGTAAAACGCAACCGGGTGAAACGGCAAATCCGCGAAGCTTACCGCAAACAAAAACACATACTGACATCCGCCTTACCCACGCCCTCCGGGCAAGGCTTGGCCGTGGCATTCCTCTGGCTTTCCGACCGATTGTATGCTTCGGCCGAAGTGGACGATTGCGTAAAACGCTTGTTGGTGCGTATTTCCGAACAACTTCCGGCATCCCCGGCCGAACACCCCGGCAATGCATCTGCCTTATGACCGTTTCCGACATTGGTTATCCGCCGCGTTGATTGCTCCCATCCAGTTCTACCGCCGCGTGATTTCCCCCATGACTCCCCCGTCGTGCAGGTTCACGCCGACTTGTTCGCAATACGCCATCGAAGCCATCCGCAAGCATGGCCCCTTCAAAGGCATGTACTTGGCCGTGCGCCGAATCCTGCGCTGCCATCCCTGGGGAGGAAGCGGTTATGACCCCGTCCCGTAAGCCTATGGAAACATATCTGAACCTCCATGCCCACCGGCCGGCCGCTTCTCCGTCGGAGACTGTTGTCCGCAACTATATCCTCCCCTTGCCTCCTTCCGGACACGAAGAGCCCGAATACGGGCAAACCTTTTCCGCCGGTATCCATCCTTGGTATATCCCCGCACATCCGGAAGAAACCCTGAAAGAACTGGAGCGCCTGGCAGCCTCTCCTTCTTGTAAATCCATAGGAGAAGCCGGACTGGACAAATATGCATCTACCCCACTTCCCCTACAACGTGAACTTTTCATACGGCAGGCGGAACTGGCCGTCTCTCGTCAACTTCCCGTCATCATCCACTGCGTCAAGGCATGGGACGAATTACTGGCCATAAAAAAAGACTTCCCAGAAACATTACCTTGCATCATCCATGGTTTCCGAGGAAAGCCCCAACTGGCCGAAAGCTTGTTAAGCAAAGGCTTTTACCTCAGTTTCGGTTTCCGTTTCCATCCGCAAAGCCTGACGCTCTGCCCGTCCGACCGTCTCTTCTTTGAAAGCGACGAAGACCAGCGTCCCATAGACACACTATACCATATAGCTGCCGAACTGCGCTCTTGTACACCGGAAGGACTGCGCGCACAATGTTGGGAAAACCTCGTCCGTACCGGCCCATCGTCTAAAAAATAAGAATATAGTTGCAAGTCTCATTGAAAGGTCGTACTTTTGTACGACTCAATTTTTATTAAACAAAATACATTCATACGATGAACTTTGTAGAAGAACTGAAATGGAGAGGCATGATCCACACCATGATGCCGGGCACCGAGGATTTACTTGAAAAAGAACAGGTCACCGCCTATCTGGGCATCGACCCCACGGCGGACTCCCTGCACATAGGCCATCTTTGTGGTGTGATGATGCTCAAGCATTTCCAACGTTGCGGGCACAAACCGTTGGCCCTTATCGGAGGTGCCACCGGAATGATAGGCGACCCTTCGGGTAAAAGCCAGGAACGCAACTTGCTCGACGAAGAAACGTTGCGCCACAACGTGGCCTGCATCAAACAGCAACTAGCCCGGTTCCTGGATTTCGACAGCGACGCTCCCAACCACGCCGAGTTAGTGAACAATTACGACTGGATGAAGGACTTCAAGTTCCTCGACTTCGCCCGCGAAGTCGGCAAGCACATCACCGTGAACTACATGATGGCCAAAGACAGCGTGCAAAAGCGTCTGAACGGCGAGGCACGCGACGGACTGTCGTTCACCGAGTTCACTTACCAACTTCTTCAAGGTTACGACTTCTTATATTTGTACGAACATAAAGGCTGCCGCCTCCAGTTGGGCGGAAGCGACCAATGGGGCAACATCACGACCGGTGCCGAACTGATACGCCGCACCAACGGTGGTGAAGTGTTCGCTTTGGTATGCCCGTTAGTGACGAAAGCCGACGGAACCAAGTTCGGCAAGACCGAAAAAGGCAACATCTGGCTTAACCGCGACTACACTAGCCCGTATGCCTTCTATCAGTTCTGGCTCAACGTGGCCGACGACGATGCCAAACGTTACATCCGCATCTTCACCACACTGGACAAGGAAGAAATAGACGGCCTCATCGCCCAACACGATGAAGACCCGGGACAGCGCATCCTGCAAAAACGCCTGGCCAAGGAAATCACCATCATGGTACACAGCGAAGAAGACTACAACATGGCTGTGGAGGCTAGCAACATCCTGTTCGGAAAGGCGACCAAGGAAAGCCTGACGAAGTTGGACGAACAAACGCTGCTCGACGTGTTCGCGGGCGTGCCGCAATTCGAAGTCAGCCGCGAAGCCCTGTCGGCCGGAGTCAAAGCCGTAGACCTGACAGCCGAGATGACGCAATGCTTCCCTAGCAAGGGCGAGATGCGCAAGATGGTACAAGGCGGCGGCGTTTCGCTGAACAAGGAAAAACTGACAGCTTTCGACCGCATGGTAACAACCGATGACCTGCTCAACGGCAAATACCTGCTCGTGCAACGTGGCAAGAAAAACTATTTCCTGCTCATCGCAAAATAAAAAAACAGAGAAAAATTTGTAGGATAGCGAAAATCTCGCTATCTTTGCACCGCTTTCGAGAGAAAGACATAAGGATTGGGATATGGTGTAATGGTAGCACAAGACATTTTGGTCGTCTTAGTCTTGGTTCGAACCCAGGTATCCCAACCAAAAGGAAGACCTCCGGAATTTTAAAATTCCGGAGGTCTTCCTTTTGTATCTTCCATATCTCATGTAATACAATATAGTAGAATGGCTATTTCCATCCACGTCCCCTCTTCCGACATCCCCTCACAAACAGCCTACCACGCAGTACAAACCTATTCTTTTACAGATGAAACAGGCACGCCATTTTCACGTTCCTTCATAATCATCTGATAGCCAAACGATTAGAAAGCTCCTCTGTTTAACTTTTCATTCTGCGCCAAATGATTTTTCAATCTCCTGAGATTGATTTTCCGTTCTGCGCCAAACGATTTACGGTTTGGCGCAGAACATTTCGTGAAATGAAAAGGAATGACAAAACAAGGTCGTGGAAGGCGTACCATATGCCGCGCCTACGGCATCATGGATGTGCAACGCAAGGCGACGCACCACCAGAACCGCCATACGTCCCCCGACTGAGAAACAAATTTGCACGAACAACAGTTTTCTTATAATTTTGCCCCCGACAAAACCACTCCAACACGAAAAAAGCCATGGACAAAATCATTTTGGAAACAGAACGGATGTACCTTCGCGAAATGTCGCCCGAAGATTTCAAAGCCATTTGCCTCATCATGCAAGACGAGCAGACGATGCAAGCCTATAACGGAGCGTTCGCAGACTGCGACATCCGCACGTGGATTGAAAGGCAACTCCAACGGTACGACACCTACGGATACGGATTGTGGGCCGCCATCCGGAAAGATTCGGGCGAACTGATAGGGCAATGCGGACTGACACGGCAATATTGGTTGGAACGACAAGTGATAGAGGTGGGATACCTGTTCCGCCGCGACCATTGGCACAAGGGCTACGCCACGGAAGCCGCCAAGGCTTGCAAAACGTATGCTTTCGGGCAGTTGGAGGCCAACCGGCTGTGCGCCATCATACGCGACACCAATACCGCCTCCCAACGCGTGGCACAACGTATCGGTATGACCCGCCGACCGGGAATCATGGTGAAACACTATCGTGGTACCGACATGCCCCATTACCTCTTCGCCGTAGAGAAATATTAATTGCAACCAAGTTGCATGCCAAACTGTTGTGTGCTTGGCATTTTTCCCCTATCTTTGCTCCCACGAAAACAAGAATCACCGAAACGATGAAAAAACAACTCCATGCCATCATCTTGTTATGGCTCTGCATGTTGGTGCAGGCCGTTTCGGTCTTTCCCCACCACCATCATGCCGAAGCCCTCTGTCTGGGGCACAACATGGAAACCGCCCGTCCGGCAAAAGGAACACATGCGTGCGGTTCGGAGTGCATCACGCATTTCCACCTGACGATGCCATCGTCTGGCTCCCACGTCTCTTATAAGAAAAACGTATCCCGTCCTTCATGCCTGCTGCGGACGTCATACGACTTTCCGGTCATTCATGGCCCACAAACATCAAAAGGAACTTACCAGACAGACCGGACCGACTTATACCTTTCCCTGCCCGTCGGGGGGAAAGGATTAAGGGCACCTCCCTTGGCTTAGCCCGAGACAAAGACATTTTTCATCTTATTCATCCCAAATTTTAATATTCCTATGAAGAAAATATATTTCTTGATGGGCGCTTTGGCTATAAGCATGCTGAGCGCCTGCCACAACCATGACCACGAGAACGAGCATGTACACGACAGCGAGAAGACCGCTGAAAAAGAGAACCATAACGAACATGCGGATGAAATCATCCTGACAGCCGAGAAAGCCAAAGCGGCAGGCATCGCCACCGAAACCGTGAAACGGGACACGTTCCGGCAAGTCATCCCGACCGGCGGCCAGATACTCGCTGCCCAAGGAGAAGAAACCACGGTAGTGGCCGGAACGTCCGGCGTGGTGCGGTTCGCACGGACGCTGACCGCCGGTGCCCAGATCGGAAGCGGCACTGTATTGTTTCATTTGTCCTCGGAAAAGATACAAGGCGGAGATCCTTTGGAACGTGCATACGTCGCTTACCAAAACGCCAAGGCAGAATACGAACGTGCCAAACCGCTGGCTGAGAAACAGATTGTGACGCGCAAAGACCTTGAAAACCTGAAAGCGGCCTACGAAGACGCACGTATCAGTTACGAGGCCCTGGATCCCCAACATACACGGAAAGGCATAGCCGTCACGGCTCCGACGGGCGGATATGTGAAGAACGTGGCGGTGAAAGAAGGTGACTATGTGACCACCGGACAAGCATTGATGACCCTGACCCAAAACCGACGCCTGCAACTGCGTGCCGATGTATCGGAACGTTATTACGGCGCACTGAAGCAAATCACTTCGGCCCACTTCAAGACCCCGTATGATGACAAGGTTTATGCTTTGGAAAACCTGCACGGACGGATCCTGTCCTACGGAAAGGCTTCGGACGAGAATGCTTTCTACATCCCTGTCCTGTTTGAATTCGACAACACGGGCGATATCGTGCCAGGAAGTTATGTGGAAACCTACCTCCGTGGGGCAGAACGCACCGGAGTAATTTCCCTGCCCGTCTCAGCACTGACTGAAGAACAAGGGCTATACTTCGTTTACTTGCAGGAAGGCAAGGAAGTGTACCGTAAACAGGAAGTAAAAACAGGAGCCGAAGACGGGCTGCGCGTAGAAATCCTCTCGGGCCTGAAACCCGGCGACCGCGTGGTCACACAAGGTGCTTACCACGTGAAACTGGCTTCGGCCTCGAATGCCATCCCGGCCCACAACCATTCCCACTAAACTTGTCTTGGAGGATATATTATGCTGAACAAAATCATACGGTTCTCCCTGCAGAACCGCTTATTCATATTGATGGCCTCCGTCCTGTTGATGATAGGAGGCCTCTATCAGGCTTACCATACGGAAGTGGATGTTTTCCCCGACCTGAACGCCCCCACCGTTGTGGTCATGACAGAAGCCGGAGGCATGGCAGCCGAAGAGGTGGAACAGTTGGTCACTTTCCCGATAGAGACCGCCGTCAACGGTGCCACCAGTGTACGTCGTGTACGTTCCTCATCTACCACAGGCTTCTCTGTCGTATGGGTGGAATTCGACTGGGATACGGATATCTATCTGGCCCGGCAAATCGTATCAGAAAAACTGGCCACAGTGGCAGAAAGCCTGCCCGACAACGTGGGTAACCCGACGTTAGGACCACAGTCTTCCATCTTGGGAGAATTGCTTATCGTAGGCTTGACTGCCGACAGCACCTCCATGCTCGACTTACGTACATTGGCCGACTGGGTCATCCGCCCACGCCTGATGTCCACCGGAGGCGTAGCCCAAGTGGCCGTATTGGGCGGTGACATCAAGGAATACCAAATCCTGCTGCACCCCGAACGGATGAAACACTACGGAGTGACGCTAGGCGAGGTGATGGAAGTCACGCGGAACATGAATACCAACACCAACGGCGGAGTGATTTACCAATACGGCAACGAATACATCGTACGCGGAGTCGTCTCGACCGACGACGTGCGGAAAATGGGCCGGGCGGTCATCAAGACCGCAGGAGGCTCGCCGGTCACGTTGGAAGACATTGCCGATGTCAAAACAGGCAGCCAACAGCCCAAGCTGGGTTTGGCCTCCGAGAAAGGCAAGCCCGCCGTATTGCTTACCGTGACCAAGCAACCGAACACGGGTACGATAGAACTGACCGGAAAGTTGGAAGAAGCCTTGCAAGACCTGCAAAAGAGCCTTCCGGCCGACGTGCATGTGTCCACCGACGTGTTCCGCCAATCCCGCTTCATCGAAAGCTCCATCGGTAACGTCCAGGATTCGCTGCTCGAAGGCGCCATCTTCGTGGTCATCGTCTTGTTCCTCTTCTTGGGCAACGTGCGCACAACGGTCATCTCTTTGGTCACCCTCCCTCTTTCGCTGTTGGTCACCATTTTGGTGCTTCACTACATGGGGCTGACCATCAACACGATGAGCTTGGGCGGTATGGCCATCGCCATCGGTTCGTTGGTGGACGATGCCATCGTGGACGTGGAAAACGTATGGAAACATCTGCGCGAAAACCGCATGTTGCCGGAAAGCGAACGGTTACGTGTACGCGATGTCGTATTCAACGCCTCCCGGGAGGTGCGTATGCCCATCCTGAACTCCACACTCATCATCATCGTCAGCTTCGTCCCGCTGTTTTTCCTGAGCGGCATGGAAGGACGCATGCTCGTGCCGTTGGGCGTGGCTTTCATCGTATCGCTGTTCGCCTCCACCATCGTAGCCCTGACGCTGACGCCCGTACTTTGCAGCTACCTGTTGGGGCACAAAGCCAAGACGGGCGGACTGCCTAAAGAAGCATTCCTGGCCGTATATCTAAAGAAGCATTACCAGAACGGACTGTCTTGGGCTTTGTCGCACAAGAAAATCGTACTGGGCACCACGCTTACGCTTTTCGTCGCAGCCTTGGGAAGCTTCCTCACGTTGGGACGCAGCTTCTTGCCGCCGTTCAACGAAGGTTCGTTTACCATAAATATCAGTTCCCTTCCGGGTATCTCCTTGGAGGAATCGGATAAAATCGGACGGCAAGCCGAAGAACTGTTGCTCTCCATCCCCGAAATCAAGACCGTGGCACGCAAGACAGGACGGGCGGAACTGGACGAGCATGCCCTCGGCGTGAACGTATCGGAAATAGAGGCTCCGTTTGAACTGGAAGACCGTAGCCACACCGAGGTTTTAGAGGACGTGCGACATAAACTGTCCGTCATATCGGGAGCGAACATCGAGATAGGACAACCCATCAGCCATCGTATAGATGCCATGTTGAGCGGCACGCAGGCCGGCATCGCCATCAAACTGTTCGGTGACGACCTGAACAAAATGTACCAAATCGGCAACCAAATCAAATCGGCTGTCAGCGACGTGGAGGGTGTGGCCGACCTGAATGTGGAACAGCAAATCGAACGTCCGGAACTGAAAATCGAACCGAAACGGGAAATGCTGGCCCGATACGGCATCTCATTACCGCAATTCAATGAGTTTGTCACGGTGAACATGGGAGGAGAAGTCGTATCGCAAGTGTACGAGAAAGGGCGTTCGTTCAACCTCATCGTCCGTTCGGCAGAAGAAAACCGCAGCACGATGGAGCGTATCCGTAACCTGATGATCGACGATGCGCAAGGCAACAAAGTCCCCTTGTCGTATGTGGCCGACATCCGGTCGTCCATGGGGCCGAACACCATCAACCGCGAAAACGTGAAACGCAAAATCGTCATCTCGGCCAATGCCAGCGGGCGAGACATGCGCAGCGTGGTGAACGACATCCGCAGCCGGATAGACGAAAAAGTGAAACTGCCCGAAGGTTACCATATCGAATACGGCGGCCAGTTCGAAAGCGAAGAGTCGGCTAGCCGGGTGTTGTTGCTCACATCGTTCATCAGCATCGTGGTCATCTTCCTGTTGCTTTACTTCCAATTCCGTAATGCAGCGCAGAGCGGGGTCATCCTGCTCAATCTGCCCCTGGCCCTGATTGGCGGTGTGTTCGCCCTGTTGCTGACCACCGGGGAAATCAGCATTCCGGCCATCATCGGATTCATTTCCCTTTTCGGCATTGCGACCCGCAACGGCATGTTGCTTATCAGCCACTACAACATGTTGCGCGAAGAAGGATTGTCGTTGCGGGAAAGCATCCTGCACGGGTCGCTAGACCGATTAAACCCCATCCTGATGACCGCACTTTCGTCGGCTCTTGCCCTTATTCCGTTGGCCCTTCGGGGGGACCTTCCGGGCAACGAAATCCAGAGTCCGATGGCCAAGGTGATATTGGGCGGCCTGCTGACCTCCACTTTCCTGAATGCCTTTATTATTCCTATTATATATGAATGGATGAACCGCAAAAGTGTCCGTTCCTGAACAAAAACGACAGTCATGAAAAGAATCATTCTTATCACAACCGTTTGCGCCTGTGGCTTGCTCCCTTTGCAGGCCCAGAGCGTGGACGAAGTGCTGCAGAGCGTGGCACAACATAACAAATCCATCCAGGCACAACAAAAAAACGGAGAAGCCGAGAAGATAGGCATCGAAGCTGAAAACGGCCTGGAAGACCCTACGGTGGAATACAGCTCTTTCTTTAGCAAAGGAGTCAACGGGCAGTCAGGTTCCGAACTGGTCGTATCACAAGGATTCGACTTTCCCACAGTATATAACAGCCGTAACCGTGCCGGACACGACAAGAAAGAAGCCGTGGACTACCGTGCCGAAGCCTTGCGCCGCAACGTGCTGCTCGAAGCCAAGACCCTTTGCCTGGACATGATACGGCTGAACCGACAAAGAGACTTGCTAAACAAACGCATGCAAAATGCCGACGAGCTGTTGGCCCTGTACGAAGAGCGGTTGAGAGCCGGTGATGCCACAGTCATCGAGGTGAACAAAATCAAGATGGAGCGCATGAGCATACAGACAGAAGTCCTGCAAAACCATACCGACCACCGCACGGCCTTGCAGTCGTTGCTGGCTCTGAACGGCAACATGCCGCTCACGTTTGAAGGACGGGAATATCCCATCGTCCCGTCTCCCCTCGACTTCGACGCTTTGTGCGATGAAGCACTCGGCAACGATGCAGAACTCAAAGCCGCCGAAGCCGATACACGGGCTGCCGAACGCACCCTCACGGTCAACCGTCAAAAATGGCTGCCCAAACTGGAAATCGGGTACCGCCGGAACACGGGCGAAGGCAGCAAAGAGCACGGTTTCCTTGTAGGAGGCTCCATCCCGTTGTTCTCCAACCGCAGACAAGTAAAAATGGCGCAGGCACAATCCATCGGTGCACGCTTACAAGCGGACGAAACGCGCCTGAAAGCGGAAGCTGCCTTGCATTCCGGCTTCAACGAACTTCAGCAACTGGGACGAGCCATGTCGGTGTACGACCAACCCCTGATGACGCAGACGCTCGAACTGCTGAAAGAAAGCGTAAAAGGCGGCGAACTGTCCGTGACGGACTACTTTGTGGAAGCCGACCAGATTTATCGCAACCTGCAAGCTTTCATGGAACTGGAGTGCCAATATCAGAAAGTGGCTGCCACGCTGTTTAAGAACAGGTTATAGAGACCAACATCCTACCGGAAAAAGAAAAAGGAAAAAGATTCTCGTCAAATTGTGTGCGTATGTCAGTTACTTTTTCTAACTTTGCCGGAAAGGAAAACGCATTATTAAATCAACAAGAACATGGAAAAGAATTTTTTGCAGAATTTCTCTTTGGAAGGCAAGGTTGCTTTGGTTACCGGAGCATCTTACGGAATCGGGTTCGGCATTGCGACGGCTTTCGCACAGTGCGGTGCCACCATCGTTTTCAACGACATCAAGCAGGAATTGGTGGACAAAGGACTGGCCGCATATAAGGAAAAAGGTATCGAAGCCCACGGCTACGTGTGCGACGTGACAGATGAAGCAGCCGTCAATGCCTTGGTTGCCCGTATCGAAAAGGAAGTCGGCGTGATAGACATCCTCGTCAACAATGCAGGCATCATCAAGCGCATCCCGATGACAGAAATGTCGGCCGCAGAGTTCCGCCAAGTCATCGATGTGGATCTGAACGCCCCGTTCATCGTATCGAAGGCTGTCATTCCCGGCATGATCAAGAAAGGGCACGGCAAAATCATCAACATCTGTTCCATGATGTCCGAACTGGGCCGTGAAACCGTATCAGCCTACGCAGCAGCCAAAGGCGGCTTGAAGATGCTGACGCGCAACATTTGCTCGGAATACGGAGAATACAACATCCAATGCAACGGAATCGGTCCGGGCTACATCGCTACTCCTCAAACCGCTCCGTTACGTGAACGTCAGCCGGACGGCAGCCGTCATCCTTTTGACAGTTTCATCGTGGCCAAGACCCCCGCAGCCCGTTGGGGTACTCCTGAAGACTTGCAAGGTCCGGCCGTATTTTTGGCTTCTGATGCTTCCAACTTCGTCAACGGCTTGGTACTGTATGTGGACGGAGGCATCTTGGCCTATATCGGCAAACAACCGAAATAAAAAAACATTTCCCACTCTATTAAAATCCGGTGTCTTGCATCCACGACACCGGATTTTTTATTATGACCTTCCCTTTTTTCTATCTCATTTGCTGCAAAACCTATAAGAAATCCTATTTTTATGCCAAAATGATAATTATTGAATCAAAAAGCCCATCTTGATTGCCTGTAACAAACTATCTTTATCCCGACTAATTCTAATGTTATATACAAAATGTTATCATGAGAAACTTTACATTGAAGCCTTTGCTATTCTGCACCGCGTTGGCAGGAATGGCATTTCAAGGCACGATTAAAGCGCAAGAGATCACGTTCCGTGTGGCAGAAAACGAAGAATCAGATGCCATCGGGGTAAAGACGAGTGACGGAGTGCCCGTCGTGGCAGACTTCGACAACAACGGGTTCATGGACCTATGGGCACCGGGACAAACCTATGAATGGCGCCCCACTTCGGAAGTGGACGAGAAAGGAGAAGTGATTTGGAAATGGGATTGGTATGACGACACCCCCCTCTCGTTCAACAACGGGGACAACACATGGACCGTCAAGAACCGCGACAGCGACAGTGGCCTGCCTTTTGCCTATGGCGGCATCGGCAACAAGGCTTTCGACTTCAACCAGGACGGCTTGGTGGATTTCATCTATCCAAGCGTCAACGTGGGTTGGACATTCGAAGCCAAAAAGTCTCTGCTTTTGGCCATCAACAACGGTGACGGCACTTTCACCATGAAAGAAGATGCCGCACTGGCTCAAATCAACCCCAAAATTTCCGATAACAAATGGAATGAAGGAAAGCAGAACCATGCCATTTCCATTGCCGACTACAACAAAGACGGCTACCCAGACGTGCTGATACAGTTCGAAAACGAGAATCCTTGGGAACGTGCCGTATGGCTTTTCAAGAACGTCGAGGGTGACCATTTCGAACGTGTGACCGATCCGTTCATTTCAGAAGTAGGCAAACCCTTTATCCCACAGACAGCCGGGCAGTTGACATTCGGCGATTTCAACAACGACGGATGGCCTGACATCGTATGCACCGGATGGGGCGATGGATGCGAAGAACTCGGGCTTAACAATGAAGGGCAAATCCACCTGTACCGCAACATGAAAGACGGAACGTTCCAATTGGCCACCACGGACTTTGACGCAGACATCAATGGCTTTTCCGCGTTCTTAAACAAGCCCTGGGGGGACGAACATTCCATCTTTGCCGTAGATTACGACCAAGACGGCAAGCAAGACCTTCTGATAATCGGTGGAATGAACTATCAAGGCGAAGCTATTTATGCCCAAAACGGTAAGGTAGCCTTAATGCTGAAAAACGTATCCACAGGCGACAATATTGCTTTTGAAAAAGTAGAGACCCAACTTTATCCTGCTTCCGCAACCCTCACCCGCATGGCTGAGTTGGCAGATTTCAACGGAGACGGTTGGTTAGATTTCATCTGCAAGGGATGGAACGGGAATTGGGTTACTGCCATATCGAGTAGCAGCGGTTCATACGACGGTTTTTACATTGTGGAAGACAAAGACGGTGTGGAGGAAGACAACTTTCCCATCCGTATCAAAGAGGCCTACATGGCCCACGGCGACCTGAACAACGACGGCCTGCTCGATTTGTTTACACAAGATAATTGCGACCGCTTGTCGTGGACAATCAATACTACCGAACCTGATTACGGCATACAAGTCCCCGGAGCACCCGAAGACGTGAAAGCCGAATACAACGCGGAAACGAAACAGCTCACCGTGACCTGGGCTGAATGCTACACTCCCGACACGGAGAGCAAAGCTTTCTACAACCTGTATTTAAAGAACAAGGCCACGGGTAAGACCTTCATGATTGCCCCGGCCAACCCAGAAAACGGCAAGCAACTCACATACACCGCATTCTCAGGTTACGTGAATCCTACTACCTATACATTCGAGGGAGTGGAAGAGGGCAACTACACCGTCGGCGTACAGGCCGTGACTTATTCTTGGCAGGCTTCCGAGTTCTCCACCACAGATGTCAACCTGAACGAAAACCCGACTTCCGCTTTCACCGTAATGTCTACCGACCCGTCTGGGCGGAAAGAAATCGAGTCGCTCTCCCACATCACGTTGAACTTCAACGAAGAAGCATATCCCAATGCCATGGAAGGCGCACCGGCCATCACCTTGACCAACAGCGCATCCGAAACATTGGACGTCACCGTGAAGAAAGCAAGCGGACAAGCCAAGCAGATACAAATCATCCTGCCGCCCACGATTGAAGCCGGCACATACACGCTCACCGTACCCGAGAAAGCCGTCTGCCGCACTAACGGAGATTGGAACACGGCCTTTACAAAGACGTTCACCACCACCGGAATAACGGCATACATGCCTACCGGCATCGAGGGAGACGAAGGCAACTATGGCTCTTTGAAAGACTTTACCCTTACTTTCCCGGAACAGACAAACGCGCAAGTCAATCCCGAAGCAACCACATTGGCTTACATGGTAAACAACGATAACGATTACCAGGTTCCGGCCACGCTCTCGCAAGGCAACAGGCCCAACCAGATCAAACTCACGTTGGACGAAGAGCAGAAAACCGAAGGTTCCTACACTCTCGTCATTCCGGAAGGCCTGATCCAACGCGTTGCCTACACGGAAACAACGGGAGAAGAAAACGCAGAAAACGCCACAGTGTTGCTCAGTTCGCCCGAAATCAAGTACGACTATACCATCGGGCTCGACTTCGCCCCCACTGGCATCACGCCTGCCGCAGGAAAAGTATTCTCCCTGAAAGACTTCACCATAGAGTTTGCCGAGGGGACAGTACCGCAGCTCAACGAAGAATCCGCAAGCCAGGCCTACTTGCTCAACGGCAAAGACGGCAGCCAAGTAGCCGCCACGCTGGCCATCGGTACGAACACGACCGAAGTCATTGCGACATTGGCCGAAGAGGTCAGCGCAGAAGGTAACTATACCTTGGTCATCCCGGCCCGCATGATACAGCAGACGAGCATGGATGAAGGCGACGGCACAACCGAGCCTACGGTAAAAACAGAGTATGCCCCGAACTTAAAGTACGACTACACGATTGGACACGACTACGAACCCGTATCCATCACGCCTGCTGAAGGCACGGTGAATTCCCTGCATGAATTCGTCCTCCAATTCGTGGCAGACACCACCTACGCTGCAATCAATACTGAAAATGAAGACAAGGCCTACCTTGCCGACAACAGCGGGGAAAGCATAGAGGAAGCCACGTTGGCCTCCGGTGACAATCCCAACGAAATAAAAGTCACTCTGGCCAATGAAGTAAACACGAAAGGCACTTACACATTGGTTATCCCGGCCAAGATGATCCAGCAATCGGCCGGAGAAGAGAATCCAACTGTTGTAGACTATGCTCCGCAACTGGAATTCATCTTCACCGTCATGGATGGACAAAGCATAGAAAGCATCCTGAATGAAGCAAACACGGCAGAGGTATATACCATCAGTGGCATATTAGTAAAGAGAAATGCCACCCGTGAGGATCTGAAAGGCTTGAAGAAAGGCATTTATATCATCAACGGAAAGAACGTGCTCGTGAAATAAAAGCCACCATTTAAAGAACTGGCAGAAACCACAAAGGGCTGCCCCGTCATCGCTACGGGACAGCCCTTTTTCCATCCTTCCGGCAAACGGATGTCATGAATATTCAGCCTTGAAAACACCTTGCGGCAAACGGTATTTCGTTTGCCGCAGAACGGAAAATCAATCTCAGGAGATTGAAAAATCGTTTGGCTGAGAAAAAATGTTAATTTCAGGAGATTCGTAAAGTTCTGAACAACAAGGAAATAATAAGCCTTATTCCATTCGGGAAAAATAGTATCCATGACAAATATTTTCTTACCCGAAAATGAAGCCTTACCGGTCTGCCAACGCAGCCAGAAGCTCCCGGAAAGTCCGTTTCAACACCGGATGAACAACTTTTGGTGCCACCTCGGCCAAAGGTTCCATGACGAAACTGCGTTCGTGCATCAACGGATGGGGCAAGGACAAGTGTACTTTCCTCCCCTCTTCCCCAGGCACATCGAAATCCGCCTCCATCACCACGTCGCCATAGAGCAACAAGTCGATGTCAATCGGGCGGTCGGCATACACCCGGCCCGTACTCTTGCTGCATCGCCCCAGTTCCCGCTCCACAGCCTGCGTGATATGAAGAACCTCTTCCGGTGTTTTCCCCGTACGCAATACAGCCACGGCGTTCAGGAAAGGATGTTCGGAGCAAAACCCCCAAGGCTCCGTTTCATAAAAAGCGGACAGGCTTTTCAATCCGCCTATCCGCTCCACCAATATCTCTACGGCCCGGTGCAACAACCGTTCACGATCGCCCAAGTTGCTGCCCAGGCCCAAATACAAGTCCGTCATCAATCGTTCAGTATAAGCATGGCATCACCGTATGTCCCGAAACGGTAACCTTCCTTCAAGGCTTCCTTGTAGCCTTGCATCACCAAGTCGTAACCGCCATAAGCTGCCGTGAGCATGAGCATCGTGCTATAAGGCATATAGAAATTGGCCACCATACAGTCGGCTACGCCGAATTCATAAGGCGGGAAAATGAACTTGTTGGTCCATCCGGTGAACTCCTTCAGGTTGCAGTCCGTCCCCACGGCCGTTTCCAACACGCGCTGCACCGTAGTTCCGACGGCACACACGCGATGCCCGCCCTCTTTTGCCGTGTTGACGATGCGGCAGGCATCCGCGCCTACGAACATTTCTTCACTGTCCATCTTATGCTTGGTCAAGTCCTCCACGTCTATGTCACGAAAACAGCCCAAGCCGCAGTGCATCGTAACAAAGGCGAAATTAACGCCCTTGATTTCAAGACGTTTCATCAGTTCCCTTGAGAAATGGAGTCCTGCCGAGGGAGCCGTGACAGCCCCTTCGTTACGGGCAAAGATACATTGGAAACGCTCCATGTCCTCTGGTTCGGCCGGACGCTTCACTATATGTTTGGGCAGCGGAGCCTCGCCAAGCGCATACAGGGCGGCCTTGAACTCGTCGTGCGGCCCGTCGTACAAGAAACGGAGCGTACGCCCGCGCGACGTCGTATTGTCGATGACTTCTGCCACCATGGAATCATCTTCACCGAAGTACAACTTGTTACCTATACGGATCTTACGGGCCGGGTCGACCAACACATCCCACAGGCGCAAGTCCTCATTCAGCTCCCTCAACAAGAACACTTCGATACGTGCACCCGTCTTTTCCTTGTTGCCATAAAGGCGGGCCGGGAACACCTTGGTATCATTGAAGATAAACACATCCTTGTCGTCGAAATAGTCAAGGATGTCTTTAAAGTACTCGCGATGCTCGATATCTCCGCTCTTCTTGTGCAACACCATCAAACGGGATTCGTCACGATGGCGCGCAGGATATTGGGCAATCTGTTCTTCAGGCAATTTGAATTTGAATTGTGACAGCTTCATATAGAATAGTTCTTCTTATATTGATTAATTATCTTCTGTTATCTCTATCGTCTGGCGATCCAACCACTCGGCAAAACCGTCCAGTTTCAGGCAGTCTTCCACTTTGACATCCCCGATTCGCGTACGGCGCAAGGCCGTCAGGTGGGCACCGCTGTGCAGGGCCTCGCCGATGTCACGGGCCAACGCCCGGATGTAAGTACCTTTGCTGCATACCACCCGGATGACGATTTCCGGCAGTTCGCAACGCAACAGTTCCAGTTCGTCGATGACCAGGGTCTTGGCTTTCAGTTCCACCTCTTCCCCTTTGCGGGCCAAATCGTACGCACGGCTCCCGTTCACCTTGCAAGCCGAGAAGACAGGGGGCACCTGTTCTATCGTGCCTACGAAACGAACCAACGTTTCCTCCACCATCTCACGCGTGATATGTTCCGTGGGATACTCCGCATCCACGGGCTTCTCCAGGTCGAACGAAGGCGTGGTAGCCCCCAGACGGAGCGTGGCCACATACTCTTTCGTATGGGCCTGAAGTTCCTCTATCCGCTTCGTCGCCTTACCGGTGCAGACGAGCAGGACACCGGTGGCCAAAGGATCGAGCGTACCGGCATGTCCCACTTTCAGTTTCTTCACTCCCAATCTCTTGCACAACAGGTAACGTACCTTGGCCACCAACCCGAACGACGTCCACTCGTATGGCTTGTCAAAAGCCAATATTTCTCCTTTCTTGAAATCCACTTAAGCGAATTTTAACGGTTAGAGGCAATGATGCACGATGAGCGCGACACCCACCACGGCACAATAAACGGCAAAATATACCAACTTGCCTTTCTTGACAATATTGATCATCCACTTGCAAGCCAGGCATCCCGACACGAAAGCCGCCACGAATCCCACGGCAAGCGGCCACATCCCGATACCCGCAGAAGCAGCTTCTACCCCGTGGGTCACTCCCTTTGCAATATCGAGTATGGCTTCTCCCAAAATGGGAGGCATCACCATCAGGAAAGAGAACTGGGCCAACTTGGCCTTGTTGTTACCCAACAGCAAGCCCGTAGCGATGGTCGTACCGGAACGGGACAAGCCGGGCAACACGGCGCAAGCCTGGGAAAGCCCGATGACAAAGGCATCACGAAGGGATATGTTCTCTTTCTGGCGGGGGCGGGCATAGTATGAAAACGTCAGCAGCAAAGCTGTCAGCAACAGACAAATGCCCACAACCAACAGGCCGCTGCCGAATATCATCTCCACATAGTCCTTAAAGAAAACCCCCACAATGCCCACAGGTATCATGGAAACCAAAATATTCAGGGCATAACGTTGGGATTCGTTCATCCCCGGCCCTTTGAAGTCAAACAACCCCTTGAATATCCACACGATATCTTTCCAAAGAATCACCAAGGTGCTGAACACCGTAGCCACATGGACTGCCACCGTAAATGTCAGATTGGCTTCTCCTTCTATCCCGAAGAAATGGGAAGCGATGGCCAGATGCCCGCTACTGCTCACCGGCAAATATTCCGTCAGGCCCTGCAAAAGGCCCATCAACAACGCATCTATTACATCCATGCTTAATCCTTATTGATTGTGGCGTCCGTACCGGACATTTCGTCTTTCTTTTCCCCGGCACCCTCATTTTCTTCTTCCAACGGCGTATATGCAGGCTTCCGCAAAATGGCATAAATGATGAACAAAAAGCCAAACAGGCAAACCATTGGAGCCACTTTGATGCGGCGCACACTGAATATGTCCGGATTGAATACCGTCTCCGAACTCCCGGAACCGGACATAAGGATGAACCCGATGATTACAATCGCCATCCCGACGGCCAACAACATAAAATTCACCTTGTCGAAAGCAAAATTTCTTTTATCCATAAACCTCTATTTATTATATGTTTCCTATTTAATACAAATCACCGGCTTTCATCCGCAGAAACTTGTTGACGGAGAGGTACGTACAGCCCAACGTAAGCAAAAGGCCGAACAACAGCACCGCCGCCCCTACGGCGAGCAACATATCGACATGGATATATTGGGAAAGCGAAGGGTCGTATCGCAAAAGGGTATGTACGCCTCCCAACAGCACAGCATCGGCCAACAAACCGGACAAGAACCCGAGGTTGAAACTCCGTGCCATAAATGGCCGACGGATAAATCCCCAACTCGCTCCTACCAATTTCATCGTACGGATAACGAAACGGCCGGAATAAATGCTCAACCGGACCGTATTGTTGATAAGCGCAAAAGAGACCAAGGCCAAAAGCACGGCCAAGCCCAAAAGCACGTAACTTATACGCCGCAAATTGTCATTCACCGTGTCGACCAACTCTTTTTGGTACATCACATCCTCCACCAAAGGGTTCTTTTTCAACTTCGCAGTAATCCATGCCAAACTGTCGGAGTTGGCATAAAGGGCATTCATACGTAATTCAAACGAGGCCGTGAAGGGATTGGCCCCGAGAAACTCGGACGGATCGCTGCCCATGGCCTTGACTTGCTCTTTCAACGCCTGCTCTTTGGACACGTAATCCAAAGCATACACATAACGTTCGTCCGTCAATGCCCTCCGGAATTCATGGATGTCCGAACGGCTTGCTTCACCGTCAAGCAAGACCGTTACCGTCAGGTTTTCCTTCACGGAATCAGACAAACGTTGGGCAAACAATATAAAAAAGGAGACGATTCCCAACAGTATCAACACCAACGTGGTACTGACACCGGTCGTGAACCACTGCATCCCCAAAGAACCTTTTGCTTTTTTCTTTCCCATGACTTCTATCCGGCCGTATTTACGTATTTTACAAAAATACAACGAAACACGGGGATTGGTTCTCTCTTTAACAGCATTTAACTTGATTGTCAGTCTTCTACCACCTCTCCTTTCAGCGTAGCCGAAGAACTTCCGCTAATTCTCACCTTTACAAAATCACCGACATGATGCTTTCCCCTGTCGAACACGACCACCTTATTCTGCTCCGTACGTCCGAACAACTGCTCTTTGGAACGTTTGCTCACACCCTCTACCAACACTTCATAAACCCGGCCTTCGCAATGGCGGTTGCTCTCTGCCGAGAGTTCATTCTGCAAAGCGATCAATTCGTTCAAACGCCGCACCTTCACGTCCTCCGGCACGTCGTCGGGCAAATGCTTGGAGGCATACGTCCCCGGCCGCTCCGAATACTTGAACATAAAAGCACTGTCGTAGGCGCATTCACGCATCAACGACAAAGACATTTGATGGTCTTCTTCGGTCTCGGAACAGTAACCCGAAAAAATATCTGTGGACAAACCGCAATCCGGCACAATCCGACGAATGGCCGCCACACGGTCAAGGTACCATTCACGGGTGTACTTGCGGTTCATCAATTTCAGGATACGGTCGCTCCCGCTCTGCACCGGCAAATGGATATGCCGGCACACATTGGGTTCTTCCGCAATGACACGCAACGTGTCATCGCTCATATCCTTCGGATGGGAAGTGGTGAAACGCACGCGCATCCCGTCGGCCTCGTGTGCCACCAACCGCAAAAGTTGCGGAAAAGAAACTGTCTTTCCGTCGCCCCCCACATGGAGGTAAGAATTCACATTCTGCCCTAAAAGCGTGACTTCCTTATACCCGCGCTTTTTCAAATCCCTCACCTCATTCAGGATGCTTTCCACATCCCGGCTGCGTTCCCGTCCACGCGTGTAAGGCACAATGCAGTAATGGCAAAAATTGTTGCAGCCACGCATGATACTGACAAAACCGGAAATATGCGAGCCGCACACACGTTGCGGAATCACGTCCCTGTAAGTTTCCGCCACGGACAGTTCCACGTTGATGGCCTTATGCCCCAGCTCCACTTGGGCTATCAGGTCGGGCAGGGACAAATAAGCGTCGGGGCCTGCCACCAAATCCACATGGTGGTTCTCTATCAATTCTTCCTTCACCCGTTCGGCCATACAGCCCAACACGCCGATAACCAAATGCCGGCCCTTCCGTCTCAAAGCATGCAAAGCCTCCAGACGGCTGATGATTTTCTGTTCGGCATTATCCCGTACGGAACAAGTATTCAGGAAAACGGCATCCGCCTCATCCAGGGTTTCGCACGTCTCGTATCCTGCCATACGCATCACCGAAGCCACCACTTCACTGTCGGCCACATTCATCTGGCAACCATAAGTTTCTATAAAAAGCTTTTTCATGCTGTTCTTTCAAGTTCAGGCTGCAAAGATAACGAAAGGCGAGCGCAGAGACAAGCAAAAAGGCAGTTTTCTGGCTTGGCTATGCTGAGCCGCATCTTATCCTCGTGAAACAAAGACAGTCAAAATCATACATATAAGTACCATTTACTTCTGCAAAGAAATTGAAGAAGAAACACATCTTCTTAAAAAAGACTAAAAACGAAGTTAAAATAGAGTACAAATTATTATTATCAAAGAGATAATTGCGATATTTGCTTCCGAATGAAAACATTAGATTTTTTCATAGTTAAGGTTTAGTTGAGTAAGCGGGATTTGTGAAAACCCCGCTTATTTTTTTAAGTAATGCAGATTGGTCTATACGGCAATAAAATGAGCGATGATACCACTTACATACAACTCATGCAGTACACGGCGGGGACAAGTTTCATGTTCCTGCTATGGCTGTGTGCATACTTTTTCCGGAACGGAAGCGGTAACCGACTCCGCCAAATCACAGGTTGGGTCCTGCTCGTATGGGTCATACAGTCGGTCAAGGATATTGCATTGATATGGTATCCTACCGTCCGGTTCGAGTTCCTTCACCATGTTTTCGTACTCATCGACATGACAGCCGTCCCCACCTGCGCCTTCCTGCTGTTCGAACTCACACGCCCCGGTTCCATGACACTCCTGCGGGCTGCACTGCATGAAATACCGTTCATCCTCTTCATACTCATCTACGCGTTCCATCCCATGGAGATGCTATACGAAAGCGCCATCGCCTGCGCCGTGGCATACGGTACGGCCGTGATGCTTTATGTCTTGTTCGAAATACCGGCTTATCACAAGCGGCTGAAGCAAAGTTATTCTTACCACGAACGCATCGACCTGCGGTGGCTGTACATCATCCTTCTCTCTTTCGTGGTGTTCCTGGCGGTATGGAGCCTGTCTTCCACCTACTATTCCGAATTCAACGACACGCTGTACTACCTGCTCACTTGTATCATTTGGTCGCTCATCAGCTACTTCATCAACCGGCAGGAGCAAGTGCTCGGCTCATTGACGGCCCGTTCGCACCAAGACGTTGAGACGACCTTGGAAAACGAAGAGAACCCACATCAATTCGCCATCCACCTGCATCGGATTTTCGAGGAAGAGCACCTTTACCTCAATCCCAAGCTGACCATCATGGACTTGGCCCAAGCCATCGGCACGAACCGCACCTATATTTCCAATTACCTGAACAATGTGTTGGGCACAACATTCTTCGATTATGTCAACCAATACCGCCTGTCCCATGCAGAACGACTTCTTCGGCAAACCAAAATGCCTATCGAAGAAATAGCTGACCGTTCCGGCTTTAATTCACGGAGTACCTTCCGGCGCGCCTTCCTCAAAAGGTTTGGTTGCGCCCCGAGCCAGTACCGCCTTCATCACTTACCAAAAGAAATAGAAAAGGAAATAAGCCTGACACGATAACACCTTTCAAAAAAAATAGCTAACTTTGCGCCATATTAAATAAGGTATAACTATTAAGCAATCAACTCTATGGGATTCAACAAAATCACAGCAGCCGAAGCTGCTGCCCTCATCCAAAACGGAGATACCATCGGACTGAGCGGCTTCACACCCGCTGGTGTGCCTAAAAGCGTACCGGCAGAGATAGCCCGAAAAGCAGAGAAAGAACATGCTGAAGGCAAAGAGTTTAAAATCAACATCCTTACCGGCGCATCTACTGGACAAAGTTGCGACGGCATGTTGGCCAATGCCCAGGCCATCAAATTCCGTGCCCCTTACACCACGAACAAAGACTTCCGCACGCATGTCAACAATAATGAGATTTCGTATTCCGACCTCAACCTTTCCAACATGGCCACTCAAATCCGCCAAGGTTATCTCGGACAAGTAGACTGGGCCATCATCGAAGCTTGCGAAATCGAACAAACAGGCAGTAAGGCTCGTATTTACCTGACGGCCGCAGGAGGTATCAGTCCCACCGTCTGCCGTCTGGCACGCAAAGGCATCATCATCGAAGTCAATGCCTTCCACAGCAAAAAGTGCATGGGTATCCACGATGTGTACGAAATAGAAGACCATCCCTACCGCACGCCCATCATGATCATGAAGGCGAGCGACCGCATCGGCAAACCCTACGTGGAAGTGGATGCTGACCGCATCAAAGGCATCATTGAATGCAACATCCCCGACGAAGCTCGCTCTTTCAAGGCCCCCGACCCCATCACGACACAAATCGGAAACAATGTGGCCGACTTCCTGTTAGCCAACCTGAAAAGCGGGAAAATACCACCTACTTTCCTTAATTTGCAAAGTGGGGTAGGCAGCGGGGCCAACGCTGTTTTGGGCGCATTAGGCCAATGCCCGGACGTCCCGAATTTCAGCATTTACACCGAAGTGCTTCAGGATGCCCCCGTACAACTGATGCGCGAAGGCCGCGTACTCTCGGCATCAGCCTGTTCGCTCACCGTGACGAACGAATGCCTGCAAGGCATTTACAACGACATGGACTTCTTCAAAGACAAGCTCGTGCTCCGTCCTTCCGAAATTTCAAACAGCCCCGAAGTCATCGCCCGCATCGGCGTATGCTCTCTGAATACGGCCATCGAGGTGGACATCTACGGACATGTAAACTCTACCAAGATCTGCGGCACGAAGATGATGAACGGTATCGGCGGTTCGGCAGACTTCACCAACAATGCTTATTTGAGTATTTTCACTTGCGGTTCCACCACCAAAGGCGGAGCCATCAGCAGCATCGTGCCTTTCTGTTCCCACATCGACCATACGAGCCATTTCGTAGATGCCGTCATCACGGAATACGGCGTGGCCGACCTGCGTGGAAAATGCGCCATGGAGAAAGCAGCAGAACTTGTCAAGGTAGCCCATCCCGACTATCGTCCGCTTTTGCTCGACTACATGAAGTACGCAGCCCAAAACGGAGGACACACCCACCACTGCCTGTCGGCAGCATTCGCCATGCACGACACTTACCTGCGCAAGGGAGACATGCGACTGACCGACTGGGCCGAATACGTAAAATAACACCAGGACTTTATGAAAAAAACATCATTATTATTATATCTGGCCTTTCCGTTCTGCGGCAGCATTTCTTTCGCCCAACAGGCACTCACCCCCGAAGTCCTGCAGACCTTGAAAGAGAGCTACTCGCACGACGATGCCCACAAAGCCATCCGGAATGCCGTAAATGCCAACTCCATCAAAAAGCTTACGGCCAACAGCGAACAGGCGGCTACGCCCGACACGTGGTTCAGCCACAAGGTGAAAAGCTCCGGCATCAGCGACCAGAAAAGCAGCGGACGTTGCTGGCTGTTTACGGGTACCAACGTGATTCGTGCACAAGTCATGGCCCGTACGGGCATGAAAAATTTCTTTTTCTCGCAGGCCTACAACTTCTTCTACGACCAACTGGAAAAGAGCAACCTTTTTCTTCAAGGCATCATCGACACGCGCAAAAAGCCCATCGACGACAAAATGGTGGAATGGCTGTTCCGTAACCCACTGAGCGACGGAGGGCAATTCACAGGTGTTTCGGATCTGATTGAAAAATATGGGCTTGTCCCCAAAGAGGTCATGGCCGAAACTTACAGCAGCGACAACACCAATGAATTTTCAGCCCTCTTGAAAAGAAAATTGCGCGAAGACGGCATGTTACTGCGCGAAGCATCCGAGAAGGGCGCCTCCGAAAAGGAATTGGAACAACAGAAGGTAGACATGATGAAAACGGTTTACCGTATGTTGGTCTATGCCTACGGAGAGCCTCCAACTTCTTTTACTTGGGCACCGAAAATCGACGGGAAATATACAGAAAAGCCCAAGACTTACACGCCCCAAAGTTTCTACAAGGAAGTATGCGGCGGAGAAGACTTGAACGCCAATTACGTCATGCTGATGAACGACCCTTCACGTCCGTTCAACCAAGTATATGAAATCGATTATGACCGTCACACTTACGACGGACACAACTGGCTGTACATCAACCTGCCCATCGAGGACATCAAAGAAATGGCTATTGCCAGCCTGAAAGACAGCACCATGATGTACTTCAGTTGCGACGTGGGCAAGTTTCTGGATTCCAAGAAAGGTACGCTCGACTTGAACAACTACGACTACGGCAGCCTCTTCGGCACGACGTTCGGCATGAACAAGAAACAACGCATCCAGAGCTTCGACAGCGGCAGCACCCACGCCATGACGCTGATGGCCGTCGACCTCGACGATAGCGGCAAGCCCAAGAAATGGATGGTGGAAAACAGTTGGGGCAAAGATGCCGGCTATCAGGGCCATCTCATCATGACGGACGAGTGGTTCGACGAATACATGTTCCGCGTGGTCGTCAACAAGAAGTACTGCCCGCAAAACGTTCTGGACATGCTGAAACAAAAGCCCGTCCGTTTGCCGGCATGGGATCCCATGTTCCAAAATGAACAATAACATACACACGAACTCAATAACAAGACAACGGAAATGAAAAAAATCAGAGCAGCCGTAGTAGGTTACGGCAACATAGGACACTATGCCTTGCAGGCACTCGAAGCCGCGCCCGACTTCGAGGTGGCAGGTGTCGTACGCCGGAACGGGGCTGAAAACAAGCCCGAAGAACTGGCCAAGTATAACGTGGTGAAGGACATCCGCGAATTGCAGGACGTAGACGTAGCCATCCTGGCCACGCCAACCCGTAGCGTGGAGAAATACGCCAAAGAAATCCTCGCGCTCGGCATCAACACAGTGGACAGTTTCGACATCCACACCCAAATCACTTCCCTTCGCCGCTCGCTCGACGAAAGCGCAAAAGCCGGCAAGGCTGTGTCCGTCATCTCCGCAGGGTGGGATCCGGGTAGCGACTCCATCGTACGCGCCATGTTACAGGCCATTGCCCCCAAAGGCATCACCTACACGAATTTCGGGCCAGGCATGAGCATGGGACATACCGTAGCCGTGAAAGCCGTGGAAGGAGTGAAAGCTGCCCTCTCCATGACCATCCCCACCGGCACGGGTATTCACCGCCGCATGGTATACATAGAGGTAAAGGAAGGATACGAGTTCCAGAAAGTAGCCGCTGCCATTAAAGCCGACCCCTATTTCGTCAACGATGAAACCCACGTCATAGAAGTACCTTGTGTAGACGAGTTGTTGGACATGGGACACGGTGTCAACCTGACACGCAAAGGCGTATCTGGAAAGACCCAGAACCAGTTGTTCGAATTCAACATGCATATCAACAACCCGGCGCTGACGGGACAAGTATTGGTTTGCGTGGCTCGCGCCTCGATGAAACAACAACCTGGCTGCTACACGATGATAGAAATACCCGTCATCGACCTGCTGCCGGGCGAGCGTGAAGATTTGATAGCCCATTTGGTTTAACCGCTCCCTGCGTATCCGGTCGTTTAAGACTTAAAACAAAGTAAAAAGAGGCCGAAAAAGCCTCTTTTTACTTTTAATAACATAAAAACAGAATGAACTTCCACTTTTATATGTACCTTTGGGATAGGTTATAAATAACATATTTATTAATTTTCAATTAAACAATTATGAAAAAGTCTCTACTGTTATTAGCGGGTGTATTAGGTATAAGTAGCCTGAACGCCCAAACGACTGAGGAACAAACTACAAAGTTCCGTGACAATTGGTCTATTGGTTTGAATGGTGGTATTGTGACTCCGCTCAGCCATAGTGCATTCTTCAAGAATGCCCGTGCCACCGTGGGTATTGATCTCAACAAGCAACTCTCTCCGATTTATGGCTTGACATTTGAAAACATGTGGAGCATCAACACGTTCGAGAGCAGTGCAGCTTTTGATGCAAGCAATCTGATGTTGTTGCACCGCATCAATTTAAATAATGTGTTCTGCCGTTACAAAGGCAAACCTAGCCTGTTTGAAGTTGAAGCATTGGCCGGTTTCGGTTGGTTGCACGTAAACGACGCATATTACGGAGAAGACGGGGACAAGGACGGCAACTGGCTTTCTTCAAAAGTAGGCTTGAACCTCAACTTCAATTTAGGTGAAAAGAAAGCATGGACCATAGCAGTAAAACCGGCTATATTGTGGAATGTAACCCAGTTTGGAAAAGACAACATCAACTTCCATTCCGACCAAGCTGCTTGGGAAATCACAGCAGGCGTAGTGTACCACTTCAAGAACAGCAACGGCAAGCACTACTATTCCAATGGTTGCAGCCATGCAGACCAGATTGCAGCCCTGAACGCCACCATCAGTTCGATGGAAGCTGAAGCTGCAGGCAAGGACCGTGCATTGCAGAACGCACAAAAAACCATCAACGACTTACAGAAGGATTTGAATGACTGCAAGAACAAGAAGGTGCCAACCACGGCTACGCAGACTGTAGAAAAGAACGAATACGTAGTCATCTTCCGTCAGAGCAGCAGCAAAGTAGACGCGCTCCAGATGCCGAATATCGACCGTTTGGCAAGCTATTTGAAGAAGAACAGCAACGCCAAAGTCACCATCTCAGGATACGCTTCACCGGAAGGCAACGCCAAGTTCAACCAGAAGCTGTCTGAAAAACGTGCGGAAGCCGTGAAGAACATTTTGGTGAAAGAATACGGCATCAGCGCCAACAGAATCGAAACCCAAGGTAAGGGAGTGGGCAGCATATTCGGTAAACCGGCTTATAACCGTGCAAGCATCTGCGTGACCGAATAATCATACAACAATCTTTAATTAAATCACAAAAAGAGGGCGACCTTTGGGCCGCCCTCTCTTTATTTACTAAAAAAGGTTACTTCCTAAAAAATATTACCATTATTATTTTGAAACTGATATAAATTACCTTATATTTGTGATGTATTACTAAACAAATAAATTATGAAAAAGTCTTTAATTGTAGTTATATTAAGCGCTTTCAGTATAAGCGGCTTAAATGCCCAAGATTATAATTTGGGTGGAAACAAATTTGGTGACAACTGGTCAATAGGCCTGAACGGTGGTATAGCCACTCCCCTCACCCATAGTACATTTTTTAAAAACTCTCGTGCAGTCATCGGTCTTGACATTAATAAACAGTTAAGCCCCATTTACGGTTTGACATTGGAAAGCAACTGGAGCATTAATACCCAAAGCCGAATGGCCGCCCAAAAGAGCGGTACGGCATTCGATGCCTTCAACCTGATGTTGTTGAATCGGCTCAACCTAAACAACATGTTTGCAGGATACAACGGTCAGCCACGCCTGTTCGAAGTAGAAGCCGTAGGCGGATTTGGTTGGTTACGCCTGAACGATTTCTATGAGACAGGCGAAGGTGCCAACCACTTGGCATCAAAAGCCGGAGTAAACTTCAATTTCAATTTGGGAGAAAAGAAAGCATGGACCGTAGCCATCAAACCGGCTATCCTATGGGATATGAGCATGTGGGATGCCGACAGGGCTCACTCCCACCCCAATTTCAATGCCAATTATGCCAACTGGGAAATTACAGCCGGAGTGGTTTATCACTTCAAGAACAGCAACGGCAAGCATCACATGACAAAGGTAAGAGCCTACGACGCATCGGAAGTCAGCGCACTGAACGCTACCATCAACAACTTGCGTCAGGACGTAAGCTCCAAGGATGAAAGCATGAGAAATACGGCTAACCGACTCCGCAACGAGGAACAGAAATCTGCCGATTTGGAACGTGCACTGCAAGAATGCCGCAACCAAGGCCCGAAAGTGATTACGAACAACAAGAAAACATTGGAGTCTGTCGTAACATTCCGTCAAGGCAAGATCGTCATCGACGCGTCACAGCAACCCAACGTAGAACGTATCGCCACTTATCTGAAGAACCATAAAGAAGCTAAGGTGAACATCTTAGGATATGCTTCTCCTGAAGGAAGTGCCGAAGTGAACGAACGTATCGCCAACCAACGTGCGGAAGCCGTGAAGAATATGTTGGTGAACAAATACAGAATCGACGTTCGCCGTATTACAGCTAAGGGACAAGGCGTAGGCTACATGTTCGAGGAACCGGATTGGAACCGCGTCAGCATCTGTACGATTGTTGAAGATTAATCATCATTAGACTGATATAAAAAAGGCCGCTTTTCGCAAGCGGTCTTTTTTTATACCCTTTATCGTTTGGGAATCCAAAAACACTGTGATTCTGCAATCTACATATTACTCCATCAGGCTCCTCGTTTTAACATTTTTTTCTCAGCCAAACGATTTTTCAATCTCATGAGATTGATTTTTCATTCTGCGCCAAACGATTTCCCGTTTGCCTCATATCGGCAGAACACCTTCGGCAAAGGCATTTGTCCTCCTGCAAAAACCGCCCCTTTTGTCAAGATTATAAAAAGCATCAACGGACAGCCCCAACTCCAAGAGCCAACTCCCGGCAAGCCTTACGGTCCACCTTACCATTTCCCGCCACCGGTACGGCCTCCACGCGCAAAATATGCCGGGGAACATGGTAACGAGGCAGAAAAGCCTTCATCGCACCAAACAAGTCGGCATCATCCATCGGGAAATCACGTACCAACAACAACACCAAAGCCTCGCCCAACTGCCGGTCCGGCACGGAAGTCAAAGCAAAAGGCACGCCGATAAGCTCCTTCAGCCAACGCTCTTCCTCCTCTATCTGGATTTTTACGCCCCCGCTGTTTACCACATTATCCGCACGCCCCACAATCATGAACGTGCCGTCGTCATACAAACGCGCCACGTCGTTCGTCTCCAAATCGGAAACACACAATTCCGGTGCATGAATCACCAACGTCCCCCGGGCGGACAGCGACAAACTTACCCCCTCGAAAGGACGATAACCTGCCGAAGCCTTCGGCCCGTTAAGTGGACGCAAAGCGACATGCGACAATGTTTCCGTCATGCCGTAAGTGGAATACACCCGGCAGGGCAAGTACTCCAAACGCCGTTCCAATGCCTCGTCCACCGCTCCGCCCCCCACGATGACACAACGAACACGTGCCAGACGCTCCCGCTCGTCCGCCTGCCCCAACGTGTTGTAAAGTTGCATCGGCACGACAGACAGGAAATCCACCCGCTCCTCCACGTCGGCCAACGGATGCCCTGACGGACGGCGGACCCATAGATGCAGTCCGGCCACCAAGGCACGCACGACCATCATCTTGGCCCCGATATACTTCAAGTCCATGCACAGCAAAGCCGTGTCGCCCGGGCGCAAGCCGAGGAACTCACACGTCCGAACGGCACTACGCATCATCCGCTCTTTTTCCACTCTCATCCGCTTGGGGACACCGGTGGAACCGGAAGTCTGCACTTCCACCGTAGACGCAGGCGAGAACCATTCCGCCAGAAAGGCATAAACGGCCCGCAAAGCCTCATCTTCCTCTTCAACGGACAACGCGGCCAGTTCGTGCAAGTCTGCCGCCGAGAAACGCTGCCCCTCCACGCCGACATGCTGCCGTTCAATCTCCGTCTGCCACATACCACAAACAATCTTTCCGGATTTCCAACGGCATCGGTACGTTGTCAGTGAACAACATTCCCGTGCCCAATCCCTGAGGCATCCGGGTGTGCCATGTGGCACACCATTGCGCAATGGCATTCAAGCCTACGTTCGACTCCAGTGCCGAGGTAATCCACCATCCGACGTTCCTCTTTTCCGCCTCTTCTATCCACTCACGGCAACCGGAGAACCCGCCATGCAACGAGGGTTTCAGCACGATATACTGCGGATGGAGCGCGTCCAACAGCCTCTGCTTCGCTTCAAGGCTGCAATGTCCTATCAGCTCCTCGTCGAAAGCGACGGGCAAGGGCGAAACCGACACCAGTCCGGCCATTTCGTCCCATTGCCCGGCCCGTATGGGCTGCTCGATGGAATGCAAATCAAGTTCGGCCAACCGTTTCAGCTTGTCCAAGGCTTCAGCAGGAGCAAAAGCCCCGTTGGCATCCACCCGGAGTTCCACCTCACGAGCCGGGAAATGCCGCCGGATGAAACGCAACAAGTCCAATTCCTCCTCGAAACCGATGGCACCGATTTTCAACTTGACACAACGGAAGCCGGCTTCCAACTTCTCCCTGATTTGCCCGTACATGGCGTCATGGTCGCCCATCCATATCAACCCGTTGATGCAGATGCCCTCTTCACCGCGCGAAAAGGACGTATCCCACAAGGCATACGTCCCTTGTCCGAAATGGCGCAAAGCCGTCTCCACCCCGAACAGCATGGAGGGGTATTCCCTCCACCGTTCCATATCGACCTGCCCCGTACGGGCCACCTCCGCACATATCCCGCGCAACACGCTTTCGTAATCCGGCAAGTCATCCACACTCAACTGCGGCAAGGGAGCGCATTCGCCCCATCCCTCACGTCCCGGACAGGCAGCGGATGACACCCTGACGTACCACGACCGCCGCTCCGTGTACATTCCCCTTGACGTACCCGCCGGCTTTTTAAAATGAAAAAGCCGAGGGAAAACATCTATCTTATAATCTATCATTCCCATTCTATCCTCAATGTCACTGCATGCACCGTACATTCCCACATACGGAAACCCACCTGCAGCATATCACTTTAGGGTGCAAACTTAGAAAAAATCTTCGGATAATCATGCTTCCACCTTAAAAAACACAATCTTCCGCGACCGACGGGAATAAAAGTAACAGACTTTACACACTCTCCCAGGCACGAAAGGAATGACTCACTCCAATTTCTGGAAAATAAACAGCAAACCATCCACCCGTAATTCACCATTAACTAATGTACCAATGGTACCATCCGTGATATACACCTTATTGCCATCAAGCACATAAGTGTAAGTCCTCACATTTTCCGCCACGAAAGACACCGTCTTTCCTGAAACAGTTTCCGTATGAAACGCAGCGGACTTATGGCCTATGTAGCAATTCGTCGTAAAACTTTCTACGGTATTAGCATTCAGGAAACGGTATGAAACGGCTCCTCCTGTAAAACCGTCTTCATCGGCATTGTCTTCTTCCACCGCTTCTCTCGCCATATCACGGAGGTCTGTCAATGGCAACCAATACCCCATGATGCCTCCGCCACCTGCCTCGTCATCGTCCTTATCGCAAGAAGAAAAAAACACCAACCCCAACAACAGGCACAGCATGAATCCCGGCAACTGCCATAATTTGAAACTTTTCATATCCATCGCATTTTATCTTTTAATTAATCATTTATCGGCCACCGGGCGTATGGCTCCCCCTAGACAACAGTCCATCCCGTCTGTCGGTCCAGGATCACCACCTTGGAATCCCAATCCATAAACCAGTAGACTACCATAAGAATACTGCTCAAACGTCCCTGTCCAATAAACGCTAAGCCCATTGGTAAGGACTTCTGACCCTATCCGTCGTCCACACGAGGGGAAAAAGAGCTTGTTCCCGTTGGGAGCAATGAACAGCAGCCCTTCCACATTATTATACAGAACCGTTTTCACGAGACAATCTTCCACCAAGTCATCCATTTCTTTCCGCGTGGGCATGCGCAAGCGGCCTTGCGATTTCACGTAAGCAATGTCCAACTCCGTACCGCTTATCTCCTTCGGAGGATTCACCCCGGCATAATACTCATAACATCCGGGAGCAGGCACATAAAAGTCATAAGTATCAATAATCCCTTGGTACTTGACAGTTCCCGTAGGATCGCCCCATCCGCACAAAACGCCGGTCTGCTCCGGTGAAGACGCATCCCAATTACACGAGGCCCATTTCACCCGACCTCCCATGTCTACCAGTTCGCCAGCCGTAGGCACATCGATACCATCGTCAGCAGGCTTCATCGTGAATGTTTTCGTATTGCCATATTCATAAGCCCCGTCTTTCTCAAAATATGCCCTGTAATAATAGGTCGTATTCGGTGTCAAACCTTCCAGAGTCGTTTTGAAATCTCCTGTCTCCGACATACCAACCTGTACTTTCACCACTCCTTCATTGCCGGCTTCCGGTGATTTCGATGTCCCGTAAACAAAACCAAAAGCATACACCTCAGGCACTTTCCCGGTTATGGAGCACGTCCCGGAAACCTCCACAGTGGTGGAAGACAATCCCGAATACGGTTGCGTCAGGATGGTCACGGAATACGCATCCTTGTCACCGTTGCCGCCGCCCGTCCCACCGTTATCATCGTCGCTACACGATACAAAAAACATCATGCCCAAAATCCACATCCAAACCGGACATTTAAAACATAACTTTTTCATTTTTTTTAATTTAATGTTGTTCTCGAATTCAGTTTACCATGCAAAGATAGGCAAATCGAGAAGATGAAACGGAAATGGATAGTTCCAAGAAGTTGACAGAAATATTGCCATTTGATTAACATCCCTATTCCGTTCCGGAACTAAAAGGAAGGGAAAAATTTACGTCACACTTCATTTCCTGTGAAAGGTCTCCGAAAAAGTCATGATGAAGAATACAAGAAATACGCCACAACAAAGAGATATCAATATTTTCTTTGCCGAATATTTTATATACGTTAGGCCGTGTGCAACACAACTGTCTTGCAAACCATGTCACCGTACGCCCTTGCTCGTGAAGCGTGCAAGCTATAAGCTGTCCGATATGCAGCATACCCCTCTTTATTCATCCGGACTCCCAACGGACATGTTAAATCCAACATAAGAACTGCCTGTATATAGAAAAGGCGTAGGAATCTTACCTTTGCCCGTTCCGAGTTCCAAGGCCTTCGCATGCCCACCTGTCAAGAACGAGCAACGCAGAAAGCCCACGCCGATATGTATACGGCATGTCCTTTCCCAAAAAGGGAAGGACAGTACGTAAATATACATACCACGAGGACGTTACCGGTTGCCATCTGTTCTTTCGACAGGTCAAAAGGTGCGAAGTTCTGAAACCCGAAAGCCAGACGCTTGTAAACGTCTTCTCCATATATAATGCACATATCCTTGCCCACCCTTGGGCTTTCTGCGGAAATGTACAAGGCAAATATAGGAAAAAATGATGAATACTGATGTTCTCCATTCATTTTTTCTTCTTTTTGCAGTATCCGAACTTATCTAAACCTATTGGTCAGTAAACGGTGATAAACGAGTGATGAAGAAATTCTCCTATTGAAAATCAGAAGAAACATACTACTATGTATTGCATAGTACCAATATAATACATATATTTGCACGGAACAAAGGGACGCACCGGCCGGACGTCTCCTTACTTAAACGTTAAAAGCCTATGAACGTAGACAATGCGAAATCACAAATGCGGAAAGGAATGTTGGAATATTGTGTCATGCTGTTGCTGCGCAAGGAACCGTCATACGCCTCCGACATCATCACACGGCTGAAGGAAGCCGATTTGATTGTCGTGGAAGGCACGCTCTATCCGCTGCTCACCCGCCTGAAAAAGGACGGGTTGCTGAGTTATGAATGGCGCGAGTCCACCCAAGGACCTCCACGCAAATACTATGCCCTGACCCTCGACGGCGAAACTTTCCTGGCCGGACTGGACTGTGCCTGGAATGAGCTTTCCGCCACCGTGGGGCATCTGAAATCAGAAAGCCCCATAAGGCTTCCCCTACAAGAAAAAGACTGAATCCTTAACTTTTAAATACATAATATTTATGAAAAAGAATATTACCATCAACCTCTTCGGATCGCTCTATGCCATCGACGAGGACGCTTACGAACTGTTGAACCAATACCAAAAGAACATGCAACGCTACTTTTCCCGCCAAGAAGGGGGCGAAGAAATTGCGGAGGACATCGAACGCCGCATTGCTGAATTGTTCGATGAACTGAAGGCGTCCGGGGTGGAAGCCATTACCATAGAACACATGCAGGAAATCATCAAACGCATCGGGAACCCGGAAGAAATGGATAATCCGGAATCAGAAAACCTTTCCGAAGGCACAGAAGAACCGCATGAAGGACGCAAACCGAAAGAAACCATCCACAAGAAACTTTTCCGTAACCCGGACGACAAAATGTTGGGCGGCGTCACCTCCGGTTTGGCTTGTTTCTTCGGCATCGATCCACTGTGGCTCCGCCTACTGATGATATTGTTTGCCTGGTTCTCCCTCGGCACCATGATTGTCATCTACCTCATCCTATGGATCATTACCCCGGAAGCCCAAACCCCGGAAGACCGCTTGCGCATGCAAGGACGCCCCGTGAACATGGAAAACCTGCGCGACGAAATCATGGAAGGCGCACGCAAAGCCGGACAATATGCCACAGCACCGGAAACGAAAAAAACAGCACGCGGATGCCTCACTGTCTTACTGGACATTATCACTGCAGTTTTTAAAGGTTGCCTCTTTGTCTTCATTGGCGGACTGATTCTCATATTGTCCATCGTCTTATTGTTCGCTTTGGTCATGCTCTGCCTTTTCCTGATTTCCGCATGTTGCGGAGGTATAAGCGAGGGCGTGTTCAGTTCGTCGGCAGACCAAGCCTTTTTCAACGGGCTTGTCAACGGTTCCATCGGCCAAGGCATTTATTGGATAGCCTCGATAAGCTTTATTGTCTTGTCGGTCCTCACTTTGTATATAGGCGGACATTCCATCTTACGCATGGCCGGACGCATAGCCCCAATGAACGCCATGAAACGGTTGGCACTCCTCGGGACATGGGTCGTATGCCTGGCTGTCTTCATTGCATCGGCCATTCAGGGCAATGCTTTTTATGAACGTTACAGACGGGAGTTCTACAAAGAAAAACAAGAACGTGAAGACACCGCCCACCGACAGAAACAGTTAAGCTACCTGAAAAACGAAGGTTGGACAGTCATCAGGCACGAAAACTGTGACGGTTACGTGAAAAGCGGAGAATATTATACCGGTGACCATGAAATGCAATATATCGATGCCTGGAGCGGCAACCGGAACATGGAATATGAGTTGGAACAAACCGTACACATGGCACCCGGCATCTACCGGTTGGAGGCCGCCGCACGGACTGACGGGCATGGTTGCGAAATCTTCGCCATTTCCGGAGGAAAGGAACAAAAGACCCAAGTACCTATATATAGCAATGAAGGCGGCGAAATCTGGCAGGATGCCAAAAAGAAACAGAACGACGGTACCGTCTCATTGGGCTTATGGAGAAATATCACCGAAGCCAATGGAGGAAAGGGCTATGGATGGAGCACCGTAAGGATTGACAGCATCGTCACACACAACGGTACCATACGCTATGGCGTGACCAATATCCGCAGCAGGACATGGGACGGGACTTGGTTCTCAGCCACGGATTTCAAACTGGAAAAGACCGGTAATCTCCCCCAACGGAATCCTTCTTCCATCCCTCGGAAACCTGCCCGGCATCCTTAAAAAAGTAGCCTGATATGAGTTCAATCCTTCACAGGATACCTCATATCAGGCTACTCACACCAATATTAACCTAATTTCTAACTGCATCTCTCTTATTAGACCAAGGTACGCTCCATCATCTTAGAATGCCTTCACATCAGGATTTCTGAAACGCATGGCAAAGATAAAACGAATCATCCATTCCATTGGTGACAGATAAGCACAAAAAATGGGACATTTTCATCCAAATGCACTTTATGCACCATTTCTACCCGTTTTTGACGCTTTTTGTCTAATTCCGGCTAAAGGATTCACCAAATATCATCCCAAACGTTCTTGTTCGACAACTGTTCGGCATCCGAATAATCATCATGGATATCCATTCCATTTCCTGACCCACAAAGCATGTCTTGTTGCAACAATACCACTGCGTCAACCTCAGGAGTTACATATACCTTCTTTTTCATTTCGTTTCCTATTTTAAGATTTTCCTTCCATTTATAATATAAATTCCTTTGGGCAACCCCTCCAAAGCCTCAGAAGCCTTCACACCGGAACGCACGCGTATGCCGGAAATCCCGTAGACATCCACAGGGGCTTCCTCTGCCGTAAGCTCTGTATCGGTGATACCCGTTGCATCAAAGTCGAATGCAAGGAAGTTGGCCTCTTGCGCCACGGCCTCCGGCAAAGCCAAATATGCCTTGTTCGCTCCGTTTACGATAGAGCTGCCGTCTTGGGTGGCAAAGTAGAAGCCTAAACCGTTCGTCACATCATCAGCCAGTTTGTAGTACTTGTAGCCTTCGGCATCCACAGTGGTTTCCACCAACGTGCCTTCCAACAGGTTATCCTCCGGACGCGACATGTTTGCCACACTAAAGTTACCCGTATAACCACCGGCCTTACCCCTAAGAAGGATACCGGTCAAACCCGGGACAGTACTGCCCGAAGCATAACGCCAATCCACAGCCAAAGTGGTTCCTCCATCGGAAATCCCGGTCACGACACCGGCTTCCAGACCTTCAGGCACAGTAAAGGCATTAGCGGAATAATAAGTAGCCATACCTGCGTCAGAGATGCGAATAGCCTGCGAGGCGGATTCGGGGACACCGATGTAATACAAGCGGAAGTTGTCGGCCTCCCAATGCTGTCCATTACCATGTACGATATCTTCACCCTTCACTCCCAAATAAAGGACACCTCCACTTACGTCCATCCGTAGTTCCGTGGTTGAACCATCGTTCACCCCGGTAGCGGCATTATAAACCGCTTCATCGCCATTGAAATCAGAGAACTCCATGTTTACGTTATCCAACGAACCATATAAATTCACATTCGCGGCATCACGAGTACAATAAGTGGCAGCTTTCAACAGATAAGTACCGTCTGGCAAATTAGCTACACGGTTTCCTGTCCCTCCTATTTTAGTATAATAATGAGCCTTGCCTACATTGTTGTTTTCATTGCTTGACCAACTAGAAGACCATAATGCGGCATCTCCTTTCCCCCCAGTGGTGACATCAGGACTATTGTTTTCTCCAAGTGCGGCCACGACCCATCCGTCCGGAGCTTCCTTGTTCTCTCCTACTTGATAAATATTCGGGTTCTGGATAAAACAGGTCATGTCTATGGGAGCATCTGATGTAGCCTTCGACAAGAAATCCATAGTCATTGCATTGCGGCAAACCAAATTCAAAGCCGCCACATCGGTTGTTACTTTCTCGAAAGTCAATGCCACATCATCCAAATCACTCACGACTTGCCGGTAAGCATCCGTCTCGCCAAGTCCCGTTATCGCATCAGCCAGCTCTTTGGCCTTTTCCAACGGATATATCATACCCATCCAAAGCCTGGCATCCCGGACTTGGGCATTAAGAATTTCCACGTAAACAGGAGCCTGTGTACCCATAGCCGACATCTGCGTTTCCTGCAATATCCTTTCGGCTTCAGTTATGCCCTGCTCCAAAGCTTCTTTCCCCTTGGTGGACAAGGTATATGTACCGTCCTCAACCTTTGCATAAAGCGACTCGGCTGTTTTTATGGAAGCCACTAAACTGTCCACATTGACCTGCACGTCCTTAGCTTCGGCCATGACCTCAGACAGAGCTTTCTGTGCTACTTCTATACCATCGCCCGAAACATCTTTATTTTTGTCATACACCTCCTGCAACTCCGTGGCGATGGCGGTTGCCCCGGAAACTGTAAAATCCGCAATCAAGGTTTCCAACATCTTCAATGACTGTTGGAATGCCTCAGAAGCATCTGCCTCTCCCAAATACGTTAAACGAAAGTTATCAAAAGCCGCCCAATCTTTTGATATATGTACATCCTTCCTCACACCAATCCTCAATGTACCATCCATCACGACCGTACGTACTTCATTACCGCCATAACGCCCAACCAAGAAAGCATCGGCAGCCTGCTCCATGTTATTAGGAATGCCTTTCCCGTCATCCTTCAGCAACTGAAGCGGAGTCTCATCTGCATTCGCATATAAAATAGCATTCTGTGCCCCATTGGCATCCACGTTACCGCCTGGACGATAATACCCTTGGCAGGATACCAAATAACATCCGTTTTTCAATCCTGTCATAACTTGGTATACCTCAAAGTTTGCATTGTCGTACGCCTCAGTACAGGAATTTGTAGACTTTGCCGCCCTGTCTGGTCCGATAAGCGTCAGTGTACCACCGGTATGGCTTTCCTTCCATTCACTCGGCTGAGAACGGTCGAAATTAGCTCCTGTGACATAAAACGTAGCATCTACGCCCTGCTCTTCCGTCGCGTTATCCAAAGCCTTGATACGTTGGTCCTTGGATACCAAAATCCATTCGCAAACATCTACAGTTTCCACCCGTGCCAGAACCGTACCCGAACCATTGTAATGTAAATAACGACCATTCCCAAACAAGGAAAACTCATACACTTCGTCTTCTATATTCTGGTCAGTAAAAATATATCCGGTCTTGTCTTTGTCAATGTAGTCATCTTTCAAATAATTATTAGCCGTCGTCTTGATGGCATATTTACCATCGGGCATAACCTCTAACGTACACAACAGGCCGGGCTGCCCTAACGAGGCTTGCGTGCCCCAAGTATTTGCCCCAAGCAGGAATCCTCCACCTTCCTTATTATAAAGGTAAAACTCTCCACCTTCGGCAGGCAAAGGTTCCCCCACCCAAGAAGATTCTTCCTGTGCCCACACCCCGTTCGCGGCCATACAAGCCACAAACACAGCCATCAACGGCCTACGCTTCCCCATCAACGGGAACAAAGAATTTGGTATTTTCTTTTTCATGTTTAAAAATTTTAAGGTTCTATTGTTTTCCACCGTGCCGCCACCGAACCTATTGACGAGGACACGGAGCTTTCATACGGAATAAACATCATGCTAGCCAACTTGTTTCTATTCCTTTTTCAGGATACAAAATTATATTCTTCCCCCACATTGGAATAAGACATAAAATAACCAATGATAGGATAAATCTTACCAAAATACATTTTCCGACCCGTTTTCCGTCATATATCATGCCATATTCCTTTCTTCCTTTGAAAAGAAGGATACGAATCGGACATATAAAAAGTCCGGATTGAAAACCTACCGTTTCAATCCGGACCCAATCAAAATAAGATAGACGCTGCCACCTGTTACACCGCCTTGTTCCACATACTTTTAGAACCTCCACTTCGGTTTACGCTTCTCCAGGAAAGCACGGCCACCCTCCTGAGCCTCATCAGTCATATAGTAAAGCATCGTGGCGTCCCCGGCCAGTTCCTGAATACCAGCCTGGCCGTCCAGTTCGGCATTCAGCCCCACCTTTATCATACGCAGGGCCAACGGACTGAGTTGCATCATCTCTTCCGCCCATGCCACATATTCGTCTTCCAATTCAGCCAAAGGCACCACCTTGTTGACCAATCCCATGTCGAGGGCCTCCCGGGCATTATACTTCCGGCACAGGAACCATATCTCACGGGCTTTCTTCTGACCTACGACACGGGCCAGATAAGAGGAACCAAAACCGGCATCGAAGCTGCCCACGCGAGGTCCGGTCTGCCCGAAAATGGCATTGTCCGAAGCTATCGTCAGGTCGCACACCACATGGAGCACGTGCCCTCCGCCGATGGCAAAACCGTTGACCGCCGCAATCACGGGCTTGGGCAACGAACGGATTTGTTTTTGCACCTCCAACACATTCAAACGGGGCACACCGTCGTCCCCGACATATCCCCCGTGCCCTTTCACGTGCATGTCGCCTCCGGAACAAAAAGCCTTGTCGCCCACTCCTGTCAACACCACCACACGGACATCGCGTCGCTCGCGGCAAATATAGAACGCGTCGCTCATCTCCGACACCGTGCGCGGCGTAAAAGCGTTGCGCACCTGCGGGCGGTTGATGGTGATACGGGCAATGCCGTTATAAAATTCAAAAAGAATATCCTCGTATTCCTTCAAAGTTTTCCATTCTCTGTTCATATCCTTCATCTTAAAAATTCTTCCATCTCTCCTTTATCGCATGATAGTAACTCCGCTGCTCTTCGGCATCGGCCTCCGCATCGGTAAACACTTCCAACAAGACAGGTGCCGTGGCTGTTTCGTCCAACAAATCATCAAAAGCGGCCAAGAGGGACACTGTGTCCGTAGCCTGCAAATAAGTGAATCCCTGCGATTCAGCCCAACCTGCCGCCGACGCGCCATGAGAAGCCGTCACGAAACGCCGCGTATCCCCGGCCATGTCCAATCCGGGCAAGGCATGGAAAATGGCCCCGCCGCCGTTGTTCAACACGACAATGCGGAGGTTGGAACGTATATGGCCGTTCCATAACGCATTCATGTCATAAAAGAAACTCAAATCACCTACAAGCAGGAAATTCATCCGGTCGGACACTGCCGCATAACCTACCGCAGCCGACACGGAACCCTCTATGCCGTTCACTCCCCTGTTGCATTGCACTTCCACACCTTCGGGCAGGCGGCACAATTCCGCAAAGCGCACCACCGAACTGTTGGCCAAATGGAGCACTGCATGGGGTGGCAATGCCTCTAACACGCGCCGCACGGCATACATCTCGGAGTATCCGGTTTCCGGAGAGGCCAACCGGGCACAACTTTCATGCCATAGCTGCGCATACGCCCCGGACGGCAAAGCCTCCGACCGGAAAAACAAACGGAAGAAATCAGCAGGAGAAGCCTCCACAACCGTGGTCAGCGCACAAAACAAATCCGCCGGAAGGCCATCCGGCGAAACATGCCAGTGCACCAACGAAGGCGTACGCCTCAGGAACTGTTTCAAACGTTTCGACACGACATGCCCGCCTACGGTTATCACCAAGTCCGGGCGCAACGCCTGCAAGTCTTCCTCACGGGCTGCATACAATAATGCATCGAAGCCCCGTACCGCATCTGAAGCCGACGGGCAATTCCCCAACACTTCAGCCAACCAAGCCACGCGACTGCCGGACAGGCAAGCCGCTACACCGGCCGCCTCGTCCGAAGACATCTGCCCCGACACGACCAGAACCCGACGGTACTTGGGAAGCTCTTCTTTCAGGAAGAAAGACAAAGTCCGTCCCTCGTCGGACATATCCCGCCGTACCATACGCCGTACGGAAGGCAAAGCTTCCGCCGTAAATTGAAACAACGGTTCGGAAAGGGGGACATTGATATGCACCGGCCCGTAGCCGTGGTGGTCCACTTCAAGCAAAGCCTCGTTGACAAGCCGGTTGGCATACCATTCATCTTCCCCGGTACGTACCTCGGGCAGGTTGACCGCCTTCCGCACCAAGCCACCGAAAACACCCGGCTGCGGCAAAGTCTGCCCGTCCATCTGCCCGATCCAAGCCGCCGGACGGTCGGCGGAAATGACTACCAAAGGCACCCGACGGTAAAATGCCTCGCACACCGCCGGATGGAGGTTGAGCAAAGCCGAACCAGAGGTGCAACAGACCACCACGGGAGCCTGTACATGCAAAGCCAATCCGACGGCGAAGAAACCGGCACTGCGCTCGTCCGTCACCGAAAAGCATTCAAAATCCTCACACGTGGCGAAAGCCTGTACTAACGGTACATTACGGCTTCCGGGACACAACACCGCCCGGCGAATGCCGTGCGCACGCAGCAAGGCAACAAGCTGCAACACGTTCTTCTTATCCGAATACATCAGTTCCTCCTTTCGAGATTACATATTTCATAGCCTGCAACTTACGTTCCGTCTCCATCCATTCTTCTTCGCACACGGAAGCCGGCAAGATCCCGCCTCCGGCATACAGGCGGATTTTTTCCGCCCCTTCGCCACATTGCATGCATCGCAAATTCACATACAAAGCCGTCTTCCCCTCCGGCTCCCACCGTCCGAGGAAACCGGCATAATAGCCACGGTCATATCCTTCATGCGACAGGATGAAGCGAAAAGCCTCTTCTTTGGGCAACCCGCATACGGCAGGCGTAGGATGCAAAGCCTGCAACAAGCCGCCTAAGGCTTCGGCCGAAGAAAGACGGAAACGGATATCGGTTTTCAAATGGGCCAGTTCTCCGGCCGTAGCCGTATAAGGCCCTTCCAAAGTGAACCGGATACCTCGTTCGCGCAAGCAATCGCCGATATATTCCGTCACGAATGCTTGTTCGCGGATGTTCTTTTCCGACCACGGAACTGCCAACTTGCCCTCTTTCAGGAATTGCGTACCGGCCAAAGCCACCGTACGATACTCCCCTTTGCCTCCGGCCAAAAGAATTTCGGGCGTAGCCCCCAACCAGAAACCAGTCTGAGGCGTATGGAACAAATACACGTATGAATGCACATAACGGCGGCAGGCCGCCGTGAAAGCCCGTGCCCATGAAAAGCCCCGGGGAAAAGCATCCGTACAACGACGCGAAAGCACCAACTTCTGAAAATCCCCGGCACGAAGCGCACCGGAAAAAACACGAAAAGCCTCACGGTACCCCTTCGAGGGCTGTTCCTCCAACTGTCCGCAAAAGGGCATCGGCGCAGGTGCCTCCACCTCATCGGAACATACAGCCCGGGATATACCGGCTTCTATTTCCTCCTCCAAGGGAAGCAGCCATAAAGGATGCCCCTCTCCGAACCGAAAAGGGGCAAACACAAAACCAGTCTTCCCGTCCAACGGCGGGATGCCTTCAAAAGATTGCAGGGAGGACCGTGCCGCCCGTATGCCGTGACAAACACTTTCCCCCGGCTCACGGTAGAACACAAAGGCATCTTTTCCGCCCTTAATCCATTCATCTATTACCGCCTCGTCGTCCTGCATGCGGCTCATTTGCGTTTCATCACACTGTTCATCACCCGGATGGAAGACACCAATTTCCCCGTGGAAGTGAACACATCCACGTTCCACACGTGTGAAGAGCGCCCTTTATGCACAATCGTGGCCACAGCCCTCACCGTATCCCCCTCGTGGGCCGAAGAGATATGGTTGCCGCTCACTTGCATCCCCACAACGAATTCATCGGGATTGCAAATCACCATCGACCCCAACCCGGCCACTGTCTCTGCCAAAGCCAACGTGGCCCCGCCGTGCAGGATGCCGAAAGGTTGGCGCGTGCGGTGGTCCACCGGCATGGTGGCTTCTATCCGCTCGTGGGAAGCATACGTATATTGTATGCCCAAATTCCCCATCAACGTAGTCTGCGCCTGTGCATTCAAGGCATCAAGCGGTATCTCGCTTTCGCGCACCTCGGCCAGGAAAGCATTCTCCACCGCCACGGCCACACCGTCTTCATTGTTGGAGAGGGTCACGTAGTCGGCACAACGCTTCACCGAATCCGGGGCATTCCCCATGGCAATGCCCAAATCGGCCAACTGCAACATGGTCACGTCGGCCACGCCGTCGCCGAACACCACAATCTCGTCCGTCTTGATGCCCTCCATTTCCATGATGACGCCCAACGTATTGGCTTTGTCCACCCGGCTGCCCACCACTTCCAGGAAATACGGCTCGGAACGGAACACATCCAATACACCGTTCAAACGACGCTTCCAATGGTTCTCCAACCCCACCAAAGCTTCCTCGTCATCGCTCACCAACATACATTTGCAAGGCGGGTAATCTATTGCCGCAGAGAAAAACTCCTGATGCTCCAACTTCATGCCGTTCAAGGCCGCTTCGGCTCGCACATGCGGATCATCCGGGTTATTCGTCACGACCGTATCCCCGTTATAAGTAAGGATCGAAAAACCGTTTTTCTCGGCTTTCTTCTCCAAATAAGTGATATGTTCCGGATTGATACGGCGTTCAAATACCACCTCTCCGTTGGAAGCGTTAATCACCTGGCCACCGTTATAAGAGAGGATATACCCGTTATATGTACCCAATTCCAGTTTCTTGGCCAATGGCAACAAACCGTAAGTGGGACGTCCCGATGCCAACATGATGCGTACGCCCATCTGCTGCACTTTGAGCAACGTGTTCAGCGTCCGCTTGCTAATCTCCTTCTCGTCGTTCAACAGTGTCCCGTCCACGTCGAGCACTAACATTTTATATTTCATACTCCCACGTTTTTTTTTATTCATGTACACAAATATAGCGAAAGCCTTTCAGAAAAGAGGACGGAAGAAGTAGTTTATCGCAAAGCTTCACGTTTTTTAGGGAACGGCACCCGGAAATTGCCAAATTGTCAATTTGTCAATTCAGGCTCCACGTGGCTGCGCTATTTGTCCCCCGGTCCGCCCTTGTTCCCCGATACACGATTCTCACGCATCAGGAAAATGTCTTTTCGCCACCCCGGCCTCTCTTTATATTGGCAAATTGCCCGGCCTCGCCACGCGGCATGCGCAGGCAAACCGGAAACACGTCAGCACATCGTGGCACCGGCCTGACATCCTGACATCCGGATTTTGAAGGCAAATCCCATCCAAATAGGAAAAACAAGGTGCCAAAAGCCCGTTTTTCACTTTGCCTTCCAAAGCCTTTTCCACCCACAAACGGACATCGGCGGAACAAGATGCGGACAAAAAAAATGTTTTTTCAGCCGAACGAAAAATCATTCGGCTGAGATTGGGGTTCTACTTAGGTTAAAAAACGTATAATAACAGGCTGAAACGCAAATTTATGTATCCGGAAAGGGTTTTAAAAGCTTATGGAAGGCTACAAATACAGGGGCAAGCATAAGCACAAAAAGGAAAGGAAGGTGTCATTTTGTCAACCGGAAGTCCATTTTTCTTAAAATGGTATGTAATACCCCATATTATGTTATTATTTGACCCATAACCCATTGAATATTGAACATATATTTGCAAGGTATGAAAATAAAATCGAGATGGTATGAAGAAAAAAAACGTTTTGTTATGGTTATGTACCTTATGTTTCCCGTTGGGAAGCATGGCACAAGGGTTTATCCATCCGGGGGCATTGCATACCCAAGCGGATTTTGACCGGGTGAAAGAGAAGCTGGCCAACGGCGAAGAACCATGGACTGCAGCTTACAAGTTTTTCAAAACCAGCCCGTATATCATGACCGTGGACGACCGGCATCCCACTCCGGTGCGCAGGATTGTCCGTGGCTGCGGGGCCGGTTGCCCGTGGCTACCCCCAGGAGAAAACACGGATAACTATGGAACACCACAGGATAATGCGCACGCGGCCTATCAATTCGCACTCGAATGGAAGATTACCGGGGATGAAAAATATGCCCGAAAAGCCGTCGAGTACTTGAACGCCTGGGCACGAACCTGCAAGGACATCGGCGGGAACAACAATTACGCCCTGGCTTCGGGACTTTCCGGCTATGCGTTTGCCAACGCGGGGGAACTGATGCGCGACTATGAGGGATGGAAACCCGCAGACTTCAAGCGTTACCAAGATTTTATACGTAGGGTGTTCGTCCGCAATTCCCTCAGTTTCCTTGAAAACCGCGCGGAAGGGCACGACGACCATTATTGGTCCAATTGGGGATTGTGCAATGTGCTTTGCATCATATCCGCAGGCATATTGTGCGATGACGTATGGGTGTATAACCGGGGCATGGAATTTTATAAGTATATGGAGGACCACCGTTACGGCGAGTCTATCCACATGTTGGTTTACCACTTGTTCGAGGATGAAGATGGCCCGTTCGGCTACATAGGGCAGATGCATGAGTCCAACCGCGACCAAAGCCATGCCAGCATGGCGGTAGCCCTGGCGGCAGATGTCTGCGGCGTGGGACGCAACCAAGGGGAGGATGCCTATATGCACAAGGACGACCGTATTGCGGCCGGTTTTGAATATGTGGCCCGCTATAACATGTGGCAGGACGTTCCATACGTACCCTACACGAATATGGAGGGAGGTTATTTCCCGGAACCCGGGTGGGGCGGACGCGGCGTGGACCGCCCATGCTGGCCGCGTATCATAAACTATTATGAGAATGTGCGCGGGGTGGAAATGCCTTGGGGCCATGCCATCATGATGAGGCATAATAATGGCACAGGACTTGACGGCGGAGGAGGCTTCTATGGCGGAGGAGGCGGTTATGACCATTTAGGCTTTACCGCATTGATGTGCAGCCTGGATCCATTGACAGACAAAACCAAGGTGCCGACCAAATTGGGCGGAACGGTGCAGTACAACGGCGTGTCCACCACCCGTACGGAAGTATCCAACATCCCGAAAGGCTCACAGATGAAGATTACCGTGATTTTGCCGGAGGACGAAGAGGATACCGGCAAGTGGTCATGGGACGACGACCCCACCTGTAAAAGCAACGAGCGAGAACTTACCTTGGAGACATCCAGTGTGATTCGCGTGCGTTACATCAACAGCAAGGGCGTGGAATGCACGCGCATGTACTCCCTGCACGTGGAAGGCGAAGGAACCCCCGAAGGCTATGCCGATGTTTATGCGAAGGTCAACAGTGTGGAAATCCATGACTCCGTGATTTATGCCAAGAAATATGCCAACGTGATATTAGGGATGAATTATGATGGCTTTACTATCCGTGAATGGAAATGGGAACGCAGCACAGACGGCAAGCGGTGGACTGACTTGAAAACGAATTGCAACCTGTTGGAGATTGAAAGCGTGGCCAAGACCTACTATTACCGTGTGACCATGACACATCCGTCCGGTGCCACCATCATAAAGAATTTCCTTGTGGAAGTGGCAGAGGTGGACCCTTATGTGATACACGGAAACCAATCCCAACCGGGAACCAACCTGGTGTTGGAGAAAGGTTCTTCCTTCAGCATGTACGGCGTTCCGACATCTATCTTAGGCAAGCTGCCGGAAACCACCCGTATTTATAAGTGGGTAGTGGGCACGGATACCATCCAGGCAGACACTTTGACTTATCATCTGGACGAACAAGGCAACAAAGTGGCCGACTTGAACGACACCTTGCATATCAAGAGCCTTGACAGCTGTTTCAAGTGCAAGTTGGTTTTCCAAAGGGTTGCCGAATCGGGAGCGGAAGCCAAGTCTGTTTGCCATTTCAACGTAGACGCGTATGAAGCATGCACGGAAGACCCGTCCTCGGAAGACAGCTATTACATCAGTAATGAGTGGGGTGCTTATCTTCGTAACACGGATGCCCAGTTCGTACCATACGCGGAAGAAAACGACCAGGATTACCTGTGGCGCCTGCGACGCTTGAGCGCAAGTTATGGCAACCGTTATATGCTCTTCAGCCGCACGAACAGCAAGATGCATCTGTCCAAAGACGGCAAGATGATGAACGGGAGCGATTATGCCAACAACTCGTTCAACATACTCCGCAAGTGTACGGACGAAGGTGTATATGCCATCCAACGCTCACCGGCGGCTTCCGGTGGCATGCTGTTGCCCAGCGAGGACGGCATGTTGTTGGAAGTGTCGCAAGCCCCTTGCTCCGGATTTCCCTTCCGTATCGTGAAAAAGACAGATAACCCCGACGGAATGGAAGAGGTGATGGCCGAAATGAAAGGTGAAGAGGCACAATTGATATCCTGTAACCGTCACGGCAACCATTTGGCGGTAGAAGCCCAAGAAAGCGGCATGCTGAAAATCTATTCTTTCGACGGCCGCCTGGTCAAGTCGGTGCGTTGTACGGCCGGAAAGAATGAGGTTGGCCTCCCGGTACAAAACGTAGGTTGGTTGTTGCACTATGTGGGAACCTCCGGCCGCACGCAAGGAATGAAAATGCGCTAAAAGCCATGTACTGACATAACCGAACCGGATAGTACAAAATTAAGAAACGCTCCTATTGCCATCAGGTTCGGCAACAGGAAGACGTAAAATGAGAACCTTTAAACTTATGAACATGAAAAGAAAAATTTCAAAAGGAAATGGAAAGCGTATCCCGTTGGCCATCATGTTTACCATGATGAGCAGTGCGGTGCTGTTCGCACAACAACACCAGTGGATTGATGTGACGGATACTTATCTGGAGAACGCGGATTTCTCGACCGGAACTTCAGAGGGTTGGCAAGACGGGAATTTGGATCCGGTTGTAAATAAGGACTTCAAGAATGCGGAATATTTCAGGAAAAAGAATATTGCCGGACAAAAAGTGTTCGGCCTCCGCCCCGGCAACTACAAATTGACCGTTCGCGGTTTCCATCGCGCCGCAGGGGCTAATGGCGGAAAGGATTATGAGGCCGGTACTGAAGTAATCAATGCGTTCCTGATAGCAGGAGATGCCGAAATCCCATTCGTATCCCTCTATAGCGGGGTAAAAGACGAAACCATACCTAACCAACGCGATGGTTGGCCAGACGGGATGGAAGGCATGGCGAAGTACTGTGAAGCCCACCCCGACCAGTATAACAACGTATTGGAGTTCACCGTTTCCGACAAAGGCGAAATGCTTATCGGCGTGGACATGCGTGGCGGCGAGTGGACATGCTGGGACGATTTCAAACTCTATTTCGACGGTGTGGCTTTCGATGCCTTCCGCATGCAGATGAACCGTGCCACCGTGATGCGCGACTCGTTGAACACCCTCGACATACCGGCCTCTTCCGAACTTACCACGTTGCTCGATAAATATTCCGGTTACACAGAATCCACGCCTGAAGAAGACATCAACGCAGCCGTGGGTGAAATTGCCGGAAAAGTGGAACTGGCCATGGCCGTATGCCTGAACGCGAACACGATGCAGAAAGACATTACCGCAGCCCAAGGCATCTACGACAAGATTGAGAGCGGAGCCTACACCGTGTCGGAACAAGTGAAGGCCAATCTCAGCAAGGCTATCTCCGAAGCCAAGGCCGTACTTGCCAAACCTACACTGGCAGAGGTGGCCGACGCATTGGTGGAAGGTGTGCCCGCCATAGAAGAAGCCATCAAGAATACCAATGCGGTGGTAGGCCTCAACCACTCCTTGCAAGTAGCCAAGGGGCTGGCAGACAAGATTGGCGGACTGAGCGACACGGAGGAATACAAGAAAGTAGCGGCCGACCTCAACGCGACCGAACTTACTTATACAGACATGGTGACTGATGTGGAGAAACTGAATGCCGTATGCAAGGCCGCGATGACGGAACAATTCCTGGGCACGGCATCGGCTGAACATCCGATAGACATGACCAGTTTCATTACCAACCCCAATATCTTCCAGGATGGAGTCATGACCGAAATGCCCGGCGGATGGGTGATGATCGATCGTGGAAGTTCCGACAACGGTAGTCCGACACTGGCAGACCACGCGGATACGGAACTGCACTGTTCCAGTTGGTCGGACAACGACGCGAACAGCATCTGCAAGGGACATTACCAACAGATGATAGGCAAGGAAGACGGGGTGAAGCTGCCTAACGGAGTGTATGAGTTAAGTGCCGCAACGTACACAACCGGCCAGGAAGGCACAAAAATTTACTTGTACGCTACTCCCGACAGCGTGAATTTCTCCAGGGCCATTTTCAATCGGGACGCAGAAGCTTATGGCGACGCTTCCAAGAACATGGGAACCACTACGACTGTGCAGAATATCCTGGTGTCGGACGGCAAACTCTACATCGGAATCAACGGTGAAGGCCGTAGCGGAGTGATGGGAGCGGAATGGCGTGCCGATAATTTCCGTCTTTCTTACGTGGGTTCCGATGCCACAGAAGCCTATCGAGACCGTTTGACCGCACGCCTGGAAGAAGGCATCGTATGGCATGACTCATTGGTGAACTACGGTATCGACGACTGGGATTATCTGGGTTGGGTCTTGGACGAAGAAGAAGGCTACTACCAGTACTTGGCTGATGGCGTGCCCATCCAAGATATGATTACTGCCATCGAAGACATGGACAACCTCATCCTCGATGCCCAAAAAGTGATAGACCAGTATCTGGCTCTCACCCCGTTGGTGAGAAAGGGCAATGACTTGTTCGATGCCCTCAACAATGAAAAGGTTTTTGCACAACCGGCTGCACGCAAGACGTTTACCGACGCATTGGTGGAGGCCTCCATCATAGCAGAAGACATGACATGGGAGACTTATGTGAGCGACGAAGTGGGACGTCAGACTGAAGCTCTCAATGAGGCTACCACTACCCTGAAGTCCTCCATCGCCATTTGCTACCCGATGGGAACTGCCATTGTATTGGCGAACCAGATTGGCGGACTCTCTGAAAATGAGGCTTACAAGAACGTGAAGGAATTGCTCAAACAGGATGAATTTGACAACGTAGATGCAGACATGGCGGTGAAAGAACTGCAAGCCGTTTGCCTGACAGCCATGACACCCGACGTTTTGGCCAAAGCCACGAGCGACAACCCGTTCGACATGACCACCTTCGTGGTGAACCCCAACATCTACCAGGATTACGTGGATGAAGCCGGTAACCCCTCCAGGAAAGTCATCAACGGATGGATTTGCGAAACCAACGCAGACGGGACGGACCGCACTGAACATACAGAAGACACATGGTTGTGGTGCTACAGTTGGTCCGGACATGAAGGTCACAACATCGGATCAGCTACCAATTACCGTCAGGTTGTGGGAACACAGATTGGCGAAGAAGGCAAATTCGAATTGCCCGTGGGTACTTACCGTGTGGAAGCAGCCACTCATGCTACCGGCGGAGCTGATGCGCTGTGGTTCTATGCGCAGACAAACGACGTGGAAATTTCCACCGTGCCCGACATCCTCGGACAAGACAGCACCGTGTACACGTACACCGAAGACCAGTTTGAATATTCCATTTTGAACGGCAACCGTGACCTTTGGGACATCGCACAAGCCGAGGTTGGTACCAATACCATAATTCCTGCCGTCTATGTAGACAAGGGGGCTGTGACCATCGGAATAAAGGGTGACGGACGTGTCGTGGGCGGCCACGGCCAACAATGGTTTGCTGACAACTTCCGGTTCTACTACATCAACTCTGGAAAGGGCGATAGCATGGACAAAGTGTTGAAAGATTCCGAATCTCTGGAAACCGAATTGGTGGATGTATACGACCTTACCGGAACACTCGTACGCCGCCAAGTGAAACGCGCCGATGCCGTGAAAGGACTGAAGAAGGGTATCTACATTGCTGGCGGAAAGAAATATGTGGTAACCGGAAAGTAAATGCCGGAAAAAGCTATGAAGTTTTCTCATTCTTCTTAGCAAGTATTGAAGGGGTGGCACTATCATTTTGCCACCCCTCTCTTTTTGCCATCCCGTCAAGAGACTACAAAGAAAAAGCTGTCCCACGCCTCATACTCCGGCGCAGGACAGCCACTCTCACAAATTTAACCTAAACAAAATTACTTAACTAACACCTTCACTGTTTTCTTCGTGCCGTCGCTCATCATGTCCTGACGGATGTAAATGCCACGCTGCTTCGGCTCAGCCACGCGCACACCGTTGATGGTGTACCATGCGGAACTTATCACCGTGGCCGTACCGTCGGCTGCCACGCCACCGATACCGCTCTCGAAGTCATCCGGCTTGTTGGCATCGCCGTCACCGTAATAGTAGAGGCGGAAGTTGTCGAAACAAGTCCAGTCGTTCGTCAGCATGCCTGTCTTGCGTACGCCCAATACAGGTTCTTTACCTTCAGCCACGTAAAAACTAAAGTTTACTTCATAGGCATTATCCTCAAACGCAAGTTTCGCACCTGCGACTTTATCCACAATGAAATGATACAACATATCGGATTCCGGGAACAAGGAATCAGGCAATGCCACATCGCTGCCGTCATATTTCAACTCGCTGACATGCTCAAAAATGGACGATAACTTTTCGGTCCACTTGTCTTCGCCGCATTCAACGAACAACTCAGCGTTCCGGGCATCTGCGCTGTCCCGACGAGCCACGCCCGCCTCAATAAAGCCTCCCGCACGATAGAAACCATTCATGACAACGCGATAATATCCCGCAGGCATATTATAAAGCGACTGATGTATCTCGCTACTGTCGCTGAACATCTCATAAATCATAGCTCCCGTCACCTTGCTAGAACTGTTCTCGTCCAAAGTGGCACCAACCCATCCATCGGCCGATGCGGCATCCACGATTTCCCCCTTGTCGTTCTCCGTCTTGGTCTGGAAACTCGGGTTGACTATCAAGCCCGTGGCATCCACCGGCTCGTCCTTGCTCGCCGTGGTGAAATCGATATGCCCGCTCAGCATCTTGGAGTAAGCTTTGTCCAAACGAAGGGAATAATCGTTGATTTCGTCCAAAGTAGCAAAGATGCCTTCCCCGTCTATTTTGTCGAAGACTTCAATGGTCAAGTCATACAGCTCTTCATATCCTTCTGTGTCGGAATACTCTTCGTAACTTGCTTCACCATTACCGCTTAGCTTAGCATCGTGGGCAGTAACTTTAGTCTCCAATGCCGCAGCGGCATCCATGGACTCCTGCCCAAACTTGATGGCGGCATTCAACGACTCTGTCTGCTCCTTGTAAACCTCCGGGGTCAACTCTCCCACGGCAGAAGCGGCCTCTATGGCTTTGCTCAGGCCGTCCTTGGCCTCCTGCGTGGTCAGGACATCGGAAGCCAACATCCCGTTAGCCTCACGAATCAGGGCATCCAAGGCCGTTTGGGCACCTTCCATGTTGTCGGCCCCTAAGTATTCCACTTGGAAGTTGTCGAAGATGACCCAAGCCTGCCCCCAAGACACACCCGACATCTTCACCCCTATGCGGAGCTTACCGTCTTCACCCACGTAACAAGTCGTGGCATTCAGGTAATTCTCGCTATTCTGCTCGAAGATTTCCTGTGCGGAATTCTTTCCATGGCACAACCATTTCCCGGCCAAGGAAGCGTCGTCTGTCCAAGTCACTTCCTCACAGTCTTCAGCCACGTTCTCCTCCTGCGGACAAGCTGTAACATGGAGAAGGGGTTCAGAAGCATCGTTACCGAAAAGGTAACCCAGAATCTTGTTCGTCTCGTCGCCTTCCTGCCCCCAACCTTCATGCCATGCGTTATCATTTCCGGAACTCGGGGAATAGAACCCTTGCATGGTAATCTTATACGATCCTTGGGGCAGGCCGCTGATTTCCTGATAGACTTCCCAATTCCGTCCGTTCCACACCTCAGAAACCCTCGTGCCATCGTTCTTGAAATCCCCGTCGCCCGTCTTGGTCCAACCATCATTGCTCCCCGCAAAATTGGGATTCACCATTAAGCCGGTCACATTATCCGTAGTCCCGTCTGCCAAAGCTTTCATCACAGATTCACGGAAAATCCTGTCGGCACGGGGTTGAACGCTATCTAATTCGGCTATATCGAACGTACCATTGTCATAACCGGCTTGTAAAACCTCGTCCAAATAAACCTCATAGTCCTCCAACCCGTCGTTGGCATAAGGCGTCTCATCGTAAGCCTTGTTCAAGGCTTCTATCTTCTGGGCCAAGGTCTCGTAAGCAGCCACGTTGTTGGCCAACGTGTCCATCCGCGCAAACAAAGAAGTTATGACACCGGTAAGCGCCTCACTGTCCAGACTCTGGTTTTGATAAGCTTCCTTAGCCGCAGCAATCATTTCTTCGTACTTCACCTTCTCCGATTCGCTGAAAGCCTTGTTGGCACCGGTATATTCGGCATACTGTGCCTCTGCACTCTCAATATTCTGGTTCAGTATTTCGCGTATATTGACCTCACCGCTTCCACTCTTGCCCATATATTCCAACGTGAAGTTGTCCACGGCCGACCAGGTGGAATTGGCTCCTTGTACGACATATCCTATCGTGATGATGCCACCAATGACATCTACATCCACGGTGTAATGGTGCCACGTACCATAACCGCGCCCTTCATTGGCTGTTTCCGCAGGGTCAGTGGCCTCCACCTTTTTCTCCCCGGCTAAAGACTGGGCATACAAGAACAGCCCTTTCGGGGTGGGCGCATCCTCCGTCGGCAATTTGTTGGTCAGAATCCAAGCCCCCACACGGTATTTTCCGTCAGGAACCCCTTCTATCTTCTGCTTGATAGACCAGTCAGGCATATTACTACCATTGTTGGTGGCGCACTCATAAAAGTTCTCAAGGGCTAACCCTTCCGGCAAACTTCCCGCGCCATTCTCGAAACGGTCGCCCGTCTTGCGTTGGTAGTTGGCACCTGAACCTTGCACGATGTCCCATCCGTCCGTACTGTTGGCAAACGAGGCTTCCTTTACGAACTTTTCCGTCACGTCCAACGGATTTTCTTCCGTAGCCACGGAATAACCGAAGTCGATAATATCGGCCTTCAAGTCTTCCACTGCCTTTTCTATCGCCTCTACCGTGGCATCTGCCTGGTTATATAAAGCAGCATAATCGGTATATTCCGTAAACCCGATGGCATCGGCAGCTTCCAACTGTACCTTCAACAGCTTCTTGGCTTGGAAGACCTCGTAAGTTTCCGGTGCCACGAACTTCCATTCGTCTTTGGCATTCTCATACCCGGCCGTGTTCTTATCAATCAACGGATCCACCGTAGTTTTCCCTTCGTTTACTGCCATGTAGGAATTGACATACAAGCCTCCATTGGCTTCCACACCGTAAATCTTGTCTTCGTCTATCACCTTGATACGGTACACCTCGCCTTCCTTCACGATTTTCCACAGGATATGGCCCGTCTTGTTATGGTCCACGTAAATCTCGGCACCACCCGGATTAATGAACAATTCATGGTATCCTCCGTTACTCGGTGCTTTCATCATGCTCAAACGCCAACCTTTGGCAGTGGAATATTCTTCATCCGTTTCCGGAAGATTGGCTAATTCATAATCTTCACCGTAGCTCAGGGTTACTTCCTGACCTGTTTCCGCTACAACCAATCGTGTACCATAAGGCTGCCCGTTAGTCATGAACTTCTGGGTGGCCACATGATAGATGTAGTACACGCCTCCGCCTGTTTCATCGGCGGTCAAGTTCGGTTCTACGAATTGCAACTCCGGGTCTTCCCACGCGGCCCATAAAGGTAAGGTGGACGATGTCGCACCACAAAGTGCCATCAAGGCAAGTAATCTGTTTTTCATTACACAGAAATTTAAGTTAATAATTAATGTTCTTTATCCTATAATAATATGGTATTACATATAAGATGTGATGCAAAATTATACTTTAAATCCATAAAAACAATGGTAACCATGTTGAAAATAATGGTAACTATGTTGATTTTACTTATAAAGCTGCCCCGCGCCTCATTTTTCCGGCGCAGGACAGCCACTCCTATTAATAACTTTAGCAAAACACTACTTAACTAATACCTTCACTGTTTTCTTCGTGCCGTCGTTCATCATGTCCTGGCGGATGTAAATGCCACGCTGCTTTGGCTCGGCCACACGTACACCGTTGATGGTGTACCAAGCGGAACTTACCACCTTGGCCGTACCGTCGGCCGCCACGCCGTCAATGCTATCTACAAAACCGTCCGGCTTGTTGGCATCGCCATCTCCCAAGTAATAGAGACGGAAGTTGTCGAAGCAAGACCAGTCGTTCGTCAGCATGCCCGTCTTGCGGACACCCAATACCGGCACTTCGCCTTCACCCACGTAGAAGTACGTGTCACACTCATAGGCACCGTCCTCAAAGGCCAACTTCGCACCGCCCGGTTGATCTACGATGAAATGGTACAACTTGTCGGATTCAGGGAACAGAGAATCCGGCAATGCCACATCACTGGTCTCATATTTCCACTCGCTGACGTTCTCGAAGATGGAGGGCAGCTTCTCCGACCACTTGCCCTTGCCGGACTCTATGAACAACTCGGCATTCCGAGCCTCCGTGCCGTCACGGCGGGCCACACCGGCCTCGATATAACCGCCCGCACGGTAGAAGCCGTTCAAGATGACGCGGTAATAACCCGCAGGAGCATTGTACAACGGTTGGTACACCTTGCTACTGTCGCTATAGATTTCACAGAGCATGGCATCCTTAATACCAGTCATGTCGTACTCCGACTCAATCGTCCATCCTTCACCCGACTGGGTGTCTACAATTTCACCCTGTTCGTTCTCCGTCTTGGTTTGGAAGCTCGGGTTGACTATCAATCCCGTGGCATCCACCGGCTCGTCCTTGCTTGCCGTGGTGAAATCGATATGTGCACTCAGCATCTTGGAATAAGCCTTGTCCAGACGCAGGGAATAACCGCTGATTTCATCCAAAGTGGCAAAGATGCCCGCATCGGCAATTTTGTTGTCGAGGATTTCACCGACCAAAGTTTCCAACTCACCATACCCCTCTGTTCCCACGTACGCTTCGTAGCTAGCTTCGCCCGTACCGCTCAATCTATCCGAATGCACGATGGCTTTATCCTCCAATGCCACAGCGGCATCCATGGACTCCTGCCCCAATTTGATGGCGGCATTCAACGCTTCCGTCTGTTCCTCATAAATCTCCGGAGTCAACTCTCCCACGCCAGAAGCTGCTTCTATGGCCTTGCTCAAACCGTCCTTGGCCTCCTGCGTGGTCAGAGCATCGGAAGCCAACATCTCGTTGGCTTCACGGATCAAAGCATCCAAAGCCGTTTGCGCACCGTCCATGTTGTCGGCACCTAAGTATTCCACCTGAAAGTTGTCAAAAACGACCCAAGCGGCTCCCCAAGTCACACCCGACATCTTCACGCCCACACGGAGCTTCCCGTCTTTACCCACGTAACAAGTCGTGGCATTCAGGTAATTCCCTTCATCAGCCTCGAATACCTCCTGTGCGGAGTTCTTGCCGTAACACAACCACTTTCCGGCCAAAGAAGCATCTTCGGTCCAAGTCACTTCCTCACAGTTTTCAGCCACATTTTCCTCCTGCGGACAAGCCGTCACATGAAGAAGCGGCTCGGAAGCATCGTTACCGAAAAGGTAGCCATGGATATTACTCGTCTCGTCGCCTTCCTGCCCCCATCCTTCATGCCAAGCATTATCATTGGTAGAACTTGGATTATAGAAAGCCTGGGCCTTTATCTTATATGACCCTTGAGGAAGATTGTTGATTTCCTGATAGACCTCCCAGTTCTGTCCGCCCCACACCTCAGTGACTCTTGTGCCATCGTTCTTGAAATCCCCATCTCCGGTCTTGGTCCAACCATCATTGCTCCCCTCAAAATTAGGGTTCACCATCAATCCGGTCACGTTGTCAGTATCTCCGTTCGTCAAGGCTTCCCTCACGCACGACATCCACAGCCTGTCGGCACGCGGCTGTATGCTGTCCACTTCTGCCGGGTCGAACGTACGCTGTTCATAGGCATCGTCCAGACCGTACACATATTTTTCATACTCGGGGAAATCCACTTCCGCATAAGGCGACTCGTCCCATTCCGTAAGAAGCTCCTGACGCTTTACATTCAATATTTCGTAAGCATTCACGTCGGCCTTCAACTCGTCCATACCTTCTTGCAATGAAGTAAGTACCAGTCCCAATGTCTTGTCGTCCGTATCCGGATTGTCTGCCGCCTGCTTGGCCGTCTCAACCGATTGGTTGAATTTGGTTTCGCCGGCAGCCGAATATTTCTTGAACTGGAGGTCATAACCATTCTTCAACTCCTCGGCCTGCGTAATGACTTTCTTCAATTCCTCGGCCATACCGCCTTCAACCTGTCCTAAATACTCCAATTTGAAATTATCGACTGCGACCCAGTTGCAATTCGTATTGACGGTCTTGAACCCCACTTTAATGGTTCCGTCCATGGCAAAGAATTCCAACACGGTGTTACGGGGATATGGGTCGCTCTCTGAAACAACCCCTTCCCTTAATCCACCGAACTCCAGGCTATGGGCTTCCGCACGCGACTCAATACCACCGTTTTCTGCATAAAGGTACACTCCGTAGGGCACTATGTCCCTATTGCCTTGTTGGTAGCCTATGGTGTTGGCCGTCAGGCGGTATTTCCCGACCGGCATGCTTTCCAAAACCTGCGACACTTCCATCGGGTCGTTCGCCAGACTGTTCAGGTTCGACCCATCCGCCCATGTCCATTTCTCCGCAAAATTTTGCATCTTGTATTCATTCGTGGGAGTCTCATAACTCACAGACTGGACACCAGGAGTGCCTACGGTGGTCCATCCATTGGTCGTGCCGTCCGCAAACGAATTGTTTGTAATGACATTGGTAAAGTCCACGGGGTGTTCCGGTGTCGCATTCGAACTTTGCCAGTTCACTATAGCTTGTTTAAGGCCGGTAGCCGCAGCCTCGACCTCTTCTGCTGTAGCTTTCGGATTATTGTAGACATCGGCATATTCCCCGTAACCAGTAAAACCAACTTCATCTGCCTTGTTCAACTGTCCCAACAACTTCTTCTTGGCTTGGAAAGCCTCATAAGCTTCCACAGACACGAATTTCCATTCATCCCCGGCATTCTCTTGTCCGGCCATACTCTTGTCAATCAACGGATCCACCTCGGTCTCGCCTTCGCCTACCGCAATGTATGAGTTGGCATACAAACCATCTTGGGCTGCCACGCCGTAAAGCTTGTCCTCGTCAATCACCTTGATACGGTACACCTCGCCTTCCTTCACGATTTTCCACAAGATGTGGCCCGTCTTGTTGTGGTCCACGTAAATCTCGGCACCGCCCGTATTGAGGAACAACTCATGGTATCCCCCGTTGGTGGGCGCGTTCATCATGCTCAGGCGCCATCCTTTCCCCGTGAAATATTCCGGATCCGTTTCCGGACGACGGCTCAATTCATAATCCTCACCGTAAGTCAGGGTAACTTCCTGACCTTGGTCGGACACAACCAGACGCGTGGCTGAATTCCCCATGAACTTCTGGGTAGCCACATGATAGACGTAGTACACTCCGCCGCCTGTACCGTCGGTGGCCAGATTCGGCTCTACGAATTGCAACTCCGGGTCTTCCCACGCGGCCCATAAAGGTAAGGTGGACGATGTCGCACCACAAAGTGCCATTAAGGCGAGTAACCTGTTTTTCATTACACAGAAATTTAAGTTAATTATTAATGTTACGTACCCTCCCATTCTCCCGGGAAAGTGAATCTTAATTCAATGAAGAACCTTGATACACTGCAAATATAACGAGTAATCCTTTCCCTATCATTGGACTATTTAAACTTAAATTAGGATTATATCAGCAAAAAAGTTTTTTTTCGCATTTGTCAAGGAAAAGCACTTTATAAAATCAATCTGCGCCAAATGAAAAATCGTTTGCCGCAGATTGAAAAATCACTTGGCGCAGAACGAAAAATCATTCTGCGCCAAGTGATTTTATAATTTCAGCATACTGATTTTCAGTAAATTAAATCATAGAAATCCGAAATCAGATTGTTAATCCTTTTGTTAGCAAAAAAGGATTCCTACATCATCCCCGCCCAACGCGCCAGGCCCTCGTAGACGAAGCTCGCCACGCCCAACAGGCAAATGCCCGCCGTGCAGAGCGCCAACGTGAGGCGCACGCCCGGATGGCTGCGCAAGGGGGCCACCGCCGGGAGTCCGTCCTCCGTGAGGGGCTCGGAGATGTACATGGCCTTGACCACCAACAGGTAGTAGAAAAGGGAGACGATGGTGTTCACCAACGCGAGGAACACGACCAACCACCACCCTTGGGCAAAGGCCGCCGCGAAGATGAAGAACTTGGAGAAGAAACCGGCAAACGGGGGTATGCCGCCCAACGAGAACAGGGCCAACGTCAGCACCAACGTCAGGCGCGGGTTCGTTCGATAAAGCCCGCGGTAAGCGTCACGGCCCGTCTGGCCGCCCGCGTGCTGTTCGACGGTGCTGATGACGGCAAAGACGGCCACGTTGGCCACCACATACACGGCCACATAGAACACCAGCGAGGCCATGCCCTGAGCCGTACCTGCAAGCACACCCAGAAGGATATAACCGGCCTGCGAGATGCTGCTGAAGGCCATGAAACGCTTCATGTCGCCCTGCAAAACGGCCATCAGGTTGGACACGGTGATGCTGGCGACGGAAAGCAGGGCCACGGCGAGCGTCCAGTCTTCTTCCATCAAAGGGAACACAAAACGCAGGACGATGGCCAAGGCCACGGCAGCGGCTCCCTTGGAAATGACGCTCAGGTAAGCCGTCACGCTTGTGGGTGCCCCCTGATAGACATCGGCCGTCCACAGATGGAAGGGCACGAGGCTCATCTTGAATCCCATCCCGGCCAGGAAGAGCACCAGGGCAAACTGCTGCAACGCGCTGCCCTGAAGCATGGCCGGAAGGTCGGCAAAATAGAGCGTGCCGGAAGTGCCGTAGATGAACGACAGGCCGTAGAGCAGCAAGGCGGAAGAGAACATCGTGCTCAGGATAAACTTGGCACCGGTTTCCGCGCTGTGGTGGCGGTATTTGTCGAGGGCCACGAGGCAGGCCATGGGGATGCTGGCCATCTCCAATCCGATGTAGAATATCAGGAAATGCCCGGCGGACACCATGAAGAACATGCCCAACAGGGTGGCGAGCGTCAGCACGTAGAACTCGCCTTGTTTATAATGCGTGTCTTTCCGCCCTAGCCATTCGCCGCTTTGGAGGAAGATAAGCAACGTGCCGGCCGAAAGGATGGACTTGACGATAGATGTGAACGGGGTGTTGACATACATGCCGCCGAAGAGTGCGCGGGTGTCGGGCGTAAGGTTCAATCCTATCTGGAGGGCCATCAGCACGCAAACGGCCGGATGGAACCAACGCCGGCGCAGCGGCCCGGCAAAAAGGTCGGCCAAGAGGGCTACCAACAGAATCAACACCAACGAAAGCTCGGCATGCAAAGACAATATAGCAGATAAATTACTGTTCATGACTTGGATCAGGGAAGATTAAAATGTGAAACAATAGGCTCTACACTGAAACTGACGGTGTCGCTCACCCACCACGGGGCAAGTCCCAGTCCTGCCACACACACAATCAGGCAAATGACGGCAAAACGCTCGTCCCACGTGGCATCCGTCAACTTCAGATGCCCGGGGTTGCGGCACGTGCCATAAAGAATCTTGCCCACCACACGCAGGATATACACTGCCGTGACGACGATGCTCACCGTGGCGATGACGGTGCAGGCGCGGTGGAACACATCGGGATGTTCGAAAGAACCCACGAACACCGTCATCTCGGCCACGAAGCCGCTCAGGCCGGGCAGGCCGAGATTGGCCAGACCGGCAATGACGTACCCCACAGCCAGGAAAGGCATGACCTTCATCAATCCGTTCAACTCGCGCACGTCACGGGTGTGCGTCCGGCCGTATATCATGCCGATAAGGGCAAAGAACAAGGCCGTCATCAGCCCGTGGCTCAGCATTTGCAGGATGGCGCCCGTGCAGCTCGTGCGGGTCGCCATCAGCAAGGCGAAAAGCACCAGGCCGCAATGGCTCACGGAAGAATAGGCGTTGATGTATTTCAAATCGGTCTGCACCACGGCACTGAAAGCCCCGTAAACCACAGAAACCGTAGTCAGTATCAGGAAGAAGTCGCCCCACTGGGCCAACCCTTCAGGCATCAGGTACATGGCCACGCGGAAACACCCGTATCCGCCCAGTTTCATCAAAACCCCGGCATGCAACATGGACACCGCCGTGGGGGCGGAAGCGTGGCCGTCCGGGCTCCATGTATGGAACGGGAACAAGGCACCCAACACGCCGAAACCCAGGAACACCGCAGGAAAGAACAGCCGTTGCATCCCTTCGGGGATGTTATGCAGTCCGGCAATTTCCAACACATTCATCGTCTGCGCCCCGGCCCCGTAATAGATGCCCAGGATACCGATGAGCAAGAAAGCCGACCCGCCCATCAGCATCAGCGTCAGCTTCATGGCGGCATATTCCTTGCGCCCGCTGCCCCATACGCCAATGAGCAGGTACATCGGGATGAGGGCCACCTCATAAAACATGAACATGGTGAAAAGGTCGGTGGAGATGAAGAAACCGAACACGCCCGTGGAGAGCAAGGTGAACCACAGGAAATATTCTTTCGTGAGGGGTTTCAGTTTCCATGAAGCGAAAGTGCCCGTGAACACGATGATGGCACTCAGCAGCAACATGACCACGGAAATGCCGTCCACCCCGACGGAATAACAGATATGCAAGGGAGCGTACCACACGACACTATCCGTGTAGAGCATCTCAGGCTGCGGGAAAGGCAGATTGGCAATCAACGCACGAAGCCGGAGATAATCCACGGCAAGCCAGACCGCCAGCACCAACAACGCGGAAGAACCGGCTACCATCACTCCCCGCACTTGGTTGACACTACGGGCCATCCACAGACCGAGCATCATCAACAGGGGAATCAATACGAAAAGACTTAATATATTCATATCGTTTTTACTTTTTTAAAGAATCGTCAGACGGCCAACAAGACCAAAGTCAAAAGGATAATGCCGCTCAGGAACCAAATCACGTAAGCCTGTATCCGCCCGCTCTGCATGGGCTGTACTTCCTCGGCCGAAGCACGGGTGCCCCAAGCCAGGAAGTTCATGAAACCGTCTATCACATGGCGGTCGAACCATGCCAACGGGACAGACACGCAGCGGAAAATAATCCGTTTGGTGACGAACAGCCAGGCTTCGTCCATATAAAAACGGCGGTAGGCCGCACGGTACAGTTTCGGGAAACGACGGGCCAAGGCATCGGCCACCGGCTGTTCGCTGCGGGCATACATGAAAGTGGCCAAGGCGATGGCCAATACAGCCACCACGCAACTTGTGGCTGCCACGCCACCGTCCAAATGGATGTCGTAAGACAAACCGTCGCCCGTGACAAAATGCCCGAAGGGAATGAAACCGGCCAGACAGGTCACGGCAGCCAATACCATCAACGGGAAAGTCATCGTAAGCGGACTTTCGTGCGGCACGTGCGCGGCATGCAGTTCCTTGTTCTCGTGCCCCCAGAAAATGCAATAGTACAGACGGAACATGTAGAAAGCCGTCATCCCTGCAATGAAAGTCATGACATAACCCATCACCGGGCTGAAAGCAAAGCAAGCCGTCAGGATCTCGTCCTTGGAGAAGAAACCGGAAAACGGCGGGATACCGGCAATGGCCAGGCAAGCGATGAGGAACGTGACATGCGTCACCGGCATATACTTGCGCAAGCCGCCCATCGTGGACATCTCGTTGCTATGCACGGCATGGATGATGCAACCCGCGCCGAGGAAGAGCAAAGCCTTGAACATGGCATGGGTGAAAAGATGGAACATGGAAGCCATGTAGCCCAGACCGCCTTCATGGCTCGGCATGCCAGTGCAGACTCCCAAAGCCACCATCATGAACCCGATTTGGGAAATGGTGGAAAAGGCCAACACCCGCTTGATGTCGCTTTGCACGCAAGCCACGGAAGCGGCATAGAAAGCCGTGAAAGCCCCGACGTAGGCCACAATGTGCAACGTTTCCGGCGCGTATGCGATATAAAGCGGGAACATCCGTGCCACTTGGTACACTCCGGCCACGACCATCGTGGCCGCATGAATCAACGCACTCACCGGCGTAGGACCTTCCATGGCATCGGGCAACCAGATGTGGAGCGGGAACATGGCGCTCTTACCGGCACCGCCCACGAACATCAGCCCCAATGCCCACGGCAGCATCAATGCGCCTTGCATAAGGTTCTCCTCGGCAGGCGCAAAGGTGAACGTACCCATATAATAACCGTAAATCAGGATACCGATGAGGAATCCGAGGTCGGCAAAACGTGTCACGATAAAAGCTTTCTTGGAAGCGGAGATGGCTTCAGGCTTCGTGTAATAAAACCCTATGAGCAGGTAAGAGGACACGCCCACCAGTTCCCAAAACACATACATCTGGAAAATGTTCGTGGCTACCACCAAGCCGAGCATCGAAAAGGTGAACAAGCTCAGGAAAGCGTAATAACGCTGAAAACCCTTCTCCCCTTTCATATACCCGAAAGAATAGATGTGCACCATGAGCGAGACGGTGGAAATGACCACCAACATCATCACCGAGATAGGGTCGAGCAGGATGCCCATGTCGATATGCAGGCCGACCGTGAAAGGCAACCATACAAAATTATAAGGTACCAGGGTCCCAAACGTCCCGTCGGCCAAACGCGGCAAGGTGAAATAACCGTATGCCACGGCATAACTCAACACGGCCACAGCCCCCAATGACAACGAACCGACCAGACCGGCTGCGCGATGGGACATCTTCATACCTGCCAGAGCCAACACTAAGAAACTCAGTACGGGCAGGAGGAGTATCAATATCGTATATTCCATATCATTCTTCTTTTTATCAGTTTCCGGCGTCAACCCTTCAGGTCGCTGACATCATCCGTCTGGATATTCCGGACATTACGGTACACATTTATCATAATGGCAATGGCCACAGCCGTTTCCGCCGCCGAGATGGCAATGCCGAAGAGCGTGAAGAAATGGCCTTCGAGCGCACCCGGATAAAAATAACGGTTGAACACGGCAAAGTTGATGTTCGTGGCATTCAGCATCAATTCCACGGAGATGAGCGTGGCCAACAGGTTGCGTCGCGTGAAAAAGCCGTAAATACCGGCAAACATCATCACCGAACTCAGTATCAGATAATAAAAAGCATCTATTTCCATAACTCTGTTTGTTTAATCAACGTTTACGCGCAATCATGATGGCACCGATCATGCAGGCCAACAACAACACACTGACGACCTCGAAAGGCAGGACAAACTGGTATTTCCCCATTCCGACAAGCGCGTTGCCGACTTTCACCGGATCCAGTTCCACCAACGGAGGAACGGAGAAACGTGCAAAACCGTAAGACGACAGCAAGAATACCGTCAACCCGAAACCGGCCAATACCGTCAGCATGGCCGCAAACCAACGTCCCCGTGGGATACGTTCGTTCATGTTCTTGTCCGAACGGGTCAACAGGATGGAGAAGACATAAAGCACGACGATACCTCCGGCATAAACCGACAACTGCACCGCTCCCAAATAGGTATAGCCCAACATGAAATAAAGGCCGGCCGTCCCGAAAAGCACAAACAACAGAGCCGTGGCCGCACGCAAAATACGCCCCGATGTCACAGCCAACACCGAACAGACCGCCATCATCAGTGAGACAACCCCAAAAACTACTTGCCCAAGAGTGATTCCTTCCATATTACATTATGCTTTTATAGGTTTGTTTTTCTCAGGAGCCGGTGCCAACACCGAACCTTCCCGGTTCAACGTGAGCAGCAACTTGTCACGCTCGAAAACCGAATTCTCAAAATCATTGGAAAAACGTATGGCGCCATGCGGACAGGCATTGACACAAAGCTGGCAAAACATGCAGGAACCCAAATCATATTCATACTTCACCAAATACTTCTTCTTCTTTCCTTCCGCATCTTCCCTCACTTCGGAAACCACACGGATCGTATCGTTGGGACAGGCCATCTGGCACAACCCGCAGGCCACACAATGATGCTGGTTCCGGTCGTCATGAATCATTTCCAACTGTGCCCGATGACGTTCCGGTATGTAAAGCGTCGTATGCCGGTTTTCCGGATACTGCTCCGTCACTTTCTTCCGGAAGAACACCTTGATGGACGTTTTCAGTCCTCCCGCCAGACTCTCCGTGCTACGCCAATATCTCTTTATATATTTTGTGAATTTACTCATTTCATTACTATCGTTTTAAAAAACCAATCCGAAAACCTTCATCACCACCATGGCCAACATGACTACGAGCGACAAGGGCATGAGGTATTTCCATTCCAACGTCAGCACCTGGTCGATACGCAAACGGGGGAAGGTCCACCGGATCCACATCAACAGGAATATGACGAAAAACGTCTTGCCCAGGAACCATACGATACCGGGAACATAGTCCATCACGGCATTGAACCCGTCGAGCCCGGCCACATGCAAAGGCATCCACCCCCCTAAGAAAAGCGTAGTGGCAATACCTGCCGTAATGAAAAGGTTCAGGTACTCGGCCAAGTAGAAAAAGCCGAAATGCATGCCGGAATATTCCGTATGGTAACCGGCTGTCAATTCTTGCTCGGCTTCAGCCAGGTCGAACGGCCCGCGGTTGGCTTCGGCATTGCCGGAAATGAGGTAAATGACAAAAGCCACCAACGTCAGGACATGTCCCCTGAAAATGTTCCATCCTCCGGCCTGGCTTTCCACGATGCCGCTGATGCTCATCGTCCCGCTCAGGATGACCATCGTAAGTACCGTGATACCCAAAGACAGCTCATAGCTGATAATCATGGCACCACTGCGGACGGCACCGATAATCGTGTACTTGCTGTTACTGCTCCATCCGGCCAACAAAATGCCGATCACCCCGATGCTCGAAGCGGCCAACACGAAGAATATCCCTATTTGCATGTCCAGAATCTCTGCTCCCTTGTGCCAGGGCAGACAGGAAAACGAAATGACGGAAGCCAGAATCACTAGATAAGGCGCCAGTTCATAAAGCACATGGTCGGACTTCCTGAGGCGTATGATCTCCTTGGTCAGTATCTTCAACACGTCGGCCGGCACTTGCAACAACCCGCCTTTGCCCCCCACACGGTTCGGCCCTATACGGCACTGGAAAGCGCCGCAGACCCTGCGTTCCATGTAAATGAGCACCACGGCCAACACGGCGTATGCCAACAAAATGACTATGCCCAGCGCCAACCCTTCGATAAAAACAGCCCAGTCCTCAGGCATCACGCCGCACAACGTACGGTGTATCCACTGCGTGAACGGTTCCAGGCTGTAATAATCCAAAAATGCTTGATCCATATATTTAAATGTGTCTGTATGTTATCTGTCAATATCCGGTATCACGAAGTCCATCGTACCGCCGATGGCAATCAGGTCGGCTATCTTCCCGCCCCGGCACACGGTGTCCATGGCATGCACCAACGGCAGGCCCGTGCTCCGGTAATGCAAACGGTAAGGCATCTTGTCCCCCCGGCTGATGAGGAACACGCCGAACTCGCCACGACTGGCCTCGACGGAAGCCGTAAACACGCCTTCGGGCAATTTGAGGATGGGCTTCGTCTTCACCCGGAACTCCCCTTCGGGCACGTTGTCTATCAACTGTTCTATGATCCGGCAGGATTCCATGATTTCGTCCATGCGCACCATATAGCGGTCAAACGAATCACCATGGGTATAGGTGATTTCCTTGAAGTCCACCTTGCCGTACATCGCGTAGGGATGGTGCTTGCGCACGTCGTTGGCCCATCCGCAGGCACGGCCCGTACCGCCGGTACAGCCCAACGAGATGGCATCCTCACGCGAAAGCAAGCCGACCCCCTTCAGACGGGTGCGGGCAATGACGCTCTTCGTAAAGATGTCGTGGTATTCATGGATAATGTTCCGCAAGTGCACGATAAACTCTTTCGTCTTCCGCACGAAATCGGGATGCAGGTCGGCCTGCACGCCGCCAATCACATTGTAGTTCTGAATCAACCGCCCCCCGGTGGTATCCTCGAATATGTCGAGAATCATCTCACGCTCGCGGAAACCATAGAAGAAAGGCGTAAGCGCACCCATGTCCATGGCCAGACAGGAATAAAAGAGGAGGTGGGAATCGATTCGTTGCAATTCGTCCATTATCGTGCGGATATATTGTGCACGTTGGGAAACCTCGATGCCCGCAGCTTGCTCGATGCATATACACAGGGCATGGCGGCTCTGGTGGGCGCTCAGGTAGTCCAGACGGTCGGTCAACGCCAATGTCTGCGGATAAGTCAGGCTCTCGTTCATCTTCTCGATGCCCCGGTGGATATATCCCAATATGGGGTCTATCTTCTTGACCGTCTCGCCGTCCAACGACGTACGCATGCGCAACACGCCATGCGTGGAAGGATGTTGCGGGCCGATGTTCACGATGAAGTCATCAGGGTTGAACACCACGTTCTCGCGCCGTTCGATGGTCCCGTCCGCACGCAAGTCATATTCCTCCGTCACGTCGGCATTCACCTCATTCTCCATGTTGAGCGGGTTGCTGCCCATGTCGTAATCCTTAAGGAGCGGGTAACCGGCCCAATCCTCACGCAAGTAGAGGCGGCGCATGTCAGGATGCCCCGTGAAGCGTATGCCGAAGAAATCGTATGCTTCGCGTTCCTTGATTTCCGCCGTCTTCCATATCCGGCACACCGAGGGCAGGAAAGGCTTCTCGCGCCCGTCCGTGTCCGTGCGCAACGTCACGCGACCGCCCGTCCGGGTCGACTCCAACAGGTAGAACACGCTCAGGCGCCCGTCCCCGTCCGCCGCCACAAGGTCGCGCATGTAATCCATCGGTTCTTCCGCGTCGTCGTGCAACCGGCGGCATACCTCCGCCACGTCCCCCTTCGGGACCACTACCACTCTCTCGCCGGCCTCTTCCACCGTGGCGGCCGCGCACCACTGCCTTATCTTTTCTTCAATCATATTCCGGCCTCCTTTCTTTCCTCTGCCTCTTCCGGCTTCTCCTTGCGGTTGCGTCCCCCAAGGAAACGCTCCGCCTTGATTTTACGTTGCAACTGCATCATGCCATAAAAGAAAGCCTCCGGCCGCGGGGGGCATCCCGGGATGTACACGTCCACCGGGATAATCTCGTCGATACCGTTCACCACGTGGTAACTCTTGCGGAACGGCCCCCCGCTGATGGTGCATCCTCCCACGGCCACCACGTATTTCGGCTCGGCCATCTGGTCGTACAACCGCTTCAGTACCGGAGCCATGCGGTAAGTAATCGTGCCCAACACCATGATCATGTCCGCCTGGCGAGGCGAGTTGCGCGTCACCTCGAAACCGAAACGCGCCATGTCATAACGCGCCGCCCCTAAGGCCATGAACTCTATGGCGCAACAGCTCGTGCCGAAAGTAAGGGACCAGAGCGAATTGCTGCGGCCCCAGTTGATCAGGTCGTCCAACGTGCCCAACACGATGCCAGCCCCGTCGCGGTTCAGTTTCTCGGCCATGCGCAGCAGGTAATCGTTGTTCTTGAAATCGCCCGACCCCATGTCCTTTATCTTGGGCAACCCGTGTTTCATTTCCATTCCAACGCTCCTTTCCTCCAGGCGTAAGCCAGGCCCAGAATCAATACCACAATGAAAAACACGATGCTCAACAGCCCTTGCATGCCGATACGGCCTACCACCGCCGCCCACGGGAAGAGGAACACCGTCTCGATGTCGAATATCAGGAACAGGATGGCATACAGGTAATAACCGGCATGGAACTGGAACCAAGCTTCCCCCCTCGTGGGCACGCCGCACTCGTATGGCTCGCCTTTTTGGGGGTTGAACGTACGGGGGGCCGCAAGGCGTGCTATCAGCAAGGCAGCCGTCACTAAAGCGATTGCCGTAAGCACCACGACCGTTAACAATGTGAAATCCGTCATTCTTGAAGTTATATTTAATTTAACAACCAAAGATTATTGTAGTGAAAGACATATCTTTTATTTTCTTTTCCGAGGGGAAAAGGACCATAAGATATGGCACTCTGAAATGATACCTATTTATATAATATAGGCCCCGTAGGGGTCACACCCTGATCCGTCTCAAGGTAAAGATATAATAATCCCTGCTAGGTCCGGAATCATAAGAATAGTATAAAGACCTGCAAGGAGATAAAAAACAGTTTACGGAAGCATAAAGAAAACCGGATAATCTTTCCGAGGCCGCCATGTACCCCGGACACGACGTTTCAGCCCCTTCATCCAAGGCAAAAGACAACGGGGCTATGTAATCAGAAGTAAAAAAGAAATAAGGAGTATCAGATGTCCAATATGTAGCTTCCTGTCCGAAACTTTCCACCGACAGAAAACTTGCCTCAGCACAAAACGCCGATGAACCATGTTTTTCCATCGTGGCAAAAGCCATTAAGAAAGACATGGAAAACAGTAGCCACATACAGAGTTTAAGCTTCATTTCCTCGTCTCTTTAACGGGCGCAAAGGTACATATATTATTTTAAAGCTTCTTTTATGGAAGATTAAAATATCTAAATTAGAACGATTTAAGTACTACTTAAAAAAACTACCGGCATAACCATTCACAAACTTTGTCTTGAAAGTCTTGTGCAGCCGCCACACGTTCCACACCTTGATTCATAATACAAAAGGCCAACAAATGGTTATTCGCCGACCGTACATAACCGGCCAACGTGGATACTCCTTCCAAAGTCCCGGTCTTAGCCCTTACGTTTCCGTAAGCTCTTCCCTTCCTCATACGTTTTTCCAGCGTACCGTCAACTCCGGCTATAGGCAAAGCAATATAAAGAGGTGAAAAAATAGCCTCATCACGATAAGCGTATCTCAGGAAAGCAATTTCAAGTTCCGGTGTCAAGTAATTATATAAAGAAACCCCGCTCCCATCGGCCACTATATATTTTCCGGGATCATAGCCTAACCGCCCTATCAACCGCTCAATGTAGTACATAGCTTCTTTTCTTGAAGCGTATGGTTTTCCTGTACGGGCTGCCAACTGGTAAAACAAGGCTTCGGCACATAAATTATCACTCTCTTTCATCATCGGATGCAAAACGTCTGCCAACTGACGTGTCCGTCCGGCTAACAATACGCCATTTTGGGGACAACGGGCTTGTCCTCCAAAAACATGATGAATACCTAAGCCATGCAACATCTCGCTGAATGCCCTTATGAAAATATTCTTCTTCCCATATAATAAAGGAGTCAGCACCGGCATGTCATCATCCCAACACCACCCCCATCCCCATTGCAAGGTATCTTTCATCGACACGTCTGCATACAGTTTCCCAACTATAGAATCCACATCCGATTCTTTCAAAGCCTTGCCGAAAGAAAGCAAATCTTCTTTCCCGAAACAAGGGTCGAAACCTCCCACGACATATAAGTCTCCATACAAAACACGCCCTCGGATTTCGCCTGTGTAGAACAAGCGGGTTGCAAAACGATAATCACTCCCCAATTCGGAAAGCGCGGTGACAGCCGTTACCAATTTTTCAGTGGAAGCCGGCCGCATACGCTGTTTGGCCTGATAAGCATACAGTAAAGTATCGTCGGTCAAATCATATACACACAAACCTACTTGTGAAGTAAGGAATAGCTCATCTTGCAACAAGCTATCCAGTCCGTCCCGCAAACACACCGGCCACGAAGCCTCTTCCCCAAGCGGTTCACAAGAAAATCTCCCGGAAGCCAACAAGGGATTACCAACTCCCCCAACAAACCAGAAGACTCCCAAAAGTACTCTAAAAAGCCTCATATTCATAAGCCACCTGTCTTTTCAAGAAAATCTTCTTGTTTTCGTTTGAAATACCGGCAAAACTCTTCAGCCGGAAAAGGCGTGATGAACTTTATCGAACCGTCGCAAAACGTCAACATGACAGTATCCTTATTCCTTAAAAAAGACAAAGAAGACGGCCGTACGATATCCACCTTTTCGATGTCGGACAAAGAATGCCTGCTGACCTTGGAAAACCGCCCTTGATGAATGAACAAGCAACCTTCATCGGTAAAAACATAATACGTATGAATCAAACGTTCCACCACGAAAACCAAAAAGACCATACAACACAATGCAGCCAAAGGCAATTTTACCCAAAAGAAATATATGGCCAACACTGTAGCAGGCAACAAGCTGAAAAACATTATCTTCTTATTAATTTTTGCATGAAATGTCCGTATCATAAAACTAAAATTTGATGCAAGTTACACTTTTTACGGATTAAATCCACAGAAAGCCCAAAAATATCCTTTATTTTTTGTTTATTTAAAAAAAGACATATACCTTTGGGACGATAGCAGAAAAACAAACTAAAACCTATATATTATGAGAGCATTATTTGTTTTTTCCGGCTTATTGTTTTACTTTTCCGCTTTCTCTCAGAATGCGATAAGGTTTGCATACGATGCGTTAGGCAACCGGGTGAAGCGGGAAATCGTGCTGCAAAACTCAGATGTTGCCAAACGAAACCTGTCATCGGAAGAAAAAAAAGAGGATAATTTCTATTCCGACATGTTCTCTGAAAAACAGATCCGTATCTGGCCCAACCCAACGGAAGGGCACCTGAAAGTGGAAATCCAAGGACTCGCCCCCGAAGAAAAAGCCAGTTTGCGCATTACTTCGATGAGCGAAGCGGTCGTGGACGTAAAAGAAACAACCTCCCCCGTTTCCGAACTCGACCTGAGCCATTGCACAAATGGAATTTACCTGCTACATATCGCAACGGGCGGACAAGAAACCACTTGGAAAATCATCAAAAAATAACGCTTATGAAACGGTTTCCGCTTCTTTTCTTCCTTTGCGCGTGCTGCCTCCTTTCTGCCCTCGGACAAGAGGGGTATCCGGCTATTGACAACGATTATGTGCCTATCACTTACAAGATAGACACAAGAAATGAAGTGGGACAAATAGATATCACTTCAGGAGTATCTCCCACCGGTGCACGTACCTATACTGTCCCTATATCTGCTTATAAAGGAATACGGGGATTTAATCCGGAATTATCCTTTGTTTATAATAGCCAACAAGGCAACGGTTTATTAGGAATAGGATGGTCTCTTTCCGGATTGTCCGTCATTTGCCGCACAGTACAAACACCTTATTATGATGGGAAAATCGCTCCCATAGCTTTCAACCGTGAAGATGTTTTTATGCTCGATGGTATGCGGTTGGTCAAGGTGGATTCCGTCACTTATTTGAGCGAGCGCGGCTATATACGTGTCAAAGCGAACTATGCAGGTAATTCCTTACAGTATTTTGACGTGGCTTTCCCCAATGGCCGAACGGCCATATTCGGTTATAAAACCAATACCAACAATAACCTATATTACCCTCTCACGGAACTGAGTGATTTGTGGGGCAATACCATTACATACCATTATACTTCACAAAGGGACCATTACCGGATAAACAAAATTACATACAACGGAGCTTCCATAGAATTCTCGTTTGTCGGTTCACGGACAGACCCAGTATCCTTTTATCTTTCAGGACAGAAAGTAACAGAAAACTCTTTGCTGAAAACCATAACCTGTAAGTTTGGTAATACCATATTGGGAACTTATAAACTCAATTATAGGAATGAGAATCAAACGACGCTTAAACAATCCCTATTGGAAGAAATTGAGTATCTGAGTGGTGTGAAAAGCTTTCCTCCCTTGCATTTCTACTATGGTAAGGGAAATAAGGCAACAGGTTATGACACCCATTCTTTCGTCTGCAAAGGTTATGTAGGGACACCTTCTCCAAAACGTTTTGTCGTAGCGCGGAATGCTGACCACGGTAAAGCTGACTTAATTGTAGCAATACCCGATTACAATCCTTATATCATCCAGAATGAACTGGAAGTGGTAAACGGTTTCGAGGGTTATTCCTGGATTGAAAACGGCTATCCTAACAACGACTATATTGATTACTTTTCTTTTTTAGGAGTCATGCAAGGTGGTCGGCACCAGTTGACCTACAGTGGCGACGGATTTATCGACATTGTGGCCGCAGACATCACCGGGTGCGGACGTGACTGCGTTGTACAAATAAACAACACCATAGCAAATAAGCAAACAGATCAAGTCACTTTCAGGATTCACGATAGTGAAAGTCTTTTAATGAATAAGCAACCCTTGCAACATATATATTATTTTTCCACCCTACATTCCTGTATACACGATAATATAGAAGCACTCAGTATCCAACCCAAATATTATTACCCTGGAGATTTCAACGGAGACGGGAAAACCGAAATTTTAGGCGTATCCGCCCACCAACCTTTCGGAGATACCGGCTTGCCTTCCCAATGTTACATCTTCGACCTGAACAAAGGCACGCTTCCTTACCAAGGCCATATATTCCCTTTCCATGTAGAATTCCAAACCACTCATAATTCCCCTACTCCGGAATTTATATATAATCGGACGGACAAAATTTTCGTGTTGGACTATGACGGTGACGGGTGTAGCGAAATCGTTCACCAAGATCGTAATGGAGCACACATTTATAAATTCGACATAAAAGGTTCGGTCTGGACACCTCGCAAAATAGCAGACGGAATCCCCCTGGTTTTTACTGACAATACAAAATTCCTCATAGGTGACTTTAACGGGGACGGACTGACAGACATGCTTAGATATGTCACCAAGACTTCCAACCGACAATATTGTGAATTGTTTATATCCCAAGGCAATGGGGTCTTTGACTTAAGCAATTTCAATTTACCTTTGCGTGATGGCGAAAGTTTAGGACAAGAACGCAGATATAATTTCTTACTTCAAGATGTCAACGGGGACGGACGTTCGGATTTGATAGACTATACCGACAAAGGGTTTTATACCTATTTATATAATAATGCCGGACGGTTCGAGGATCCTTTCTTTACTCCATATCCTTCTTCCGGCGGACAACTGTTGCCTTCACGCCTAAAGACGGGAAAGGATTTTTCCCAACTTGCCTGTTTTGATGGGAATGAGATTCATCTGTATTCTTTTTCACGCAACGACAAAAAAGAGAACCTTATTACAGGAATGGTGAATAGTCTTGGTGCCATAGAAAAGAACGATTATGCTATCACCAACGGAGATGCCACATTTTCATCCATATATCAGCCAGGTTACAATATCCACTATCCTTATGTAGAAGCCTTTGACAATCTTCCTTTACTTGCCATTTCAGAAAAATATGTGGATGGCAAGCAAATGGATGGATGGCATTATTACTATAAAGGTGGAATAAAACATCTTACCGGAAAGGGATTTTGCGGCTTCCAGCAAACCCGTACCGTGGATTTCAAGGGAAAGGAACTTATCCGTGACTTTGACCCTGAAAGGTATGGGATACTGACCCATGAGGCATATGATTTGGCCTACGAAAACTTTTATGAATATGAAATCGTGGAGCATCCTAACCGTATGGTTGAAGTCAACCTATATATGAAGGATGAAAGTGATTATTTAAAAAACGCGGACAATCTATATTATTATGATGGACACAAGTTAGGATACCCTTCCACGGAAGAAATAGAATATTGGGACGGACATAAAACAAAAACGAACACTGTTTTCAAACCGGTCTACACCGGATGGGCTGAAAACAAGATAGGAGGTACGTCACCTGACAGCATGGACGTGTGCTACATGCTGGCTTATATACCTTCCGGACAAGAATACCTTTTCGGACGCATCCACGAACAAACCGTCACAAATACCACAGCCGGAGGAAAAAGCGTGTCACAAAAAACCACCATTCCTTCGTGGCAATATGACATGCCCACAGTCCGAAGGGATTACCTCGGAGGAGAGACACGTTATGACAACCAATATGATACAAAAGGAAATCTCATAAAAGCAGTAACGGAGTGGACCGGTAAAGCAAGGATTTCCGAATCATGGGAATATGACAATTACGGGAGGATATCCTCGCATACTTCAGAAATAGGGACAACGGAAAAGTACGCATACGGGACAGACGGCAGGCTGAAGTCGCACACCGACAGCCGGGGAAATACTACAGCCTATACCTATGACGGCTTTGGAAGACAAGTCGAAACGGAACGTGCAGACGGCACCACCGTGACCAATGAATATGCATGGTGCAATGAAGCTACGGGAGGAGTATATGCAATCATAATCCGGGAAACGGGAAAACCGGACATGAAGACCGTCTATGACGCATTAGGACGGGTGGTTCGCCAAAGCGAAATGACTTTTGACGGAATATGGAGAAGTACTGACATAGAATATGACGTTTACGGACGTGTTGCACGCAAGTCACTGCCTTATACACAGTCCTCCCCTTCCCATTATACGGTTTACACGTACGATGATTTCGACCGGTTGGTTTCCGTCACGGACCGTCCCGGCCATACCACCACGTACACTTACAGCGATGACAATGACGGATACACTATAACCACCACGCAGGACGGGGTGGAAACCACAAGGGCTTACGACCTTCGTGATCGTCTTGTCAGGGTGGACGACCCGGGAGGCACCACGCGTTACGAACTGGATGCGGACGGCCAACCCCTTATCATTACAGCCCCGGATGGAACCCAGACCAAGTTCGAATACAACGACATGAGGAAATGCCGCAAAAGGACAGACCCCGGATTCGGAGAAAGCACTTATGGATATGAGGCTTTCGGGGACATCGCATGGGAAAAGAACGCCCGAGGGGAAAATATCAACAGGCTCTATGATTCATACAACCGGCTGACCAACATAGGATGGGGAAGTCCCAACGTGGCATATACTTATACGCCACATGGTGAAATAGCCACCATCAAGGGGTTCAACAACACATTCATCACCTATACCTATGATGAGTTCGGGCGTTTGGCATCATACCGGGAGGATGCCCCGGACGGAAAGTGGCTGCTGAAAGATTATACATACAAAGATGGAAATACGGCTTCCGTCACTTACACCTCGCAGAACGGCAGGTTGACCACTGAAAATTACGTGTATCAGAACGGACACCTGACAGAAATAAAACTTAATGATGGCACCTCCGTCCTTAAAATAGAGGATGAAAACGACATGGGAATGCCTACCAGAGCACAAACAGGGAACATCACAAGACTCTACGAATACGATGCATACGGTTATCCCCTGCACCGGACTGGGAAGACTGACCAGCTCACTTACCAAAACTTCACATATACGTTCGACACTTCCCGGCAAAACCTTCGGACACGTACCGACCAAAGGTCGGGAAAGACGGAAACTTTCAACTATGACGGGATGAACCGTCTTACAGGAGATGGAACATCCGTTTTGGAATATGCCCCCAACGGGAATATCATAAAGAAATCGGGTGTAGGAAGCTACACTTACGAAATGCCCGGAAAACCTCATGCCGTAACAGGCATTGCCCCTGAAGGCAACCTCACGTCCGGAATGGGTACGCAGGAAATATTCTATACCAAAGCCTTGCGGCCTGACTCCATACACGAAGGGGCTTTTGATGCGAAGTTCGTCTACAATGGCAACTTGGACAAAGTGAAAATGACAGTCACACAGGACAAGGGACGCTCCTATCTCCGGAAATATTATCTCGGGGGGTGTTATGAACTGGAAGAGTCTTCTTCCGGCCCGGCAAGAGAAAGAGTATATGTGGGTGGAAACTATTATGATGCACCCGTAATGTTGGAAAAAACAGGCCCTCTCACACAATGCTATAGCCTGCTCCGCGACTATTTGGGTAGCATTACCCATGTGGTACGTTTCGACGGATACCTTATAAAAGAGCTAAACCACGATGCCTGGGGCATGCGGAGAAACCCCGTTTCATATAGCCCGGAAGTACGGCCTACCACATTGTCGGCTTCGACATTTTCACGTGGGTTCTGCGGTCATGAATATTTGGACGTATTCGGACTTGTCGACATGAACGCCCGGCTTTACGACCCCATACTTGGACGTTTCCTCTCGCCCGACCCCTATATGCAGATTCCTGATTTTTCGCAGGGATTTAACCGATATGCCTATTGCATGAATAATCCGCTTGCCTACGTGGATGAAAACGGAGAGAACCCACTCTTTATCATTGGTATCGCCATGATAGTTGGAGGAACGGCCAACCTTAGCTGGAAAGCCATTAACGGACAAATAGATGATTTTGGTGATGCCGTCTCTGCATTCGGAATAGGTGCGGCAGCCGGGGGATTCGGTGCGGCAGCAGGGTTTGTGGCCGCTACAATGGTGGGTGCGGGCTTCTTAGGTGGATTTGTGGAAAGTGCATTCTCCGGTGTAGTGTCAAGCTCCATCCTCAGTGTAGGAAATTCCCAAGCTTTCGGCGATCCCCAAATGGGTTGGAAAGGATATGTTTTGAGTGCCATCGGAGCTGGTGTTATCGGAGGGGTCGTGAACGGTGGAATAGCTGCAAGCCAAGGAAAGAACTTTTGGACGGGGAAAGGAAAGCCTAATATATTACCATCTTCCCAAAGAGCCATTGAGTATTATTCTGAACCACAACAAAGTTCAAAAATACAAGGTAACGTAAACAACGAAAATCCACATTATTTTGTTGCTGAACCAGATGGAACCATACATGATTTAGGACCGGAACTTAAAAGAATAGGAGAAGGTAAAACTTATACTTTTAGACATGACAATGAACGTTATTGGAATAAATATAATGATTTGCCAACAGGTATAAACTATACAGAATATATATGTCCACCACCACGGGAACTTAATATTCACCGCCCTGGACCAAGAAGAATTATAATGGGAAATAATGGTAGTATATGGTTTACACCAGATCATCATAACACTTTTATACCTATAAACTGGAAATATTAATTTTACATGAAAGATATCATATTTACTTTAAACCCTTCAAAGCTTTATGAAAAAGACGCGAAGATAATTCATATAGGTCCAGTTACCAACAGACTGGAACTATGTAATTGCATTGTTACAGGATTAAATTATCCATATTATGTCCAAGATAATTGGGATGCACTGATAGATTGTTTCCGTAGTCCAGATGAGGGTATGATAAACAAAAGGAATATCATTCTATTGCACGAAGATTTGTCGGGTCTACCACAACAAGATTTTGAAAACTACATTGATGTGGTCCAAATTGTAACAAGTGAATGGATTGATGATCCTGAACATCATTATACTTTTGTATTCAATCTGCACGAACAAAAAAGGATAGAGCCTTTGTTGCGACTCAGACCATTCGTCTGGTGTTATGATATAGAACATTATGAAGTGGAGCACGCCGATATGATGGATTTTCCAAACAGAGGATATGCCAAAGAGTTATTGGAACAATGGTCTGGTTTACTATCTCTTCAAATAACAGATTGGGAATATTTAAAAAATGTATTTGTCCGATTGCCGGAGATAAGAAACCGGAATATTGTGATCAGGCATAAAAACATGTCTATATTGAATAAAGAGGACTTTTCACAATATATGGACATCGTGTATGACTGCACTGATAACTGGTTGAATCATAACGGAAAACGACATGTACTCCAATTTGCCTTTGCTTATAGCGACAAAGGTTTAATATCCGCATATCACATAAATCGGATTCTATCTAAGAGATGAACAAAGCTTATATAGCTATCAAAGAACAATAAAAATGGAAACAATTAAAAAGAAAAGAATCGTAACAAGAATCGGGAATGTGTTCTGTGCAGAAATAGACAACGAATGCAAACGGTTTTTCCAATACGTAGCCAATGACTTGGAAGAACTGAATAGTAGTGTCATACGTGTATTTAAAACCAAATATCCCATGGACTACAAACCGAATATTGAAGAGATTGTAAAAGATGAGGTCGAGTTTTATGCACACACTATTTTGAAGTTCGGTATTGTGTTTAATGCGTGGTACAAAGTGGAAACATCCAAAAACATCGGAAAGGGACACAAAGAAGCATTATTTGCAGATAACTTAGCAGAACTAAATGAAGATCCCAAAATACACTGGAATGTATGGCAATTTAATAAACAACCTTTTATTCAAGGTAAGTTAGATAAAAAATATGCTCAATTCATAGAGAGAGGTGGAGTTATTCCATACGTAGACATTATCAACCGGTTAAAATTCGGTTATTTCAAATACAAATTACCGAGCTGGAAAATAGAAAACGGAAAGAACGTACCCATTATAGAATAAAAGGAGACACTATAAACTATTCGGTAAATGCCAAGAATAAAAAAACAAAATATATAAATGGATTTCATCTATATCACATCGTAATATGGAAGATAAAGGAACTGAACCTATATCAGGCTCTCCTGTGAAAAGTCTGCCTCTGACCGATTGGAAAAAAGCATTTCCAATGTTATCAAGGTATTCTTCTAATACATTATTAATGAAATTAGGAGTTGGATTAATCGGATTTAAGTTTCAACGAATATATGGAAGTTATCGACCACTATTGGTAGGTTATTCTTTATATGATGAGAGGATAAATGACGACATTATTATAGAAATGTTCTACAATAAAAAGCATCTCACGTTAGATATACCATTCGAGAAGCACCAACAGATGTTTCAAGATGCAGTGGATGATGTACAGTCCCAACACGGCAACCTCCTCGGAGAAACAGTGAATGTAAAAGACTTGTTTGATTTATTAAAACACAAGCAAAAATATGACATGTTGGTTTGCCACAATTATTGCAGCCTGACAGAATTTCTCAAATACAAGCTAATCACTGCTCTTTATCTGGATAATGACGCATTGATACAACAAGTTTGTATGGACATGGAAGAACAAACCAATTCTTGGGATGACATAGAGCGTTTTGAACTTTTCTTAGGGAAACTTCCTGTATGGAAAGATAAGTTCTATCAACTAATAGACCAACGAGAAGAAATCATGGAACGGATTCGAATCAATTCCATGGACAAAAGAATTGCCAAACTGAAAGAATCCCATCTTATTATATAGACAAGCGTATGTCAAAGAGAACAGAAAATAAAAAAGAGAATAGTTGCTACGCAATAGGCAAATGGTTTGCATGGGCTGTGGCCTTGCTCGTGACAAGCTGTAGTCCGAAAGTGGTCACGGAAATCTATCATTCTTACCCCGCTACGCAAGCTGACGACGTACAAGTATTCAAGACCGGAACGAACCGGCCTTACTCTGCCGAACTCCTGGGCAAAGTGGCTGTAAAAGGAAACGGATATACCGCACATTTCAGTTATGACCAGGTCGTAGCACTGGCCAAGGCTGAAACGGCCAAAGTGGGAGGAAACGCCTTGGCTATCACCGAACATAAAGAACCTACCATCCTCGTTTCCTGCCATCAGATAAAAGGAGAAATGCTACGCATGAAAACCCAACAAAGGGAACAGATAAGGAAAGCCGACAGTTTGGAACTGGCTAGCCGGAAAAGCATAAAGCCACGTAAGCTCCCGCCCCCACTCCCTATCCATATCTACGGGAACGGAGGTTTCGGTCATGTGTTCAGCAAAGCTTACCATGACATTCCGGGCGGTCTCAGCGGCACGTTCAAAAACGGGGTGGATTTCCAGGGAGGAATCGACTGGGTGGGTAAAAAGTTCATGGGTGTAGGCATTCTCTATTCCGGCTACCGCTCTGGAGCATACCATACCAACTTCGTACGCAATCCCGATTACCCCAAGGAACAAACCGCCAATCCCAAAAGCCGGATGCACTTGGATTACATAGGCCCGGAATTTGTCATGAGGGCAGCCAACAAACATTGGTCCCTACGGTACGGCATCGGAGCAGGTGCCTTCATCTTGAATGTCGAGGAAGAGATGGATTTCAGTATGGGAAAAACTGTAAAAGGGATGGGATTGCATTACCAACTCAGTGCGGACTACCTGCTGAACAAACACGTAGGCATAGGAGTAAATGCCGGAATCATTTACGGAAACGTATATGACGAAGATGGGGTGATTCCCGGCTCCATGGACCAATCCGTAGAGTTCTACCGTATCTTTATCAACGGAGGACTGCACTTTTATTTTTAAAAGAAATCCTGCGGCAAACGCACAACCAACCGAGTTTTTAAGTAGTTTTGCAACGTCTAACATCAACAGCATGAACTGACGGCATGATACGCAAATTTGATTTTTTAGTGATAGGTTCGGGAGTGGCCGGAATGAGTTACGCCCTGAAAGTGGCCGATGCGGGCAAAGGCAAGGTGGCCATCGTATGTAAAACCACATTGGAAGAGGCCAACACGGCCAAGGCACAAGGGGGAATAGCCTCAGTGACCAACCTGAAAGTGGACAACTTCGAGAAACATATCAAGGACACCATGGTTGCAGGGGATTTCATCAGCAACCCTGCAGCCGTGGAACAAGTAGTGAAAAACGCACCGCAAGGCATACGCGACCTCGTGAAATGGGGCGTGAACTTCGACAAAAACGAAAAGGGGGATTTCGACCTGCACCGTGAAGGCGGACATTCGGAATTCCGCATCCTGCACCACGCCGACGACACGGGTTTTGAAATCCAGCGCGGACTGATGGAGGCCGTACGCCGCCATCCGAACATCACGATTCTGGAAAACCACTTTGCCGTGGAAATCATCACCCAACACCATTTGGGCATCGAAGTGACACGCCGCACGCCGGACATCGAATGTTACGGTGCTTACGTCTTAGACCCCGACACGCAAAAGATAGATACCTTCCTCTCCAAAGTCACCCTGATGGCCACCGGTGGTACGGGAGCCGTCTACGCCACTACGACCAACCCCAACATTGCCACGGGCGACGGCATCGCCATGGTCTACCGTGCCAAAGGTACGGTGGAAGGCATGGAGTTCGTGCAGTTCCACCCCACGGCCCTCTTCCATCCGGGCGAGACGCACCCGGCTTACCTCATCACAGAGGCCATGCGGGGATACGGCGGCATCTTGCGGTTGCCCAATGGCGAAGAGTTCATGCAGAAATACGACAAGCGGCTTAGCCTCGCCCCACGCGACATCGTGGCCCGTGCCATCGACAAGGAAATGAAAATACATGGCTTGGACCACGTGTGCCTGGACGTGACGCACAAGGATGCGGAAGAAACCAAACACCATTTCCCGAACATTTATGCCAAATGCCTCTCCATCGGCATCGACATTACCAAGCAATACATTCCCGTCGTGCCTTGCGCCCACTACATGTGCGGCGGCATCAAGGTAGACCTCAACGCCTGTTCTAGCATCCGGCGGCTCTATGCCGTGGGCGAATGTTCTTGTACCGGACTGCACGGCGGTAACCGCTTGGCCAGCAATTCGCTCATCGAAGCCGTGGTGTATGCCGACGCGGCAGCCCGCCACAGCTTGGAGGTCATAGACCAATATGCTTTCAATGAAAAGATACCCGAATGGAACGATGAGGGTACGATGAGCAACGAAGAAAAAGTACTCATCGCGCAGGACATGAAGGAAGTGGGACAAATCATGAGCAACTACGTGGGCATCGTGCGGAGCGACCTGCGCCTGAAACGGGCATGGACACGCTTGGACCTGCTATACGAAGAGACCGAAGAGCTTTTCAAGCGTGTCAAGGCGACCAAAGACATTTGCGAACTGCGCAACATGATTAACGTGGGTTACCTTATCACGCGGCAGGCCATCGAACGCAAGGAAAGCTGCGGATTGCACTATACGATAGACTATCCCAAACACGCTTACGACCAAAAATAAGGTAACCATTTACAATGGCCTCGTAAAAACTCCTTTCTCTAATAAAAACATATTGAGAAAGGAGTTTTATTATTTCTAAAAATCCGCTTAATTTGACGGATTTAATAAAACAATTCCGGTAAATTCCGTAATTTTGCACCCGTAAAAGAATGTGTTTTTCAGGAAAAAGAGATTCGCCATGACGAAAGAGATGACGGAGGGTTCACCCCTGCGGTTGATATTCAACTTTTCGCTCCCGCTCATTTTGGGAAGCTTGCTCCAACAGACTTATAGTCTGATAGACGCAGCCATCGTAGGAAAATATTTAGGCATCAACGATTTGGCAGCCGTGGGGGCCAGTACATCCGTCGTGTTCCTCATCATCGGATTCTGCACCGGCTGCTGTTGCGGTTTCGGCATTCCCGTGGCGCAGGCGTTCGGCGCACGTTCATACAGCGACTTGCGGCGTTACGTGGCCAACAGTCTTTGGGTTTCCCTCATCATTTCCATTGTGTTGGCCGTCGTCACTTCCCTGCTTTGCGAGAGAATCCTGTTCATGATGCAGACACCGCACGACATCCTGCATAGTGCCTACCTCTATCTTCTGGTCATCTTCATCGGCATTCCTTTCACTTTCCTTTATAACCTGCTCTCCAGTCTCATCCGAGCATTGGGCGACAGCAAGACCCCGTTCTACTTCCTGCTGCTGTCCTCCGTCCTGAACATCGCCCTCGACCTGTTCTGCATCCTCGTGTTGCATTGGGGCGTGGCCGGAGCCGCCATCGCCACGGTCTTCTCACAAGCCGTCTCTGCCCTGCTTTGCCTGTATTACATGTTCAGGAAATTCGGCATACTGAAAATGGAAAAGGGAGAAACCGCCTTGGACAGACACTACATAAAAGGGCTGTTGGATATGGGCGTACCGATGGGACTACAGTTTTCCATCACGGCCATAGGGAGCATCATGCTCCAAAGCGCGAACAACGCCCTGGGTACTTCGTGCGTGGCAGCCTTTACTGCCGGCATGCGCATCAAGATGTTCTTCATGTGCCCGTTGGAGAGCATGGGCATCGCCATGGCCACGTATTGCGGACAGAACTATGGGGCGGGAAAAACAGAACGTATCAACATGGGGCTGCGCGCCAGCTTTTTCATGGTCTGCCTCTACTGCATCTTCTGTTTCATCGCGTTGCATCTTTTCGCCCGCCACATCATCTACCTGTTTGTGGATGTCCATGAATATGAAATCATAGAAAAGGCCAACCAGTTCATCGTCACCTCCTGCACCTATTTCATCCCGTTAGGACTGCTGTGCCTGCTCAGGTACAGCATCCAAGGATTAGGATACAGTAAACTGGCCATGATGTCCGGTGTATTCGAAATGGTAGACCGCACGGCCGTCAGCCTGTTCCTGGTCCCTATTTTAGGATATACGGGAGTTTGTTACGGCGACCCTTCGGCTTGGTTTGCTGCAGACCTCTTCCTCATCCCGGCTTACCTTTACGTGCACAAACGCCTGTCCCGGAAGAGATGTTACGTGCAAGCCTCCTGAAATTTAAAGGAAAGTTACATACAAAAATCGTTTGGCTGAGAACGGAATTCCGTTCTCAGCCAAACGATTTTTCAATCTGCGCCAAATGATTTTCCGTTTGGCGCAGATTGATTTATAAACTACAAACATTTGAATATCAAATATATAAAAACAACAAATATCCTTACAGATATTCATCTTCATAAAGCCTTTCCTGCTGATGATATCATGGAAAATACGGCCATACGGTTCGTAGACCGACCGCAACACTTCTCAATAAGACACGGAAACTTCCAATCCCTCTTGCCGGATGCGTCCGGCAATGCGGTCCAACTCTTCATGCGTGGCCTTACGTAACTCATGGTCGGGCGTTTCGCGGTCGATGGTGTAAATCATGACCTGCGATGGAGCTATTTTCTTCACGGCACGCAACCACGGTTCCACGAAACGGTCGGAAGTATTGTCCACGTCCACACCGTCCGACATGCCTTTCATGAACATCGTCTGTATGATGACTTTGCCTCGGAAATCTTTCAGGCGTTCCACCACCCGACCCACTTCATAACGCCCCGTAGGACGGTCTACCCGGCTAATGTAATCCCCGTCCACCGTATCCAGTTTCAGGATGTTGTTGTCCACCTTCCCCAAAGCCTCGAAAACCTCCGGCCTGAATATTTGGGTGGCATTGCTCAACACGCTGATTTTAGCTTTCGGGAAATACCGGTCACGCAAGGCACGGGTGTCTTCTATGATTTCCGGAAAATGCGGATGCAGGGTGGGTTCCCCGTTTCCGGCAAACGTCAGCACATCCGGTACAGGGCCGTTCGCGGACATGTCCTTCAGCCTTTCTTCCAAGGCCACATGTACTTCCTCACGCGTGGGCAACGGCTTCCTGGGACGGAAATCCTTGTTGAACCCGCATTCGCAATACACACAATCGAACGTACACCACTTCCCGTCTTCCGGAAGCAGGTTAATGCCCAAAGAAACCCCCAACCGACGGCTGTGCACCGGCCCGAATATGGGAGAAGGATAAATGACTGTAGACATGGCTATATTCTAAAAAAACTACCTGCAAAGGTAACACAATCTTTTTTCAAAACTTGTAACGCAACAAGAAAGAAAGATCGTTTTTCCATCGGCCGCCTATCCGTTGCAACCCCTCCCCTATCTCGTCCCGGTCGAAATATCCGGTAGCCCCGTATTTACACATCAGCATCCAATGTTTTGCCACGTTCCACCGGGCATTCACCGCCGCCCTCATTCCTTGTCCGTACATCGTCATGAAAGAAAAGGCATACAACAACGAAGGCTCATAGAAAGACATCGGCGCCTTGTAGTCCTCGCTGTCGAAATACACGCACGACCCGGCCACATTCAAGCGGTTTTTCCGGTCCTTCCATTTCAGGATGCTCCCTCCCATGTATCCTCCGACATGCCGTCCATACACGTCCCTCACCCTTGTATATCGTGCCACCCCGCGCCATTCCCAGACTTTTGAAGGCATACACTGCGCCTGCACCTTCAATTTATGATACAGGTAAGGCTGCCCATAGCGTTCTTTCCGCTTCAGTTGGTAATGTCCGGACAATTCCCACTTCCGCGATACGACCCAATCGGCCTGAAACGTCCCTTCCACCCCTTCGGAAGCATGAGGTATCCCAAACTTCACCCACGGAAAATAAAAATAATCCACATAAGCGGACAACTTCAACTCGTTCAGCGGGGCTGCCTCCACTCCCATATAAAATCCGCTTTCGTTCCTGACCGCCCCACCTTCGGAAAAGCTGTTGGCACGCAATCCCACATACTGGTAAGCGAACAACCGCTGCAAAGCTACCACACTGTACCGGTGGTTGAAACGGTAAATGGCTTTGTTCAGCGTGGCCCAACCGCCATATACGTTGCTGAACGCCGTCTCGCCGGAAAACGAAAACCTGTCACGATGCCAACGGTAGTGCAGACTGGCATTCAGGAAATCCTTACCCTCCGGATAATATTGCCGGTAAAGTTCCGTGCCTTTTGAGAAAGAACGACTGAAATGTTGGTAAAACGCAGTCGCACCCAAAGAAAAATATTTCGTATTCCAAGTCACGTCTGCCCCGGCAGACTGCTCCATGACATTATGCTTTTTGGACAGTTCCAACAAAGTACGGTGCAAACCATCGGTCTTCAACGAAGAAACCGTCCCGTCCTTCCTTAAAGTGGCATCTGTAGGCAAATAGGAATAGAAAGCCGACACGTCCACTTTCCCGAAACGGAAAGTAACGGCCATTCCCCTGAAAAAGGAAGTTTCGGACGTAGAAGAGAATTTCTTGATGGACGGTCTCGTGTCGCCCATATTAAACAAAGTGGATTTCCCTAAAGAAAAATCACTGTTCACCACCAAACCTTCACCGAACCCCACCCGGTAGTCTCCCAATGCCAATGCCTTGAGTTTTCCACAATCTTTCAACAGGAAATGGAACGAATAGGCATCATAAGCCATATTGCCATAACTGCCGAACGGTTCTCCTGCGTCCTTCTCCGCCGTGAATCCCCAAAACAGCCTGTTCCTGTACTGATAAGTGTAGCGTATGTTATGGTACAACGAATTACCAAGATATACCTTATTGGGGTTTTTCAACAATACTTCATCTTCCGGTATTTGATATCCATCACGTTTATACAGAGGCACATCCAACCGGCTCGTCACCTCATGCCGCCCTCCTTTCAACAAGGTTTTCAACCGTAACTTTTCTTTTTCCTCCACAGGATTTTCCACGTAGACGAACAAAGCAAGGAACTGACGGGTCTGGTAGTCCAGTTCCTCTATCAACATCAATTCTCCCAACGATTGCATCGGGCCGTAACGGTACACGTATGCCAAGATTTCCTCTATCTCGTCCGCATCCAGAAAAGGCAACTGTTCCAAATCGTCTTTCGTAGCCGTGTTCAGGTTGAAAGGATGCTCATGCAATCCCGCCAACTCTTCCAAAAGCGGACTCATGTCTTCCCCGTCGTCATACTCATCCACAGAAATCTTCTCTACAAATTCTTCCCAGGAATAATGCTGTGCAATGACTTTATCCACAGGATATATTTGTAGTACACAATACATTAACATGTTTATCCACAAGCGTTGTAGATAAATGCAAGTAGAGTGTTTTTCTGCCATGCTTCAAATATAAGCAACTATTTCCGGTATGACAAATTATCCCCTACAAATAATCACTGCATTAGAATCCGCATTCACCACGTGACAAAGGCTTTACCTCACTACAAACTTCTTTCCATCTCTTATATATATGCCTTTAGGTAAATTATCCGTTCCATTTATCCGGATGCCGGATAAGCCATACACTATTCCATCTGCCTTTGAGGCTTTGGAGTCCATAGAAAACACAGGAACTGCATCGGGCGAATAATCGTCATTGTTGGTCAAATACATGTCGGCCACATCAATAACTCCACTTTGTCCGGCATACAGGGCGACAATCATGACACGGGAAACGTCCACCGGTTCGCCTTGAAGTGCTCCACTCGTATAAGTGATGTCATGAAGGGGAACGGCCACCAAAACCTCCCCTCCCACAGGGTATTGGCAACAATCAGACCAGATATTGTTCTCTGTATAAAGCATAATGCAAGCCCCTACTTTTTGGACTTTATCCAATTTCAATACCAAGTACTTGTAACCGCTCATATCCAATCCATAGGTATACTTCCATCCCATCTGCCCATTCTCGCCCGGAAAAAACGCCCTTACGGCCTCGCGGTACGTGCCGTTCCCGAACAATGCAGTTTCAATGAATTCTTCACCGAAAGGAAAACAGGTGGAATTGAGGGTGAATGACAGACTGGACATTTTTCCCGCCGCGTCTGTATAGGTTGCCTTCACTCCCGTACGTCCTTGCGAAAAGCCACGTACCTCCCCGTCCTTGATGTCTGCCACTTCAGTATTTTCTATTTCATACTCGGCCATATAAGACACATCCTCCGTATGCCCGTCTTCAAAAGCAGCCATCAATTCCAATTTCTGCCCTTTCCCTATTTGTACTTCCAAGTCCTTGTCCGGCATATCTATATTTGTCACGGGCATGTCCGGCATGTCCAACGGAATGCCATACACTTTATTTAAGACCACCCTGGCATAATGCCGTCCCATTTCACGGTAACCTTCAGAGGTAAAATGAAGCCCGTCACTCGCCCCTTCACAGCCTTCCGATGAAACGACGTGCGCGTTTACCAACCACGGCAGCATGCCAACATATTCATTGTGCCCCGCGCAAACTCCTCCTTCTGCCCCACTCAGCATTTCCCCCGCAAACAGAGGCACCTCTTCTTCTTTAAGGTCCAAATCACAAAGCAAATCCCTGTAGATTTTCTCCACTTTCTCCGGCCAGTCCGCTTGCCCATTGTTGCTTTCCCCCTGATGCAACAAAATGCCTTTGATAATGCCGTGCTCCTTGGCTTTCTTGCCGAATTCCACTAATTTCGCATAAGGATTCCCACCATATAACCCCATCAAATATTTCTGCCATTCATCGGCCTGTTCATAATATTTTTCATAACTAGCCTTGTCAAAACAATCTATACCGGCTCCTCCTATGGCCACCATCACGACACCTACCTTACAAGATTCCGGCAAATTATCCACCATAGTGCGGCCGAAATAATCCGCCACACTCAATTTGGCCCCATAACGGCACAACGGAGGAACAGCCGTGTACCAATCTCCTGGCGTACGTCCCATTTTAAGATCCTCGTCACAGACACTCATGACCCGGAAACGTTTGTCCACATTTTCCGTGTCGACACTTTCTATATCCGCATTCCCCTCCATATTAGATTGCCCGAAACACAAATAAATATGGAAAGTGGAATCCACGGCTTGCCCCTTGTCTCCCTCCAATCCATTCTCCTTATATTGGATACTTACGTTCCCTGTCGCCCGCAAATCAGCGGAATAACCTCTAAAACTACCTAAAAATACCATCAAAAGGATGTAAAAAACAGTTTTTTTCATCTTTAATAAGTTTATTGGTAAGATGAAGGCAAAGGTATGGAAAAACAGTATTTGAAAATCCACACAATGTTACAGATACTTTATATCATGTCATACAACTATTGCAAATACTACAAAAAATGAACTATTCTTTGTAAAATACACGCGATGAAAGTATTTAATTTATATTTTTGCAACGGATATGGGAATATACAGGCTTATCATATTAATCTTATTAGGTGCCTTTACTTTACAAGTGAAAGCGCAAGAAGAATTTATTCCTGTAGATGGGGAACCGAGAATAAAAGTAGTGTTTTACAAGAAAGCACAAAAGGAATTTTATCAAGGCGACTCCATCACCGTGATCATCATGCCCGAACTTCCGGTATATCCCCCACTGAAGTTTAAGAACAAAAGGGAAATCATACGATATAACAAATTGGTTTATAACGTGAAAAAAACACTTCCCATTGCCAAAATGGTTAACCAGACCATCTCCGAGACATACGAATATCTGGAAAAACTACCTACTAAAAAAGAAAAAGATGCTCACATTCGAGCCGTAGAGAAAGGCATAAAAAAGCAATATACCCCACAAATGAAGAAGCTGACTTATTCACAGGGGAAACTGCTCATCAAGTTAGTGGACCGCGAATGCAACCAAAGTTCCTTCGAAATAGTGAAAGCCTTTTTCGGTCCTTTCAAAGCCGGATTTTATCAGGCGTTTGCTAGCATATTCGGAGCTAGCCTGAAAAAAGACTATGACCCTGAAGCTGATGACCGGCTGACGGAACGGGTGGTTAGGATGGTAGAAGCCGGTACGTTATGACATCATACCTTTATATGTTCACAACTTCATCTTACGGGCAAACTCCCATACCAGTATTCCGGCTGTAACGGAAACATTCAAAGAATGTTTCGTCCCGAACTGGGGTATTTCTATACACCCGTCGCATTGGTCAACAACTTCTTGTTGCACGCCTTTCACTTCATTTCCTAATATGATAGCATACTTTTTTGCCTTATCCGGCCGGAAATCCTGCAACATGACACTGCCTTCCACTTGTTCCACAGCCCAAACTTCGTAGCCTTCTGCCTTAAGATGTTCCACGGCATCTTGCGTACGCTCATAATATACCCAATCCACGGAATCTTCTGCCCCCAATGCCGTCTTATGGATTTCCACCTGTGGCGGAGTGGCCGTGATTCCGCACAGATACACGGATTCTACCCTAAAAGCATCGGACGAACGGAATACGGAACCTACATTATATAAGCTTCTTACATGGTCCAGTACCACAATCAAAGGAAGTTTTTCAGCCGTCTTGAATTCTTCGGCAGAGATTCTATTCAGTTCCGTTATTTTAAGTTTTCTCATTGCTTTCAACATATTTGTTCACAAAGATAATAAAACCCATAAAAACTACTTGATAACTCGTTCACAAATCGTAAACAGATTATTGAAAAGAAACTTTGGATTTAGAAAATCAACCGTGTTACAGGAATATTTCAAACCACCAAATAAATTAGTAAAAGATAGAAATGAACTTTAAACCGTATTTTCATCAGATTTATGCAGCCTTTTTCCATTAAAGTTTTTAACTTTGTAGGTTATGAACAACTCGTTAAAAACGATAAAGAACATACGATAATGCATTCAGTTTAAAGAATAAGAGTCCCAAGGCACGTGTTGAAAAGTGACACATTACTCGATACTCCGCTTTGATAACTTAAAAAACAAGTTTCAGGCTTCTTTTTTATCGACACTATCAACAGCCTATTATCATTTACATTAGATTTTTTCAAAAAATAGAAATAAGAATTAATAATATATATATGGTTAAGAAAGAATGGATAGACAAGGGGTTCGTGGATGAACCCATAGCAAAGGAGTTTGATTTGAAAAGTGAAATCAGGGAACTTTGCCGGAAGAAGAATGCCGTCATCATGGCGCATTACTATACGGAAGGAATCATCCAGGATTTGGCTGACTTCGTGGGAGACAGTTTGGCACTGGCTCAAAAGGCTGCCAAGACCGAAGCGGATATCATCGTCATGTGCGGTGTGCATTTCATGGGAGAGACCAATAAGATTCTCTGTCCCGGCAAAAAGGTCTTGGTTCCGGATTTGAATGCCACCTGTTCGCTAGCCGAAAGTTGTCCGGCAGATGAATTCTCGCGGTTTGTCTCGGCACATCCCGGCCATACGGTCATATCGTACGTCAATACCACGGCTGCCACCAAGGCGGTGACGGATGTGGTGGTCACTTCGAGCAACGCCCGTCAGATTGTGGAAAGTTTCCCTTCGGACGAAAAGATCATTTTCGGTCCGGACCGTAACCTCGGCAACTATATCAATTCCGTTACCGGACGTAATATGTTACTTTGGGACGGAGCTTGCCACGTACATGAGAAATTCTCCGTGGAGAAGATATTGGAATTGAAAGAGTCCCATCCCGAGGCCAAGGTGTTGGCTCATCCGGAATGTAAGGGAGCTGTGTTGAAACTGGCGGATGTGGTAGGTTCTACCGCAGCATTGCTGAAATATGCCATCCGCCATGAAGGAAAGGAATTCATCGTGGCCACGGAAAGCGGCATACTGCACGAAATGCAGAAGGCTTGTCCGGAGAAAACGTTCATTCCGGCTCCTCCGGACGACAGTACGTGTGCCTGCAATGAATGCAATTACATGAGGTTGATTACGTTGGAAAAGCTCTATAATACCTTGAAATATGAGTGGCCGGAAATCGTAGTGGATGCGGAGGTGGCGGAAAAGGCTGTCAAACCGATTCACAGAATGTTGGAAATCTCCGAGAAGTTAGGATTGTAATGAAGCGTTTGAAGACTTTTACCGATGAACGTGGTAGCCTTACCGTGGCTGAGACCGGAAAGGATTTGCCTTTTGAAGTGAAGCGGGCATACTGGATTTATGGTGTACCCGAAGGACATGAACGTGGCAAGCATGCCAACCGTATTACCTACCAGTACTTAGTGGCCGTGAAAGGGTGCGTGACAATCGCCTTGGAAGACAAGGACGGACGGCGGACGTATGTGCTCGACGCACCGGACAAGGGGCTTCTCATCCCGCCGCTCACGTGGAACGAGTTGCTGCATTTCTCAGAAGACGCCGTGTTGTTGGTCTTGTCTTCCCAACCTTACCGGCCTGAAATGTATATAAACTCTTACGAAGAGTTCCTGCGTATCATTCATGAATAGAATAGGTGGTGTGGAGATGGAAACCGGATGGGAAATAAAGCGGTATAGCGATGACTGTAAGGAAGAATGGGACGGTTTCGTACGGGAGTCCCGCAACGGGACTTTCCTTTTCATGCGCGGTTATATGGATTATCATGCCGACCGTTTCGCGGACTTCTCCCTTATGGCTTACAGGGACGGACGGCTGCATGCTTTGCTACCCGCACACTGTACGGCGACGGAGTTTTGCAGTCATCGTGGACTGACGTATGGCGGAGTGGTGACGGATGAAAAGATGACGGCTGCGCTCATGTTGGGGTTGTTTGGGGAAATCTTTCGCTATTTACGGACGTATACATCGGTAGTCAAGTGGATTTATTCGCCCGTACCTTATATATATGCCCGTTATCCCAGTGAAGAGGATTTGTATGCATTGTACCGCTTTGGGGCACGCCTGTCAGGCCGTAAAGTTTCCACGGTCATTCCCTCTGCCGCAGCGTGGGGATTCAGTACGCTTCGGAAACGTAAAGTGAGGTGTGCTTTGCGTGAAGGATTGTCCATCAGGCAGGATGACGATTTTACGTCCTTTTGGACGGTATTGGAAGGGAATCTGATGGAACGCCACCAGTCGCGTCCCGTGCATACCTTGGAAGAAATCATGTTGTTGCATCGTCGGTTTCCGCAACAGATATTGCTGTACAGGGTTTGCCGTGCGGCGGAGCGTACAGTGGCCGGTTGCGTGTTGTACGTGACGGAAAGGGTGGTTCATGTACAATATATTGGTTCCACTCCCGAAGGAAGGGCGTACGGAGCCGTGGATTTGTTGTTCCACCATTTGATTCACGAGACATACAAGGATGTTCCTTACTTTGACATGGGGACTTCCGTAGAGGAAGGCGGCCGTGTGTTGAATGAGGGGCTGATATTCCAAAAAGAGGGTTTCGGCGGCCGGGCTGTCGTGTATGATACGTACGAGATGGAGGTATGAAAAGTCGTGTAATTTTGTGCGGCAAACGATTTTTCAATCTCCTGTGAATGATTTTCAGATCTGCTGAGAATGATTTTACGATGTGCCGAGGGCTTTATGAACTCCTCTCCTAATAGGTTTTTTGCTTGAAAAAGGCTTCACCCATTCATACTGTTTGTCATATAGGGAGTATGAAGGTTTCGTGAATGATAAAATCCTTGTGGTTCCAGAAGTGGTAGAGGTTTGTAAGTAGGGAAATAAAAAGCTTGAAAAATTTCCCTGAAAGAAAAATAGTTGTAATTTAGCTTCCTGAAAAGTTTGAAGTAAAGTAATGGTAAAATATTTGGATTTAAAGAAAATCAATGATTCTTTCGAACCGGAATTGTCGGAAGCTGTAGCACGGGTAGTGCGTTCCGGATGGTATCTGTTCGGGAAAGAGGTGGAGACTTTCGAGCAGCGGTTTGCCCGTTATTGCGGGGTCGGGTATTGCGTGGGGGCAGGGAACGGACTGGATGCCCTTACGCTTATCTTCATGGCTTACGTCAGCATGGGGCGGATGAAGGCGGGAGACGAAGTCATCGTGCCGGCAAATACCTACATAGCTTCCATATTGGCGGTCATGCGTGCCGGTTTGAGACCCGTACTTTGCGAACCTGAATGGGATACTTGCAACATAGACCCCGGGAAAGTGGAAAATTTGATTTCTGAGCGCACAAAAGCGGTCATGGTGGTGCATCTCTATGGCAGGGTGTGCCGGATGGATGAGATAAGCCGTACGGCCCGTAAAAACGGTTTGTTGGTGGTAGAGGACTGTGCGCAGGCTCATGGAGCGGTGTATCGAGGTGTGAAAGCCGGTGCTTTGGGGGATGCCGCAGGATTCAGTTTCTATCCTGGCAAGAATCTGGGAGCTTTAGGAGATGCCGGAGCTGTCACGACCGGTGATAAGGATTTGGCTGAGCGGGTACGCATGTTGGCCAATTACGGTTCTTCAGCCAAATATGTGCATCCATACGTGGGTATCAACAGCCGTCTGGACGAGTTGCAGGCGGCGGTTTTGAATGTGAAGCTCGGACGGTTGGACGAAGATAATGAACACCGTCGCAAAGTGGCTTGCAGGTACATGAAGGAAATCACGAATCCGAAAGTGGTCTTGCCACAAATGTCAACCGATGCGGATGCGCATGTATTCCATATTTTTACGATATTCACTCCTGGACGTGACAGACTACGTGAGCATTTGGAGCATTGTGGCGTGCAGTCTCTGGTACACTACCCTATCCCCCCCCATCGGCAAGGTGCATTGTCAGCGTACGCTTCGCTGTCATTGCCGGTGACGGAGCGTATTCATCGTGAGGAATTGAGCCTGCCGATGTCCCCTTTATTGACAGACGAGGAAATCAATTCGGTGGTAACCGCCGTAAATACTTTTAATGGATAAAAGTGACGCGGTTTACGATGGCTTTTTTCCCTTCTGCATTGGTGGAGATGATGTTATAGACTCCTGAAGAGACTCTCTTTCCGCTTTGGTTCCGGCCGTCCCAAGTGAACAGACCGCCATTGGCATGGCCGGAATATACCAACTGTCCTGTGACGGTAGTGATTTTGACTTCAGCATTGAAGGTCAGCCCGTCTACTGCGATGACTCCGTTGTAGTCCGGTTTTACGGGATTGGGATACACACGCACGTTGCTTTTATCCAATTCTGCGGCAGGCGTGTTGGCATCACTCATATACGATACAAGCCCTAAAAAGGTACCTATCATGACTTCTCCTGTTTGCGGATTGACAGCTATGCTCTGTATTTCATCAGATATGAGCGGAGAGTTTTCCGTAGTGAAATGTTGTAATATTTTCTGCCCGTCTTCGCTTATCAGGTAAACACCGTCTGCACCCGTTCCAATCCATTTCCTGTTGGCTGCGTCAATGGCTATGCTGCTGATATTAACTCCATTGAGCAAGTAGTCGGCATAGTCTGTCCCGTCGTTACGGGCTATTTTGATTTGAGTGAACCTGAAGTCGTCGTTTTGGATAAATTCATCCGGGTCTTCTATGACGAAGAGTCCCTCGTTTGTGCCCACCCATATTTGCTTGTTGAGGTCTTGGGCAAAGCTGTTGAAATAGTAGGGATCATATTGTACTCCGTCCTGGTTGGTGATATCTTTTCTTATTATATGTATATCGTCCGATGTGTCTTCCAAAGTTCCGTGGTAATCCAATACGAAAACGCCAGCTTTATTGGTGGAATTCCTTTTGGAGAGAACCCATAGCCTTCCTTTGTCATCGAAAAACATAGCAGGAAGGTTGGGGGCTTTTTTAAGCTCTTCATAATACAGTTTTGTCCAAGTATTGTCTTTTTTCAATATGGTCAAGATGGTGTCTACCTCACTGTTTACCATCCAAAGGTTACCTTCTGTATCGTATTGCAGGGCATCGCAGCGTACGTAATCTTGTGGGCGGGGGCTGTCAGGCAAAATAGTTTGCAGTGGACTGTTGGTATAATCATATCTCTTGATGAATTTGAAATCCTTGAACTCATACAATCCGTGTCCCGCCGAGCTTACATAGTGGTGCGTGGGGTCGGAAGGATCTTGTGCAATACTGCTTGTATTGGTGTATTTCACATTGGTTTGTTTGATTATACCGTCTTCATTAAAGTTATACCATGTTCCGTTTTCGTAATACATAACCGTGCCTTCTCTGTCTATGCCGTTATAATTCAAGTCCCCTCCTGCGATGAGCAAACGATTGCCATTATAGTGCATGTTGCAAAAATAGTCGCGTATGGGGCTGTTAGGTTGGATGGCAGATTGTGTGGCAGAGAGTGCCTTGCCTGAAAGGACATAAGGCTGCAAGCCTTTTATGCCTTGGCTTGCCCAATATGTACCGTTGCTATAAACTAAATAATTGAATAAATTGTCTTGTCTGACTTCCTGTTTGTCTGTGATGTTGTTGAACAGATAGATACTGGAAGAGTTTCCGGTGAGCATGACGTCTTCAGAGCAAGAAAAAAAAGAGTTTGCTCCTTTTGTCAGAGCTGTGGTTGTATAGTGTTGTTGGTCAACGATGAACAACCCTGTAGTCTTGTTGAATCCGATTAGCTCATCTTTGAAGAATGTTAGTTCGTGGAAAAAATTACCGCTGATATGTTTCCAATTGTTCTTGTCCAACAAATTGAGTTTCAGATTGCCAATGTGGAAACCGTTTTCTGAACAACAAAGGTAGATGTAATGTGCATCTGCCGTACAACTATGTACGTTCAATTTTAAATCGTATGTAGCTTCGAACTCTTCTTTATCCATATTCACCACGACTATTCCGAAGTTCGTGCATATATATGCTTTTTCGTTTACTACGGAAACATTGTTGATGACGAGGTTGGGATAGTTTTTGTCTTTTAACTGTTTCATGTTGACCACCTCGTTGTCCGGATAGATTAGGTCAATGTTTCCGTTTTCATATACAAGAATAAGCTTTTGGCTTGCACTGCTATATCTTATGAATTGTATTTTGGTGTCGTGCAACCCGTTAAGTCTGTCGAACACGTAGACTTCCGTATCTTCGGTGTTGTAACTGAAAAGATTTCCATTACAAAGAGAATATATTTTATGGCCTACCGGTATATTATAAGTAGATATTTGCAATGCCGGATAAGCTTTCCACGAACCGATAGCCTGTCCGAACGAAATGGCCGTACAACCTATAAAGACGATAAGCCATAAAATATATTTCTTCATAAAATCCGATTTTTAAGTTTAAGATTCTTTTGTAAGATAATCACAGAGGGCAGCTACTGCACGTGCGCGGTGGCTGATGCGGTTCTTGATGTCGCTACCCAGTTCGGCGAATGTGGTATCATAACCGTCGGGTTGAAAGATAGGATCGTAGCCGAATCCGGATTCTCCGCGTTTCTCTTTGGTAATTTGTCCTTTCACGATTCCCTCGAACTGCCTTTCTTCTCCTTTTTCTATTAACGAGATAATGGTGCGAAATTGTGCTTTTCTATTATTTTTTTCTTCCATTTCTTTCAGGAGTTTGTTCATGTTGGCTTGCGAATCATGTCCTTGTCCGTCGGCATAACGTGCGGAATACACACCCGGTGCTCCTCCAAGGCTTTCTACTTCCAGTCCGGTATCGTCGGCAAAACAATCTAACCCGTAATGTTCGTATACGTACCGTGACTTTTGTCGGGCATTGCCTTCAAGAGTGTCAGCTGTTTCAGGGATGTCGGCATGGCAGTGAATGTCGGCGAGACTTAATATTTCGATGCTATTACCTAAGATGGCCCTTATTTCTTTCAATTTATGGGCGTTGTTTGTAGCAAAAACTAGTTTCTTTTTCATTTTATCTTACTTTTATTTTATCGAATCCTTCACCATAAACGCCTACCACATTGCTTTGCGAAACGAAGGCTCTGGGGTCGATACGGTGAATGAGACGGAATATTTCTATGCCTTCCCTTCGTTTGGCCATAACGACCAGTACCTTCCTCGGCTCTTTGCTGTACCATCCTTCGCCGTTAAGAATGGTGACTCCTCGGTCAAGTTGTTTACAAATGGCTTCGGCTATTTCTTCATGTTTATTGGAAAAAATAAGGAACTGTACGGATTGCCGTGCACTGTTCATATAATAATCCAACATAATCATGGAAATGATGAGTACGCAAAATCCGAATACGACTTTTTGCGATTCGTGAAACACAAAGTAGCTGGAAGATACGATGGCAATATCGCAAAACATTAATGCGCGTCCTAAACTGATGTCGCGGTATTTGTTGACAATGGCAGCTATGATATCAGTTCCTCCTGTACTACCGTTACTTAAAAAGACAATGGCAAGCCCTACTCCTTCGCAGCATGCTCCAAGCACACAGGCCATAAAAGTCTGGTCGCCTAAAATCGTAGGAAGTTGTCCGCTTTCGTCAGACAAAAGTTTTTGGAAAAGGTCAAATTCAAATGTCAGGGCTAATGTACCTACAATCGTTTTTAAACAGAAACGGAAGCCTAATATTTTGATGGCAGCGATAAGTAAGGCTGCGTTAACCAAGAAATAAGTATATTGTACAGGAAAACCTGTGGCGTAATATATGATAGCGGATACACCGGATAATCCACCGGTTGTAATTTGGTAAGGTAAGATAAAAGCGGTGAATCCTAACGCGTAAATAGTAAGTCCTATAAAAAGACTAATGTAATCTTTGGTTTCTTGCCAAATATCTTCTTTTGAGTATTTCATATTTATTGAATACAAAGATTTTTATATAGGAGACTACTTGACAAACAAGTAGTCTCCTAAAAGGTTTGACACTATTTTAATACTATATTTACGATACGTTTCGGTACGATAATGACCTTGACTATTTGCTTACCTTCTGTATATTTTTGGGTTTGTTCGTCGTTCAGTACCGTCTTTTCAATGGAAGCATTGTCTGCATCTGCAGGGAAATCCAATGTGAAACGAGTTTTTCCGTTGAAGGAAATGCTCAGTTTCATGCTGTCTTCTGTCAGGTACTCTTCCTTCCATTCAGGCCATAGGGCATCGCATACGCTCTTTGCCTCTCCCAAGGCGTGCCACAATTCTTCTGCGATATGCGGAGCAAAGGGAGCCATAAGGGTGACCAACGTGCGAAGAATGCCCAGGTTATGGCATTTTTGTTGGGAAAGTTCATTCACGCAAATCATGAATGCACTGATAGAAGTGTTATAAGAGAAGGCTTCGATGTCCGCCGTGACTTTTTTGATAAGCTTATGCAGCGATTTCAATGACTCCTTGTCGGCTTCTCCTTCCGTGGGCAGGAAATTACCTGTCCGGTCGTAGAACAAGGCCCAGAACTTTTTCAGGAAACGATGGCAACCGTCGATGCCGTTGGTATCCCAAGGTTTGCTTTGTTCCACTGGCCCGAGGAACATTTCATACAGGCGGAGCGTGTCGGCTCCGAACTTCTCTACTATCATATCCGGATTGACCACATTGAACATACTCTTGCTCATTTTTTCAATGGCCCATCCGCAGATGTATTTGTCGTCTTCCAGGATAAATTCCGCATCGTGATACTCCGGCCGCCAGTTACGGAAAGCTTCGATGTCTAGCACGTCGCCCGATACGATATTGACATCCACATGCAGGGGCGTAGTATCGTATTGGTCTTTCAGGTTTAGCGAAACGAACGTGTTGGTATCCTTGATACGATACACAAAGTTACTCCGTCCCTGTATCATTCCTTGGTTAATGAGCTTTTGGAACGGTTCTTCTTTGCAACTGTAACCCAAGTCATGCAGGAATTTGTTCCAAAAACGACTGTAAATCAGATGGCCGGTAGCGTGTTCCGTACCGCCTACGTATAGGTCTACGTTTTGCCAGTAAGCATCCACGTCCTTGTCTACCAGTGCATGGTCGTTTTTCGGGTCCATGTATCGGAGATAATAGGCAGAACTGCCTGCAAATCCCGGCATGGTGTTCAATTCCAACGGGAAAACCGTTTGGTGGTCGATGCGTGAGTTTTCCGTCACGCAACGGTTCACGGTATCCCATGCCCATTTCGTGGCATGTCCCAATGGCGGTTCCCCGCTTTCCGTGGGGAGGAATTTGCTGACTTCCGGTAATTCCAACGGCAGGCAATCTTCGGGAATCATGTAAGGCATGTTGCCTTTGTAATATACCGGGAAGGGTTCGCCCCAGTAGCGTTGGCGGCTGAAAATGGCATCGCGCAAGCGGTAGTTTACCTTTACCCTGCCCAATCCATGCGTTTTGACATACTCTTTTGTGGCTGCAATGGCTTCCTTGATGGTCAATCCGTTGAGCGAGAAATCAATATAGGGAGTCACTCCGGTGCGTGGCGAATTGGTTACGATTCCTTCTTTGGCATCGAAGCTTTCCTCACTCACGTCACAGCCTTCCACCAACGGGATGATAGGCAAGTTGAAATGTTTGGCAAAGGCATAGTCACGGCTGTCGTGCGCCGGTACGGCCATGATGGCTCCCGTCCCGTATCCGGCCAACACATAATCACTTATCCAGATAGGGATGTTTTCGCCCGTGAAAGGGTTGATGGCGTACGAACCCGAGAACACACCGGTTACGCGGCGGTCGGCGATACGTTCACGTTCCGTACGTTTTTTGGTGGCATCAAGATAAGCTTCCACTTCCGTCTTCTGCCCTTCGGTGGTAACTTCCGGTACCCATTCGCTTTCGGGAGCCAATACCATAAACGTGACACCGAACATGGTGTCGGCCCGTGTGGTAAAGATTGTGAATTCCTTATCGCTGTCTTTTATTTTAAATTGCACTTCCGTGCCTTCAGAGCGTCCTATCCAGTTGCGTTGTGTCTCTTTCAATGAATCCGTCCAATCCACCGTATCCAACCCATCCAATAAGCGTTGGGCGTATGCACTGACACGTAGGCACCATTGGCGCATCTTTTTCTGAACGACGGGATAACCTCCGCGTTCGCTCACGCCGTCCACTACCTCGTCGTTGGCCAACACCGTACCGAGTTTCGGACACCAGTTCACCATCGTTTCGCCCAAATAGGCGATGCGGTAATTCATGAGCGTCTCCTGCCGTTTCTTTTCGTCCATGGCTTTCCATTCGTCGGCAGTGAACCGCAGTTCCTCGCTACAAGCCACGTTCAAGCTTTCCGTACCCTTTTTATCAAATGCCTTTATCAGTTCTTCAATAGGGCGTGCTTGCTGCCTGTCATTGCAATAATAACTGTCGAACATCTTTTGGAAAGCCCATTGCGTCCAGTGGTAATAGGCCGGGTCACAAGTACGTACTTCCCTATCCCAGTCGAAGCAGAAACCAATCTTGTCCAACTGTTCACGGTAGCGGTTGATATTGGCTGCCGTGGTAACGGCCGGGTGTTGCCCGGTCTGTATGGCATATTGCTCGGCCGGAAGTCCGTAAGCATCGTATCCCATGGGATTCAATACGTTGAATCCTTGCAGACGTTTGTAACGTGCGTAAATATCCGAAGCGATGTAACCTAACGGATGTCCTACATGAAGCCCTGCACCACTGGGGTAAGGAAACATGTTGAGCACGTAGAACTTCTCTTTGCTATTGTTTTCCACAACTTTGTAAGTCTGGTGCTCCACCCAATATTTCTGCCATTTCGGCTCTATTTCCCTAAAATTGTATTCCATGTTATATATTGATATTTTTATTTTAATCTGTTTATAGAATGATGTCGTTTATCCACGCGCCGGTGATTTCCACAATATACATTTTATGGTAACCGCCTTGTTTGCCGTACCATCTTCCGTTGAGCGATGGGTCGAGGAAAGCTTCGGGAGCCAAGTTGCCGGCATACAACTTCCTGCCGGCCAAAGCAAGCCGTGCCTGTTCAAAAGTTACGCATTTGCCTTCTTCAAGGGGATATGGCGTAAGTCCGCTTTCGAGTGTCTTGTCTATATCCCGTCCGGATTTTGAACCGCACAAGTTATATACTTCACGCGCCTTGGGTGATTTCCCAAAGAAAGAGAGCGTCATGAAGTCGTTGTTTTCCGTAAACTCAAAAGTATAGCGTTCGGGACGAATGAATACGAAAGCTACAGGTTTGTTCCATAACCACCCTACTCCGCCCCATGATGCGGTCATCATGTTATATCGGTTGGCATCGCCGGCACAGACCAACATCCATTCTTTGCTGATCGTTTCGAAAAAATTCTCCGTAAGTTCAGAGACTTCTACCTTTTTCATCTCTTTTCTTTTTATAATAAGGTACAAAGATAGTGAAAGGCGAGTGCAGAGACAAATGAAAACGCAGTTTTCTGATTTGTCTTTGCCGAGCCGCCTCCTATTTTCGTGGAAACAAATATACGGATTTTACATGTCGCAGCGAATTTTTTCAGGATATTCCTTGACGTAAATCAAGAAAAAGAGGCATAATGGGAATATTACGTCCGAAAGCATGCGGCTTTCAGGAATATCGCGTAACTTTGCATTGTCTTAAAACAAGAGACGATATTGAAAGCATCGTGAGATGCAGATAGGTTAGGTATTAGATTGAGGTAAAAAAGATTGTTACAGTATAATGTTGAGCATAGGACTGCGTGAGGCAGTGGTTTAATAGGAAAAGCAAACGAATAGTTCGTTGAGTGTTTATGAGAAAAATTTTGAGAGATTAAAGATTTGTTTGTCGGGGCTTTCCTCTTGTGATTTGAGGGTTGTCCCGTTTTTCGTATCTTGTAGAAAAACAGAATAATCCATTTCAAATCAAAAAAAATAATCGTATTTTTGTGGTTCATTCTAAAAAGTTAGCGATTATGGCAAAAGAAGGGTTGACCCCGATGATGAAGCAATTTTATGATTTGAAAGCAAAACACCCCGATGCGATTATGTTGTTCCGCTGTGGGGATTTCTATGAAACTTATTGTGAAGATGCCGTCGTTGCTTCTGAAATATTGGGTATTACCTTGACAAAACGTAGTAATGGCGGAAGGAATGGAGAGCCTGTGGAAATGGCCGGATTTCCTTACCATGCTTTGGATACGTATTTGCCTAAACTCATCCGGGCAGGGCGGCGTGTGGCCATTTGCGACCAGTTGGAAGACCCTAAGCTGACCAAGACATTGGTGAAGCGTGGAATTACGGAATTGGTGACTCCCGGAGTTTCAATGAATGACAATGTATTGAGTTACAAGGAAAACAATTTCCTTGCCGCTGTGCATTTCAATAAGAATGTTTGTGGCGTAGCCTTTTTGGATATCAGCACGGGAGAGTTTCTCACGGCAGAGGGTACGGCTGAATATGTAGACAAACTCTTGGGGAATTTTTCGCCGAAAGAAGTGCTTTTCGAGCGGGGAAAACGGAATCTGTTTGAGGGTAATTTCGGAACAAAGTTTTTTACGTTCGAGTTGGATGACTGGGTCTTTTCCGAACGTTCGGCCACGGAAAAGCTGCTGAAGCATTTCGAAGTGAAAAATCTGAAAGGCTTCGGCATCGACCATTTGAAATGCGGCATCGTGGCATCGGGTGTTATCCTGCAATATTTAGAGATGACCCAACACAGCCAGATCGGGCATATCACGTCCATTTCGCGCATCGAAGAGGAGCGTTACGTCCGTTTGGATAAATTCACCGTGCGCAATCTGGAATTGTTGAATTCCATGGTAGACGGTGGTAATTCGCTGTTGGGCGTGATAGACCGTACGATTACCCCGATGGGTGCCCGCTTGATGCGCCGTTGGATATTGTTTCCGTTGAAAGACGAGAAGCCGGTCAACGAGCGTTTGGATGTGGTGGATTACTTTTTCCGCGAACCGGAGTTTAAGGAACTGGTTAGCGACCAGTTGCATCTGATGGGCGATTTGGAACGCATCATTTCCAAAGTTTCCGTAGGACGGGTGTCGCCACGCGATGTGGTGCAACTGAAAGTGGCCTTACAAGCCATCGAACCGATTAAGATAGCTTGCGAGCATGCTTCGGACGAGACTTTGAAGAGGATAGGGGAACAGTTGAACCTCTGTGCTTCCATCCGCGACCGCATAGCCCGCGAAATACAGAACGACCCGCCTTTGTTGGTCAACAAGGGGGGAGTGATAGCCGAAGGAGTAGACCGTGAATTGGACGAGCTTCGCCATATCGCCTTTGAAGGTAAGGATTATCTGCTGAAGATACAGCAAAGAGAAACGGAACTCACCGGAATCCCGAGCCTGAAGATTTCTTATAACAATGTCTTCGGGTATTATCTGGAAGTGCGGAATACCCATAAGGACAAGGTGCCTGCCGACTGGATACGCAAGCAGACGCTGGTGAATGCCGAGCGTTACATTACCCAGGAACTTAAGGAATACGAAGAAAAGATTATGGGCGCACAGGATAAAATCCTTGTGCTCGAAACGAAGTTGTATAATGAACTGGTGTTGGCCTTGGCCGAATTCACGCCGGCCATCCAGATTAATGCCAATTTGTTGGCACGGTTGGACTGCCTGCTGTCTTTTGCCCAAGTGGCACAAGACAACCGTTATATCCGTCCGGTGATTCAAGATGACGATGTGTTGGACATCAAGCAAGGGCGTCATCCGGTGATTGAAAAGGAGTTGCCGGTAGGGGAACAATATATTGCCAACGATGTCTATCTGGACACGGAGAAACAACAAATCATTATCATTACGGGTCCGAATATGGCCGGTAAGTCAGCTCTGTTGCGCCAGACGGCCTTGATTACGCTTATGGCCCAGATAGGTTGCTTCGTTCCGGCCGAATCTGCCCATATCGGATTGGTGGACAAGATATTCACCCGCGTGGGGGCAAGCGACAATATTTCCATGGGCGAGAGTACGTTCATGGTGGAAATGAACGAGGCGGCCAATATCCTGAATAACATATCCTCGCGTAGCTTGGTGCTTTTCGACGAATTGGGGCGTGGCACGTCCACGTACGACGGTATCAGCATCGCGTGGGCTATCGTGGAATACATCCATGAAAATAAAAAAGGGAAGGCAAGGACACTCTTCGCCACGCATTACCACGAGCTGAACGAGATGGAGAAGCTGTATCCCCGCGTGAAGAACTACAACGTGTCGGTGCGAGAAGTGGAGCAAAAAGTCATCTTTCTGCGTAAGTTGGAACGGGGTGGAAGCGAGCACTCCTTCGGTATCCACGTGGCCAAGTTGGCCGGCATGCCGAAGAGCATCGTGTCGCGGGCGAATACCATATTGAAGGAACTGGAATCTGCCAACAGCAAGGATGTGATGAAAAACAGCCGTGGGGCAAAGCAGGTCATGCAGGCGGACAACGGTGTGCAGCTTAGCTTCTTCCAACTGGACGACCCAGTGCTGTGCCAAATCCGGGACGAGATATTGCATCTCGACATCAATAACCTGACGCCTGTGGAGGCTCTGAACAAATTGAATGACATTAAACGTATCGTAACAGGAAAATAGGACAATGGAAAAGAAGACAGTATTGATAACCGGCGCTTCCTCGGGAATAGGAGAGGGATGCGCCCGCAAGTTCGCCATGAACGGGCATCGGTTGGTTCTGAACGGCCGTAACGTGGAGAAACTGAATGCCGTGAAGGCGGAATTGGAGGAGAAGTATGGGGCCGAAGTATGGCTGTTGCCGTTCGATGTGCGCGACCGTGCCGCTGCCCGTGCTGCCTTGGATTCTCTTCCCGAAGAGTGGAAGGCCATAGACGTGTTGGTGAACAACGCTGGTCTGGTCATCGGGGTGGACAAAGAGCACGAAGGAAGCCTCGACGAATGGGACGTGGTGATAGACACGAACGTGAAAGCCCTCTTGGCCATGACGCGCCTCGTGGTGCCCGGCATGGTGGAGCGGGGCAGGGGACACGTCATCAACATGGGATCCATTGCCGGAGACTATGCTTATCCCGGCGGGAGCGTGTACTGTGCCTGCAAGGCGGCGGTGAAGGCCCTGTCGGACGGTTTGCGTATAGATTTGGTGGATACTCCCGTACGTGTGACGAACGTCAAGCCCGGATTGGTGGAGACGAACTTCTCCGTGGTGCGTTTCCGTGGCGATAAGGCTGCGGCCGACAACGTGTATGAAGGGCTTCGTCCGCTCACGGGCGACGATGTGGCCGAGGTGGTTTACTTCGCCGCTTCCTTGCCCGAGCATATCCAGATAGCCGAAGTGTTGGTCATGCCCACCAACCAGGCCACGGGCACGATAGCTTACCGCAAGAAATAAGGTGATAAAGTACCGTTCGTTAGCCTTTCTCGGTTTGTACATTCCGGACGCAATCATATAAGATATCGCCGTATACTTCCTTTTTTGGGGGTATGCGGCGTTTTTTTTATTATCTGAGTATTGATATATCTGTCACTTTTCCGTATTTTGATAGCTGTATGTTATTCAGATAATACATAAATGAATGTATTACAAGGTTTTGTGTACATGAAAAATTCTTCCGCAGAATGAAAAATCATTTGGCTTAGAATGAAAAATCGTTCGGCTGAGATTGATTTTCCGTTCTGCGGAGATTGATTTTTGTCTGAGAAAATGAAAGTTTTAGGTTTACCGATATTCTTCCTTCACGACAATCTTGTCGCCGGAATCGTCCACCTTGAAGAGGTGTGGCACGCGATGGAAATGGCTGTTGATGTCCTTGTGGCTGTGGACGGACATGAGCAACTGGCCGTCGAACGTACGGAACAACATGCCATGGCCGAAGTTGGGCGGGGTGATGGGCTGTTCTTCCTGCACCCACGGGCCGTCCAATGTGCCGCTTTCCGAATAGGCTACTCCTTGGGTATAAACGTCGTAAATCCAACTGGTCCATATCATGCCCAACCGTCCGGTCTGCGTGCGGAAAAGGTAAGGACCGTCGGTCACTTTGCTGGCCACCGTATCACCATCGATGACTTCGCGGCTCCAGGGGGAGTCGCTGGCGCGGAACAGCAATTGGCCTTCGCCCATGCTGCCGCTTAAGTCTGGTTTCAGTTCTATTTTTTCTATTGTGCCGTCCCATGTTTGCAGCCATTCGTAACAGTAGACCATGTAGGGTTTACCGTCGGTGTCCACCCATAGCGTACCGTCGAGCGTAGGTTTTTCGGCAGGCAGGTAAGTCTTGTCTTCCATGGGGCGGTAAGGCCCTTCGGCCTTGTCGCTTACCAACACATGGCAGGCACGGCGTTCGATTTCGTTGCCTCGGAAAGAGCCTATCTTCACATCCGGGTTGGTGAACGTGGCAAAGTAATAGTACTTGCCTTTGTATGGATGCAGCTCGGCCGCCCAAATCATCGGTTCCGGCCCCATCCAGGAAGCCGGGTCGGTTTCCGCCACGGTATAAGGGCCGTCCCAATACCGCAGGTCTTTGCTTTTCCATAATTTACCGCCTGTGCCGGTCATGTAATAAGTCATGGTGGCACGGTCGGGCAGGATGCAAGGGTCGCTCAGGACGATGGAGTCCAAGGGCACATGGTTTTTGGCACGGGATTGGCACATGCCGCTGCATACGGCAAGCAGGCACACTAAAGAAGTCAATAGCTTTTTCATGATGAAAAGGGTTAATGGGTTTTCTTTGTGGACAAAGATAGTGTTTTTTATCGGTTTTCATGCTGTTTCCGGATGATTTGAGGCTTGCATTGCCGGATTTCTATAGGAATGGCCTTTGCTTGCACTCCGGAAGCCTTGAAGCGCAGGAGAGCCATCACGGCTTTCCGGCAGTCGGGGTGGCTTTGGTCGAACACGAAGTTGCCGAGGCTGTAGAATACGGGGCGGGAGTTGATGTATTCCATGGGTTGCACGACGTGTGGATGGTGTCCTATGATGGCATCCGTCCCGGCTTGCATCAGTTTATGGGCGTAATGACGTTGCTGTACGTGGGGATGGGGTTGGAATTCTGTGCCCCAGTGCAGTACGGCCACGATGAACGACGAAGGATGCTCTGCCTTGTATTGTCGGATTCGGCTTGTAAGTCGGTCGATGGAGGGACGGCATACATCCGGCTGACCCTCTGCGTACTGCCAGTTTTCAAGAGGGAAGAGTACGGCATTGAAGACGGCCACCTTGATTCCCTTTTTCCGGATGACGGTGGGGGTGAGTTGCTCTTCCATGGAATATCCGTAGCCCAAAGGGGTAATGCCGGATGTATGAAGGGCTTGGTAGGTGTCAGCCAATCCTTGCCGCCCTTGGTCATTGGTATGGTTGTTGGCTATGGCGGCGTGAGTGATGCCGACTTGCCGGAGGTCTTTTGCCCATTCGGGTTCTCCCCTGAAGATGAACCGTTTGTTGAGAGGAGTGGTACGGGTGGTCAGTGGGCATTCCAGGTTGATGACCACGGCATCGGCTTGGCGGAAAACCGGGGTTACGTTGTTGAAAAGCCATGCCGTACCTCGCCGTTCGGCCATAGGCCGTATGCTGCGGTCCAACAGCACGTCTCCTGTGAACAGAATGGCCAGTGAGGCTTCTTCCTGTGTGCGGCGGCAGGCCGGGAAGAGGCACAAGACACATAATATGCCAGATAGCCACCTTAACATCCCGTACTATAAAAAATCCATTCGTTGGCTTCGGGTTGACGGTCCAGAAAGTAAGGACGTATCCATTCTGGAGCAGGCGGTGTCTTGCCTTCTTTTAACATCTGTTGCCAAGCCTCGTCGGTGAGCCGCTCACCCAAGGGGCGGGTAAATTCATAGTAACCGAATATGGCTCCGCAGGTGATATAAGTTTGTCCGCCGATGTCGAGCAGTACATAGATGGCATTGGCGTTTCCCGTGGCTTCGTAAAGGATACCGTTTTTCGGGCATCCGGATATGTTGCGGGTGTACACGTCCGAAACGAGTGCCACGGAACGTTCCGTACCTTTCAAGTTGTTCCAAGAATCGTAGGGTTCTCCTGGCTCGATGACACTGAGTGTGAACCATTCTATCGAACTGCCCATCACGCGTATGGTTTCGTATTCTTCTTCTGTGAGTGTTTCTCTACGCAGTTCCTTTTCGGCCGTGTGGATGCAAAAGTCTACTTTTTCTTCCAGCGTGCTTGTCTTTTCCATGAGATCTTGGTCGGCAAATCCCGTTTTCTCCAATATTTTCCGGTTCAGAACGAGTAGTTCTTTCAGCTTCCTCCAAAACGGCAAGTTAGGTTCTACATATCCTACAACGATGGGGTTGGGGAGCCCGGCTCCTCCGCATTCAGCAGCCAAAGGGTGTTCTCCGTAGAGCAAGGCATCGTGTTTCAACTCGCTCCAAGAGGCCAGTGCCGTCTGTAAGTTCTTGCATTTCCAAGCCGGTGTACACATGAAACCGGGGTAGTTTTTCCCGGGGCGTTGCAGGACAATGAGAGATTCTATCCATTTATCGTACATCGTGCGGTTCCAGTCTACCTTTTGGTTGAATTTCTCTTTCATTTTATCGGCTGTTTTCCGGAAGTCTTTCCAGTTCTTGTCCTCATGGTAGCATGTATCGAGCAGGGCGGCTGCGCTTTCCACGCCGAAGGCGGCAAACACGTCGAGTCCCTTGGGATAGGCCCGGTTGCTTCCGGGAGTGGCATCAGCCATGGTTCCTAATATTTCGTTGTCGGCCATGTAACGTTGGGGCATGAAGTTGATTTTTTCGTTGCAACTCAGTTGTATCTTGGGCGTGATACGGTTACGGGTCTTGAAAACTTCCGTGAGCAGGCTGTTCACGTGGGCGGCCACGTTTTCGTCCTTTTCCGCAACGGATGCTGTGAGGTTGTGTTTGTCCAAGAAGTCGGCTATTTCGATGATGGAGGCGTTGTCCGGTTCTCCCATCAGGAACGTGAGGGCATCGTACATGCCGAGGCAGGCTTTTCGTGTATTGTCGGCCATTCGGTTGAAAGCTGCGGCCATGATGATGGTGCGCCACAGAGCTTCTGTTTTTTCCCGGCAGAAAGCGGCAGATTGCAACCACATCATGGTGCAGAAATACCTTTGGGTAGATTCGTCACGGTTGTAGTGTCCTCGCGGTTTGAACAGGCTGTACGGGAATATGATGTCTGTATAACCAAGGAAGGCCGAAGAGCCGTCTTCGCAAGCTGCGATGTGCCGCAGTTCGTCTTTGTAGGCTTCTTGGTAAGCGTGGGGTACGGGCAGATGGCTGCCGGTGAGCAGTTGATATGCTATGGCGAAGAACGTGGCGGCGTATTCCGCTTCGTCCTGTATGGCTTTTTGGCGGCTCAAGTTCAGGCTTTCGGTGTATAGGGCATGCAGGACACGTCGAAGGGTTGGTGTAAAATGGTTTTTCTCCAGGCTTTTGAGCACGTAACTGAAGTACATGTGGAAGGCTTGCAGGTAAAGGTCGGTAGTGATGAAATTGGGCATTTGGTGATAATCGTTGCTTTCGTAGACATTGAAAAGTTGCTCGTAATCCGTCGGGGCGATGACGAAATTATACAGGCTCAACATTTCCATAAATTTTGGTTCCGGACGGTCTATCTGGAACAGGTTGATGCAAAGCGACGGGTTGAGCAACTTGTAGCCATCAACGGTGACGTATTTCTGTGTGGCGAGTTCTTCCATTCGCCGGTCTATTCTTTCGATGAAAGCCTTTTCGGTAGGGGTGAGCTTGACCTTGTCATACGTGTCGGCGTATGGGCGCGAATTTACCGCATATTCGTATTCATAGTATAGGGTGTCGCAGAGTTTGAAATACCAATCCGTCTTGTTGATGAAAAAGCTGTTCAGGTCGGCTTCCATGAACCAATAGCCATGGAGGGCGTAGGGATAACTTCTGAGGATGCGCAGTTCCTCGTAACTCAAATGGCTGATGTCTTGCTTGTAATCTACATATTGTGGGAGCAGGCTGTCCGTCAACAGATGAACGGGCGGAATGTCGAAGCCCACATTTTCTTCGGATTGCACATCTTTTTCTTTTGTTGGCTTTTTAGCCGGGGACTTGCAAGCGATGCACAGGAAGGCCATGAGGCCAAAGAGGCTAATAATGGGGAAAATAAAGCGTTTCATGATATTTCGTTTTTAAGGTTTTATTCTTGGAGGTAACGTTCGAATACTGGCCCGAAGTTTCCCAAACGGTATAACGCCCTGCACGGCGTGCCGTCGGGTTTGCGTTCGGAAGTACATATCCGCATGGGGACTGAATCGCCTACGAGGCGGAAGTCTTCAAGAGGGTGGGGCATTCTGGAGCCTAACCATAACGGACGTATCAGCCGTCTTCGGTAGAGTTTGAAAAGAAACAGGCGTTTGTCCCGGGTAGGGCTATAGCGCGTGGCCTTGATGACCCCTACAGCTATTTCGGGACAACTGTCACCGGTCAGGTCACCGCAATCGAAACGGTAGACGGGGTAGGGCAGTTCCCATGAAGATTGCCCTACCCCGTCTATGAGGTGATGCAGGATGTACAGGCTGTCGTGGATACGCTCCATGCGTATCACTCCTTTTTGCCCGTCCTTACATTCGTAGGTGAACGACTTGGTTTCCTGACCACATGAGGCTGTCAGCCCATATGCCATGCAGAATGCAGCGACTTTTATTCCTGAGGAAAGGGTAGGCATTCGTTCTGACGGATTAATGCTTTTCGGCTAGCTTTTTACAGAATTTGCCGCCCGCCATGCAATAGATTCCCAAAAGAATGAAGGGTATACTCAGTATTTGGCCCATATTGATGAGCATGGAGGCTTCCCAGGCTTCCTGCACTTCTTTGGTATATTCGATGAAGAAACGGGCCGTGAAGATGGTAGTCAGGCAGAAACCGAAAAAGAATCCCGTGCCGACTTTCTGCGGATATTTATGATAAAGTACGTATCCGACGATGAGAAATACGAAATAGCAGATGGCTTCATAGAGTTGGCCGGGATGGCGTGGCAGCATGTCGACGCGCTCGAAAACGAATGCCCAAGGCACATCGGTTGGCTTGCCGATGATTTCCGAGTTCATCAGGTTGCCCAAACGGATAAACATGGCACTGGCCGGAGTAGCGATGGCGATGTTGTCCAACACGCGCATGATGTTCAGTTTCGTTTTCCTGACGTAAAGCCATAGGGCGAGCATCAGTCCTATCGTGCCGCCGTGGCTGGCTAGTCCTGCGTAACCGGTGAACACCCAACCGTTGGCCGTCTGTCGCATAGGTAGAATCATTTCCAAGGGGTGGGCAAGGAAATAGTCCGGTTCGTAGAACAGGCAGTGCCCCAGACGGGCACCTACGAGGATGCCCACGAAACAATAGAAAAACAACGGGTCGAACAGTTTGTCGGCGATGTGCTGCCTGCGGTACAGGCGTTGCACCAATACGTAGGCTGCCAACAGGGCAAAGCACCAACACAGCGAATACCAACGCACACCGAATGAACCGAGGTGGAAAGCGAACAGGTCGGGATTCCACGTGATAAATAACAGGCTGTCCATGGCGGTCATACGTTGAAACGGAAGTGCATGATGTCACCGTCCTGCACCACATAGTCTTTTCCTTCCACTCCCATCTTGCCGGCTTCGCGCACGGCTGCTTCCGAACCGTAACGGATGTAGTCTTCGTATTTGATGACTTCCGCGCGGATAAAGCCTTTTTCAAAGTCCGTGTGGATGACGCCGGCACACTGCGGGGCTTTCCATCCCTTGCGGAAGGTCCAGGCTTTCACTTCCATCTCTCCGGCTGTGATGAACGTCTGCAAGTTCAGCAAGTGGTAGATGGCTTTGATGAGTCGGTCGCATCCCGATTCCTTTAGCCCCATGTCTTCCAGGAACATCTGTTTTTCCTCGTAGCTTTCCAGTTCGGCAATGTCGGCCTCCGTTTGGGCGGAGATGATGAGCAGTTCGGCATTTTCGTCCTTGATGGCTTCGCGTACGGCATCCACGTATGGATTACCGTGAGCGGCAGAGGTGTCGTCCACGTTGCAGACGTAGAGCACCGGTTTGGCTGTGAGCAGGAAGAGGTTTTTGGCTGCCTGCTGTTCGTCCTCGTTTTCAAAGGTGACGGTACGGGCCGATTTGCCTTGTTCCAAAGCCTCTTTGTATTGCAATAGCACGTCATACTCTATTTTGGCTTGTTTGTCACCGCCCACTTTGGCCACTTTTTCCACGCGTTTGATGCGGTTTTCGATGGTTTCCAAGTCTTTGAGCTGTAGTTCCGTGTCGATGATTTCCTTGTCGCGTACGGGATCTACCGACCCGTCCACGTGCACGATGTTGTCGTTGTCGAAACAACGCAATACGTGGATGATGGCATCGGTCTCACGGATATTACCGAGGAACTGGTTGCCTAAGCCTTCTCCCTTACTGGCTCCTTTTACCAGTCCGGCAATGTCCACGATGTCACAGGTGGCCGGAACGATGCGCCCGGGGTGGACCAATTCCGCCAGTTTGTTCAGACGTTCGTCCGGTACGGTGATTTGTCCCATTTGTGCGTCGATGGTGCAGAACGGAAAGTTTGCAGCCTGTGCCTTGGCGCTCGACAGACAGTTGAAAAGGGTAGACTTGCCCACGTTGGGCAAACCTACTATACCTGCTTTTAAAGCCATAGTTTATTTCGTTTTTATCAATTACCTTATTTAATTAGGTGCAAAATTAAGAATAAATCCGGTATGTGGGAAATCTTTTTCGTTCTGCGCCAAGTGATTTTCCATTCTCTGCGCGGTGGTTTCCCGTTTTGGAGCGGACGGTTTTGGAACTTTCCGGTAACGTTTTCCGGAGTATCAATGTGCTTCCAACCAGTTCTTTCCCCAACCGTAATCGGCTTCGAGCGGGACTTGCATGGTGTAGGCGCGTTCCATTTCTTCGATGACGATTTGCTGCACGCGTTCTTTTTCTTCCGGATAGACGCTGAAGTTCAATTCGTCGTGTACTTGTAAAATCATTTTAGAACGTATGTGCTCTTTCTGGAAGCGGCGGTAAATGGCTATCATGGCAATTTTGATGATGTCTGCCGCGCTGCCCTGTATCGGGGCATTGATGGCGTTGCGTTCGGCATAACCGCGCACCACTGCGTTGTGGCTGTTGATGTCGCGCAGATAGCATTTACGATGGTAAATGGTTTCGGTATATCCCTTTTCACGTGCTGTTTCAATGCTCTTCTGCATGTATTCCTTCACTTTGGGATACGTGGTGAAATAGCCGTCAATCAATTCTTTGGCTTCCGCACGGCTTACGTTCATCCGTTCGGCCAATCCGAATACGGTGATACCGTATATGATGCCGAAATTGGCTGTTTTGGCCTTGCTTCGTTCTTCGCGGGTAACTTCTTCCAAAGGTTTTTTGTAAACCTTTGCGGCGGTAGCGGCATGGATGTCGTGCCCTTCGCGGAAAGCCTCTATCATGTGTGGGTCGCCACTCAAGTGAGCCATGATACGCAGTTCGATTTGGGAGTAGTCGGCCGAGAAGAATTCACAACCTGGTTCCGGGATAAAAGCCTTACGGATTTCTTTGCCTTCCTCGTTGCGTACAGGGATGTTTTGCAGGTTCGGGTTACTGCTGCTCAACCGTCCGGTTGTGGTAATGGTTTGATTGAAGGAGGTGTGGATATGTCCGGTTTCGGGATTGATAAGCTTAGGCAAGGCATCGATGTATGTGCCTAACAGTTTTTTCAGTCCTCGGTGTTCCAGGATTTTTTCCACTATGGGATGGCGTGTGCGTAATGTTTCCAATACTTCTTCCGAGGTGACATATTGTCCTGTTTTGGTTTTCTTGGGCTTTTCGCTTATTTTCAGTTTTTCAAACAAGACTTCGCCTACCTGTTTGGGAGAGGCTATGTTGAACGGTTCACCGGACAGGGCGTGTATCTCTTCTTCCAAACGGTTCATTTCTTTGGTGTAGAGCGTAGAAGTTTCCTTCAACGCTTCGGTGTCGATGCACACTCCGTTGCGTTCCATCCAAGCCAATACCGGCATGAGCGGCATTTCTACTTCGCGGAACAGGTCATAACATCCTTCCTCCTTTAACTTCGGTTCAAACACGTTTTTCAGTTTCAAGGTAATGTCGGCATCTTCGCATGCGTATTCATATACTTGCGACGGAGGAAGGTCTGCCATGTTCTTCTGGTTCTTTCCTTTCGGTCCGATAAGTTCTTCGATATGGATGGTCTGGTAGTTCAGATAGACTTCGGCCAGATAGTCCATGCCATGACGTAATTCCGGTTGCAAAAGATAATGGGCAATCATCGTGTCGAAGATTTCGCCTTTCAACGTGATGCCGTAGTTTTGTAATACCATCAAATCATATTTGATGTTTTGCCCGATTTTGAGTATTCGTTCGTCTTCATAGACTGATTTAAATTCATTAACTATCTTTTGCGCTTCTTCAGGGTCTTGCGGAATCGGTACGTAAAAAGCCTGATTTTCCTTGACACTAAAGCTCAATCCCACCAATTTGGCACTGATGGGGTCGGTTCCGGTGGTCTCCGTGTCTAGACTGAGAAAATCTTTTGTAACGAATAAGTCAATGATTCGCCTCCTATCTTCTTTCGTTTCAATGAGTTGGTAGTCGAAATCCTCCTTTTTGTACTTGCTGAGATTTGAATATTTGCTTGCTTCCGGGGATTCGTCTGCAAATTCTGCAAAGAGAGAGCCTTGGAAAAAGCCCGGTTCTGCGCTAGGTTGCTTTTTGGAGAACTTTCGTTCCAGTAAAGTCCGGAACTCTAAATCTTCGAATAAACGTTGCAAGGCTTCTGCGTCCGGCTCTTTTGTGGTGAGTGCTTCCAAGTCGAGCGTAATGGGCACGTCCGTCTTGATGGTGGCTAGAAACTTAGAGAAGGCAATCATGTCGCGGTGGGTTTCCACTTTGGTTTTTATACTGCCTTTTAGTTCGTCAGTATGTTCCAACAGATTTTCGATGCTGCCGAATTGGTTGACGAGTTTGGATGCGGTTTTTCCGCCCACACCGGGACAACCCGGAATATTGTCGGACGAGTCTCCCATCAGTCCGAGAATATCAATGACCTGGGTCGGAGAAGAGATGTCGAATTTTTCGGTGACCTCTTTTACCCCCATGATTTCAAAATCCTTGTCTCCGAATTTCGGACGGTACATCTTGACCCTCTCGTTGACTAATTGGCCGTAGTCTTTGTCGGGTGTCATCATGTAAGTTTCCAAATTCCCGTGTGCGGCAGCCTGTGTGGCCAAAGTGCCGATGACGTCGTCAGCTTCAAATCCGGCGACTTCGAGGATGGGGATACGGTAAGCCCGTATGATATCTTTTATAATAGGTACGGCGGTGCGGATGGCTTCCGGTGTTTCTTCCCGTTGTGCCTTATATTCGGGATAGGCTTCGTGGCGGAAAGTGAGACCTGCAGGGTCAAAAGCCACACCGATATGCGAAGGATGCTCTTTGTTGAGCACCTCCTCCAATGTGTTGACAAAACCTAAGATAGCTGATGTATTAAGCCCTTTCGAATTGATGCGGGGGCTTTTGATGAATGCGTAGTAGGCCCTGTAAATGAGCGCGTAGGCATCGAGTAAAAAAAGTCTGTCCATACGTTATGATGATTTTCTCCGTAAATTTACGTAAAAAATATGAGTGGCTTTTGATTTTTATGTAATTTTGTATTCCGAAATCAGCTGATTATATGGACGTATTAACTCAAATCCGGAAACCGGTGGAGCGTGAAATGAAAGATTTCGAGTCGCTTTTCGGTATTACTCTGCAGCACCAGAATCCTCTTCTCATGATAGCCTTGCGGCATGTGTTGAGCCGTAAGGGGAAGTTGATGCGTCCGATTTTGACTTTGTTGGCTGCAAAAAAGTACGGTGAAATCAATGATTCCGTATTGCATGCCGCCGTGAGTTTGGAGATGTTGCATACGGCTAGTCTGGTGCATGATGATGTGGTAGACGAGAGTGGCGTACGCAGGGGACAGTCCTCTGTGAATGCCCTTTTGGATAATAAGGCAGCCGTCTTGGTGGGCGATTATCTCTTGTCTACGGCTTTGAAGCATGCGGCCATGGCCGGTGACCTGAGGGTAGTAGATTTGGTCGCTCGTTTGGGGCAGACGCTTTCCGACGGGGAATTGCAGCAGTTGTCTAACGTGAAGTCCGATGAAATCAGCGAAAATCAGTATTTCGAAGTGATTCGGCGTAAAACAGCTTCTTTGTTTGCCGTATGTGCCGAAGTCGGTGCTTTGTTGTCAGGAGCATCGGAAAATGAAATCCTTCGTTTGGGTGAGTTCGGCACTTACGTAGGTATCTGCTTTCAGATTCGTGACGATGTCTTCGACTATTATGATGCTGAAGTAGGTAAACCTACGGGAAATGACATGAAAGAAGGTAAGCTTACTCTTCCGGTGGTGCATGCCGTACTTCAGCCTGGCGCAGAGACGTGGCATGAGACGGCGTTGAAAGTACGTGCGGGCAGGGCCACAGAAGAAGAAATTTCGGCTTTAGTGAACTTTACCAAGCAGTCGGGCGGTATAGAGTATGCCCGTCGTAAGATGGATGAAATTCGTGAACAAGCGGTCGGTTTGATAGGTGCTGACGGGAACGAGGCCGTAGGTGAAGCCTTACGTTTGTACTTGGATTTCGTATTGAAACGAGTGTCTTAATAGGGTGGGAGGATGATTTGTTTCCTCCAGTCCGATTATAGACGATTGATTTCTTCCGTATCCAATCCTGTACAGGCTGCTATCGTATGGGTTGGTATGCCATTGGCTTTCATCTGTCTGGCTATGTTTAGCTTTTCTTCTTGCATTCCTTTTTCAATACCTTTTTGCATCCCTATTTGCATCCCTTTTTGTTCTCCTTCCTTTGTGGCTTTTTGAACGGCGAAGTCAATGGTGTTTTTCCAGTCGCGGTATACTTTCAGGCTCGTTTCGTAGTGGTGGTATTCCTCTACGGTGAACTTCGCGATTTCTGCTGCCTCGAAGAACCGGGTAAAGACGCGTTCCTGTAGCGTAGCGGGCTTTTCCATCAGCCGCGTGAGGTTGCGTAGCACGAAGAGCCATTTGTCGAACATACTGTCAAGTTCTTCTTCTTTCTTGTTGAACTTGGGCATTTCCAAATAGATGAACGTCAGCTTGTCGTAGAACACCTCCCGGGTCTTGCTGTCGGTCAACTGCACTTCGTGGTGGAAGTACCCGTCGTGGGTGTGGTCGAACACGAAATTCAGTATGGCGATGACGTACACGGCCTTGAGTTGGTAATCCCAATCGCCGCGCTTTCCCTGCTGCTGTATGGGGAAGGAAGCGTAATACAAGCTCCTTTCCTTGAAGAACAGTTGCTGTCCGCGTTGCATTTCCACTAATATCTTTTCCCCGCTGTCGGTCTCGCAGTAGACGTCGAACACAGCCTTGCGGTCTGCCTCGCTGATGCCGAGGTTTTCGGTGTTGAGGTAAGTGAGGTCGCGTATTTGCTCCTTATCGCTCAGCAAACTGTTGATAAAGCTGATGAGCAGCTCCTTGTTCATCTCTGTGCCGAAAAGCTTTTTGAATCCAAAGTCGGTATAGGGGTTTACGTAACGGTCTGTATATTCGTCTCTTTCCATGTTTTTCCTTGTTTGGTGATAAAGCAAAGGTAGTGTTTTCTTCGGTTCCGTGCAATCATTTTAAAAGAAAAAAGGAGGCTTTAAACCTCCTTCTTGATATGCGTGTGGAATCATTTGAACGGTTCTATCTTCAGAAGCGAATAGTTGTCGTCATAAGCTACTGCATAGCAAATACTGTCCCCTTTGTTCGTCAGGCCCATTAGTTTCTTGCCTGTGTAGGTTGGTTTGACAGCATACTTTTCTGTTTCTTTACCCGATCTGTTGGGATAGGTGTTGTAAACGTTGCATGTTTTGTCGTTCACTGTCATAAGATAGTTTTCGTCAAATGATTCAATGAGAAAGTATTTTTTTATCTTGTTCTTACTGCATTATGGTAAAAGCTGTTTTTTTTAATAAATATCTTTGTGCTTGTTGGAAACAATGACATTTTGCTATTTTTTTCATGTTGGGCTATGGTAAAGGATAGATAAAATAGAGGAAAAAGATGTTCTTGTTTTAATATTTAAGATAGGATTATTGCTCTTATCGCGCATTTCTCTGCCAAAATCCGGATTTCTTTCAGCCGAACGAAAAATCGTTTGGCTGAAAGCGGAAAATGTTTCTCAGCAGATTGGGATGGGAATCTCCGAAAAATGGCGTGAGAACGGGATGGAGTGGGGGATAAGGCCTCCGGAAATGAAAGGTTTTTCTTTTATTTGGGACGGAAAAGCATACAAAAATACCTGCCACATTTGTCACCGTTTCCGGCTTTTTTGTGGCAGGCATTGGGTTTTGTACTGACGGTGGCGTTGTGCTGCCTTTTGGGTGTCAGCAAACCATCCGCATGGGTGTCAGAATGTCATTTTCACGATGCGCGAGAATCGCGTAGAACCGACGTGTGCTTCACCGGTATGCAAATGCGCCGTTCTCGTGGGGACATGTTTGTCGTTTTGTCAAACTGTCAAAAGGGGAGGGTTAGAAGAATTTCACCTCTTCTCCCGTCACTTCGCCCAACAGCAGGTTGGCCAACCGGCTTGTGCCGAGGCGCAGCCACTGGTTGGTAAGCCATTTTTCGCCTAAGACCTCTTTGACGATGGTGTAGTACACAAGGGCGTCATGTACCGTGTGCATGCCTCCTGCGGGCTTAAAACCTATCTGTATGCCCGTTTCGTCATAGTATTCCTTGATGGCCTGGCACATGACATAGGCTGCTTCCGGCGTAGCGGCCGGTTCGAGTTTCCCGGTGGACGTTTTGATGTAGTCCGCTCCGGCATACATGGCCAACAGGGAGGCTTTCTTGATGTTCGCGGCAGTCTTCAGGCAGCCCGTTTCGAGGATGACTTTCATCTTATGGTCGCCGCAGGCCGCTTTCAGTTCGCTGATTTCGTCGCAGAGCGTCTCGTAGTCGCCGCTCAGGAATTTGCCGACGGGCATGACGATGTCTATCTCCGTGGCGCCGTCCTTGATGGCCAGGGCCGTTTCGGCCACTTTGACTTCAATCAGGGCTTGCGAGGAGGGGAAACTGCCCGACACGCAGGCCACTTCCACGCCCTCCACTTCGAGCGATTGGCTGACGATTTGTGCGAAGCAGGGATAGACACAGATGGTGGCCACGTGCGGCAGGTCGGGGTAGGTGTCCTCGAATGCGTTCACGCGTTCCGTGAAGCGGAGGATGCTTTCTTCGCTGTCCGTGGTGCTCAATGAGGTCAGTTCCACACTGCCCATCAGGAATCTTTTGACTTCCGTAGTGTCGTTTTCCGGCACTTTTTCGGCGATGATTTTCGCCACGGCTTCTTTCACGGCCTCGTCGCTGAGGTTGAGGTCGTACTTCTTCAATGCCTGTTCGTACTTGCTGGTTTCAGGCTCGTGATGATGTGTGTGCTCGCTCATGATTCAATGTAATTTGGGATTGTTAATATGTCGTTCTTTGTCTCTTCGGGTTTTCTTTTCGATGCTTTTGCGGAGTGCTTCCGTCAGGTTCACGCCCGTCTGGTTGGCCAGGCAAATCAGTACCCAGAGCACGTCGGCCATCTCTTCTTCCAGGTTGCAGCTTTCTCCTTCCTTGAAAGACTGGTCGCCGTAGCGGCGGGCCATGACACGGGCCAGTTCGCCCACTTCTTCGGTCAGGCAAGCCATGTTGGTCAGTTCGCTGAAGTAACGTACACCGACCGTTTTAATCCATTCGTCTACCTGTTTCTGTGCTTCGTCTATAGTCATATTTTCCTTTTTTATTCTTTGTTTTTAGTGTCCATGCAGATGGTGACGGGACCGTGGTTCAACAGGTCCACTTTCATTTCCGCTCCGAATTCTCCCGTCTGCACGGGTTTGCCAAGCGCTTCGCCCAATTTCCGGCAGAAGCTTTCGTAGAGGGGGATAGCCGTGGCATGCCCGGCAGCACGGATATACGAGGGACGGTTGCCTTTCTTGTACGAAGCCATCAGGGTGAATTGACTGATAACCAATATGTCACCTCCTGTTTCGAGGATGCTCCGGTTCATTACGCCGTTTTCGTCGTCGAAGATGCGAAGTCCTGTAATCTTACGGCACAACCAATCTATATCCTCTTCATTGTCAGCTTCTTCTATGCCTAACAGGATTAAAAGTCCGCCTTGTATGGCCGATTTGCAGTGACAGCCGATGCTCACCGACGCATGGCTGACGCGTTGTATCACGGTTCTCATGTGTTTAGCGTGCGTTTGGTTCTTTGCAAAGATACGGAAAAAGCCTGCATCTCATGCTTCAGCAGGCAGGTTTTCTTGTATTATTTTCGCTTTGGCCTGCCCGATTTCCGCGGCCAGTTCGTCGAACGAAGCTTCCCGGATACGTTTCACGCTTTTAAACCGTTTGAGCAACTGGGTTTTGGTCTTCTCGCCGATGCCTTTGATGGTGTCCAGTGCCGAAACGGTTTGGTGTTTACTGCGTTTGTCGCGATGGAAAGTGATGGCAAAGCGGTGCACTTCATCCTGTATCTGGGTCATGAGTCGGAACACTGGGCTGTCTGTCTTCATGCCGATGACGATCGGCGGGAAGCCGAACAACAGTTCGTTGGTGCGGTGGCGGTCGTCTTTAGCCAGTCCGGCGATGGGTATGCGCAGGCCGAGTTCGTCTTCTACCACTTCGCGTACCACCTCCATCTGTCCCCGTCCGCCGTCCGTGATGATGAGGTCGGGCAATTCGCCTTGTTCAGCCATGGCGCGTGAATACCGGCGGCGTACCACCTCTTTCATCGAGGCATAATCGTCCGGCCCGACCACGGTTTTGATGTTGTATTTGCGGTAGTCTTGTTTGCTGGGTTTGCACTTTTTGAAGACTACGCAGGCTGCCACGGCATCCGTCCCCGAGATATTCGAATTGTCGAAACATTCGATGCGCATGGGGAGTTTCTCAAGGTGCATGGCTTGCTGTATTTCTTTCATCAGCCGTACGCTTTTCTGTTCCGGATTGAGCTTTTCGGCCTGTTTGAGCCTGTCCAGTTTGTATTGTTTTACGTTGAGTACGGAGAGTTCCAGCAGTTTCTTCTTGTCTCCCCTTTGCGGGACAGTGAAGGTGACGCCTTCCATTTCCACTTCGATGGGAAAGGGGGTGATGATTTCCTTGGAACGGCTCTTGTAGCGTTCCCGCATTTCTGCGATGCCCAGTGTCAACAGTTCTTCGGGAGATTCGTTCATCCGTTTTTTATATTCAAAGGTGAAGGCCTGGTTGATACTCCCGTTCGTCACGTGCAAGTAGTTGATGTAAGCTGCGTTTTCATCGTCCTCAATGGAGAAAACGTCGATGTTGTGAAGGACGTTGCTCACCACTTCGCTCTTGCTCCGGTAACTTTCCAAAAGGTTGTACTTCCTTTTGATGGTCTGCGCCTCTTCGAAACGCATTTCTGCCGCCAACGCTTGCATTTCGGCGAGCATGTTCCGGCTGATTTCGGCTGTGTTTCCTTTCAGGATTTCCTTGGCTTCTTGGATGGATTGGAGGTATTCTTCGCGGCTTTGCGCTCCGATGCAGGGGCCTTTGCAGTTCTTGATGTGGTATTCCAGACAGACGTTGAACTTTCCGCAACGGATGTTTTCAGGTGTGAGCGCGAGGTGGCACGTGCGCAACGGATAGAGGTTCTTGATGAGTTCGAGTAAGGCATTCAGCGTGGGGATGTGGCTGTAAGGGCCGAAGTATGTGGATCCGTTGCGTACGATGTGCCGTGTCTTGAAAATGCGGGGAAAGTATTCGTTGGTCACACAAATGGACGGATAGGTCTTGTCATCCTTCAGCAACACGTTGTAATGCGGTTTATAGCGTTTGATAAGGTTGTTTTCCAATAAAAGCGCGTCTTCTTCGCTGTTTACTACTATATACTTGATATCCCTGATTTTACTGACCAACATGGCTGTTTTCCGGCTTTGGTGGTCTTTGCTGAAATAGGAATAGACGCGCCGTTTCAGGTTTTTGGCTTTGCCCACATAAATGATTTCCCCATCGTCGTTCAAATATTGGTAGCATCCCGGGCTGTCCGGCAGGTTTAGGACGATACCTTTCAAATAAGCGTCTAGCTTTTCTTTTTCTTCGGTCGTCATGGCGTTTGGAATTGGATATGGAAAGGGGACAATACAGCGTGCTGCATGTCCCCGTTGAAAAAGCAATTTTTAGACACGTAGGAGGGTGCTGATTTCAATGCCTTCGTCGAAAACCTCGCGTCCGTTCAATCCTTCGCCCGTCAGTTCGATAATGAAATTGATGTAGACGTGTGCCGGATTAAACTTCTTCACCAAGTTGTAGGCTGCTTTCATGGAACCGCCTGTGGCAAGCAAATCGTCATGAATGAGCACCACGTCTTTTTCGTCAATGGCATCTTTATGTATTTCTATCGTATCCTTGCCGTATTCTTTCATATAACTTTCCTGTAAGGTTTCGGCCGGAAGCTTTCCGGGTTTCCGGCACATGACGAAACCGGCACCCAGTTTCACCGCAAGGGCGGCACCGAGGACGAAGCCGCGCGACTCTATGCCGACCACCTTTGTGATGCCTTTGTCCTTATAGATTTCATACAATTCATTCAGCATGATCTTCATGCACTTCGCGTTTTTGAAGAGTGTCGTTACGTCCTTGAACTGAACTCCGGGTATAGGGAAGTCCGGAATGTTTCGCAGATTCTTCAGTAATGTTGGATTGTTCATAACCAGTATTTTATCTGTTGATAATTTAAGTTTTGTTTCACGTGAAACGTAGAGCTTTTGGCTACCGTCCCAAAAGCACGAGCAGCACGTTGATGTCGCTAGGAGAAACGCCAGGGATGCGTCCGGCTTGTGCCAATGTTTCCGGGTTGATTTTCTCTAATTTCTGGCGGGCCTCAGTAGACAGGGAATTCATGCTTTTGTAATCGAAGCGGCCTTTTATCTTAATGCTTTCCAAGCGCTGCATCTTGTCGGCGATGATTCTTTCGCGGGCAATATACCCATCATACTTTATCAATACTTCGGCGGCTTCGATGATTTCATCCCGTCGGTCGGTCAATGTGTCGAGCAGGGCCTTTAACGGTGTGATATGTTCGGCAATGTTTTTCACCGTGATTTGCGGACGGTTGATTAATTCGAAAAGTTTGCATCCGTATTTGAGCGGTGTCGTGCCTAAAGCTTCCAGTCCGGGATTGATCAGGGCCGGTTTCAACGAGAAGTCTTTGCAGAAACTTACGATATGCTCGACAGCTTCCTTTTTAGAAAGCCAATGGTCATAGCGTTCACGTGTAGCCAGTCCTATCTGGTAAGAACGTTCCGTGAGGCGTGCGTCTGCATCATCCTGGCGAAGCAAGATACGATATTCTGCCCGCGACGTGAACATGCGATAAGGCTCGTCTACTCCTTTAGTGACTAAATCGTCGATGAGTACGCCGATATAGGATTCGTCGCGATGCATGATGAAAGGTTCTCCTCCGGAACATTTCAAGGCGGCGTTGATGCCGGCTACGATGCCTTGCCCGCCTGCTTCTTCGTAACCTGTGGTCCCGTTGACTTGTCCGGCCATGAACAAGCCCGGCAGTATTTTCGATTCCAACGTATGGTACAGTTGGGTGGGGTCAAAATAATCGTATTCTATGGCATAGCCCGGACGGTATATGGCCAAATCGCGGAAAGCCGGGATTTTTTTCAAGGCTTCGATTTGGGTGTGGAGCGGCAGGCTCGATGAAAATCCGTTTAGATAATATTCTTGCGTGCTTTCGCCTTCCGGCTCTAAGAAAAGTTGGTGTTGGCCGCGTTCGGGAAAGGTGACCAGTTTGGTCTCGATGCTCGGGCAGTAGCGCGGTCCTATGCTTTGGATTTGTCCGTTGTAAAGGGGGGAATCCGGTAAGCCGCTTCTCAGTACTTCGTGGACTTCCGGATTGGTAAAACAAGTCCAACACGGAAGTTGTTTCAGTTGGCGGTCGCGCCCCATGAATGAAAATTTATGGTAGTCGTGTTCTCCCTCCTGTATTTCCATTTCCTCGAAATGTACGCTTCTTCCGTCGATGCGTACCGGTGTCCCTGTTTTCATCCGCCCGTAGTTTATACCATGGCAGGCGATGGATTCGGTCAAATGGTATGACGCCGGTTCGGCCACACGGCCTCCGGGCAATTGCGTGTGTCCGATGTGCATCAAGCCGTTCAGGAATGTGCCGGCCGTCAGGATGACGCACCGTGCCTGAATCGTCACGTCGAAATAGGTTTTCACACCTGTCACTTCTCCATGCTCTACGAGGAGTTCCTTCACTTGGTCTTGCCAGATATGCAAATTGGGTGTATTTTCCAGGATTTCCCGCCATGCCCAGATGAATTTTCCACGGTCGCACTGGGCGCGGGGGCTCCACATGGCCGGTCCTTTCGAACGGTTGAGCATACGGAATTGTATGGCAGTGCGGTCGGTCACGATACCCATGTAGCCGCCCAAAGCGTCTATTTCCCGGACGATTTGTCCTTTGGCAATGCCCCCCACGGCTGGATTGCAGCTCATTTGTCCTATCTTGTTCATGTCCATGGTGACAAGGCAGGTTTGCGCTCCCATGTTGGCAGAGGCTGCTGCTGCTTCGCAGCCTGCATGGCCGCCGCCTATCACTATCACATCGTAGTCGAACTTCATTTTTAACTTGTTTTTACGGTTACAAAAGTAGTGATTTTTAGGAATATAATTCGGCTATTTCTTTGTGTTATTCAGGATTTAGAGTAATTTTGCAGAACCTTATCAGGAGGATGAAGATGTAGGAATTCCTTTATATTATTTATTAAATATTTTAAATTCAATCATTTATGTGGTTATGTGATTCATCTATTGGTAGGAAAGTGGTGATGTCGGTTACCGGTATCGCGCTTGTCCTGTTCTTGACGTTCCATGCGTCGATGAACGTTGTGGCTCTGTTCTCGGCAGAAGGCTATAACATGATTTGTGAATTTCTGGGCTCCAACTGGTACGCCGTAGCGGCAACGTTGGCATTAGCGGCTTTGGTGGTTATTCACATCATCTATGCTTTCTGGCTGACGATGCAAAACCGTAAGGCGCGCGGTAACAACCGTTACGACGTGACGAGCAAGCCTGACAAGGTGGAGTGGGCTTCACAGAACATGTTGGTGTTGGGCATCATCGTTGTGTTGGGCATGGTTCTGCACCTGTACAATTTCTGGTATAACATGATGTTCGCCGAGTTGATGGGCGATCCCTACATGGGCGGCCTGCACGCAACGGATGGTTACGGTTACATCGTGAAAACGTTCAGTTGTCCGGTTTATACCGTATTGTACATCATCTGGCTTGCTGCCCTGTGGTTCCATTTGACGCACGGCTTCTGGAGTGCCATCCAGACACTGGGTTGGAACGGTAAGGTGTGGTTCAACCGTTGGAAGTGCATCGGCAACATCTACACCACTATCGTCATCCTGATGTTCTTGGTAGTGGCATTGTATTTCTCTTTCTGCGGCGGTTGCAGCGGAAGCGTGTGCTACTAATATTAATTAATGAATCATTAAATTGAAACGAACTATGACAAAGATAATCGATTCCAAGATTCCGGAAGGACCGGTAGCTGAGAAATGGACCAATTATAAGGCACATCAGAAATTGGTGAATCCGGCCAACAAGCGCCGTTTGGACATCATCGTGGTCGGTACCGGTCTGGCCGGTGCCTCTGCCGCAGCTTCTCTCGGCGAGATGGGATTCAAAGTATTTAATTTCTGTATTCAGGATTCTCCGCGCCGCGCACACTCCATCGCCGCACAGGGAGGTATCAATGCGGCCAAGAATTACCAGAACGACGGTGACTCCGTTTACCGTTTGTTCTACGATACGGTGAAGGGTGGCGACTACCGTGCCCGTGAAGCCAATGTGTACCGCTTGGCCGAGGTTTCCAACAACATCATCGACCAGTGTGTGGCACAAGGTGTTCCTTTTGCCCGCGAATACGGAGGCATGTTGGCCAACCGTTCGTTCGGTGGCGCACAGGTATCCCGTACGTTCTACGCCAAAGGACAGACCGGACAGCAGTTGTTGCTCGGTGCTTATTCGGCTTTGAGCTGTCAGGTGAATGCCGGTACGGTGAAATTGTTCACCCGTTACGAGATGATGGATTTGGTGATGGTGGACGGCCGTGCACGCGGTATTATCGCCCGCAACCTGGTGACCGGTAAATTGGAGCGTTTTGCCGCCCATGCCGTAGTTATCGCTACCGGAGGTTACGGTAATACGTATTTCCTTTCTACCAACGCCATGGGCTGCAACTGTTCGGCAGCCATGCAGTGTTACCGCAAGGGAGCTTATTTCGCAAACCCCGCTTACGTACAAATTCACCCGACTTGTATCCCCGTCCACGGCGACAAGCAGTCCAAACTGACTTTGATGTCAGAGTCGTTGCGTAATGACGGCCGTATCTGGGTGCCGAAGAAGTTGGAAGACGCCAAGGCATTGCAGGCCGGAACCAAGAAGGGCAGCGATATTCCGGAGGAAGACCGTGACTATTATCTGGAACGCCGTTATCCTGCTTTCGGTAACCTCGTTCCGCGCGACGTGGCTTCACGTGCAGCCAAGGAGCGTTGTGACAAGGGGTTTGGTGTGAACAATACCGGTTTGGCCGTATTCCTCGACTTCTCTGAGAGTATCGAGCGTTTGGGTATCGACGTGGTGCTCCAGCGTTACGGCAACCTCTTCGACATGTACGAAGAAATCACCGACGTGAACCCTGGCAAGTTGGCCAACGAAATCAATGGCGTGAAATACTATAACCCGATGATGATTTATCCGGCTATCCACTACACGATGGGCGGTATCTGGGTAGATTACGAGCTTCAGACTTCCATCAAGGGCTTGTTCGCCATCGGTGAATGTAACTTCTCCGACCACGGTGCCAACCGTTTGGGTGCTTCCGCTTTGATGCAAGGCTTGGCCGACGGTTACTTCGTCCTGCCTTACACCATCCAGAACTATCTGGCCGACCAGATTACCGTTCCGCGTTTCTCTACCGAGCTGCCTGAATTCGCAGAGGCAGAGAAAGCCGTGCAGGCGCGCATCGACCATTTGATGGGCATCAAGGGTAAGGAATCAGTGGATTCCATCCACAAGAAACTGGGTCATATCATGTGGGAATATGTCGGCATGGGCCGTACGGAAGAAGGTCTGAAGACAGCGTTGAAACTGTTGAAGGAGATTCGTCAGGAGTTCGAGACTAACTTGTTCATCCCGGGTTCTACGGAAGGCGTGAACATCGAATTGGAGAAGGCTTTGCGCCTGAACGATTTCATCACTATGGGCGAACTCATCGCTTACGATGCCCTGAACCGTAACGAGTCTTGCGGCGGTCATTTCCGCGAAGAATACCAGACGGAAGAAGGCGAAGCCAAGCGTGACGACGAGAACTACTTCTACGTGTCTTGTTGGGAGTACCAAGGCTCCGACGACGTGGCTCCCGTATTGTACAAGGAACCTCTCGTTTACGAAGCCATCAAGGTTCAGACACGTAACTACAAGAGCTAATAAACGGTTTGTTCAACGATTATAAAGAAAAACAACAATGGAGAAAAATATATCATTTAAGCTTAGATATTGGCGCCAGAACGGACCGAAAGACAAGGGCCATTTTGACGAGCGTGAGATGAAAGACATACCGGGCGATACCTCATTCCTGGAGATGTTGGACATTTTGAATGAACAACTGGTAGAAGAAGGCAAAGAGCCGTTCGTATTCGACCACGATTGCCGGGAAGGCATCTGCGGTATGTGTTCTTTGTATATCAACGGTACGCCCCACGGCAAGACCGAACGCGGTGCCACCACCTGCCAGCTCTATATGCGTAAGTTCAAGGACGGCGATACGATTACCGTGGAGCCGTGGCGTTCCGCCGGTTTCCCGGTTATCAAAGACTGCATGGTAGACCGTACGGCTTTCGATAAAATCATGCAAGCCGGCGGTTATGTGACCGTGCGTACGGGACAGCCTCAGGATGCCAATGCCATTTTGATTCCGAAGCAGAATGCCGACGAAGCTATGGATTGCGCTAGCTGTATCGGTTGCGGTGCCTGCGTGGCAGCTTGCAAGAACGGTTCTGCCATGTTGTTCGTCTCTTCCAAGGTGAGCCAGTTGGCTTTGTTGCCGCAGGGCCGTCCTGAAGCTGCTCGTCGTGCCAAGGCCATGATTGCCAAGATGGACGAACTTGGATTCGGTAACTGTACGAACACCCGCGCTTGTGAGGCCGTATGTCCGAAGTGTGAAAGTATCGCCAATATCGCCCGTCTGAACCGTGAGTTCATCAAGGCAAAGTTGAACGACTAAAAGGCGAGCGCTTAGGCTTTTCCTAAGCACGTTTGCATGGAAAATAAAACGCGTCCCCCGTTCAGGGTGGACGCGTTTTATTTTGGTCTATGGTCGTCTGGTATGTGTTTTCCCCCAAGGGATTTTCCAAAAACATCCTTCATCCTTCAGGTTTCAACGTAATGCTTTTGTATCGAGTGAGTTGTGAACTGAAAGATATTTCAGTTGTCTTTCAGTTCTCCTTCATCCCGGAGGGTGGGAATCAATCTCAGCCGAATGAGAAATCGTTCGGCTGAGATTGATTTTTCATTCGGCTGAGAAAAAAGTGTTTCATGTGCCAAACGATTTTCGCTTCCCTGTAAGGTATGGCTGAAACATGGCTGAAAGATGCCCGGATGAAAGTTCATCCAGTAAATGATTATCTATAAGTGTGTTATGGCGAAACCTGAAAGATGAAGGATGTTTTTGGGAAATCCCTTGGAGGAGGTGTTTTCGGGGCGGCAGCCGAAGAAACAAAGGTGGTTTCCTTTTTCATTTTCGGGTTAAATGCGGTACAGCTTTTGGCGGAATACAGGAAATCCTGAAAGAAAAATATTCCTAATCCTTGCGCTTTACGGGAAATAGGCGTATATTTACAACAAAGTAGGCTTTCTGGTCTGCCATTTTTGTGAATAGTCCATTAAAAAGGATGCAGTTTCTCAAATTATAGCGACCTTTGTGATTGAAACCCAATGTATCAATTATAATGGCAAAAATTACTGTTCAAAATACAGATATTAGCGTTGTCAAGTACAATGAAGAAGATTACATCAGCCTTACAGACATGGCAAGAAGCCAACTGCAAGAGCATATTATCTTCCGTTGGCTTAGTCTTAAAAGCACTATCGAGTATCTTGGCGAATGGGAAATGTTGTATAATTCCGATTTTAATTGTACCGAATTCGGTACAATTAAAAATGCGGCAGGAAGTAACAATTTTGTGCTTTCGGTGAAAACGTGGATAGAACGTACCGGTGCCATCGGTATTCGTTCTAAGGCAGGTCGTTATGGTGGCACATACGCACATCGGGATATAGCATATCATTTTGGCATGTGGATTTCTCCTAAATTCCAATTACTTCTTGTTAAGGAGTATCAGCGGCTAAAGACAGAAGAACAAAGGCTGCTCGGTTGGTCAGCGAAACGTGAATTGTCGAAAATCAACTACCGCATACATACTGATGCCATAAAGCAAAACCTTATTCCGGTGGAAGTCACACCAATGCAAGCAAGCATTATTTATGCCAATGAGGCCGACGTGCTGAACGTGGCGATGTTCGGTATGACAGCAAAACAATGGAGAGAAGCGAATCCCGAACTGAAAGGAAACATCCGTGATTATGCTACTATCAATGAACTTATCTGTTTGTCGAATATGGAGAATCTAAATGCCGTGTTTATCGAACAGAATATGACACAACGTGAACGTCTTGTTAAGTTAAACCAAATAGCTATCCATCAAATGAGCATATTGGAAAGTGGTGATAATCAAAATCGTGAGCTGTTAAAATAAAGAATATGAATACAGATTATAAAGTCGGTGATTTTATTTATAATGCAGATATTTATGATGGGTTGAATAAATCTCTGTCCGATTTGGAGTTTTACAAAAAATGGCTGCCTCAAAATAAAGATGCCAAAATACTTGAACTCTGCTGTGGAACGGGTAGGCTTACGATTCCAATAGCAAAGGATGGTTATAATATTAAGGGAGTTGATTATACTTTATCCATGCTTGAACGGGCAAGGGAGAAAGCATTTCAAGCTGAGTTAAAAATAGATTTCATTGAGGCAGATATTAGAGAGCTGAACTTAGGAGAAAAATTTGATCTTATTTTTATTCCGTTTAATTCAATCCATCATTTGTATAAAAATGAGGATTTATTTGATGCGTTGAAAGTCGTAAGAAATCATTTGAAAGAAAAAGGTTTGTTTTTATTGGACTGCTTCAATCCTAATATCCAATATATTGTTGAAAACGAGAGGAAGCAACAAGTTATTACAGAATATACAACCAATGATGGAAGAAGAGTGTTGATAAAACAAAGCATGCACTATGAAAGCGCATCTCAAATTAATCGTATAAAGTGGCAATATTTTATTGACGATAAATTTCATTCAGTCCAGAATATGGACATGAGATTGTTTTTTCCCCAAGAGTTAAATTCATATCTCAAACAAATTGGATTTAATATTATCCATAAATTCGGGGATTTTACGGGAGGAGATTTTGATGACAGTTCAGAGAAACAAATATATATTTTGGAACTTAAAGAGTAAGGGCAAAATGATAAAATCATAGACGAAAAAGCTGCTCCTGATATGTTTTAGAATAGAAAGCCAAAACCTTTCTTCTGTGAAGCATTGAACTTCTCAATCTCCAAAGAAAGCGATTTTTTTAATTGGGATGCCATGAAATCCAAGAACGGTTGGTTGGTTTCTTCTTCTTGTGAGCGACGTAAGGAAAGAATATATTCTTCCCTGAATATCTTGGTCGGGAAAAGGTTACAGTAGAATTGGATATAATTCATCAGCAAACGCGCTGTCCTGCCGTTGCCATCCACCCAAGGGTGAATCGTGGTAGTACTTCTCATAGTTTACCGCTTCCCTGATGCCCAGTTCTTGAAACTTTTGGTATAGCTGTCCTATCTCTTGCCAGATACTTTGTTCCATAGCCTTTTTATATTTCTTTCAAAGGTACGGTATTTGCTTTGTTCGTCCAAAAGAAACGGCTTAATACTACGTTGGGATATGTATTGCGAAACGGCTTCTATTTTTAACATACTTTCATTCTGACAGCTTTGCGGAACCCGGACGGAACCTTGAAATCCTTGCGGAATTTGCGGGCAGAAGTACGTCTGTTTGCAAATATCGCAGTATTGGCCTGTCGCTGATTTGCCGTTTTGTAGCCTTATTTTATGTTTTTATGGCAAAAAGATCATATACCAATAGAGTCCTTTTTATAATTTTGTCTTTTTGAAAGTAAATATGTGCTTTTTGAGGTGTGTAAAACAGGCATCGGTCGAAGGTGAAATAGAAAAAAGTGGTAAGGCACATCAGGAAAGTATATTCGAATGAAACAAAAATTCACAATAAGAGGGCGTGGAAGGGAGAAATAAACAATCAAACTGTTAATTTCCTAAAATAAAACTTTCTTTTCTTGCTCTACTCATGTTTTATTTGTATTTTATACCAAATCCCTATTAAGGGTGAATATTAATCTTATTTGTCTAATTAAAATATACTTAACATGACTAAGGCTAAATTATTTGCGTTGTCGGCATTTGCTTTTACTATGGCGTTTGCGTTTTACCGGGGGTACCAAGATTATGAAAATGCACAGGAAACAGATTATTTGCTCTTGGCTAATATAGAAGCTTTGGCACAAGATGGTGAAAGTACCACAAGTGGAGAGTACTCTCGATATATTAATGCTACAAAATTTAGTAGCAATACGGAATTCAAAACAGAGGTTAATGAAAATGGTGTTTCTATTTCATGGAAACGGACTTGCCAGTCTGCGATTACATATTGTAAGAATACAGGAGATGATGATGATATTTGTTATGAAAGTTTGAACGGAGTAGTTACAACTTGCGGAGAATGGTCAAAAAATTAATTTATATCGCTCTGTTTTGTTCCTGCCTTTTATGGGCAGGATGTAGTTCTTCATCCCAAACAGACTCCATTACCGTCAAGGTAGATTTGGATGTTGAAGGGTGTGACAGTGTGGAGCATTTGCTGTCTGTTTCTTGTTTGGTACCTTTGCAGGCCGATGGGATGGTTTCATCAGTGGATAAGGTTTGCATGATGGATTCTCTTATCTATGTGCTTGACCAAAAACAGATGGCACTGTTCACTTTTGACAAGGAGGGGCACTTGAGGCACACGCTCAAAAAGTTAGGAAGGGCTTCGGGAGAGTATCTTTCTTTAGATGATTTTACCGTGGACGAGCAAGGTAATATTTATTTGTTTGATTCTTCAACCCAACGGATTACTTGTTACGATGCCGAGGGGCATTATCATCATAAAATAGAGGTTTGTGCAGGTACAGGGTTTATCCTTTGTGGGACAGACAGTCTGGTGGTTTATAATAACATCTTGGGGGAATGCAACCTGACAATTTTTAATAAGGCTGGCAATAAACGGAAAGAAATACCGTATCCTAAAGAAATTCCCCACATGCTTATCAGTAACGGTGGGGGAGTCTTTGCAAGCGGTGGCCGTTTGTTCTTTACCAATCCGTTTGATTATGTATTATATGCTGTGGATGAGGATGAGGCTCGGCCGGTATACAACTTTGATTTCGGAAGCCAAAACCTTACAGAGGACATCTTGAAAGAAAAAGACCGTAGACAGCTTGTCCGGAAAACCATAGCGTTTGAGGGCGTGCGTTTTCTGAAAAATGTAGCTATGTATAGGAATCTTTTGTTTTTTGCTACGGATAAGGATGTCCAGTGCGTGATGGACACAAATACTTTGAATGTATCCGTGTTCAATCACATGGAAATGCCCTATGCTGTCCTGTTGGGCAAGCCTGTGACGGTTTGTCCGGATGGTACGTTTTTGACATTTGTTACGGCTGCCAATATGGAGAGCTTGCTTTCGATGCCTGAAAACTATTTGGAGAAATATCCGTTTTTCCAAGCATTAGGAGATGTCCCTCATTTGGATTCGGAAGATTATTGGATCGTGATCGGGCAAGTACAATAACAGTTTGTTTGGCGGCTGAATTCTGAACTGCATCCCAAAAGTTAGACGCAAACTTTTGGGATGTTTTTATGAACTGCAGTTGTGAATACCGGCTGTTGCTTATTACTTGATTTCCCAAAGATATAGCATCGGATTGTCCTGTGGAGCGATGTCCTTTTCGAGGAAAGGTAGGTAAGGACGATATAATTTCATTTGGTCGAATTGCTCGAATTCCTCCTTGTGCTTTTTGAGGTGCTGCAGCGTTTGTGACACGACTACGGCCGGCATGTCGTATGCCAACCCGTTGTCCTTCCCTTGCACGGGGATGATCCGGGAATTCTGCCCAAGGCACACGTCGTTGCGCAGGTTTTCATCTACGATGCATTTTCCGGTCTTTCGGTTCAGGATGAACCATGACTTAGAGCTGTCCGTGTTGAAAATCAGGAAGGAGTCCGAGGCACAGATGTTGTAGATGTTATAGGAAGCGGATTGAGGGGCTTGCCCGCCAAAATCCAAGTTGTAGGTTGCCGTGATTTTCCCGTTCTGTATTTGGCAAATCCGGTTGCTTTGCGGCAAGCTTGCATAGGTGCCGTTCTTGGAAGGGGAAAGCGATTTTCCGGGCAGGATGGATGTTTCTCCGGGAGTTTGTTTCCCGGAAGGGATACCTGCTTGTTTCCACAAGACGGAAGGCGCGTCCTCCAACCTGTTCTTGTCGAACGCCACAAGCTCGCAGCCGTCTCTTTTCAGGGATGTCCGGATGGCATACAGGCAGTTTCCGTCCAACCCGATTTCGAGAAAAGGAGTAACCATTGGGATGGTCTTTTCCACATTCAGGTCGAGATCGAACACCATGATTTGGCAAGTTGTGCTGCAATAGGCATAGAGCTTTTGTGATTGTGCGTCAAGGGCGGCATCCTGTATTTTGAGGCGGTTTCCGGAAACTTCTCCTGCTGCACCGCCTATGGATTTGAGGAACTTTCCCTCATCGTCGAACATCAGGATTTTGTTTCCCCTGTCATCCATTACGTACAGTTTGTCTTGGGCGAAAAGCAGCCGTCCGATATGGAGAAAGTCTTCTATGGTACGCTTTTCCTCTGTCGGAGTGTCCAGCAGGATGTTCTTTTGGAGGGTGATGAACGACGACATGTTGAGGGGGCGGTAGTCCTTGTATTCTACCGTCACTTTTTGTTTCGTGCTGCATGAAAGGCAGGCCAGAAGGGCGGTGTATAAAAAAATATTGTGTTTCATTTGATTGTTCTTTGGGTTTGACATGTTTTTAAGGAGAAAATCTCCGGCAGGGAGTACTTCTGCCGGAGATTTATTATTTGATATCCCAAACAATGAGCATAGGATTGCCGTCAGGGTCGAACTTTTGCTTAATTTCTTTTATGGCAGGTGTCAATGGCTCATTGCCTTTCTTGACTTGTTCCAACATGTTTTCTATGGAACTAGGTATTGTGAAGTAAACCACTCCATTTGACAGCCCTTGTGATGGAATTATTCTTGCACATGCGATAGGGAATATATCATTGTCGAAATTCAAGTACCCACTACATTTGTATTGGTTCTTGTTCATGATGAATGCGTGTGCTTTATTGGTATTGAATAATAATATGGAATCAGATTCGGTCATGTTCACAATAGACCAATTGATGTCGCGATAGTTTTTATCAAACCATCTTGGGTTCATATCTTTGGTCACGGGATGTTCAATGAGGCCCTTCTCTCCGAAATCCATGTTATATTCTTCCGTGACAGTTGCATCTTTGAATTTGTAGATTCGAGTATCGAATGGTAGGCAAACATAGACTCCGTCATGGCAAGGCATGAGGGATTTTCCCAATGTCCATCTTCCTATTATTGCATTTTCAAACGATAAGAGTGTTGTGGGTTCTTTTTTTAAGTCCTTTTTGTCTACTGTAACAAATCTATAGCCGCCTCCATCTTTCGGTTCATTGTAACAAATTCCATAAAGTTGATTCCCTTCTATGGCTATTTCTCCCATATAATAATCCATAGGAATTATTTTTTCCAAATTGAGGTCGAGGTCGAATATCATCATTTGGTAAGGTGCGTCACAATGTACGTAGAGTTTTTTGTCTTTTTCATCTATAGAGGCATCAATTACCCGAATATATTCATTGTGTCCTCGTCCCTCCATTTTTGCTGTGGATTTGAGGAATTTCCCATTCCTATCATACATGATGATTTTATTTCCTCCTCTATCCATGACGAAAATTCTATTGTCGAAGAACAATAACCTGTCTGGGTAGTGTACAATGGCTTCAGAGGTATCAGAAGATAGCGATATAATTTTATATCCCTCCAAAAAAGAAGAGAATGTAAGTGAATGTCCACTATCAAAAAGTTCGACTTTTATATTGTTTAAATGCTCAGATGGTGTGCATGAAGCATATATAAGTCCCATGATAATGGTTGCCAATATTTTGCTTAAATTCATTTTCATCTTTATTAAAATGATGGCAAATTATAATGTTTACCGTCACACGGTTCCTCTCTTTCATTTTCATATCTAAAATCAAAATACAAATTGTTGGTGCCTTGTAAGCTTCCGCTTCCTGTTGCAACACATTTCTTACATGCATATACTGTGACTACATCTGTTGAGTCGTTTTTATGTGTTTTAGAACTCAGTTGTGCATCGATTACACCAGATATGGAATAAATTTCAGGGCCGGGGCATTCTGATGGTCCTAATGGTCCTGATTCATTCTGTCCCAACGCTTCCACGTTGGCGAGCAACAAGGCGTTTTCTTGTTGGTAAATGTTAAGAATCATAGGTGGTATACCCACAATACGCGCATGCTGCGGTAATAGCAACTCCCAAAATACCTTTTGTTAATGTCTTCATCTTTTTCGTGTATTTAATGATTATGAGATTGGAACATCCAACCCCGTTGCAAAAGTATACCAATTTCTTAAAAGGCATTTTCTCCCATGTTGCAGGTTTGTTTGAATTTGTATCATTTTGATGAGTGTGTTACGGGGGAAAAAGAGAATGTAACAAGATGTCTATTCTTGATTCCTTCTTCATGCCAACCGGTACATTCCTCCACTTAAGAGCCTGACCACGCCTTTCATTTCCAGATTGAAGAGAAAAGCACTGAGCTTATGTACCGGAAGGTTCGTCGCCACGGCCAGTGCGTTGATTTGCAGGCATTCCGACTGGCGCAGGCAGTCCACAATACGCTGTTCCTCTTCGCACAAGTCGGGGAATAGTTCGCCTTGTATGCCGTCGGCTTTTTGCTTTTCCGATGAACGAGATTGCCATCCCATGGCTTCCACGAAATCTTGCGCGTTTTGCAGCAGGGCAGCTTTGCTGTCCCGTATCAGGCGGTTGCAGCCTTGTGAGTAAGGGTCGCTCACGCGGCCTGGAAAGGCGAACACATCGCGGTGGTAGCTCGTGGCGATGTCTGCCGTAATCAATGCGCCGCCCTTTTCGGCCGATTCCACCACGATGGTGGCATCCGCCATGCCTGCCACGATGCGGTTCCGGCGTACGAAGTTTACCTTGTCGGCGTTCGTACGGCTCATGAATTCCGTGAGCAGTCCGCCTTGCGACGTCATTTGTATGGCTGTGTCGCGGTGCAGGCGGGGATATATCTGGTCCAATCCGTGTGCCAGTACGCCTACGGTATCCAGTCCGTTGTCCAATGCCGCACGATGGCTGTGGATGTCTATCCCGTAGGCCAACCCGCTTACCACCAACACGTCAGGACAAAGGGTGGCCAATTCGTCCACGAAGCGGCGGCAAATGTCTTTCCCGTATTCCGTGCAGTGGCGCGTACCCACCATGTTGATGACATGTGTCCGGTTCAGGTCTGCATTACCTTTATAATAGAGAAGCAAAGGAGCATCGTCGCATTCCCGAAGGCGTGAGGGATAATCTGCATCGTGGTAACACAGACAGCGGATGTGATGCAGGCGGGCAAATTCCAGTTCTTCTTCCGCACGGGGTACTTGGGTTTCCATTTCTTGTAGTGCGGCAGCCAGTTTGTCTGAAGCGTCGGGATAAAAATCACGGATATGGCGGCAGTGGTCGAATACGGCCGTTGCGCTGCCCAACTCCTCCATCAGATGGTGTTGGGTGGCTGTATTGACGCGTGGGGTACGCGTCAGTGCCATGGTATAGATGGTTTCCTGTTCGGTCATAAGCTTAATCTTCCGGTTTCGGCACGATGTCGTCCAGTTCGCGGCAAGTTCCCAAACGGCCTTCTATCAGGCATACGGTATCTACCTGGCTCTTCAGGCAACATTTCATGTCCGGCAGGCGGAAAATGTCCTGATAGAATACATATTTGATACCTTCTTTCTCTACGCGCAGTTTGCTGACGAAACGGTCTCCGCTTTTCAGGGGTGTTTTGAAGGCCATGTTCAGCCGTGCCACCACTGCGTCTATGCCCTGTGCGTGCAAGTCGGCAAAACTGATGCCTTGTGCGAGCAGGAACTCGTGCCGGGTGTGTTCGATATAATGTTGGTAGTTGGCATTGTTTACGATGCCTTGCAGGTCGCATTCATAGTCGCGTACCTTCATCTCCAGTTCAAAGATATAATCCGTTTTCATTTTATTCAGAAGTGTTTTTTCGTTTCAGGAATTCGTAGCCGAAGCGGCAATGCAGGCAGTATTTCCGGTCGCAATACTCTTTTTTCAGTTGGATGAGCGCTTGCGAATCCGACGCGCTGTCCACTTTGATGCCGCATTCGGCCCATTGGCGCGTGATATAGTTGTTTTCCGCCTTGATCGGTTCTAAGAATTGCAAGGCCCGTTCGCAATATTTGTCATTACCATGGGTTTGTCCGTAGGCATACAGCAGTGGGACGACGGTGTTGATGGTGATAAGGTTCAATGAGCCAACCGTCAGGGCCTTGGTATTTTTGTGGCTTGGACATCCGAAAATATAGTGCGACTCCCAATAGGGGGTGGCGTGTGTGGAGAGCATGTCGTGCAGTTCCTCCAATGTCCGGGCTTCCAATAACCGGGAAAATCCGGCCGTTTGGTTATAATACAGTTGGGTGAGCTGCGCGATGCGCACATGGGGAAAGTTTTGCGGTCTCAGGCGAAGGAATTTCCAGGCTGCCGCGTCCATGGGCGTAAGGGCAAACTTATGTGCCAGATAGTCATATTCCCGTTTCAACCGGGGATAATAATCATCGTCGATGGCTTCGTCGCGGTATTTTTTCGGAATTGTATCGAAGTCCAACAATCCGGCCTGGCCCATGAATACGGCTTCTATCTGGAACAGGTTGTCGCGGTGGTGTGCCACAGCTTGCAATGGGATATGTTGTGCCCACGTTTCGAAAGCGTCCCCGTTGATGCCGAAACCGAAATTGCGGGACAGGGTGATGAAATAAGCCCGTTCCCAATCGCCTTGCAGTTTTTCCACACGGGCTGCTACAGTCTGCGCACGTTGTTCCAACCGTTCGTAAAGCAGGGCGTTCATCCAACTGTGCACTGTGAACGGGTCGATTTGAGGAATGATGCGGTGGCATCGCGGATAATCCGTTGTCCGGCACAGTTCCTCGTAGTTCTCGCGCAGGTAGCCCGGAACTTCCAGTTTCATCTGTGGAAGTGTCTTTCCGTCTTGTGTGATGACGGGGCGGTCGGCTGTTTCCGTCACATGCAGGATGACGTTGTTATAATGTATGTCTTCGTGATGACCGTGGACGTACCAGTCGGTGGATCGTCCGTGAATCTCGATGTTGCCCACCCATGTCGTCCCGTCCAGTTTGATTTTGGCGTTGAAAAAGTCAGGGCCGGCATTTCTGTTGAGTGTTCCCGGGTCGATGACCTCTACCGTTTGGCCGTCTGTGGTTTGCAACGGTTTGAGTGGAAAGAGTTTGTATTTCCAGATGTAGTGCAGCAGCTTTTCCATGGTGCAAGGGCTGAAAAGTTTATTTTTACTAACAAAAGTAATGAAATTCAAGTCAAATCCCTATCTTTGCGAGAGAAAATATCAGCATATTACTTGAAAAATATGAAAATCGCATTAATTGGCTATGGCAAGATGGGTCACATGATAGAGCAAATCGCTTTGGAACGTGGCCATGAAATAGTGAGTATCATCGACATCGACAACCGCGAAGACTTCGCTTCGGAAGCTTTCCGGAGTGCAGATGTGGCTATCGAGTTTACTACGCCCCAGACGGCATACGACAATTATCTGCAGGCTTTTGCCGCCGGGGTAAAAGTGGTGTCGGGCAGTACGGGATGGATACCCGAACATGGCGAAGAAGTACGCCGCTTGTGTCGCGAAGAGGGACATACGCTTTTCTGGAGCAGCAACTTCAGCCTCGGCGTGGCTATCTTCGGGGCTGTAAACCGTTATCTGGCGCACATCATGTCCGGTTTTCCGGCCTACGATGTGAGGATGGAGGAAGTGCACCATGTGCATAAGTTGGATGCGCCGAGCGGGACGGCCATTACGTTGGCCGAAGACCTGATCCATGCCATCGGTCGTAAAGACAAATGGGTGAAGGGTACGTTTACGGCACCGGATGGTACGGTGAGCGGTACGGAGGCGTGTGCAGCCAACGAATTGCGGGTGGACAGCATACGCCGTGGCGAGGTGCCGGGCATACATTCCGTGGTTTATGACAGCGAGGCGGACTGCATTACGATTACCCATGATGCGCACAACCGGAAAGGGTTTGCGTTGGGTGCCGTACTGGCTGCCGAATATACGGCCACACATGAGGGGTTGCTTACGATGGATGATTTATTCCAATTTTAAACGACATTTGAAAGAAAGACATGAAGAAACTCAGGCAGAAGCCCACACGGGCACAATGGATAAAGATGGGCGTCGTAATAGCCCTCTATTTGGCTTTTCTTGTATGGATCAAGAGTTGGTGGGGATTGTTGGTTGTGCCGTTCATCTACGACGCTTATATTACAAAACTCATCCCTTGGACATGGTGGAAAGAAGCAGAAAATCCTGTGACGCGCACGGTGATGAGTTGGGTGGATGCCATCGTATTCGCTTTGGTGGCTGTGTATTTCGTCAATATTTATTTTTTCCAAAACTATACGATACCATCGTCGTCGCTTGAAAAGTCACTCCTCGTGGGAGATTACCTGTTCGTGAGCAAGATGAGCTACGGGCCTCGCAAGCCGCAGACACCTTTGTCCATGCCGCTTACGCAGCACACAATGCCTCTTGTGGGGTGCAAGTCGTATATCGAATGGCCGCAGTGGGATTACGAGCGTGTTCCGGGCGGACGGGTACAGTTGAACGATATCGTGGTGTTCAATTACCCGGCGGGCGATACGGTGACCGTGAACCCGGAATACCAGAACATGGATTTTTATGCCATCGCATACGGTATCGGCGGTCAGCAATATATGCAGCTGCATGGTGGTTATCCGCTTTTGGATTCGCTCACCCGACAGCAGCAGCGTGACTTCTTTGCCGAACTTTATGCTATGGGTCGTCAGTATATCGACCAGAATTCCCAAATGTTCGGAGGAGTGATGTCGCGGCCGGTAGATCGCCGGGAAAATTATGTGAAACGCTGCGTGGGACTGCCCGGACAGACACTTCAAATCAAGGATCATGTGGTCTATCTGGATGGGAAACCCAACAAGGAGCCGGACAATGTGCAGTACGATTACTTCGTACGTCTGAAACAAGATATTCCGGACGAGTTGGTGCGTGAATTGGGCATCAGCCAGGAAGATCTGGCCTCGCTGTCTGAAACGGGGACGATGCCTTTGACGCGTCGTGCTTACGAACGCCTGAAAACCTGTACGGACATTGTGGACAGTATTGCCTACGACAGTGCGAATTCCGTGCCTGATGGTTTGTATCCGCTCAATGCCTGGACGGGTTGGACGCGTGACAATTACGGTCCCGTGTGGATTCCTGCCAAAGGTGAGTCCGTCAAACTGACCATGGACAATATCGCCGTGTATGAACGTCCTATTAGGGTATACGAACACAATAACCTTGAGGTGAAGGACGGGAAGATTTTCATTAACGGAAAACAGGCGGACAGCTATACGTTCAAGATGGATTACTATTGGATGCAGGGTGATAACCGCCATAATTCAGCCGATTCGCGTTATTGGGGTTTTGTTCCCGAAGACCACATTGTGGGCAAGCCGATACTTATTTGGCTTTCGTTGGATAAAGACCGTGGATGGTTCGACGGCCATGTGCGGTGGAATCGCCTGTTCCGTTGGGTAGACAATATCAAATAGACGACATAGGTTGAAGACGGTTGGACGATTGTGTGCCGTGCTGCTGGCCGCTGCCATCGGGGTGGTCTTGGTCAGAGGGTGTTGGGTGTCTCTCATCGAGATACCAGAGGATGGCGAGCGTCCCGTCTTCATGGCAGGTGACCGTGTGGCGGTGAACCGTATGGCATACGGGGTACGTCTGTCGCCTATGCGTTGGTGGGGGGATGTGCGTTGGTGGGCTGAACCCGTGCCAAGGGGCGATTGGGTGGCTTTCAACGATCCTTCTGCAGGTGAGGATGATGAACGGTTTATAGATGAGCGCGATGTTTTTGTAGGGTTCTGTTATGCCGTTCCTGGCGATAGCTTGTGGATTGATTCGTTGGGAAAGGTCTATCGTGCCCGTCCGCGTGTCGGTCGTCCATGCAGGGTGGTTGAGCTTCCACGGAAGAATGCTTATGTCACGCTCACGCCCGATAATATGCAATGGTATTGCCGTATGATTAATCTACACGAAGGGGTGCATGCAGCCATTATCCATGATTCGCTTTGTGTGTCAGGGCATTTCGTGTCAAGCTTCCGTTTTACCCACGACTACTATTGGATGTCGTCGGCCAATGAGCGTAACCATGCCGATTCACGAACTTTCGGTTTTGTGCCCGATACATACATTATCGGTAGGTTGAGCCGTATTCTTTATTCTTGGGCTACCAAAGTGCCTTGGTATGCCCGGTTTCGTGCTCACCGCACGATGATGAAGGTGTCTCAGGAGAATCCAAATCCATGATGATGAATACTGTTTGTTTACTTTCTACGACTTATTTCGGCCCAGTGCAATACTATGCCAAGCTGTATGCCTATCCCGAAGTGTGGATGGAGGCCCATGAACATTATGTGAAGCAGACCTACCGTAACCGTTGCCTCATCGCTTCTCCTTCCGGTGTGCAAGCGTTGACCGTTCCGGTGGTGAAGCCAGGCACGGATAAGTGCCTTATGAAAGACATCCGTATTTCCGACCATGGCAATTGGCGGCATTTGCATTGGAATGCTTTGGAGACGGCTTACCGCAACAGCCCTTTCTTTGAGTATTATGCCGACGACTTCCTCCCGTTTTATACACAGAAGTGGGACTTCCTTTTTGATTTTAACGAAGCAATACGTGCCAAGGTTTGCGAACTTATAGACTTGCACCCGAAAGTCTTACCTACGGCTTCTTATGGTGTCATAAATGGGATGAATAGCGTGGATTCGGCTGTGGGATATGTCGAATATGCCGTAGATGATTTTCGGGAGAAGATTAGCCCGAAAGTGCCTTCAGCTATGGATAAGGGATTTGTGTCTAATTCTTACTATCAGGTGTTTAGAGAGAAACATGGTTTCTTGCCTAACCTAAGTGTGGTCGACCTTTTGTTTAATATGGGACCGGAAGCGGTTTTGGTGCTACGTGATTCGGTTATATAGGGGGAAGGGCAATTAAAAGTCCTGCATTGTTTTGGGATTCCTGTTAAAATAGGAATATTAGCAATCTTACATATATTAGGATGCTTATAAAATGCTATTCCTTGTTAAGATAGTCCTACTTTATATTGTGGAAAATCTTCTATTTTTGTAGACATTATTTGTCTGCATTATATTAATTACCTAAATGTAAGGATGATATGAAAAACAAAAACCTGAATCTGAGAAAGAATTTGGCCGGATTTGTTTTCTTGGCCTCTTTTTCTGTAAACGCACAAGATGTGCCTGTTGCAACGGGGGAATACGCTCCTGATTGGGATAATTTGGGAAAGTGGGAGTGTCCTGAATGGTATCAGGATGTCAAATTTGGTATTTGGGCACATTGGGATCCCCAATGTCAGGCTGCGGGAGGTGACTGGTATGCCCGTGGCATGTATTTCAAGGGCAGCGGAAATTACAATTGGCATGTAAGCCATTTCGGTGATCCTTGTGTACCTAATACCGACTTCGGTTATAAGGACTTGTGTAACGCATGGAAAGCCGAGAAATGGGATCCCGAACATCTCATTGGGCTCTATCATGGCATGGGGGCACGTTATTTCTTTGCCATGGGGCAGCATCATGATAATTTCGACTGTTGGGATTCTCCTTATCAACCATGGAATTCAGTGAATATTGGTCCTAAACGTGACGTGGTAGGTGAATGGGCCAAGGCTTGCGAGAAGTATGGAATGCCATTAGGTGTGTCTATGCATGGTAGCCATGCTTGGTCGTGGTTTGAAATCGCCCAACCGTATGATGGCAATATGACAAAAGAAGATGGTAAGGGAAAATGGTGGGAAGGTTATGACCCACAGGACCTTTATGCACAACGTCATCCTCACAGTTCAGGATGGCAAGATGCAGGTGCTATACATGGACAATGGGCATGGGGCAATGGTGTGTCTTTGCCTAGCGAAGAATACAAGATGAAATTTCAAAACCGTGTGCTGCAATGTGTGAATGCCTATCATCCGGCCATGCTTTATTTCGACGACACGGTGTTGCCGTTTTATGGGTGTGATGAGAGCATCGGACTCAATATCCTTGCCCATGCTTACAATACCAATCCTGAAATGGTGGTGACCGGAAAGATTTTGGAGCCTATACATAAGGAGGCTATGATGTGGGATGTGGAGCGGGGGATTCCAGACCGTCCGCAGGAGAAACCATGGCAGACATGTACTTGCATCGGTGGTTGGCATTATGGTGAGAACGATTACAATGCTGGATATAAGTCTGCCGAGCATGTCGTAAGCATGCTTGTTGATATTGTCAGCAAGAACGGGAACCTGTTGCTTTCCATTCCTATCAAAGGGGATGGTACGTTGGATGACAAGGAGATGAAATTCATTGCCGACGTGAAAGCCTGGATGGATCAGAATTCACGTTCCATATACGGTACACGTGTATGGAAATCATTTGGGGAGGGACCCTCTGCAGAAGCATCGCGCCCGATTAATAACCAAGGATTTAATGAAGGCAACGATTATTCGGCAAAGGACGTGCGTTATGTCGTTAAATACGCCAAGACGGAGCAGGATGTCGATACTGTTTTTGCCACCGTTATGCGTTGGCCTGCGCAGCGGACTTTCACATTCCGTCATTTAGGGCGCGCAAGCGAACATTTTTCCGGTGAAATTGAAAGCATTGAACTGTTAGGTCACGGTGTTGTGGAGCATAAGCTTACGATGGAAGGGCTTACGGTGCAATTGCCTGAAAAGAAAACAAATGATATTGCTCCTGTGTTTGCCATAACCTTTGAGCCGGGTACGGACAAACCGGTTTCACTCGCTGAGTTGGTCGATTATTGCAAAATTCTTACCGAAGGAGCTGATGGTAGCATAAAGCCTGTCAATACAGGTAGCCCTAATGTGACTGCATTGTCTGATTTGAAGTATGCCGCAGAAGAAGCTGAAGCATGTCTTGAAGGCTCTGCCGGTGAGCAAGCCGCAGCCTTGCGGAAATTACGTGAGGCATTTGAGGATTGCCTTGGTAAGGATGTTACTCCTGCTGCCGCGCCTCTTTATACGGGCGAAGACTTGACTGTTGATAAACTTGAAGAAGCTGCCGGTTTCAGTCGTACACCGGATACACGAAATGGGAAAAGATTCGGGAAACCTGCCAATTGGACGGTGACGGATTTTAATATTCCAAACGGGAACGATGGGGTCAAGCAGGGGCTTGATGCTTATGGTGGTACGGAGGCATTGATGTTGGGGGTATGGGATGACCGGAATGCTGCAACGGATTGTGATTTATCCCAGGCTTCCATACGGCGTACCATACGTCTCACGCCTGGTACATACTATTTTGGAGCGACTTTCAATGCTGCTTACCAATTACCGGATGAAGCTTATATGTTTGCAACTCCTGGTAATGCTGAAAATCTGCAAACTGCGGATATACCGGCTAAGTCTATTGCTTGGGCACGCTTAAACACGGCACCTAATGACGGAAGTTGGTGGGGGATTACTTTTATTATAGAAGAAGAGCAAGATGTGACGTTAGGGTTTCAGGCTAATTTGCTTATGGGGAGCAGTACACAAGAATTCAGGGCCACCCGTTTGCAATTGCTTCGTTATGATGAAAGCCTGATTGTGGATATGAAAGATGTGACCTTGCCGTTTCTTTACGAACGTTCCAATTTTTCCCGTTTGGACGAAAATGTAACTACGCGTTTCGCAACTCCCAAATATTGGCAAGTAGAAAACTTTAAAATCCCCAATGGGGCTGAGGGGGTAAAAAATGGTATAGATAATCATCCGGGTTATAATTGTTTGATGTTGGGAGTATGGCAAGACCGTAGCAGAAACCAAGAAGGCTCACTCGCTGACGCGCGCATTTATCGTAAATTGTACTTGGAACCTGGTACCTATACGCTAAAAGTCCAATTTCAAACAAGTTATGGCTTGACATCCAGTGCCTATATGTTTGCTGCCACCGAACTGATGACCACAAAAAAACTTGTACGCAATTCTTTGGCGAAGTATTCTCTTAATAAAGTAGGAGAAAAGGATGAACGTTGGCGTTCCATTACATTCATGGTTGACAGACCTCAAGATATTTATGTGGGATGGCAAGCGAGTTTGAATTTAGGTGGTGAGACGCAAGAGTTTCGTGTGAAAGAAGTACAACTGCTTTACTCTCCCAAGCAGGGTGGGGATGCCGTGTCTTCAGCCAAAACAGGGTTTGTTTCAGAGGAAGGCCGTTTATACAATTTGAAGGGGCAAAAATTAAGTAAGGAACCTCATCGGGGGATCTACATAAAGAATGGTCGTAAAATTTTAAAATAGTGGATTAGGATTTTATTGGTGTTCAAAAGTTAAAAAAAGGAATCTCCGTTAAGTGAATGTGGCTTAGCGGAGATTTCTTTTGTATTCATGAATCCGGAAAGTTTGCGGATTATTGCACGGCTAATTTGCGGACAGAGTCACCGGCTTTCACGATATAGATGCCTTTGGGCATGTTAGACAGATCCATACGGTCGGTATGGGCGGCGTTCATCAGCAGTCCATTGGCGTTATACACCTTGATGTCGGCTGTTTCATTCAGCACCACGCGGTTACCCTCAAAGAAGATGCGGGACTTCGGGGCTACGGTTTCCTTGATGTCCACCGTGCTGTTGGTCGGAGTGGTCACGCGGATGCCGTGGATGTAAATAGGGTCGGCAGTCAACGACTGGAAATAAGCATAAATCGGTTGGTTGCTTTTGAGTGAATAGGCTCCTTCGTTACCGTTCGTCAGGTTTTCTATGCCTGTCCAAGTGAAAATCCCTCCGCGAAACAGTGGTTTGAATACAGTGGAATAAGCTGCACTGATGACATCATAGTTGGTGAATACAGTATTGATATCCTTAGACCCCATCATACGTACGTATGTACTTCCTTCACGGGACAGACAAATGCTGTATGTGGAGCAAGAGGGCATGAGGACAGCAAAGCCTCCTCCGTTTGTACTCATACTAGCCGATGAGGCCGCTGTGACGATGGCTCCCGTACGGAAACCTTCTGCGCCGATTTCACCGCCTTCTCCGGCACCTTCCCAAAATGGGTCTGCATAAGTGGCAGGATAATTGGGGGCGATGTCTGCCGGTACCATTTGAATGATTTTGCCATTCGGGTCAATTTTATTGTCCGCTTCGTTGCAAAGGCCTACATACTTATCTATCTTTTCTTGGGAGTCAAACCAAAGCCAACCGTCTGCGTCGACATCATAAAACAGGTTGTACTCCTGTGCCTGTACTCCGATGGTACAGGCCAAACCTAAAATTAAGGTACTGATAATCTTTTTCATTTTCTTTCTCTTTTTAGTTAAACAATCACTAATATCTATGTTATACTTCTACCCAATCCGGATTTTGGTCGATGCCGTGGTAGCGTATCTCGTCCCAAGGAATGGGAAGGTAATACTGCATCTTTTGGAACACGCGTACACGTTGTGGGAAACGGTTCATGTTGCTGATGGAATAAGTGGTTGTTTCGCCACGTTTCACGATTTTCATCGCTTTAAGCGGGTTGCTTGTTCCATTCAGCTTTTCCTCAGCTATGCCCCAACGGAAAAAATCCCAATATGAAGTTTCTTCAAAAGCCAGTTCCACGCGGCGTTCATTCACCAGTTGCTCCCATGTGAGCGAGGGTAACTCGTCCATGTGTACACGGCGGCGGATGGCGTTCACCTGGGTACGTGCCGCTTCTGTGTTGCCCAACCGGAACATTACTTCTGCATAATCCAGCAATACTTCCGCATAACGCCAGATGATGTAATTCTGGCTGCTGGCGTAGGCTTCGTCGTTGTTGATTTGTTGTTTTTCGTTGACGAACTTGCCCATATAGTAGCCCGTGCGGGTCACGGCTGCTGTGGTGGACGTGCCGTAGGCCGTCAGGTCCTCTCCCGGGATTTCGTTGTTGCCTTCGCGTGTGTAGTGTATGTCCATGACATGCCCGTTATAGGTGGAGCCGTCATACAGGATATTGGCGTAGAAGCGGTAGTCGCGTCCCACATAAGGGTGCTGTGCATCGTAAGTGAGGCCGGCGCGCATGCCATATTCATCCACATGGTTCTGCGTGGGCGTATAAGCGGCTGTCGTGCCCGTAAAGTGGGGAGCGGCGGCGTCACGATCCAGTTTATGGCCGAAGCCCGTGTCGTAATTGCCGTCGTCAGAGTGCTGTACTTCAAGAATGGATTCCTTGCTGTTCTTGGTGAGGAATATGTTCCGGTATTCTTGTTTGATACTTTCCTCATCCGTTCCGGCTATCTGTATCAAGTCGTAGTGCTGCAGGCCCATGAGGGTTTCGTAGGCTACCCGTGCCGAGTCGAGCATGTCGTGAGAACGGTCGTCGCTGAAGCCCAGATACGTTTTTTCCTGATTCTGAAATACGTCGCTCGAAGCCCATTGGAATGTTTTAGCCACCAACATGAGAGCTGCTCCTTGGGTGATGCGCCCTTCGTCCGTAGCATCATATTCCAAAGGGAGGACGGTGGCGGCAGCCCGGGCGTCGTCCACGATGGCCCGTACTATTTCTTCGTATGAGGCCCGCGGATATTTCCGGCTGTCATTCAACGGGTCGAGAGGCTCTTGGATGAGCATTACCCCGCCGAACTGCCTCCAGAGCATATAATAATAGTAGGCGCGGAAGAAATGTGCCTCGCCCAATATACGCTGTTTTTGGCTACCTTCGGCAATCTCGCCTTGGTTGACAAACAAGCGGTTTACGGACTGTATCTGTGTATAGTAGTTCGACCATTGTACTTGTGCCCAGTTAGTGATTTCTTTGGTGTTGCTTTTCAGTAAATCACCGTAACCGGCATTGTAATAGTCGTTCTTGGAGGGCACTATCTGATCGCCGAACCAGGGCATGTAGTAACGCGAAGCACTTTTGACCAAAGAGATGGTTGTGGGAACGTAAGTAGAGAAGCCGGAGTTCATGTTCCGGTACCATGGCAAGACATATTCGTCCAAAAGCATGGGGTTCTTCCAGATGTCTTTTTCCGACATCTTGTCTACGGGTGTGTCGCGGAACAGGTCGTCGCAGCCCGTGAAAGCGGTAAGGCTGGCGGCAAACAATCCGCAGAGGATATATTTTTTGAGAAGCATAACAATTCGTTTTAAGAAGTTAGACTTAGAAACCTAAATTCAAGGTGATTCCGTAAGAACGTTGGATAGGATAGCCGCGCAACGATTCCGGGTCCATCCCCAAGTCGCTGAGTGAAGACCAAGTGACCAGGTTACTGCCTTGCAAGGCAATGCTGGCCGACGTCAACTTGAGTTTCTTCAGCACGGCCGGTTGCAGGGCGTAGCCCAATGACAGGGATTTCAGGCGCAGGAAGTCGCAGTCTCTTACCCAGAAAGTAGACTCTTTACGGTTGTTGTCATTAGCCGTGGCAAATTTGATGCGCGGCAGTGAGGCACCGGGATTGTCCGGTGTCCAGGTGTCCGTCAGGTGGTATTTCTGGAACCGCTGTAAGCTTCCGCTGTTCGTGGTGTAAAGTTCCTTGATGTTCTGTTGGTAACCTGTGGCGCCTTGGAACATGACGTTGACGAAAAATCCTTTGTAACTTGCACCGAGGCGCAGGCTGAAATTAAAGTCCGGGTTGGAAGAGTTTTTCACGTAAACCAAGTCTTTGGTGTCGAGTACGTGGTTTCCGTCCTGGTCTTTGTACTTGATGTCGCCGGGGGCCAGTGTGGCATTGCCTTGTCCGTCTTGATCGAGCGGCCAGTTGTCAATCTCTTCTTGCGACTGGAACAGGCCTTCGGCTTCATACATCGACCATACCATGCTGCTGCGTCCCACACGGCGCAGGTTAGGAGTAACGCTCGACTCATCGCCGAAATCCAGATATTTGTCCTGGCTCTTGGCCAGTGTCAGGTCTACGTTGTACTTCACCTTGCCGACGGTGTTGCGGTGGGTCAATGTTAAGTCCCAACCCCAGGCTTTCAGTTTGCTGAAGTTCATGTTGGGCACGTTGCCGTCCACACCGGTCGAAGGTGGGTAGAGATAAGACGGGGCTGCTGTGATTTTATCCGTTTCGTAACGCCAATAGTGTTCGAAGGTCAGGCCGAAGCGGTTGTCCCAGAAACCCAAGTCTACAGCGATGTTATAGTCATGCGACTTTCCCCACGTCAGTTCGGGATTGGGATAATTGCCTGTAGACATGATGATGCCCGGACGGTAATTCCCCCCGATGTTATAACCCTCTCTTGTAGACTCTATATAAGTGAGCAGGTAAGAGTACTCTCCGACCAGTCCGTCATCGCCGAGCAGACCTGTGGAAGCCCGGAACTTGACATTGGAGAGCACCTTTTGTTTCCAGTTTTTGAAGAACGTTTCGTTAGACAGCACCCACGAGGCCGATACCGAAGGGAAGAAGCCCCACCGGTGATCGGGGTGGAAATAAGTGGAGCCGTCCACACGGAAGCTAGCTTCCACAAAGTAACGGTAGTCATAGCCGTAGTTCAGTCGTCCGATGAGGGACGCACGTTGGTTGTACGTCTCGCTGCCTAACAGGCGTGCGGTCACGGCTGTCCCGATGGTCTCCGGATAGATGCTGGCGTTTTGGTTTTCGCCCGTCATGTATTGGTTGTGCGTCTGTTGGTAGTTGGCTACGAGCATGGCGCCTACGTCGTGTTTGGCGGCAAATGTACGGTTGTAATTTATTCCGGCTTCATAAAGTTGGTTGTCTACAAAACGGTCGATTTGTTCGATGGAGACTTTGGCGGTCGGGTAGACCGTGTTCGGGTCGGTATCGAACTGTCCTGTCTGTTGGTCGTAAGTGTAGAGCGTAACAGGCTTATTGAAGGTTTTCTCTATGCGGGTATTGTTGTCGAACGTAGCCCGGGCATAGACGGAGAGGCCTTTCACCCAAGGCAGCTCCCAACGCAAGTTGGCCGTGATGGTGTTCATCTTTCCCGTGTCTTTGATGTAGCCGCCAAGACCTTCCACGTTGATGAGCGGGTTGCTGCCATCAGCACTGGCCAGATAACCATTGTCAAAACGCAAAACCTGCAACGGCGAGAAATTATAAGCGTTGTCGATGGTCGTATAACTGGAATTCTTGCTATTGGAGCGCGAACCGGTGAGGTCGAGCGAGAGAACCAAGCCTTTGGTCAGGGTAGCATCCAGTTTGGCCGAATAGTTGAAACGGTCGCGGTTGACTCCGCTGTATAAACCTTTGGAATGGGTGTATCCGCCCGAGATGTAGTATTTTACGTATTGGTTACCTCCGTTGGCCGATACGCTGTGCGTAGTGGTATACCCCACATTGTCCAGGTAATCCAACAAGTTTTCATCGCCGTACACGTTCGGATTGGAGTGCGTGCGTATCATTTCCAACTGTTCGGGAGTATAGGCCGTATTGGTGGTTCCCGGCGTGTTCTCCACGGCACGGTTGTAGAGTTTGGCGTATTCGTAAGCGTCAAGGAAGTCCGGCAATTGCGTGGCTTGTTGGATGTTCATCTGGCCTCGGTAGTTGACCGAGACTTTTTGATTGCCGGAAGCCCGTTTGGTCTGTACTAAAATCACCCCGTTGGCGGCGCGGGCACCGTAGACCGCTGCGGCAGCGGCATCTTTCAGGATGGAGATGCTTTCTATGTCGTCAGGATTCAGGTCAGACAAGCGCATTTCCCCGTCGCTGGTGGTCGTACCAAAACGCGGCACGCCGTCGATGACAAGCAAAGGAGAATTATTGATACCTCGGATATGCAGGTTAGCTTCCTTGGCACTGCTCGGGTCACCGGTGGTTTGCATGACTTGCAAGCCGGCCACTTGCCCGTAAAGGGCTTCATCGAGGTTGGCCGTCGGCAGGCTCAGCAGGTCTTCGCTCTTGATGGTCTCGATGGAGCCGGTGAGCGAAGCTTTCTTTTGCGTGCCGTATCCCACTACGACGAGTTCGTCCAGGTCCTGTGCGTCGTCTTCCAACGTGACTACAAGGTTTTTCTGTCCGGGTTTGATTTTGATGGTCTGGGTTTTGTATCCGAGGAATGAGATGACCAGTTCCGTCCCAGTTTCCGGAATGGAGAAGTTACCGTCCAGGTCGGTTACGGCTCCTCCCTGTGCATTCTTCCATTTGACGTGGGCTCCGATGACAGTCTCGCCTCCGCGGTCTATCACCTTGCCTTTCAATATGGGTTGTGGGGTTTGTGCCGCCAGTCCCCCGGCCAGGCACAAGGCGCCGATGAACAGCGCAGTTATTCTTTTTCCCATGGTGTAATGCGTTTAATTGGCAAATGTCCGCTCGATGAGCAGGATCTGATAATCGTAGAAATCTTTAGTGGAACCGGTTGCAGCGGCGCGGCGCGACTTATAAAGGCTGAGCACCTTGCGCAAGCGTCCGGTCATGAGAGCGCCGATTTGTTCCTTGGTCAGCGTGGGCAGTCCGAAGTTGATACGGGCAAACTCGTTGCCGTGACTCATGCCGCAAGAGCAAGGGAAGTTTGAAGCCATTTCATCGAAAGCATCTTCTTGTGCAGTTTCCTGTCCGGTGGTTGGGTTTGGGGCAACATCCGTGTAGCCAACGAGGCTTGTCGAGGCTTTTGTCGTAGGGGCCAGTCCCGTATTTTTCAGCATGACGGAGATGGCTGCGGCTTGCAAATTTTGTTCGGCATCAGACAAACGGCCTCCGGTCGGGGCCTTGAAGAGGGCCGTGGTGACCTCGTCCAGATATTCGTCGAGGCGGTAGTTGTTTGCCGGATCCATGAGACCGCCTTCTTGGATACGGTAAAGTGTGGCCGAGTTGATGAGCGAGCTGACAATCATGGTTTGCAATTTGTCGTTCACGTTCATGTTGATTTCAAATTTACCAATCAGTTCTTTCACTGTCAACCATTCGTTGTAAGTGCGGGCTTGGTCCAATAGCCAAAGCATGGCTTCACGCTGCCGGTTGCGGTCGATATAGTGTTTGGCCGTCTCCTTGCCGTCTCCTTGCCGTATCTCTTCGTAACGGATACCCCCGATATAAGGCATGACGTGGCGCAGGTAACGGCTGTATTGGTTGACGATTTCGCGGTACATGTTTTCCATCTCGTCGTAGCGTTCGCCGCGTTCCATGTTCCATGTTTCAAGGTTTTGCATTAGAATCTTGAGGTTGCTGATGCCATAGTTGCCGGCTTTGATATGGTCATCGCCCAAGTCCTCCGTTTGGTCGGTCGGGTCTACGGTGCCGAAAAGCTGTTGTGCTCCGAATTCATACATGGGGTCTCCTGCCTTTTCGGCTATCCACTGGTCCAATGTCGGTTTTTCGGCTTCGGGAGTTGAGGCACCGGGAATCAAACGGTAGCCCCAGTTGATGGCGTGGATGTCGTACACGCCCAATACGGGCGGTGTCAGTTTTACACCCCGTTCGACATCACCCGGTTGGGCGACGAAGTTATTGCGGGCATAGTCCATGATACTCGGTGTCGTGCCGTACTTCTGCGTAAAAGAAGGGTTGCGTAACGAATCTACGGGGAAAGAGTAGCTGGCCCCCATATTGTGCATGAGTCCGAGCGTGTGGCCGATTTCGTGGGCGGCTGCATAACGGATGGATTCGCGCATCACGTCGTCGTCGAATACCTGGCAACGTACTCTTGGGTCTACCGCTCCCGTCTGCACGAAACGCCAGTTGTGGAGAAGGGAAATGATGTTGTGGTACCAGATGACGTCACCGGTAAGGATTTCGCCCGTACGCGGGTCCACATGGCTGGGCCCCATGGCGTTGGCCGTGGATGTCGCAGCATATTTGAAGCAGCTGTAGCGCATGTCGTCAGGGTCGAAGTCCGGGTCGTTTTTAGGATAATCCACAGCTTTGATGGCGTTCTTGAAACCGGCGGCTTCAAAAGCCGTATTCCAGTCTTCGATGCCCTGATGGATGGCCGTGCGCCACTTTTCGGGGAAAGCAGAATCTACGTAGAACACGATGGGCTTCTGCGGTTCCACCAGTTCGCCTTGGAAGTATTTGTCCAAGTCCTCTTTCTTCGGTTCCAAACGCCAACGATGGATGAACGTGCGCCGGATGAGGCGGTCTTGTTCCGAAGTATATATGCTTTTGTCGGAGTAGAAGAAACCTACGCGGTTGTCTTGCAGGCGCATCGGCATCGGGTCGTCGGGCAATGCAAAGAGCGAACGGTGCATGATGACCGAGTAAGGTTGGCCGAGCGGGGTGAGGGTGAATGAAAGGCGGCTTTTGATTTCGATGTTTTCCGGGAAACATTTCGAACTGACGATGCCAGAAGCATCCGGTACGAAAGTTCCTTTGAGTGAGTTGCCTCCTCCGAGCAGTTTGCTTAACGGATTATCGGTCTTGATAGGACTGATGGCTTTTTCGTTGGCACCGAAGAAAGCCGTAACGTCGATTACCACGTTCTTTCCGTTTTGGGCCGCGATTTTGAACCCTTTCAGCACGGGGTCATAAAAGTTCTTGTCGAAAGCCGATTCTATGGGGTCTGTCCCCGCTACGATGTCGCTGCTTTGTATTTGGTGTATGTACACGTTCCGTTCGTCCTTGCTGAAGCGGATTAATAGCGGCTGTGTGGCAATCTGTCCGGCTACGAAATCCCGTGTGTTGCTCGTAGCCGCTACGCGGTTGGCCAGGATATAGGTACGCCCGAAAGCGGAGTCCGGGATTTCGAAGTAAAGTTTTCCTTCTTTGGCATTGTATAAGGTGGTGAACAAGCCTTTCTGTACGGCGGCGTTTTTGGTCACTTTTTTATAATCGGCATTGACGGAGTCTTTTACCAATGCCGTTATTGCATTCTTGTTCTTTTTGCTCTTTCTTTTGGCTTCGGTTGGTTGGCAGACAGCCAGAGTGGCCAACAAGGCGAGAGTTATTCCTGTACTTTTTCTCATAATCGTCTTATTTTTGAGTGATTGATTTGTAGACAGCAGAAGATAAGAGAGGAGGATGAGAACTCGTCTTACCCTCCTCTCCGGTATATGTGCTATATTATTGGGCGTTTACTTTACATGAGATGTGATTGGCTTTTACAATATACAAGCCCGGTTCGAGGCTGAAGTTCACTGCATTTCCGCTTGCAGCCTGTATGGCAATGGCCTGTCCGGACAGGTTGTAAACCTTCACTTCGCAACCGTTTGTCAATCCTGTTACTAGCACGTTGCCGCGTGTGGCCGTAATGGCAGGGGCATTGTGGCGAGTGCCTTCTATATTGCTTCCGCCTTCCACGAGTGTGGTTGTGGTCTTGAACGTATTTGAACCGCTGAATTTCGGGAAAGCTTCAGTCGTCATTTCGCAGTACACGGGCGAATCTTGCTTCGTCAGGAAGGTGAACACGCCGTCTTCTTCGGTATAGTCAGTTCCGGCTACGAGTGCCGTGCCGTCCTCGGTCATCCACGTGTAAGTGGTCGTTTGTGGGCTCTCTGCCAGTCCGGTAATATGGTTTTGTGCCGAGAGGTCTACGGTTTCGTCCGCTTTTACTTCCGCTGCAATCTGCAAGGCGTTTTGCGGGGCATAGGTGAATGTCTTGCAAGGCAGTGCGGGAAGGGTAGCCAACGTGAAGTTGTTCTTGCTGCAGTTCACGCTTTTGGTCACGTTGTCGGCTTTGAGTTCCGTCAATTTGTTGCCCATGCAGAACAAGGTGCCTAAAGCCTCGCTTGCCGTCACATCCAACGAAGTGAGTTGGTTGTTGTTCAGGTTGACATAGGTAAGAGCCGTGTTTTTGCTCAGGTCGATGTCTGTGAGTTTGCAGTTCAGCAGGTACAGGCTCGACAGTTTCGTGTTGTTCGACAAGTCGATGGCTTCTATCGGGCAGTTGTTGAGCGACAAGTAATCCAATTCCGTATTTTGAGTTAAGTTTATTTGGGTCAAGGGCGTGTCTTTGGCATCCAAGCGGGTCAATTTCGTATTGGCCGTGAGGTCGAGCGTTTCCAAGTCGTTGTTGTAGCAGTTCAGCTTTTCCAAATTCACGTTTTGGCTGAGGTCCAAAGTCTTCAGTGCGTTGGTATACACGTTTAGTTCTTTCAAGTCGGTGGCGGCCGATGTGTTGACGGCAGTCACTTGTGCGCCGTCCACACGTGAATCGCAGCCGAAGACAGAGATTTCGCGGGCATAGATTTTGATGTGGCCTTCTCCGGCAGGTGTACCGGTCACGGTGGTAGTCGTACCGTATTCGTCTGCCAATGCGATGGTGTCCGTTGTCATACGCTGTCCGTTGCCCCAATCCACCATGATGCGGTTGGCTTCCGTTGTGGATGCGAATGTGAGGTTACGTTCATTGCCGTCCACGTCAGCGGTAAGCGTCAAGTAAAGTTCCGGCTCGGTTTCAATGGTAGCCTGTGCGGTCTTAAAAGTATTTGTGCCTGAAAATTTAGGGAAGGCCTCTGTGGTCATTTCACAGTAAACAGGTTCGTCGAAAGCTTTCAGGAACGTGAATACATCATTTTCCATTGTGTAGTCCGTGCCCGCCTGCAGTTCGGTGTCGCCTGTTTTCCATACGAATGTGGTTTTTTGTGCTTCGGTAGTCAGTCCGGTAAGGTTGTCTTGTGCGGAAAGGTCGATTTTCTCACCCTGCCATATTCGTTTCATGATTTGCAAGGCGTTTTGCGGGGCATAAGTGTAAGTCTTGCAAGGCAGTGCGGGCAAGGTGGCCAACGTGAAGTTGTTTTTGCTACAGTTCACGCTTTTGGTCACATTGTCGGCCTTAAGTTCCGTCAATTGGTTGCCCATGCAGAACAAGGTGCCTAAAGCCTCGCTTGCTGTCACATCCAAAGAGGTCAGTTGGTTGTTGTTCAAGTTGACATAAGTAAGAGCCGTGTTTTTGCTCAGGTCGATGTTTGCGAGTTTACAGTTCAGCAGGTACAGGCTCGACAGTTTCGTGTTGTTCGACAGGTCGATGGCTTCTATCGGGCAGTTGTTGAGCGACAAATAGCTCAGTTCCTTGTTTTGGGTCAAGTCAATTTTGGCCAAGGGCGTGTCTTTGGCATCCAGGCGTGTCAGTTTCTTGTTTGCCGTGAGGTCGAGTGTTTCCAAGTCGTTGTTGTAGCAGTTCAGCTTTTCCAACTTCGTGTTTTGGCTGAGGTCCAATGTCTTCAGTGCGTTGGTATACACGTTCAGTTCTTTCAAGTCGGTGGCAGCCGATGTGTTAATGGCTGTTACATGTGCTCCCTCCAGGTGTGAGTCGCAGCCGAATACAGTGATGCCGTTGCCATAGATTTTGATGATACCTTCCCCGGTGGGCGTACCGGTTACGGTAGTAGTCGCACCGTATTCGTCTGCTACGGCAATTTCTTCTGTTTCCACGAGTTTTCCGTCTCCCCAGTCGATTTGCAGTTTATGACCGGTTTCTGTCATGGCAAAGACCAAATTGCGTGCATTACCGTCGATTTCAACGGTTAACGTGATGGCCGGTTCGGTTTGTGCATAAGTGACGATGCCGAACATGGCGAATAGGATAGAGAGTAGATACTTCTTCATAGACGTTTGTTTTTAATTAGGAAATAGTTTTTAGTCTCTTTTTGTCCGTTTTTATTCTTCCTGCGAACTGGTTGCTCTCTTAATAAGAGAGCGATGTTTCATTTACACCTGGCAGTCACACTTACAAAATGAAGAGTCAAATGCTTATTTGATGAACTTAATTATAGTCTTTGTTATATGAAAACATGCATTTTGTTTTGTGGGTTTCATCCTTTTGCTTATCTTTGAGGGTGTTATAGAGTTGCATAATTATGCAATCGCTCTCTTATTAAGAGATATGTTTTCAATGTACTCTTAGCCAACTTGTATGGTGTAGGAGTAGAACTGTTCGGAATGTATCCGGTTTACGCAAATGAGGAATTTTAAAGCTGTTTTTACATCCAAGAATGGAAAAAAAGAAAGTAAATCTCGGCGTCGTATGGAAAAATGAATATCTTTGCGCATAGTATCAATCAAATGCCGAAGGGTTATGGTGAAAGTTTATTCTTGTAGTTTTTTTCTCCTGTTCTTGGGGATATTGTGTGTTATTCCAGTTCAAGCCGGGAAGAACAAGGGAAATTTGAGTAATTTAGTTTGTTTCGTACGTTTCTTGGATGAGGATAACGACGAGATGTTCGAGCATCCTTTTTCGATGTATGAACAGTTGTTTAATGACGCTACGTCAGGGGCGAATTCCGTATACAACTATTTTCGTGAGGCTTCTTACGGGCAGCTTTCTTGGAAAAGCAGTTTTTATCCGAAGGCGGTGGACGGAAAGGTCATTTCTTATCGTGCCAACAGGGAGCGGGGATATTACAAGCCGAAAGGGGAAATCAACGACATAGGTTATGAGGACGAGGTGGACAAAGCGGCGCGGGAACAAGCCCTTATCCGCGAAGTGGCGACCTGGCTTTCCGATGCGCTTCCGGAGGACTCACCGTTGGATGCGGACGGCGACGGCATCGTGGATAACATGTGTATCGTGCTGAGCGGACGTTCGGACCTCAGTAACAAGTATTTATTGTGGCCCCACCGTTCCGACCTGGCTTTGCCCGATGAAAAGGCCATATATATAAAAGGTAAGAAACTGGTCGGTTACCTGATGGTGTTCGACGATGCGAACGGTTGGGCTTCGTTGGAACCCATACCGTTGAACACCGGAGTGATTTGCCACGAAATGTCGCATTCTCTCGGTACGTATGACCTATATCACGTGAATGACAATTTAAATCCCGTCGGAGTCTGGGACTTGATGTCGGACAATCTTCTTGTGCCCCAACAGATGTCGGCTTACACGAAGTATCGCTATTGCGGTTGGTTGGACGAGATTCCTGAGATTTCGGAGCCGGGCACATACGTGTTGAACCCGGTCGGGGGAGAGAAGAAAGAGAATGTGGCTTATAAAATCAAGCCCGTCGGTTCCGAAGAATATTTTGTGGTGGAATACCGCCGCAGGGAGGGCAGCACGTTTGACGGCGGCCTGCCGGAATCCGGCTTGTTGGTTTACCGCATCAATCCGGCTTATACGGGCGGTAACGTGAACTATAACGGGACAACCCGTCTGGACGAAGTATACGTTTTCCGGCCAGGTGGTACGGTGACGGCCGACGGGGACATAGAAAAGGCGGCTTTCAGCGAGGAGAGCGGGCGTACGGCTTTCGGGGGAGACGCGGAAGTGAAGCCCTTTTACAGCGACGGTACGGTGGCACGTTTCGCATTGACGAATATCTCGTCGTGCGGCGAGACCCTTTCGTTCAATCTGGAGAACCTGGGACATCAGATCAAACTGTCCGAAGAAGCTGTGACGTTTGGCGGCACGGCGGGCGACAAGCTCGAGTTTTCGGTGGAGGCTGATGTGGACTGGACTGTGTCCGGCTTACCCGATTGGTTGAAACTGTCGCCGCAGCAGGGAGAGGCGGGAAAGACCACTGTCACTTTGGAAACCCTGTCTGAAAATGCCACTGCGCAGACGCGCAAGGCAGAATTGGCCTTCACCTCGCCTTCGGATGCCGGGCTGAAAACCATATTGACCGTACATCAACAGTCCAATGTCATTCTGCCCCCGTCCGGGTTGTCCGCCCGTGTGACGGAGGACGGGAAGGTGGAACTGGCATGGACGGCTCCGCAAGAGGGGGCTCCCGTGTTGTCGGACGGTTTTGAAGATACGGCCAATCCGAATGGTTGGACGATAAAGAACGCCGGTGACAGGGGATGGACGTGGCAGGAGGCTGCCAAGAATTACATGCCTTACAGCGGAAATTATTCCATGTACATGAAGAGTGCTTGGGAGGATAAGCATCAGGACGAACGCCTTATTTCTCCAGTGTTCGCTTATGGCCGTGAATTGTCATTCTGGAGCAAGTCCATTGCTCCGCAGAAGGACATCAAGGACCAATACTATTATGTGGAAGTGAGTACCGACGGAGGGGAAACATGGGCACCGGTGTACGACTTAATCAAGGACTGCGATGTGCTGAACCAATATGTGAAAATCACCATCGACCTCTCCGCTTATCAGTCCGACCGCATGCGCGTGGCTTTCCATGCCTACGATACGAACGATGTGGGATTGTCTTATTGGTGGCAAATCGATGACGTGGAGATTTATTCCGCTCCGTCGGAAACCTTGGTGGAGGGTTATGCCGTATATCGCAACGGTGTCAAATTGGGCGAGACATTGGATGTGAACTTTACGGATGCCGTGCCGCTTGTTGGTGAAAATATCTATACCGTGCGGGCTACCGGAAGTTTCGGCGAGACTTCTGATTCGGAAGCAGTCATATTGGTGTATGACCCTTCCGGCGTGGAAAAGGTAGGGGCGATGCCGGACGTGACGGTCGGGACGGCACAAGGGCGCGTTATGGTACGGTCGTCCGTTCCGTTGCGCCAAGTGCGTCTCGTGACAGCGGAAGGCATGCAGGCAGCCCTTGCCCGTCCTGACGGGAATGTATATATTTTTGATGTGTCCGGGATGAGCCGTGGCCTCTATCTTGTAGTCTGCGAGACCGATGGGGACGGAACGCCTGTCGTGCGAAAGGTTATCTTGAAGTAAAAGAGTAGGTTAAGTCTGTCCTGAAGCCCGTTTCGGAAGAGGGTTGACGACCTTCCGGAAAGTGGAAAATCAATCTGCGCCAAATGAAAAATCAATCGACTGAGATTGAAAAATCATTTGGCGCAGATTGATTTTCGTTTGTGCTGACAGTGATTTCCGCGCCTTCTGAACGGGTTATTGGTAGATGAGGAATGTCAAGTTTTCGGGACGGAAAAGCTCTTGTGCCACGGCATGGAGGCCTTCTGCCGTCAGCCCGTCTATCTTTTGGTATAGACGGTTCAGGTCGCGTGCCCGGTCATAATGCAGGAACGTTTTTCCCATGGCTAACGCCACGTTCTCAAAGCTGTCGTAAGAGATGCCTATCTGGCCCTTGATTTGCCGTTTGGCGGCTTCCAACGCATGGGGTGCCAACGGGGCTTCGGCCAATCGTCTCAGTTCTTTCAGCACGAGGCGGCGGCAACGCGCCACGTCGTGAGGGTCGCAGCCGAAATATACGCTCCACAAGCCGGTGTCGGTGTAAGTGGTCATGACGCTTTCCACCGTATATACAAGGCCGTGCTTCTCGCGCAGGCTCAGGTTGAGGCGTGAGTTCATGCCCGGGCCTCCTAAGATATTGTTCAGCAGGTAGAGGCTCAGGTGGCGCGGGTCGCGGGCACTGTAAGCCCGTGCGCCTATCATGACGTGCGCCTGATGGGTGTCTTTGTGCAGCGTGACGGTCTGGGGGCGGTATTCCGGTACAGCCGTGCGTCCGGCATCGTTCCCGTCAGGCCGCGCAGGGGAAGCGTCTGCTTGGAGAAGCGTTTGGAAAGGATGGTTTTCGGGCAAGGAGGAGGCCACCCGTTTCAGGGCTTTGGTGATTTCCCGGCAGGCCTGTGCCGGTTCGATGCGTCCGTAGACGAAGAAGACCATCCGATCGGGACGGTACAGCCGCCGGGCGAAACGTTGGATGTCCTCGCTGCGGAATCCGCGCAGGCGTCCGGCTTCGCCCAGGATGTTACGTCCCAAGGGGTGGCCGCAAAAGATAAGGTTTTCGAAATCATCGAAAATCAATTCAGAAGGCGAATCGTTGTAGCTTTCTATTTCGTCGATGACCACCTCCACCTCTTTGTTCATCTCTGTTTGGGGATAGGTGCTGCCCAACACGATGTCGGCCAACAGGTCCACGGCACGTGCGAAGTGTTCTTTCAGGAAAGCCGTATAGTAAATGGTTTCCTCTTTGCCCGTATAGGCGTTCAAGTCTCCTCCCACGCTTTCCATGCGGTTCAGGATATGCCACGAGCGGCGTCGGTGCGTCCCTTTGAAAGTCAGGTGCTCGCAAAAGTGTGCCAACCCGTTTTCGTCAGGCTGTTCGTCGCGCGTGCCGGCATCGACGGCAATGCCGCAATATACCACGTCCGTAGCCGAAGGGGCACAGATGACGCGCATGCCGCAAGGAAGGGTATGGGTATAGGGAACAGCCGAAGCGGGAGAATTTGTTGTCATGTCGTTATGCTTTATGTTTAGCCGCACAAAGTTACTGCAAACCACGGGAAAGGAAAAGGAAACAGGCCGTTATTTGCATAAATCGCTCCCACTCGGCAAGCTTCGGGCAAGCTCGGTCTGCGCTCGCTTAATCGCGATTTTCCTTTTATTCCGTTTGCAGTCCGCAGTTGTCCGTCCGGTATTTACTATCGGCAAGGGGAAAGTGCCTTTGGGCTTTCCCCTTGCTGGAGAGTTTTATGTTTTGCTTAAAAGAACAGTGCCATGCGGTAGACGGCGAAGGCCGTCACGTAGGCCAGTACGGTGGTGTATGCCGCCGTAAAAATGGCCCACTTCCATGTGCCGCTTTCTCCTTTGACGGCTGCAATCGTGGCCAGGCAAGGGAAATAAAGCAGGGCGAAGACCATGTAACTCAATGCGGCTTCGGGTGCGGTGTGTTGGCTCAGTATTTGTGCCAGACGGGTCTGCGAAGCGTCTTCGGTGGTTTCCGGTTCCGCGTCTTCGGCCGCGCAGTTGTACAGAACTCCCAGTGTGCTGACCATCAGTTCTTTTGCACCGACACCGGCTATGATACCTACGCCCATGCGCCAATCATAACCTAACGGACGGATGGCCGGTTCGATGGCATGGCCTATCCGGCCCATGTAAGATTGTTCCTGTTGTTCGGCTTCCGTCAGCTCACCGTTGCCCGTGGGGAAATGTCCTAAAGCCCAAATCACGATGCTGGCCACCAAGATGATGCCTCCCATCTTACGTAAGTATTGGCGTCCTTTCTCCCACGTATGGCGGCAGACACCGCGCGAACTGGGCAGGCGGTAAGGAGGGAGTTCCATGACGAAATGGCTTTCGTATTGGCGCATGAAAATCTTGCTGAATACCCATGCGACAAACAAGGCCATTCCTGTTCCGAACATGTAAAGGCAGAGCATGACGGTGGAAGCGTTTTGTGGAAAGAATGCCCCGGCAAAGACCACATACACCGGAATGCGTGCGCTGCATGAAATCATCGGAGTGACCAACATGGTAATCATACGGCTTTTGGGATTTTCTATCGTACGGGTAGCCATGACGGCCGGCACGTTGCATCCGTAACCCATCAGCATGGGGATGAAGGATTTGCCGTGCAGTCCCAACCGGTCGAACAACGGGTCGGCCAACATGGCGGCACGTGCCAGATAACCCGAATCTTCCAATATGGAGATGAAGAAATAAAGAATCAGGATGTTGGGCAAGAAGACAATGACGCTGCCCACACCGCCTAATATGCCGTCGCAAACCAAAGCTTGCAGCGTGCCTTCGGGCATTTGGCTCTCGCAGAGGGCGATGAGCCATGACACCCCGCCGTCTATCCAGTCCATGGGATATTGTCCGATGGTGAACGTGACCCAAAAGATGAACCACATGATGGCCACGAACAACGGATAGGCTATCCAACGGTTGGCCAACAACCGGTCTAACGTTGTGGTGACGCGGTGGCTGCGTCCGTGTTTCTTGATATAGACCCCGTCGAGTATTTGTCCGATATGGGAGTAACGTTCCTCGTCTTCGTGTTCGCGTTCGGGGCAGGGACAGGCCATGCCACTTCCTTTGTCTGCTTCCATATTTCCCGGTCTGGCTCCTTTCCCGGTACAGTGGGTACAATGTTCCGGGTCGTTGCAACAGGCTGCCTCGTGGGTATGTCCTTGTATGCCCGCACGGTGAAGTTCAATGTGTTGGTTTGCCAGTTCTATGGCTTTTTCCAATAAGGCATCGATGCCCATGCGTTGGCGGGCTACGGTGGGGTAGAGAGGCATGCCTAATCGGCGGCTTAGTTCCTCGATGTCGAGCGTGCTTTGGCTTTCTTCAAACTCATCGTACATGTTCAAGGCTCCGACGAGCGGCAGGTTCCGTTCCTTCAGTTGCATGGTGAGCAACAGGTTCCGCTCCAGATTGGTTGTGTCAAGCACATTGATGACGGCATCTATCCGGCCGCTTTCCAGTTCGTGTGCCACATACGCTTCTTCTGGACTGAAAGCGCGGATAGAGTAGGTTCCCGGCAGGTCGACCAGACGGATTTTCCGACCCTCGAAGACCATTTCCCCGACCACGCTGCTGACGGTCACTCCGCTGTAATTACCGGTACGTTCGTGTCCCCCCGAGGCTGCATTGAAAAGTGAGGTCTTGCCGCAATTCGGATTACCGACCAAAGCTATCGTAATCACTCCGGCTTCGGCCGGCGTGTGGGTGGTGATACGGTGTTTGGACGGACCGCAACTGGGGCATCCCGTGTGGGGGGATGGCGGCACGACGGTTCCGTTTCTTCGTTGATGCCGGTCTGAACGGAGCTTTCGGTTCGGGAGGTCTGTGGGGATGCCTGTGGACGGGGTTGGGGCATCCGTTTCCTGCACCGGAGATGAAGCATCCGCTTCTCCCGGAACGGTGACTTGAATTTTTTCCGCTTCGCTTTTCCGGAGTGCGATTTGCCCACCCATCAATTCAAAGACGATAGGATTCCCCACGGGAGAACAAAACAACTTCTTGACTTTTTTCCCCGTAACAAACCCCATTTCGCTCAAGCGGGCTCTGAAGGCTCCGCTGCCTTCTATGTGCGATATCATCACGGTTTCGTTCGTGTTGACATCCGATAATCTCATCATTACTACTTATATATAATTATACAGCGTGCAAAATTACTTGCATTTTCCGGCTTGTGCAATACCTGATAGTGGTGATTTTGTTAAGAATTGGCATAGCTGTGCATGCCGCCAAGCAGATAATTGACTCCGAAGTAGGTCATCAGGACTACGGCGAAGGCAAAGACCATATAGCCATGGAATACCCATGGACGTTGGAAACAGGGCAGACTGTTACGGTGGAAAGAGATGCCGTAAATGATGAACGCCGCAAGTGCCCACACTTCTTTCGGATCCCACGACCAGTAACTGCCCCACGACACGTTGGCCCATACGGCTCCCAACACAATGCCTATGCCCAACAGGAAAGTGCCCGGATATAACAGAAGGCGGCTCAACAAGGTGAGTTGTTCGATTTGTTCTCCCGTAACCGGCGAAGCGGTGTTTTTTTGTTTCCCTATCAGGCACAAGGCCAGGATGCCGTTCAGAAAGGTGAAAGCAAAAAGGCCGTATGAAATCATGATGAGCGACACGTGCCAACTCAGCCACGGGGATGCCAGTACCGGCATGAGGGGCGTAATTTGCGGGTTCATCTCGCCCAAGTAGGCCACGAGCAGGGTGAATCCGGAAAGCAGGAAACCGAAAGGCCGGGTGAAAGGGAACCTCCGTTGGAGCAGGTAGGCGGTCAGGAGGACTGCCAGAGCGACGAACTGCATCGTTTCGTATCCGTTGCTCAGGGGGAAACCGCCTCTAATGTAACCGCGCAAGGCGTATCCTGTGGCATGGAATAGAGTGGTGAGGCAGAGGGCTGTGCCCCATACCCGTCGGCTTACGGCTTTCTCCTTACGGCTCGTCAGCATCCTGAACATGAATAATCCGAAGGCGGCAAAGCCTAAAGTGAGGTTGGCCATGAACAGGATTTTGCTGAAGGGAATACGGTTGTACCACAGTTCGGCGTTGACTTTCTGGCTACTGAGATGTGGAACGTCGGGCGGCAGCGGGCGGACGAGCGTGCCTTGCCGGAGCATGAGGATGAGTCCTACTTTTTCGTCCGTCTCCTGTATGGCCTGGGCCAGTTTGCTCCGGTTGCCTTGTTCGCGTTGCCATAAAGGCTGCAACTTGTATTGTGTCCCGTCGAACAAATGATCGAGCGAGGCATATTCTTCTTTCAGGCCCAAAGCGGTGCGCAACTCCTGATTTTTGATGCGGATAATGGGGGTGCGGTTCCATTCTTCGGGGTAGAGCATCCAACTGCTCACCACCTGTTCCGGGGTGATTCCGTGGAAGGTTGGCCGTCCGTATACTTTTTGTACGAAATCCCGTGCAAGTGTGTTGAACGGGGCGACGCGGTCGTTGTAGACCACTTGTTGGATAGCCAGACTGTCGGCTTGTATCCGCTTGACTACGGGCAAGGCCGGGTCGGCTTTCAGTTGAAAGCCCCAAAACAAGGTTATCAGGAACAGTCCGCCTTTCCGAATCAGCGGATGCCTTAACAGACGGCGGAAACCTCCGCCCCGGGCGCACAGCAGGAGCAGGCACCCCAACCCCATCAGGCAGAAACCGGCATAGGTGATGCCCGTCCCCCAAGGGTCATAGTTTACCGAAAGCCAACTGCCTTCCCCGTCTTCGTCGTAGGAAGACTGGTAAAAACGGTACCCTTGTGCAGAAAATATCCGGTTCATGGAAACAATTGGCCGGGCAAAGATGTCACCGTCGATATGTTGGCAGGAGATTTGGCTCACGTAGTCGGCAGGAGCTTCCGTGCCCGGATAATATGCTATACGGAAGCTGTCCAAACGCATCATGAAAGGCAGGCGTGCCACTTGTTTCCGTTCGTTGACATATTCTCCTGTAGGCTGGCCTTTACGCAAGTGCAGTATGCCTTTATGTCCGGTAAAGGCGGTGGTGAGCGCTCCGGTGAATATCACGCCGAAACTGAGGTGAAGGATGAGAAGCGGAAGGTTTTTCCACATTTTACGGTGTGCGAAAAGTGCGGCCGAAGTGACCACTACGGTGGTCCATAACAGTTTGAACCACCAAGTGCCGTAAACGTAGGTTTGGACAAAAGGCGTGTCGTGGGCATCTTCCACAAACGTGGATATGCCGATGCCTGCGGCAGCCAAAAAGAGTAGTATAAAGGGGACAGGCTTCATGATGTAGGGAGAATATACCGGATAAGTCCTTAAAAGTCGCGATACTTTTCGTTGCAACGCTTTTTCACGGCAATACACTCCATTTCGATAAGCCATGTAGGTCGGCATACCGGTGCCAAGGTGATGACTTTCGGAGTGTCGGGGAACCGTCGGTCGAACATCTCTTTCACGGTCTGGTAGTCGCAGATGTCGCGCAGGTAAACGATGATTTGCATGACATCATCGAAAGATGCGCCGCCTTCTTCAAGTAGGACTCCTACATTTTCCCACATGCGTTCGGCTTGTTTCACGATGTTGCCCACATGCACCACCTCCCCTTTGTTGTTGATGCTGGCCGTGCCGCTGATGAACACATGGGCACGGTCGCCGTATTCCATGACGGTACCTCGCTCGAAGGTTACTCCGTATTCGTAAGTAGGGTTCAGGTGGGTGGGGGCGTACAAATAGCGTTGTTGTGAGGGCTCAAACCCCGTAAGGGCATACGTTCCCATCTGTACCAAAGCCCGTGTATCCGCAGGCAGTCCGCCGATGCCCGTGCTGCTGATGTAGTGGGTCCGTTCGGTGAGTCCTTGCTCGGCGAAGTTTTCCTTACGTGCTTTCACCATGCCGGCGTATTGGGTGTCTACATCGCGTACGAAAAACCACGTACGGATACAGTTGCCTGCCAACGTGGCGTTGAAGCTTTGTAAAGTCTCCTCGTAACTGATGAGCAGGGATTCTGTTTGCCAGGCCGAGTCGCCCTTGTGTTCGTGCATGCCCATCTTCCATAAATGGCGGTAACCGTTGTGTTCCGCTACGATGACACCGTTTACATTGGCTACTTTACTGCCTTTTTGCAGATATAGCCACACGGCCACCTTGCTGCCGTCAAGCGGTGGCTGTTGGATGACGGACACGGAACAGTCTGCTTCTTGCTTCATCAAAGGCTGTTGGTTGGTCGAATCGCTAAGGAAGTACCGTTTCAGGATGACATCGGCACCCATGACCTGTGGCAACTGTAACAGCCGTTTTTCTCCTTCGTAGATTCGTTTGAGTTGGCCGTCGAAGAGTTCGGCTTTCGGCTCCACATGCAGCATGGCGTGGAACTCTTCTATTTTACCTTGTGGGGCAAAGGCGGATATTTCCGCAGTTACGCCCAAATCTTCCCAATATACTTTGCTTTTATCCATGTTATTTCTATTTTTTGGCACCTGCATTAATCCATTCGTCTATGAGCCGCAGGTCGGTTGATGATGTTATCATATTCTCGTGGCTGAAACCTAAGCCGAGTTCATTGCCCGGATTGATTACCTTATGCAAGATGCTTTCCTCGGCGTTGCCCGGAATGACACGTATGCCACCGGCAACCTCTGTGGAGGGTTGGTTTACAAGGTTGGCATGGCTCTTGTCGGCCGTCAGGTAAAGTCCGGCTGCAGGAGAGGTACTTCCCCCGTGGCACTGTGCGCAAGTCTTGTCGAATATGTTCTCTTGTATGGCCGCATACATGTGGGCATCCACCTGTCCGGCTTCCATGTAGAGTGTGTCTCCCGAAATCGAGGCCGCATCCAGGCTTTGATACGTCAGGACGCGTTTGCGCAACCGGTTGGTCACACATAGCTCGATGGTTTTCACCTCGCTCCCGATGTTAGGCAGGGTGAGGCTCACGTTGCTGTTCGCGTCGGGGCTGACGAGCACTTGCGTGGTCGCGTATTCGCTGTCTCCGAACCCGGCCAATACAAGTTGGTAATATTCCGGCCAACTGTCCGCACCGGTGATGTGCCCGGTCAGTTTGGCCGCAAAGCCGGTATGCGTAGCCGTGTGTTCCTTCCGTGGGATGGAGCCGTCGTCGCAGGCGGTGAGTCCCATTGCTACAGACAGGAGAACAAATATACCATAGTTTTTTTTCATTGTAAATTCTTTATCGGCTGAATTAACGAATATTAGAAAGAGTATTGCAACTGTATGGTGCCTGAGTGCTTGGCTAGCCCAAGGTCGTCGTTATCACGGTCGAGTTGCGTGTCGTGTCCGGTGCGTCCGATGAACTGATACATAGCTTGCAGTTTCAAGTTGCAGTTCTTGAAGAAATAATTGCATCCTACGGCCGGCATGTTGAGGAAACCATTCGTGTCTACGCCGTTGCGGTTAAAGAAGTCGTAACGTGCAGCAACCTGTACGCAGGGAGCCACGAAATAACCGCCTTGGACGTAGCCGCCCAAGAAATCGTAAGTTTTGTCTATCTTTTGCCGGTCGGTGAATCCCACGTGCATGTAGTAGGCTTCGGCTCCGATGTAAAGCTTGTTCTTCAGCATGGCAAACTCCAGTCCGGCGCGGGTGTCGTTGGTACTTTCGCTCTCGCTTTCCACATTCAGGTTGGCACTTGCGCCTAACATCCATTTGTCTTCGTGCAGACGGTCGGGGTTACCCTGCGTGGCGGGCATGATACCCTTCGGCATGAAAGTGAAACGTCCGGCATAGAGCAGGGACGGGATGTGCCAGTCATCGCTGATGGTTTTCGTAGCCGTGTTGACCGATGCGCCGGTACCGTTGAAGATTCCTATTTCATATCCGAACTTGTTGGCTGCGAAGCCGTGGATTTCCACGCCGAGGTCGAATCCCGTCCCGATGTTCGGTGTGACGGCGTTCAACGAATAAGGCATGATGACAGCCGCAGTCAACGAAGTCGGGAGTGTAGGCATCATGGTTTCGCCCAACGTCGTCAGGTAACCGTGGGAAAAGGGTGTCTTGAATTTACCGATACGTACGGCAAAAGCTTCTTTCATAGCCACGTCGATCCATGCCTGCTGAAGGATGGCTCCTCCACTGGCAGCCGCATTGATGGAGAGGTTAAACGAAACCTTGCCCCACGCCTTTCCTGTGAATCCGAGTACGGCGTACGGCACGGCAAACCCTGAATTGGCCAAGTTGTCTTGGTTGTAAGCCTTGTCCACCCCTTCGTCGTCGTACCAGTTGATGTGTGCGGCAGTCTGCACCAACAGGTAAGGTTTGAACACAAAGTCGGCTTTCTTCGTCTGGATGGAGAACCCTTCGCGTCCGGCCAGGGACACCACGCCGTTTTCGCTGCCCTCTTCATATTGTGCCATGGCGGCCAGAGGGAGAGTCGCCAATAGGGTCATCGCAAATATTTTTTTCATTGTTTTCTGTTTTTTTCTTTGTTTGATGCTTGTTCTGTCAAGAGGCTTTCGTCGTCTTGTTATAAGGATTGCAGGAATCGGATGAGTGCCGCACGGTCTTCTTTCTTCATCTGTTTGAACAGGTTTTTCGAGGCTTCCCCTTCTCCGCCGTGCCACAAAATGGCTTCGGTAAAGTTACGGGCGCGTCCGTCGTGCAAGAAGTAAGTGTGACCGTTGACCTTTTCCTGTAGCCCGATACCCCAAAGCGGGGTGGTGCGCCACTCATTGCCGCGAGCCAGCCCGCTTACGTAATTGTCGTTCAATCCTACACCCATGATTTCGCTTCCCATGTCGTGAAGCAGGAAATCGGAGTAAGGGTGGATGGTCTGGCTGCCCAACCATGTCAGTTGCGTACCTAACAGCAAGGTGGAACCACGGGGTTGGGTATGCAGCGTGACGGTATGGCATAAGTGGCATTTGGCTTGGTAGAACATCTCTTCCCCGCGTTTTACCGTCGGGTCATCTACGTCGCGACGGGCCGGTACGCCAAGCCCCTGCATGTATAAGTCCACATCCTCCATTTCTTCCGCGCTGATGTCCAACTGGTCGTATGTCAGTCCCATCATGCTTCCGTCCTGCATCTGGAGCTGTCCTTCGCAGATTTCTTCCGGATAGCGGCTGTTCGTGACGCCCAAGTCACTGCTGAAGCCAAGCTCCACGGTCAGGTCGGCATGCTGTGCTTTGTTGCCGCTCAGCCCTAATTGCAGTTTCCCTTTTTCCGTGATATAGTTGGCGCGTCCGCTGATACCGTATTCCGGGTAGTTGCTCTTCGCAGCCAGTTGTTCTATTTCGTGGCGGTCGATGGCCATCATCGGCCCCATGCCGACATGGCGCAATGGGATTCTGACAGTGCAGAACAAGTCTTCGGGCGCGATGCTGTCGGCATACCATTCGCTGATGCTGTATTCGGGATAGCATAGTTCGTAGTATTCCCCGTCGGGGAATGCCCCTTTTTCGTAATGCCATTTGACGTTCAGCTTGCCTTCCGGTTTAACACCGTAAATGGCTTGGTCATGAAGTACGCGTCCGTAGTTCTGGAAAAATGCGCCGTTCTTGCGGCTGATGTACACCAACATGGAAGAGAAACCGTAAGAGCCGCTTCCCCCTTCGCCGAAGCTACCTCCACCGTTCCATAACTCCGGTTTCGTGCGCCCGGCATTGCGGTGGCAGCTTCCGCAGGAATATCCTGCATAGACCGGACCAAGACCTCCCGAGATGGTACGCGTGTCGTCGTACAGCCCGTCGCCGTCGCGGAAGCGCATGGCATAATCGGGGTCGGTATCAATCCAGTCGGCCTGCGTGTCATAGGCCACGGAACTGTTGAGGAAAATGGTAGAGATTCCGGCCGAAAGGGCGTAACCTTGCGGGATTTCCATGTCCCTCACGTCCAATCCGTCGTCGTCGCAAGCGGCGAGGCTAAAGGCTAAGGAGAACAGGGCTAAATATTTTACAGTATGGTTCATTGTGATATGTCTGTTTTTTATAAGTCTTTTTTATACCACATAAGTGAAGACAACCGTTGTGAGGACTGTCTCCACTTTTACACTTATACAGTGCGGTTATGAGTTGGGTTTACTGTGCGGCAACGGTACGCGGGTTACCATCCTTGAACAGCAGGAACTCCAAGGTGTGGAAGCCTCTTACCTCTTGTGAGGCTGTGATTTCTTCTTCCGTGTCACCGTCTTCCCAGTTCAGGTCGTCGAAATTGCCAGACTCCAATATGTTGACGATGGCAACCTGGTCCAAAGGCCAACTGTCCATGTTCGGGTCAAGACCGAGGATGTCTACCGGACCGAACAAGAAAGCTTCGCTCTGTTCCCACGGAGTACGTGCGACTAACCAAGCATCGCAGGCTGTCTCGAAAGTGGCATCACTCGGATTGTTGTAGAAGTTCTGGACGGCAGCGCAGAGGGCGGTGTTCTTTTCTTTCAAGTCCTTATAAGTAGGCAACACCACCTTGTTCACAAAGCCGTTGACTACGCTGTCCATTTCCGCGTCGGTAATGGTTCCGTTTGCGTATGCTGCCTGAATGGCACCTTTTAATTCTTGGGTGAGCGTTATCCCTAAGGCGACACAAGCCGATTGTGCCACAGGTACCTTTGCGTCACCGATATTGTTACGGAACGGTTGCGGGATGGCAAGGATAGCATTCTTAGTACTTTCGATTTCGTTGGCAATCTTCGTGTTCAACGCAGGATTGATTTTTTGTACCAAGTTATACAATGAGTACTGGCTAACTGTGCTGTCCATGCTGTTGAAGTAAGAGTTACGGATGGAACGGATGTTATTGGAGTAGTCGTCGCGTGAATGGAAGCTATACCAAGATTCCACAGCGTAAAGGGCCTCGGTCTGCTGTCCGGCCGTCCATTTGTTGTAGGGGTCGCCGATTTTGGAGTTGCCCACCTCGTCCGTGATTTCCACGCACTTGTCGATAATCTGTTCGATACAGCTCAATGCGGAAGTGTAAGTACCGCCGTTGTGTTCTATGAAAGTCTTTTTGAAAGCTTCTCCGCCTTGGAACGAAGTCTCCCAACTGTCATAGAGGGTCGTGGCATCCTTCTGCAACAGCTTGGCCACTTGGAGTGAGTAGTTGCGCCAACTGGCGGCGTTTTCCGGAGTATAGTTCAAATTTGCGGCAGCGTCGAACTTTTCGTCAGGCTTCGGACCGCCATTGTTGCCATCGTCGTCGCTGCAAGAAGCGGTTGTGAGACTTGTAAAGGCCATTCCCATCAGGAATAAGGCTGAATAGAAAAATTTCTTTTTCATGACTTTGATTTTTTTTGATATGATTTGAAATGATATAGTCTCTTGTTATTTGCTCCAGAACCAACCTACATAGGCCACGCCAATGGCAAATTCATTTTCGCTGTTGTATTTGCCGCCACCGATTTTACGGGTCGTGTAGTCTGCTTTGAACACCAGGTTCGGCAGGGCCTTCCAGTTCAGGCCGGCTGTCCACATGCTTACTTTTTCTCGGTCATCGGCTCCTTGACGGGCGATTACTTCTTCCTGTGGGTTGTAGTATTCATATCGGGCGAACGGGTAGAGGGCAGGGCATTTGGGAGTGCCTGCTATGCCCTGTAAGTTCAAGCCCAACTCTGTGCCGTAGCTCACTGCCTTCTTGGCGATAGGGACGGCACGGGTATAAGGGCTGTTGTTTCCTAAATTCAGGTTGGCTTGGCTCAGCTTGTCGCTCTTGCCGAGATTGCCGAAGATACAATTTCCACGGAATGTCAGGAAGCGGTTGATGTACTGTGCATCCACCGTATATATCCTTACCGGGATATCGCCGTAACTCGTGTAAGTCGTGGGCTTGTCTGCATTGGCACCTATATTGTTGCAGAAATACCATGAACCTCCCACGCGCAGGCCCGGTACTCCCCGATAATCTACACGTGCCACGTAGGCCGGTGAGGTGAAGTTGTCGTACTCGAAGATGCTGGTCTTGCCGCTTCCGGCCCACGTCTTCCGGTCGAAACCATTGGCGTTGAGGCCGGTCACTACCATAGCCTGGTAGTCGAACGTAGCCCATCCCTTACCTAGCGTACCGAACAATTCAAGACCCGTTTCATGCCAAGTGGAGGGGATGATTTTCGTTTCCCCTTCCGGGCGGCTCGTTCCGAAGAAATTGACGGGTTCGTGGTGGGAATTGGTCAAGCCGACAGGCACGATCAAGTGGCCTACCCGCATGTTGATTTCCGGAAGGATGAGGCGCGTGATGTGGAATTGTTCCAAAGCCACTTCGCCGCCTTTTTCTATTTCCGTTTCGTAATCGCCGTTTTCGCTGTTTTCCAGTTCGTAGGCTGCTCCCGTTCCTCCGCTTTCAAATTCGATTTCGGCTCCTAACACCCATTGGGGAGCGAACTTATAATCGAAAGCGACCACGAAGCGAGGAATGGAAATGGTGTTACGGTTCGTTTTGGTATTTCCTATCTTGTTGCCCCAATAACGGTTGATGCCGTAATCTTTGAAGTTGGCTACCATTTCTCCATATCCGCCCACGCGGAATTTCTCGTAAGTGTCGTTGTCACCGGTTTCTTCTTGGGCAGAAACGCTTCCGAACGCTATCAGGCAACCCAAGGCCGCAGCTAAGACAAATCTCTTCCTTTCCATGTTTTTATTGCTTTTTTTTATCTTTTTACCCTTTTCTTTGTTTTGACGCTGCAAAGTTACCGGGTTGGTTAAAAAACAACAATACACAAAAATGGGCAATCTCATTTGAGGGGGGATTAGGGCGGCATACCTACATGAGGTGTTTTTTACCTAATATTTTTTGATAATACTCAACTATAGCGATTGTCAGGGTCGTTTTTTTTTCCGTTCTTTGCAAGAAGTTTAACGATTTAAGGTATCATGTCTGAAAAATATAAAGAGACCGACCGTATGGGAGATATCATTTGCGATGATTACCGCATCTTGCAGGTGATTAGTCGGTTCGGGCTTACGTTAGGGTTTGGCGACCATACGGTGAGCGAAACCTGTTTGGCGGCGGGAGTAGATGCCCCCACTTTTTTGGCAGTGGTGAATTTCATACGTTCCAACGGGCGGACGTCGAATCTGTCCGATATTGTGGAGTCTTTGTCGCTCACGGCATTGATGAACTACCTTCGCCGTTCCCATGATTACTTTGTGAAGTTCCGTTTGCCGGCCATCCGGCGCAAATTGATAGAAGCGATAGACTGTTCGGCACGCAACCAGGTTGCATTTCTCATCCTGAAGTTTTACGACGAGTTCGCTTCGGAAGTCGGGCGCCACATGGATTACGAAGACAAGCATATCCATACGTATGTGACCGATTTGATGAAGGGCGTGAAAACCAGTCCGGACGTGAACATCCACAAGCTGTCCCATCAGCATCACGACAACCACGCGCAGCTCGAAAAAAGCCTGTCCGAACTGAAAAGCATCATCATCAAGTACTATCCCACGGATAGCAACGCGCAGTTGCTCAACGACGTGTTGATAGACCTTTTCATGACGGAAGAAGACCTGTTCAGCCATTGCCATTTGGAGGACACCTTGTTTCTGGAAGCCGTGGTGCGGTTGGAAGACGAACGCCAGGAACAGGCCCGCGAGGAAAATCCCCAGACAGAGGAACAGGACGGGGAGGATAGCGCGAATGATGCGTTGAGCGACCGGGAGAAAGAAGTTATCGTTTGCGTGGTGAAAGGCATGTCGAACAAAGAAATTGCCGAGCAGTTGTATATATCGGTCAACACCGTGATGACGCACCGGCGTAACATCAGCCGTAAACTCCAGATTCATTCTCCCGCAGGGTTGACCATTTATGCGATTGTAAACGGGCTGATTAACTTGGAAGATGTGAAACTGTAAGGGTGAATGCCTTTTCTTTAAATTAGGTAGACATGGAACATATCGGACTCTTTTGTGCCGCTTCGGACCGGCTTGAGGCAAGCTATTATGACTTGGCCGGGGCTTTTGGCCGCTTCGTGGGAGAGCGCGGCCTGACATTGGTGTATGGCGGAGCCGATTCCGGTCTGATGGAGAGCGCCGCACGCGGAGTGAAAGATGCCGGTGGGCATGTGGTGGGCATTGTACCGTCTGTCTTGGAAACGCGCCGGCGCGTGAGCCGTTATGTGGACGAGGTGGTGCCGTGTCATGATTTGAGCGACCGTAAGGCCATCATGGTGGAACGTAGCGACGTGTTGGTGGCCTTGCCGGGCGGTATCGGGACGTTGGACGAGGTGTTCACCGTGATGGCTGCGAATAGTATCGGTTATCACCGGAAGAAAGTGGTTTTGTTTGCTTTAGACGGATTTTGGGACGGGTTGGTTGCGGTGTTGCAGGAGATGGACCGGCGAGGCTTCGTCAATGTTCCCTTGAGGCAATACCTTGTCGTGGCACGTTCGTGGGGAGAGCTCCAGGCCGTCTTGGCGTAGTTTTTTTGAAGCCCATGGTAAGGATGTAAAAGGCCGGACTGGCTTTTGCCAAAGTGTCAAATCCGGCTTTCTGAGAATGGCTCATATCGTTCCGGCCAAGGCTTTGCCCGCGAATACGCCAACCATGGCGGTTTCCCTTTTGACGTAATGTCACCCGTTTCCTTTTTTTGCTTTCTTTCCGGAGGACAGGGAAAGCCGTGGTATGGCATACCGTGAGGATATGGGTAAGCATCATGCGGATTTTCATGGAGATGTGGCAGGGATTTTATGTAGGCTGAGGCAGGGCAAATAGATGAAAAATCCGCTTTTCCGAGACCTCTTTTTTCCGTTCACGCGGGTTCTTTCCCCTTTTCTGCGGTGAGGTTCGGAAAGTTATGCGGAGAACGATTTTTCGCTTTCAGCCAAACGAAAAATCGTTCGCCTGTGATTGATTTGCATATATGCAGTCTTTTAGGTGGAAATCGGTGAAATATGCGCATAAATATGCAAAAAGTCTTTCCGGTTGCTTCCGGAATTCATTTTTTTCATTCCCTTTTTACAAAGAAAGGCTGACATTTTGTTACCGTTTGGCCTAAAAGTGCGGTATGATGTTGTTTCTTAAAAATAAAAATAATAAATTTGGGCATTGGCTTTCGGCCTTTGGGGAGATTTATAGGGAATCGTTTCTGTCCGTTTCTTCCAAGGGGAGAATCATGCTAATGTATAACGGTTAAACAAAATGCAATGAAGAATACGTTTTTTGTCTTTGGGTGTGTGTCTTTTTTCATCGCGGGATGTAGTCCGAAAGTGATGACGGAAGTGGTGAAGTCTTATCCCGTCACGCGGGCATACGACGTACGGCTTTTCGAGGCAAAGGATACCTTGCCTTCCGTGGCCGAGGTGTTGGGGCGTGCCTCTGTGGAGAAGGGTACGGAAAGCGATGTTGAGACCATGGTCAAGGTGGAGACGGCCAAGGTGGGTGGCAACGCCTTTGCCGTGAAGGAAAAATCTTCGTCTTTCATGGGACGGTCGTGCAGGATGGATGGTTACATGTTACGTTTCCCGGGTACGCGTCTGGAAGTGGACCTGGCGTTGGGCGGGCTTGCCGCGAATCGTTTTTGGACGGATACGGGCCATGAGGTCGTGAAGGATGAAGAGAAAGACGGCACGAGCACGCTTTACCTGAATGCAGGGGGAGGTTTCCTTACCAGTGAGTTGCGCACGCCCGGAGGGGTGGGCGTATGGGGACATCCGCGCCGGGGCACGGAGGTGCAGGCCGGATGGGACTGGGTGGGGCAGAGGGGCTTGGCGGTGGCCTGTTCTTCTCGGCCTACCATTCCCGGGCTTATGGAATCGAGTCGCCGTTGGAGTTGGCAGACGAACGGTTCCACATGAACTTCTTCTATATCGGGCCGGAATTTGTAGCCCGGCTGTTTTTCAGTGATTATTGGTCTGTGAAGACCGGTTTGGGCTTGGGGGCATTCTTTTCGCGCGAAAAGGTGCGCGGCAACTCGCGGTTGGATTACGGTCTGGACGGTTGGGGCGGGCACTTCCAGTTGGGACTGGAATACCGTCTGGCCGAGCACGTCGGTGTTGGGGTGAACGGAGGGTACGTACTGGGTTGGTTTCCCGGTAAAGACTTTGCAAGGGAGTTCTTCTCCGATGACGGCTTGGGCGAACTAGGCGATTCTGGGAAACACGAAGGGCTGGACGGTTGTTTCCATTTCTTCGTGACAGGCGGACTGCGATTTTATTTTTAGGTCTTTATGTCTTTTTTGCGGGAGGACATAAAGAATCTCCCGGTCACGTATGTTGCGTAACCGGGAGATTTTTATGCCTGCATCTTTTGGCCTTACTACCTTACAATGAGTTTGTATCCGTTTACGATGTAGATGCCTTGTGGCAGTCCGTCAAGCGAAGTGGCCTGTTGGCGTACGCGGATTCCGCTGAGGCTGTACACGTCTGCTGGAGTGGCGAAAGGTCCGTCCAACTGTGCCTTGTCGGCCACGGTCTGCCGAATGCTAGTCACCTGGTCGGGCGACATGGTGCCGTAATAGTACAGGCGGAAGTTGTCGAAAATGGTCCAGTAAGCGGCCTGCACTTCCTCGCACCGCATGCCGACTTTCATTTTGGAATCATCCTCATCCAATTGCGTCACGACTCCGTTATCGTAAAGTTCGGCTGCGAAATAAAAGCTGGCGGCTTGCATGTTGTTCGGCACGTAACGGGTGGGGTTGGAGCCTACAGCCGTTTCGCTTCCGCCCAGTTTTTTGGTTTGTGCCTCAGCAGCGATGTTTTGTATTTTGGCTTCTTCGTCGCCTGCATAGATGACTACGTTGACATTGTCCTGTCCTGCGGTGAAAGCTTTGTACACGTCTTCTGTATTTCCCGGGCGTTGGAATGCTTGTCCCTTAAACTGGTAAGTTCCTGCCGGTAGTGCCGTGAGGGTCTGGTTGAAGTCGAATGTTTTCTCGAAGAATTCCCCGCAGGAGAAAGAGATGGCCGGTTTGGTGGACCATCCTTCCCCGTCCTTGAGGCTAGCATCAGACATGAGGAATGTGATGTCGAAGGGGTGCTCCACACTTTTGGGGGTGGCTTCGGCCAGAAATGCCATACCGGCAGCCAAGGCTTCTTCGGTCAGTGTGGCGATGGCTTCGGTGGTGGTTTCAGCCTGGTTGGCTTTTTCCTCTATTTCCGAGAGTTTGGTTTGTAGCGCGGCATCCGTTCCGCTTGCGTCTTCCGTGTGTGGGGTTTCTGCCAATGCCTTGATATGTGCCAACATTTCCTCGAGTTCGGCCTTGCGTTCGTCCTTGATTGCCTGGTCGAATGCCTGAAGCCCTTCGCCGGAGAGTATGACCCAGCGTTGCCCCTTGGACGAATTGCTGATATTGAATGCTTCCGTGACGATTCTTCCTCCGGCATTGGAACCCATGCAATTCGGGTTGAGCACCTTTTCCGGATGTATGATCCAATATCCCCGTGTCGTGAGGGCATGGCCTTCGGTGCCGATGTTGACGTCGATGCGCCCTTTCATGAAATGGAATTTCTCGTCTACGGCGGGAAGGTCTTTTTCCTTGGTGAGGAATTTCTTTCTTGAAGCGTTATAGGTCAGATACTTGCCTGTCCCCACGTTTTGGAGCGAGTAATAAGAGGTTTTCGGGTCGAAAGTGATATACCATGCCGCGTTGTCATCGGCTTTGGCTTCGGCAGCTGTCATTTCCTCGCACTTGACGGTCGTCGTGTTAGGGTTGGCCACCAGATAGGAGGAATATAGGCCGGCATCCTCGTCCTCGTTCTTGAGGTAGTACTTTACGTTGTCCTCCTGTTCGAACACGTAAGCGGGGGTAGAGAATCCTCCGGTGGGTGGCAATCCGTCTTCTCCGAGTCCTTGCGTAATCAGGCCGTTTGCGATATAAAGTGCTTCGCTGCCTGTATCCTCGTGTGCACCGTTGATGCCGTAAGGCCACATGTGGGTGTTGTCTCCCGTCATGACAGCTGAGGGGTTGTTGTCCCAGAAGCGCAGTACTTCATTGGCGCGGTCTCCCAACCAGTCGCCCCGGTCACCGTTGGCTCTCATGTTGCCGTCCCACCAAATGGCGTGTTGCCCTACACCGATGGCATGTCCCATTTCGTGCATGATGGTACCTGTGCGTTGGTAACTGGCGTTGGGGCCTACGCGCATCCATCCTCCATAGCTGCAGTCTGCCGTGGGAGTGCCCGACCCGAAATTGACGCTTAAATGCAATCCTTGTATGCTGGTCAGGTTGTTCCAGTACTCTACGGCGGAACCTACGGCTGCGTTGATGCGTGCATTGGATTCGGCATCTCCCCCGTTGTTGTAGGACCACGTAATGGTTCCTTTTGGTATGGTGATGACTTTGATGGCATCGCCGTAACCCACGGCGTACCCTTTGGTCAAGGCATACGCCCGTATGTAATAAATGGTAGAAGGGGTCAGGTTCCTCAATACGTAGATGTGTCCGTTGTTCTCTATATATTCGGTGGTCCGGTTGTCCAATATGGTAGGCTCAGGTTCCGTACTCCAACAGAAACCATGTTCTACAAGTTCTGTTTCAGGCACCCCTGTGATGGTACTCCGTCCGAATGCCATGGTGGAACCGCGTGCATACCGCGTGTCGGTCACGACGGCAGGCGTGTCACCGGTTGGGTTAGCTATTCGGAAAGCCAAAAGGGCTGTCCCTAATTTTTCAACGGCTGTTGCTAAATCTTCCGCGTTTGCATCCAAGTTTTCAGCCAAGGCTTGCGCTTCTTGGATAACGGCGTGGAATTCAGCCGCCCCGTTCAGGGTTCCGTCACCGTAAGCCTCAAGTGACTTGTCTATAGCGGCTTGCAATTCCTGATAGGCGTGGATGGAGGTTTGCGCGGCTTCGGTGGCTTGGCGCAGGCGAATGGCTACGGGAGCCATATTGTCGTCCGTAGTGCTGTTTAGTTCCTGACGTGCGGCTTCGAGTGCCGCGTTCAATTCCTTGAGCACGTCTTTTTGCATCTTTTCGGATACCAGTGCCTGGCCTTTTTCAATGCGGCGTTGCAATTCCTCTTGGATTTCAGCCAAATCGTTATTGAGTGCGTAAAGCCGGAAATTGTCACAGGCAACCCAGTTGCCTGTGGCGTTCTCGGTCTTGAAACCTATGGTGGCTTGTCCTTCGATGACCGTGAATTCAAGGGAGTAATCGTTAGCGGCTCCGACGGCTACTTGTGCGTTGCCGGCAAAGACATACGCTCCACTTTGTGTGGCAGGGCTGTTTTGTTGGATGTTTTGCGCAGCCGCAGTCAACTTGTAGACTCCGTTCTTCAGCGTAGTCAGAGTTTGGCTGACATGGCAGTCGGCCACTTGGCCGCCTTGTCCTGTCCATCGTTCCACGTACGTGTTACCCTCTTTTAACTGGAAAGAGGTATTGGTCTGGCTTTGCATGCCGCTGTTTTCCCAATCCGTGAACTGGTTTTCAAAACTTGGGTTTTTCAAATAGGTTTCCGTCACATCCGTTTGTGCGAAAATCGGTTGGGGGCTCCAACAAGCCAAAGTCCCAATCATCAAGAGATGGAAGAATCTGTTTTTCATTCCACAGAAATTTAAGTTAATAATAATATCCTGTTTCCTGGTGTGATTGTTGGAACAGGTTTGAATAAAGTCTCAATATTGTACGCAAAATTAGCTTTTAAAGTGTCTAAGGCATGTCAATTATGTTGAAAATGATGGTAACTATGTTGATTTATCTTGTTCCGGAGACCTCTTTTTGCCGTTATGGCATCTTTCGGGACATTTGCCGTCCGAAGTCTTCGTCAATGGAATTATGTATGCTGGCACAGGCGTTGGCTGCAAATCGGATGCCGCATGTCACGGCGTGTTCCCACTGTGCTTCGGAAAGGTCTGGCAAACCGGTACGGCGGATGCCATAGCGTATCAATCCGTAAATGAATCCGGCATTGAAGTTGTCACCGGCTCCGATGGTGCTTACCGTGCGCACGGGTGGTACCGGAAAACGGGAACTCCCTTTTGGGGTGCACAGCATGATGTTTTCCGCACCGCAGGTACAGAGGAACAACGGGCAGTAGGGTGCGATATGGCGGTGGTAAATTTCTTCCGCGTCGCGTAGGCCGTACATAACCTCAAAGTCGTCGGCCGAACCGCGTACCACAGTGGCTAACCGGAAATTTTCATGGATGGCCGGAAGCAGTTCCTTTATGCGGTCTTGGTATGTGCGTCGGAAATTCAGGTCGTAATACAAGATGGCACCTTGTCCGTGCGCGTATTCCAAAAAAGCCTTGACCTGCGGGCGGATGTGCGGATTGAGTGCATAGTAGGAACCGAACTGCACGATGTCATCGGCCTCCACCGTGGGGTGGATGAAGCCCTTCAACGTACGTGGCGGTTGTTTGTAGAACATGTAATGGGCATCGTTCCGTTCATCGAGGAAAGCCAACGACACGGCAGACTGGATATCGTCGCGCATCCGCAGGAAACTGGCATCCACATGGTTGGCGTTCAAGAAATCCGCGATGCGCCGTCCCACTTCATCGTGTCCCGTTTCGCCGACGAAAACAGCCGGGATGCCTGCCCGTCCGATGGAGATAATACTGTTGAACGACGAGCCTCCCGGTACAGCTGCCGTGGGTTGTTCCCCGTGGAAAATGATGTCCATGATGGTTTCGCCCATCCCAATGACTTTGCGCATGAATGTCTAGTTTAGAAACAAGTGAATGCAAACATACGATAAAAAAGTGGAATAAGTCGTAGAAAAAAGTGAAAAAAACGAAGATTTGTCGTATCTTTGCGCACCTAATTTTTAGGGAAGGCGGTTTTCAGGCGTGATGATACACTGAAGGGTTGTTTTTGTATGTAGTATGCGCCGTGCGCTGCCTTTGGTGTATTAATTTAATAATTAACGTATTGAAAACTTTTGAGGAGCTTGGTGTTTCTGCGGAAATCAGACAAGCTATTGAGGAAATGGGGTATGAACACCCGATGCCGGTACAGGAGGAAGTGATTCCTTATTTACTGGGAGTGAATAACGATGTTGTGGCACTGGCGCAGACCGGTACAGGGAAGACGGCGGCTTACGGCCTTCCTGTTTTGCAGAAAGTGGATGCTAGCCGGAACGAAACGCAGGCTTTGATCTTAAGTCCCACCCGAGAACTTTGTTTGCAGATAGCGGATGATTTGGAGAACTACTCCAAGTACTTGCCCGGTGTGCGCGTGTTGCCGGTGTACGGCGGTGCGAACATCGAACCGCAAATCCGTACGCTGAGGAAGGGCGTACAGGTCATTGTGGCTACGCCGGGCCGTCTGATCGACCTGATGGAGCGCAAGGCAGCTTCGTTGGAGCATGTGGAAAACGTGGTGTTGGACGAGGCTGACGAGATGCTTTCCATGGGGTTCACGGAGAGTATCGACAAGATTCTGGCCGGAGTGCCCGAAAATCACAACACATTACTCTTCTCTGCCACGATGAGCCGTGAGATAGAGCGTATCTCGAAGAAATACTTGCGCGACGCCAAGGAAATCGTGGTAGGTTCGCGTAATGAAGGAGCAGAAACGGTGAACCATGTGTATTACATGGTGCATGCCAAGGACAAATATCTGGCATTGAAACGCATCGTGGACTATTATCCCAAGATTTATGCCATTATTTTCTGCCGCACGCGTTTGGAAACGCAGGAAGTGGCAGATAAATTGATACAGGATGGGTACAATGCCGACTCGTTGCACGGGGATCTTTCGCAGCAACAACGTGACCTGACGATGCAGAAATTCCGCCAACACCGCGTACAGTTCCTCGTGGCTACCGACGTGGCGGCGCGAGGACTCGACGTGGAAGACTTGACGCACGTCATCAATTACGGTATGCCGGACGACATCGAGAATTACACGCACCGCAGCGGGCGTACGGGGCGTGCAGGCAAGAAAGGGACGAGCATTTGTATCGTTCACACGCGCGAACGTTCCAAAATCCGCGAGATAGAAAAGGTTATCGGCAAGGAGTTTGTGAAGGGAGAGATGCCCAGTGGCAAGGAAATCTGCGCCAAACAATTATATAAGGTAATAGACGACATCGAGCGCGTGGAAGTGGATGAGGAGGAAATCGAACAGTTCCTGCCCGAAGTGTACCGCAAGTTGGAATGGCTCGACAAGGAAGACCTCATCAAGCGTGTGGTGAGCCGGGAGTTCGGACGTTTCCTGCAATACTATGCCAACGCGCCTGAAATCAGCGAACCGACGGGACGTGGGGAGAAAGGCGGCAAGAAAGGCCAACGCGGCGGGCGCAAGCCCGAAGAGGGATACACCCGGTTGTTCCTTAACGTGGGTAAGGTGGACGGTTTCTATGCCAAAGAGGTGATGAAACTGGTGAACGACCATGTGCAAGGCAAGGTAGAAGTCGGGCGTATCGACCTGATGAAGAGCTTTTCTTTCTTTGAGGTGCCCGACGGTGAGGCCGACCGCGTGTTGCACGGGCTTTCCGGTGTGCAGGTGAAGGGACGTAAAGTCAACGTGGAAGTGGCTACCGGAGAGGCTCACGAGGCCGGAGATGGTAAGTCGAACCGTCGGTCCGGCCGTGGCGGTCGGGGCGGTGGTGACGCAAAGGGTGGTCGCGACCGCAAGAGACGCGGTGGAGGAAAAACCTATGAGGAGGCCATGTCCGGCAAAAGGAAAGGCAAGAAGGACAAGGATGTTGCCAATAAGGATAATGCACGGAAAGAAGCCAAGCCGTCTCGTGAGGAACGGGGTTACACCGAACCACGTGGTAAGAAATATACGAAAGATGATTGGAAACAGTTCTTTCAACCACAAGGCGGAAAAGATTTGCCGCAAGGAGGAAAGGACTTGGTAGGTGATGAGCCGGACTTCTCGGAAGAAGGATGGGCACGCCGCTTCCCGAAAAAATAAGCAATAATGCAAGACTCCCGGTTTGCTACAGATATGCAAATCGGGAGTCTTGCATTATTGCTTGCCGTTTCTTTGTTTTTTATCGTGCACCTATTTCTTGGATGAGACGTTCGGCTCCTCCCCATCGGTCGATGATGTAGAGTACATAACGGATGTCCACACCGATGCAACGGGTCAAATCCTGTGTGAAAGTAATGTCGCTACTCAAGGCATCCCAGTTGCCGTCGAAAGCCAGTCCGATAAGTTCGCCTTTGCCGTTGAACATCGGGCTACCGGAATTTCCGCCGGTGATGTCATTGTTCGTCAGGAAACAGAGCTGCATTTCGCCGCTTTCCTTGTCTTTGTAAGGGCCGAAGTCGCCTTTTTCAAACAGGACCTTTACTTCCGGTTCCACCTTATATTCGTCGATTTTGTCGCTTTGTGCGACTTTATCCAACAGGCTCGGCATGGTAGTAAAGTAGTTCTGGTGTCCGGCAGCACTGGTGTAGTCGTCTACGAAGCCGTAACTCAGGCGCATGGTCGAGTTCGCATCCGAATAATGCGGTTGGTCCATTTCCATTTCAAGTATGGCTTCGCAAAGCAGTCTTTCCTTTTCTGCCACATCCATGTTGTACTGGCTGATTCCGTCAGATACCTTTCCGCCAAGTTCCATCACGCTCTTCAGGCATTTCAGTGCCATGTCATTATCTTTTTGTTCTTGGGTCAGCGTCAGGTTGACACAGTTTGTGTCGGTCAGGACCGACTGTTTGAACATGGCATCCACGTAGGCGCTGATGTCGTTATCGTATTCCTTTTCTATCGTCTGATAGAAGTCCGGCAGATATTCGGGTTTTACTTGTTTGGCGTAGTTGTCCATCAAGGCCGTCATCGTTTCCTTGTCGACCTCTTTGTTCCAGTCCTTGTATTGTTGACGCAGACGGTTTTTCCACGTTTCCTTTCCCGTTTCTTCTCCTGCGCTTTGCAGGTTGTTGAAGTACATGGCGATACGCAGCAAGTCGGGACCTCCAAGGAAAGACTCGTTGAGGAACGCGATGGCACGGTTACCGTCTTTGCGGGCTGCGTACGCTTTTTCGAGTTCGGGAGCCAAGTTACCAAAGTTTTCCTGTCTTTTTTTGCTTTTTTGTGCCCATTCGTTGATTTGTTGTTCTTGTTTTTTCTTCTGTTCTACGACTTTCAACTCTTTAAGGGCCTTGTTCATGCCGATGCTGTTTTTCCAATAGTTGGAACTGTTGGCATATTTGGAAGCGTACTGCAAACGGATTTTCGGATCACTGTCCATCCATTTCTTCCATATACTTTGCTTTAAGCCGCGTACATTGATTCGGGATTCGTTGGTATTCTCCATGCGTTCCACGATTCCGTAAGAAGAGAGATAACGGTTAGTACGTCCGGGATAGCCGATGGTCATACAGTAGTCTCCTTTCTTGAAACCATCCAAAGATACTTTAGCATAACGTTCGGCTTTCAACGGGCGGTTGTCCGCATTGTATCCGGCAGGTTGGTTATCCTTATCGGCATAAATGCGGAAGACACTGAAGTCACAGGTTTGGCGCGGCCACATCCAATTGTCCGTTTCACCGCCGAACTTGCCTAAGCTTTGAGGCGGCGCGAACACAAGGCGGATGTCATCGTATTGTTTATATACGTTGACGTAGAAAGCGTTTCCCGTGTAATAAGGACTGACTTCGCAAACCAACTCCGGGTATTTTTTCGCATATTCGTTTTCTATGGCCAGGCAGATGGAATCCACACCGTTCCAACGCATTTTTTCCTTGGCATTTTCACCCAATGTGGCCATCTCGGCGGCATGTTCCTTGTAGTATTTGTCCAAAGCTTTGTTTACCCGTTTAGTGATGTCTTCCGTCCTTTGCAGTATCTGTACATAGAGACCTTTTGCCGGAAGTTCTTCCGCTTGGGTGCGGGCCACGAATCCATTCTTCAGGATGTCGTTTTCAGGTGTGGCCAAAGCCTGTATGTTGCCGAAGCCACAGTGGTGGTTTGTAAAGACCAAACCATCCGGTGAGACAACGACACCGGAACAGAAACCGCCAAAACTTACCACAGCGTCTTTCAGCGAGGTCCCTTTCGTATTATACAATTCCTTTTCGCTCATTTGCAGTCCCAAATCTTTCATGACCTTCATGCTTTTGGGTGAAATGTGGCTGAGCATCCACATGCCCTCGTCGGCCTTCATACCGTTGAGGCCACAAACGAAAGCGAGTAACGTTAAAAACTTTTTCTTCATGTTTATTTGTTAATAGGGTTATTTGTCGTTATTTTCTATTTTAGTCCCGACGATGAGTTTCATGTCGGGTGTTTTAAGTCTGGTTTTCAGCCATTCTTCCATCTTCTCGCGCGTCTCGGTATTCAGTTTCTTTTTTAGGGTGAGGCTGACTAAGGTCAGTGAATCCTTTTGCAGGCTGTCACTAACAGCATAGGAGAAAGTGCGGGCAATGCTGACACGAGCCGCTTCTGGAAAGAGCGTAGCCATTTCCGCGCTGATGGACTGAGCCTGTAATTCGGTCTTTTTGTAAACGTCCAGTTCTTTTTGCAGTTTGTCCGCACGTTGTTGTTCGTTGGCTAAGAGTTGCGCGTTTTTGTCGGCTTGCCTGCTTGCCGGATCATTCAGCATGGTCTTCAGTTCGCTGGCACTAAGATTTTTTGTTCCTTGTACAATGGATAGTTTGGCATCTTCCAGTCCGAAATTTTCCATTTGGCTTTTCATTCGGGTTAATTCTTTTTCGGGGATTTCTTCACCGATGGTCACGAGGCGGATTTCTTTGGTATGATAGTCCACTTCTTTGGCTATTACCTGAGTTTGTTCCGATGTGACGACTTGTGCCACGAAGTTGTTGGCTTTGCTGGTGAAAAAGTTTTCACGTACCAACATGTAAGTCAGCAAGGTTGAGGGTAACATCGTCAATACAGCGATGGTGACGATGATGTGTTTCACTCTTTTTTCCCGTTGTTTGTCCACGAACACCTTCTTCTTGAAGTCGAAGATGTTGACTCCGATGAAAGTGGCAAGGCTTATGAATATGGAGTTAATCAGATAGAGATAGAAAGCTCCGGCGGCGTAAATCCAGTTTCCGGTGGCTATGCCGAAGCCTGTGGTACAAAGGGGAGGCATGATGGCTGTGGCTATGGCTACGCCTGGGATTACGTTACCGCCTCGTTGCCCGGTGCTGCACAAGGCCACGATGCCGGCCAATCCGCCGAATAAGGCGATGAGCACATCGTAAATGGTGGGCGAGGTGCGGGCCAAAAGTTCCGACTGGGCTTCATCTATCGGGGTGATGGCAAAATAGAACGTGGCAGTGAGTACGCTGAAAATGGTGGCCGTGGCGAAACTTCGGAACGCCCTTTTGAGCAATTCGAAATCATTGATACCTACGCCTAATCCCATGCCCATGATAGGTCCCATGAGAGGTGAAATCAACATGGCACCGATGATGACGGCGGCCGAGTTGGTGTTCAGCCCTAAAGAAGCCACGAAGATGGCAAAAATCAGAATCCATAGATTGGCACCCCGGAATTCCACGCTGGCCTTGATGGAAGCTATCGTTTCTTCTTCGGGAGCTTTGTCGTTACGTAAGCTCAGCAACCTACGAATGAACAGGTTGAGGTAACCTCGTTCCTTTTTTGTCTTGTTTTCCATTGCTTTTATTTTTGAGGTTTACGAAAATATTTGCCGATGACCGGTAGGCTTCGTACCGGCAGGTCGTGTTTCAGGATATGTCCGACGAAGAGCAGGATGAGCACCGTGTTAATGCCCAACCGTGTCCATACGGGCCATTCTTCGGGTGTACCGGCCATGATGGTGTAGAAGCCCCCGGCAATCAGTACGTAGATGCCGATGGATTTCAACGGATAGCGGACGGGGTTTTTCTTCTGTCCCACGATGTAGGACAGGAGCATGGCTGTGGCGTATCCGGCGAAACCGCCCCAGGCACAAGCCATGTAGCTGTATGTCGGGATAAAGACGATGTTGACCGCAAAGAGGACCAAACAACCGGCAGTCGAGAACCAGGCCCCCCAAATCGTCTTGTCGATGAGCTTATACCAAAACGAAAGGTTGAAGTATATCCCCATCATGATTTCGGCAGCCATGACAATGGGGACAACACGTAAGCCAGGCCAATAATCGGGTGCTATGATGCGTTTCAGGATGTCCATGTAGCCGATGACGCAGAGGTATGCCAGAAGGGTGAAGATGATGAAGAATTTCATGGCTGAGGCATAGGTCTCCCCACTGTTCTTGTCCTTAGCCTTGCCGAACACGAACGGCTCGTAAGCATAGCGGAAGGCTTGGGTAATCATGGCCATTATCATGGCAATCTTCACGCAGGCACCGTAGATGCCCAGTTCGGACTTGGCCGTTTCTGCGTCACCGTACACCAACGGGAAGATGATTTTGTCGGCCGTCTGGTTCAGGATGCCTGCAATGCCAAGAATCAGGATGGGCCAACTGTAGCCCAACATGCGTTTCATTAGCCGGGTGTCGAACCGATATTTGAATCCTGTCAGTTCGGGAATGAAAAAGAAGGTGATGAACGATGTACAGGCAAGGTTCAGGATGAAGGCATATCCCGGTCCGACAGACGGGTCATAGATTGCGCCCACCCATGCGTGGCGGACGTACAATGCCGGAAGCACGACGAAATAAAGGATGTTCAACGTGATGTTGAGCACGATGAACAGCATCTTCAACGCAAAAAACTTGATGGGACGGTGTTGGTAGCGCAGCCATGCGAAAGGAATAGATTGAAAGGCATCCAAGGCTACCGTGACCGCCATGACACCCACGTATTCCGGGTGTTCGGCATACCCCATGGCAGAAGCTATCGGATTAAGGAAAGAGAGTACGAGCAAGGCAAACAACAGAGACAGGCCACCTACTATGGTGAGTGTCGTGCTATAGACGGTTTGCGGATTTTCCCCCTCTTTGTTGGCAAAACGGAACAGCGTGGTTTCCATGCCGAACGTGAGGATGACCATCAAAAGCGCCACGTAGGCATAAATGTTGGTCACGATGCCATAGCCTCCGCTTTCTACGGTCATCTTGGCCGTATAGAGCGGAACCAGCAAATAGTTCAGGAATCTTCCGATGATGCTGCTTAGTCCGTAGATGGCGGTGTCTTTGGCCACCGATTTCAATTCTGCCATATTTCGTCCGTTTTGTTTCTATTATGCCCCGAAAAAGAGATAAGCCACACCGATGGCGGCCACTATACCTGCCAAATCGGCCAACAGGCCGCAAGCCACGGCATGCCGCGTGCGGGTGATGCCCACGCTGCCGAAGTAAACGGCCAATATATAAAAGGTGGTGTCTGTCGCGCCTTGGAAAATACAGCTCAACCGCCCCACGAAGGAGTCGGCGCCATAGGTTTCCATGGCATCCACCATCATGCCGCGCGCCCCGCTGCCGCTCAGCGGTTTCATCAGTGCGGTAGGCAAGGCACCGACAAAGCCTGCATCGCCGCCGCAGGCTTTGACGACAGCGGCGATGCCGTCTGTCAACAAGTCCATGGCACCCGAAGCACGGAATACCCCGATGCCCACTAAGATGGCGACTAAATAGGGAATGATGCGTACGGCTGTGGTAAAACCGTCTTTTGCTCCTTCGATAAAAGCGTCGTACACGTTAACGCGTTTTCTGACACCGGCAGCCATGAAAGCGATGATGATGCAGAACAGCAACACGTTGGCGATAGTCGTGCTCCACAAGTTCATTTCTTCTTTGTCCAACCGGCTGAAGCCATACACGATGCCGGCCACGGCCAGACAGGCCCCCCCCAATGCCAGTACGACCACCCTGTCCAGCAGGTTGATGCGTTGATAAAGGCTGGTGACGATGATACCCGTCAGCGTGGAGGCAAAGGTCGCCAACAGAATCGGGATGAACACGTCCGTGGGCTGTGCCGCTCCCATTTGGGTCCGGTAAACCATGATGCTGACAGGGATGATGGTCAGTCCCGAAGTGTTCAGCACGAGGAACATGATCATCGGGTTGCTAGCTGTGTCTTTTTTCTGGTTCAGTTCCTGAAGGCTTTCCATGGCTTTCAGTCCCAAGGGCGTGGCCGCATTGTCCAGCCCCAACATATTGGCAGAGATGTTCATGAAAATGTTTCCGATGACGGGATGGTTCTTGGGAATGTCCGGGAAGAGCTTGCAGAAGAGCGGGCTGAGGCCGCGTGCCAGTATATTGACCACTCCGCCCCGTTCCCCGATTTTCATGATGCCCATCCAAAGCGAGAGCACGCCGGTCAGGCCGAGGGAAATCTCGAAAGCCGTCTTGGCGGAACTGAACGTGGAGTCCATGATGGCCGGAAACACGCCGGCATCGCCTGCGAATACCAACTTCCCTGCCGCGATGAGGAATGCGATGCCGAAGAATGCCACCCAAATGTAATTCAGAACCATAGAAATCTCTCGTTACATGATTGAAAGGCAAAGTTACATAAAAAATGGGACGCATGCCCGTTTTGTGCGGAAAAGATGCTATCTTTGCCGCACAATGGAAGAAGATTTCGACATACGCCGTTCCTCAAACTCGTCTGCCGAGCGCGAGTTCGAGAATGCCTTGCGTCCGCTCCAGTTCGGGGATTTCAGCGGACAGTTGAAGGTGGTGGAAAACCTGAAAGTTTTCGTCGAGGCTGCCAAGTACAGGGGCGAGCCCCTCGACCATACTTTGTTGCACGGTCCTCCGGGATTGGGGAAGACCACGTTGAGCAACATCATAGCCAACGAACTGGGCGTGGGTTTCAAGGTCACGTCCGGCCCTGTACTGGACAAGCCGGGCGATTTGGCCGGTATCCTGACTTCGCTGGAGCCGAACGACGTGCTCTTTATCGACGAAATCCATCGGCTTAGTCCCGTAGTGGAGGAATATCTTTATTCCGCCATGGAGGACTACCGGATAGACATCATGATAGACAAAGGCCCGTCGGCGCGCAGCATACAACTCGATTTGAATCCCTTCACGTTGGTGGGTGCCACTACGCGCAGCGGCCTGCTTACCGCTCCCCTCCGTGCCCGTTTCGGCATCAACCTGCATCTGGAGTATTATGACGCTGAGGTGCTTTCGCGCATCGTGGAACGTTCGGCGCACATTCTTTCCGTACCCATCGAGCACGATGCTGCCATGGAGATTGCCGGACGCAGCCGTGGAACCCCCCGTATCGCCAATGCGCTTTTGCGGCGTGTGCGCGATTTTGCCCAGGTGCGCGGCACGGGACGGGTGGACATGGCCATTGCACGTTATGCATTGGAAGCTCTGAATATCGACCGCTACGGACTGGACGAGATAGACAACAAGATTCTGCTTACCATTATTGATAAGTTCAAGGGCGGGCCGGTTGGCATTACGACCATCGCCACGGCCATCGGGGAAGATGCGGGGACGGTGGAAGAGGTGTATGAGCCTTTCCTGATTAAAGAAGGGTTCATCAAGCGCACGCCGCGCGGACGGGAGGTGACGGACATGGCTTACAAGCATTTGGGGCGCAGCCGTTTCACGACGGAGTTGCAAGGCAGTTTGTTTGACGATTAAAACATAGGAAAGAGATGGTTACTTACAATACGGACGGCGTGAAGATGCCCTCCATCAAGAAACGCGAAAACACGGCCTGGGTGAAAGCCGTGGCTGCGAGTTACGGCAAAAGGGTAGGCGAGATTGCCTATATCTTCGTGGACGACGAGAAGATTCTGGAGGTGAACCGCCAGTATCTCGGGCACGATTATTACACGGACATCATCACGTTTGATTATTGCGAAGGTGACGTGATTTCGGGCGACCTCTTCATCAGCCTCGACACGGTGCGGACCAACGCCGAGCAGGTGGGGGCAACCTACGAAGAGGAACTGCACCGTGTCATCATACACGGTATCCTGCACCTTTGCGGCATTAACGACAAGGGGCCGGGCGAACGTGAAATCATGGAGGCGGCCGAAGACAAGGCTTTGGCTTTGCGTTCTTCATTGGCCCAATGACGGGAGGAGGCAAATGTGGAAGACCTTGTTGTGCGTCGGAGCCGGTAGTTTCGTGGGCGGCATGGCCCGCTACGGGCTGACCCGGTGGGTCTCGGCGGGCAATTTTACTCATCTCCCGTTGGGAACGATGGTCGTCAATGTGGCGGGTTGCCTGTTCATCGGCTTGTTGTACGGTTGGTTTGAGCGGGCGGATGTCTTGTCCCCCGAGTGGCGTTTGTTCCTCACGGTGGGCTTTTGCGGAGGGTTTACCACCTATTCCACGTTCGTACACGAGAACTACATCCTTTTCCTTTCAGACAAGTTCTGGTCGTTTGCCGCATACGCGGTGTTGAGCTTTGCCTTGGGGCTGTTGGCCGTGTGGTTCGGTCATTTTCTGGTACGTGTTTTCTGATTTTCCCTCTGGAGACACAAGATTGTCAATCTTAGACGTAAATCTTTTCCGGCGTTTCCCACGGAAAGGACTACTTTTACTCCGGTTAAACATGAAAGGGAAATGAAAAAGATTCTTTTTACGGTTGGGCTGTGGTGGCTGGCACTGTGCGTACAGGCTGACGGGCATATCAGTCGGTTGAGGGCGGAACTGCAAGACAGCCGCTCCGATTATGTATTCGTCGTGGCCCACAGGGGCGACTGGCGGCATGCGCCCGAGAACTCCGTGGCGGCCATCAAAGGGGCAGCAGACATGGGGGTGGACATGGTGGAGATTGACATCCAGCGGACGAAGGACGGCGGTTTCGTGCTGATGCACGACGGGAACATCGACCGCATGACGGATGGTAAAGGCAACGTGGCAGACTACACGGTGGAGGAACTGAAGCGTTTCCGCCTGCGCCGGGCGGACGGAAGTCTTTCGGACGAGACCATACCCACGCTGGAGGAAGCCCTGACGGCTTGCAAGGGGGCGGTGCTGGTGAACATCGACAAGGGCGGAGATTACCTGTCCGAGATTGCACCGATTATCCGCAAGACGGGTACGGAAGACCATGTGGTGCTGAAGGGGCGCGGCACGGTAGAGGAGGTGGAACGGCAGCTTTCCGGCTACAAGGACATTCTTTATATGCCCGTGGTGGATCTCGATGGTGAGGGCGCGATACCCTACGTCGCTTCGTTCCTTTCCGCATTCCGCCCACAGGCCGTGGAGGTTATTTTCAAGACAGACCGTTTTGCCAAGTTGTCCTACTTGCCGGTGATAGCCGCATCGGATTGCCGTGTCTGGATCAATACGTTGTGGGCGAGCCTGTGCGGCGGCCATGAAGACGGGAAAGCCCTGTCCGACCCCGATGCCCACTGGGGCTGGGTGCTCGATCGCGGGGCCTCTGTCATACAGACCGACCGTCCGGAAGAGTTGATTGAATATTTGGAGAAAAAAGGAAGAAGGAACCTTTGAACCAGTCCGGTTCCCACCGTAGAGCCTGAACGGTAAGATGGAAAAAGAGGTCGTCTGGAAGATTTTATCCGGACAGCCCCTTCAATATAATAGTTTTTTATTAACTTTGGCGCAAATAAAATGAGAATTTAACATGCAAGAGCGCCATTCCGACCGCGAACGTTATTTTGACGAGCAGGCCCGTACGACAGAGAAATATTATATTCCTTATATCCGTAAATGCTTCCCTGAACTTCCGCAAGAGGTGTTGGAAGTGGGTTGTGGCGAAGGGGGTAACCTGTTCTCGTTCGCGAAGTTGGGTTGTTCGGTGACAGGAGTGGACATTGCTGCCGGACGTGTTGCCGAGGCCCGTAAGTTTTTTGCCGAGAGAGGGGCGGAAGGTACTTTTGTCGCGTCCGACATTTTCAAATTGACGGAACTGGAGCATAAATTCTCCCTGATATTGGTGCACGATGTGATAGAGCATATCAACGACAAGGCCGGTTTCCTGAAAGGCCTGAAACGCTATCTGGCACCGGGCGGTGTGGTGTTTATGGCCTTTCCGGCATGGCAAATGCCTTTCGGCGGCCACCAGCAAATAGCGCACAGCAAGGTGGTGTCTCATTTCCCGTTCCTTCATCTTCTGCCTTTTCCACTCTATAAGGGCGTGTTGGCCGCAGCCGGTGAAGACGGGCCGACCATCCGCGAACTGATGAACATCAAGCGCACACGTTGCCCCATAGAGAAGTTTCAGGCGGCATTGTATGCCACCGGCTATCGGGTCGTAGACCGGCAACTCTATTTCATCAATCCGCATTACGAGACGAAATTCGGCCTGAAGCCCCGTAAGCTCCATGGTGCGCTTTCCGTCCTGCCATACGTGCGTAATTTTTTCAGTACAAGTTGTTTCTATCTCGTGCAGCCCGAAAGAGGGTGAATGCCGTTTGTCAAAATGTCATTCCGGCCTGTGCGTGGCTCGCGTATTTGGCGTAGGGTCGGGGAGTGACTTGAAATATCGCAATCTCGGGCTTCGGCGGGCATGCACGAAGATAGCTGAAAAGGCGTTGGACTGTCATAAAAGAACGGCATGCCCGGATTTGTCCGTATGGTTCGGGACGGCTTGTCAGCGTCGGTGGGTTTGGCCTTACTTTTTGACAGTCTGTTTAGACAAGCCGGAGAGGTTCAAATAGAGGAAAAAATACGTTTTGTGGTGTTTGGAAAACGGATTGGGAGAGGTTTTTTCCCGTTTTTCGTCATTTCATTTTTTCAATCTGCTGAGAATGATTTTTTTCTTTCAGCCGAATGATTTTTTATTCTCATGAGAAAAAACGGCATATATGCGATATTTTTCCGCATATATGCCGTTTGAAGTGAATATTTATGCAGCCATGCGTTCCTATCCTGCCCGTTTCCGCTTTGGGAAGATTCCGTAAGAAGCTGTTTGGGCTGACTTTTTGCCATGTCGGTCACGGCGAACGGTGACAGAATGAAAACGGTTGCCTTGTCATTCTCCCATACGGAAGTCGCTCACGGCAGTCTGTTGCAGCGAGACTTCCTCGAAAAGGCTTGTACATTCGCCCTTCTGGGGGCATTGGCTGGCGATGCCTACCCATATCTTGCCGGGATAGTAGTTTTTATAGAGCCGCACCATCTGCCATTCTTTTTGGTCAAGGGAATAATAACTGGCTATTGTGCGAGTGTCCGACGAAATCTTCAGATAGACGGAAGGTACGGTGAGCCGTTCATGGTTGTTGTCGTCGGAAGTCCCCTGGGTGCGCACCGTGACGATACGGTGGTTTCCGCGCTCGTCCTGTTCAAAAGCGAACTTCTGCCACAACGTGTCGTTGGCATACACGAAAAGGTCGGCCGCGTTGTACGTCCCCTCCGTGGTGAATCCCGGCGTCACTTTGGCCGTGAGCGTGAAAGGTTGGCTGTTGTCCACTTCCGTGAGCAGGATAGGCAGGGTGGTGTTGCTCAACTGTCCGCCGTTGGGGTCGCAAAAGAAGTCGAGTTTCTCCGTACAACGGAATTCTATTGCACGTCCGTCTTTCACGGTGACGCAAGTGTCTGCCCCGTTGAGTGCACCCGTGAAAGTGATGCCATCCATGCGGACATCGCAGGAAGCTACTTTGGCGGAAACTGCCGTCGTGTCAGCCGTGACCTCTTCCACCATGTTTTTTCCCTGATTCTTTTGTTGGCAGCTTTGCGCAGCCAGTCCGGTAACGATAAGTGCCGGGAGGATAAATGCTTTTCTCATAAATGGTATGATTATATTGGGGTTGTTTTGAATGCCTTTTGAAGGTTTCCGGTTCAAAAATACGTCGTTTTTACTTTCCGGCAAAATGAAAACAGGATGTTTTTGGGGGAATTCTCCTGAAAAAACGAAAAAAGTCAAACGATAATAAAAATCGTTTGACTTTTTCTTTGTACCCAGACCCGGGATCGAACCGGGATGGGTTGCCCCACTGGTGTTTGAGACCAGCGCGTCTACCTATTCCGCCATCTGGGCGCATCTCTCTTGATTGCGAGTGCAAAGGTAGGCGTTTTTTTTATATTTGCAAAACTTTAGCCGGATTTTTTTCTTATTCCGGCATTATTTTATGAAAATCGTTTGATGGAAGCGGGTAGAGCGGCTTATGCCACTGACGATGTAGATGCCCGGATGGAGCGGGACTCGTAGGGTCTCGTCCTGAAGTAAGGTCTGGTAAATGCAGCCTCCTGAAGGGGCATAGATGCCGAGCCTGCAAGGGGTATCCGAAAGTTTGTCTGCCCGGAGTATGTTTCCCGGTTCGCAAGTGAGACGGAAAAGGGTCCGGGATGTATCATCGGGAAAGGAGATGCCCGGAACGGCATCCGGGTTTCCGCTGTCCGGTTGGCGCATAAAGAACCATTGGCGGTGGCAGGCAGTCGGAGCGGAACCGTATTCCCACAGACCGACTGTTGTGCCGGCCGTATGATGTTCGCCTTCCAAGTCGAAAGCCTTCGATCCGTCTTCTGTCATGATTTTATAAAAGAGCCGGTCGATGGGAGTGAGGGTAAAGCTTTGTCCGGCTTGGGGAGAAGTTTCATATCCTAACGCATAGTCCGGCGAGTGGTCGGTCAGGATATCACCGTTGCCGTTGGTAAAGGTATATCCGTTTCCGTCCGGTTGCAGTTTCCAAGTTTGTTCCGGAGTGTATGACAGAGGTTGTAAAGTCACCTTGCCGCCGGATGCCTGCAGGGCTTGGTCGGCTGCGTTACGGGGGCATATCCAGTAAGGAAGGCCGGGGCGTATGGCGTTGTCGGCATCCGCGCTTTCTTCCACGGGGATGACGAACGTGATGATGCTGTAGGCTGGGAGCTTGTAGGTCAGTATGCGGTCTTCGAGTGTGTAATCGGCCGTTGGGGACAAATCCTCGGTCTCCGAGCTGCGGAGTGCCGTCAGCCCGTTGCTTATGGATTCGTAAAAACTTAAATCGGCACGATGCACGACGGGTAAGGCGTTCGGATTGATGGCCACTATGGTGAGGCTGTCGCCTTCCGGGTTGCGGGCTGCCAGTGTCTGTCCGTTCAACGACGTGAGGAATGTGTAGCCCGGACGGATGAATTTACTGAAGTGTTGGCGGATGGAATAGTTCTTCACCTTGTGGTAGGTCTGTTTCGTGAAGTCGCCTTGCACCAGGCACCATTGGTCGTTGCCCTCCTCCACGTATTGCCAGTCCACCCACGCCACAGGCATAATGTAACGTATGTCGTCCATCAGTTTCTGTGCCAGGTTCAGGTTTCCGGCAATACCGCTTCCGCCGCTACCTACTTCGCTCATCCATAGACGGATGCCCTGTTCCTTGCAGAGGGCACTGATTTGGCTGCGTGCCTGCGTGGTGGCCGAGTAGGTGTGCGTGTTCCATTGTCCGACGAGGGGCAGCACTCCGGCGGCCTGATAACCTTCAAAGTCCCTGACCGACTGTGCGGCATCGGTTTCTTCCGAGGCCGAGATGACGGTGTTCAGGCCGGAGGCTTTCAGGATTGGGTGCAACACTTTGAGGAAAGCCACTTGCGAGGCAATGTCGAAATGGCATCCTTCTTGTCCTCCGTTGGCTCCCCAATAACTCGTCATCGGTTCGTTGAAAGGCGAAAGCGTACGGAACTCTATGCCGTATTCCTCTTTATAATGTCGGCACACGTCTACCAGATAATGGGCGAATGCTTCATAGTATTCCGGTTTCAGGTTGTCGGCCGACGCATTGGTACTACCCGCACAACATCCGCTGTAAGTCATGTAGTAGGGACAGGAATTGCTGAAGGCCTCGAATATGGCATCCGGACGCTTCTCTTTGATTTTCAGCATGATTTTACGTTGTGCGGCATCACGGTTCCAAATGTATTCACCGTCCGGGCTGTCTTTGAAGCCTTCCATTTCCGCACGCAGGCCTTTTCCGCTTCCCATGTGGTGCGGCGTGCAGTTCCGGTTTTGCGGGTCGTCTCCCCCACCGATGTTGTAGCGGAAAATACGGTAGTCCAGTCCGTCCGGGCTGACCAGCCAATCCACAAGTTCGTCTATCTTCTCATCGCTCCACTTCCCGCACATGTTGGCCCACCAGCAGAGCGAGATGCCCCATCCCTCGAACTGTTGGCGGGTAACGGCCGGGTTGATGACGTAGACTGAGGTGTCGGCAGGCGGAGCCTGATGCACGTCGGTCGTAAGGTACCACAGGTGCCGGGTGTCCGTCCCGTCTTTGTCCGAATACACGGCTGACGACGCTGTCGTCCCGTCCGTTCCTAAATATTTGTTGTTGTATTTGCAGCGCAGCTTGATGAAGAACTTTCCGGAGTTCTCTATGGCATACAAGGCTTTTGCCGATGAGGGGTCGGTTGTGAAGGACGTGTTCCATTGTCCGCTCAGTGACAGATAACCTTGTCCGTCGGCCGATTGCAAGGCATAATATCCGTTGCCGTCGGGGATGAATGTAAGTTTTTGGGGCGACGGGGCATCTGCGGCTTCCAATACCGCTCCTCCTTGGGCGTCTTTGGCCACATGGTTTCCACTGGAGTGCATGAGGAAAAATGCCGTGGGACTGTTGATGGTTTGTGCCAAAAGCAGGGCCGGTAACCACAGAAATATCCAACCGGCCAGATAAGTGTAAAGTCTGTTCTTCATCTGTTTTGAATTTGAAATCAGGTTGATGGGGTAAAAGTACGACGATTCTGCAAGAATAACAAGCAAATGGGGGATAAAAGTTTATAGCTGAAAGTATTTATGGCTTCTTGCCGGAAGATTATGAGGAAAAAGTTGGCTTTGAAGACGTTTTTTATTAGTTTTGCGAAGACTACTTATTTATTATTTATCAAAAGAAGAAGCGTATGAATACATTGAAGAATTTTGCTTTCGGTGTGTGCTTGTGCGGCACATTCGGGTTAGGCCTGGCCCTGTTGGGGGCTTGTACATCTTCGGGTGGAAAGACGGAGACGGTTATGTCCGATAGTGTGGATACAGAGCAAGGAAATGCGGTGGTCGAGGCCATAATGTCCCGGCGCAGTATCCGTAAGTACAAAGACCAACCGGTGGAACGCGAGAAGTTGGAGACCATTGTGAATTGCGGTATCAATGCGCCTAGCGGGATGAACCGTCAGCCTTGGCAGGTGCGTGTGGTGGACAATGCCGATTATATCGATGGAATCACAGAGGTTTTCAAAAAAGCCAATCCGAAGGCGGCCGAAGAACCCGGTTTTAAGAATATGTTCCGGAATGCTCCCGCCGTGATATTCATCGCATCCCCGAAGGACGGAAGCGGCCAGTTGGACTGCGGGCTTTTAGGTGAAAACATGGTGTTGGCAGCACAGTCTTTAGGACTCGGAACTTGTTGCCTTGGCGGTCCGATTGCTTTCATGACAGGCAATCAGGAGGCCGCTTCTTATCTGGAACGTTTGCAACTCCCGGAAGATTATGTTCTGCTGTATGCCATTGCTGTGGGTTATCCAGACGAGTCTCCCGCTGCCAAACCGAGAGATGCGGAGAAGGTTAAGTTTGTGGAATAAACTGTGTATTTAAGTGATTTTAAAATTCCTTTTTCGAGTTTGTTCGTGAAAAGGGTTAACTTAGCGACAGTTTACACTAGCCTTTGAATTATGGAAGCAAAAGACCAGAATTATTGTGTGATATTGGCCGGCGGCATCGGCAGTCGTTTGTGGCCTGTAAGTCGTAAAGAGTTGCCCAAACAGTTTCTCGACTGGTTCGGAACGGGGCGTACTTTATTGCAACAGACCTACGACCGTTTTCGCAAGATTATCGATACCAAGCATATTTTTATCGTGACCAACGAGCATTATGCGGATTTGGTAAGGGAACAGTTGCCGGATGTGGCACAAGACAGAATATTGAAAGAACCTATCCGGCGGAACACCTTGCCGAGCGTGGCGTGGGCTACGACGTGTATCAGCCACCTTTGTCCGCACGCCAATGTGATAGTTTCTCCCGCCGACCAGTTGATTCTGGAGGAGAAAAACTTCGATGATGACGTGCTGAAAGGATTGGACTTCGTGGGGCATTCGGATTGTCTGCTGACCATGGGAGTAAAGCCGACCCGTCCCGATACCGGGTACGGGTATATCCAAGCCCATGAGAATATGGAGGAAGGGGCGTTTGCCCGTGTGAAGTCCTTTACGGAGAAGCCCGCGTTGGATTTTGCCCGTGTATTCATGGAAAGCGGGGAGTTTTACTGGAATACAGGGTTATATCTGTACAACGTCCGTACCATGATGAAGGCGATTCATGATTTGGTGCCAGACTATCGGGACAGCCTGACGGAGGCCATCGATGCCATTGACGAAGATGATTTCTGTCGCGTGCCGGCCCATTTCGATACCTTGCCGAACCTTTCATTGGATTATAGTATTTTGGAAAAGAGCGAGAATGTCTATGTACAGGTGTGCGACTTCGGATGGGCGGATTTGGGCTCATGGTGCTCCCTGCACAATGATACGCAGCACGACCGGCAGGACAACGTGTTGCTTAATACCGAAGCCTTGCTGTACAACAGTGAAGGGAATGTCATTTGTTTGCCTAAGGGAAGGATAGCCGTTATTGATGGATTGAAGGGCTTTGTCGTGGCAGAAAAAGGCGATGTGCTGATGATTTGCCCCAAGGATGACAGTGCGGCATTAAGGCGTATGATGACAGATGCCCAGATGAAGTTGGGAGAAGAGTTTATTTAGCTTTCTTATTATATATAAGGTATAATAAAAGCGCGGTTTCTCACGAAGCCGCGCCTTTATTTTGTCGTGTGTTTTGTGTTATCGAATACCTGCCATGTAGTTATCCGAGATAGCTTTGGCAATGGCCTTGAACTCCTCATCCGTGAACGTCAGTTTAGGGTTACTGAAAAGCATGTCCTTTTCGTTCTGCATGGGAATCAAGTGGATGTGCGCATGGGGTACTTCCAGTCCCAAAACGGCTTGTCCTACTTTGATGCAAGGAAAAGCCTTTTTGATGGCCTCTGCTACGTGCTTGGCAAAGACTTGCATCGCACCGATTTCTTCGTCTGACAAGTCGAAGATGTAATCCACTTCGCGTTTGGGAATGACCAACGTATGGCCCTTCACCAAAGGATTGATGTCGAGGAAAGCATAGAAACGGTCGTTCTCTGCGCATTTATAGCTCGGAATCTCTCCGGCTACGATTTTACTGAATATGGTAGCCATGGCGGTTATTCAAATGAAATGTTCGTGATTTCCAGTTGTACGGTGCCGTGCGGGATTTTGATTTCTGCCACGTCGCCTACTTTCTTGCCTAACAAGCCTTGCGCGATGGGGGTCTGCACAGAGATTTTGCCTTCTTTCAGGTTGGCTTCCGTTTCAGACACGATGGTGTATGTCATCTTCATGTTGTTCTTCACATTGCGCATTTCTACCTTGGACAGGATTTGTACTGTGTCGGCTTTCAGTTTCGAGGTGTCGATGATTTTGGCATCCCCGATGACTGCTTTCAGTTGGTTGATTTTCATTTCCAACATAGCCTGATGCTCTTTGGCGGCATCGTATTCCGAGTTTTCACTCAGGTCACCCTTGTCGCGTGCCTCTGCGATGGCTGCCGAAGCTGCCGGACGTTCGATGGTTTCCATTTCTTTGAGTTGGGCCACCAGTTTGTCGTAGCCCTCTTGTGACATATAAGCCATAATTATTCCTCCTTAATTATTATTATGCGTTTTTACTTGAAAAGATAAAAACAAAAGAATTCCGGCCTTAATCAGCCGGAACCCTTTTGCCTTTTCCTTTAATGATTCGATGCAAAGTTAAGCTTTAAAATCTGAATCACAAAGATTTTTGCATTTTTTTCTATTTTGCCGGGGATGGGGATGGGGAAAAAAGTATTAAAAACAGGTTATGAATGATTTTTGGCTCTTTTTTGCACGATTCTGCTCCTTGCTTTCCTTGCTATACCCTTATCTTTGTGGTACAGAACCAAGAATACATTAATCAGTGCAAATGGCTAAGAAAATTAGCATTATGATGTATTGTCGGATGAGAAGTGGAATTGCCGGTAAATGAAAACCACCGAAGAAATTCAATATGGTGGAAAGAAAACATATTAACCATAAAACAATTCATTATTAGAAAATATGAATATGAAAATTTATGCAGTTTTAGTATTAGTCTGTTTGATGACGAAACTTAACGCCAGAAGTCATGACAAAGTCGTGTTATTGGAGAATCCGGTTCCCGTTTCTTCTGTGAAGAATATAACAGGTTTCTATGGAGGACGCATGAAGTTGAACCGTGATATTTACCTGAAGAATTTTCCTATAAACAGATATGTGGATTTTATCGTGGAACGACAGCATATCCAGTGGGACTGGACAAAAGCCGAACAACATGGCAAATGGATTGAATCCGCCTATTTGTCGGCTATTCAGGGTGGTGATGATGAACTGTTATCGAAGGCTCATGCTGTATTGAAACGTATTATTGACTCACAGGAAGATAATGGTTATTTGGGAGCTACGGCCCGGAGTTATCGTTCTGGCAAAAGACCTGTCAGGGGTATGGATGCCTATGAATTATACTTTGTTTTTCATGCCTTTATGACAGTATACGAACAGACTGGAGATGAAGAGGCACTGGTCGCTGTTGAAAAGTTGGCAGATTATTTTTTGAAATATTTTGGTCCCGATAAGTTGGAATTTTGGCCTTCGGATTTGCGGGCACCGGAGAATAAGCGCAAACGGGTGGATGCCTTGTCTGATTTTGCAGGGCATGGAGTACATTATTCATGGGAAGGAACATTGCTTTGTGACCCTGTCGCACGGTTATATGAACTGACCGGAAAGAAGAAATATTTGGATTGGAGCAAATGGGTCGTTGGCAACATTGACAAATGGAGCGGTTGGGATGCTTTTTCCCGATTGGATTCTGTGGCAGACGGCACATTGGGGGTTGACGAACTTCAGCCTTACGTGCATTCACATACGTTCCAAATGAATTTTATGGGTTTTCTTCGCCTATATCGTATTACAGGCGACAAGTCTTTGTTCCGTAAAGTAGAGGGAGCGTGGGAGGATATCCACAAGCGCCAAATGTATATTACCGGTGGAGTCAGCGTGGCTGAACATTATGAACACGGCTATGTAAAACCGGTATCGGGGAATGTGGTTGAGACTTGTGCCACAATGTCATGGATGCAACTTACGCAGATGTTATTGGAACTGACCGGGGAGTCTAAATATGCGGATGCAATGGAACGTTTGATGATGAATCATGTATTTGCCGCTCAAGATTGCGAGACTGGTACTTGCCGTTACCATACAGCCCCGAACGGAACGAAGCCCGCTAGTTATTTTCACGGTCCTGACTGCTGTACGGCAAGCGGGCACCGTATCATTTCCATGTTGCCCACTTTTATGTATGCGGAAAGAGGTAAGGAGTTTTTTGTGAACCAGTATCTGCCGTCCCATTATATAGGAAAGGATTTCGCTTTTCAGATTTCCGGTAATTATCCGGAGGCGGAGAATATGGAGTTGACCGTCCTTTCAGAGAAGGCTGTTGACAGGGTGTTGAATCTGCGTATTCCCAGTTGGTGTAAGGCTCCTCGGGTATCTGTAAATGGGAAAAATGTGATAGGCGTGGAACCGGGGACTTATTTAAAAATATCCCGTAAATGGTCTAAAGGGGACAAGGTTAGTATTGTCTTTCCTATGGAGGAAAGGTGGGTGATGCGTGAACACCATAGCAAATACACTACTTATACACTTCCCTGGGGAGAGATTATGTATAAAGAAGAACCGACGGACAGAATTCCATACGCTTTTCTACGTGGTCCTATGGTTTATTGCTTGGATATGGTGTGGAACAAACAACTTTGTAACGATGATGTGGACTTGGCAAAGGATATACGATTGAATGTAAGCGTTAAGCCATCTGTGGTGGATAAGCCTTATGCCAATATGGTAGGACCTGTTTATCGTACGAAAGCATTGTATAAAGGAAGTGAAGTGGAAGTCTTGCTCACACCGTTTGTTGACATCGGGCAATGGTTCCGTCCGTCCGGACAGAAACCGGAAAAGAATGCAGAGATGTTTACTTACGGTATTTGGTTGTATAAGGAATAGGTGTTTAGTCTCTTATAAAAAGCATGTGGGGTGTAAGAAACAGACTATGTTATCATTTTAATCTTAAAAAATATTACCCATGAACAGAATGAAATTATGTTTGCTGGCTGTATTAACCTTTGGCCAAGGTATGGCCGAGGCTGCATTTCGGGATAATCCTACCGAAATGACGACTTCTATTGTAAACCCGAGTTTTGAAGACGGGGCGACGGGTTGGGCAAATGCCGGCTTTTGGACACAGACGAATGATTCACCGACAGGAGAAGGATGGACGAAGGATGGCAAGATTTATATGGAACGGTGGGTTGCTGATTCCCAAACGTTGCCTGATGCTGATTTGCACCAAGTCGTTTCGGAACTTCCGGTCGGTGTGTTTAAGGTGGTTGTCGATGCGCATGCCGTGAATCAAAAGGGGGAACCGGAAGTTTGTCAAGGAGCTTTCCTGTATGCCGGACGGCATGAAACGTCTGTCCATAAGGGTGGTGAATACCAACTTCGTGCCGTAGCCGTGAATGGCATATTGGAAATCGGGTTCAGGCTGAAAGGTACGGATGCCAATTGGGCAGCGGTCGACCATTTCCGTTTGTTGTATGAAGGACACGATGTGGAGGCTTATAAAGAGGAACTGGACATCCTGTTGGCTGTGGCAGAGGAAGGCGCGGCACAGGAAAACTGCCATAACCTGACGAGTCTTCGCAAGGCGATTGAAACAGCAAAGGAAACAGGGGATTCGGTGGATGAGTTAGTAGCCGCACTGCAAGGATTGGATGCAGCTATCAATGAATACGACCGGTTAGCTGTGCAGTATGGGGCTTTTGAACGGGCGTTGCTCAATGCGAAGAAGTTGTATGACGGCAGCGATTATGCCGGAAAATCATTGTTTGGAAAAGTGATAGAGGAACTTGAACCTTTGGCTGACAATCCGGAAGGGCAAGATTTGATGGAGGCGGTTTCCAAATTGGAGAAAGCCACACAGGACTATCTGGACACCCGTCCGTCCAATTGGATGACTATCCGTAACGGGGCTTTATGGGTGGACGACCGAGGTGAGCCGGTACAGGCTCACGGAGCAGGTTTCTTGCAAGTCGGCGACACGTGGTACATGATAGGCGAAGACCGTAATAATACATGGAATCCAGATGTGAACATGTATTCAACCAAAGACTTCGTGCATTGGAAGTTTGAGCGTAAGATCATTAAGAACGGTGTGACGCACCCGTCTTTGGGGAATGGCCGTTTCATCGAGCGTCCCAAACTTATGTATTGCCGTAAGACGGGAAAGTATGTCGTGTGGTGCCATTGGGAACAAGGGAACTACGGGGCTTCCGAAGCTGCTGTTTTCTATTGCGACTCCGTGAACGGGGATTATAAGTTCCATTGGGCAGGACGTCCGTTGGGGGTCAAGTCGCGGGATTGCAATGTCTTTGTGGACAATGACGGTACGGCCTATTTCATATCCACCATCGAGGAGAACCAGCATTTGGGACTTTTTAGGCTGTCGGACGATTATTTAAGTGCGGTGGAATATACGGAACTGTTTAAGTGGCAGTCGCGCGAAGCACCGGCCATCGTGCGCCATGGCGATACCTATTTCATGATGTTTTCGGCCTGTTCCGGTTGGGATCCGAACCAAGCGACTTTTTCTTATTCCAAATCGCTTACTTCCGGATGGTCTTCGCGTGCAAATATCGGTAATTCTATTGCGTATGACACCCAGGCGGCTTCTGTCCTGACGGTTACCGGTTCCAAAGGCACGTCGTATGTGTATGTCGGCGACCGTTGGCAAGACCCGGGATTGGCTGAATCCAAGACCATCATGTTCCCTATATCTTTTAATGGAAATTCCATCGTATTCGATTATAAGCCCCAGTTTGATTTGGATTTGTCCACGGGGCAATGCCGGGATGTCGCGCAGTCATGCTACGTCCCGAAAGGCAAATGGAAAGTGAGGGCATTCAGCAGCCAGGAGACCGGCTCGGAGAACGGAGCGGCAGCCAATGCCATCGACGGGAACCTACAGACGAAATGGCACACCCGGTATAGCGGAGGCGTGGCATCGGCTCCCCACCACATCGAGGTTGACATGGGAGAAGAACATGAGATTGCCGGTTTCCTTTGTGCTCCGCGCATGGACAATTCTTCCAATGGCTTGGTTCGTGACTATATGTTCTTGGTAAGTACCGACGGAGAACAATGGGAGGCTGTCTCCGGAGGCACGTGGTTGCCTTATTATGCCGGGGTTTATTTTGAGCCTGTCAAGGCTCGTTATTTCCGGCTAGTGGCATTGGCGGGGCAGTATGCCAGCATTTCTGAAATCGATATATTGCAAGAGGCACCGGATTCTTTTGCACCTGCATCGGTGAATGGATCATGGCGTTTGGGAGAAAGCTCTCCTTTTTATAATACAAATCCGACGGTACGTAAAAGGAGTACCGTGACCCTTACGGCCAAGACCGGGAGTTCTGGTGGAAGTTGGGCTTTCTATGGTCCGGACGGGGAAATGGGACATACAAACGAATACCGGATTGATAAAGTGTCGGATGATAACGTGGGCGTTTATACCTTTATATATAGCGACCAGTATTGCCAAAGTGCCAAAGTGGATTTCCAATTATCTATCCGTGGGACGGATGTGGAAAGTGTCGAATCAGGCTTGGCGGTGGTGGATACGAAGTATTACACGTTACAAGGTATGGAAGTGTCCGAGCCTTCCGGAAAAGGCATGTATGTCGTGAAAACCTGTTATGGCGACGGGAGCGTGAAAGTGGAAAAGAAATTGTTGGACTAAAGGTTGGAAAGCGATGAAAATCAGTAGCGTGCTTGCAGGCATGGCCATTCTGGTGGCGGCTTCCGGTAACGGAAGGGCCGAGGTTTTGCCTTACATGCCTTTAAAAGGAGATTTTGGCGGGGCAAACGTGACGGATGTCGAGGGTTTCATTCCGAATATCGGTGATTATACGTTGCAAATGTCTGTTCCGGCCGGATGTCCGGTAGGAATTGCTTTTGGCAATGTGGAACATACGATGGAAGACGGCGGTATGTTGCGTGTAGCCTGCCACGACGGCACAGCCTATGTGTTTGAGAATGGGTTGTACAAGAAGAAAGTGGCGGTAAAGCCACAATACACCCTTTCGGAAACCAACGTCATACGTAATGGCAGTTTCGAGGAAGTGGAAACGGACTTTTCGGGCGGTCGTTGGCAACCGGACGTGTGGGAAACATGGGACGGAGGCAAGCCAACCTGGGGAGGAGAAACCGGCAAGACGAACGTGAGGGAAAACCCGTCCTACCGGAGTGACGGTTTGAAGTCTTTGGTCATGCATAGCGAAAGCCGTTATCTGATGCAGCAGTTGGAACCGGAGGCGTTGAAACCGAACACGGCCTATTTGCTGACTTACGATTACTGGACTTCCGAAGGATATGGCAATGGCAATGCGGCCTACCGTATATTGTTAGGTACCGACCGTTGCAAGGGCGATATTGCGGATTTGCAAGGGCATGTCACACCGGCAGCCGGTATGGGCAAGGGCAGCTATGCTTTGCTCATACAGACCCCGGAGGTATTGCCGGAAAATATATGGTTCTCTTTGTATCGGGCTGAGTCGAAAGTCGATTGGATTGACGATATTGAACTGGTGGAAGTGGACACGGAAACGAAAGGCATTGAAGGACAAGTAAGCAATGTGGTTTACTTGGGGGGATATGCCTTTGCGCCAGACAATCTTGTATTGAGTGACAGCCATAGCATGGAGATGACGGATTATTTGGTGAATGCCGGTTTCTCGGACGGGACATTTGCGGGTAACGCCCCTGTGGGTTGGACGCTTTCCTTTTCCGCACAGTCTAAAATCAGTACGGGGGAGAAAGGCGGGGGGATTATTCCTGGCGGACAAAACCATTGGCAATTGTGGACCGGCAGCGGTGGAATGGACGGAAAGGCCAGTCAGGCCGTAAGCGGTCTTCCAAACGGGAAATACAGTGTAAAGGCCGCAGTGTCTTCATCCTTTAATGGCAAAGTGCAACTTTTTGCGAACGAGGGCAGGACTTCCGTCCTGTCTGGCAATCCTAAAATATATGAAACTTCGGGAATCGTGTTCAACGGTACGCTTGAATTGGGATTGGAAGTGGATGCAAGCGGAAGCCCGACAATAGACATGGATAATTTCGAGCTGACCTATTGCGGAAACGACCGGGAAGGATATATGAAGATAATGAAAGGCATGCTCGAGGAAGCGAAAGCCGATACGCTCGTCATGGTTTCCGGTGCGGATGACTTGCCCGGATTTAATAATCTTGGCGCATATCGCCGGGCTATCGATGCGGCCGAGTCGCTTGAAGAAGACGCTTCTGCCGGGAGGTTAATCGAAGTTGTCGGCTTGTTGGACGCTGCGATGAAGGAATATGATGGCATTGTGGCCGAATATAAGGTCTTAAAGGATGCTTTCAATCGTTTGGAACAAATTGTGGAAACATCGGATTATGCCGTCAAAGACCGTTTCTTGCAGACGTTGGCGGAAGCACATGCTTTATATGAAAGCAAGGAAGACCGGCGGGAGGAAATAGCTCCCATGTTGGATCGGATAACGGCAGACCAGAAGGAATTGGTGGCTCATGCCGATTTGAAAGCCGCGATAAAGAAAGCCCAAGCCATGTTGGACAAATCAGACTATCCGGGCAGGCAGGACTTTGCGGATGCCATAGCCGGGGCACAGGCTGCCTACGATTTGCCGGTAGGGAAAGACATGTCGGTCGTGATGAAGGAACTCCGCATGGCACAGGCACGGTATTATGATTCCCAGTACACCCGTCCGGCAATGGCACAGACGGTAAGTGAGGTGGACTATGACTTGGGGAATGGAGTGGAGAAATATGTGCTCCGTGTGGACGGGCGTCCTTTCTACATGACCAATGTGCAGGTCCGTTTGGACAAGCTTTACGGTTATGAAGGGTGGAACGACAGTGAGCTTGAAGCCGTGATGGAACAGGCGGCATCGGATGGCTTCAATACGGTGTCCATTCCGGTTTTCTGGCGGGAGGTGGAACCAGAGAAGGACCTTTTCGACTGGCAGATTTTGGACAAGTATATGGGGTGGTGCAAGAAATATGGCATGAAGATGGAGCTTCTGTGGTTCAGCTGGAGCAGTGGCGGCCGTGTGCAATACCTTTGGAACTGCAATGGACGGAAGGAACTGCGTACGCCGGATTATGTATGTTCCATCGATGGCACATCCGAGTTTAATATGCTCCAAAAGACTTTTGAATATTCGTTGGATTGGCGCGACACGGACCTGCGCGACCGTGAACGTTACGTGCTGTCCCAAGTGATGGAGCATGTGGCCCTTTGGGATGCCAACAATGGAGCACCCCATGTCGTGGTGGGAGTACAGTTAGGCAACGAGGCCCGCGGGCATGGCGGCAATCCGGCCACGCCGGATGAAATCATCAATTATTACCATCATGTGGGGGCTGCCGTGAAGGAATCCAAGTACAAAGTCTGGACACGTTTGAATTGTGTGAGTTATGAAACCAGTGGCAGGACTTCGGCCAACGAAAGAAAACGCAATAGCGGAGGGACGAACATAGACTTTGTAGGTATTGACATTTATGGTACGAATGCCTCAAAGGTAAAAGGAAACATGGACGGGCAGTTGGGGACGAACGGGAAGAATTTCCGTATGATTATGGAGATAGATGCCAAGGATGCCAACTCGCCTGTTTACCAGATGGCGGCCTTGGCCGGTGACAAGTCGTTCGATTACTATAATTATTGTGTGGTGGACGGTAATGCCCTTTATGGGGCGGATGGCCATAAACTGGTAGAACGCGGGCACATCGGAGAAGTGCGCCAAAGGAACAAAATGCTGAACTTGGCCAACCAGGACATTGCCGTCAAATCGCACGGGAAAGGTTTGTACGTCTATAATTATGCAGGAAACTCAGTGTCTGCGGAAACCGGTCTTGAAGGCATTTCTTTCCTTCCGTCTTCATCGCGGGTCCAGGCTGTGGCTGTGCGGCATAGTGCCCGTGAGATATTGCTCCTTTCCACGGCCCGGGGGACTTTCGTGTTGCCGGCCACCATGAAAGTTACGGATGTTTCTTTCGGCTATATGGATGAAGAAGGACGGTGGGTACGCGAAACCGACGGGGAAGTCGTAAACAGGAAAGTCACGTTGGACGGAACGGCTTGCGTGCGTTTGGAGATAGGTGAAGAAGGCACGGGGGAGGAATCATACGTGGTGAACCCCGAGTTCAACAACAGTTACATGGTGGACGGGGCACCTTATGGTTGGACGAATACGACCCATGCGTCGACCTCTAAGATCAGTGTGGAAGCCAAAGGCGACGGGACTGTGATAAAAGGTAACGAGAATCATTGGCAGTTGTGGCACGGTGGTGGCCTTGAAGGCAAGATAATGCAGGTGGTCACGGGTTTGCCTGAGGGACGCTACCGCTTGTCTGCCGGTCTGGTATGTTCCTTTGGTGGCGGAAGCATCCGGCTTTTTGCCGGGGATGCGGAGGCGCCCGTGCGTAACGGGGCTTCTGCCTTTTATGAAGTGGAAGCTGAGGTGAATGGAGACGGTAGCCTGCCCATAGGGTTGGACATCAAGACAGACGGAGGACAGACCACCATTGAGTTTGACCATGTGAAACTTGTTCCGGTGGGTTCGGGGATTTTCGGCTTGACGGATTCCGGCGCGGCCCCGCAGGACTTTGAGGTGTACACCCTTCAAGGCATCCGTGTGAAATCGGGGAACGGCATGCCGGAAGAAGCCGTTGAAGGGTTGCCGCGAGGTGTCTATATAGTGAAAGGCAAAGCAAGTAATACTAAAATAATGTTTCGTGAATAGGTAATTAGTTTTGTTGAGTGCCAACGTGCTTCTTTCTTTCATGCCGTGGAGCGTTTGAATAGCTTATGGCATCGGGAAACAATGCACGTTGGCTTTTTATAATACATGACAACATATATGGATTTCAGGTTGGGGCATTTGCATGCAATTATGGGAGGTTATAGATGTAAGCTTATTTTTTCATTGGCGTTGGCGATGTGTACGGTTACGGTCTTGCCGCAGAACCCGGCAAGTGTTTTCATCACGGCCGGGCAGTCCAATGCAGAGGGGAGGGCGACAGTGGAAGACCTTCCCGTATACCTTAAGGATTTCTCTTACGGCCATCTCCGTTACGCTTTTGTACGTTCCGCGCAGACGGGCAAGTTCGGTGATTTCAGGTTTGGGGATACTTTCGCCTTTTGCGATGTGACGAACTATTTCATAGACCGGGCCATGGATGCCGATTTCTATGCCATCAAATGTACCTACGGAGGGACATCCATTGCTCCCGGCGCGACTGAGCCTGGCAAACCTGTATGGTATGCCGGTAGGGAATGGCTCAGGAAGAACAAGGCCCACAGTGATGCCCATGGGGGAATGTCGTTGGCTCTTTCGCTTACCGAAGGTTTTGCCAAGTGTGCAGGGACGACCCTGTCGAAATTGCCAGGCGGTTATGATGTGAAGGCCATCATGTGGCATCAGGGGGAGAGCGACCGTACCAAGGCCGGGGATTATTATCGGAATTTCAAGGAAATGATAACGTTCATGCGCGAACGGATATATGCCGTGACCGGTAAGGAAAAGGATAAGACATTGCCGTTCATATTCGGGACTGTACCCCATGCTTCCCGCCAATATGACCCGCTTGTGGAGGCGGCCCAACTTCAGGTGGCCCGGGAGTTGCCCAATGTCCATGTCATTGACTTGAGCGATGCCGGGCTACAGGCCGACGGGTTGCACTTCGACGGGGCATGGACGGAATATGTCGGTAAGCTCATGTTTGATAAGCTAGTCGGGTTAGGGCTTGTAGATGCTCCTCCGGCAGGTGCGTCCCGTCCGCCGGTTGCCAATGGGGTGGACAGTCTTTTGACATGGCACTATCCCCAAATCCCAAATGGCAAGGCGGTTGTAATATGTCCCGGGGGTGGATATGGGCATCATGCCATGGGGCATGAAGGGAACGAAGTGGCCGAATGGCTTGCCGGAAAAGGTTACTTGTGTGTTGTCCTCAAATACCGTTTGCCTGGCGGGCAAAGCAACATTCCCCTTGACGATGCCCGGGATGCCATACGCCTGTTACGCGGCAAGTCCGATGAGTTGTGTATAAGTCCTGACCGTATCGGTATCATGGGATTTTCTGCCGGGGGACATTTGGCCGCAAGCGTGGCCACGTTGGGCGATAGCTTGGGCAGGCCGGATTTTCAAATCCTGATGTATCCGGTCATATCGATGTCGCCGGAAATAACGCATTGGGGCACACGCAACCATTTGATAGGCATGGATGCCCCGTCTTTATTGGCGGAACGTTATTCGCTTGAAAGGCAAGTGGACGGGAAGACGCCTCCTGCCATCATCATACTTTCTGCAGATGACCCTGCCGTCAGTCCCGAGAACAGTTTGCGCTATTTCAATGCCCTTAGGGAAAATCATGTCCCCGTGTCCATGTTCATATACCCCGATGGCGGCCATGGATGGGGGATGAAGGACTCTTTTGCTTATAAGGGCCGGTGGATGTACGAACTGGAAAATTGGCTTGAGGGTTTGGACGTGAATAAATGATATGGCATAGCGGGCCGGAGTATGGATGTATGGTAAATCAATTAAGGATATGAAGAAGTTTATAGTGAGTTTTTGTGGACTGTTGTGTTGTGTGTGGCCCGGCCGGTTGTCGGCGCGTGGCATGGCTTTCGTCTTGCAGGCCGGGAGGGCTGCCGGTGTGGAACTGTCCCCGTCCGAGAAGCCCGTGGTGCATACGGCGTTGTCGATTTTGCAGCGCGACGTACGGGCGGTCTTGGGCGATTCCCTGCGGATTTTGCCGGCAGGGGGAGACATCGTGGCCGGTACGGTCGGCGAGGGTGGTCTTGTCGAGAAAACGGGGGCTGACCTCGATGCCTTGGAGGGGCGGAAACAGGCTTTCCTTTTGTCGGTACTCCCCGACGGGCGGCTGCTTGTGGCCGGAAGCGACAGCCACGGCACGGCATACGGCCTGATGGAAGTGTCGCGGCTGTTGGGTGTCTCGCCGTGGGAATGGTGGGCGGATGCCACTCCCGAGACTCGTACGCACTTTGAATTGCCTGCGGGCTACCGTGATTTGCAATTCCCTTCCGTGGAATATCGGGGCATCTTCATCAATGACGAGGATTGGGGACTGATGCCGTGGAGCAGCACCTGTTACGAACCTTGGCATAAGAAAGGGCGCATCGGGCCGCGCACGAACGAGCGCATTTTTGAGTTGCTCCTGCGCTTGCGGGCCAACCTCTATTGGCCTGCCATGCACGAATGCACCGAGCCATTCTTCCTGACGGACGGGAACCGCGAGGTGGCCCGGCGGTTCGGAATTTATATCGGTGGTTCGCACTGTGAACCGATGGCATCCAGTACGGCCGGGGAATGGCGTAGGCGAGGGAAAGGAGATTATGACTATGTACGCAACCATGCGGCAGTGCGCGATTTTTGGGAAGAGCGTGTGAAAGAAGTGGCCGGGCAGGAAATCTTCTATACCATCGGGATGCGTGGCGTGCACGACGGGCAGATGCAGGGAGCCAAGACCGTGGACGAACAGAAGGCCGTGTTGGAGCGGGTCATCCGCGACCAGAGGGATTTGCTGCGGCAGCACGTGGATTCCGACGTGACGGCGGTGCCGCAAGTGTTCATTCCCTACAAAGAGGTGTTGGAGGTCTACCGTGCAGGGCTTCAGGTGCCGGAGGATGTCACCCTGATGTGGTGTGATGACAATTACGGTTATATCCGGCACTTCCCCACGCCTGAGGAACGTGCCCGGAAGGGCGGCAACGGGATTTATTACCATGTGTCGTATTGGGGGCGTCCGCACGACTACCTTTGGTTGGGCACTTTCAGCCCGGCCTTGCTTTACCAACAGATGAAACTGGCGTACGACCGTGGCATCCGGAAAGTGTGGGTGCTCAACGTGGGCGACATCAAACCGGCTGAATACCAGACGGAATTGTTCCTCGATATGGCGTGGGACATGGACAAGGTGGCCGTAGAAGGCGTGTCTGCCCATTTGGAGGGATTCCTGTGCCGGGAGTTTGGCCGGAAGGCCGGGAAAGCCCTGCGTCCGGTCATGGAGGAGCATTACCGTCTGGCATACGTCCGCAAACCGGAGTTTATGGGCAATACGCGCGAGGAAGAGCGTGACCGGGCTTACCGCGTGGTGAAGGATTTGCCTTGGAGCCGCAGGGAGATACAGGAACGCTTGACGGACTACCGGGAGATTTCCGACGAGGCCGGGCGGTGGGCTTTACGTGTGGATGCCGGTCGCCGGGATGCTTACTACCAGTTGGTGCAGTACCCTGTGCAGGCGGCTGCGGAGATGAACAAAAAAATGCTTTACGCCCAACTGGCACGCCACGGTGAGGCCGGTTGGAATTTGAGCGACATGGCCTACGACAGTATTGTGGCCTTGACGCGGCGGTACAATGAAGGCATAGCCAATGGTGGAAAGTGGAACGGGATGATGGACTATCGTCCGCGCCGTTTGCCGGTGTTCGAGCCTGTGAAGCGTGAGGTTGCGCAGGATGCTTTGCCGGAAGGACGTGAGGTCCTGTTCCGTTGGAACGGGAATGAGTGTAGCCGTGGCTGTTACGTGGCATGCGAGGGCCTGGGCTATGAAGGGAAAGCCGTCTGTGTGGAGAAAGGCACGGAGCTGTCGTTCGATTTCAACCTTTCCGGACAGGATTCCGTGGAGGTGGAGGTCCGTCTGCTGCCCAACCATCCGGTGGAGGGGAACCGCCTGCGTTTCCTCTTGTCGTTGGACGGGACGGATTCCGCTCCGGTTGGCTATGAGACCCTGGGGCGTAGCGAGGAGTGGAAAGAGAATGTGCTGCGGAACCAGGCCGTCCGCCGCGTCGCGTTGCCGCTCGGGAGGAAGCGGAAGCACCGGCTTGCTGTCCGTGCATTGGACGAAGGCGTAGTCTTGGACCAGGTGATTCTGTACCTTCCGTAAGGAGCGGCAGGCAAGCTGTGGCATGAAACAGCGTGGGGCCGTCAGGCGTATTGCCGCAGGCGGCCTCTTTTCGTTTGCCTTTCAGGAGGGTTTCTTCTGCCGTTTTTGCCGTTTTGCTATCAAAATGACAGTAAAATCCCGGTTGGGCAGGCCGGAATCTTCGTGTTCTACATCTGTTTTAGGGAGGTTGGGAAGGCTTTTTGGATACATCCTTTTACCGTTCAGCCCTGTTTTTTACTTATTTTAAGCAAAAAGGCGAATCGTTTTCAGCCAAGCAATTTTTCGTTTGGCGCAAGAAACATTTTTTTTCTCCGCATGTCGTGCGGATTTTCTCTGCATGTCGGTCCGAAACCGGACTGAAAGCGAGTCATGACCTCCCTGAATCGTTGATTTTTTCTTCTGTATGAAGAGTTTCCGCTTGTCCCGGACGGATGCCAGTTTGTCGTGCCATTCCGCTTGTTTGCTTACGTGCCCGTGGTTCATGGGCGCAGGTTGCGGTTTTCCGGGTTGCTTTATGGCAGCCGGGACCCCCTTATGGCTCGCAAACAGTTTCTTTTACACTGCGCGAGAATCGCATATTTCCGTTCTTGTCCCGTGCAGGGTATGAATAAAGGATTCTCGTGAGGCCATGGGTGGCATATTGTCAAAATGAAAGCATCCTTTTCGAGGATGCTTTCAAGTTATTTTCCATCTGCATGGACGATTGCTGGGCTGTTCCGTTTATTCTTCAAAGATGCAGACTTGCCTGATGCCGATGCGGCATCCCTTGCTGCCGTAAATCTTCTTTGACTTGTCGGTCCATACGGGACTGATGCCGGTCACTTCCACGCAAAGCATATAGCTGTCCATAGGCATGTGGGGCGTGATGGCGCGTATGCCCGTGTCGGGGTATTTGCTGTAAAAGTCCACGAGTGAGGAGTAGAGCGTGTCTTGTCGGGCATTCAGGATGCTCACACGGGCATACCCTCCATGTGGGCCGGCTTCTCCGATGAGGGCTGCGTGGGTGCCTTTGAACTTCATTTCCAACGTGCTTCCGCGCGTGTCGGACAGTATGGCCCCGTTTTCCTTTTTCCAGTTGTCAGGGCACGGCCCGTCCGCAGGAGACACAATCTTGCCGCCTTTCAGGGCATCCGTGGGGCGGAGCGTGCGCATGTCCCATGCCTGCCAGTATTCAGGCATGGATAGTTTTGTGCCTTCCGTCAGCAGGGGCATCCACACGTAAGTGGCGGCAGAAGCCTGATGGGGATACGACCAACGGTCGCCCATGAACAACGGAATGGTGTCGTTGCCGCGCCGAAGGGGGAAAACGAAAGTGGTCTGCGAGTTGTAGGTGAGGCTGCCTTCCGGGCAGAACAGGCCGCGTCGCGTCCACGGGCCTTCTATCCGTGGGGCGGTGAAGTAGAAATTGTCGTTCTTCTCCCAACTGGTCAGGTTCGAATAGAGCAAGTAGTATATGCCATCCTTTTTGAACATGGCAGGGGATTCGCCGGAGTCCTTGACGTGGGCCACTTCCGTTTCCACGGAGCGGTAATCGTCGCTCAGGCGGTAGATGGGGCCGTGGTGGATGAGCAGGTAACCCTTGCCGTCGGTGTCTTGGAACGTGCCCATGTCCCAACGCTTGACGGGTTTCCCTTGGTAAAGCAACGGGCCTTGCAACTGGTAGTCCCCGTCGATGGTCTTGCATGTGGCATAACCGATATACGGGTCTTTGTATCCCATGTCGTCGGCGTGCATGAACATGACGTACTCCCCGGTCTTGGGGCATTTCATGACCTTGACACGCTCGCCCACGCGGTTGGGGCCGAGGATGCCGTCCGGTTGCACCCGCAAGACCACGTTCTCGAATTTCCAGTTGACCAGGTCATCGGAAGAGTAGCAGGAAAAGCCCGGGAAGGCATTGCTCTTGTCCGACTTCCATTCGCCGAACAGGTAATAACGCCCGTCCTCTTCCACGATGCAGGCACCGTGGGCGTTGACGATGCCGCCCCGGTCGTCGAACCACGGGATGCCGTTGACTATCACCGTGCCTGTACTTTGGCCGAAACTGGTTGTTTCGGTATCTTGGACGGTCTGTGGGTCAATATGCCGGATGTATTTGGACAACCGGGGCACTTTTTGGGACAAAGCCTTGGCGGCAATGGCCGCAAAGACTTTGCTCCCCCATATATTAAGATGGGTGTTGTCTACTTTGCCTTGCGGTAAGGAAGGATATTGTCCGGGCGGTATCCACATGAACAGTTTTTTAGATAGTTCCGGTCCCATTTCCGCGACCTGGTCGTGGGTCAGCTTGGCCATGTCCACGAACGGCACGTCCATTTCGTGGGCTATGCGGCGAGGCGACAAGAGGTATTCACCGTGTGTGTCCACCAGTGTGTTGCCCTCTTTTTCATAAATGTATTGGTGAGGTGTCTCCGGAGTAGGTGGGTAATTACGCCTTACGATGGAGTTCATCAGGACGGGATAAGCCCCTTTCTCACGGGTTTCACGCACGAACCGTCTCAAATTTTCATCGAAAGAACCTCCGGGCACAGTGTGTAATGCCGTATCGGTTTTCTCATCGTTGTGTCCGAATTGTATAATGACATAGTCTCCGGCTTGCAGTCGGTCGAGTACGGCCTGCCATCGTCCTTCACGGATGAAGCTTAAAGAACTGCGTCCGCATGCAGCATGGTTTTCTACGCGGATGAGTCCGTTGAGGAAACAAGGTAACATTTGGCCCCATCCCCGTTCCGGACTTCCGGAAGCTGTGCTCCGGTCTGCCATAGTAGAGTCTCCAATCAAAAAAATGGTAACCGGCTTCTCTTTCAGGGTGAAGGCGGAAAAGAACAGGAATGCGAGGCATGAAAAGATAACTTTGTATTTCATATTGTGGGTTGATGTAAGATTCGTGTATGTATCCCCGAGAAAGTGGCGAAACTTTCTTCGGGGATATTGCAGGTAGGTTAATATTGGTCTTCTCCGAGGCCACCGGGACCGCAAATGCCGAGGGGCACCAACTCAATGTAATCGAGATGGAAGACTCCTCTTCCGGTCGGGGTGAACACCGAACGTATGCGCATGGTATGGGGGGTGTTTGCCTTTATGTTCACGTTGCAAATTTTGCGGCGCAGCGTAGCCCTCAGGTTATAAAGGAGAGTACATTTGGCGGCACTGTATTGGGGGCCGCTCGTACCGTCGTTGCCGGAATAGAGGCTCTTAGGGCCACAGTAGTAACCGTTGTTTTTCATGACCCTGGCATTTTCTTCCAGTTCTTCGGAGGTATATATTCCATTGGCATTCTCTTCAGAGTTCCGCCACCCGTTCCATCCGTTGTAAAGCCCTCCGATGATGGGGCTGTCCCCTTCTTCGCGCATGTCCAACGGTAGTCCCTGGGGCACATTGTCCACGTACATCTGCACGATGCCCCGGTCGGGCATGCTGCCGTATCCCAAACGCAGTTCATACGTGCCCGGGGGGACGTTGGGAAGTTGGAACGTCAAGTCGTATGTTCCTAAGATGCTGACACAATCGTCGAATGCGGAAGTCATGCCTATTTTAGGGCGTTGGGCGAAAAATATGGCGTTCTCGTTCATTTTGAGTCCTTTGATGTAGTTGGAGGGAATGTAGTAGTTGTATCCTCCACCTTCTGTCCCGTTTTCCGTGTTGTCGTATGAGCCGTATGGCTGTGTCACGTTGCCGCATAACCTTATTTTATTGTTTGTCAGTTCCGGCCATACGGTGTAGAAATCGATTCTCATCCGCGTGTTCATGACATTGTTGCGCATGGTCTCGTCGTAGGCCAATACGTCGTCCACGTAATAATAGGCTACGTTGAGTGAAAAGTTGTCGGCATCGGGGAGGGACAAGTGTGCACCGCGTACCCGTTGGCCGGAGTTGTAAATGCTGGCCACGCTATGATTGATGTAGAAGTCCGTGGGGGATTCCACGGCAGGGTCTACGGTCGAATATACTTTTTCCAGTTTGATGGTGGAAAAGTCGAGCAAGGTGCTGATCCATTCGGTGGGATTGGCATATTGGGTGTGCACCCCCCTGCAGTTTACCAGTTTGGCCGTGCTCTCGAAGAGCCGGTCGAGGATATGGTAAGAAAGGAACATGTTGAGTGGGTTGTGCCGGTCGGTCAGGGAATGCTTGTTCCAGAACAGTTGTTTATAGGTCTTACCTTCGGGGTTTTCCGGCACCGGTTTGTTTAATCCGAATATTTCTGCGGCTGCATGGTCGTCGTACTTTTCTTCCGCCAACCGGTAAAGGGCATCGATTTTCTCCTCCATGGTCATGTCTTCGTTGAAGCGGTCGCTGTATTTTTCATAGAGGACTTCGTCCGGGACAATCAGCAAGGTGAAACCGCTATACCGGTGGTCGGGACGTTTGGCCGTAAAGATGTCCGTGTCGTGGCCACAGACGATATTGGGTTTGAATCGGGGATAGTCCTCCTTCCATATCTCGTAGCTTTCGTCCTGGTATCGAGCCAAAGAATCCAACAGTCCGGTACGCCGGAGGGCTTCATAGAAGATGGAAAACTGGCTATGGTTCTCATCCAATAAAGTGGCTCCCAGACTGGTATTTGGAATCAGCACTTTGTCCACAGGATGTACTACGCCATTTTCCACGGAATCGTTTTTAAGTTCGTTGATGATGGCCGCACGCCGGTTGATGATGCTGAGCACCATGTGGTTGGCATCCAATGTGTCGCCGTCGGTCTGTATAATCAAGGGCAGGTCTAACTGGTTGTTTTCCTGTTGGGTCTTTCCTAAATCATAAGTGTAGATGATTCGTTCCACCAGACAGGCTTTCAGCAGGGTGTCGCAATAGGAGACGGGAATGTCTTCGACCGAAGCATACCCTTTTTCTTTCAAGAAGGCTTCCACACCGGAGTTTATGGGCGGGAATAGGGTACGTGCGCCCCGGGTACCCAGGAAGTCCAACTTTCCGGCACGCTCCACGATGCGCCTGAAGAGGCTGAAATCTTCCCTGTTTTTCAGGAAGTCGCTCATCATTTCTCCGGTGAAAGTGTAGTAGCTGTCGGCCGGCAGGTCGTCTTGGCAACCGGTGAATACGTTTATCTGTGCGGCCAGAAACAGGACTACGCAGCAAGATTTGAATGTTTTGAGCCAGTCTTTGTTCATCTTTTTGGAAGTTTTAAAGCCATTGGCAGAATTAAACAAATGGATGCCTAACGCCGCCAATGGCTTGTTCAACAAGCTTTTGTTATGGCATGGGTTAACGTACCATGACCTTTATGGCTTTCCGTGTCCCATCGTCCATCAGGTCTTGACGGATGTAGATGCCGCGTTGTCTTGGTTCCTTCACGCGCACGCCATCAAGGGTGTACCATGCTGAACTTACTATCTTGGCCTTGCCCTCGGCAGTGACACCGTCGATGGCCGACTCGAAGTCATCCGGCTTGTTGGCATCCCCGTCGCCATAATATAATAATGTAAAGTTGTCGAATACGGCCCAGTCGTTGGCTACAAGACTGTCTTTGCGCATTCCAATCGTGACTGGCTGTCCTGTCTCGGATACATAGAACGAGAAGTCACCGGCATACAAACCTTCTTGGAATGCAAGGTCAGCGCCCGATACGTTGTTTACTATGATGTGGTACAAGGCTTTTGATTCGGGGAAAAGGCTATCCGGCAGGACTTGGTCGCCCGTGGTATATTTGTATTCTCCCATGCCCTCGAAAATGGATGCCAAGGGTTCGTTCCATTTGCCTTCACCGGATTCCGCATATACCAGTGCGTTCTGCGGTTCCTTGCCTTCCCGTCGTGAAAGGGCGGCAGGGATGGCATCGCCTGCACGGTATAATCCGTCGAATGCCAAGCGGTAATATCCTTTAGGCAAGCCGTAAACGGTTTGATGGATGTCGGCCTCTTTCAAGTTGTAGAACTCATAGTTGTTGGCCGACATGGCATATTGGTTCCCGTTTGTAGTCCAACCCTGTATGGTACCTACGGTTTCCCCGTCCCCGTTCACTTCCGAAAAGCTTGGGGATTGCAGCATGGATGTCATGTCAGCCGGGCTGTCGAGTGTTGCTCCCGATACGTCGATGGAAGTCGCTACCATCTTGTTGTAAGCCTCGTTGATTTCAGCTGTCAATTTTTCAATCTCGTCCATGGATTGCAAGTTTTCCACAGCGGGTACCATTTTTTCGCTGATAAGGGCTTTAAAGGCATCGAACTCCGGGGTGCCGGCAAATTGCTCGTAACTGTAATCTCCGGTACTCATGAATTTGATGTCGTGATAGGTAACCAAGGCATCGAATCTGGTGGCGGCTTCAGTGGCATTCTGAGCTGCCGTGATAGCCTCGTTCAACGCTTTCACATGTTTGCCATAAGATTCTTGCGTCAAGCCCGCAGCTATTGCTTCCCGGGCAGAAGAAATGGCTTCAGTTAGGCTGTTGCGCGCCTCCTGGGTGGTCAGGTCTTCCTGATTGAGCATGCTTTCCGCACTTTCTATCAATGCGTTGATGGCTGAAGTGGCTCCGCTCATGTCGCCTGCACCAAGATATTCGATTTTGAAATTGTCGAAGAACACTCTCGATTCCCACCAACTGATGGCAGAACCTTTTATTTTTATTCCGATACGAAGCTTGCCATCTTGGCCTACATAACAAACCACGCTGTTGAGGTAACAAGTTTCGTCGTTTTCAAACAAGTCTGCCGATGTGGTGGAATTGCTGGTCAGCCATTTGTTTTGGTAGGCAGGGTCGTCAGTCCATGTAATCTGTTCAAATCCATCGGTGCCGGGCAGCGCGCTTTCCTCTATCGGGTAGTCCATGATGTGGCAGAGTTTGGCTTGGGCGTCGTTGCCCATCAGGAATGCCAGGATGTCGTTGCTCGTGTCTCCTTCTGTTCCCCAGTTCTCTTTCCAATTGTTTGCATTGGTGATACTGGGTGAATAATACCCTTGCATCGTGATTTTATATGAGCCTTCGGGCAGTCCGTTGATTTCTTGGTACACTTCGCAGTCGCTGTCTTTGGCGTTCCATACTTCTGCCATGCGGTTGAGCTTGCTTGAGAGTTGCCCGCTGCCCGATTTGGTCCATCCGTTGGTGCCGTTGCTGAAATTTGTGTTGGTAAATAGTCCGGTGGCATCGCGGATGCCATCCGGTGATTTCAAGGATTCTGCGACGGCTTCCTTCAATATGCGGTCGGCGCGCGGTTGGATGCTGTCCACTTCGTTGGGGTTGAATGTTTTTTGGCTGTAACCTTCCTGTAATTTGTCCAGATAGTCCTCATAAGCGGGTAATCCTGCTTCTGCGTATGGAGATTCATCGTATGCGGTTTCCAGTTCATTGCTTTTGGCTTGCAGGGTCTTGTAAGCTGCAATATCCAAAGCCAAGGAGTCCATGCGAAGTTGGACTGATTGGATGATTCCCATCAGGGTTTCGTTGTCCAGTTGCGGGTTATTGGTCGCTTCTTTGGCTGTCTTTATGGTCTCTTCATACTTTTGTTGCCCGTCTTTGCTGAATGTCTCGTTGGCATTTGTGTATTCGGCGTATTTTGTTTCTGCATCTGCAATGTTTTGCTTTAAGACGTCATGTAGGGTTTGTGCTCCTTCTTGGCCCAAGAATTGCAGGGAAAAGTTGTCCACGGCTGTCCATTGGGAATTAGCTCCTTCTACACGGAATCCGACAGTGGCCGTACCACCCACGACGGAGAAGTCCAACGTGGTCGGGGTGAACACTTGGCTTTGGGTGATTTCGGCTTTCTGACGTGATTCGCCCACCAAAGTGCGGGCATAAAGGTAACGTCCTTCGGCTTGGGTGTCCCCTTCGTTGATTGGGCAGAATATATAGGCTTTCAGGCGGTATTTTCCATCAGGCAGATTGGTAAGGTTTTGTGTGATAGACCAATCCTTTTGAGGAGAGGAAGGATTCCAACGTTCGAAGAAATTAGAGATTTCCGTGCCGTCGGATGCCGTATGTGAACCGGTCTTACGGGAGAAATTATCTTGTTCATTGGCGGGTTCCCTCCATTTGTCCCATCCTTCGTCGTTGTCCGTAAATGAAGGATTTGCCATTAATTCTGTGATATCTATAGGATGGGCGGATGTGGCCGAACCATATTTGAAGTTCAATATGTCTGTTTTTAGGTCCTCTGTCGCTTTCTCCAGTTCTTCGACAGTTACTTTTTCACTTTTATAAAGGTTGGCATAATCCGTTATGTCTTGGAAGTTTGCCGCGTCTGCCGCGTCTAACTGGGCTTGTAACTTCTTTTTGGCTTGGTAAATGTCATAGGCAGTTGGCTCCACAAACTTCCAGTCGTATTGTGGATTCACGACACCTTCCGTTCCTTCGATGACTAACGGGTTGACCCCGAAGTCGCCTTCGTTGATTCCGATGTAACATCCGGCATATTGTGAGCTTTCACCATATAGGGGATCTTCATCGGCGATTTTGATGCGGTAAGCACCATTGTCTTGTTTCACGATTTTCCACAGGATGTGTCCTTGTTTGTCATGGTCCACACAGAGTACAAGTTCGCTGGGAATGTAGAATTCATGGAGCTTGCTGTTCGTCTTCCCCTCCATCATGGACATGCGCCAACCGTATGCGTCGTTATAAGACCCGTCCGTGACGGGACGGCGGCTCAGTTCATAGTCCTGCCCGTAGCTCAGTGTGACCTTCTTTCCCTCTTCGGCCACGATGAGTTCCGTGCCCCAGTTGTTTTTCCAATTGCCATCGCACATGAATTTCCGGGTGGCTACATGGTAGACATAATATACACCGCCTCCGTTCTCGTCGGGAGTCAAAGCCGGGTCAACAAAGGTCAAGGCCGGGTCGGGCCAGTTTTCAGACGCCCACAAGGGCAACGTGGATGAAGTTGCGCTGCATAATGCCATGGCAACGAGTAATTTGTTTCTCATTTCGTTAGAATTGAAGTTAGTCTGCCGACCGGGCTAAATCAGTGTGTGTGTAGCACGGGCCGCAGTGTTGTTTTTATTAATTAAATGACGTAGCAAGGAAGTAGACACACTGATTCCACCAATTTCAATGGTGAATATACTTCCATTTGGTTTGCTTGACGCAAAGTTAATGGCTTGCTTCCTCGGCAAGCGTGCGGAATCATTCTGAAAGAAGGGGAATTCCGTCAAACTCTCCATGGGGATATGCAGATAGTGTGAAATCGGTCAAAAAGAGGGCTATTGTTGCAAAAAGCATACGATGGGATGGTGGAACCGTTTAATTTATCATATCTTTGCGGAAAACTGGATCGTAAAATTCTAAGGCCATGAGACGGTACGTTTGTTTTTTTATGCTTTTTCTTTGGGAATGCCATGTGACGCTTATGACAGCCCGGCCATACGAGATGCAGCACTTGGGAGTGGAAAACGGTCTCTCAAATAATTTTGTGCTTGGCATGGCACAAGACAAGCGTGGTTGCATCTGGGTCGCTACGGATGTCGGTCTGAACCGTTTCGACGGAAACAGTTTCATGGTCTACAAAGCGCATGATTCGGGACTTACGTCCGATGCCTTGAACACGCTCCTTTATGATGAGGCAGAAGATGTGTTGTGGATTGGCGGTAAGTTCAGCGGACTTTGTGCTTGGGACGGCCAAACCGGATGTTTCCGTACCTACGAAAACCGTAACGGTTTAAAGTTAGAGAATGTGGTGCATTTGGCAAAGGCCGGCGACGGAGGGATTTGGATTACACCCCATCATGCGGATCCCATTCATTTTGACACCCGTACACAAAAGTTTTCCACCTTGTCCGAGATGGGCGTCCATTTGGATTATCATTCTAATTTGTGTGCTTTCGAGGATGCCGGAATATTGTATGTCGGTCACAATCGCGGCGGGCTGAGCATGGTGGATTTGAAGAGTAAGACCGTACGCCGGTTCTTCCACGATCCGGCTTCACCGCAGAGTTTGCCGGAGGACAGGGTATATGCTATCTGCAAAGACCGCATGGGGCATATCTGGGTAGGGACCGGACGGGGATTGGCCCTGTGGAATCCCTTTGCCGACAATTTTACGGTATTCCGGCATGGCCGGGGTAATCCTTCTTCTTTGGTGTCGGATTGTGTTTACGACATTTGTGAGATGGCGGACGGTAAACTTTGGATCGCTTGCGATATGGGCGGTGTGAGTATCTTGGATTTGCATCAGATGGCTTTCAAGCATCCTGAAGAAGTGGTTTTTGAGAACTTGTTGCCGGAAGGGGACGGGAAAGGACTTTCGTCCGGCAATATCCGCAAAATCCTACAGGATTCATTTGGCAATATCTGGATTGGAAATTATAACAGCGGCTTGGATTTTGTCAGCCACAATCGTCCGTTGTTCCGGACTTTGGGCAGTAAGCCTGCGTATGGGATGTATAAGGACGAAGAGGGCCGGTTGTGGGTAGGCGGGGAAAATGAATTGTTCTTGTATCGCGGCGGCAGGTTGTTGGAACGTTTTGATTTGTCGCCTTATTTGTCACGGTTCTATGGATGGGTGAGTGCCATCGTCGGTGACGGCATGGGGGCTTTGCTGATAGGTGTTTCTGGTAACGACCTCCTGAAGATGGAAGTCCGGACGGGAAGGATTGAGCGTATGCCTTTGGATGTGCGGGACTTGAGCGTGTTTACCTTTTTTAGGGAGGACGGAAAGTTTTGGATGGGGACCGTATTGGGATTGTATACTTATAGTGGTGGGAAGATACATAAGGAGACGGAGCTGAATCGCCAGTTGGAGGAAAAAAGCGTGTATGGTATCCTTCGCGACCGGCAAGGCAAGCTTTGGGTCGGGACTTATGGTTGGGGAGTTAAAGTGTTCGACCGTAACCGGCGTGTAGCGGCTGAGCTGAACACCGATACGGGATTTCCGGACGGTTCCGTAAATGCACTGTTCGAGGATTCCCGAGGCGGGGTTTGGATTGCCACGCGTGCCGGGTTGGGGTATGTCAGGGACACTCGCCGTCCTGATTCATTTCTTTTTTATGGTCATGAGCATGGTTTGGAGGACGTTTTCATACGTTCCGTTCAAGAAGACTCGCATGGAAGGATATGGGTTTCCACCAACAATGGCATCTCTCATTGGGATGAACGGAAACAGCGGTTTGAGAATTATGATTACCGTGATGGGGTCCCGATGGGAAATCTCGTTGAACGGTCAGCTTGCCGGGGGGCGGATGGTACGCTTTATTTCGGTTCGATGAAGGGTATCTGCTGTTTCAATCCTTTGGGATTGGATACGATGTCCCGCCGTGCAGGCAGTGTACAAATCATCGAGTGCCGGGAAATGGACAGCCGTACAGGGAGAGGCGGAAAATTGATTTTACCGGGAGAAAACGGGGAGATTGAATTGCCTTATCATCGCAATGCTTTCCGTATAAGTTTCTCCGTGCCCGATTATGCACAGAACGGGCAGGTGGAATATGCCTACAAGATAGAAGGATTGGAACGGGAATGGGTCAATATCGGAGAGGAAAACCAGATTACGCTCCGTGACATGCCTTTCGGGACTTATACCTTCCGAGTGAAGGCCAGGCTGAGGAATGGGGAGTGGGACGAAAAGAATGTGGCTACGATGTCTGTCCGCATCCATCCTCCGTTATGGCTGACTTGGTATGCCTGGACTTTTTACGGATTACTGGCCTTGTCGGCTTTGTGGCTTTGGATGCGTGCCTATAAACGCAAATTAGCCGCCAAAGCCGCCATGGAGGCAGAAGAAAAAAGGATGCGAGACGAACAGGAACTGAACAACGAGCGGCTTCGTTTCTACACGAACATCACGCATGAGCTGCGTACGCCGCTCACTTTGATACTCGGCCCGTTGGAAGACTTGGCCGGAGACGGGAATTTGTCGGACGTTTACCGCAAGAAAGTCGGTTTGGTGCATAAGAGTGCTTTGCAGTTGCTCGACCTGATTAACCGCTTGTTGGATTTTCGTAAGGTGGAAACGCAAAACCGGCAGCTTCGGGTGGCCAAAGGCAGATTGGGACGTTTGGTGACCGAGATAGGCTTGCGCTACAAGGAACTGAACCGGAACCCGAAAGTGGATTTCCGTATAGAAGTTCCGGAAGAAGAGTTCCGGATGTATTTCGATGCGGAAGTCGTGACAACCATCCTGAACAATTTATTGAGCAATGCGATGAAATATACGCCGGAGGGGCATATATGTTTGCGTTTGTGCCGTGGAGAGGAAGAGGGAAGGCCGTATGCCGAGATTTCCGTGTCCGATACCGGATATGGGATTGCACCTCAGGCCTTGCCTCATGTTTTCGACCGCTATTACCAGGCAGAGGGAAAGCATCAGGCCTCAGGTACAGGTATCGGGTTGGCTTTGGTGAAGTCTTTGGCCGATTTGCACGAAGGGGTGCTGGGAGTGGAAAGTGAAGCGGGGAAAGGTTCCGTTTTCGTATTCCGCCTTTGGGCCGACCAAGTTTATCCGTCGGCTCTCCATTCGGAAATCGAGGCAGAGGTGACCGGAGAGCATGGGCTTGACGGAGGGGAAGAAGCTGACCTCCGACCGCTTCTGTTGGTCGTGGAGGACAACGATGATATCCGGGATTACGTGGCCTCTTCCTTCGATGAAGGATACCGGGTGGTAACAGCCATGAATGGCAGGGAGGGATGGGGGGAAGCCCAACGTCTTGTGCCGGATATCATCGTCAGCGACATCATGATGCCGGAGATGGACGGGATAGGGCTATGCCGGAGGGTGAAAGAAGATGTACGTACCAGCCATATACCGGTCATTTTGCTGACGGCCAAAGATTCCATCCGGGACAAGGAAGAAGGATATGATAGCGGTGCCGATTCTTATCTGACCAAACCGTTCAGTGCCACGTTGCTGAACAGCAGGGTACGTAACTTGTTGGACATGCGCAGGAAACTGGCTCGGATGATTGTGGGAAAGGCAAAAGACGAAGAACGTGGAATGCCTGCCGGAGAGGTTCGTCTCAGCAAATTGGACGAAGAGTTTATCCGCCGGTTTACCGACGTGGTGACGGAGCATATCAGTCAGGATAAGTTGGATATCCCTTTCATGGCCGACAAGATGAACATGAGCGTGTCCACGCTTTACCGTAAGCTGAAAGGGTTGACCGGCCTGTCGGGCAATGAGTTCATCCGGAAGATAAAGCTGAAACGCAGTTTATACCTGATGACCGAACAAGGGCTCAACGTGACGGAAGCCGCATACTCCAGCGGTTTTAACGATGTGGGTCATTTCAGACGCTGCTTCAAGGAAGAATATGGCGTTTCACCCTCGAAATACACAAAGCGTTAAGGCGTGTGTCATGTGATGCCCTATTCACATAATTTCCCGATGGCTTTTTCCAAGTCTTCTATTTGCTCGTCCCGCGCCACAAGGTCGCCGTGGCGGTCGATGAGGAAGAAGGTGGGAAGGCGGCGCACGAGGTAAGAGCCTAAATAGCCCGAAGCCTCTCCTCGGCTCTCATAGACGCAAGTCCAGGGCAGGTGTTCGCATGCCGTTTTCCAGTAATGTTCATCGGGGTCGATGGATACTTGGTAAATCTCAAATCCCTGTGCGGCGTACCGGTCGTAAAGTCCCCTCATCTGCATGATGCGTTCTTGTGAAGACGGGAGGGAGTAAGCAGTGAAGTCCAACAGCACGACCTTATTTCTGATGTCGGAAAGTTTGCGGTTTTTACCGTGTATGTCCGGCAATTCTATGTCGATGATGCCCGAAGCGGATATCTTTTCCGGGTCGATGTCTGCCAATGATACGGGAGTGGGGCGTTTGGTGTTCTTCATGCCTTGTATGGCAATGTTGTGCAAGTTTTCCGTGCGGTTGGTGCCTGGATAGTTCGCGTCCCATGCCGTGGCCACGGCTCCCACGAACTTGATGTCGTCCGGATTACTTACCGGGTTGAAGATGAGGCTTCCGTTTACGGTCTGGAACAGGGCGAAGTAAGCCGGGGCAGAAGCAGGGGCTTCCATGATGTACTTCTTTTTCATTTCCTCCTTGTAGATGTCTATTTTTTCACGGACGAGCCGTTCCTGTTCCCCTAACGTCAGGGTCTTGTCGGTCATGATGTCCCTGACGGATTGTTGCAAGGCGATGAGTTTGCCGTTGATTTCCTTTAGGGTTTGGCAGTCGGGTGAGCCTTCCACCTCATAGCCGGTGCCCATGGCGGGCCACGTGGCTTCCACGTGTATGGTCTCCGTAGAGTCTACGGACAAGTTGACGATTTGCCGGTCGATACGCAGGCGGTAAAATTCCGGATTGAAAGGACGCATGCCTTGGAAACGGAAGTCGCCGTTTTCGTCCAGGCGGATAGAGTCAAGTGCTTCTATGCCGTTCAAGGTGACAGCCTCGAAGTAGAGTGTCTTGCCGTCGGCTTCGGCAATCCGTCCGTTGATTTCAAATTGTTCTTTCTTATCTTTACAAGCCGTAGCCAGTATCATGAGGGCGGCCATGGCGCATGTCATTTTTTTCATCTCGGCATCATGTGTTTACAAACCATTTACAAAGATAGGGTCTTTCGGCTTCTCTCGGAGTATGAAACTACGGTTTTTTCGGAAAAAAGCCATGTTGTGCCATTTTTTACGGGCTTTAAGTCTGATTTATCAATATTTATGCGTACATTTGCCCGATTTATTGATGAAACATTTTAAGAAACCAAATGAACGTAATTAAGAAAACAGTCGAATTGCCTGATGGAAGAACCATCAGCATCGAGACCGGGAAATTGGCCAAACAAGCCGATGGAGCCGTTATGCTCACTATGGGCAACACGATGCTCTTGGCCACTGTCTGTGCCGCCAAAGATGCCGTTCCCGGAACAGATTTTATGCCTTTGCAGGTAGAGTACAGAGAGAAATTCGCCGCTGCCGGCCGTTTCCCCGGAGGTTTTACCAAGCGTGAGGGTAAGGCTTCTGACTATGAGATTCTGACCTGCCGCCTGGTGGACCGCGCTTTGCGTCCCTTGTTCCCCAGCAATTATCACGCAGAAGTTTATGTGAATGTGATTTTGTATTCTGCCGATGGCGTGGACATGCCGGATGCATTGGCCGGTTTTGCCGCATCTGCCGCATTGGCAGTTTCCGATATACCGTTTGAAGGCCCGATATCCGAAGTGCGTGTGGCACGCATCAATGGCGAGTATGTGGTCAATCCGACTTTTGCCCAGTTGGAACAGGCCGACATGGACATCATGGTGGGTGCCACGGAAGAGAACATCATGATGGTGGAAGGCGAGATGAAGGAAGTGACCGAACAGGACTTGCTCAACGCCTTGAAGGTAGCCCATGAGGCCATCAAACCGATGTGCCGCCTCCAGAAAGAGTTGGAGAAGGAAGCCGGTAAGGAAGTGAAGCGGGAGTATTGCCATGAGGTGAACGATGAGGACTTGCGCGAAGAAGTGAAGAAGGCTTGCTATGACGCAGCGTACCGTATCGCCCAGGAAGGCAACCGCGACAAGCATGCCCGTGAGGATGCTTTCATGGAAATCCGCGAGAACTTCAAACTGTCGTATGCTGAAGCACACGCCGATTTGTCGGAAGACGAACTGGCTGAAAAAAATACGTTGATCGACCGTTACTACCACGATGTGGAGCGCGATGCCATGCGCCGTTGCGTGTTGGACGAAGGCAAGCGTCTCGACGGTCGCGCCACTACGGACATCCGTCCCATCTGGTGCGAAGTAAGTCCGCTGCCGGGTCCCCACGGATCGGCCATCTTTACGCGTGGCGAGACCCAGTCGCTTTCTACCTGTACGCTCGGTACGAAGTTGGACGAGAAGATTATCGACGAAGTGCTCGACCAAAGCAAGATGCGTTTCTTGTTGCATTATAACTTCCCGCCGTTCTCCACGGGAGAGGCCAAGGCGCAACGCGGCGTGGGTCGTCGTGAAATCGGTCACGGCCATTTGGCTTGGCGCGGCCTGAAAGGGCAAATCCCTGAAGATTTCCCTTATACGGTGCGTGTCGTGTCCGATATCCTGGAGTCCAACGGTTCTTCTTCCATGGCCACGGTTTGTGCCGGGACGTTGGCGCTGATGGATGCCGGTGTGCCGATGAAGAAGCCCGTCAGCGGCATTGCCATGGGCTTGATTAAGAATCCGGGTGAGGAAAAGTATGCCGTGCTGTCCGACATCTTGGGTGACGAAGACCACTTGGGCGACATGGATTTCAAGACGACCGGAACTATCGACGGTCTGACTGCCACCCAGATGGATATCAAGTGCGACGGTTTGAGTTACGAGATTCTAGAGAAGGCCCTGATGCAGGCGAAAGCCGGGCGTGAACACATCTTGGGCAAGCTGACCGAGTGCATGCCTGCACCGCGTCCGGAGTTGAAGCCGCACGTTCCGCGTATCGTCCAGATTACGATACCGAAAGAGTTCATCGGTGCTGTCATCGGCCCGGGCGGAAAGATTATCCAGGGTATTCAAGAGGAAACCACTGCTGTCATTACCATTGAGGAGACAGACGGCGTAGGTGTCGTACAAGTGAGTGGTGCAAATAAGGACGTGATAGACGCAGCTTTGGGTAAAATCAAGTCTATCGTGGCTGTGCCCGAGGTCGGTGAGGTGTATGACGGTGTGATTCGCAGCGTGATGCCTTACGGTGCATTCGTGGAATTCATGCCGGGTCGCGACGGTTTGCTCCATATTTCCGAAATCGACTGGAAGCGTCTGGAAACGGTGGAAGAAGCCGGACTGAAAGAAGGCGACCACATTCAGGTGAAACTGGTGGATATAGACCAGAAGACAGGCAAGTTCAAGTTGTCCCGTCGCGTGTTGCTCGAAAAGCCGGAAGGCTACGTAGAGCGTCCCGCCCGTCGCGAGCGTCCTGAGAGAGGCGAACGCCGCGAACGTCGCCCGCGCAATGACGAACAAAGAGGCGAATAAATTGTTTCATCAACGAAAATGATAACCGAAAGGCTGTCTGCTATCCTGCGGACAGCCTTTTTGATTTGGAGACACTCATATTTTTCTTTTCAAATTTATGGGAAAATATTTGGTTATCTATAAGAAAAACGTCATATTTGCAAAGTGACATCAAAAAGGACATGTTATGAGTGTGAATAGTGCCCAAAGCCTTATAGGAATGTTGGCGGTTGTGCTATGGCTGAGTTCATGTGCCACAAGCCGGCGGAGAGCCTACGATATGCGTCCGGAGAACCGTGCCGCGCTGTATCAGGAACGCAAGGCTTCGCCCTATTACAGAATGGACAATGAGCACACGTTCCCTATCTATAAGGCACCTTATACGGTGAATCAGCAAGAGGGGCAGGTGTTTTTCGGTAGGGGGGCTTATGAGCTTTACCGTGCGAAGGACGCGACTTATGTCACGGCTACGTACCGTTGCCCAGAGGACTGGTGGTTTTTTAATTTTAATTCAGGATGGGCCATTATCGACAACAAGAGAGGCGACCGTTACATGTTGCGCGAAGTGGAGTATTATCCTACGGATACATGTTTTTGGATAAAGGACAGCAGGGACAAGTTTGTTCGTTTCGTATTGGTTTTCCCTCCGCTTCCCAAAAAAGTGAAGACCGTGGATTTCTTTATACCTTCCGGTGAGTCGCGTTTTAATTTCGACGGTTCGGAAAAGCATATGTCCGGCTTGTACGTGGAAGATTTACGACCTAAACACCGGATACCTCAAGGCGAGGTCATCCGCTGATCCCGGTTCGGCGTGGGATGTGGGGGTGGTTCCTGATTTCGGGGGCTGCCCCCTAATTTTGTCTTTCAGGCCGGACTGAGGCTGACATAATGTCAAAACGGAATCCTGCAAAGGAAGGTAAATAGAGTGGTTGTGAAGTCTTCTTGTTTGGTTCTTTTAACCTTTTAGACGGTTTTCGGTTTGTTTTTTGCATTTGTTGAGTGAATTTGTGATTCAGTCTCAGCCAAATGATTTTTCGTTTGGCTGAAAAAACATTTTTTTTGTCCGCATGTTGTTCGCCAACCCTCTGCATGTCGGTGCGAAGTTTTCCCGAAAACGGGGTGGCGATGCACCTCCGAGGCCCGTTTTTTCTCTATTTGAGGTGTTTTGCTGTGCTAAAAAGGAATGACAGATTGTCTTGTGAATCTTGTTTTATGCTTACATTACCTTTTTCATATCAGCGGAAGTTGTGCCTTTTCGTTGTGTTTCGTGAAAGGCAGGAGCCTCTGGTGTTTGGCAAATTGTCCGTCCCCTAATCCGCGAGAATCGCGTATTTCCAGCGGCTTCCGGCCTTGGGGACAAAAAAGGGATTCCTGAATGGGAGGTTTGACATATTGCAAATTCTTTAGGATAGAGGTGTATGGGTAGTCAAAATGACATGTAAGGTGTCTGTCTTTTTATGGCTTTTGTCATTTTTTGATAGGGAAAAGTACGGAATGTAACAAATCAAAAAGGAAGTGTTACATGGTAGAAAGTGTGATTTTTGTATTTTCTCTATATTTGTACCGTGAAGTTGTTCATGTGCAGCTTGATTTTGATAATATATTCATTTTTAATAAATTTATAGTATGAAAAAGAGAAAGTTATTCAATGTGGTTGTAGGTACGGTTTTAGGATGCTCCATGGTTTGTGTTGCCTATCATGTGTATGACTCTCAGGGTTCACGGAAACTTGAGGATAGCTTGTTGTTGGAGAATGTTGAGGCTTTGGCCACTGATGACGAGAGCGGAGAGGATGCTGCAATGAAAGCACGCAGAGAAGAGTGTTATCAAAAGGGAGGAAATTGGAATGAAGCCTCTCATTGTGTGGACAGTGGCTTTGAGACTTTTGAATGCGAGGTGGCCGGTGAGATTTCTGCTTTTGGCATCGTAATAAAAGGTTCCTTTAAAAAGGGGAACAAATATTCTATTGCATGGGCTCGCTATCAATGTGAGCCGAGTGTGGGGAATTGTTGTACGAAGCAGGGGCTATATTCAGGGGATGATAAGTTGGCTTGAATGACGGCTTAAGGGATAGATACTATTATGATTTTGTCTTTGTTGTTATGATATTCGTAAAGAAAAGATTCTTGTTAGTGTTATTGCCTTCTCTTTTATTGTTCGCGTGCCGTGAATCAGTCCAATTTCCTTTGAAGGCTTTTGATGGCTTTGATGATGGAATGCGGAAAAACGGTGACGGGTTAGCTGTGGAGGCATTCTTTGCTGTGCCCCTGCAGTCGGGGGCACAGTGTATGGTGGAGGGTATAAAAAAAATCATACCAGTAGATTCGTTGCTGATTGTGGTGTCTGAAAGGAGCGTCTTGGCATTCGACCGCTGTGGGCATTATATATGTAATTTTGGGCAGCGCGGAAATGGAGAGGGTGAATATATAAAAGTGTCCACGGCTTATTGGGACAAGTCAACACGTACCTTACGAGTGATTGACGGTATCCGGAACCGCGCTTTGGTGTATGCCCAGAATGGGAAGTTGCTTGATACGCTTTTTTTCCCGCCTGCTACTTTTTCTTTGTTGGGAACGGCAGAGAGTTTGGGCAGGCATCGCCTTTTTTGTGCCAATTACATTTATAACGACCAAAACGTGGTGATGTCTGATTTTGATATGTCAAAAGAAGAAGGGGAGCCTGTATACAGGTTTCCCGGGCAGACGGACAACACGCAGGAATACACAGGGAGGCATCCTTTCGCGTTGTCCGGCAATGAGATAGCATGCGTGTTGCCGTTCGACAACCGGATATATGTTTACTCAACCGAAGACATGTCCTTGCAGCCTCGGATGGAAGTGTTGACTCGCCAACCGGTTCTGGCCGAAGAGCAGTTGGTTGAGATTGAAGATTATGGTATCAACCGTTATGCGGAAGAATTGTCACGCGGTGTTTTCGTGGGCTTTACGGATATATTCGAGACAAGTGGGCATTATTTGTTGGGTTTTTCCAATCTTTATTATGCCGTGGCGGACAAGGTTGCAGGCCGTGTGAAACGGTATGGATATGGAGTGGATAAGGAGAATGTAGATTGTCTTCCTTTGGTGAACATATTGTCAACAGACAACGACGATTACTTGATTGGCTATGAGAATGCGTTCGATTTGAAGTCTTGGCGTTTTGCGGACAGCATACAAGACAGGCATTTGCGTGTGATGGAGCGGGCTGTGTCTACCATGGCAGAAGAGGATAATCCTTGTCTGTTCTTTTATAAGCTAAAGCGTTGATTTCATTTATAAAAATAAAAAAAAGGAGACTGTAAAGTCTCCTTTTTTTTGCGCTTCAGGATGGGCTTGAACCAACGACCCCCTGATTAACAGTCAGGTGCTCTAACCAACTGAGCTACTGAAGCAAGTGCAATTACGGGGCTTGGGCGCTTCAGGATGGGCTTGAACCAACGACCCCCTGATTAACAGTCAGGTGCTCTAACCAACTGAGCTACTGAAGCAGTCTGGGGCATTCCCCTTAATTGCGATGCAAAAGTAGTGGTATTTTTTGAATTGTGCAATTTATTGGTGAAAAAAATGACTTTAAAATGAAAAAATCATAAGCCGGAGGAATACTTGTCTCCATATTTTGCTACCGTATGGTTGAAATGATTAAATTTGCGGTATGAAAAAGATATTCTTAGCTGTGGGGCTTTGCTGCATGTCGGCCGTTCCCGTGTCCGCCCAAAAGGACAGTAACCATAACTTCGAGATTTCAAAGAATCTGGAAATCTTTAATGACATTTATAAGCAACTGGATATGTTCTACGTCGATTCCCTGTCGGCCGATACGGTGATAGAATGGGGGATAGATGCCATGTTGCGGCAGGTGGATCCTTTCACGGTGTATTATCCGGAAGAAGGAATGGATGAACTGAAAGAGATGACTACCGGGAAATATGCCGGAATAGGGGCTGTAATCCGATTCTATAAGAAAGAAGACCGGGTGATGGTCATAGAACCCCAGGAAGACAGCCCGGCCATAGAAGCCGGAGTGAAAGGAGGGGACTTGATTCTGTCCATCGACGGAAAGGATATGAAAGGAAAGAGCACGCAGGAAGTAAGCGAAAACTTACGGGGCGATGCAGGTACGACTTTTGAACTGACGGTGAAGCGTGCCGGAGTGGAACATCCTTTGTCGTTCAAGATTACGCGCCGGAATATCGCGATGCCCCCCGTGCCTTATTATGGAATGGTGGCAGACGGTATCGGTTATATTTATTTCGAACGTTTTGTTGACGGTTGTTCGCGCGATGTCCGCCGGGCCGTGGTCGATTTGAAGGAGCAGGGTGCCAAGGCGTTGGTGATAGACATGCGTGGCAATCCGGGCGGACCGTTGAGCGAGGCCGTAGAGGTGACGAACTTGTTTGTGCCCCGTGGACAGAAGGTCGTGTACACGAAAGGCAAGTTGGCTTCGGTCAATTCGGAACACTACACGAAGAAAGAACCCTTGGACGTGGATATTCCGGTGGCTGTGTTGGTAGACGGTTCTACGGCATCCTCGGCCGAAATCGTTTCCGGAGCATGGCAGGATTGGGACCGTGCCGTGATAGTCGGTGAGCGTACTTACGGTAAGGGGTTGGTGCAGATGATTCGTGAGGTGCCTTATCACGGAAGTCTGAAGGTGACGACGAGCCGCTATTATATTCCCAGCGGACGCTGTATTCAGGCGTATGACTACCGTCATTTGAATCCGGACGGCTCTGCGAAGACTTTGCCGGACAGTCTGACGAAAGCGTTCAAGACGGCCGGTGGCCGCGAGGTTCGCGACGGTGGCGGCATTAAGCCGGACGTGGTGATTACACCGGACAGTCTTCCGTCCATCGTTTATGACATAGCCACTTCCGATGTGTTGTTGGACTACGTCAACCATTATGTGCAGACGCATGCTGCCATTGCGCCGGCCGGGGAGTTTTCCTTGACGGATGCGGATTACGCTGATTTTGTGAAGATGGTGGAAGGGAGTGATTTTACTTATAAGCGTCGTACAGAGGAAATGATGAAATTGTTGGAGCGGACAGCTCGCTTCGAGGGATGCTATGAGGGAGCCAAGCCGGAATTCGAGGCGTTGGCTGCAAAGATGAAGGGCGGTGTGTCTGCCGACTTGGAAGTCCCGAAAAACAAGGAAGAAATCAAGTCGGTGTTGGAAAGTGATATCGTAGCCCGTTATTATTTCAGGCGCGGGGTGGTCCAACAACAGTTGAAAGCGGATAAGGACTTGAAAACCGCTTTAGAGATTTTGACAGATACGGAACGTTATGCAAGTTTGCTTAAACCGGTGAAAAAATGAAAAAGAGAAGGGCGAATCCTAACAAGGGCATCATGTTCGGTATCATGGCTATGGCCGTAGTCGTGTTGGCGGTTGTCGTGTTCTTCTGGATGTGGTGTTTCCCTGACGGGACGCATGGAACGGAAGAGGCACGGACGGAGTATCGGATATCGTTGGATGAAGGTTTCCGGGGCGATAGCGTGCTGTTTCAAATCAATGACAGCGTGGTGTTTAGCCGAAGGGTGGCCGCAGATTCATTGGAAGTCGTCGTGGCGGTGCCTGATAAAGAGAATTTATTGATGGTGGTACGCCCGGAAGCAGATGCGGTCAGTTCGTTCGAATTGCCTTCGGAAGGCGGGCGTGTCGTGTTGCGAAACCATGACGAAACGGTGTCTATGGAAGCCTTTTGAACCGGATTTTCTCAAATGATATAAAATAACTGTTTGAAAGCTTGGCAGATTGATGCTTTTTGCCTACTTTTGCAGTCGTATGATGAAGTGAGGGGCTTGACAAGGCTCCTCACTTTGCATTTAATAGTGTAATCGCATGATAGAAAAGAGCATTGTAAAAGGGTTAGTGGAAGAATGGCTGGAGGGCCGGGATTACTTCCTGGTGGACGTGGCCGTGAGCGCGGACGACCGCATCGTGGTGGAGATAGACCACGCCGAAGGGGTATGGATAGAAGACTGCGTGGAGCTGAGCCGTTTCATCGAGAGCCGCCTGAGCCGCGAGGAAGAGGACTATGAACTTGAAGTGGGCAGCGCCGGGATAGGGCAGCCGTTCAAGGTCCTGCAGCAATACGTGAACCATGTGGGGAGCGAGGTGGACGTGCTCACGGCCGACGGGCGCAAGCTCCACGGGGTGCTGACGGCTGCCGGCCCGGAGAGTTTCGAGGTGACGGTGAAGGTCAAGAGGAAACTGGAGGGGGAGAAGCGCCCGAAATGGGTGGAAGAGACGGTTACACTGCGGTATGACGAAATAAAGTACACGAAGTATTCAATAAGTTTTAAATAGGAACCATGGCAAAGAAAGCAGAAACCATCAGTTTGATTGATACATTTGCAGAGTTTAAGGAGACGAAGAACATCGACCGCGCCACGTTGGTGAGCGTGTTGGAGGAGAGTTTCCGCAGCGTCATCGCCAAGCTCTTCGGCTCGGACGACAACTACGACGTGATCGTGAACCCGGACAAGGGCGACTTTGAAATCTACCGCAACCGCACGGTCGTGGCCGACGGGGAGGTAAAGGACGGCAACCGGGAGATTTCCCTCACGGAGGCACGCCAGATTGACGAGGATTACGAAGTGGGCGAAGAGGTGAGCGAGAATGTGGACTTTGCGGGGTTCGGCCGCCGCGCCATCCTGACCCTGCGCCAGACGCTGGCCAGCAAGATCCTGGAGCTGGAGCACGACAGCCTGTATAACAAGTATAAGGACCGTGTGGGCGAGATCGTGAGCGCGGAGGTGTACCAGATATGGAAAAAGGAGATGCTCTGCGTGGACGACGAGGGCAACGAGCTGATATTGCCCAAGACGGAACAGATACCTTCCGACTTTTACCGCAAGGGCGAGGCCGTGCGCGCCGTGGTGGCCCGCGTGGACAATACGAACAACAATCCCAAGATTATCCTGAGCCGCACCTCCCCCGTCTTCCTGCAACGCTTGCTGGAAGCCGAGGTGCCGGAAATACACGACGGCCTGATCACGGTGCGCAAGATTGCGCGCATGCCGGGAGAACGTGCCAAGATTGCCGTGGAGAGCTATGACGACCGCATCGACCCGGTGGGAGCCTGCGTGGGCGTGAAGGGAAGCCGCGTGCACGGCATCGTGCGCGAGTTGCGCGGCGAGAACATCGACGTGATCAACTACACGCAGAACATTTCGCTGTTCATTACCCGCGCGCTAAGCCCGGCCACGGTGAACAGCGTGCGCATCCACGAAGAGGAGCGCAAGGCGGAAGTCTACCTGAACCCCGACCAGGTCTCGTTGGCTATCGGAAAGAGCGGGTTGAACATCAAATTGGCCAGCATGCTGACGGAATATACCATAGACGTGTTCCGTGAAATAGAAGGGGCCGAAGGAGAAGGCGACGACATCTATCTGGACGAGTTCGTGGGCGACATCGACCAGTGGATCGTAGACGCGCTGAAGGGTATCGGCATGGAAACGGCTAAAGACGTATTGAACGCGCCGCGTGAAATGTTGGTATCCCGTGCCGATCTGGAGGAAGAGACCGTGGACGAGGTATTGAGAATCTTAGCAGAAGAATTTGAGGAAGAATAAGCACAAGTATGAGCATAAGACTAAATAAAGTAACCAAAGAATGCAACGTAGGGCTCCAGACTGCCGTCGAGTTCCTGCAGAAAAAGGGCTTCAGCGACGTGGAAGCCAATCCCAACACCAAAATCTCCGACGAACAGTACCAGATGTTGGTGGCCGAGTTCAAGAAGGACAAGGGGTTGAGGGACGATGCCGCTGCCGTCAGCCGTAAGCGGCAACACAAAGAAAAGAAAGCGACCATCGCGCTTCCCGAAGAGAAGCCGGTGGAGATCAAGACAGCGACCGAGGCCAGACTAGGAAAGGGGCCGAAAGTCGTAGGGCATATCGACTTGGATAACCTGGGGGCGCGGGGGCCGGTTGCTGCTCCGGAGAAAAAGGAGGCTCCGGTTCCTGCCCGTCCGGCTGAGGTGAAAGCGGAAGCGCCCGTGGCAGGACAGGAACCGAAACAGGCAGGGCCCCCCCGGGCCGGGAAGGAGGACTCCGTGGACCGGAAGGCGGCACTCCTGCAGGAAAGGAGCAATGCCATCGGTACGGAAACGGACGGTGTGTTCCGCCTGAACCATACGGCGCAGGCCGCTCCCCAACTCAAGGTGAAGGGGCATATAGACTTGTCGGCCTTGAACCAGTCTACCCGTCCTAAGAAAAAGACGAAGGAAGAGAAACGCAAGGAGCGTGAAGAAAAGAACCGCCAGGCAGGTGGCGACCGCCCGCGCCAGGGCGGAGGGGGACAGAATGCGTCCGAAAGCAAAAAGAAACGCGTCCGCATCGGCAAGGAACGTGTGGACGTGAATGCCGTGGCGGGCCAACAGAACGGGAAAAAACGGGACAATGCGCCCGGGGCGAACGGTCAGGGAGGCGGCAAACATAACAAGAACAAGAACCGCCAACAGCCGGTCATCAAGGCGGAGGTATCTGACGAGGACGTAGCCAAGCAGGTAAAAGAGACGTTGGCTCGCCTGACGAACAAGAGCAAAGCCGGAAAGGGAGCCAAATACCGTAAGGAAAAGCGGGAGAATGCCCGGGCTTCCATGGAAGAACAGCTCGAAGAACAGGCAGCAGAAAGCAAGGTGCTGAAACTTACCGAATTCGTTACCGCGAACGAATTGGCCGTGATGATGGACGTCCCGGTAACGAAGGTCATCGGGACTTGCATGAGCATCGGCATCATGGTGTCTATCAACCAACGTCTGGATGCCGAGACCATCAACCTGGTGGCCGAGGAGTTCGGTTTCAAGACGGAGTATGTCAGTGCGGAAGTTTCCGAAGCGGTGAATGAAGAGGAAGACGATGAGGAAGACTTGGTGCCGCGCGCCCCGATTGTGACCGTCATGGGGCATGTCGACCACGGCAAGACCTCTTTGCTCGACTATATACGTAATGCCAATGTGATTGCCGGGGAAGCCGGAGGCATCACGCAGCATATCGGCGCCTATAACGTGACGTTGGAGGATGGAAGGCATATCACGTTCCTGGATACCCCGGGACACGAGGCGTTCACGGCCATGCGTGCCCGTGGCGCGCAAGTGACGGATATTGCCATCATCATCATTGCGGCGGATGACGACATCATGCCGCAGACGAAAGAGGCTATCAACCATGCCATGGCGGCAGGCGTGCCTATCGTGTTTGCTATCAACAAGGTGGACAAGCCGGCGGCTAACCCCGATAAGATTAAAGAAGGATTGGCGGCCATGAATTTCTTGGTGGAAGACTGGGGAGGCAAATACCAAAGCCAGGACATATCAGCCAAGAAAGGCATCGGCGTGGAAGAGTTGTTGGAGAAGGTGTTGCTCGAGGCCGAGATGCTCGACTTGAAAGCCAACCCGAACCGTAAGGCGACCGGTTCCATCATCGAGTCTTCTTTGGACAAGGGGCGCGGTTACGTGGCGACGGTACTGGTGTCGAACGGGACGTTGCATGTAGGCGACATCGTGTTGGCCGGTACGAACTACGGCCGCGTGAAGGCCATGTTCAATGAGCGTAACCAACGTGTGAAGGAAATCGGCCCGGCTCAGGCGGCCACGGTTCTGGGTCTGGACGGGGCGCCGACAGCAGGCGACACGTTCCATGTGATGGATACGGAACAAGAGGCACGTGAGATTACCAACAAACGTGTACAGTTACAGCGCGAGCAAGGTTTGCGCACGCAGAAGATCCTGACGCTCGACGAGGTGGGCCGCCGTATCGCTTTGGGTGGTTTCCAAGAGTTGAACGTCATCGTGAAGGGAGACGTGGACGGTTCCATCGAAGCCTTGAGCGATTCTTTGATCAAGTTGTCTACGGAAAAGATTGCTGTCAATGTGATTCATAAGGGCGTGGGACAGATATCCGAGAGCGACGTGGCTTTGGCAGCGGCTTCAGAGGCCATTATCATCGGTTTCCAGGTCCGTCCTTCGGCTTCGGCCCGCAAGATGGCCGAACAACAAGGTGTCGACATCCGCCTTTATTCTATCATTTATGACGCGATAGAGGAGGTGAAGTCTGCCATGGAAGGCATGTTGGCTCCCGAAGTGAAAGAAGAAGTGACGGCCACGGTGGAGGTGCGTCAGGTTTACCATATCAGCAAGGTGGGTACGGTGGCCGGTGCGTACGTGGTCGACGGAAAAGTGCAGCGTAGCAACAAGGCTCGCGTGATTCGCGACGGTATCGTGGTGCACACCGGGCAAATCAATGCCCTGAAACGTTTCAAGGATGACGTGAAAGAGGTGGGCACGAACTTCGAGTGCGGTATCAGTCTGGTGAACTATAACGATTTGCGCGAAGGCGACATGATTGAAACCTATCAAGAGGTGGAGGTCAAGGCCAAGCTGTAAAAAGGTGATGAATGCGCTGGATATCCTGATTCTGGCCGTGGTCTTGGCGGGCTTTGTCAAGGGGCTGATGTGCGGATTTTTTCGCCAAGTCGTCTCCATTGTGGGGTTTTTGGCGGGGCTGTGGGTTGCCTTCATGCTTTATTCCGCGTTGGGCGATTGGATAGCTCCTTATATAGGAAGCGACGTATCCGTAGGACGGGCGTTGGCATTCATCCTTCTGTGGATTGGTGTTCCGGTCGGGCTGTCGCTGTTGGCGTATATGTTGACTAAAGCCGTGGAAACCGTGAAATTAGGAGGATTGAACCGTTTGGGGGGAGCTTTGTTGGGCGGATTGAAATACATGGTATTTCTGAGTTGCGCGTTGAATGTCGCGTTCAGGATACATCTGATATCCGGTCCGACGGTCGGGCATTCCCGTTTGTATCATCCGGTTCGTGCCATGTCCGACAAGCTGTTCGACGTGTGCAAGATTCATGTGGTCCGGGCTGTGGAGGATGCGGCTTCACCGGCCTTCGGGCAAGACCCGAAAAAGCAGTTAAGGTAGCTATTTACCTTATTACATAATACAATGAAGGGCAGGAATGCGGTCATGAGGTGTACTTATGGGGCATTCCTCTCTTTGGCTATAAGTGAGAGGATATGAAAGAAATGTATAAGAAAGAAGAAGATAAGAGAAATGGGGACGTTCCCAAGGACGGGCAAGGACCGGACGAAGGGAAAAACCAGTTCGTCCGTGAGGTGGCGCACAAGAAATATGAGTACGGTTTCAGTACCGACGTGCAGACCGAAATCATCGAGCGTGGCCTGAACGAGGATGTGGTGCGTCTCATCTCGTCCAAAAAGGAAGAACCGGAATGGCTGCTTGAATTCCGCCTGCAGGCTTTCCGCTACTGGCAGGCGCAGGAACAGCCGTCGTGGGCTCACCTGAAGATACCGGAGATAGACTACCAGGCCATTTCCTACTATGCCGACCCGACGAAGGGCATGAAGAAGGACGGGCCGAAGTCTTTGGACGAGATAGACCCCGAGTTGATGAAAACCTTCGACAAGCTCGGAATCCCGTTGGAGGAACGCCTGGCACTGAGCGGTACGGCGGTGGATGCCGTGATGGACTCCGTGTCCGTGAAGACCACCTTTAAGGAAAAACTTTCGGAGCGCGGCATCATATTCTGTTCCATCAGCGAAGCCGTGCGTGAGTACCCGGATTTGGTAAGGCAATATTTAGGTTCGGTGGTCCCTTACCGTGACAACTATTTCGCGGCGTTGAATTCCGCAGTGTTCAGCGACGGTTCCTTTGTCTATATCCCCAAAGGCGTGCGTTGCCCGATGGAGCTTTCCACTTATTTCCGGATCAATGCGCGGAATACGGGGCAATTCGAACGTACGCTCATCGTGTGCGACGACGGGGGCTATGTGTCCTATCTGGAAGGTTGTACTGCTCCGATGCGCGATGAGAACCAGTTGCATGCGGCCATTGTGGAAATCGTGGTGAACGAAAACGCAGAGGTGAAGTACAGCACGGTGCAGAACTGGTATCCGGGCGATGCCGAAGGGCGCGGCGGCGTGCTGAACTTGGTGACGAAGCGAGGGCACCTGCGCGGGGCGAACAGTAAGCTTTCGTGGACGCAGGTGGAGACAGGTTCTGCCATTACGTGGAAGTATCCCAGTTGCATCCTGAGCGGAGACCATTCCCAAGCTGAGTTCTACAGCGTGGCTGTGACCAACAATTACCAACAGGCCGATACGGGCACAAAGATGATTCACTTGGGGTGCGACACGAAGAGCACGATTATCAGCAAAGGCATATCGGCCGGCAAAAGCCAGAATTCCTATCGTGGGTTGGTGCGTGTGGCGCCGAAAGCCGACGGGGCGCGCAATTATAGCTCGTGCGACTCCCTGTTGTTAGGCAGCGAATGCGGGGCGCATACTTTCCCCTATATGGACGTACGGAACGAGACGGCCATCGTGGAGCATGAAGCCACCACGTCGAAGATTTCGGAAGAACAGTTGTTCTATTGCAACCAGCGCGGCATCCCTACCGAGGAGGCCGTGGGACTGATTGTGAACGGTTATGCCAAGGACGTAATCAACAAACTGCCGATGGAGTTTGCCGTAGAGGCGCAGAAACTTCTGAATGTGTCATTGGAAGGCACGGTAGGATAGACAAACTTAAAAGACAGACATTATGTTAGAGATAAAAGACTTGCATGCCAGCATCAATGGCAAAGAGATATTGAAGGGTATCAACCTGACGGTGAATCCGGGGGAGATACATGCCCTGATGGGGCAGAACGGAGCCGGAAAGAGCACGTTGAGCAATGTGTTGGTGGGAAATCCCGCATACGAGGTGACGAGTGGCAGCGTGACGTTCAACGGCAAGGACTTGTTGGCCATGAAACCGGAAGAACGGGCGCACGAAGGACTCTTTCTGTCGTTTCAACAGCCGGTGGAGATTCCCGGCGTGTCGATGGTCAACTTCATGCGTGCGGCCATCAATGCCAAACGCAAGTATCACGGGATGGAACCGATGAGCGCGGGAGATTTCCTGAAGATGATGCGTGAGAAGCGTAAGGTCGTGGAACTGGACAGCAAGTTGGCCAACCGTTCCGTCAACGAAGGGTTCAGCGGCGGGGAGAAGAAGCGTAATGAGATATTTCAGATGGCCATGCTCGAACCCAAATTGAGCATCCTCGACGAGACGGATTCCGGACTGGACGTGGATGCCTTGCGCATCGTGGCCGAAGGTTTCAACAAGCTGCGCACGCCGGAAACTTCGGCTTTGGTCATCACCCACTACCAACGCCTGTTGGACTACCTCAAGCCGGATGTGGTGCACGTGCTGCTCGGCGGACGCATCGTGAAAAGCGGAGGCCCGGAACTGGCCGTGGAGATAGAAAACAAGGGTTTCGATTGGATCAAGGCCGAAACTTCGGCCGTTTAAAAACTTGAGCGGCAATGAATAGCGAACAACAATACATGGATATTTTCACCGGATGCCGGGAGATGCTCGACAGCCATAGTGCAGGGGCGATGAACGCCTTGCGCGACAAGGCTTTTGAGGATTTCGCCCGCCAGGGTTTCCCTACGCAGAAAGTGGAACGCTATAAGTATACGGATGTCTCGGCGGCCTTTGCGCCGGACTACGGGCTGAACCTGAACCGGGTAGAGTTTCCCGTCAATCCTTACGAGGCCTTCCGGTGCGACGTGCCGAACCTGAGCACTTCGCTTTATTTTGTGGTGAACGACGCTTTTTACCGGAAGTCGCTGCCGGCCGCCGCGTTGCCCGAAGGCGTGGTGGTATGCTCCCTGAAGCAGGCGGCCGAGGATTATCCCGACCGGGTGTCGGCCTGCTACGGCAAACTGGCCCGTACGGAGAAAGACGCGATTAATGCGCTGAACACGATGCTGGCGCAAGACGGACTTTTCATTTACGTGCCGCGTGGCGTGGTGGTGGAACGCACGTTGCAGGTGGTGAACATCCTGCGTTCCGACGTGGACCTGATGGCCAACCGCCGCGTACTGGTCGTATTGGAAGAAAACGCTCAGGCGCGGTTGCTTTTCTGCGACCATGCGATGGACGACCGCAATTTCCTGACCACCCAAGTGGTGGAAGTCTTTGCGGCAGATAACGCCCGTCTGGAGTTGTATGAATTGGAGGAGACACACGTGAAGAACCGGCGTTTCAGCAACATGTATGTGCGTCAGCAGCGCGGCAGCGTGGTGAACCTCTACAACATTACGTTGCACAACGGCCAGACGCGCAACCGTACCGATTTGGTGTTGGACGGCGAAGGAGCCGAGTCGAACCTCTGCGGCCTGGTGATAGCCGACAAGGAGCAGCGCGTGGACAACAACACCCTGATAGACCACCGTGCCGAGCATTGTGTCAGCAACCAGTTGTATAAATATGTGATGGACGAACGTTCCGTAGGCGCCTTTGCCGGACGGATTCTGGTACGGCAGGGCGCGCAGCATACGATTTCGAACGAACGCAACGCCAACCTCTGTGCCACCAAGGAAGCCCGCATGTACAGCCAACCCATGTTGGAGATTTATGCCGACGACGTGAAGTGCAGCCACGGTTCCACGGTGGGACAGCTTAATGAACAGGCCCTGTTCTACATGCAGCAGCGCGGCATCAGCCGCGAAGAGGCACAGATGTTGCTCAAGTTCGCTTTTGCGGGCGAAGTCATCGATGCCATCTCCTTGGAGGCCTTGCGCGACCGCCTGCACCATTTGGTGGAGAAGCGTTTCCGTGGCGAGCTGAGCCGTTGTTCGGGATGCAAACTATGTAAATAAGAGAAAGATGTACGACATACAAGAGATACGGAAAGACTTCCCCATCCTGGGGCGCGAGGTTTACGGGCGTCCGTTGGTCTATCTGGACAACGGGGCCACGACGCAGAAGCCCCGCTGCGTGGTGGAAGCCATGACGGACGAATACTACAACGTGAACGCCAACGTGCACCGGGGCGTGCACTTCCTTTCGCAGCAGGCCACCGAACTGCACGAGGCGGCCCGCGAGACGGTGCGCCGCTTCCTGAATGCCCGTTCGACGGCTGAGATTGTGTTCACGCGCGGCACGACGGAGAGCATCAACCTCGTGGCCTCCTGCTTTGGCGAGGCCTTCATGCGCGAAGGCGACGAAGTCATCCTCAGCGAGATGGAGCACCACTCCAACATCGTGAGCTGGCAACTCCTGCAGGCACGGCGGGGCATCAAGCTGCGGGTGGTTCCGATAAACGACCGTGGCGAACTGGTTCTGGACGAATACGAGCAGCTTTTTAATGACCGCACGCGCATCGTCAGCGTGACGCACGTGAGCAACGTGTTGGGCACGGTCAATCCCATACGCCGGATGATTGACATCGCCCATGCCCACGGCGTGCCCGTATTAGTGGACGGTGCGCAGAGCACTCCGCATTTTGCAGTAGACGTGCAGTCGCTCGATTGTGATTTCTTTGCCTTCAGCGGCCATAAGATTTATGGTCCCACGGGCGTGGGCGTGCTTTATGGCAAAGAGACGTGGCTCGACCGTCTGCCGCCTTATATGGGAGGCGGAGAGATGATCCGGCACGTCACTTTCGAACGTACCACCTTTAATGAATTGCCGTTCAAGTTTGAGGCCGGCACGCCCGACTACGTGGCCACCACGGGGTTGGCGAGCGCCCTCGATTACGTCTCCGCCTTGGGCATGGACAGCATCTATGCGCACGAGCAGGAACTGGCCCGTTATGCACTGGAGCGCATGCGCCGCATTCCCGGCATGCGCATATTGGGCGAAGCCGGGGAGCGGGATGCCGTCATATCCTTCCTGGTGGGCGATATCCACCACCTGGACATGGGTACGCTGCTCGACCGCCTGGGCATCGCCGTGCGCACGGGCCACCACTGCGCCGAGCCGCTGATGCGCCGTCTGGGCGTGGAGGGCACGGTGCGCGTCTCCTTCGGCCTCTACAACACCCTCGAGGAGGTGGACGCCCTGGCCGAAGGCATCGAAAGGGTTGCCAAGATGTTCTGAGGCTTCCTCTTTAGTTATACATCCGTGCCCCGAGGACAGGTTATAACACCAAGTCTTCGGGGCACGGATGGTTTGATACGCTTTTTAGTTCCATTCCTCCCACGTGTACATTTCCCTTTCTTCGTGCGTCAGGGTGTAGAGTGCTTCGTAAGCTTCTTCTTCGGTTGAACCGTAAGCATAACAAGATGGATTTTGCAGTTGATAAGCTAAAAATCCGTCAGTTGTTTCTTCAATGCCGAATGAAATCTGTGTATCCATAATCTTTATGATTTTTAGTCAGGGCAAAGGTAACCGTTTGTTGTTTCAAACTCGTGAAAAAGACGATAAAATCCCTTTTCATTCCGCTTGTTTGAACCTGTAGCGGACGAGTATGGGATTGGAGGCGTCTTTAGTAGGAGGTAAAGGTAAATAAAGATAGACTGACGGGCAAACTTCTATGGGATTTTTTGTGCCGGCATGCTTTTGCCTCTTTTCTTTTTGTATCTTTGCCACCATGTTGTTACCGTATTTAAATCCAGATTTGATAGAGGCCGGCCTTGACGAAGCCGGGCGCGGCTGTCTGGCCGGGGCGGTGTACGCTGCGGCGGTCATCCTGCCGAAAGATTACCGCAATGAGATGCTCAACGACTCCAAACAGTTGAGCGAAAAAAAGCGGTATTTGTTGCGCGGACAGATAGAGCGGGACGCGTTGGCATGGGCCGTAGGCGTCGTCACGCCGCAGGAAATCGACGAAATCAATATCCTCAACGCTTCGTTCCTTGCCATGCACCGGGCACTCGACCAGTTGGCCGTTCGTCCGGAGGCTCTTTTGGTGGACGGGAACCGCTTCAAGCCTTACCGGGACCTGCCGCATACCACCGTGGTGAAAGGTGACGGGAAATATATGAGTGTCGCCGCCGCTTCCATTTTGGCCAAGACTTACCGCGATGATTACATGCTCCGCTTGCATGAGGAATATCCTGTGTACCATTGGGATTCCAACAAAGGTTATCCGGCCAAGGCGCACCGTGAAGCCATCCGCCGCCATGGCGTGACACCCTACCACCGGATGAGTTATAACCTGTTGGGAGACGGACAGATGGAACTCTTTGCTCCCGACGAGACGAAAGGGCGATGACCGATGGAACTGGGTATTTTTGAACGGCAGTTGAGGCTGATGGTGTTGCTCACGCAAAACCGTGAATATTCCTTGGACGAACTGTGCCGCAAGTTGGACATGAGCCGCCGCACGTTGTACCGTTACCTGGAACTGTTCCGCGACATCGGTTTCGAGGTGGTCAAGCAAGGTAGCGTTTACCGTCTCGATAAGTCGTCGCCTTTCTTTAAGGAGATCACCCAGTTGGTCCATTTCACCGAAGACGAGGCACTCACGTTGCGGCACGTGCTCGACATGGCCTCCGGCACGGATGTACAGGTACGCCATTTGCGCCATAAACTGGAGCGTATCTATGATTTCGGGATATTGAATGCGGTGGAAACCGACCCGGGACAGGCAGAAAAGCTTCAGCAGTTGTACGAGGCCGTGAAACTCCACCGCCAGGTGGTGTTGCACGATTACAGTTCTGCGCACAGCAACCGGACGAGCAACCGTGTGGTGGAACCCTATTTGTTTCTGGACCATCACGACGGGATTCGTTGTTACGAGTTACAAAGCGGCCAGAACAAGACGTTCAAAGTAAGCCGTATCGGCAGGGTGGAAGTCTTGGATTTATTGTGGAGCCACGAAGAACAGCATGCGATGGTGTATACCGACCTGTTCCGTTTCAGTGGCGAGGAACGCCGCCGGGTCGTGTTGCGGCTCGGCCGTTTGGCGTGCAGCTTGTTGAAGGAAGAATGCCCGCAGGCCATCCGCTCGTTGCAGCCCGACGGGGCGGACCATTGGTTGTTGTCGACGGATGTGTGCAGTTTTCAGGGCGTGGGGCGGTTCGTGTTGGGGCTGTTTGAAGACGTGGAAGTGTTGGAGTCGCCCGAATTCAAGTTGTTTTTGCGGGAGAAAATCAAAGATTTAACAAAAAAAGCCGGTGTTGTGTCGTAGATTGACACGACGGCATCGTTTCTTTGCACCATGAAGTTCAACCTTTAAAACTTTACGATGATGAAGAAAGAAATGATTCTGCCGTCCTCTTCCGTCCGTTCCGGACAGTATGCGGCTTCCCGTCCTTCCGTTTTTGCGGCTTTCAAAGGTTATTGTTTGCGCAGCAAGGCGGTGCACTCCCTTTCTGCGTTCTACAGCCGTTTGTTGGAAACTTGCGTCACTCCTTTGCAGACGCTGCATCTTCTTCATGCACAAATGGCTTTTGTCCTGATGGTTTTTCCGTTCCCGTTTTCTCCTTTTGTCCGTTTTTTGTTCTTGGGTTGGTTTGCACTGACGATGGTGCAATGCCGTCGTGCGGGATTGAAATAAACGGTACGGTCGGAGGGCTTTGAAGACGGTCTGACTTGAAATGCTGACGGCTTGCAATGACTTGTTTATAAACGTGTTATGTTTCTCCTTAAATTCGATTTTTTTTCTGCGCCAAACGAAAAATCAATCGGCTGAGACTGATTTTTCGTTTGGCGCAGATTGATTTTCCGTTCTCTGCACATCGCTGAAACGAATGGCAGAGGTTTGAAAAAGTTTTGTCTTTTTGTCCCATTGTACCAAGAGGCATGGGAAAGGCATAGAGATAAAAGGTGTGAAATTTCTTCGCAGGCGGGAATATTCTCGAAAACTATTCGTAATTTTGCACGGATAACGGAAAGAATAATCATTCTAAAAAATATAAAATTATGGCAAAGAAAGCACTTTTAATGATTCTCGACGGATGGGGAATGGGTAATCACGGCAAGGGTGACGTAATCTTCAACACCCCGACACCGTATATGGACTATTTGGCCCAGAATTATCCGATGTCGCAGTTGCAGGCTTCGGGTGAGAACGTGGGATTGCCCGACGGACAGATGGGGAATTCCGAGGTGGGTCACCTCAATATCGGTGCAGGCCGTATCGTGTACCAGGACTTGGTGAAAATCAACCGTGCCTGTGCCGACGGCAGCATCTTGAAGAATCCTGAAATCGTTTCAGCCTACGAATATGCCAAGCAGAACGGTAAGAGCGTGCATTTGATGGGATTGACCTCTACCGGTGGCGTGCACTCTTCGTTGGACCATCTGTTCACGCTGTGCGGCATTTCCAAGACTTACGGCATCGAGCATACTTACGTGCATTGCTTCATGGACGGGCGTGACACCGACCCGAAGAGCGGAAAGGGCTTCATCGAGCAGTTGCAGGCCGAGTGCGAGAAGACGGGCTGCGTCATCGCTTCCATCATCGGCCGTTTCTACGCCATGGACCGCGACAAGCGTTGGGAACGTGTGAAAGAGGCTTACGACCTTTTGGTGAAAGGTGAAGGCAAGCAGGTTACGGACATGGTGGCTGCCATGCAGGAATCTTATGACGAAGGCGTAACCGATGAGTTTGTGAAAGCTATCAATAATTCTACGGTGGATGGTACAATCAAGGAAGGCGATGTAGTGATTTTCTTCAACTACCGCAACGACCGTGCCAAGGAACTGACTGTGGTGCTCACTCAGCAGGACATGCCGGAACAGGGCATGATGACAATACCGGGCTTGCAGTACTATTGTATGACACCCTACGATGCCAGTTTCAAGGGCGTGCACATCCTCTTCCCGAAAGAGAACGTGCAGGACACGTTGGGTGAATACCTGAGCAAACAGGGCAAGACGCAGTTGCATACGGCAGAGACGGAGAAATATGCACACGTGACGTTCTTCTTCAACGGTGGGCGCGAGACTCCGTTCGAAGGAGAAGACCGTATCTTGGTTCCGTCTCCGAAAGTGGCTACATACGACTTGAAACCGGAGATGAGTGCATACGAGGTGAAAGACAAGCTGGTGGCTGCCATCAAGGAGAACAAGTACGACTTCATCGTGGTGAACTTTGCCAATGGCGACATGGTGGGCCATACGGGTATTTACGAGGCTATCGAAAAGGCGGTGAAGGCCGTAGACGAATGCGTGAAGGAAGTGGTGGAGACAGCCAAGGCTGCCGACTATGAGACCATCATTATTGCCGACCACGGCAATGCCGACAATGCCATCAATCCGGACGGTACGCCCAATACGGCTCACTCGTTGAATCCAGTGCCGTTCATTTACGTGACAGCCAACAAGCAGGCTAAGGTGGAGAATGGTATTTTGGCCGATGTGGCACCTTCCATCCTGCATATCATGGGGTTGGAACAACCTTCCGACATGACGGGCAAAAACTTGATAAAAGATTAATTTTACTTTATTCATGAATCCCGGGCAAGGCTTCCGCACTCAGGGGCGTGGAGGCTTTGCCCTTTTTTGTCCTCTCTTGGGTGTCGGCATTTCTTCTCTATCATGGCGTTGAGGAGCCTTTGATGCGCCTATGGTCTCAAAAACGGGAATAAATCTCCGGATTACCGAAAAAAAGCTTTATTTTTGTAGGTATAAAGAAAGAGTTTATGGATGTACAAATAGAACCGAGTTGGAAACAGCATTTGGCTCCGGAATTTGAGAAACCTTATTTCGTGAAGTTGACGAATTTCGTTCGTCAGGAGTATCGTACGACGACTTGTTATCCTCCGGGAAAGTTGATTTTTAATGCTTTCAACCTCTGCCCGTATGACAAGGCGAAGGTGGTCATTATCGGACAAGACCCTTATCACGGGCCGGGGCAGGCGCATGGTTTGTGTTTTTCTGTCAATGACGGAGTCCCCTTTCCGCCGTCCTTGCAGAATATTTTTAAAGAAATACATGATGATTTGGGGGTACCGGTGCCTCCGAGTGGCAATCTGGCCCGTTGGGCTGAACAAGGTGTGTTGTTGCTCAATGCCACATTGACGGTACGTGCCCACCAGGCCGGGTCGCATCAGCGTCAGGGATGGGAGGAGTTTACCGATGCCGCCATCAAGGCGTTGGCCGAGGGACGCGAACATCTGGTCTTTATACTTTGGGGGGCTTATGCCCAAAAGAAAGGGGCGTTTATAGACCGTAGCCGCCATCTGGTATTGGCTTCGGCCCATCCGTCTCCATTGTCTGCCTATCATGGCTTTTTCGGGAACAGGCATTTCAGCTTGGCCAATGCTTATTTGGAGCAACATGGGGAAACACCGATAAATTGGTAGGATGTCATGAAGAACGACCGTATACCTATGATTCAGATAGACGATACCATTATCTCTATCGATTGCTTGAGCGAGAAGTTTTGTTGCGACCTCGATGCCTGCAAGGGGGAGTGTTGCATAGAGGGAGATGCGGGTGCTCCTGTGGAATTGGACGAAGTGGCCGAGTTGGAAGAGGCTTTGCCGGTGGTATGGCCTTGGTTGTCGGCTTCGGCCCAGGCTGTGATCGACCGGCAGGGCGTGGTTTACACGGATGAAGACGGAGATATGGTCACCAGTATTGTCAACGGGAAAGATTGCGTGTTCACGTGTTATGACGAGCGCGGTTATTGTTATTGTGCTTTGGAGAAAGCCTACCGCGAAGGGAAGATCTCGTTCTACAAACCGTTGTCCTGCCATCTTTACCCCATTCGTTTGAAGAAGATTGGCGGTTGTGTGGCGTTGAACTACCATCGTTGGGATGTATGCAAGATGGCCGTGATGAAGGGCGGGCATTTGAATCTTCCGGTTTACCGTTTCCTGAAAGAACCGCTCATACGCCGTTTCGGCGAAGAATGGTACACGGAACTGGAGAGTGCAGCAAAGGAATTGAAAGAACAGGGCTACTTGGAATGAGAGCCGATATGCAGGGATGATGTGAATCGTAAACCGTCTGACAGTATAGGCTTGTTCTGCGAAAGTAAAAAAATATCAGTCGCTCTCTTCCCAAGAGAGCGACTGACAATGCAAAAATACCATAATTATTTGAGAAAGAAGAAAGAACAATGCAAAATATTTTAGCATTGTCCAACAAAATGAGCAAGCTGTTTTAAATCACGTGATTTAAAACCATAGTCTGGAATTCATTCATAATGTTTTAAATACGTCAGTCGCTCTCTTGGGAAGAGTGCGATTATTTATTAATTAAAAACAAGGTATTATGAAAAAGCTAAGTTATTTATGGATGTTACTTCTGGCTTTAATGGTGGGAGTAAGTTTTGTGTCTTGCGACGATGACGATGAAGGTGATGTGGGAGCACCTAAAGAGTTGTTGGGTACATGGTTGTGGTATGGAGATGAAATTACATTTAATGCTAACGGAAGTGGCGTGATAGTGGAGGAAGGTGAACGGTATCCGTTTTCGTTCACTTATGATGCGGCTTCTAAGACCGTGACCGTTTCGGCCGATGGCGAAGTGATGCGTTGGACGATTGTTTCTATCTCAGATACTAAAATGGTGGCTGTGGATGAGGATGGTTATGAAGAGGTGTTTTTGCGTCCCGGGACTTCTGGCGGTGAAGGCGAAGGAGGCGGTGACATCCCTCAGTCTGCTCCCGAATATGACACTTCTGCTCCTGTCGATTTGCCCGATGCTGCACGTTATGCGGACGTGAGCGGAAAGTATGAAATCAATACCTCTGAAATTCCTTACCGTTCTATCGAACTGACAGCTGACGGGCAATATGTGGCGATAAAGGCTGCCGCCTATCCTTATGGCGTGAAAGCTGCGGCACGCAAGGCTACGAAAGTGGCCGGTTTGTTCAATCGCCGTCCTGTGTTCAGCCGCAATATTGAGAACACGATGTTGATAGCAGGGCGTTTTGAACAAGTTATTGAAAATGAATACAGTTTGGAAGGGCTTGGTACATTGGTTGTGGAAGGACGGGACGGAAACGGTAATATCACAGCTTTTAAAATGATAGGCTATGATGGAGTGGAGACCGAGGTACCTGTACAAAAGGCTGTGAACGTGGACGATGAGTTGACGGGAAATTCCGGAAATCTTTGCCGTATGTGGACGGCCGTGGAAGAACGTGCACAGTATTATATGGAAAAGGTGAATGTATATGATGCCATCTATCGTGTGGATGCCGACCAAGTGACTACCTATGTGAACAGTTACGGCATAGATTGGGCGGAAGAAGACATCTTCGACGTGGGAAGTGAAGCCATGGAACGTGTGCTGTTCTCGCAAGCAGGTACTTACTTGCAATTTTTCCGCGATGGTTCTGTGGAGCTTTCCTATTGGAGATGGGAGGACAAGGCCAATGGTGTCATTTATGCCTATGACTTTGGTGAGGAATATGACGGAACAACTGCCACTGCCGTTTTCTATGGGAATCGTGTCAATGTGTTGGAAAGTTTCTCCGACTATTCGGAAGAAGATGATTTGTTGATGCGGTCTATCTACACTACGGTGCTCGAAGCTGCTTATTGATTTTGATAGAGGTGTTAAGATAATAAAAGCCGTTTTAGCTATTTTTTTATGCTAAAACGGCATTTTTTATTTTGAAGATTAGAGCATTGGGGCTTTATTATGTCGTTGGTTTGTCTCTTCGTAAGAGATAAACTGACAGGACAAAGTTATGCTAATAACTTGAAAAATACAAGAATAACGAAGATAAATATAGTAGAGGTTACAAACAAATTCAGTACTTTGTCAAGAGTCTGACATAAAACAGATTTGTATCTCTATATTGTATAGCTTATTACTCTCGTCAGTTTATCTCTTACGAAGAGAGCAATGTGTAATTAAAAAAATAAGTTATGAAAAGAGTTACTTTTTTATGGTTGTGGGTTTGTGCCCTTTTGTGGGGCGCAGGCGTGCAGGTTTGGGGCGCACCGATCACTTTTGTGGTGGATGGTTATAAGTATATCGTCCGTAGCGGAGAAAGCCAACGGGTTACTTTGTCAGCCATTCCCCGTGGGGTGAAGGATATAGTCATTCCTTCCTCTGTGCAGCATGAGGGTGTGGACTACAGCGTGGTGTGGATTGGTGGGGATGCCATCATCGCTTCATCCATCCATTCGCTTTCGATTCCGGCCACGGTGGAAGGTTTCAGTGATGAAAAGTATGCTTTCGACGATTGCGACCAGTTGGAGAAAGTGACGGTGGATCCAAGTTCCGAATTCTTCTTTTCGCAGGACGGATGCCTTTACAGTAAGACATTGCCGAAGAGATGCCTTGTCATTCCGCGCATGGTGAAAGGCACGGTGGTCGTTCCGGACGATGCGGTGGGAGGAGAACGTCCTTCATTGTATTTGGAGGATAAGCCCAATATCGAGGGTATTGTGTTTCCGGCCGGTTTGGTTAATCTGACAGTGAAGGACTGCCCGTCTTTGGTTTCCGCAACGTTCCCGGCTTCGGCAGAAGGTATTTCCATTGACGGTTGCCCGTCTTTGGCCAAGTTAGAGATGTCCGGCAAGAGTGAACGTTATGAAGTAGAAGACAATGTGCTGTACGGATGGTATACAGAATGGAATTCTGATGTGAGGTTGCGTGAAATCGTTTTTCTCGGTGTGGACAAGACATCTTATACGATGCCGGCGGATGCAAGGTTGACATCGTCTTATCAAGCTGCGCAGTTTGCCGCTATGGAGAATTTGGTTTCTTTGTCTGTCGCAGCGGGAAATGCCGAATATGTTTCAGAGGACAATGCCATTTATTCACGTGAGCCTTTTAATGGGGAAAGGAGCTTGGTGGATTTGGCCGGTGGATTGACATCATTCCACATACCGGCGGATGTCGCTGATGTGGCGCATGTTGAGATTCCTTCGGATGATTATAATTTTGAAGATCGTGTTGTGCCGGTATTCGGCATGTTGAAGAAGTTGGAAAAACTGACTGTGGCCGAAGGAAACAAGCACTTTGCGGCTTCCGGCAATGTGTTGCTCCAAAAGGCGGACGAAGCCATAGGCGGAGGAGAAGAAGGTTGGGTGGCCATGTTGGTGGCACCGGCCTTGACCGGCAAGGTTGTGCTGCCTGACGATGTTGTCAAGGTGGACGGTATGGCTTTCTATGGCTCGTTGATTTCTTCAGTGACCATTCCCGATGGGGTAATGGTGTCTTACGGTGCGTTCGGCAACAGCAAGCAGTTGACGGAGGTTATCTTTAAAGGGAGTGCGTCGGCCGAAAGTTCCGCTTTCGTGGGGACACCGTGGTTGGAAAACCATGAGCCTGGCGTGATTTATGCCGGAACGACGGCCATCGGCTTGGCAGGCGACTTGGCAGAAATTACCATCAAGCCGGGTACAAAGACCATCGGCAAAGAGGCGTTCACTCCGTTCGACCGTCCCACATCTTTGGTCAAGGTGGTTCTGCCCGATGGTTTGGAGACGATAGAATCCTATGCTTTCGCCAATTGTGATAAGTTGAAGGAAATCAACCTGCCGGCTTCGTTGAAAACTGTGGTTGGCAACGCTTTTGATTATTGTACGGCCTTGTCCGGTTTGACATTGGAAGAAGGTATCACTTTCTTGCCGGATGTTTTTGCAGACCTGCCCGTCAAGAAGGTTTATGTGCCTGCATCTGTCGGTGATTGGGAAGCTTCCGGTTTTGGATATTATGTAGAAGCCTTTGAGGTGTCGCCCGACAATCCTTACTACAAGTCGGTGGATGGTATTGTGTATGCCAAAGACCTCGTTACGGTGTATATGGTACCTCCGGCCAAGACGAGGGTAAGGATAGAAGAGGGGGTGAAGTATATCGGCGAGCCGGATGAATGGGCGCGCATGCGCAGCGCGGATATCACTGTGCCTGAGATTTATTTTGGCGACAGGATAGAGTCTATTTCATTGCCTTCAACCCTTGAGGCGGTTTATGGTTATGGCATGTTCTCTTATTGCAGGCTGAAAGAGTGCCGGGTTTATAATCCCTCTCCCATAGTATTGGAGGAAAATACATTCCCGTACGACTTGTCCGGAGTGACGCTTTATGTTCCGGAAGGCAGTCTGGAAGCTTATAAGAATGCCGTGGAATGGTCGCGTTTCGGGCATATTGAAGAGTTCGACGCTTCTGCCATCAACGGTTTGCCGGCAGCTCAAGAGGTGAAAGAAGTAGGCCGCTATACGTTGGACGGTCGCAAGATTACGCAGCCGGAGCGTGGCATCAACCTGATTAAGATGAGCGATGGTACAACTCGTAAGGTAGTGGTAGACTGATTGCTTGCAGATAGAAACAAAAGAATCCGCTTTGACTATGTCGAAGCGGATTCTTTTGTTTTATATGGCAGGGGGCTTTTCATTGCCCGTCCATGTTTATGCGTCGATATTGGCGTAAGTGGCGTTCTGTTCGATAAACTCACGGCGCGGTCCGACATCTTCGCCCATCAGCATGGAGAACACGTAATCGGCTCCGGCTGCGTCTTCGATGGTGACCTGCTTCAGCAGGCGTGTTTCGGGGTTCATGGTAGTTTCCCATAACTGTTCCGGATTCATTTCTCCTAAACCTTTGTAGCGTTGGGTTGTCATACCTTGTTCGGAACCGTTGTTATATTGTTGCATGAAACGCAGGCGGTCGGCTTCCGTATAGCAATACTCTTCGATTTTACCCTTCTTGCAACGATAAAGCGGAGGAGTGGCGATATACAAGTGGCCTTTCTGGATGAGTTCGGGCATGTAGCGGTAGAAGAGCGTCATCAGCAGTGTGTCAATGTGGGAACCATCGACATCGGCATCGGTCATGATGATTACTTTGTAATAGCGTAGCTTTTCATAATTGGCTTCCTTGCTGTCTTCGCCCAAGCCGAAACGTACGCCCAAAGCCTGTATGATGTTGTTCACTTCTTCATGTTCGAAAGCCTTGTGCCACATGACACGCTCCACGTTGAATATCTTACCGCGGATGGGGAGGATGGCCTGATATTGACGGCTGCGCCCTTGCTTGGCAGAGCCGCCGGCCGAATCACCCTCGACGATGAACAGTTCGCAGTTGGCTGCATCCTTGTCCGAACAGTCGGCCAACTTGCCCGGCATACCGCCGCCCGACATCGGACTCTTGCGCTGTACGCTTTCACGGGCCTTGCGGGCGGCCACACGTGCTGTCGCAGCCAGGATGACTTTGTCCACAATAAGTTTGGCTTCTTTTGGATGTTCCTCCAAATAATAACTTAAGGCTTCGCCTACGGCTTGCTGTACGGCACCGGCTACTTCGCTGTTACCCAATTTGGTTTTGGTCTGTCCTTCAAACTGCGGTTCGGCCACTTTGATGGAAATGACGGCGGTAAGTCCTTCGCGGAAGTCCTCGCCGGAAATTTCCACCTTGTTCTTCTCTAGCTTTTCCAATTCCTTGGCGTATTCGTCTTCAGCGTATTTCTTCAGCGTACGGGTCAGTGCCGTGCGGAAGCCGGCCAAGTGCGTACCGCCTTCTATGGTATTGATGTTGTTGACGTAGGAGTGGATATTTTCCGTATAACCGTTGTTGTACATGATGGCTACTTCGATAGGAACCCCTTGCTTTTCCGTGTTCAGGTATATCACGTCGTTGAACAGGTGGATACGGCTGGAATCAATGTAGCGCACGAATTCTTTCAGGCCGTCCTTGCTGTGGAATGTCTCGCTGCGCGGCACACCGTTCTCGTCCTTTTCGCGCATATCGGTCAGGATAATGGTGATACCAGCATTCAGGAATGCCAGTTCGCGCATGCGGTTGGCCAGAATCTCATATTTGTAAGTGGTCGTGATGAAGATGCTGCTGTCCGGCCAGAACTGTTGGCGTGTGCCCCGAAGTTCGGTTTCGCCTACGACCTTGACCGGATAAAGCGGCTTGCCGCATTCGTATTCTTGTTGGTAAATCTTGCCTTCCCGGAAGACTTGCGAAAGCATGTGGGTAGAAAGGGCGTTTACGCAAGACACACCGACACCATGAAGACCTCCGGACACCTTATAGGAACCCTTGTCGAACTTGCCACCCGCATGAAGTACGGTCATTACGACTTCCAATGCGGACTTGTGCTCTTTTTCATGCATGTCTACCGGAATACCGCGGCCGTTGTCTTGTACGGTGATGGAGTTGTCTTCATTGATAGTGACTTCTATGTGAGTACAATAGCCGGCAAGTGCTTCGTCGATGGAGTTATCCACGGTTTCATAAACCAAGTGGTGCAAACCTTTCTCGCTGATGTCTCCGATATACATCGCCGGACGTTTGCGTACGGCTTCCAGTCCTTCCAACACCTGAATGCTGCTGGCCGAATAATTTGTGCCTTTTATTTCTTCTTCTGACATAGTTTTAATTCGTTCATATTTAACGCACAAATATACGCAAAAACTTTGAAAGGGGAAAGGAAAAAGGAGGGTTTTGCCCTTTATGTAACCGTGAAAATCCTGTGGGTTTGTCGTGTTTAGACGAGGATGTTTGCTTGCGTCGGCCGAAAAGTGTAATTTTGCCGTTTAAAGAAGTTGCCGGGTCATGATGTCGGTTTTTTAATAATTGGAAAAAGAGGTGATGGGTAATTGTCTGGAGATAGCCGGTACCTGTGTCGGTCTGATTTATCTTTGGCTAGAGTATAAAGCTAGCATTTATTTGTGGATAGTAGGTGTAGTCATGCCGGCCATCTATATTTTCGTGTATTATGAAGCAGGGTTATACGCAGATTTTGCTATCAATGTTTATTATCTGTTGGCGGCTGCGTACGGATGGTTGAGTTGGAAATACGGGTGGGGCGGAAAGGAGGACGCTGTTTCTGCTCTGCCGATAACCCATACTCCTCCCCGGATTTATGTGCCTCTGTTCTCGGTCTTTGTGGTCACTTTGGTATTGATTGCCTGGATCTTAACAGAGTTTACCAATAGTGACGTGCCTTGGTCGGATAGTTTTACGACGGCTTTGAGTATCGTGGGAATATGGATGTTGGCCCGTAAATACGTAGAGCAGTGGTTGGTGTGGATTATAGTCGATGTGGTTTGCTGTGGATTGTATGTTTATAAAGAACTTTATTTTACGGCCGGACTGTACGGCCTTTATGCCCTAATTGCTATCGGAGGATATAAGAAATGGATACGAATGATGGAAGAGGAGAAATGAGACGGGTCGGTTGGGATTTTGTGCCGGAAGCGGTAGTCGTGGGGAATGGGGAGTTTCCCGTGTCGGCTTTGCCGTTGAGGATACTGGATACAGCTCCTTTTACGGTATGTTGTGACGGGGCGGCCGACCGTTGTTTAGAGTCGGGACGCGTGCCGGACAGGATTGTAGGGGATGGAGATTCGTTGAGCGTGGAAAACCAGAAAAGATATGCGGGTATTATCCGGTATAATCCGGACCAAGAGACAAACGACCAGACCAAAGCTGTGAGCTATCTATTGGAAAAAGGATTTCGTCGGATTGCCATTGTCGGTGCTACGGGGCGTAGGGAAGATCATACTTTGGGGAATATCAGCCTGTTGATGGAATATATGCGGATGGGAGCGGAAGTACGTATGTATACGGATTATGGTTTTTTCGTACCGGTGAAAGGGGATTGCCGTTTTTTCTGTTGCAAGGGGGTACAGGTTTCGATTTTTGCTTTCGGCACGCGAGGCTTGCGTGGGGAAGGTCTGGCTTATCCTTTGCGCGATTTTGCCAACTGGTGGCAAGGGACGTTGAACGAGGCGACCGGTGAAGAGTTCGTGATACGTGGGGAGGGGGAGTATTTAGTGTTCATCAATATGCCGACGGTTTCTTAGGGACAGTTTGCCCAATGGGTACAGATACAAAAAAAAGAGTTGAAGAAACTTCAACTCTTTCCTATATATGATACTATCGGAATTATCCCAATTTGTTGATGTAAATGGCCAATTTAGATTTCAAATTGGCAGCTTTATTCTTGTGTATGATGTTTACTTTAGCCAATTTGTCTAACATCTTTTGTACACTGGGATACATCGCTGTAGCCTCAGCCTTGTCTGTCGTAGCACGAAGCTTACGAACAGCATTACGCATGGTCTTCGCGTAATATCTATTGTGGAGTCTTCTTTTTTCCTCCTGCCGTATTCTTTTTAATGATGATTTATGGTTTGCCATCTTTACGTTTAAATAATTCGTTCAACTTAGTAGTCCCTAGGAGAGTCGAACTCCTCTTTAGAGAATGAAAATCTCTCGTCCTAACCGATAGACGAAGGGACCAACGCGATTTGAGCTTTCGCTCTTTTGCTTTCTGAAACCGTTTTCAAGTCATTTGCAGACTACCGTTCTCATTTGCGATGCAAAGGTATGGCTTTTCTTTGAACCGACAAAATAAATCGAGGAAAATCTTTCAAAAAAATGTGTTTTTGGTGATTTTTTCCCGTATTTCGGTCGTTTTTCCTAATTTTAGTCCCCAAAAATGGAGATTTATGCAGGAAAAAACGCAAGGCGTGGTGTTGCGTACGCTAAAATACAACGACAATTCTTTGATTGTGGATATCTATACGGCCATACGTGGGACGGTGTCTTTCATGGTAAAGTTGCCAAAATCGCGTAAGGCGGCCCTCAAAGGTGTGTTCTTTCGGCCGCTTTCCATTTTGGAGATAGATTTCGACTACCGGCAGAAGTCGGCTTTGCAGCGCATACGGGATGTGCGGTTCAAGTATGTTTATCAGACGTTGCCGTACGACCCACGTAAGTCTTCCATGGCTTTGTTCCTGGCCGAATTCCTTTGCCGTGTGTTGAAACATGAAGAGGGGAGCGACACACTTTTTTCCTATATCCTCTATTCTTTGCAATGGTTGGATGCTAGCGGGGAGGGGTTCTCAAACTTCCATCTGGTTTTTCTCACACGGCTGACGCGGTTTCTTGGTTTCTATCCCAACGTGGAGGAGTGGCACAAGGGGGATTGTTTCGACATGGTGGAGGCTTGTTTTGTGTCCTCTTCCCCGTCTCGCCATGCATATTTGGAACCGCAAGAGGCGGCTCTCATCCCCCTCTTCATGCGGATGAACTATGATACGATGCGTTTTTTTGCGATGAACCGTCTGGAGCGCGGTCGTTACTTAGAGGTGTTGGATGAGTATTACAGGCTGCATGTCCCGGAGTTCCCTGAATTGAAATCCTTGGATGTCCTGAAGGAGGTTTTTGCCTGATTCCGAGCGTGGGGGAAGCAATGTCCGGGGCTTGTATGTCCTTAAGGGATATGCAAGAAAGCTTTGAATCACAAAAGGAAAAAGCCTATGTGGCTTCTTCCTTTTGCGTGTGCCAAATGAAAAGTCTATTGTCTTTTCAATATATAGTGTCCGGCAAGCTCGCCTTGATTGACTGTGCCCAGGCTGTCAGACAGCATAAAGCCTGTTTCGACACGTTTGAAATAAGTCTTTTCTCCGGAAGAAGGAGTAATCAGTTCAATCAAGTCCTTTGCCTTCAGGTGGTAAATGCCGCTGCTTTCATACTTCTCGTCTTTTTCGCCGATGTATTCTCTTTTATAGGTATAAGTGCTGTCTGCATTGATTGTCAGTGAAGCGCGGATGCCTTCACAGGATGCAGCCGGAAATATACCTTCAAAGGTGCCCGTCATGGCGAGGGCAGTTGTGTCGCCGACGGCTGTGGCTGCTTCCGTTTCTGTCGTTTCTGTTGTTGCAGCTTCTTTTTTCTGGTTGCTTGTGCAGGCGGCCATGCAAGCCAACAAGGCTGCTGCCAAGATCTGATTCATTTTTTTCATACTTAAAATCCTTTCTTTTATAAGTTTGCCTTAGAACAGTTGTTTCTTCAAGACACACAAAAGTACATGTTATTTTGGGAATGAAATCATGAACCCGGATAATCTTTTCGACTTTAACATACCAGAGGACCCTTTGGGCAAAAAGGCAATGTGCACAATCTTGTTGGCTAACGAGTTTTCCGGATTATTGGCAACCGTCGCCTGCCGCAAAAGACGGGGCTTTACGGAAAGTGGCGTCAACAGCAATCAGAATCAATTTTTTATCCATAGGCTTTTGCAACTGGGCTGTTTTTTATATCTTTGCCTGATATGCAGACCTATATTCTTATTACCCTCGTCGTCATTGCTACCATCCACTTGATGATGGCCTCCGTGTTGTTCTTGTATTCCCGTTATAAGGTGCAATACTTGTCCTTGGCATGGATTATGGGCATATTCGGAGTGTTGACTTGTGTGTCCTTCCCGTTCATGCCCTTGCTCAAGTTCGCGAATGTCGGCTTGCTCCATCCTTTCATGCTTTTGTTGTTGGTGGTGACTTCTTTTCTTCAGGGCATTTATCCCTTGAGCATCCCCATGCCGGGATATTTGCAGTGGGGACGGATGTGGCGTTATGCCTCGCCGGCCATATTCCTTATTATATTATATGTCGCCAGTCTGCTTTTGGGAAACCGTCCGGTGATTGTCCATACCTACTCCGAACTGGCGGAGTGTTGGTGGGGGCCGGACATGTTGTTCCGTCTGGCAGGTTTGGGGTTGTCTGTCTACTATGTGACCAATATACTTCGCCTGCCCCGGTTGTTGGTCAAGAATGCCGAGATACCCCGTTATTTGAAAGGTTACGTGACCGCCATGGGGCTGAATATGGTGTTCTATATAGTAGTTACGGCAGTATTCAATGCCATGTTGTTATTAGTCTATTTCTATTTGTTCTGTCTTTTGAATATGTATTTGTTCTATCGGACATTGGAGACCATGGCCATCCATTTGCCTAAGCCAGAGATTGTAGAGGTGGATGAAGCACCCACGGAAGAGGTTATCGTGCAGGCCGAAAAGGAGGACTTCAACGAAACCAACCGGCGTCGTTTTGAGCGGGTGGAGTTCTTCATGCAACATGACCGTGAGTGGCAAGACAACACGTTCGGGCGCGACCGCCTGTGCGAGGCCACGGGAATCAACCGCCATTTGTTATTGCAATGCCTCCGGAGCCAAGGTTATAACAATTGCCACGACTACATCAATTCTTACCGTATCAGTGCATTGAAGCGCGGAGTGGCCGACGGCTCAATCGTCTCGGTGGCCGATTGTGTCGTTGTCGGTTTCGGCTCGTCCAAGACCGCCCGTATTTGCTTTGAGCGTATGGAAGGCATGAAGTTGGACGATTACCTGAAGAAAAGGTCTGCCCTCAACGCCAAGGCTTAGCATTGTGCTTGTTTCCTGTTTGGCAAAGTGCCGGGAAACAGAAATGTGGGGCGGGCCGGAACTGCGTTCCGTGCTGCGCCCCACACTTGCGTTATGGATAAAGTTCAGGTTTAGCCTTACCAGAGTCCTTCCCAGTGATTCCGGTTGGAACGGAATTCGCCTTCGAAGATTTCATCCTTTATTTCGATGTCGTTCCTGTCCCCGGTGCCCAGTGCGGATGTCGCGATAATTCCTGTTGTGTCCAATTTCACTATTCCCACAACGGGCGTGGTATAAATGTTCTTTTTCATTTCGGTGTCTCCTGTTTTTATTTTACGATATGTTTTTTTCCGTTGATGAGGTAGATGCCTTTGGGCAGGCCGTCGGTAGTGGTGGCTTGGCTGCGCACCTTGATGCCGTTCAGGCTATAGATGTCGAAGGTTTGGCCGCCTTTCCCGGCTTCCACGTCGGAGATGCCGGTTCCGGTTCCCTCAAGGCGGATGCGCAGGGTATTCACTTCAGATCCGCTTACGGTGAAATAGGCTCCTGTGCTGCCCAGTGTGCTGCCCGTTCCGCCGCGCATGATGTACTGTTCGCCTGCTTTCTCGGCTACGCCGTAAAGGCCTTCCATGTTCTTGCCTGCTTCATAGTTGCCGACGAAGGTCACGTTGCCGTGGGTTACGGAAGTGGGGGCGGTTGCTTTGATTTCTGTGCTGATGTACAAGGGAGTGGCAGGTGCCTTTTCAAAATAAATGAGATAGGGCGTGTTGGCCATCATGCTTTCTGTTTTAGTGAAAGTGAGTGTAGTTCCGTCGCAAGCGGTGAAAGCTTGTACCTGTGTTGCACCTAATGTAGTGGGTGTAGTGTCGAATGGTAGGCATATCGTGTTCCAATTTGCCGCAAAATTACGGGAGAGAGTCACGTTGTAAAGCCCTCCTCCGGTCACTTCTAACGTTGTGGTGCCGTTTATGACAAGTTCTGGTGCGAAAGAGACTTTAATTATCTGTCCGATAGTGTTAGTCATGTCAATGTCGATGTCGGCTGTCATGTTGTCACCGTTTTTGGTGGCAGAGAGCACCACGGGGACATCCCCCAATTGCGGTCCGAACCAACTTGTAACCCCTTCTTTATTCCCCTCTGTGATTTGTATGGTTTGGTTTGCGGTAAAGGAGTTCCCGTCTTCGCTTACGGTTAGGTTTTTCAATAAGATGTTACCTATGGGCATGGCATCTTCGCCTGCCCCCAATATGAAGTTGTCCAAGGCGAAGGAATAGGACGCGTCCGTATTCTTGATTAATCGGATAGTTGTAATCTGGGGATCTGCGGAATTACCGTTGATGGTCACGAGCAATGGATTGGTAAACTTGGTTTCCAGTACTGGCGTGAAAGAGACTTTAATGACCTGTCCGATAGTGCTAGTCATGTCAATGTCGATGTCGGCTGTCATGTTGTTTCCGTTTTTGGTGGCAGAGAGTACCACGGGGACATCCCCCAATTGCGGTCCGAGCCAACTTGTAACACCTTCTTTGTTTCCCTCTGTGATTTGTATGGTTTGGTTTGCGGTAAAGATATTCCCGTCTTCGCTTACGGTTAGGTTTTTCAATAAGATGTTACCTATGGGCATGGCATCTTCGCCTGCTCCCAATATGAAGTTGTCCAAGGCGAAGGAATAGGACGCGTCCGTATTCTTGATTAATCGGATAGTTGTGATTTGGGAATCTGCGGAATTGCCATTGACGGTCACGGTCAAGAAGCCGGAATAGTCGGTGCTTTCCAAGGGTATTTGTTCTTCTGCCTGCTTGAATTCCAACGTGTAAGTATGGAAGTTTTCTGTATTGGCACTGATGTCGTTCCCCTTCACCGTGATAGTAAGCTTGTGTGTTTCTTCATCGTAAGACTTCTCCACGATGGCGCCTATGCCGTCGGCTTTAGCGGAAAGTTTGCTTTCGTCGTAATCTGCCGTGATGGTATATTCGTATTTGTCTTTGCTGAAACCGTCGATGCTTTTGCCGTCGTACGAGAGTTCGGCTAATTGGGAATAGTACAAGTATTGCACGTCGTCCACTTCCAGTATGCTTTGGTCTTTGATGTTAGCACGCGTCCAATAATCGGCACTTGAAATGATGACATTCATTTTTTCAGGAATGGTGTTTTCTTGCCCTTTTTCGTAATTTAGCGGCACGATGATTTCTTGCCAGTCATTGTTTGTGGTAGTGGCGAATCCATAGTCGCATGACGCAATGAGCGTCCCGTTTGCCGTTCCACTCTCTTTTCCCATAACAACGCGGTCTACATCTTCTTTTATGTCGTTTGTTGTGTGTGACTTGATTCCTGAGCTGTAGGCCCCTTTCCACAGATAGGCGATTATGTGGGCGTTTTCATTTCCCTCTGTGGATGGCGTACGTTTGTACCATCCTCTGATGGCGTCAGGACGGAAAGTGAAATTCGTCCCGCCATATACGCCGCCATCGCAATCCGAAATAGTAGAAACGGCATAGACCCACGGGGTGCCAAATGTGATGAAAGCGGGTGCATTGCTACCTATAGTACCGACACCGACAAATTTATTGGTGAGAACCACGGATTTTGTTCCGTTTCTGCTTACACCTTGTGTTATGAGTTTTTCTTGTTTTTCTTGTGAAAAAAGGAAAGCCCAAACTTTTTGGTTTACGCTTGAACCGTTCCAATCCATTGGTTCGGTTCCCGGGCGTTGCCTGAAACCTTCGGCTCCACCGCTTTTTCCGCTTTTACTTGATTGGTAGGAACTACCGCAAACTTCTTTCCATGCTTCAAAACCTGTATTTGGGAGATATTGCGCTTGTATTCCGCAGCCAAATGTTGCCCCCAATAACAAAGTAAACAATCTCTTCATTCTTATCTATCTTTTTATAGTTTGTAAATAGCTGCTTTTAGTTCGTTTGGCCAATACAAAAGTAGGCAGAAAGGCCAAAAGGGCATATCCTGTTTTGGTAGGATTTTCGGCTTTTACGGTAGTAATTTCAGTAGAATCACGGGTTTACCGTTTTTGCCCGGAGGAATGGGGCAGGGTAAGAAGAGAAAGGGGGTAGGTGGGGCGTTGTGTCAAGATAACGAAAATCCGGATGCCATTGGCAGAAGGGAGCGAATCAATCTCAGGAGATTGAAAAATTGATCTCAGGAGAATGGAAAATCATTCTAAGCAGATTGATTTTTCGTTCTCCGCAGTTTTTCGAAGAAGGTCGTTGAGATTTGGGAAGTGTCTTGTATTCAGCTGTTTATATGACAAATGCCGATGGAGAACCCTCCATCGGCATTTGTCTTCTTTTTTTAGGGGAATCGCAGCCCGTTACTTTATTTTTTGATAACTTTCTTGCCGTCTACAATATAAATGCCTTTCTGCAATCCGTCGAGGGCATGGGCTTTTTCCACATTGCCCTTCACGAGAATGCCTTGCAGAGTGTAGACGTTTGTCGTTTGCATTTGCTTTTCAGACTGGGCAGAATGAATGGAAGAACCAAAATCGTCCGTGCCGAATACGACGTGGATAGTTTGTCCGAGCAAGACCATTTCAATGTCGATTGTAGTGTAGAATTTGTCATCGGAAATTTTACCTACCATTTGTAGGGGCACATCGCCTAACATAGGACCGAGCCACATGCCTTCAATAGGTATGTCTCCGGCCTCGATTTGTATGGTCTGGTTCGTGGTGAATGTGTTATACAATCCAGAAGCTGTCAACGGGATTTCATTCACCTTGATTGTCCCTACATACATCATGTCTTCTCCTGCGCTAAGACAGAAGTTGGGAAGTGTAATGTTCATGATGCCGTCTTTGGGGGTCTCTACCGTGATTTTAGTAGTTTGTTCAGGACTGGATTCACCGTTAATGGTGACAACGAGTTTGTCTGTGTACTCTTTAGATGCCTTGCTTCCTGTTGAAGCAGCGTTCATGGCGTACCCTTGCGTGAGGCTTGCACAAAATAATAATAAGGTAAATAACTTCTTCATATTCATATTTTTTTAAGTGATCAATAATAATAAGCCATTCCGAAAGTGGCATAGAGTGGGAAGAGTGAGAACGTGACGGTTTCAAAGTCGCTTTTGAACACATCGTTCATACCCCAGTCCAACAGTCCAAAGACGTTGAGATGCTTCTTTATACGGAAGTCGGCACAGAATTCCATCCCCCAAGAAAAATGGCGCATGTTGTCGCTGAAGTCGTAAGAAGCCGGATTGTCGGTACCGATGGTTATCTTTTGTCCCACGGGTGAGCCTTCGCGCAAATAGCCGTCGAAGACTTCGCCATCGAAGTCACGATAAATCCAATAGCTGACGTAAGGGCCGAGATTGAATGTCCATCTGGCTCCTACACGGTAGGTGGCCGTTACGGGAATCGTAAAGCCCGTCATGCGGGTCTCGGTAATGTCCGTCCCCGTGAAACGTCCTTCTACCACGTCTTCGCCCATCACGATGGCCATGTTGTAGTTTTTCACTTCAGCCCCCGTGCGCATGCCTTGCATGAAAAAACGAAGTCCGGCGGAAAGTCCCCATCTCGTATTGAAGTACTTATATCCGTCTATTCCTAAACTGAAACCGCCCTTCGGAGCGAATTCGTTGATTTTACGGATTTCCTTGGGAAGAGGAAGAGGAGTCGTTCCGCCTAGCACGAATCCGGCCCTGACGACATAGCCCATACCGTCGTGGTCGGATGTCGGTCCCCATTTCGCATAGTTGGCTTCCCGGTTCTCGCGGTTTTCCTTCATCAGTTCTTTGAGGTCTTGTGCCTGTAACGTGCCCATGGCTGATGACAGGGCAAAGATTAGGATATATTTCAGATGTTTCATGTTCTCTTCTTTATTATGGGTTATTCTTCACAAACCACTTTCACTTCATCTACCAGCAGCGTGCTTCCAACGGCGCCGCAGAAACTGGCTCCTTCGATGCTGGAAGTGAAGACGACAGCCAGGTTGTAGCCGTAAGCCTTTAGTAGTTTCTCGTTTACGTTGCCGCTATATTCAAAGGGGATGTCAAAGCGGGTCCATGTGTTGAAATCATGCACCGGATTTTGGATGCGTGCCAAAGCCACGATGTTAGGGTGGGTCAATACGTCATCGCCTTTCAGGGTGACAGGTTGCCCGTGCCCGTCCGTGTTCTTGTATAATACGGCATATAAGTCCGGTTCGTCAATGCGGTCTTCAATGATGGTGCCTTTTCTGTTCTGGAATTTTTCGCCTGGCTTGAATTTGTAATATCCTTCAAAGCGCAATGGTTTTTTGTTGAACGGCAGGCCGAAGCGCGTGGCGGCCATGGCATCTTTCAAGGCGTTGGCCACATCAAACGTCCCGATAAACAAGTTGCCTGCTGCGATGCGCATATTGACCATGACACCGAAAGGACCGGTGTCACACGTTTCGAGCTTGACGGATTGTCCGTTTATGGCATCCTTTGTCCACGGTATCGTAGGGAACTCGTCGGGTTTGGCTGACGAACGGCTGATGGCGTAACCCGGGTTGCCGGTAGCCCATTGGGGGACGTCGTTGCCGTGTGCCGATTTTTCGAACCACTCGTAATAACGTCCATTGGCTTCCATCTTAATGTTTTCAAAAGAAAGGTCGGTTTCTATGGGCTGTATGAGTGCAAACTTTACATGATAATCCCGGTGCCATTGCCGGTCTTCGGACATGACCCGGTAGCGTATGCCGCCGTGCGTGAAGTCTTGCACACTACCGTTTTCGGGTGTGATGGAGGCACCCGGAGTGAGCTTGAAGTTTATTTTCAACGCTTGCAACTGCGTGGAGTCTGTGAAGTCTTCGCGCAGATAAAACACGATGGACGTGTCGGACGACGCCACGTCCTTCACTGCGTCATTCGGGGTGAAGAACAAAGCCTCCTCGTCAGATGCGAGAACATAAGCCTCTTCTATATCACACTCAGAGTTGGCGGGTTCGTTTTGTATGCAAGAGCTTAACGAAAAAGCGGCAAAAAGAGAAAGTCCGCATAAGATTTTCTTCATGAATATACAAGTCTTAGATTAAAACCAAGGCAAAGGTAATGAAAAAGGTTGGTTAAATCGCAAAAAACGGTATAAAGAGTTATTTTACCATTATTTCCTCTCGTGCGCAGGCAGACGAATAGAAAAGAAAACACCGATGAAATCGGATGTTTTTAATATAATCCTGGCAAATGCTGTCTTTTACCTGTTGTTCCGGCCTTCTTTGATTTTTGTTCTACCACGGCATGCAGGATTACGATGTCGGTTTGCGGGCGGTCGTGGGAGTCTGTCGCGGTGGATTGGATGTTTTCTACCACATTGAGCCCTTCTATGACTTCGCCGAATACGGTGTATCCTCCGTCTAACCCGGGTGTGCCTCCGGTGGTGAGGTATTCTTGCTCCATTTCCCTGTTGGTTTCAAAATCACCGTACACACCGCCTTTCAGCGCGGTCCAGGCAAAGGCCAGTTCCCGGGGGCGGTATTTCTTTCCCCATACGATGTAAAATTGCGACCCGTTGCTTAGGCGGTCCGGGTTGTTTGCGTCATTTTCGCGCGCCATGGCCACCGCTCCTCTTTTATGGTATTGGAAAGGCAGGTCTATTTCGGGAGCCAACATATATCCCGGCCCTCCTTCTCCCAATATCTTTCCGCCCGGAGCCTGTTTGGAATTCGGGTCGCCTGCTTGAATGACGAAGTCTTTCACGACGCGGTGGAAGAGCGTTCCGTCGTAGAATCCTTCTGAAACTAATTTGAGGAAATTATCCCGGTGGACCGGTGTTTCGTCGTTCAGCGCGATACGAATGTTGCCCATTGCGGTTTCCAGTCGCACAATCGAACGTTTTTCGCGGATTTTCCCTTGGGTGTGAAATGCGGTTGTTCCTATTAGGAATACCAATAACAAGAGTTTTTTCATAAGGTTTCAGTCTAACTGTGGGCAAAGATAGTAAAAACTATTTCTGTTGGGAAATAAATCGCTCTTTTTCTTGCAGATGCCTCGCGTTCTTTCTTCATGGAGTTATTAACAGCATGTCGATAAATATTTTATTATAATAAGGTGTATGTGTCTATGAAAATTCGTACCTTTGACCTCGCGTAATGTAAAATATTGATGGAAGAAGCAGTTTATCACGTCCCTGTCTTGTTGAAAGAATGTGTAGACGGTCTGGTGGTCAATCCTGCCGGGGTATATGCCGATGTCACTTTCGGAGGAGGAGGGCACAGCCGGGCGATTGTGTCCCGACTGGATACGGCCGGGCATTTGTATAGTTTTGACCAAGACGAAGATGCCGAGGCGAATATCGTTGCTGACGGACGTTTTACGTTTGTCCGGAGCAATTTCCGGTACCTGAAGAACTGGATGCGCTATTACGGCGTGGGAGAGTTGGACGGCCTGCTGGCTGATTTGGGCGTGTCGAGCCACCATTTCGATGATGCGGAACGGGGCTTCTCGTTTCGTTTCGACGGGAGGTTGGACATGCGGATGAACCAGCGGGCGCAGTTGACAGCGGCGGATGTGTTGAATGATTACGCGGAAGAGCGGTTGGCCGACATTTTCTACCTGTACGGCGAATTGAAGAATGCCCGTAAATTAGCCTCATGGGTGGTGAAAGCCCGTATGCACAGGAGGATTGAGACGACGGAAGAGTTCATGGAGGTCGTAAAGCCTTTGTTTGAGCGTGACCGAGAGAAGAAAGAATTGGCTAAGGTGTTCCAGGCTTTGCGTATAGAAGTGAACCAGGAGATGGACGCCTTGAAGGAGATGTTGACGGCTGCGGTCGAATTGCTCCGCCCGGGAGGCCGCTTGGTGGTGTTGACCTATCATTCTTTGGAGGACCGGATGGTGAAGAATTTAGTCAAAACCGGAAATGTGGAGGGCAAGCGGATACAGGATTTCTATGGCAATGTGGATTGTCCGCTCAGGGCTGTCCATAATAAAGTGATAGTGCCGGGAGAAGAGGAGCAGCGTGCGAATCCCCGTAGCCGCAGTGCCAAGTTGAGAATCGCGGAAAAGAAATAAAGGATGAAGGAAGAGCTGGATTTGGAAGAAAAAACGGACGTGGAACTCGTCGGTGTGCCCACGGAGGAAGTTGCCGGAAGTCCCGGAGCAGAGGAGGCCGAGCCGGGCGGGGGGCTGTCCGAGGGGGATGGCGTGGTGCCGGGCGACGAGGAAAAGGCCGGGCCGGGTGAACTGTCTCCTATCAAGGCTTTCACGGAGAGTGAGGGCGTGGACCAACGTCCTAACGTGTCTTTACGCGAGATATTGGGTGGGGATATCCTTACGGCCGGGTGGTTGCGTCGTCAGATGGGATTGATTTTACTCTGTACGTTTTTTGCCATCATTTATATCACGAACCGTTATTCCGCAGAGCAGGAGATGATTGAGATTGAAAAGTTGAAGACGGAATTGACGGAGGTGAGATACCGTGCGCTGACCCGTTCTAGCGAGTTGACCGTAAAGACACGGCAAAGCCAGATAGAAAAAAGTTTGAGACAGACTCCGGACAGCGTGCTGCAAAGTCCGAAAGAACCTCCTTTTTTGATTAGATCCCAAAACGAGGAAGAAGAATGAACTTCGACAATAAAAAGATAATGCCCCGTTTCTTCGTGGTCATCGTACTGATGAGCTTGGGCGGTTTGTATATATTGGGCAATGCGGCCTACCTGATGTTCGTGGAGAGCGAGTATTGGACGCAGGTGAGCCGTAAACTGGTAAAAGAGAATGTGCCCATTCCTGCCAAGCGTGGAAACATCCTTTCGGCAGACGGGCAGATTATGGCCAGCTCCTTGCCGGAATATAAGATCTATATGGATTATGTCGCGTCGGACAAGAATCCGGAGACGGCCAAGGAACTGCAGGCTTGGAGGGACAGCGTGTTGATGGCCGACTTGGATTCCATTTCCCGGGGGTTGAGTAAAATCTTTCCCGATAAAACCGCCGGATATTTCAAGAAACGGCTGAAAAAGGGAAAAAAGTTGAGACGGAGGAACTGGCAGATATACGGTCGGCGAATCTCTTATATCCAGTATAAGGAGTGCAAGAAACTGCCGTTGTTCCGTGAGTCTCCTTTCAAGGGCGGGTTCTATGCAGAGGAATTCAATCAACGAAAGAAGCCTTACGGCTCATTGGCCACGCGTACGTTGGGGGCTTTGTATGCCAGTAAGGATTCGGCGCGTTACGGCCTGGAGCTTTCCTACGACTCCATTTTGAGGGGCAAGGAAGGCGTGTCCCATCGTGCCAAGGTGCGTAACAAGTGGTTGAGTCTGGTGGATGCCCCTCCGGTGGATGGTAATGATATTGAAACGACCATCGATGTGTCCATGCAGGATGCGGCGGAAAAGGCGTTGTTGAAACAGTTGAAAAACATCAATGGCGACGTGGGCGTGGTGGTGCTGATGGAGGTGGCCACGGGAGATGTGAAGGCCATTGTGAACATGACGAAATGTGCGGATGGCGAGTATCGCGAGGTAAAGAACAACGCCGTGTCTGACTTAATGGAGCCCGGTTCTACTTTTAAGACCGCGTCCATCATGGTGGCACTGGAGGACGGAAAGATTTCGAAGAATGATTTCGTAGACACCGGTAACGGACAGTGGGAGATGCACGGGCGGGTGATGAAGGATCACAACTGGCGGCGTGGCGGTTACGGAAGAATCAGTGTGCCTGAAGTGCTGATGTATTCTTCCAATATCGGGGTCAGCCGCTTGATAGACGACAACTATAAAGACCATCCGGAAAAATTCGTGGACGGGCTGTATCGTGAAGGAGTGGGCATTCCCCTGAATATACCTTTGATGGGAAGCGGAGAGCCGCGGGTGCGCCGCCCGAAGAAGGACGGCAGCAATTGGTCGAAGACGGCCTTGCCGTGGATGAGCATCGGGTATGAGACCCAGATACCGCCGATAGCCACATTGACTTTCTATAATGCCATAGCCAACGGTGGAAAGATGGTACGTCCGCGTTTTGTAAAAGCCGTCCGGAAGAATGGCGAAATCGTGCGCGAATTCCCGGTGGAAGTCATCAAAGAGCGGATATGCTCTCCGAAGACCCTGGACGACATTCAGGAAATACTGGAAATGGTAGTAAGTAAGGGACTGGGTAAGAAAGCCGGATGCAAGGATTTCAAGGTGTCGGGGAAAACCGGTACGGCACAAGTGGCCCAAGGCAAGGGCGGCTATCATGGAGGCCGGATGAAATATCTTATCAGTTTCTGCGGCTATTATCCTTCAGACCGGCCGAAATACAGTTGCATCGTCGCGATACAAAAGTCCGGCCTGCCTGCTTCGGGAGGGGGGCATTGCGGTCCGGTGTTCAGCGAGATTGCCCAAAGCGTCATGGCGAAAGGGGTATATCGCGATGTGTCGGAAGCATCAGATTCGGCTTCCGTCTTCGTCCCGGATGTGTTGGACGGTGACTTGAATGCCACGCGGGCAGTACTGAAAGAACTGGATATTCCTTTTAAACAAGACTGGAGCACGGACAAAGGTGGAAAGAGCGTTTGGGGGAAAGCGGTGAACAGCGGGAATGCCGTGACGTTGCGCGGTGACAATACGCCGATGGAAATCGTACCGGACGTGAAAGGCATGGGGGCGAAAGACGCCGTGTATATGTTGGAGAGCCGGGGATTGAAAGTGAAATTGGAAGGCGTGGGGCGTGTGGTTTCGCAGAGCATCCCGCCGTACGTCAAATATAAGAAAGGGCAAACCATACAGATTAAATTAAAAAGATAAGAGGGAAGCATGATGATGGAGTTGGATATTTTGCTGAAAAGCGTGAGTGTCGTACGGGTCGAAGGCGATACCGCACGGAACATTACGGGAATCAATATGGATTCCCGGCTTGTGCAGCCGGGCGATTTGTTTGTCGCCGTCAAAGGGACGCAGGCCGACGGTCACGCTTATATCGGCAAGGCGATAGAGAAAGGAGCCGTGGCCGTAGTGTGCGAAGCATGGCCGGAGGTGCAGGCTGAGGGGGTGACGTACGTACAAGTGAAGGATTCCGAAAGTGCGGTGGGGCGGTTGGCTACGGTGTTTTACGGTGACCCGACCTCCAAATTGCAACTTGTCGGAGTGACCGGTACGAACGGGAAAACTACGATTGCCACCTTATTATATAATATGTTCCGGGTGTTCGGTTATAAGTGCGGACTTTGTTCCACGGTTTGCAACTATATAGATGACGAGGCTGTCCCGACAGAGCATACCACGCCAGACCCGATTACGTTGAACCGTTTGTTGGGGCGTATGGCAGACGAAGGATGTAAATATGCTTTCATGGAAGTCAGTTCGCATGCCGTGGCCCAGCACCGTATCGCAGGTCTGAAGTTTGCAGGAGGTATTTTTACGAACCTTACGCGAGACCATCTGGATTACCATAAGACATTCGAGAACTACCGCGATGCCAAGAAGGCATTTTTCGACGGTTTGCCCAAGGGGGCTTTTGCCGTGACGAATGTTGACGACCGTAACGGAATGATCATGGTGCAGAACACAAAGGCCGTCGTGAATACTTATTCTTTGCGTGCGGTTGCCGATTTCAAGGCAAAGGTGTTGGAAGAGTCGTTTGAAGGAATGTGCTTGGATGTCAATGGCAAAGAGGTGAGTGTCCCCTTCATAGGCCGTTTCAATGTATCCAACTTGTTAGCTGTGTACGCTGCAGCCGTTTGTATGGGGCACGGGGCTGAGGACGTTTTGGTAGCCCTTAGTACATTGCGCCCGGTGAACGGACGTTTCGAGACGATTCGTTCTCGGGAGGGAGTGACAGCCATTGTCGATTACGCCCATACGCCGGATGCGTTGGTCAATGTGTTGTCGACCGTGAACGAAATACTGAAACGGCGCGGCGAAGTCATTACGGTCTGCGGTGCCGGAGGCAACCGTGACAAGGGTAAGCGTCCGATTATGGCGCAGGAAGCGGTGAAAAACAGCGACAGGGTAATCATTACCAGTGACAATCCGCGTTTCGAAGAGCCGCAGGAAATTATCAACGATATGTTGGCCGGACTGGACAAGGAGCAAATGCGCAAGGTAATCTCCATTGTCGACCGTAAGGAGGCCATCCGTACGGCCTGCATGATGGCACGTCCCGGCGATGTGGTGTTGGTGGCCGGGAAGGGGCATGAAGATTACCAGGAGGTGAAAGGCGTGAAGCATCATTTTGACGACCATGAGGTAATAAAAGGAGTATTTGGCATTTAACCGTTGCGCGCATGTTGTATTATTTGTTTCGATTTTTAGGAGAGTACGGGATTCCCGGTTCGCACATGTGGACCTACATCTCTTTCCGGGCTTTGCTGACCTTGATTCTGTCGTTGGTCATTTCCGTCTGGTTCGGGGAATACTTCATCAAATGGATGAAACGCCACAACGTGAGTGAGGCGCAACGCGATGCTTCCATAGATCCCTATGGTGTGGAGAAGAAGGGTGTGCCCACGATGGGCGGTGTCATTATCATTGTGTCCATCATCATCCCCTGTTTGCTTTTCGGGCGTTTGCGTAACATCTATATGATACTGATGCTGATTACGACTGTGTGGTTGGGCGTTTTGGGGTTTGCGGACGACTATATCAAGATGAAAGTAAGCAAGGATGGTTTGCGCCCCATTTACAAGTTGGCGGGACAGACCCTTTTGGGGCTTTTTGTCGGCCTGACATTGTGGCTTAGTCCCGACGCAGTGATCCGGGAGAATGTTTCGACACAGCGCTTGGGCAATACAGAAGTCGTTGTGCACAAAAGCGAGAAAGTGAAATCGACTATTACCACGATTCCGTTCGTGAAGGACAACAATTTGGATTATGCCGAGATGATGAGCTTTTGCGGAAAATACAAGACGGCTGCCGGGTGGTTCTTGTTTGTGGTCATGACGACCTTGGTCGTGGTAGCCGTGTCCAACGGGTCGAACCTGAACGACGGCATGGACGGCATGGCGGCGGGCAATTCGGCTATTATCGGTGTGGCGTTGGGCGTATTGGCCTACGTGTCCAGTCATATAGCCTTTGCCAGTTATCTGAATATCATGTATATACCCGGTTCGGAGGAACTGGTCATCTTCATCTGTGCTTTTGTCGGGGCATTGGTCGGTTTCTTGTGGTATAACGCCTATCCTGCCCAGATATTCATGGGGGATACGGGCAGTTTGTCCATTGGAGGCATCATTGCCGTGACGGCCATCATCATACATAAAGAATTGCTTATCCCCTTGATGTGTTTCGTGTTCCTGATGGAGAGCCTGAGCGTGATTCTGCAAGTGAACTATGCGAAATGGGGGAACCGGAAAGGACTGAAGTTAAGAGTGTTCAAGCGAGCCCCGATCCATGATACTTTCCGGGTGCGCCCGGGGCAGTTGGCCCCAGACGTGAAAGTGCTGTGCAACTGGCCTAAAGGATGTTGGTTAGAGTCGAAAGTTACGGTCCGTTTTTGGATTATCACGATCATCTTGGCGGCCATGACGATTATAACGTTAAAAATTAGATAAGGAAGAAGCTATGGGGAAAAGAATGGTAATATTGGGAGCGGCCGAAAGCGGCGTGGGTGCTGCAGTGCTGGCTCAGAAAAAAGGCTTTGATGTCTTTGTTTCCGATATGGGAAAAATCAAACCTCATTATGTAGACATGTTGGACCGTTACGGGATTGCGTGGGAAGACGGCGGCCATACGGAAGGATTAGTCCTGAATGCGGACGAGGTGATAAAAAGCCCGGGCATACCGGAAGATGCCCCGATGGTGTTGAAAGTGAAAGAGGCCGGTATCCCTATCATTTCGGAAATCGAGTTTGCGGGACGTTATACGCATGCCAAGATGATTTGCATTACGGGCAGCAACGGCAAGACTACCACGACATCCCTGATTTACCATATCTTCAAGAAAGCGGGTTACAATGTCGGGTTGGCCGGGAATATCGGCCAAAGCCTGGCTCTGCAGGTAGCCGAGAAAGATTATGACTACTATGTGATAGAACTGAGCAGTTTCCAGTTGGACAACATGTACCGTTTCCGGGCCAACATTGCCGTATTGCTCAACATCACGCCCGACCATCTGGACCGTTACGACCATTGCATGCAGAATTATGTGGATGCCAAAATGCGCATCTTGCAGAACCAGGAAGAGACGGATGCCTTCGTTTATTGGAATGACGACCCGATTATCCGGAAAGAATTGGAGAAATACCAAATCAAGGCCAAGAAGTGTCCGTTCTCCATCTTGAAGAAAGAAGGGATGATAGGTTATCTGGCCGACGGGCAATATGTGATAGAATACCCCACGCCGTTCAACATGGAACAGGAGTCATTGGCTTTGACCGGGAAGCACAATATGTATAACTCTTTGGCGGCAGGCATCACGGCCGACATTGCCGGGGTGAAGAACGAGGTGATTCGTCAGAGCCTGAGTGATTTTGAAGGCGTGGAACACCGCTTGGAGAAAGTGGTGCGTGTGCGTGGCGTGGATTATATCAACGATTCCAAGGCCACCAACGTGGATGCCTGTTGGTACGCATTGGAGAGCATGAAAACGCCCACGGTATTGATTTTGGGAGGAAAAGACAAGGGGAATGATTATGAGGCCATAGCCGAACTGGTGCGGAAAAAATGTGTGGGACTGGTGTTCCTTGGGGCAGACAACGGGAAACTGCATGCCTTTTTCGATTCATTCGGTATTCCCATTGCCGACACCCATAGCATGAAAGACTGCGTGGAGGCATGTTACAGAATGGCCCGTCCCGGCGATACCGTATTGTTGAGCCCTTGTTGTGCCAGTTTCGATTTGTTCAAGAACATGGAAGACCGTGGCGAACAGTTCAAATCATTGGTAAGGGCGTTGTAAAGTAAGGGAGCGAAAGGATGGTCACACCTGTAAAAGTTTTAAAGAAGTGGAGCCTGTTCGAAGGTGACAAGGTCATTTGGATGATTTTGTTCTTCCTCGGCATGATATCCATCATAGAAGTGTATAGTGCCTCCAGTAATATGAGTTACAAGACAGGGTATTATTGGAAGCCGATTCTGCAGCATGCCTCATATTTCGTCGTAGGCGTGTTGGCCACGATTTTGGTGCATAAGATACCGTGCCGTTATTTTAAGTTGATACCTTTGGCCGGCATACCGTTGTCCGTATTCTTGCTTGGGATAGCCATGTTCACCACGAAGGTGAACAACGCGAGCCGATGGCTTGAGGTGGGCGGTATCGGTTTTCAGCCTTCCGAGATAGCCAAAGGCGTATTGATAGCCACGACAGCCATGATTCTTTCGAGCATGCGTGACGAGGCCGGTGCGCAACGTCGTGCGTTCAAGTGGATTATGGGCGTTTCGATGGTAATCTGTGCGCTGATTGTCCCCGAAAACTTCTCTACGGCCGCCATGACTTTCCTGGTCATTCTGGTGATGATGTTCATAGGCGGGATACCTTGGAAACAGTTGGGCACCTTATTGGGCATTATCGTTATTGCCGGAGCCGGTTTGTTCTCATTTTTGCGTTTTGCACCGGACTCTACGACAGAATCCATGAGCGAATGGCCCGGCTTGCACCGTTTGCCTACGTGGGCCAGTCGTGTACGCGGGCATGGGAATATACCGGAGGATGCGGCGGATTACGACCTGACCAAGAATCCGCAGGTGACGCATGCCAAGATAGCCATTGCCACATGTAATGTGATAGGCCGGGGGCCGGGAAATTCCGTGGAACGCGATTTCCTGCCACAGTCGTTTTCCGACTTTATTTATGCCATCGTCATAGAGGAACTCGGATTGGGCGGCGGAGCTTTCGTCATGTTCCTGTATATCGTGTTGCTCTTCCGGTCGGCCAGGATAGCCAGCCGGTGCGAGCGGAACTTCCCGGCTTTCCTTGTGATGGGGCTATCGTTGATGCTCGTCACGCAAGCCATGATTAATATGGCAGTGGCCGTCGGGGTCTTTCCGGTGACGGGGCAACCCTTGCCGCTAATCAGTAAAGGGGGTACCTCCACTTTGATTAATTGCGTGTATATGGGAGTCATCCTGAGCGTAAGCCGTTCGGCCAAGAAAAAGCCCCAGGTAACGGAAGAAACTGAAGATTGAAGAAAGATTCGTATGAGGGACGGTAATGTTCCCGGGAAGGGAACGGACTTTCCTTTATGTCATGATTTATGATTCTCCATCCGCTGCTTGCCCTTTGTGGAAAGCTTGTGGATGGTTTCGTGTATAGAAGGCTTGTTTTCAAGAAGTTATTTTCTTTGGATTTCTTGCCGTAGATTGGAAAACCGGTCTCAGGAGAATGAAAAATCGTTCGATTGAGAATGAAAAATCATTTGGCGCAGATTGAAAAAACGTTTGCCGCAAGTGGATGAGAGAATGGGCTAAATCAAATGATTTTGTAAGGAATAATTCTTATCCGGAATAAAATAAGGAAGAAAAAAGGATAGAAATACCGGATTTATTATTATTTTTGCTGATAAAATTCAGTTTCATGAGAGAAGAGTTAAGGATTATCGTGAGCGGAGGAGGAACGGGCGGACATATATTCCCTGCCGTGTCCATTGCGAATGCCATCAAATCGCAGCATCCGGAAGCCGAGATATTGTTCGTCGGAGCCGAGGGGCGGATGGAGATGCAGCGTGTTCCGGCTGCCGGTTATCCTATCAAGGCATTGCCGATTTGTGGTTTCGACCGCAAGCATTTGCTGAAAAATATTGCCGTGCTTTTCAAGATTTGGAAAAGCCGGAGAATGGCGAGGAAGATTATCAGTGATTTCAGGCCGATGGCGGCCGTGGGAGTGGGAGGATATGCCAGTGGTCCCACGTTGAATGTGGCCGGGGCAATGGGAATCCCCACATTGATACAGGAGCAGAATTCGTATGCCGGAGTGACCAATAAGTTGTTGGCCAAGCGGGCCGATAAGATTTGTGTGGCTTACGACGGAATGGAACGTTTTTTCCCGAAAGAGAAAATCATCCTGACGGGAAATCCTGTCCGTCAAGGTTTGTTGGAAAATACCAAAAGCCGTGAAGAGGCTTTGGCGGATTTCGGCTTGCTGCCGGGGCTGAAAACGGTGCTCCTGATAGGCGGCAGCTTGGGGGCGCGTACTTTGAACGAGAGCGTGCTCGCTAATCTTACGGCTATTTCGGCTTCCGGTGTGCAGTTTATCTGGCAGACGGGAGGTTATTATTTTGCCCATATACAGGAACAGTTGAAACTGAAAGGGCAGCCCGACAATCTGTTCGTGACGGATTTCATCGCCAAGATGGAGGACGCATACGCGGCTGCCGATTTGGTCATTTCAAGGGCCGGGGCCAGTAGCATCTCGGAATTGTGCCTGTTGGGCAAGCCGGCCATATTGGTGCCTTCGCCGAACGTGGCCGAGGACCACCAGACTAAAAACGCGTTGGCTTTGGTCGACAAACAAGCCGCGCTTTACGTCAAAGATGACGAGGCCGTGGACAAATTAATCGGATTGGCCCTGAATGTCATCCGGGATGCGGACAAATTGTCTGCATTGGGCCGGAATATCAAAGCCATGGCCTTTACGGACTCTGCCGACCGCATTGCGGAAGAGGTTTGTAAACTCGCCGTGGCATATAGGGAAAACCGCGATTAAGCGAGCGCGGAGGCAAGCTTGCTTGCCTCTGCCGAGCGGGAGCGGTTTATTTAAAGGAAGAAGTAGAAGATGGAAATGAACGCGATAAAAGCTGTGTATTTCGTAGGAATAGGGGGAATCGGCATGAGTGCCATAGCCCGTTATTTCCTGCAGAAAGGGCTTTGTGTGGGAGGTTACGACCGCACGCCTTCCGAACTCACGCGGAAGTTGCAGGAAGAGGGTGCCCGGATTCACTATGAAGAGGATGTGGAACAGATTCCTTCCGCTTGTCGGGACAAGGACGCTTGCCTGGTGGTTTATACACCGGCCATCCCCTGCGAGCATGCCGAGTTGGCCTATTTCAAGGCGAACGGATTCGAGATAGAGAAACGTGCGCAGGTGTTGGGCGCGTTGACGCGTGCCCATAAAGGACTTTGTGTGGCCGGGACGCACGGGAAAACCACCACATCGTCCATGGCGGCCCATATCCTGCACCAGAGCCACGTGGACTGCAATGCCTTTTTGGGTGGCATCACCAAGAATTACGGTACGAATTACATTCTTTCTCCGAAGAGCGACTACGTGGTCATTGAAGCCGACGAGTTCGACCGTTCTTTTCATTGGCTGACGCCATACGCGTCTGTGATTACAGCCACCGATCCCGACCACTTGGATATCTATGGGACGAAAGAGGCCTATTTGGAAAGCTTCAGAAAATATACTTCCTTGATTCGTCCGGGAGGTTTTTTGGTCCTGCACGAGGGACTGGAGATGCAGCCGGATGTACAAGAGGGGGTGATAACCTATTCTTATAGTCGCGGGCACGGGGATTTCCATGCAGAGAACATCCGTATCGGTGACGGTGAAATATATTTTGATTTTATCTCTCCGTTAGGGCATATCAAGGATGTGCAGTTGGGCGTTCCCGTAAGCATCAATATCGAGAACGGGATAGCGGCCATGGCCTTGGCGCAAATCAGCGGCGTGACACCGGAAGAGATAAAGCAAGGCATGGCTTCGTTCAGAGGAGTGGACCGGCGTTTCGATTTCCGCTTGAAGAGCGATAAGGCCGTTTTCCTGACGGACTATGCCCATCATCCGGCCGAGATACGTCAAAGCGTGATATCTGTCCGCGAACTGTACCGGGGAAAGAAGATTGCAGCGATATTCCAACCTCATCTTTATACGCGTACACGTGATTTTTATAAGGAGTTTGCCGGGAGCCTCTCGCTGTTGGACGAGGTGATTCTTACGGATATTTATCCTGCCCGTGAAGCGCCTATCCCGGGCGTGACGAGCCGGCTGATATACGACCGTTTGGCTCCTACGGTGAAGAAATGCCTGTGCCGGAAGGAAGACGTGCCGGAAATAGTGCGGCAGTCGGATGCGGATGTGTTTATATTGTTGGGAGCCGGAGATTTGGAATCCTATGCTCCGCAGATTACGGAGGTATTGGAAGAGAGATGATTAAGAAGTTGGCCATTATATTGTTTTTGGTGGGACTGTTTTGCTATTTTATCGCAGCAGTCACGGTGCTGAACAAACCCAAGGAAGGGCTTGTGTGCAATGGCGTGGAGGTTGTGGTCGAAGACAGTCTGCGGACCGGTTTCATCCAGTCGGGAGAAGTGTTGAGGCTGTTGGAAAGCCGCAAATGCAACCCGACGGGACAAAAAATGGACGAGGTGATGTTGAGCCGGATAGAAGAGGCTTTGCGGAAGAATCCTTATATCGAGGACGTAACAAGCTATAAGACGCCCGGCGGGAAGGTATGTGTGCGCATCAAGCAACGTCTTCCTATATTGCATGTCATGTCTTCCGACGGACAGGATTACTATCTGGACCGTGCGGGCCGGCAGATGCCGAAATCCTCCTACTACGCTGATTTGGTCGTGGCGACCGGGGATATCACACCGCAGTATGCCCGGCAGAATCTGACTCGTCTGGGAAGGCTGATACAAGATAACCCGTTCTGGAACCACCAAATCCAACAGATTCATGTGTTGGAGAATGGCGAGGTGGAATTAGTGCCCCGGGTAGGGGAACATACGATCCTTTTGGGGCGTCCCACGAATGTGGAAGACAAACTGGGCAGGATGAAAGAATTTTATACGGAAGGACTGAACAAGGTGGGATGGAATAAGTACTCCCAGATCAGCCTGAAGTATAACAATCAAATTATTTGCAAGAAAAATAAGAAATGATATGGCTGTAGAGAAAGAAATCATTGTAGCGATAGAATTCGGTTCCTCGAAGATACGGGGTGTGGCCGGGTGCAAGAATATAGACGGCAGTGTGCAGGTGTTGGATATCGAACAGGTAGATGCACGGAACTGTATCCGCAAGGGTGTGGTATATAATATAGACAAGACCGTGATGTGTTTGAAACACATTGTCGACAAGATGGAGAATGCGTTGGAAATGCGCGTGCGTAAGGTCTTTGTCGGAATAGGAGGTCAGTCGTTGCGGACGAAGAAGAACACGGTGTCACGTCAGTTTGCCACAAAAACCGTGGTATCGCAAGAGTTGGTGGATTCTTTGCTCAAGACCAACAGGAATACGGTATATGCCGGCTATGAAATACTGGAAGTGGTTCCACAGGAATACCATGTCGGTTTGGATACTACGGTGGATCCGGTCGGGGTCCTGAGCAGCCAGATAGACGGAAACTATCTGAATATCATTGCCAAAACGGAAATTAAAGAATATATTCTGAAATGTGTGGAGGCGGTCGGGCTTGACGTGGCCGGCATGTTTGTGGCACCGATGGCTTTAGCCGGCTGCGTGCTGACGGATACGGAGAAGCGTTCGGGCTGTGCTCTTGTGGATTTCGGTTACGGAACGACTACTGTCGCAGTATATAAAGGCAACTTGTTGCGCCATCTGGCAGTGATACCGTTAGGAGGAAATAATATCACTCAGGATCTTTGCAGCCTGCAAATTGATGAAGACGAAGCGGAGGGACTGAAGATGAAATACGGGTCGGCTTATTCCGATCTGAGCAGTGAAGAACTGGCCAAGAATCTTCTGGTGAACAACGGTCGTACGATTGAGGAGCGTTTGTTGGTGGACATTGTAGAGGCTCGTGAGGAAGAAATCTTGAGCAATGTGGCAGCACAGATTCGTAACAGCGGCTATCAGGATAAGTTGTTGGCCGGAATTGTCATTTCGGGTGCGGCATCCAATGTGAAGAACCTTGATAAAGCGGCAGCAGCCCGTCTTCATCCGGATAAAACGCGTTTTGCGCGTATTGTACCTTTTGCCTTACAAGCTGTTCATGCCGAGCAGGTTGTGAAGGACGGTTCTTTGAATACTTTGTTAGCGTTGATGAACGAAGGAAACCAGAATTGCGTGGAACCCAAGGTCGTAATGAAGGAGGAAGTGCCCGAGGAGGTTGCAGAAGAACAGGAAATGCCGCAAACGGCTCCCGGTTTTGTTCCGGTAGAGGAAACGCATAAGGAAGTCTACGAAAGAGAGGAACCGAAAAGTAAAGGGGGGATTTGGAAGAAGTTTAAAGAGAAACTTGTGGATTTGACTAAAACGGTAACTGAAGAATAACATAGAAAAACAAAATAGATTATGCAAGAAGAAACAGACATACGGTTTAACTTCAAAACGAACAGCCCGAGCATCATTAAAGTGATCGGAGTTGGGGGAGGCGGAGGTAACGCCGTCAATCACATGTATAAGGAGGGTATCCATGATGTGAGTTTTGTGCTGTGCAATACCGACAATCAGGCTTTGAGCGACTCTCCTATCCCGACGCGTCTGCAATTGGGGACAGAAGGATTGGGGGCCGGGAACCGTCCCGAACGTGCTCGTCAGGCAGCCATGGAGAGTTTGGACGGTATAAAAGAAATGCTGAACGACGGAACCCGTATGGTCTTCATTACGGCCGGAATGGGAGGCGGTACCGGAACCGGTGCAGCTCCCGTGATAGCACAATGTGCCAAGGAAATGGGTATCCTGACGGTCGGTATCGTGACTATACCGTTCCGTTTCGAGGGATTGAAGAAAATAGACCAGGCATTGGACGGTGTGGAGGAAATATCCAAGCATGTCGATGCGTTGTTGGTTATCAATAATGAACGCTTGCGCGAGATTTATCCGGAGCTTACTGTGCTGAATGCTTTTGCCAAGGCAGACGATACGTTGTCCGTTGCCGCCAAGAGCATAGCCGAAATTATTACGGTACATGGCATTGTGAACCTCGACTTCCAGGATGTGACCACGGTGCTGAAAGACGGTGGCGTGGCCATCATGAGTACTGGATTCGGAGAGGGTGAAGGGCGTGTGCGCCAGGCCATTGAAAGTGCGCTTCATTCCCCGTTGCTCAATAACAACGACATATTCAACTCCAAGAAGGTGTTGCTGAGCATTTCGTTCTGCGATCAGGAAGAGAGCGACCAGTTGACCATGGAAGAAATGAACGAAGTGCATGAATTCATGAGTAAGTTCGGTGACGATGTGGAGACGAAGTTCGGACTGGCCACGGATGCTACGTTGGAGAAGAAGGTAAAGATCACGGTGTTGGCTACCGGATTCGGTCTGAAGAACGTGCCGGGCATGGATAATGTGATGGCCAAGCATGGCATTGAAGATGAAGAAGCGCGGGCTCAGAAAGAAGAAATAGCCGTAAAGAAAGCCGAACGCCGACGTGAGTTTTACACGCATGACATGAACCAAAGGGAAATCAAGCGCCCGCATCATCTTTATATTTTCGGAGAAGACGACTTGGATAACGACGATGTGATTTCCATGGTGGAAGATACGCCTACCTATAAGCGTAGCAAGGAAGTGTTGTCCAGTATCAAAAGCAAGACAGCCGGAATGGAGAACGCGGCCGATGGCATGGCGGCAGGAACTAATGGAGAGGAAAAGTCGATGATAGTGTTTTAGTATATAATAAGAAGAAATAAGATATGGCACTTTTTGAACAAATCAGTAAGGATATCGTAGTGGCCATGAAGGCCAAGGATAAAGTCGCGTTGGAGGCGTTGCGGAACATCAAGAAGTTTTTCTTGGAAGCCAAAACCGCTCCGGGAGCAAACGATGAGTTGACAGATGATGCGGCAATGAAAATTTTAGCTAAACTGGCCAAGCAGGGCAAGGACACTGCGGCTTTATACGTAGGGCAAGGACGTCAGGATCTGGCCGACGAAGAGTTGGCTCAGGTAGAAGTCATCAGCCGTTATCTGCCCAAGCAGCTCTCGGCAGAAGAACTGGAACAGGAAATCAAAGCCATTATTGCTGCCGTAGGCGCTACGAGTGCCAAGGATATGGGCAAAGTGATGGGCACAGCCACGAAACAGTTGGCAGGCAAAGCTGATGGTAAGGCTATCAGCTCCTTGGTAAGGCAATTATTAGCCTGACTGCTGAGGATAAACTCAACGAAAGCCGGATGTGACGATACGGGATAAAGGTAGAGTGCCATTCGGCTTTTGTTGATTATTGTCCGGTTCTGAAGGACGGGATATTGAAACGGAAATGAGAGCGGAACGGGGATTTCAAACCTTATATGTCTAATATTTCTTAAAATATTCAGCCTTTATCTTGGATACTGATAGTTTCATTCTATTTTTGCAAAATAGAAGTTAATTTTAAACGTAATGTGGGCGCATAGTTGGAAAAAGGTTAGTTTGTGGGTGCTATTGATGTCCTTTAGTTCCGTAAGCACTTCGGCTGTAGACCGCGTGTCCATCCGGGCTAAGGCAGATTCGGTAGGGCATGACGTGTCTTTTTCCGAATATACCCATGTCTACAAGACGAAGAGAGTCTCTTCGACTTATCCAATTAAGATTAAGATGAAGGGAGGTTCGTTGTTGGTTACGAGCCGACATTCCCAGATGCTTCCGGTGTATAAGGGTAATGGCGTATTTTACGGGTTGTTCCGACTGAACAAAGGGACAAACTGGATTAGTGGATTGCCGAAGGGGACTTATATCATTAACAACTCTAAAGTGACGGTATCGTGAGACTTCTTTACGAATATGGAAGATTGAGTTAAAGATGGAGGTTTGCTGTTGCAATGGAGAAAAAGGAAAGAATCATGCCGGATAAAGCTGTGACATTAATCGATCTTGATGACATCATACGGACGCGTGCCGGAAAGAAAGCCAGATATATTCCCGGTTTTCTGATTAACGGGCTCAAACGTCTCATTCATCAGGATTTTATTAATGAGTATCTGCGTCAAGGTTATGTGGGTGTTGACTTTTGTGAACACACATTGGCTTATTTGGATGTGAAAGTAAAGGTGGACGGCTTGGAGAACATTTCCGATTTGTCCCGGAAATATACTTTTGTGTCCAACCATCCGTTGGGTGCCATAGACGGTGTGACTTTGGGAATGGTGCTCGGGCGTCATTACGACGGGAAGATTAAGTATCTGGTGAATGACCTTCTGATGAACCTGAAAGGATTGGCTCCCCTGTGTATACCTATCAATAAGTTGGGGAAGCAGGCGCGTAATTTCCCTCAAATGGTAGAGAATGCTTTTCGTTCTGATGACCAAGTCATCATGTTCCCGGCCGGCATTTGTTCGCGGCGTATGAAAGACGGCAGCATAAGGGACTTGGCATGGAGCAAGACATTTATCGTGAAAAGTGTGGCTGCCCGGCGGGATGTGGTGCCGATACATTTCATAGGGCAGAATTCCGACCGCTTTTATTCCATCGCGGGATGGTGCAAACGGTTGCATCTCAAGTTTAACCTGGCCATGCTGTTTTTACCCGATGAAATGTACCGCAGCAGGCATGGCGAGTATCGGGTCGTAATCGGGAAACCGATACCATGGAGCACGTTCGACAAGTCCAAAAGCCCCCAACAGTGGGCACAGGAAGTGAAGGAAAAAGTGTATAAGTTATAAAGAGAAGAAAACAGATTGATGATATGGAAGAAATCATAGCTCCGGTGAGTAAAGAGCTGCTGAAGGCAGAACTGACTGCGGATAAGAGGTTGCGTTATACGAACAAAAGCCACAATGAGATATATGTGGTGACGTGGCAGGATTCACCGAATGTACTTCGCGAAATCGGCCGTTTGCGTGAAATCGCTTTCCGGGCTGCCGGTGGAGGTACGGGGATGTCGCTCGATTTGGATGACTTCGACATGATGGAAGAACCCTATAAGCAGTTGATCGTATGGGACCCTGATGTAGAAGCAATTTTGGGAGGATACCGCTATTTGATTGGGGCAGACGTGAAGCTGCGTGAGGATGGGCAGCCCATATTGGCTACTTCCCACATGTTCCACTTCTCGGAAAACTTCATGAAGAATTATATGCCCTATACGATAGAGCTCGGACGTTCGTTCGTGACGTTGGAATACCAGAGTACGCGACAGGGTTCAAAAGGCTTGTTCACTTTGGACAACTTGTGGGACGGCCTGGGGGCATTGACGGTTTTAGTGCCTGACGTGCGCTATTATTTCGGTAAGATGACCATGTATCCGTCTTATGACCGTTATGGGCGTGATATGATTCTGTATTTTCTGAAAAAGCATTTCGAGGATAAGGACAGGCTGATAGTGCCGATTCATCCCTTGCAGTTGGAAGCCGATACGGAGGAATTGGGTAAATTGTTCGTTTACGAGGATTTCAAGGAAGACTATAAGATACTGAATTCGGAAGTGCGCAAGTTGGGTTATAATATCCCACCTTTGGTGAACGCCTACATGGGGTTGTCGCCCACGATGAAGATGTTCGGCACGGCTATCAACGACGAGTTCGGCGACGTGGAGGAGACCGGCATCCTGATTGCTGTGGACGAGATTCGGGAGGAAAAGCGCAGGCGGCACATTGAAACCTTCTCCGGACGCGGATAACGGGGGAGGCGGCATGAGGCTTCTCGGTTATACGAAAGGCAGGCTCATGCCATTGATTTTACGGTATAAGTCCAAGGCATACACGTCCGTCATGCCGGAGATGTAATCCAATACGGCCATGATGCGGTCGTAGAGCCGTTCGGCTCCGATGTCGTACTGTTGTGACACGCGGTTGATGAGTAACTGCGAATACGCTTTCTCAGGGTGGCATACCGCTTCTGTCATGAGTTCCAACAGCGTGGTGATAACCTGAAAACCGGCCAGTTCGATATCCACGACATCCTTGCTCCGGTAAATCTTGGCGTATGCCATGCTTTCGCAAGCTTTGTAAGCCTTTCGCGGCGTTTCGGAAATGTGGTCGATGAGGCAACCTTCAAAGGTGCCGGCCAGGATTTCTTCTTCATTGTCCAAAAACACCTTCACGCATTCACTTTCCAAGCAACCGATGACACAGGAACGCAGGTAGACGATTTGTTCGTTGATGTCACTGACGTATTGCAGGTTTTTCCGGATACTTTTCTGGCGTTCTTCCTCAAAGAAGCCCAACAATAAGCTTTGGGTCTCGTCCGTACTGAGGATTTTCAGTTTATGTGCATCCTCGATGTCCATAATCTCATAACAAATGTCATCGGCCGCTTCTACCAAATATACGAAGGGATGGCGCACATATCGCAGGCTGCCTTCTGCGCTGGTCTGGCGAGGGATGCCCAGTTCTTCGGCTATCCGTTGGTAGACGGGGATTTCGCTTTGAAAGAACCCGAATTTGGCGTGTCCGCCGGCCAGGTTGGACGAAAAGGGGTATTTGACGATGGAAGCCAAGGTGGTGTAAGTCATGACAAACCCTCCGTCGCGCCGGCCTTTGAAGTGGTGGGTCAGCAACCTGAATGCGTTGGCGTTTCCTTCGAAATGAATCAGGTCGTTCCATTCCCGTTCGTTGAGCCGGTCCCCGTTCGTGGGGTCGCAGTAGGTTCTCAGCCAGTTGCCTTTGCCTTCGCTGAAGAACGTCCCTATGGCTCTTTCGCCCGAATGTCCGAAGGGCGGATTTCCCAAGTCATGTGCCAGGCAGGCGGCCGACACGATGGCACCGGCTTCGGTCAGATGGCTTCCGTGTAGTTCCGGATGCTTCTGTAAGAGTGCCCGTGAGATGTCGTTGCCCAATGAACGTCCTACACTGGACACCTCCAGGCTGTGGGTCAGCCGGTTGTGGACGAACACACTTCCCGGGAGCGGAAACACTTGCGTTTTGTTCTGCAAACGTCTGAACGGTGCGGAGAATATAAGACGGTCATAATCGCGTTGGAATTCCGTACGGTCGTCTTTCCGGACTTGGTGGTATTTTTCCAATCCCAACCGTTTGTTGGATATCAGTTGCTGCCAATTCATATTCATTCTTGTAGATTCTTCACAAAAGTAATTAAAAAGGTTGACATTCTCTCTTTTTCTCAAAAAATCAATGGCTGTGTTCCGGGAATTGGTTATTTTTGTACCTCAAAAACAATCATTTCTATATATAATGGAAGTACGTGTTATTAATAAATCGCATCATCCGCTACCTCAATATGCCACTTCGGACTCGGCAGGAATGGATCTTCGTGCCAATCTGGACAGCCCCATCGTGTTGAAACCTCTGGAGCGTTGCCTGGTGCCGACGGGACTCTATATCGCTTTGCCGCACGGGACGGAGGCACAAATCCGCCCGAGGAGCGGACTGGCCTTGAAAAAAGGAATAACCGTGTTGAACTCGCCGGGGACGATTGATGCGGACTACCGGGGGGAGATTTGTATCATTCTGGTCAATTTGTCATCCGAGCCGTTCGAGATACGGGACGGAGAGCGGATTGCGCAAATGGTTGTGGCAAGTTATGAGCAGGCCGGATGGAAGCCTGTGGAGAGTTTGGATGATACGGAAAGAGGTGCGGGTGGTTTCGGCCATTCGGGAGAAAAATAAAGTCAGTGAAGAAGGTTACAGTTTTGATATGCGGAGTTTGGGCCATGTTGTCAGCCTGTTTCACGTCTTGTGCGACGGGAGGGAAGACGCAAGGTATATCGGCCGAGGCACAACGCAGGTTTGATTATTATTATGCCGAGGCCGTGAAGAGCAAGTTGGCCGGGCGTTACGATGATTCTTTCGAGTTGTATAAACATTGTTTGGACATCAATCCCGATGCGGCCGAAGCGTTATACAATCTCGGATTGTATTATCTGGGGATGGATGACTCTGCCCGGTGCGCGTCGCATCTGTCCCGTGCGGTGGCTTTGGAACCGGATAATATATATTATAAGGAAGCCCTTGCGTCTTTTTATTTGCGTAACCGGAATGATGTGCAGGCCGTGCCTGTACTCGAAGATATGGTGCGGTGCAATCCGACCCGTTCGGATGTATTGGCGCAGTTGGTTAATATGTACATGAACCGTGAGCAATACCGCGAGGCGATTAGTGCGCTCGACCGCATAGAGACGCTTGAAGGCAAGAACCTGTCCATCAGCATGGAGAAGTTCCGGCTGTATCGTGAATTGAAAGAGGACGGTAAGGCCTTTGCCGAATTGGAAAGTCTGGCGCGCGAGAATCCTAACGATTTGGCTTATCGTGTATTAATCGGCGATCAATATCTGTTGCTGCAACAGCCGGACAAGGCTCTTGCCGTTTATGAGGAAGTCCGGAAGAAAGAGCCCGGGAACCAGGCTTTGCGCATGTCCATGCTCGATTATTATAAGCAGACGGGCCAAGATTCGCTTTATCAGACCCAGTTGGATGCAATCTTATATGGAAAAGAGACTGACGAACGGGCCAGGGTCATGCTCATGCGTAACTATATCGTAGACCAAGAGAATGCGCATGCCGACAGCACTTTGGTATTAGCCGTTTTCGACCGCATCTTCGATGCTGTCCCTGAGACGGTGGATATGCTGACGCTTTATGCCTCCTATCTGCAAATGAAACATATAAATGGCCTGCTCGAACCGGCTTTGGAACGCATCCTGAAGCTTGAGCCGGACAATCAGGTGGCTTTGTACCAGTTGGTGCAACTGGCTGTCCATGCCAATGACTATCCGAAGGTGGCGGACATTTGTACGCGTGCCATCATGCATTACCCGGAACAATTACCCTATTATTTCTATTTGGGTTTTTCTTATTATCAGCTTGAACGTCAAGACAAGGCTTTGGATGTGTTCCGCAAAGGCGTGCGGCAGATCAAGCCGGATACGGACCACGGCATAGTGGCCGATATGTATTCCATCATGGGCGACTTGTACTACAGCAACGGACTGAAAGACTCGGCTTTCATCGCATACGACTCTTGTCTGGTGTACAACCCGGAGAATGTCGGTTGCCTGAATAATTACGCTTATTATCTCTCGTTGGAAAAAAAGGATTTGGACAAGGCAGAAGAAATGAGCCACCGCACGATTGTGGCGGAACCCGGAAACAAGACCTATATCGACACTTATGCCTGGATTCTTTTTATCAAGGGGAAGTATGCTGAGGCCAAGCTTTATATGGACCGTGTCCTTGTAGGGGACATCGGGAAAGACGAAGAAGTGTCCGGAGGAGTCTTGGAGCATGCCGGGGATATTTATGCACAATGCGGCGACATGGAGGGTGCCTTGAAGTATTGGAAGATGGCACAGGAAAAAGGGGGTGATGTTTCCCGGCTTTTGAAAAAGAAGATCCAAATGAAAAAGTATATTGAAGAATGAAGAGAATGAATTTCGTATGGGGTGTCCTGGTTGCCGTTTTTGTATTGTGTCTGTCGGCTTGCCGTTCCACTAAAAACATAACGCAGACGGAGCCGCATGATGATGGTGGTGCCGTGGAGTGGGTAGACAAGATGGCGTTGTCCGGTTTGAAGGAGGGGACTGTCACTTCGAAAATGAACCTTGACTTGAATTTGGGCGGGAAATCTTTGTCGGTGGGCGGAAGCTGTAACTTGAAACGGGATGAGGTGATCCAACTTTCGCTTGTGGCCATGGGTTTTATGGAAGTAGGACGTCTGGAATTTACGCCCCAATACATGATGATGGTCAACCGGATGGGAAGGGAATACGTAAAGGTGGATTACGCGGACGTGCCTTATTTGCAGCAGGCCGGTGTGGATTTCTATACGTTGCAGGCTTTGTTTTGGAACGATGTGTTTGTGCCGGGACAGGAAGGCCGTTGGCAAGAGCGGGACTTTACCATCTCGAAGAATCAGGAAAGTACGATTCTGACCTCGAATAGCGGTTCGTTGTTGCAATGCCAGTTCGTGGTCGACTTGCTGACCGGGTTGATTCGCAATACGTCCATTGCCGTTACAGGTCAAGGTTCCGTGCCCCGTCTGAACTGGACGTATCAGCATTTTGCGAGTGTGGAGCAAAAAAGTTTTCCCGACAAGATGCAATTATCCGTCACGGGAGCGGGGAAAGACCTGACGGCTGTCTTTTCGCTGAGCAATTTGAAATGGAATGCGAAAAGCATCGAGTTGACTCCGGAACCGGGCGGAAAATACAAGAGGGTCAGTCCCGACCTTATTTTAAAACAACTGATAAAATGAAATGTAGGTTGGTCATGTTTTTTACGGTATGGATGCTCGTGTCCGGCGGAGGAACGTTGGAGGCGCAGACCAATCGTAAGATAAAGGCACTGCAAACTCAGAAGAAAGAAATACAGAAGGGCTTGACCCGTTCCCGGAAAGAACTGAAAACGACGGAGAAAACCGTAGCCACCAAGCTGCGTGACATCAGCATGATAGCCAACCGGTTGGAGGCACGACAACGTTATATCGACACGATGGAGGTGCAGTTGAAAAAGGTCAGCGACCAGGTAAATGCACTGGAACGGAAGGTGGAGCGTACGGCAGCCGAATTGGAAACAAAGAAGGCCGATTATGCCAGAGCCTTGCGTTATGCACGGGCTTGCAAGTCGGTGGGGAGTCCTTTGCTTTTCGTGCTTTCCACCCGTTCTGTGACTCAGATGTACCGTCGTTCGCGTTATGCCCGGGAATATGCCAATTATCAGCGTACGTTGGCTGAGCAAATTGTACGTAAGCAGGACGATTTGTTGGCGCAGAAGAACGAATTATTGGGTGTGAAAGCCGAGAAAAACCGTTTGATTGCCGAATGCGAGCAGCAAAAGGCTTTGTTGCAAAAGCAGCATGACGAAGAGCAAAAGAACGTAGCCGGATTGCGGCAGAGGCAGAAGCACCTGAAAAAAGAGGTAGAACAACAGCAACAGCAGCTTTCCGCTTTGGACAAGAAGATAGACCAGATGATAGCCTACGAGGTGGAGCAGGCGCGCAAGAGAGCCGAGGCTGCCCGTAAGAAAGCCGAAGCCGAGGCACGCCGGAAAGCGGAGAAGCAGCGGAAGCAGGGCCGTAATCAAGCCGCTTCGGGAAAGAAAGAAGGGAAAAAATCTTCTTCCATCCCTCCGGAGTATAAATGGATTACGCCTCAGGAACAAGCCCTGAATGGCAATTTCGTCCGGAATAAAGGGAGGCTGCCGGTTCCCATTACGGGAAGTTACATGGTGGGTAGCCATTTCGGAACCTATAATGTGCCGGGCTTGAAGAACGTTCGTTTGGATAATAAGGGAACCAATTATGTAGGGCGTCCCGGAGCTATGGCACGTTCCATTTTCGATGGCGAAGTCTCGGCCGTCTTCCAGTTTGGAGATACCAAGAATGTATTGGTGCGCCATGGCAGTTATATTTCCGTCTACTGCAACTTGTCTTCCGTGCGGGTAAGCAAGGGACAGAAGGTCAAGGCGCGTGATATCTTAGGTACGGTGGAGGACGACGGTACGGGTAATTGCGTGCTGCACTTCCAACTGCGGAAAGAGACTCAGAAACTGAACCCCGAAGTCTGGATAGGGCGTTGAGAGGCTTTCAGCCGGAGCCGCAAATCTTTCTTTATATCTGTAGGCCGTCCAACAGCTCGATGTATAAGGCTATGGCTTCCCGGATTTCCGTTACGGTGATGTATTCGTCCGCCGTGTGGGAACGTGAGGATTCGCCCGGCCCCATTTTCAAAGACGGGAAGTGCATCAGCGCCTGGTCGGAGAGCGTAGGCGATCCGAAAGGTGTGCGTCCCAAAACTTTGGCTTTGGCCACAATGGGATGGTTCTCGTCTATGCGCGAAGAATTCAGGCGGAAAGAGCGGGCTTTCACTTCACTGTCCGTATGGGCGCAGGCTGTCCGGTAGATTTCTTCGTTGGAGTAGTTCTCATTGCTGCGCACGTCTACGGTGAAAGCGCACTGGTCTGGCACGACGTTGTGTTGCGTGCCGGCATGGACGACCGTCACGCTCATTTTCACGTCTCCCAAGAGCGGTGAAGTCTTCGGGAACCGGTACGTCCTGAACCACTCCATGTCTTTCATGGCTTTGTAAATGGCGTTTTCCCCTTCGTTACGTGCCGCGTGTCCCGACTTGCCGTGGGCCGTGACATCCAATACCATCAGCCCTTTTTCGGCGATGGCCGGTTGCATGCCGGTGGGTTCGCCCACCAAGGCCAAGTCGATGTGCGGCAACAGGGGGAGCACGGATTCTATACCGTTCTTTCCCGAGACTTCTTCCTCGCACGAGGCTAAGAAGATGAGGTTGTAGGGTTGTTCTTTACCGGATAATGTGCAAAAAGCCTGCCACAAAGCGACCACGCTGGCTCCGTCGTCGTTCGTGCCTAATCCGTAAATACGTTCGCCTTCCCTTGTAGGGCGGAACGGGTCTCGCGTCCAACTTGCAGCCGGTTTCACGGTGTCGATATGTGCGTTCAACAAGAGGGTGGGGCGCCCGGTCCGGTAAAACGGCGAGATGCACCAAAGATTATGTCCTGTACGGCAAGGCGTTTTGCCCCGTTCTTTCATGAAATTTTCCAATAAGTCGGCCACTTCCTTTTCTTCCCTGCTTACGGAGGGAAGGCTTATCATCCGTTCGAGCAGGCCGATGGCTTCCTGTGTCAATGCTTCAATGTCCATAATTGTGTTTCTTTGAGGCAAAGTTAAGGTATTTTGGAGAAAAATTAAATATTTTGAGGTTTTCTTGTACATCGTTTCATTTAAAACCATAACTTTGTAGATATTAAAAAGTCAAGATTATGCTGAATACAAGTCTTTTCTCAGTGCTCGTCCATGAACAGGCCAAACGTTATGGCGACAGAACGGCCATGAGCTATCGCGATTATGAAAAGAATGTGTGGGTGCCGGTTTCCTGGAACCGGTTTTCGGAAGTCGTACGGAAAGTATCTGCATCCCTGTTGGCCTTGGGGGTGGATGTGCAGGAGAATCTGGCTGTTTTTTCGCAGAACATGCCCGAATGCTTGTACGTGGATTTCGGGGCTTACGGCGTGCGGGCCGTCACGATACCGTTTTACGCTACCAGTTCGGAGAGCCAGGTGGTTTACATGGTGAACGATGCCGGGGTTCGTTATGTGTTTGTCGGCGAACAGTACCAATATGACATTGCTTTCCGTAGCATGCCCCATTGTCCGACGCTCCAGAAACTGATTATTTTCGACTCTTCCGTGGTAAAGAATCCTCAGGACACGGTGTCGGTCTATTTTGAGGATTTCCTGCAAGCCGGTGCCGGACATGAAGAGAATGAGGAGTTGAAGCGGCGTGCGGCCGAACTTCGGATGGACGACTTGGCCAATATACTTTATACTTCGGGCACCACGGGGGCCAGCAAGGGGGTGATGCTGAGCCACCGGATGTATCATGATGCGATTATCGCCAACGACGCGGTCCTGACGCTTGGGGAAAAGGATGTCGTGTTGAACTTCCTTCCTTTCACCCATGTGTTTGAACGGGCATGGTCTTACCTTTGCCTGTCCGAAGGTGCGCAGTTGGCCGTCAATCTGCGGCCTGCCGACGTGTTGCAGTCGTTGCAGGAAGTGCATCCGACGTGCATGTGTGCCGTACCCCGTTTTTGGGAGAAAGTATATGCCGGCGTGCAGGAGAAGATAAGGCGGAGCAATCCCGTACAGCGTAAGTTGTTGCATGAAGCACTTCAGGTGGGCAAGGCATATAACGTGCATTATAAGATGCGCGGTCTGATTCCTCCCGTTTCACTGAGGCTGCGGTATACGTTTTTCGAGAAAACCGTAATCGCTCTTTTAAAACGGACCTTGGGTTTTGAGAACGCCAACTTTTTCCCTACTGCCGGGGCTGCCATTCCACCGGTTGTGGAAGAATTCGTCCATTCGGCCGGCATCAACATGGTGGCCGGTTACGGGTTGACGGAGTCCACGGCCACTGTCTCTTGCGACCGGAAGGGGCAAACCAAGACGATAGGGTCCGTGGGGCGTATTATCGGAGGATTGCAGCTGAAGTTCGGTGACGACAATGAGATACTGCTGCGCGGAACATCCATAACCAAAGGATATTACCGGAAGGATGAGGCGACCCGTGCGGCCATCGACGAGGACGGATGGTTCCATACCGGCGATGCCGGTTATCTCAAGAACGGTGAGTTGTTCCTCACCGACCGGATTAAAGACTTGTTCAAGACCTCTAACGGGAAGTACATTGCCCCGCAGATGATAGAGTCGAAACTGGTGGTGGACCGTTACATCGACCAGATAGTAGTGATTGCCGACCAACGTAAATTCGTATCGGCGCTTATCGTTCCCGAATACAACTTGTTGAAGGAGTTTGCCGAACGCCATCATATCCGGTATGCCGATACGGCGGATTTGTGCCGGAATGCCGACATCAACAAGATGTTGCTCTTCCGTATCAATACCTTGCAGCAAGAGTTTGCCCATTATGAACAGGTGAAGCGCATCACGTTGCTGCCAGAGCCGTTCAGCATGGAAAAAGGAGAGCTGACCAATACGTTGAAGGTGAAACGTCCGGTGGTGAACCGTAACTACGCGGCCGAGATAGAAGCCATGTACGTGGAGGATACGCCGCCGGAAGTTCCTTGTCCGCCACCGGTGACTCCTTCTGTCTGAGTGTAAAACTCTGCCATTATGGCAGAGTTTTGAGAACATTCACAGACTAAAAAAGGATAAGAAGTATCGTTCTGGAAAGAAATCTTGTATAAAAATACGGCTTTTCAGGACTGAAAATGCAAATATACGGTATATATGCAAATCATTGTGCTGAGAACAAAAAATCGTTTGGCTGAAAGCGATTTTTTGTTCTCAGCATGTTTTTCGCATGTTCTCAGTACGACGCAGAATAAGGGGGCTTAAAAGGGTATAAATACCTCTTGTTTTGGGGTATTTTTTCTTTATTAGCCTGTTTTTCGATTACAAAAATCCGAAACAGATAGTCGTGCAGAGGGACGAAATGGAATCATCCCGGTGGCGACATTGCCGCAGGTTGACGGAAATACGGTTTCTTTTGTCAAGCCGGATGGACGAACGACCGACGGTTTGATAAAAAGGCATGCTTTGAGATTCGTTTATAGACGGGTAAGGACGCGGATGCCCTCAAATAAGCGATTCTCGGACGATGAAAACTGACAAAATGGCAGATTTGGGGGGGGCTGCATACCTTTGTCTATGCTTGTCCTTTTTTATTTTTGGGTGGAATAGATAAGATTTTTGGTTTTTTATATCTATCTTTGTGATAAAGTTTTGAGTTTATGATAACCATTGAGCAACTGAAAGATATTAAGACGCGTACTGAGGCGCTTTACCGCTATCTGGATATTGAAAACAAGAAAATCCAAGTGGAGGAAGAGCAGCTCCGCACACAGGCTCCGGGGTTTTGGGACGATGCCAAGGCTGCGGAAGAACAGATGAAAAAAGTAAAGGGCTTGCAGAAGTGGATTGACGGTTATAAGGAGGTCAAGACGCTGTGCGATGAGTTGGAACTTGCTTTTGATTTCTACAAGGAAGAGATGGTTACCGAAGAAGAGGTGGACGGATTGTACAGTCGTACGGTGGATGCCCTTGAAGACCTTGAGCTGCGCAATATGTTGCGGCAGGAGGAAGACCCGATGGACGCGGTGCTGAAAATCAATTCCGGTGCCGGAGGTACGGAAAGTCAGGACTGGGCGTCGATGCTGATGCGCATGTACATGCGTTGGGCGGAATCCCATGGTTATAAATGTACCATTAGCAACTATCAGGACGGCGATGAGGCCGGTATCAAGACGGTGACCATGCAAATCGAGGGCGAGTTTGCCTACGGCTACCTGAAATCGGAGAATGGCGTGCATCGTTTGGTGCGTGTGTCGCCTTACAATGCGCAGGGCAAGCGCATGACTTCGTTTGCGTCGGTGTTCGTGACACCTTTGGTGGACGATTCCATAGAAGTGTATGTGGATCCTTCCCGTGTGTCATGGGACTTGTTCCGTTCCGGAGGTGCCGGCGGACAGAACGTCAACAAGGTGGAGACCGGCGTGCGCTTGCGCTACCAATATAAAGATCCCGATACGGGCGAGGAAGAAGAAATCCTCATCGAAAACACGGAAAGCCGCAAGCAGTTGGAGAACCGCGAGAATGCCATGCGCCTTTTGAAGTCGCAGCTCTACGACCGTGCCTTGCAGAAACGTAAGGCCAAACAGGCTGAAATCGAGGCCGGAAAGAAGAAAATCGAGTGGGGGAGCCAGATACGCAGTTACGTGTTCGACGACCGTCGTGTGAAAGACCACCGTACGAATTACCAGACATCGGACGTGAACGGGGTGATGGATGGGAAATTGGATGGCTTCATCAAGTCCTATCTGATGGAGTTTGCCGGAGGAGAATGAGTTTTACCTTTAAAACGATACGACTATGAGTGTGAAAAAACAAATGAGACGTGCCGCTCGTGCCGCCCGTGAAGAGAAGAAGCAGAAACGCGCAATGGGAGCTTTGATCGGTGCCTTGGCGGTGCTGATTGTCTTGGGTATCATTGCTTTCGCCATCATGGGAAATGAGTTTTGAAATAGAACGTAAGTTTCTGGTCACGGGTGACTTCAAGTCGCAGGCATACAGTAGCAGCCGTATCCGGCAGGGCTATATTTCTACGGTGGGGAAGGCTACGGTGCGTGTCCGTATTCGCGACGACAAGGGGTATCTCACGATAAAAGGCCGTTCGAATGAAGCGGGCATCTCGCGTTATGAATTCGAGACGGAAGTACCCTTGCAGGACGCGGAAGACCTGATGAGGTTGTGCGAACCGGGTGTAATCGACAAGACGCGTTACCTTGTGCGGTCGGGGCGGCACGTGTTCGAGGTCGATGAGTTCTATGGCGACAACGAAGGGCTGATTATGGCCGAGGTGGAACTTTCCGACGAACAAGAAGCTTTTGAAAAGCCCGGTTTCATTGGACGGGAAGTCACAGGCGATCGCCGTTACTACAATTCCCACCTTCGTACTTATCCGTATAAACTTTGGCGGGAAGGATAGGGGTGCGAAGGCGTAGCGTGCGGCGAGCTATGCTTTCTTGCGCATTTTCCGGGTGAGCATGCCGCTGAGGACAATGCCGGCCAATGCTCCTATGGCATTGGCGGCCAAGTCGAGCCAGTCGCCGCTCCGGTCGGTGGTGCAGTAGGCTTGTGCCAATTCGATGAGTCCGCTCATGGCTACCGGTCCTATATAGAGGGCAAGGGCACATGGCATGGAGGGGGAAGCCTTCCGCACACGCCAGTCTTCCATCCATAAGACAAATGCCAACGAACCATACATCAACAAGTGCGCCCACTTGTCAATAAAGCGTACGTTGGCCAGTTCGGTCTTGGGTGGGGTAAACAGCGAGAGATACCAGATTACGAGAATGAGGATAACGCTAATTGGATGTCTTCTTATCCATTTTGTTAGTTCGTGCGTCATATAAATAACAATTTATCTGCAAAAATAATTCTTTTTTCGTACTTTTGTCGGCATTACAGGTCTAATTTTTAAGAACGGGCTTATGTCGGCAAATGAAAGAGTGAATTTTGGAAGTAAGATCGGGATCATATTGGCTTCGGCCGGGTCGGCTGTCGGGCTGGGGAACATCTGGCGTTTTCCTTGCGAAGTGGGCGAGAACGGCGGGGCTGCCTTTATTTTGGTTTATATCCTGTGTGTGATGTTTCTGGGCATACCGGTGATGGTTTCCGAGTTTCTTATCGGTCGCCGTTCACGGGCCAATACGGGAGGGGCATACGAAGTGTTGGCACCGGGCACACATTGGAAATGGGTCGGTATGATGGGGGTCGTGGCAGCTTTTCTTATCTTGGGATATTATGGCGTAGTGGCCGGATGGACATTGGAGTATATGGTGACATCGGCTACGGGGCGGCTTTCCGGGAGCAAGGACTATACGCTTTTCTTCAATGACTTTGTCGGCAGTCCTTGGAAACCTGTACTCTATATGGCGGCTTTTATCCTGTTGACACATGTCGTCATCGTCCGGGGGGTGAAAGACGGCATAGAGAAGTTCTCCAAAGTCATGATGCCGTTGCTGCTGTTGATTATTTGTGTCTTGGTGGTTTGTTCTTTCTCCATGCCCGGTTCGTCCGAGGGGTTGGCTTTCCTGTTGCGTCCCGATTTCAGTAAGGTAGACGGCAAGGTGGTGCTCGATGCCATGGGGCAGGCTTTCTTTTCCATGAGTGTCGGCATGGGATGTCTTTGTACGTATGCTTCCTATTTTACGCGTGATGCCAATCTGGTAAAGACAGCCGGAAGCGTGGCGTTGATAGACACGTTTGTGGCCGTGTTGGCCGGTTTCATCATTTTTCCGGCAGTCTATTCTGTTCCGGGGCTGTCGCCCGATGCCGGTCCGGGATTGGTGTTTGTCACTTTGCCCAATGTGTTCCAGTTGGCTTTCAAGAGTGTACCGTGGGTGGGCTATATCTTTTCGCTCATGTTTTACGTATTGTTGGTGTTGGCAGCGCTGACTTCCACCATTTCTTTGCATGAAGTGGCTACAGCCTATCTGCACGAGCGTTTTAAACTTTCCCGTAAGAAAGCTGCCACCGTGGTGACCTTGGTTTGTATGACGTTGGGGGTATTTTGCGCTTTGTCTTTCGGGCTGTTGAACGGAATCCGTTTGGGAGGAATGACTATTTTTGATCTTTTCGATTTTGTCACAGCCAAGCTGATGCTGCCTTTGGGCGGGATGTTCATTTCTATCTTTACCGGTTGGTATCTTGACCGTAGGATCGTGCGGGAGGAAGTGACGGATTGGGGGAAGCTCCGGATACCGTTTTTCGGCTTCTATATCTTTCTGTTGAAATTTGTGGCCCCAGTGGCCATTGCTTCCATTTTTGTAAACGAATTGTTCAAATGACCGGAAAATGAGGCGGACGTGGCGTAATCTCTTCTATTTTTCGAAAGCGGACAGAAGGGCGGTCTTGCTGTTGGCGGGCGTATTGATGGGGATTGTGTTATCCACTTCTTTTTTCTTGTGGTTCGACCGTCGGACACCGGTGAAAGAAGACAGCGGAGACTCGTTGGTTTATGAACGCTTTTTTGCCGGATTGAAACCGGATACCGTGGTAGTCGTACGTAGCGGGCCAACCTATGGACAACCTGTTAAGGCGAAACCGGCTACATTCTTTTTCGACCCCAATACGGCTGATTCCACCGCTTTGCTCCGTTTGGGCTTGTCGCCATGGCAAGTGCGCAATATTTATAAATACCGGGCACGTGGCGGACGTTACCACCGTCCGGAAGATTTTTCCAAACTTTACGGACTGACAAAAGGAGACTACGAAAGGCTGTTGCCTTATATCCGTATCGCTGATAAGTATAAGTTGATGTCGGACTTGTACCCTCACGGTCTGCCGGGAACAGACACCGTGGAACTCCCTCCACGGCAAGAGAAATTCCCGGAAGGCATACGGGTGGAACTGAACACGGCCGATACGGCTACATTGAAGAAGATTCCCGGTATCGGCTCTTATTATGCGAGGCGGATTGTGGACTATCGCAACCGTTTGGGCGGTTTTGTGTCTGTGGCTCAACTGAAGGAGATGGGGGAGTTGCCTGAAAACATCGGAAGATGGTTTACGGTATCTCCGGCCGTACATCGTCCGTTGCAGGTCAACCGGATGTCGGTAGAAGTCTTGCGCCGTCATCCCTATTTGAATTTCTATCAGAGCCGGGTGATAGTGGAGCATCGCCGTAAATACGGGCCGATAAAAAAGCTGCAAGCGTTGTCGTTGTACGAGGAGTTTTCCCCTTCCGATTTGGAACGCCTGCAGCCTTATGTGAGTTTTGAGGAATGATTCGTCCGCTATGATTTTTCTTTCATGAGTCGTATGGCCTCTACGGGGTGGTCGGTCGTGACAAAATCTACTCCCAGGTCGCGCATTCTTTTCAGGTCTTCTTCTTTGTTCGTCGTCCAGGCATTTACTTTCAGACCGCAACGATGCGCTTCTTCTACCCATTCGGGATGTTGGTCGAACACCTTGAAATTATAGTCTATGCCGGTGAAACCTTTGGCCTTGGCTTCCTGGGGCGAGAGGTCTCCGTTGATGTAGAATATCTCGGAGGCTCCGTTGGTGGCTTTGACTAACTGTTCGCATACGTTCAGGCTGAAAGAGATGTATTCCGTTTGTTTTTCCATTCCCATGTCTTTTACCATTTTTACGATGGTTTTCACGGCTTGGTCTTCATGTTCTTTGTTTTTGTTCTTCTTGATTTCAAGAATAAGCTGCAGGTCTTTCAGCTTGCGTCCTTCCTCTAAATAAGCTTGCAAAGTGGGTAACGTCTCCCCGTTTTTGAGTTTGCTCTCTTTGATTTGCTCGTAAGTAGCCCGGGATATGGCTGTCGAACCGATGGTATTGTCATGATTGACAACCACGATGCCGTCGGCAGTCATTTGTACGTCGAATTCACTCCCGTAGACTTTCGCTTCGGCCGCTTTTCTTAAAGAGGCCAATGAGTTTTGTGCCGAACCTTCGGCTTTCCAATAACCTCGATGGGCGATGACTTGAGTCTGTGCCTGGATGCTTAGTGCGGCGAGGCAAAGACAGGCTGTAGCAATGGTTTTTTGATAGATGTTCATTTTTATCAGGCTTATAGTTCGATTTGTTGTGTGTAGTTTTCATGAAAACGGTTAGTCGCTTTGACCGTGATGGTTCGGGCCGACGTGGAAGGTTGGGCACGGAAAAGATGGCGGGTGTGGTAGCCTTCTGCTTTTCCGTTTTTCATTGTGATGAAGTCCTGGTCTTCATCTTCGAATGGCTGCATCGGGCCTTTCGGTTTTCCGTCTTCGAACCATTCTACTTTCCAGTCCGGATCCCAGTCCCAGATGTTGGCCACGACTTGTTTCGGTTGGCTCTTGAATTCTCCCGGCTTATAGGTGCGGAATTGGTAGTCAGAGGGTTTCCCGGTAGCTTTGTAGTGCCATTTCACGTTTTTGTCGTCTACCTCTACTATAAGGTATCCGTTGGGAGCCCCGCAACGGTTCACGTGTCCGGCCCACCACGCTCCGCAGGCGGCTCCTATGTTGTGCTCGTAGATGTTAGCCGCAGGTTGTGCGTTTTCGTAGAAGTGGGTATGGCCGGCAAATATATGTACCTGGTAATCTTTGAGAATGTCCAACAACTCTGATGTATTACTTGTGTTTCCACTGCCCTCTGCCGTTGTATTGGAAGTAGGTGCGTGCAGGTTGAGGAACACGAGGCTGCCTTTGGGCACGTAGCTCAAATCCTTTTTCAACCATGCCAGTTGGGCCGGAGAAAAAGCTTCTTTGTATTTCTTTCCGCCTTGGTAGTCTATGTCTTTCATGGTTACGACATGTACCTGGCCGATGTTGAAAGAGTAATCGGTAGGGCCGAATGCTTTGTGGTAATCGGCTTCTCCATAACCCGATTCCGGAACTGCCGTGCGTTCCATATCGGCATACTTAAGGTTGAAATCATGATTTCCGATGGCTTGGAACATCGTCAGTCCCAAGTGGGAAACACATTCTTTATATGGTTCTACCAGGTTCATGGCATCCCAGACCAAATCTCCCACGGCCATGCCTACCACTTCTTGTCCTTTGAAAGAATCCACAGTGCATTTCAGGTCGGGAACGGTTTCTTTCCGGAAACGGTCGAGATGGGCGTCGGTTTTCACTTGAGGGTCGGAAATGGCAATGTACACAAACCGGCGGGTAGGGGTTTCCCGTGGTTCAAGCGTGAAATTACAGGTGTTTTCTTGCGAATCCGCTTTTTGGAATTGGTAGAACCTGTCAGCAATTCCGTCGGTTGCCGGTAACTTGTAGGCAGATGGGGTTGAGATGTAAACCAACGGTTGGCGTTCTGCATCGCTTTCCATGCGGTAATGTCCCGTGCCATCGGTCGTAGTGAAATTACGTCCGTCCGTCACGACTACTTGGGCTACGGGTTTTCCTTGGGTGTCGGTGATACGGCCTTTGACGATTCCCGGGGCTGCCGAGGTCTGGGCAGCCATCAGTCCGCATAAAACAAACGGGAATAGGATATGTTTATAGTTACGTTTCATAGCTTTTTAATGTTTTCTGAGTTTTACTTTATCGAATAGGGCGATGATTGCTTCCGGTCGGTCGGCCGAGCGCAAAGCTTGCTCTAAGGTTTGGGTGTCTTGTTCGAAGCAGATTACGTTGGCGCAGTCCAGGATATGGGCCATGTTGGTGATGGCGGCATCGCGGCTAATCTGATTTTTGTTGACGGCTTTCTTATAATATTTATTCACCTTGTTGACGGCTTTGTATACCGCCGGTTTGACTATTTCTACCGATGTGTCGGAGAAACCGACGGACATGTCGTATTCGTGAGTATAGTTATGGACGAAAGTGTCCCATTTTTTAGCGATACCCTCTCCGAGGAAGTGGTCGGATTCGAAAACTACTTTTACTACGGGAATGTCGCCATATATGTCGAATACAAACTCCGTGCCTGACGCTTCTTTACTCTCGGTGTTTCTTTTTTCCGGATGGGACGTGGAGACGGCTGTTTCCGTATGGTTTTCCGGACGGGCTTCTACGGGGACTGTTCCTGCGCAGCAGCAAACAGCTATTGCTACAATAATTTTTTTCATGTTCTTCTATGTTTTGCTTTACTTCTGCCAAATCAATTTGATGGAAAACTCATCGCCGCCCATGTTTTTTTTGGCTTCCTGGTAGTTTGCCATATTGGTACGTTGCACGGCGGCCGGATATTTAAACCTTCGAGGCATTTGGTTGTGGCTGATTTGTATGCCTTCTCCTACGGGAAGAACCGGATACCCCGTGCGGTTGTATTCGAACCATTGTTGATAGTCGCAGAAATACAAGGCCACGAACTTTTGATTCATGATACGCTCCAAGGAACCGTCGTATCGGGCTTGGGGATTGTCGAAATAATCGGCGGGGAGTGTGGCGTTCCACTGTTCCACAGAAGCCTGTACACCTTTCTTGTAAGCGGTTTCAGCTTCTGTGGCACCTCCGGGGAGGATTCCTTTTTGGAACAATTCTGCCTTGATGAATTCCACTTCTGCGTACGACATCAAGGTAAGCTCCATAGGAGCCTTTGCCATGCTTTGGTTGGGGAGGGAAGCTGTTATGGCCGGTAGAGTCAGATAACCACTGGGAAGTCCCACGTAGGCTTTGGTACCGTCTTCCTGTTCCACTTGGGTGGCAAATACCGGCAGGCGCGGGTCATTCCAAGAGTTGAGCAGGTCGATGAAGAATTCAGATAAGTTGACGTATGAAGTGAAATCTTGAGGGCGTGCCATGGGTGCCTCTTCAGGGAATACCCCCGAGATGCCCAACATGGCAGCATCGTCATTAGATTCGAATACGGGATACGTAGCCGGATTATTGTACATTTCTTGTAATTCGGCTTGTGCGTTAAAACCTTCTGCATCCAAGAGCCGGGTCAAGGTACGCATGCGGAGCGAATTACAGAATTTCTGCCATTTCTTGATGCCTTCTCCGTCGGTAGTGCTGTAAAGCATGTCTCCGGAAGTGTTGTACACGAGTCCGCTTTCTGTGTCGAACAAACTGTTGGCCGTTTTCAGATTGTCGAGGATTTGCCGGTAGGCTTGTTCTTGCCGGTCGAACCGGGGAGCAAGAATACCTTGGTCGGCCGAACAGGCTTCCGACATGGGAATGTCACCGAAAGCATCGGCCAATATGCCGTACATCCAGCTTTGCAAGGTGAGGGATACAGCCTCGTAGTTCGGTTCTGGGGAAGCCAGTTGGGCATTGAGCCGTTGGATTTCTTTGGCATTGTTGATCCATTTGTAGTAGGTGTTCCATGTTCCGTCGCCCCGGGAGTCTGTCATGTTCCACCATCCGACCCCGCTTGTGCCGTTATTGCTTACGAGACATTGCATCAAAGGAAATGTGTAGTCGTAATAGCGGTTCCAGTTATAAGTGCCCATGTCGTAAAGAATCGGGTCGAGCAGAGTGCCGGGATTCACCTTTTCCATACGTGTGGGGTCTGTATTCAGTTCATCGAAGTCGGTACATGACGAGCAGGCAAAGCCGCTTAATACCATTCCGAGTGTGATATTTCTTAAAAGATTCGTTCTTTTCATTGTTTTTGTTCTTTAGAAAGTAAGATTGAGGTTGAAGCCGAAAGTTCTTGTAGTAGGCAGCGAGCCTGTTTCTATACCGGATACCATGGAACTGCCATCCAAGGCTACGGATTCCGGGTCGAAGAGAGGATAGTCAGTGAAACACCACAGATTGCGTCCGTATACGGCTATCGAGGCTTTTGAGAATGGAGATTTTTCCAAGACTTTCTTAGGGAGTTCGTATTCCAATCGGATTTCTCTGATTTTCAAGAAAGAGGCATCGAACGAGTTGGTTTCTACATTGGCTCTCCGATAATACTCCTTATAAAAACTTTCGATAGTTACCACTTTCGTGTTGGGCGAGAACGTTCCGTCGTCATTCCGTACCACGCCCGGTGCTATCATGTACATTCCGCTTTGGGGCGTGTAGCCGGCGGCTGCAATGCGCGGGTCGTTGGCATCCATATAATACTCCGTGCCCGGAAGGCGTCCGTTCAGGGATTGTGTGAGTTTGCCTTGTTCCATCATTTTGTGGAATGACATGCTGTAGATTGTACCGCCTACTTGTCCGTCAAGCAGGATTCCTAATTTAAAGCCTTTATAAGAGAACTCATTATACCATCCGGCTTTCCAGTCGGCATAGGCTGTACCTACATATTCGATTTCGTCGGCTTGTTCGGGTAAGCCGTTGTCTCCGATAATCACGTTGCCCTCGGGGTCGCGTACCAGTTTGTAGCCCCATAAATCTCCTGTGGTACCTCCTACGCGTCCGATGATGGATGCGGTTCCCACAGTGCTGATGACCTGGTTTTCGTCTGCTCCTTCAGCCAGTGAAAGTATTTTATTGTCATTCTTCGACCATGTGAGCGTCGTGTTCCATCGGAAGTCGCGTGTCAGGACCGGCGTGGCCGTGATTTCCAATTCATATCCCCTGTTACGGACGCAGCCGGAATTGATTGTGCCGCGGCTGTATCCTGTGGTCGGGTCGAGAGGAGCATCCAAAATTTGGTTTTTAGTGCGATTATAGTAAAACGAGAAGTCTACACCTATTCGATTGTCGAACATACGGAAGTCGAAGCCGGCCTCGTAGTTCGTCGAGATTTCAGGTTTAAAGTCTTGATTGTATAAAGTGGAAGCCACTTCGGCCGCCCCCGGAAAATTGCTGTTGTCGTAGTAAGCGGAGGTCTTATAAGGGTCGGTGTCGTTACCTACTTGGGCAAAAGAAGCCCTGAGCTTAAAGAAACTGACGGGGTCGGGCAGGGCAAATAATTCATTCATGACGGCACTGGCGCTGACCGAAGGATAGAAGAAAGAACGGTGGTTACGGGGAAGGGTAGACGACCAGTCGTTGCGTCCTGTCACATCGAGGAACAGTTTGGACTGCCAGGATAGGTTGGCGGTGAAATAAAGGCTGTTCAAAGCTTTCCGTCGGATGGTATTCACGACGTTCGGGTTAGAGATTCCGTTAGACAGCTTGTACACACCGGGGGTAATAAGTCCGTTGACGGAAGCCGACAGTAAGTCATAACGTTGTTGCATCATGTTGCCTCCTACGGAAGCATTGAGGTGGAATCCTCCGTCGTATGAATCATGATAGGTCAACAAGGCGTCGCTATTCAATTCGTAGTCGAAAACGTTTTCTTTTTTAAAGAACCCGTTGCGGAATACCACGTCGCTGATGGGGCGATGCTGTTCGCGTTGGTCGGCCGAGAGTTGTATGCCGGAACGTATCATGAAGTCGAACTTGCTGCTTAGCTTCAGGTTGGCCGATACGGTAGAGACGACGTTATGCTTTTCCGAAGGGTTCTCTGCTTCATACAGCGTGACAAAGGGATTACCGATGTAGCTGCTGTAAGGCTGCAACTGTTCAAGTCCTTCCTGCCCTTTTTTCCACATGGGGCGCAACCAGTCCAGGTTCACGTTCGGATTCTGGAAGATGAGGAAGTAGGCAATGGAATTACTGTTGTATCCCAATGCGGGAGTGTTGTTGATTTTACGATAAGTATAGCTCGTTTTGAAGTTGACACGTAAAGCACGTGAGATTTGTTGGGCTGCCGATACCATGGCCGATACGCGTTGAAAGCCGGTATTGGGCAATATCCATTCGTTTTTGGTATGTGTGATAGAGGCTCTCAGGTTGCCCCGGTCTGATTTTCCGGTCAACGCTACGGAGTTGGTCAGTGTATAACCTGTTTGAAACAGGTCTTTCCGGTTGTCTTTGTAAGCCACCCAAGGAGTCGCAGCATCGGCACGGCCTTGGTTCTCCGGAGAGTATTGATAGAACATCTGTCCTTCGAAACGCGGACCGAATGCGCTGCTGGTTCCACCGGTACTGGGAGTCCCGTCCGGACCGGCACCGTATGAATAGTAATGTTGTCCGGCGTATGCCGTACCTTCCGCACCGATGTTTTTGGCTTGTCCTTGTCCGAATTCATATTGATAGTCGGGCCAGCGCATGACGTTATCCATACTGACGTGGGCACTATAAGAAACGCCAAGCCCTTTCTTGGCACCGGCTCCCGATTTGGTCGTTACCATGATTACACCGTTTGCTGCGCGCGAACCGTACAAGGCTGTGGCACTGGCTCCTTTCAATACCTGGATACTTTCGATGTCTTCCGGATTCAAGTCTGAGAAACCATTGCCGTAGTCAACCGAGAGTTCGGCTGCATCGCCGGCTCCGTAGGCCATTCCCGGGTTGGTCATCGGGCTGCTCAGGGGAACACCGTCTACGACTACCAAAGCATTATTGCCATTCGCATTCAGTGAAACATCTCCTCGGACGGATATCCGGCTAGTACTTAGAGGTCCTCCGGAAGAGATGATGCTCAATCCGGCCACTTTTCCTGTCAGAGCCGACGACCAGTTAGCCGGCATTGTACCGGTGATTTGGCTGCCTTCCACTTTCGTTGTGGCGTATCCCAAGCCTTTCTCGTCGCGCTTGATGCCCAATGCGGTTACCACTACCTCATTGATTTCTTCCGCGTCTTCCTCCAAATGAACTTGGAGGGCTTTATTGGAATATTCGATTTCTTGTGTCTTGAAACCTACATATTTCACCTCCAGGCGGTCCTTGGCTGTCAGCGTCCGTTTGCTTTCGAACGAAAACTTCCCGTCCAAGTCCGTGATGGCTCCTTCTTGGCTGTTCTTTACCTTGATAGTGGCGCCCATTAACGGTTCACCCTTTGTGTCCGTCACTTGACCTCTCACCAAGCTTTGAGCCTGTATGGCATGGGTCGTCAGGCTGCTGATAGCCAGGATTGCCATACTCTTGCTCAAATTCGTTAAAACTTTAGTTTCCATTTTTTTCTATTTGCTATATGTATTTGAGTCGTTTTCTAAATACACTGCAAAGGAACTAAAGTCTTTTTAAGACACTGTAACGTTCGTTTTAAATGTTGGTTGCAATGCTATGTCATTCCTGTTAATGCAAATAAAATCAGGTATATATGACATTTGAAAAAGAAAAAAGAGAAGTACGGGGAACTCCTTCCTCTACTTCTCTTTCTATTATAGGTTGTGTGTTTTGTCTTCCTTATTCCTTGTAGCCCGCTATTTCAGCTATCTTTTTAGGGATTTCCGTGTTGTCGATACGTCCGGTGAATTCTTCGGCACCGGCTCCTATGGCAAACACCGGAACATAGCCGTTGGAATGTCCTCCGCTTTGCCATCCTACCATAGCTTTCCGAGCCATGAGTTGCCGTGCTGTAGAGGCAATGATGTTTTCGCTTTCATACAAAGTCTTCGTGTCTTTGGCCACTCCTTCACAGAAATTCTCGTATGCTTTTTTGAGTTGCTCCGTTTCCCGTTCATCCAATGGTATTTGAGACCAAAATCCGAAGTTATCCTGTAACTGCTTGCGTACGAAATCCCACGTGAACTTTTTGCCCTCTTTCTGGTGTTGTGCGGCTATCATTTTACTGAAGGCTCCCGCACTTTGTTTTTGGTATTTCAGCAGGTCGGTACGCAGTTCGTACTTACCTGTTCCTAAAACAATCCCTCCGGTCTCGTGGTCGGCTGTGATGATAATCAGCGTTTCGTCAGGATGCTGTTCATAGAACTCGTATGCCACTTTGATGGCATTGTCCATGTCTATAACCTCTTTAAAAGCTGTTGCCGCATCGTTGCTGTGGCAAGCCCAGTCGATTTTTCCGCCTTCCACCATCAAGAAGAAACCGTCCGTATCCTTTTGGCTGAGGAAATGGATGGCTGCCCGAGTAATATCCTGTAAGGTAAGGTCATTCTTTTGACGGTCTATGGCGTAGGGGATACTGGTACGGTCTGCCTTGTTGGCCGTTTCGGTTTGCAACAGGAGCATTTTATCGGCTTTTTTTGCCTTTTTACGGTAGTCGGCATATCCGCGTGCGATGGTATAACCGGCCTCCCGGCATTGTGTGTACAAGTCCTTATTTCCGCTCAGTTCATTGTTTTCCGGTTGCAGGAAATCGGAACCGGCATAGAAATCGAACCCGGCTGCTATGAGGTCTTTGCCGATTTGATGATACATGTTCCGGTCTTTTACGTGGGCATAGAAAGATGCGGGAGTGGCATGATCCACGGATACGCTTGTAGTGACGCCCACGGCCTTCCCCTCTGATTTGGCCAAAGCGGCTATGCTATTGATGCGGGTGGTCAAGTCGGACTTGATGCCCAATGCTCCGTTTTTCGTTTTGTTTCCGGTAGCAAGGGCCGTTCCTCCGGCGGCAGAATCGGTTACCCCGTTCGTACCGGAATACGTCGTGACAAGCCCCACGTATGGAAATTGTGCAAAGCAGAGCGGTGATGTTCCGATACGCCCTTCCACGGCAGCCATATAGGTTTCCGTTCCGTTTACTTGGTTGACTCCCATTCCGTCACCGATAAAATAAAATACATACTTGGCTTTGCCCTCAGCCATTACGGCCAGTGCCATACAAAGGACGGCATAAAGTGATAGTAGTCTTCTTCTCATGATGATATCAATGCTAATAGTTGATGAGCCAAAGTTACGGAAAAATCGGTCTGATGTTCAACAAAATCTAATATTTTCCGCTGCGGAACAGAGAAAAATATGGTGATGTGTCAAAAGTGCAACGAAATATAATTGCGTTAGGTTATATACGGCAATTGGATGAATAGAAAGCAAAGCATTAAACTTTTTTATCCTAAGTTTATTGTTTATTTTGAGGTTATGGGATATTTTTGCAACCAATTATTTAAATAATAAGCGTATGAAAGGAAGATTACTTTTTTTTAGCATGGCCATATTGTGTGGCGTTGTGACTGTAAATGCACAGTTGATTCGGAAGAAAGGAAAAGCTGCGCAAATGAAAGTGGGAACAGAGAATATCCTGAAGGCTCGTCCGGTTTTGGCTGTGGAAAGAGTGCAGCCTGCGTCGGCAGAGGAATATACTGTGTATAACGGAGAGGTTTCTGAGGAGCCGTATTATTGGTATGAGTATGACGCAAAGGGGCAGATTGTTTCTTCCTCTTCTGTATATACCATGAGTGGAGAGGTTGACTCTTTTTATGTTCAGAAATCCTCTTATGACTATTCTAAGGGATATCCGGTGTTATTGGACCAGTATCATTACCGGGAATCGGCCATAACGCATGAGAAAACCCCGTTTGAATATCGTCAACGTACTACGATGGAAGGAGGGGTACGTACGAAATTGGAGAACGAAAATTATGACATCATCGAGTTGGACCAGGCGGGGCGTGTGACACGGGCTGTGGAGGATGTCCGTGAATTCCGTATGGAGGACATCTATACCTGGAACGGTGAGGTTCCTTCTTCATGGAGGAATTTGTATGAAGAATATGGAGGTGGCGGAGAAGTCCTTTATAAGACAGAGATGAACGTGACCGATATAAAAGAGGTTTATGCTGCGGTTCCGTTTAATGCTTATGCTATTGATTTGACAGAAAATTTCGGGAGTGGTACGTGGATTTGTAATGCTACCGGAACCGTTACTGAGGACGGAGAGACATTTGACTTGGTGTTGACCGGAAGTGTGAGCGAGGACAAGAAAACGCTGACACAGACCATGAAAGCGGGAGACATATTGGATGATGTGGTTACGCTGACCTATACGGATGACAACGGTAGCTATGTGTTGGAAGACCGGGATAACTCTTACGGCGACCTTTTTATTATGAAAGAGACACATGTATTCAATGAAATGGGAGATGAGGTTGAAAATTCAAGGGAAGAAATCGGAAACGAAGGCGTAGAGTATTCTTCGAAAGAAAAGATGGAGTGGGAGTATGATGAGCAAGGCCGTCCGCTTAGTATGAAACGTTATATTGCGGACAGGGAAGGAAGCTTTAATTTGAATTCCATTCTGAAGTTTACGAAGTGGCATGATGCTTCTTCTGTTTCTTCGGCTGTGGCAGACGGAGAGGTTCTGGGGGCTACGCTTTATGCTTTGGATGGTGTGAAAGTTTGCGATTTGTCTGCGGAAGAAATTGCAGATGTAAAGGGGTACGTACAGAAGAGTGGCATTTATATCTTGGTGAAGAAAACGACTCGCGGTACAGTTACGGAAAAATTGATTATCAATCGTTAAGGAGTAATATTTGCCTCTTTTGAGAATATTCCTCGTGTGTCGTTTCGAGAGGGAGCGGCGCACGAGGGCTTTTTGTAAGTAAGAATATAGTTTTTTAGCGTTTTAAGGTTATAAAGATTGTAGACATGGTAAAACAATGTACGATTTTGTTCGGCTGTCTGGCTTTGGGCGACTTCGTGGTGTGGGCCACGGGGGTAAAATTGCCGGGCAGCATTATCGGTATGCTTCTCCTGACCGCCTTCTTGCAGATGGGATGGGTAAAGCTGCGTTGGGTCAAGGGTATCTCAGATTTCTTAGTAAGCAACATGGGGTTCTTTTTCGTTCCGCCGGGAGTGGCCCTGATGCTTTATTTCGATGTGATTGCCGCTGAGTTCTGGCCGATTTTTACGGCCACGGTGGTCAGTACGGTATTGGTTCTAGTCGTCACGGGGCACGTGCATCAATGGGTAAGAAGACATGGAGTATTTAGAAAGTGATTTTTTCCTTATCGCGCTGACGTTCGGCGTGTATTTTCTGGCCAAACGTTTGCAGGCGCGTACAGGCTGGGTGGTGCTGAATCCCATATTGTTGGCCATATTGGCCTTGATAGGCTTCCTGAAAGTTACGGGTATTTCGTACGAGACGTATGCCGGGAGTGCTTCCATCATCGACTTCTGGCTCAAACCGGCCATTGTGGCTTTGGGTGTGCCTTTGTATCTGCAACTCAAGAGCATCCGGCGGCAACTGATGCCGGTGTTGGTTTCCCAGTTGGTCGGCTGTTTTGTCGGCATTGTTTCGGTGGTATTGACCGCCAAATGGATGGGAGCCTCCGATGATGTGATTATTTCCCTTGCGCCCAAGTCGGTCACGACTCCTATTGCGATGGCCGTGACGGAATCGTTAAACGGTATTCCTTCCCTGACGGCTGCCATTGTCGTGTTGGTCGGACTGTTCGGAGCGGTATGCGGGTTTAAGATTCTTCAGGTAGGGAGGGTGAAAAGCCCTATCGCCCAAAGCCTGAGCATGGGCACGGCTTCGCACGCCGTCGGGACATCGCGTGCCATGGAATACGGGCGTATTTATGGGGCGTATGCCAGCTTAGGATTGATTCTGAACGGGTTGTTGACGGCTCTTTTTACGCCTTTGATGTTGCATTTATTAGGTATTGTTTAAGAGGAGATAAAGTGAGCCGGTTCGATTCACATGGTTCGAACCGGCTCATCACAAAACATTGTATTAACTTAAACAAGAAGTTACTTGACTATCACTTTCACTGACTTCTTGGTGCCGTCGCTCATCAAATCCTGACGAATATAGATACCGCGTTGTTTCGGCTCATCTACACGTACGCCGTTGATGGTATACCATGCTGTGCTTACTACGTTTGCCTTGCCGTCGGTAACAGCATCTTCTATGGCAGAAGTGAAGTCTCCCGGTTTGTTAGCATCTCCGTCACCGTAATAATAGAGGCGGAAATTGTCAAAGATAGCCCAGTCGTTAGGAATTACTTCTTTTTTGCTGACTCCGATGGTGACAGGTTGCCCGTTCTCCGATACGTAGAATGAGAAGTTACCTTCGTACAATCCTTCGTCGAATGCAGCTTTCGTCCCGTTCACATTGTTCACCACAAAGTGGTAAAGTTTGTCTGATTCAGGGAAGAGGCTGTCAGCCAATGCGAAATCACCGCCATCATACTTGTATTCGTTTACGTGGTCGAAAATGGAAGCCAGTTCTTTGCTCCATTTACCATCACCGGCCTCTACATAGACTTTCGCATTCCGGGCATCCGTGCTGTCGCGGTGTGCAACGGCGGCTTCCACTGCTCCTCCGGCTCTGTAAAAGCCGTTATAAACCAAACGGTAGTATCCCTTGGGTAAGGCATACAGTACTTGGTGGATGTCTGCATCGCCCTTGCCCACGTAGAACTCATAGTTCTGTGCACCGGTCGCGTTGGCGTTGTTGCCTTCCGTGGTCACCCATCCCTTGATGGAGGAGAGTTCCTTGGAGGGGTCGTTCGGGTCGGGAACGGAGAAACTCGGGCTTTGTATCATTGCGGTGACATCGGCTGGCGCGTTGATGCTAGCTCCGGTGAAGTCGATGTCCGTGCTTACCATCGTGGCGTAAGCCTTGTCGATTTTCACGGTGGCATCTTCAATCCATTTTATGGATTCCAGGCTTTGTGCCAGTGCCGGTTCCATTTCATCCAACAATAGGTCTTGGAATTTACCGTATTCTGCTTTGGACGAGTATGGGTCGTATACGCCCGTGTCGAAGTTGTTGATATGCTCTGTTACCAATGTCTCGAACGCGGAAGCTGCTGACATAGCATCATGTCCGCCCTTGATGGCAGCGTTCAAAGCTTCGTTTTGTGCTTTGTAGGTTTCGAGGGTCAAGCCTTCAGCTATGGCATTGTTGGCAGCTTCGATGGCTGCGCCCAGTGTTTGTTTGGCTTCTTCTGTGGTCAGGGCTTCTTCGTTGTTAAGCAAATCAGTGGCTTCTGCAATCAGGGCGTTGATGGTAGAAACGGCACCGCTCATGTCATCAGCTCCGGCGTATTTGATTTGGAAGTTGTCAAACAAAGCCCAATATCCGGCTAATCCGGCCTGTGGAATGGTTATTCCCACACGGAGTTTCCCGTCATCTTCCACATAACATTTGAAAGAGAGCTTATAAGCATCGGGGTTGGCTTCCATGATGGCTGCAGCACTGGCCATGCCATTGGGAGTCCACTTTCCTTCAAGTTCCGCTCCACCGGCTGTCAACTGCTCGCAATTGTTCACGGTATTGGTGTCTTGTACGCATTCAAACGGGTGGCATAGCTTGGCTTTTGTGTTGTTGCCGAAAGCATAAGCCAAAATGTCATTCGTGGTATCGCCTTCCAGGCCCCATGCGGATGCGCAGGTGCCATTCCATGTCGGGCGGTAGAACCCTTGCAAAGTGACTTCATACGTGCCATTGGGCAAGCCCTCCAACTCCTGGTATACGTCACAAACCGTTTGATAAACTTCACCCATGTTATAGCCATAGTTGAACTTGTTGTCACCAGACACGAAGTCGTATTTCCACCCGTCCTTGCTGCCCGTAAAACCGGGATTATTCATTATCCCAGTCACATTGTCGGTATCCCCATTTAGTAAGGCCTTCTTTATTCCCGACATCCAAATCCGGTCGGCGCGCGGTTGTATGCTGTCTACTTCGGCGGGATTGAATGTCCTGCCATCCCGTGCCGTTTCCAAATCTATGAGGAATTGCTCGTAATCGGGGAGGTCTAAATCTACATATACTCCGTTGTCCCATGCATTTGACAAATCCAAAATTTTTTGGTTCAAGGTCTTGTAGGCGTTCACATCAGCAGTCAGCGTGTCCATGCCGGTTTGTACCGTAGTGAGTAACATGCCCAAGGTCTTGTCATCGACTTCCGGGTTGGAGGCCGCATCTTTAGCGGCTTGGAGCATCTTGGTGAACTTTTCCTCTCCGGCTATTGAGTATTTTTCTTGGTTGGTGTCATATTTTGCTTTTAGTTCTTCGGCTTTGGTGATGACCTTGTTCAGTTCTTCTGCCATGCCGCCTTCGACCAGACCCAGATATTCGAGCTTGAAATTGTCCACGCCCACCCAGTTGCAGTTTGTGTTGACGGTCTTGAAGCCTACTTTAATTGAGCCTTCCAGAGCGAAGAATTCCAAGATTACATTGCGCGGAGAAGGAATGCCTTCAGCAGGGGCTTCAGTACCTCTGATTCCACCGAATTCGATGGTGTGTGCTTCGGCACGGTATTCCGTCCCGTTGTTCTCGGCAAAGACGTAGACCCCATGGGGCACGGTATTTTGCCAGTCGCCTTGCCAGTATCCGATGGTGTTGGCCGTGAGGCGGTATTTTCCCACAGGCATGTTTTCCAAAGTTTGGGAGATATCCATCGGATTGCCCGAAAGGTTGCCGTTGTTGGCAGAAGTCACCCATTTTTCGGAGAAGTGATCCATTTTGTATTTGTTGTCGGCAGTCTCGTAGCTCGTTCCGCTTTGATGTCCGATGCTTCCCACTACATTCCAACCGTTGTTCCCGTCAGCAAACGAATTATTAGCGATGGCGTTAGTGAATTCTACGGGTTTGTCCGGTGTGGCTTCCGAACTCTTCCAGTTTACGATGTCTTGCTTTAAGGCTTTGGCTGCTTCTTCGACTTCTTCAGCCGTGGCGTTAGCCTTATTATAAATCTCGGCATACTTTGCATAATCGCTGAATCCGGCCTCGTCAGCGGCATTCAGTTGAGTTTGCAATTCTTTCTTGGCTTTATAGACCGTATATACCTCGGAATCCACGAACTTCCAATCCAAGCTGGCAGTTTCATGTCCGGAAGTGGATGTGTCGATGGACGGGGACACTTCAAGCTTTCCTTCGTCTATTCCCATGTAGGCATTGGCGTACAAGCCGTCGTTTGCTTCCGTGCCATAAAGCTTGTCTTCATCTATCATCTTTATGCGGTAGACCTTGTTGGCCTTGTCCTGTGCCACAATCTTCCATAAGATATGTCCCTGTTTGTTGTGGTCTACCCAAATGCTGGCGGCTGCATCGTTGAACAACTCATGGAAACCTCCGTTGGAGGGAGCTTTCATCATACTTAAGCGCCAACCGTAGGCTTCCGAGTATTCAGGGTCACTCTCCGCACGGCGGCTCAATTCATAGTCTTGCCCGTAACTTAGGGTTACTTCTTGTCCATCGTCTGCTACTACAAGACGTGTGCCGTGTGGTTGTCCGGCGGCCATGAACTTTTGTGTGGCTACGTGGTAGATGTAGAACACCCCGCCTCCGGTACCATCGGTAGCTAAGTTCGGTTCTGTGAATTGTAGTACGGGATCATCCCATGCGGCCCACAAGGGAAGTGTTGACGAAGTCGCACCGCAAAGTGCCATTAAGGCAAGTAATCTGTTTTTCATTTTGGACAGAAATTAAGTTAATAATATCAATATTCTCTATTTCCTTCCGGAAACGGTGTCAAATATACGATAATCCCGTTTACCCCCCCCCCCGTTTTTGCAAACTTTTGTATTTTTTTGCATTGAGCGTATTCCACGAATAGTTCCCGCTCCATAAACGGAACCGTCCCGGAAAACAAGGGAACTGTTTTCCGGGACGGTTTAGGGTGTGGTCGTGCGCATCCACGTTAAGGATGCCGTACCGTAAATTTCCTGCTGTCGTTCGCCTGTCCGCACCGGGCTTTCAGGATATACATGCCGTCAGGAAGTCCGCTGACATCGAATGAAGTCGTGGCTCCGTTCGTGCCTCTTTGGGTAAGTTGCATGTTGCCTTGCAGGTCGTAAATGTGGAAGTCCACTCTTTCCGGACCGTTGTCCAACAAGTAACGCACGTCGAGGCGGCGGTCGGCAGGCAACGGACCTACGTCGAACGCGCCTGGCTCGTCTTTCGGCGTGCCGCAGATACGGGTGGTGCCGTCTGCGAGCTTCTTGATGTCTTCAGCACTTAAAGCATAATCGTATATACGGAAGTCGTCGATACTGCCGTTGAACAACGGGTCGGCTGCAGACTGGCTGCGCCCGATGTAGTTCAGCAACGGGTGGAAGTCGGAAGGGCGCAAGGTCATGTCTTTTGAAGAAGCCATAAGTGCTCCGTTCAAATAGAGGCAAACTTCATCTTTTCCTATCGTGACGGCCAGATGTATCCATTCCTTGCGGTATGGCGTGATTCGTTCGCCGTCTAATTGCTGTTCGTCTCCACCGTTTTTGACGGCAAACCGTATCCGGCCGTCATCCGAACGCACGGTGAGGAACATATATTCGTCTTCCCCGTTTCCGAAGTCAAACACGCGCTGCCAACTGTTGCCGCCTTGCCAGTACACCCACGTTGAAATGGTGGTTTCCTCATGGTCGGCCACGTTGGTCGGCAGTTGCACGTACTGGCCAGAACCGTCCAGAGCCAAAGCGTATTGGCCGGATTTTCCTTCGGTGTACACACCATCTTCCGGCATGACCCCGTGGCGGATGTTAAGGGTCGTGTCGTGGAGGTTTTCTTCAAATTCATAGCGTGCGAAGAGGGCATCCGTCGGGGCTACGCTTGCGCTTACGGTCAAGGATGCCGGGGAAGTATTCATCGAAGCATCCACAGTCTTGACGGTGTAATAATATGTCTTTCCCTCTTCGGCTTTGTTGTCCACAAAAGCCGTGTCCTCCACGTAGCGTGCGATGATTTCATAACCCTCCTCCGGATTTTCCGAACGCAGCACGGTGTAGGTCGGGGCTGTGGCGTCTGCCTTTTCCCATGTCAGGAGTACGGAGGATGCGCGGATTTCGGCTTTCAGGCCGGTGGGAGCATCGATGTCGCGGATGCGCGGACGGATGCCGGTCGGGATGAAGCGCCAGAGTTGCGCTGCGCTTTCTTCGTCTGGTTCGGCCTGTACGATTTTGTTGCCTGATGTCTTGAGGCACAGCGAACTGTTGCGGTTGCGGATGCGGAACCATCCGTCGCCTGCATATTCCAAGTACCATTGTTGGTTAGTGCCCTTGTTGTTTTGGTAAAGTATGATTTCCGTGCCGTCGTCCATCGACCAGTTCAGTACGTCGAGCGTCTGGTTTGAAGTGCCCGAAAGAATCTGGTGGTAGCTGAACGCACCTCCGATGCGAGCGTCTACCGGATTTACATGCCATTGCAACGACTTTTTGCCTGTGGAATAAGTGGATGAGGTGAGGGAGCCGTTGTCGTTGTCCAACAGTTTTAGGTTGCTTTTGTTGATTAATGCGTAGGTGCCGTCCACTACGGGTTGCACGTCATCGCCCCACGTGATGTTCACCACGGTTTCGGCATTGGTCTGCCCGTCTTGGTAACTTCCCGGTGCTCCGCCCGGAAGCTCCATGACGTATTCCCGTTGCGGCCCGTGTCCGTCGAAGAACACGTCGCGCTCTTTAGAAAGGAAGCGGTAGGAGGTGGTGACGGCTTGCCGTTCGGATGTCCCGCCGAACGCCTGTACCTTGCCGTCCGGTGCACGGTAGACCGACGCTGCCGTCCAGTTGGGACGATGCTCCGCGTAGGCCAACCGTTCACCATGGCTCGCCTTGCAGAACTCGCCACGTGTGTATTCTGCCCATCCCCACCATATTCCGGTTTGCATGCCGTATTCCAAGCCTACCATGGCTTCCATGACGTTGTGCATCTCGTCACCGGTGGCATGTTTGCCGTCTTCTCTCACCGTGGTGAAGAATTGGGCGAAGTTGTCGAAACTTCCGGCCAGTTGGTGCGTGTTTCCCTCATCCAGTTGGTCTTTCAAGTAATTGTACCACGGCAAGGCCTGGTCGGAGTTCAGCGTGTTTCCGCCACACATGCGGATATTATTGAAACGTTCTTTTTGCTTTAATTCCGTGATGATTGCGGCAAACTCGGCTTTTCGTTTTGCCTCATTGGGTGAACCTTGGTTGTTGTACAGGTAATCCGGTTCGTTGAACGGGGCGACAGAGACGACCTCGTAACCGGCATCTTGGTAATATTGGGTGGAAAGGTCTATGATTTCTGCCCAATGGGCGGCGTTGGCTCCGTTCTCGTCCGTGTAATAAGTGCTCATGAAAGGCGCGTCACAATTAATCATGAGTTTGACATCGGGTTTGACCCATTTGAACATGTTGACGCGCATTTGCAGTGTGTCGATTGTCCCCTGTTGCATTTTTCCGTCCACGATGGGCAGGTCCGGTTGGAAGGATGTGCGTACCACGTCAAGGTTGTCCTTGCCCATGAAGGCGGCACTGCGTCGCAGGTTGTTTTCATCAAGCCATGCAATGTCTGCCCCCCATTCCACATATTTATGGGTGATGCCCTTGTCCGAAAGCCGGAAGGGTACGACGCGGTCTGCCGTGGGTTGGGGTTTCAGGTTGCTGCTTGAGCTGAAATTTTGTGCGAGGGCCGGGAATGTGCTGCACCCGGCTAACAGGATTGAAATCAGGTGTAATGTTTTGTCTTTCATTGATTGAAGTATATTGGATTGCTGTGGCAAAGAAAAAGATTTTTGCTGATTTAGGCAAGCGAATGGCCGTTTTTTTATGGGGGAATGGAAAGCATTGTAAAGGAAAGCCTCGTCCGAAAATCATTCTGCGCCAAACGGGAAATCAATCTCAGGAGATTGAAAAATCGTTTGGCGCAGAATGGAAAATCAATCTAAGCCAAACGATTTGCTTGTTTCATTATGTTGGTATACAGAGCGTTATAAGGAAGTGCTTTTCTTTTCGGTTGTCATTTTATTTCTTGATAGCCTTTTCGGTGTAGCTGTGTTCCGGCGTGTCCACCCTCACCACGTAGATGCCGGGTGCCCAAGCAGACGTGTCGATGTTCCCACCACGGTGCTGGCGATACAGGATTTGCCCGTTGCAAGCCGTGACACTGGCATAGCGGATGTCTTCGCTGCAAGAAAGATGGAGCCTGTCACAGAAGGGGTTGGGATGTATGCGTAAGTTTGGGGACGTACTTTCTTCCACACGGTCGGGGCTTCCCTTTTCCATGTCGAACTGGTAGGTGCCCGATTGCAGTTCTATCACGGCCTTTCCGTCTACTATGCCTTTGAAGTCCACGCCTTCTGCTTCTTTCAGGTCTTTTCCACTTTCAGTGATGTTGTCTGTCTTTTCCATTAGGGGCAGATAGAGTGTGGCTGTAGTGTTGGCCGGTACGGTGGCCGTATAGCTGATGCGTCCGTCCTCTTTGTATTGCCATTCACTGCTGATACGCCCGTATCCGGACAGATGAGATGCCTTGGCCTGCGTGATGCGTTTTTGTCCGGTGGGGAATGCCGTCCTGAAGTCCGGAGTGGGTTGCAGGATGATGTGTTTGAATCCGGGTTGTGTTTCGTCTGCCTCGATGCCGCCCACGTAACGGAACATCCATTCCGACACCACACCGTAGGAGTAATGGTTGAAGGAGTTCATGATCCACGGGTGCTTGTTGAACCCGCCTTCCTTGGTGTAGGAGTCCCAACGTTCCCAAATAGTCGTGGCTCCTTGGTCTACGCTGTACAGCCACGATGGGTTCTCGCGTTGCAGCAGCAGGTCGTAGGCCAAGTCATCCATGCCTTCCGCGCTGAGTGTCTGGTTTAGGATGCTCGTGCCGAGGAATCCGGTGCTCAGTTTGTAACCGTTGTCTGTGATTTTTTTGCGCAGCACTTCGCGGGCTTTCCCTATGGCGGTTTCGGGTAACAGGCCGAACTTCAAGGCCATCAGGTAAGAGGCTTGCGTGGATATGTTGGGCAGGCCGTCGGAATTGAGATACCTGTGTTGGAATTCTTCCTTGATGTTTTCGTAGAGAGTGCTGTATTTCAGTGAATCCAAATAGAAACGGTCGGCCTGTGCCTCGCTCAGCACTCCTGAAATCTTGCTCATCAGTTGGGCCACGTAGGCATAATAGCATACGCTGACGTAGCGTCCGTCCGTGGTCTCGTAAGAGAGCCAGTCGCCTGTGGCCGTACCGGCACCGTTGTACTTGAAGCCTCCTCCGCTTTGTGTGGAGAGCCAATCCATGTAGAGGCTCATGGAAGCGTAGCTTTCGCTCAGTACACTTTGGTCGTCGGTCATGAGATAGACGGTCCAAGGTACGATGACTCCGGCATCGGCCCATCCTGAGTTACCGAAGCCCCAGAAGTTGCAGAACGGTGCGATTTCCGGATATGCCCCGTCTTCGCGTTGGCTTTGGCGCAGGTCATTCAACCATTTACGGTAGAAGGCACGTGTGTCCGTATTATAGGAAGCCGCACGTGCGAACACTTGTGTGTCGCCCGTCCAACCGAGGCGTTCGTCGCGCTGCGGGCAGTCGGTGGGCACGCTCAGGAAATTGTCGCGTTGGCTCCAGATGATGTTGCTGTAAAGTTGGTTTATGTCCGGATGGCTGGTTTCAAAAGTAGCCAGTTCTTCGAGGTCGGAACCGACGAATTCTCCCGTAAGTTTGCTGATTTCCACATCCGAGGTGGTTGTTACTTCGCAGTAACGGAAGCCGAAGAAAGTGGTGGAGGGTTGGAATGTCTCGCCCTCTTCCGTTCCTTTCAGCGTGTAGTGGAGTGTGGCTTCCGCCGTGCGGAGATTGTAAGTGTAGAGGCTTCCGCCCGGTCCGTCATTGGCGCGGTCGGCTGCTCCCGTGTCGTTCAGCATTTCCCCGAACTTGAAGCGGAGCTTCGTGCCGCGTTCTCCTTTGGTCGTGAACCGTATCCATCCCGTCATGTTTTGTCCGAGGTCGAAAAGGGCGGTTTCACCGGCTTTCAGCCGGAGGGTTTCCGTGCCTTCCAATGTACGGACCACATTGATGGTGCCGTAAGTGGTGCCGGAGGCTTTCGTGCCTTCATATACGGTGATGGTCTGGGGCGTGCGGCGCAAGAAGTCGCGCACCTTGACCGTGGGGCCGCAGAAGGCTGTGATTTCTCCGTTGAATTCTGTGTTTTCAGCTGTGGCGAACCATTCGGAGGTATCATATTCCGGCATGCTCCAGTCGCTTTCGCGGCGTGCGTCATACGTCTCGCCGTTGTAGATGTCTCCTGAAATGACGGGGCCGCAGTAAGAACAGCTCCAGTCCGTTCCGGTTACGATGTTTTCTATCGTGCCGTCTTCGTATTCAAGCCTTAGTTTGGCGATGAACCCGAGCGAGGGGGAACCGTACATGCCATGTGCGATGGCTCCGCCCCACCAGCCGTTACTCACTTGTGCGCCGACTGCGTTTTCGCCTTCTTGTATAAGAGGGGTCACATCGTAGGTCATGTAGTTGATTTCTTTCCGGTAGTCGGTCCAGCCCGGTTTCAGTTCATCATACATGGTCGTACCGTCTTGTCCGACGCGCTTTCCGTTAATGAACAAATCGAATACCCCAAGAGCGGATGCGTAGATTTTAGCCGATTTCACCGTGCTTTTTGCAGTGAAAGCCTTGCGGAAAAGAGGGATGCCCTTTTCTGTACCGGTCTGCATGGCACAAGTCTCTTCGTAAGTGGAGTGTACGCACAGCATTTTGCTGCCTTTCTTCGTTATCACGGTACCGTCGCTGAATGCCATTCCGGCTCCTTCGAAATCTTCGGAGAAAGTCACGGTACCTTGCGTGCCGTCCTCTTCGTCGTAGGTGGTCACTTTGATGTTGTCATAATACGCCATCTCGTCCATGGTCAAGTCGTGATAGGTGCGGAAGCCAATCAGGCCGTTTTTTAACCGGCCGGACGTGTCGGTATAGGTGTCCACAAGTGTCCCGTCGATATAGGTCTCCACAGTCGTGCCATTCACCTTGAGGGTCAGATGGTGGAGCGAGCCGGTGAGTTCGGCCTTAGTGAAAAACTTGCCTAAATCGGCATCGTTGGAGCTGAACGCACCGTTTGTTTTCACGTGGCGGCGCAAGAACGGTGTTTCTTTGTCGCGCACATTGATGCCCCACAGGTGGAAATTGTCCGTGTCGTAGCCTGAAAAGATTATGCCTGCGTTGTCACGCTCGATGAGGAAATCCAAATCGAGTGCATATACCGTTGGAGTGTTCATGGGATTGTACCAGGAATAGGAGGCTTCGATGAACAGGCGTCCGTTCTTGATTTGTCCTGTGGTAAAAGGGTTGTTTTCGTCTGAGAAGTCTTCGTGAAGCAATATTTTTGGACTCTCTCCCTCTAAATCGGTTACGGTAAAGTTGTCGAAATAAGCACGTTCCGTATCATTGTAATTGTTTAGGGCGCGGTCCTGGCGGATGCCCACCGTGCCGTATCCGTAATCTCCACCGTCGGGATTCGTTCGGGTGTCAATCAATACGTCGTCGATGTACGAACGCGCCACGTCACCGTCCACTTCGATGCGCAGATGGTAGGACTTATGCAGTTGCACGTCGATGAACGGGCGAAGGTCTATCTCTGCCAGGCAGGTCGCGTCCGCGAGGTCGGGGCCGCGCCAGATGTGTGGGCGGAAACGGGGATAACCGGCTTCGAGGTTCACTTGCCACATATAGTAATGGCTGTGTTCGGCATTCGAGGCAAAGATGATTCCTGCGGAAAGGTTGTCGATTTCGAAATCCGCCTCTACGGAATAGTGCGTGATGGCGTTTTCGGATGTAGCCAGTGGCGTGTCGGTCGCTTTGATCCAACGTGCGCCATCCCATCCGCTGCCGAGCAGTCCGGTTTCAAAATATGCTTCTTCGGACGAAGTAGATTCACGTCCTTTGTTGTCCCATACGGTCACAGTCCAATAGTAACGGGTGGAAGGAGACAATGGGTTGCCGTCATAAGGCACGTCTATCTGGCAATCGGATTCGATTCGGCCGGAGGTCCATACCTGTTCGCTGTGGGTGGCATCGGTGAATACGGAGATTTCATAGGCAGTTTGCCGGATGCCCCGTTCATTGTCTGCGTCCATCATCCAACTGAACATAGGTTTTTCCACATCGATACCTATAGGGTTTTTCACGGCTTCCGTACGTAGTCTTTCCACTTCCATGGCATAGGTGGAGTGCATGCCCAAAAGGCCGATGGCACACCATAAAACGGTATGGCGGAACAACGAAAAAGATCGTGTGCGGTCTTGCATTCGGTTCATTGTCGGGCGTTTTGGGGTATGCTCCGGAAAGAATGTGCCGGGAGATGTCCGGCGTTGGTCTTTGTCTTGTTTCATGATATCATTATATCTAAAAATGTTTTCGGGGGCAAAGCTAATGGAATCCGGGCAAAGACAGGTGTAACAGATTGCCAAAAGGGTGGAAAATCGCGGCAAAGCGTATTTTTCAAGGGAGATACGCACTTGTCATGCCCGATTTCCCATGTCCGGCCTGTCTTGGAACTGTCTGGGCGTTTGGCCGTATTCCTCCTTGAAACACTTGGCAAAATACTTCGGGTCGTTGAAGCCTACGGCATAGGCCACTTCGGACACGGTCATGTCGGCTTGCCGTAGCAGGCGGCAAGCCGACCGGAGACGGATATTCTTTACGAAATCCATCGGGGTAAGCCCGGTCATGGCTTTGAGTTTGCGGTTCATGGTTGATTTGGACAGCTTGACTTCTGCGGCGAGGTAGTCCAGATTGAAGTCGCTGTCCGTGAAATGGCTTTCTACGGTCTTCACCATGTTTTCCAGAAAGGTCTTGTCCCGGTTCTGGTAAGGTAGGACATCGCAGTCTGTATCCGGTGCGTGAAGGAACTGTCGGCTGCGTTGGCGGTATTGCAGGAGCAGGTTGTCGATGCGGGTGGTGAGTACGCGAATGTCAAAAGGTTTGGTCAGGTAACCGTCCGCTCCGGCTTCGTAGCAGGCCGCATGGGTGTCGTCCGTGGCTTGTGCCGTGAGGATGATGACGGGAATATGGCTAGTGGACAGGTCGTTCTTCACCTCTCGGCAGAGTGTCAGTCCGTCTGTGCCAGGCATCTTCAGGTCACACACCATCAGGTCTATATTTTGGTCTTGGAGCCGAGAGAATGCCAGTCTTGCGTCGTGGGCTGTTATGATGTGGTAGCGTTGTCCGATTAAACGCCCGATGGAATCGGTGATTTCAGCGTTGTCGTCCACGATAAGTATGGTCGGACACAGCCTTGCGGACGGAGAATGTGCGAGTCCGTCGGTTGACGGTCGTGTTGTATCGGTATCCGGATGGTTCACCATCGGTGGCTGGCAGATTTCTTCTGGTTGGTAGGCAGTTTCTTCTAACGGCAGATCGATGGTAAAACGGCTGCCTTTGCCTGGTGTGCTTTGCAAGTCCAATGTGCCGTGGTGCAGGTAGACTAATTCTCGTGTCAGGGACAGCCCGATGCCATTCGATTCGGTTCCGTTGGCTTGAGGGGAGCGGTAGAATCGGGTGAATACTTTGGTTTGTTCTTGGGCGGAGATGCCGATGCCTTCATCCCATACTTCCAACCGTAAGTGCTTGCCATCGTCTTTCTTTGCAGTACGTAGCCGTATGCCGACGTTATGGCGGGATGGTGTGTACTTGACGGCATTGGAAAGAAGATTGAATACCATTTCTTCCAATTTGTCCGCATCGTAGAAACCGTAAATGTCCTCAGGGAAGATGTCCAGGTTAAAGTCAATCTCTTTTTTGCGGGCCAGTAATGTGAAGTCCGTTTGTGCAATGTGGCGTATAAAAGCCGCCACATCACCGTAGCTTGCCTGCAAGGACAGGCTTTTCTGTTCGGCTTTCCGGAAGTCGAGTACTTGACGGATGAGCTTTTTCAGGCGGAGGATATTGTCGCGCAGGCCACGGGTTATAGGGGAACCGGAGGGGCTGTTTTGTTCGATTTCATCGGTCAGGCAGGACAGGACGGTGAGCGGAGTGAGCAGTTCGTGGGAAACGTTGGTGAAGTATTCCAACTTTGTCCGGGCGATTTCTTCGCGTAACAGTTGTGCGTTCTTTTTGCGCAGGTGTTTGGCGTAAAGACGGAAACCGCATACGCACAAGACAAGAAACATGACGGCATAGGCTGTATAAGCTGTCCAGGTTTCAAACCATCGGGGGCGTTTGACAACGGTATAAATGGTGCTTGGACCTGTAGTGTGCCCGTTTTCGTCCATGCCCCAAACCTCTAATGTATAGGTTCCTTTAGGCAGGCGGTCGTAGAAAGCCGTGTGTACACCGGCTCTGAGTTGTATGGGGTTCCGGTCCAGGTCGGCAAGCCGGTATGCTATGCGGATGTTTCCGGAAGAAGAATATGTAAGGGAGGAAAAACGGAATTCGATGCGGGAGGCTTCCGGTGGCAAGGCAATCAGTCCGTTGTTCCATGAAAATCCTTCGCAAGGGTCGGTCTGCATGCTTCTGTCTTCGATACGTAAGTCCGTGAGAAATATCTTGTCCGGCTTTACTTCCGGTTGCGGTTTGTCGGTACGTATGGCGATGAATCCTCCATGGCCTCCGGCGTATAACAGTTTTTTATGTCCTGTACACGATGCGTTGTTGCGGAAGGCATATACGGGAACATGCTTGTCTTGTGTGTTGTAAGTATGCCGGGTACGCTTCTCTGGGTCATACCGGATGACGGCACTCGGCGTGACAAGCCATAAGTCTTTACCGATGGCTTCCAAATGGAGCACCGGTGACATGTCAGGCAAACCGGACAAGGTATGGTCCGACCATTTGGAAGCCTTTGGATAGAAACTGTAGAGGCAGCCCAGTTCCGTAGCCATCCAGATGTGTCCGGTGCTGTCGCAGCAAAGGTGCCGGATGCGGTCGTGCGGGGACAAGGGTAGTTTATAGCGGGTTGTGGGGCGGATTCCTGTGGGATAGGTATGCATGCAAGAGAGCCTGCCGGTAGCATCGCTTATCCATAGCCGGCCTTGTTGGTCTTCGCAAAGGGCATTGACGTTTCCGGGGAGGTTTGTGACTGCGGTGAGAGGATGGCCGTCCGGTTTGAATACGAACAGTTTCCTTTCTGTCATGACCCATAAACGGCCTGCCGGGTCTTCAAGTATTCCGGTGACATGGCCGGTTTCTGCCCCGTCGTGGGCTAAAAGCAGCGTATCGGTGAAGCGAATGTCCATACCCTGACGTTGTGCCCGGAACACGGTCGGGACAAAAGCTGAGGCGATCCATACCGTGTTGGGAAACCGGGAACGGGCGATGAGATTGACTTCCACATTCCTCTTTTGGGAATAGGGATGGAGGTTGTAGGTCCCGCTATCCGGGGCGTACAGCCCGATGCCGTTGCGTTCTTGATTGAACCATAGTACACCGCCCTCATCTTCGTACATGCAGTTGATGTTGGTATCAAATCCTAATGTTTCCTTGATGAAAGGCAAACTGTGCCCCGATAGCTCTTCCGGACAGAAAGATATATGGTAGCCTGCGTCGAATGCTCCTAACCAAAGGTCTCCTTCCCGGTCTCTCAATAGAGTGGAAAACATCCGGTTGCGGTCGAAAGGGACAGATGCGGACGAGAAATGCAATATGCCGTCTGTGGGACGGTTGAATATGTGCAAAGCATTATAGGAAAGCATCCAGAGTTGTCCGTTGTGCCCGTCTTGTTCTATATCGAAGAAAATGTCGTCTGCCACGTCTTGGTGTTCGTACATGTCCGCTCCGTTCCGTTCGGGATAAAAACGGAAAAGCCCGTCGCCCCATGTGCCTAACCAATAATGTTCGTCGCGATCTTGAAACAAGACAAAAGGTATGTTGGCGTTTCCTATGGCCGGATAGCCGGTGAGATGGTCTTTTTCAGCATCCCATCGGAACAAACCTTTGCCCCAGGTCAATATCCATAAGTGTTGGGCGTGGTCTTCATAGATGGAGGTGACGGCGGCTTTCAGGTCATATCGTCGAAGGATATGCAATTGTTCGTCGCATCGGTACAAGGCTTGTGCCGTGGCAATCCATAACTGCTGTTTTTTGTCAGTGTACACATATTTGATTTCCGTATGACAGAACGCTCCATTCAGGACGGGCATCCATTTCCATGTTTGTTTGTCGAACAGGTTCAGTCCGTTTTGTGTACCGATGAATACGCGGTGTTCCGTGTCGGTAATCAACGTAATGGAGTTGTCCGTCAGTAGGTCGGGATGTAAGGGATCAGATTTGAACACTATGGTTTCGTATCCGTCATAACGTGCTACACCATGGGTTGTGCCAATCCATATCATGCCTTCGCGGTCTTGATGAAGGGAGGTGATTTCTCTTGAGGGAAGCGAAGAGGCAAACGGAAGGGGCGTGGCCGAGTAATCCCGTGCGTGCAGGGTAAAGAACGAAAGGAACAATCCGGACCACAGGAGCGTGAGGAATATGGAATCGCGGCTTTTCATGTAGGATTAATTTGTACAAAGTTACGAAAAATCTCTGGAAAAGACGAATAAAAAGGGACAAATGTCTTCGTAATGCCTGTCAATAAGGCGTTTGCGAAGACAAATGAGGACAGGCGAAAAATCGAGGTAACGTAAAGGAAAGCGGATTTATGAAGAAGAACGGTCTCCAAATCATTACCCGCCGAATGGTGATTTTTAACACACCGTGTTGTATTTGGCAGCTTGTGGCACAGGTTGGCATATCAAGGTCTAACTCGTTGAGTAATAACTTTGCAAACAAAAAACGAGTATGGCAAGAAGCACATTCAAGGTTCTGTTCTACGTGAACGGCAGCAAGGAGAAAAACGGTATTGTCCCCATCATGGGACGAGTGACAATCAACGGGACTGTGGCGCAGTTCAGTTGTAAGCAGAACATCCCGAAAACGCTTTGGGACGTGAAAGGAAACAAGGCGAAAAGCAAGAGCCGCGAGGCACGAGACATCAACCTTGCCCTTGACAACATCAAGGCGCAAATCATCAAACATTACCAGCGCATTTCAGACCGCGAGGCATTTGTTACGGCTGAGATGGTGCGCAACGCCTATCAGGGAATCGGCAGCGAGTATGAGACGCTGCTAAAAGCATTCGACCGTGAGAACGAAGTGTTCAAGAAACGGGTAGGCAAAGACAGGGTAATGGCTACCTATCGGGCACGTGTACGGGCAAGAAACCATGTAGCCGCCTTTATCAAGTCGTTTTACAGACGCAGCGATATGTCCATGTTGGAACTTACTCCCGATTTCATCAAGGAGTTCGCCGCATACCTCTCGACTGAAGCCGGATTGCGGAACGGTTCGATATGGGCAAACTGTATGTGGCTGAAAGGCGTGGTCATGAAAGCGCATTATAACGGGTTGATACCGCGCAATCCTTTCATCCAGTTTCATATCAGCCCCAATGTGAAAGAACGGGAATATCTGACGGAGGATGAACTGAAAGCGGTCATGACACATGAGTTTGCAGACAGCAAGCTCGCATACATCCGTGACATTTTCATCTTTGCCAGTTTCACCGCCTTGTCATTCGTGGACATTCAGGAACTGACGAATGACAACATCGTGGAGGTGAACGGCGAGAAGTGGATATTGTCCAAACGCCACAAGACAAAAGTCGCCTTCCAAGTGAAGCTGCTGGATATACCCTTGCAGATAGTCGAACGCTACCGACCGATGCAGAAAGACAATCGTATATTCCCCGGCTTGAACTATTGGTCTATCTGCAAACCGTTGAAACGGATGATAAGGGAATGTGGCATAACCAAGTCAATATCATTTCATTGCAGTCGTCATGGCTTCGCAACATTAGCTTTGAGCAAGGGGATGCCCATTGAAAGCGTAAGCCGTGTGTTGGGACATACGAATATAGTCACGACCCAACTCTACGCAAAGATAACCACGCAGAAGCTCGACAACGACCTGACCATGTTCGGCGACAAACTGAGTAAGACGTTTAACGGAATAACGATGTCATGAGTATGAGAAGAAACAGCATAACAGTGAATGAATCCGGCAATATCATCATGCCGGAGAATGTCTCAAACATTTGGATGAGCGAGCCGGAATTGGTGGAACTGTTCGGAGTAATTGCTCCGACACTTCGTTCTGCCATCAGAAACATCTATAACAGTGGAGCATTAAAAGAATACGAGGTACAGAAGTATGTTCGGCAGGAGAACGGGTATCATGCCGATGTGTTCAGCTTTCCGATGATAGTCGCACTTGCTTTCCGCATTGACAGCTTCGGTGCGGAACAGGTGCGCAATGCCATATTTAAAAGGCTGTACTTGCGAAAAGAGAAAACAAATATCTTCTTTTCGCTGGGTATAAATGGTTGGGATATGTCTAATTATCAGGCATAAGTTCTAATGATATGACGACATGAAGTAGTGAGACCTATGCGTATTCCCATTGCCAACAATGTATTTATACGAGTATGTGAATAGGTGTATTGCCATTCATACGTACGATTACGACAAACCCGAAGAAAAATCCATTAGAATGGCATTTCTTCGGGCTTTTGTTGTATGTCATAAAGCCAAATCCAAGAAAATCTTACGTGAGGTATGCGTGAGTTGTTAATCCGTTCTGCGCTAATTGCCGAGTTTTGCACTGATTAAACAAAAAAATGAAGTGCTAATGAAACAAGGCAACTTTGAAAATGAGGAGTTTATCCGTGTGGGTACTACCCTCTACAAGTTAGTGAACCAGCCCCGTCTGAACGGAGGCTATGTGAAGAAGCGCATCGTGTGGAACAACGAAACACTGCGGCAGGACTACGGCAAGGACTATCTCGCCACCGTGCCGAAGTACGACGGCTTCTGCACCGTCCCCGACCATGTGGACTACCGTCCCGTGGTGGACAAGTTCCTGAACCTCTACGAGCCGATAGGACACCGTCCGCAACAAGGCGAGTTTCCCTGTATCCGGTCATTGGTGCGCCATATCTTCGGTGAACAGTATGAATTGGGCATGGACTATCTTCAATTGCTCTACCTGCAACCCGTGCAGAAACTGCCTATCCTGCTGTTGGTATCAGAAGAACGCAACACGGGCAAGAGTACATTCCTGAACTTCCTGAAAGCTGTGTTTCAAAACAATGTCACTTTCAATACCAACGAGGACTTCCGCAGCCAGTTCAATTCCGACTGGGCAGGAAAACTGCTCATCGTGGTGGACGAGGTATTGCTCAACCGCAGGGAGGACAGCGAGCGGTTGAAGAACCTCAGCACCACACTTTCCTACAAGGTGGAAGCCAAAGGCAAAGACCGTGACGAGATAGCGTTCTTTGCCAAGTTCGTGCTATGCTCCAACAACGAGTATCTGCCTGTTATCATTGATGCAGGTGAAACACGCTATTGGGTGCGCAAGATAGACCGTCTGCAATCCGATGACACAGACTTCCTGCAAAAGCTGAAAGCTGAGATACCTGCCTTTCTGTATTACCTGCAATACAGACAACTTTCCACCGAAAAGGAAAGCCGTATGTGGTTTGCGCCCTCTTTGCTGCATACCGAAGCCTTGCAGAAGATTATCCGCAGCAACCGCAACCGATTGGAGATAGAGATGTGCGAACTTATCCTTGACATTATGGAAAGTGTCGGCACGGACACATTCTCGTTCTGCCACAACGACATTCTTCTTTTGCTGGTACATTCGCAGGTAAAGGTGGAGAAGCACCAAGTCAGAAAGGTATTGCAGGAATGTTGGAAACTTACTCCTGCCTCTAACGGGCTTACATATACCACTTACCAATTCAATTACAATCGGGAGTGCCGATATGAGCCGATAAAAAGAGTCGGTCGTTTCTACACCGTCACAAGGGAACAACTTGAATCCCTGTAATACTATTCTTTTTTTGTTGAATTGATGAATAATGATATAACCATACTGATAATAAACAGCATACACTCTCAACAAATTCTCAACAATCGAAAAGAAAAGTTGAGAGGGAAACAGCATCAGTTTGTTGGATTCTCTATTTGTGAGTGGTTTGTTGAGAAGATGTTGAGAATATAAAGCATTAACGTATAGGACAATACATATCTCATTCATCAAATCAACGTTTTTACAGTCATCATCAAATCCATAGAAATTATATCATGAACATCCAAGAAGCAAAACAAATCAAAATTGCGGACTATCTGCAAAGTTTGGGTTATTCGCCCGTAAAGCAACAGGGAAACTGCCTGTGGTATAAATCCTCGTTCCGTCAGGAAACGGAAGCCTCGTTCAAGGTGAACACCGACCGCAACCTGTGGTTCGATTATGGACTGGGAAGAGGTGGTAACATCATCGCACTTGCAGGGGTACTGTACGCATCCGACCATGTGCCTTATCTGCTTGGCAAGATAGCGGAACAGGCACCACACATCCGTCCCATATCTTTCTCTTTTCGCCAGCAGGCATCCGAACCGAGTTTCCAACATTTGGAGGTGGGCGAACTCACCCATCCGGCATTGCTCCGATACTTGCAGGAACGGGGCATAAACATCGCTTTGGCAAAGGCGCAATGTAAAGAGCTCCACTTCACCCATAACGGCAAGCCCTATTTCGCCATCGGTTTTCCGAATGTGGCGGGAGGATTTGAAGTGCGTAACCGTTTTTTCAAAGGCTGTGTCGCACCCAAAGACATCAGCCATATTCGGCAACAGGGAGAAGCGAGAGAGAAATGCCTTGTATTCGAGGGCATGATGGACTATCTTTCATTCCTCACGTTGCGGAAGAGGAACTGCTCGAACTTGCCCGACCTTGACAGGCAGGATTACGTCATCCTCAATTCGACCGCCAATGTTTCCAAAGCTATAGATGTGCTGCACGGGTATGGACGTATCCACTGCATGCTCGACAATGACGAGGCGGGAAGAAAGGCGTATCGGGAATTGGAAAGGAAGTTCGCCGGACGCATCCGCGACTTCTCCGACAACTACAAAGGGCATAAAGACCTGAACGATTACCTGCGTGGAATCCGGCAGAAATTAGCCGTTAGTCCACCGCCAAGAACTATCGTAAAACCCAAGAAGAAAGGGTTGGGATTATGACATCCCGAATGAGAAAAACGGGAGATGCCCGAAACTCATTCCTTAAGGATTGGGAGGTAGCAAGTTTGTGTTTCGGGTGTACCGAAACCGCTTGCCACCCACCATCCAAATTGCAGGAGGTGGCATCCCGTCGGTCTATACAGTTGAATCAGTAACCGAATTAAAAGGAATAAAATATGGAACAGACAAAGGAACACAAGGAACGCAACAAGGGAGGTCGCCCCAAGAAGGAAGCAACCGAGAAACTGAAATACCGTATCGCAGTGAAAATGACGGCAGCCGACTACTTCCGCCTGCTGACACGATCGCATGAGGCGGGCGTATCACCAAGCGAGTACATGAGGGAATGTTTCCGTAACGGTCATGTGAAAGAACGGCTGTCGGAGGAACATGCCGGATACATCCGCCAACTCTGCGGCATGGCTAACAATCTCAACCAGCTTGCGCGTAAGGCAAACGCCGGAGGCTTCCACGATGAACGGTGGGACTGCAAGGTGGCAGTGGCAAGGATTCATGAACTTATAACCAAGATAGGGATATGATGGCGAAAATCGTAAAAGGAAGCGACTTCAAGGGTGTGGTGGATTACATCATCGACAAGAAGAAGGATACGCAGATAGTAGCAAGCGAAGGCTTGTTTATGGAAAATCTGGAAACTATCGCCATGAGTTTCAATGCCCAGTCACGGATGAACGATAAGGTGACAAAACCTGTCGGACATATCGCGTTGAGTTTTTCCAAAGAGGATGAGTTACGGCTGACGAACCGTATCATGGCAGGCATCGCGCTTGAATATATGGAACGGATGGGAATCAAGAATACGCAGTTCTTCATCGCCCAGCATTTCGACAAGGAGCATCCGCACGTGCATATTGCTTTCAACCGCATAGACAACAACGGCAATACCATATCGGACAGGCACGAGCGTCTGCGCAGTACCCGCATCTGCAAGGAATTGACCTTGAAATACGGCTTGCATATGGCTGGCGGAAAGGACAATGTCAAACGCAACCGCCTGAAAGAGCCAGACAGGACGAAATATGCGCTTTACGACATCATCAAAATGGAAGTCGGCAGATGCGGCAACTGGAACGTGCTTATCGCCAACCTGAAACGGCAGGGAGTGGAAGTACATTTCAAGCATAAGGGGCAGACCAGCGAGGTACAGGGTGTTGTATTCTCCATGAATGGCTACCATTTCAACGGCTCCAAAGTGGACAGGCGTTTCAGTTATTCCAAGATTGACGCGGCTTTGCAGCACAACAGATGCAGGGAACGTATGGGAATAACAGCCGGAATATATGAAACGGCTACACCAAGCGCACCGTCCGGCACGGCACAAAGCGAGTTGTTCAACGGCTCTTGGGGATTGCTAAAAAGCAGTGGCTCATCTTATAACGCTGCTGATGCGGAAGCCAATCAGGAAATGGTGGATATACTTCGCAGAAGGAAGAAAGTTAAGCGCAAGAGAGGTGTTGGGTTCTAATATTCTGTACTAATCCAATTCTCACGACACTTGCGCTCTATATTCATTCGGAGTGTAACCTACCTCTTTCTTGAACAGTCGGGTAAAATGTTGCGGGTACTGAAAACCGAGATTATAGGCGATTTCATTAACGGTGTCGTCTGTAGATGCAAGTTCCGTCTTGGCTATTTCAATAGACTTGTCATGAATGAAATGCAGGGCGGTTGAACCTGTTTCTTTTTTCAATAAATCACTGAAATAGTTGGGCGAGAGGCAGAGCTTGTCTGCACAATACTGTACAGTGGGCAAGCCTATCCGTTTAGCAGCCCCATCATGGAAGTATTCGTCAAGCAACCGCTCAAATCTTGCGAGGATGTCTCGGTTTTGGTTGTCGCGTGTGATGAACTGGCGGTCATAGAAACGTGTGCAGTAATCAAGGAACGTCTTGATGCTGTCTGTGATGAGGTTCTTGCTGTGACGGTGTATCGGATGGTTCAATTCATATTGAATCTTGTGGAAGCAATCCATGATGATTTGCCGTTCTTCCACACTAAGGTGCAATGCCTCGTTTGTCTCGTAGGAAAAGAACGAATATTCACGCATTATCCGCCCGAGAGGTGTATTCCGCAGCAGGTCGGGATGGAACATAAGCAGGTAGCCATCTGGTTGGAACTGCATGCCGTCATCTTCCGCACCGAACACCTGTCCGGGCGCGATAAATATCAGTGTGCATAATTATTCCTAAGTCTGTGAAACCGGAACGCATGAAGCAGAATCTCGACATATTAGACTTCACCCTGTCGGCCGACGACATGGCACGGATAAAGACGCTGGATACCGACAAGCCTTTCTTACTCGGCTCGCACGAAGATCCAGAAATCGTAAAATGGTTCATGCAGTACAAAAACGCCTGAACATCAACAACCATATTTCGATAGCCGCTATCGACTATATTAAGAAGTTATTCGTATATGCCTTTATTGTAATCCGTCATGTACTGAGTAAATGTTTTGCCTGTTTGCTGTTTGAAGAAGCGCATGAGATGGCTCGGATCAGAGAAATTGAAATCATCCGCCATTTCACTGACAGTGCGGTTGGAGAATAGCAATTCGTTCTTCAGTTCCTCAAGCAGACGTTGTTTTATCAAATGGGTAGCTGATACTCCGAATTGGGCTTTTACTGAGTTATTGAGTGTGATGCGACTGACATGAAGCATGTCTGCATATTCCTGCACCCGCTGGTGGGTGCGGATATTCTGTTCCAACAAGTCCTTGAACCGAAAAGCGAAATTGTTTTTAGCAATTTCAGCGGGCAAGCAATAGGCGGCAGCGTATGTACGATTGATAATCAGCAAAAGATAATATAGTAAGGAAACAATGATATTGTACGTATCGGACACTGGATTCATCAGCTCATACTTAATCTTTCCGAGCAGCCGCATATATTCCTTCATTTCGTCATGTGTGGCATTGATGTAAGGCGGCGTATCTGTCTGGTAACAATACAAAAGGCGAAAAACGAAGAACTTGTCGGCGATAAAAGTACGCATGAAATCTTCGCGGAATATAAGGAACGTGTAATCCAACGCCGTCTCATCTACATGCCACTCTTGTTGCTGATGGGGTGAAAGCAGGAGAACCATGCCGTCGCGCAGTTCAATCTTGCGGAAGTTCAGTAGCAAATATCCGTTTGCCTTACGGAAAAAGTAGAAGCTGAAGAAGTCTGTCTTAAACCGCTTGTTTTCTGTCAGCACAAGTCCGATGTCCTTGTTTATGGCAGTATTGATGTAAAAATCCACGCCGCAGCGTGTCTTGTTGAACGGTACGCTGACCAGTCGATCAGGGTTGATTATCTCGTCCATATCCTTGTCGTTTTTGCAAAGATAATAATTTCATTTATCAAAATGGCATAATTGCCGTTTTTTCAGGCATAGATGTTTCGCCGGATTCTTCCGAACTTTGCACCCGTAATCAATAACAAGACATATAGTCATGAAAAAGACATCTACAGTACAATTGGTGCGCAATGCCACCTTGAAAATCAGGTATGCGGGACACACCATGCTAATTGACCCCGTTTTAGCCGACAAAGGCACTTTGATATCGGCCCTCGGTGTGAATAAAACACCGAGGGTACACCTCACCATTCCTATTCAGGATATTATCGGAGGCGTGGACATGGTGCTCCTGACCCACAATCACATCGACCATTACGAGCCGAGTGTCCCCACACATTTGCCCAAAGAAATTCCTTTCTACGTTCAGCCCCAGGACGCGGACGCCATCAGAAACGACGGATTTACAAATGTGATACCCATCGAAGAAATAAAAACAATAGACGGCATATCCATTTACCGCACGACCGGACATCATGGTTTCGGGCAGATCGGGCAGATGATGGGACCTGTATCAGGTTATGTGCTAAAAGCCGAGGGCTTCCCGACCGTTTATATAATGGGTGACTGCCGATGGGAAGCATGTATCCGAGACACCGTGGAACGGTTCAATCCTGACTATATCGTGGTAAACTCCGGAGGTGCAATCTTTCCCGAATTTTCCAAAACGGACGGTCCTATCATCCCCGACGAGAACGAAGTGATGCAGATACTTGACGAATTGCCTTCGCATATCAAGCTGATAGCCGTACACATGGATGCCATCGACCATTGCCAGACCACCCGTGCAATTCTGCGCAATGAGGCAACGCATCACGAAGCCGACATGAGCCGGCTGATTATCCCGGAGGACGGAGAAACAGTTGTGTTATGAGTGTCTGCATTAAATCCCTGATAAAAAACATGAACATAGTGGTAGGGTGCACTATAGGATGCCCTTACTGCTATGCCCGTAACAACTGCCGCCGTTTCCACATTACCGACGACTTTTCCGTGCCTGAATACATGGAACGAAAACTGCGCATCATCGATACGTCCCGTCCTCATGTGTGGCTCATGACAGGAATGAGCGATTTCTCCGATTGGAAGCCTGAATGGAACGCAGAAATTTTCGAGCGGATCAGCAGCAATCCCCAGCACGCCTATATCTTTCTGACGAAGCGCCCTGACAAAATCAGTTTCTCCTCTGACGACGAGAACGTATGGATGGGCGTGACCGTTACGCGCAGTTCCGAGAAAAGGAGGATTGATGATTTGAAAAAGAATATCAAAGCACGACACTACCATGTCACGTTTGAACCTCTCTTCGATGATATCGGCGAGATTGATTTCGAGGGAATTGACTGGATTGTCATAGGCACAGAGACCGGAAACCGAAAAGGAAAGTCATATTCGCGCCCCGAATGGGTGCTTAGCATTGCAGAACAGGCAAAGGCTCATGGCATACCGGTGTTCATGAAAGAGGATTTGCTGCCGATTATGGGCGACGAAAGAATGATTCAGGAATTGCCGGAACAATTTACCAGACGAATACAATGAATATGGATACAATAAAGGAAATAGATGTAAAGAGTGTAATGACCAAATCCTCTCTGCCGGTGGGAGGATATTCGGTCAACCCTTATGTAGGGTGTCCCCACGCCTGCAGGTATTGCTACGCATCGTTCATGAAACGGTTCACCGGGCACACCGAGCCGTGGGGTACGTTTTTAGATGTAAAAAACTGGAAGCCGATAACGAATCCTCATAAATACGACGGTGAACGTGTTGTAATAGGGTCTGTGACGGACGGTTACAATCCGTATGAAGAAGAATTCCACCGTACCCGAAGGCTGCTCGAAGAGCTGCGAGGAAGCGATGCCGAGATTATGATATGCACAAAGTCCGATCTTGTCCTTCGCGATCTCGACCTGTTGAAGAGTTTTCCCAAAGTGACTGTGTCATGGTCTGTCAATACGCTCGACGAGCAGTTCTGCGCAGATATGGACAACGCCGTAAGCATTGAACGCCGTCTGAAAGCGATGCGTCAGACATACGAGGCAGGTATCCGCACCGTATGCTTCGTCTCGCCCATATTCCCCAGAATAACAGACGTAAAGGCAATAATAGAGGAGGTAAAAGATTATGCTGATTTAATCTGGCTTGAAAACCTGAATTTACGCGGGCAGTTCAAAGGCGGGATAATGACGTATATCCGTGAGAAGTATCCTGACCTCATACCGCTTTACGAGGAAATTTACAATAAAAAAAGGCTTGAATACTGGCAGGCATTGGAGCAGGACATTTCAAATTACGCCAAGGAGCAGGGCTTCCCGTATCGTATAAACGATCTGCCATACGGACGCTCGGAAAAAGGCAAACCTGTCATCGTAAACTACTTCTACCACGAAAAAATACGATTGACAAAATGAGGCTATGCCGGACTGATGCAGAAAAGTTGTAGCGCGGATAAAAGCACCATGTATGTGGATAATATCCGGCAATCTTCCGAGCGTATGCGGGAGATGCTCAACACGCTGCTGGATTTCTTCCGTCTGGACAACGGCAAGGAGCAACCCAACCTTTCCCCTTGCAGGATTTCCGCAATCACGCATATTCTTGAAACGGAGTTCATGCCCATTGCCATGAACAAGGGGCTGACTTTGATAGTGGAGAGCCACACCGATGCGGTGGTTTTGACCGACAAGGAACGTATCCTGCAAATCGGCAACAACTTGTTGTCAAACGCCATCAAGTTCACGGATAACGGTAGTGTATCATTGGCAGCGGATTATGATAACGGTTTGCTGAAACTTATCGTTGAAGATACCGGTACGGGCATGACCGAAGATGAGCAACAACGAGTATTCGGTGCATTTGAACGTCTTTCAAATGCCGCCGCAAAAGACGGCTTCGGATTAGGATTGTCCATCGTGCAGCGTATTGTGGCGATGCTCGGTGGAACTATACGCTTGGAAAGCGAGAAAGGCAAAGGGAGCCGCTTCACGGTGGAAATTCCCATGCAGACAGCCGAGGAACTGCCGGAACAGACAATTCAAGCGCAAATGCGCCATAATCATATCTGCCATGATGTGATTGCCATCGACAATGACGAGGTACTTCTCCTTATGTTGAAAGAAATGTATGCCCATGAAGGGATGCACTGCGATACCTGTACCAATGTTTCGGTACTGATGGAGCTGATACGAAAAAAGGAATACAGCCTGCTTCTGACGGATCTGAATATGCCTGAGATAAGCGGTTTTGAACTGCTGGAACTGTTGCGCTCATCCAATGTAGGCAACTCGAAGAGTATTCCCATAGTCGTGACAACCGCTTCGGGCAGTTGCAGCAAGGAGGAACTTATAGGGCGTGGATTTGCCGGATGCCTGTTCAAGCCGTTCTCCATATCCGAACTGATGGAGATTACGGATAAATGCGCATTAAGCAGCATATTGGATGAAAAGCCGGATTTTTCCACTCTGCTATCTTATGGCAATGAATCCGTCATGCTGGACAAACTGATAGCGGAAACCGAAAAGGAAATGCAGGCGGTCAAGGATGCAGAACAGCGTAAAGACCTCCAAGAACTGGACACACTTACACACCATCTGCGAAGTTCATGGCAGATTCTCCGTGCCGACCAGCCATTGAGGGAACTTTACGCCCAACTTCATGGAAGTGCCACTCCAGATGACGAAGCGATATGCAAAGCGGTGACCGGCTGTGCTGGATAAAGGTGCTGAAATTATCCGGCAGGCAAAAGAAGAAAGGAAAAATACGAAAATGGATAAAACAAGAATCATCGTGGTGGAGGACAATATCGTGTATTGCGAGTTTGTCTGCAACCTGCTGGCACGGGAAGGATTCCGTACCGTGCAGGCTTACCACCTCTCGACCGCGAAGAAACTTCTGCAACAAGCCTCAGACGGGGACATCGTGGTTTCTGACCTACGACTACCCGACGGTGACGGCATCGACCTATTACGATGGATGCGCAAGGAAGGCATGACACAACCGTTAATCATCATGACCAACTATGCCGAAGTGCATACGGCAGTCGAAAGTATGAAACTCGGCTCGCTGGACTATATCCCCAAGCAGCTTGTGGAGGATAAACTTATGCCTCTGCTTCATACCATCCTGAAAGAACGGAGTATCGGACGAAATCGTATGCCCGTTTTTGCCCGTGACAGTTCCGCCTTTCAGAAAATCATGCAACAGATAAGATTAGTTGCCCCTACTGATATGAGCGTGCTGATATTCGGAGAGAACGGCACGGGCAAGGAGCATATCGCCCACCATCTGCATGATAAGAGCAAAAGGGCAGGGAAACCGTTTGTGCCTGTGGACTGCGGTTCACTCTCCAAAGACCTTGCGCCCTCGGCATTCTTCGGACATGTCAAAGGCGCGTTTACGGGTGCGGACAGCACAAAGAAAGGATACTTCAATGAGGCAGAGGGTGGCACATTGTTCTTGGATGAGGTAGGCAATCTCGCATTGGAAACCCAGCAGATGTTACTCCGTGCCATACAGGAACGGAGATACCGCCCTATAGGTGACAAGACGGACAAGAGCTTCAATGTCCGCATCATCGCCGCCACCAACGAGGATCTGGAGAAAGCGGTCATTGAAAAACGTTTCCGACAGGATTTGCTGTACCGTTTGCACGACTTCGAGATAACTGTTCCGCCCTTGCGTGACTGTCAGGAGGACATCATGCCGTTGGCGGAGTTCTTCCGTGAGATTGCCAACAATGAATTGGAATGTAGCGTGACTGGGTTCGATGCGGAAGCCCGTAAGACATTGCTGACCCATCCGTGGCCGGGTAATGTCCGTGAGCTTCGGCAGAAGATAATGGGCGCGGTGTTGCAGGCACAGACGGGAGTTGTCATGAAAGAGCATCTGGAACTTGCCGTAACGAAACCGACCTCACCTGTCAGCTTCGCCTTGCGAAACGATGCGGAGGACAAGGAACGCATCTTACGCGCGTTGAAGCAGGCAAACGGAAACCGCAAGGTTGCCGCCGAATTGCTCGGAATCGGACGTACAACGCTGTATAGCAAGTTGGAAGAGTATGGATTAAAGTATAAATTTCAGCAATCATAGCCCGCAACTTGCCGAAAATAGAAGTAACGGTTAAACCGGATTATTCAGCGAAGATAAAAAACGTCCTGTGATAAAAATCATGGGACATTTTGATGTGTATCCGATTTTTATTGCTACTTTTGTACCAAGACGAGAGACATTGACAGCAACTCACAGCAGAACGTAGAAATAGACAGGGTTGCCAAATCATTACCTCATTTTTACCTTATCCTCAGAACTGCTTGCTAATAAAGTGGTTATAAAAATCTTCCAGAATTACGAAAAGAAATGGGATGGGACGCATTTTTGATGAAAATATGTTCCTTTATTTTTTATATGTCAATACCACGCTAATCAGGCGTGGTATTGGCTAAAGGTATTTTGTTTAATAGATGTCTTCCCCGATACCGCCGGGACCGCAGATGCTTATGGGAACGAGTTCCATGTAATCTAAAGAGAAGCCTCCGCTGGTGGCACTGGACAGCACGGAACGTAAGCGTATCGTATGGTGCCGGTTGGGTTGTACCTGCACTTGGCAGATTTTCCGCCGCAACAAATCATTCTGATTGTAAAAGATGACGCATTTGGACGGGTCATAAGCCGGAGTTGTGGTAGTGCCGCTTCCCCCGAAGTAGTAGTATACTCCCTTGGGTGCACTATAATAACCATTGTTTTTCATTGTCCGGGCGTTTTCCTGCAGTTCTTCTTCCGTATAAATTCCTGCAGCACCGTCTTTTTCGCTTCTTACACCGTTCCATCCGTTGTAAAGTCCCCCAATATTAGGTGCATCAGCTTTATCGCGCATGTCTATCGGGAGCCCCTGTGGTACTCCGTCTACATAAACCTGTCCGATGCCACGGCTTCCCAACGCGCAGTATCCGAGACGAAGTTCGTATTCTCCGGGCGGTACGCATGGCAGTCTGAACGTCACGTCATAGCTCGTGCCCAATACGGCGATGTCGTCTCCTTGATAGTTAGACCAATAGATTATCGGGCGTTTCACGATGAACATGGTGTTCTCGCTGAATGACATGTTTTTCAAGTAGCCGGGAGGAAGGTAATAGTTGAAGCCTCCACCTTCCGTCCCGTCTTCGCTGTTGTCACCGCTGTTGTACTCCTTAAGAGGATTGCCGCACAACCGCATGTTGTTGTTCGTCAGTTCCGGCCATAAGAGTTCAAAATCTATGCGCATCCGGGTATTCATGACGGTGTTGCGCATGACAGGGTCGTAAGCTACCACGTCGTCGATGTAATAGTAAGCCACGTTCAAAGAGTAGTTCTCTTGTTCCGGAACGGTCAGATGGGCACCCCGGATCCGTTCGTAATTGTTGTATTGGGAAGCATGGCAATGATTGACATAAAATTCGGAGGGATATTCGACAGCCGGGTCTACCGGACGGTACACCTTTTCCAATTTGATGGTGGAGAAGTCGAGCAGCGTGCTGACCCAGTCCGTCGGGTCGGCGTATGCGGTGTGGATGCCGATGGTGTTTACCAGTTTGGCCGTACTGCTGAACAGGCGGTCGATGATGTGGTAGGAGAGGAACATGTTCAGAGGGTTGTACTTGTGTGTCAATGAACCTTTGTTCCAGTACAGTTCCTTATATGTCTTGCCGGAACCCGGAACGGTCTGGTTCAGGCCGAAGATGCCTTCCGCATCTGCCCCGCTGTATTTCTCCGCAGCCAATTCGTATAGGGCATCGATCTTTTCGTCCATGGTCATGCTTTCGTTGAAGCGGTCGGGGTATTTTCCGTACAGGTCTTTGTCCGGCACGATGAGAAGGGTGAAGCCGCTGTACCGGTGGTCCGGAAGTTTGGCCACGTAGTCTTCATTTCCGATGCGCATGCTTTGGGTAAAAGGGGCATACTTCCCTTTTTCCTGTTCGTATTCTTCGTCCCGGTAACGGTATAAGGAATCTATCAGTCCCGTCCGCCGGAGGGCTTCGTAATAAATCTGGAAATCCTCGTGATGTTCGTCCAACAGAGTGGAACCTAAACTGGTGCTAGGTACCAGGACACGGTCAACCGGATGTACCACACCGTTTTCCACGGAGTCGTTTTTCAATTCGTTGATGATGGCGGCCCGGCGGTTGACGATGGTCAAGGCCATTTGGTTGGCATCCAACGTATCTCCCTTGCTTTCGAAGATGAGTGGTAAGTCCAGTTCGTTGTTTTCCTGTTGTGTTTCGGGCAAGTCATAAGTGTACATGATTCTTTCTATGATGCAGGCCCTCAACAGCGTATCGCAGAATGAGGCGGGAATGTCTTCCACAGATGCATATCCTTTCTCTTTCAGGAAAGCTTCCACGCCCGCATTGGTCGCGGGAAAGAAGGTGCGTGAGCCACGGCTTCCTAAAAAGTCCATTTTGCCGGCTCGTTCCGCAATGCGTTTGAAGAGACTGAAGTCCTCATGTTCGATTAGAAAATCACTCATCATTTCTCCTGTGAAGGTGTAATAGCTTTCTGCCGGCATGTCATCGTTGCAACCGGTAAACAAGTTTGCCTGTCCTGCCAAAAGCAGGACAGTGCAAACGAATTTAGAGAGTTTTGACAGACGTTTCATGGTCTCAAAAAATGGAATCAGGTTAATAATATGGTTTTGTTTCTTTTCAGGCTATTTTACGTCGAGGCTGACGGAAGCCTTTTTTAGTCCCGTGCCCTTTACGGTCAGGGTGAGGCCGCCTTTTTCCCGTCCGCTTTTCACGACGGCCATGGCACGGCCTTTCCAAGCCTTGCGTTCCGGAGCGGTGTAAGCCGTGCAATCTTTTAAATCGGCACTGCATGTCGCCAACAGTGTACCGGGCCCTTGGAGTTCGAATGCCAACAGATTGTCGGCATTGGGTACCACCCGTCCTTTCTTGTCCGTAATTTCAGCCACGACATAAACCAATGACTCGCCATCGGCCGAGATTTCCGTGCGGTCGGCCGTCAACCGGATGCGTGCCGGTTTTCCGGCTGTTTCCAAAGTACGTGATTCTTTCTCCTGCCCGTTTTCTACGCCTGCGACGCGTAGGGTGCCCGGAGCGTAGGGCAAGGTGAAGATAGCCTTGAATTCTTCTTCCCGGGTCGTAGCCTTTTCACCGATGAGTTTGTCGTTCAAGTACAAACGTACGGATGGGTAATGGGAGTAAATCTCCACGTCGATATTCTTTCCCTCATGTCCGGGCCAGTTCCAATTCTCCCATGTGGGCCAAACGGACCATTGGGTTTCCTTGATTTCTCCGTAGTATCCGGAAGGTTCCTTTACGGAGAGGAACAGTTTGTTGCGTTCGGGGAAGAAGAGCATCTCGCGGTAGTAGGATATGGGTTTACGCCATCCAGTAAGGTCGATGTCACCGCAATAGGCACCGTGCCACGGGAATTGGTTACGTTGGTAGTGTTCGCCTTCGGTCTCTCCTTTATAGAAGAAGCGTCCGATACCCGATTCGCCGAGGTAGTCGATAGCCGTCCACACGAAATCTCCGATGATATAGGAATGGTCGTTGACCCGTGCCCAGTTGGCGAATGCGTCGCGTGGGTAAGATTCCGTCTGCATCATGATGCGCGAAGGGACGCGTTCGTGGTCCGACGGTCCTTTGTGCATCATGTAGTTGTAACCCACGATGTCATGTGCGGCAGCCAACGGGTCGTAGATTTCCCAGTCGCTGTCCCATGCCGCAAGGGCAGATGTCACCGGACGGCTCGGGTCGAGGCGGCGTACATGGCCTGCCAAGGCGTATGCCGTAAGGACGGCTTCGGGCGTTTTGCGCTCGATGATTTCGTTTCCGATGCTCCAACAGAAGATAGACGGATGGTTGCGGTCGCGCAGTACCATGGACTCGATGTCCTTCGTCCACCATTGGTCGAACAGGACGGAGTAATCTTTAGGCGTTTTGGCTGACCGCCATCCGTCGAACGATTCGTCGATGACCAACAGTCCCAAGTGGTCGCAAGCATCGAGAAAGGCTTCTGATGGAGGGTTGTGCGAGGTGCGCACGGCGTTGAATCCTGCCTCTTTCATCAGCCGTGCCTTACGCCATTCTGCATCGCGGTAGGAGGCGGCACCGAGCGGACCGTTGTCATGATGGAGGCATCCGCCGTTCATTTCTATGGCCTTACCGTTCAGAACTAATCCTTTTTCGGCATTGTATTCCACGTGGCGCACTCCGAACGTAGTGGTGACCGTGTCGGCCGGTTCTCCGTTGGCCGGTACGAGGCAACATACCATCCGGTAGAGGTTCGGTGTTTCAGGACTCCAGAGCTTGGCGTTTTCAAAAGGAAATTGCAGTTTGATTTTGCTTGTCCGGTTCGCTTCAAGGGTGACGCTTTCTTTTTGTGTGAGAACGGTGTGGCCGTCCAAGTCGGTAACCGTGCAAAGCAGTGTGGCCGGGAGGGCTTTATTGCGGTTGGCGAGCGTGGCTTTCACTTCCACCTGCGTCTTTTGGTTCACTTGTTCGGTGGTGATACCTATGCCCCACGGTTCAAAGTGTGCTTTAGGGGTACGGATAAGTTTCACGTTGCGGTAAATGCCGGAACCGGTGTACCAACGGCAGTTCTTCTGTCCCGAGTTGTCCACACGCACGGCAATGACATTCTTACCCGCTTTGAGGTAAGGCGTGATGTCATGGTAGAAAGTTGAATAACCGTAGGGGCGTATGCCGAGATTATGTCCGTTGACGAATACTTCCGCGTTCATGTAAACCCCTTCGAAATAGAGGGTGGTTTCGGGATGTCGGCTATCCGGAGTAAAGTCGAATGTCTTGCGGTACCAACCGATGCCAGTGGGGTAATACCCTCCATCGTTACCGGCCGGATTGTCTGCTTCAGGACGGCCTTCGATGCTCCAGTCATGGGGCAGGTCCAACGTGCGCCAATGGTTGTCGTCGAAGTCCGGATGCGAGGCTGCAGCGGTATCGCCTAAAAAGAATTTCCAATTCCCGTTAAAGTTTACTTCCCGGTTTGAACGTGTATCGTTTGGAATGGCAAGCTCGTCTGCACGGGAGAAGTTGGCAGAAACCGGGAGGGCGTTTCCGATTCCGAATGCGAAAAAGAGGGCGGCCACCCACTTCAGCCGGCTACTCCGGTGTGTACGTAAGTTCGTTTTCATTTGAATCTGTATTTTTTTATGTGTTTTGATTGATTTGTTTGCAAAACTATATGAAAAGGAAGGTTACAGAGGGGTAAAAAACTGCCAGAAAGGGGGTAAAATCCTATTTTGGCAGTTTTTTACCCCCTTCCTGACTGTTTTTTGCCTGTTACGGTTTTATTTTTCTTTCTCTTGGTATTCGCGGGGTGTCAGTCCGAACTCTTCTTTAAAGCACTTGGTGAAATATTTGGGCGAAGAGAAGCCCGTGGCATAAGCGATTTCGCTGATGTTCCGGTCGCGGCGTGAAAGCATCTCGCAGGCATACTTCAGCCTGATGTTCCGGATAAATTCCAAAGGTGTAAGCCCGGTCATGGCCTTCACTTTGCGGTGGAGGGTGGATTTGGACACATTCAAATGGCCGGACAGTTGTTCCAAATCGAATCCTTCTTCGGCCAAATGGGTGTGGATACAGTCTGCCATGTCCTGAAGGAACTGGGTGTCGCCGGAAGAATATTCCAGTTCGGCCAGACGGACGTGGTCTTCCATCCTGAAAGCCTGTTGGCGGTTCCGGTAGGTATGGAGCAGGTTGTCTATCCGGGCGGCTAGCACTTTCAACTCGAAAGGTTTGGCCAAATAACCGTCCGCTCCGGCTTCATAACAATCTACCCGGTCATCCGCGCTCTGTTTGGCTGTCAGCATGATAACGGGAATGTGGCTAGTTTCGAGTTGTGATTTAAGTTTCCTGCACAAGGCGAATCCGTCCATGCCCGGCATCATGACATCCGATACGATGAGGTCTACGGCGCTTGCCTTGAGTTGTTTCAGAGCCTCCAACCCGTTTTCTGCCGTGAGCACCCGGTACTTCGTGGCCAATATCTTCTCCATCATTTCCAACAGTTGCGTGTTGTCGTCCACAAGGAGGATGGAGGGACGGTCGTTTCCGGGTTCTCGGGCTTCGGGAGACGGCTCTTGCGGCATAGGGGAGAAAGCTTCTGGTGAAGTGAAGTCTTGTGTGGATGCTTCAGCATCTGTCAGCTGTATTTCGAGGTTTTCTTTTGCGGAGACGGTGGGCGGAAGGTCCAGGGGAAGGGCCACGGTGAAACAGCTTCCCTTTCCCGGTTCGCTTTTCAGTGTTAATCTGCCATGGTGCAAGGTGGTCAATTCCCGTGCCAATGCCAACCCTATGCCGTTCGATTGTCCGCTACGCCCGTTGCTTCCGGTGTAGAAGCGGTCGAATATCCTTTGTTGTTCTTTGGCCGGTATGCCGACACCCTCGTCTTGTACGGTGAATATCACGTCTTTTTCTGTTCCGTTTTGCCGTATTTCCACGATGAAATCGACATTTTTTCCACTTGGCGTGTATTTGACGGCATTGGAAAGCAAGTTGTAGAGTATCTTGTCTGTTTTGTCAAAATCCAGTGTGCCCCGGCATTCGCCTTCCGGAATTCGGAGGTTCAGCCGTACGCCTTTCTGTTCAGCCAAAGGCCAGAAATGGTGGGTACACAGTTGACGGGCGAAAGCGAAGATGTCGCCTTCTTCGGGGCGAAGTACCATGTTGCCGTTCTCGGTCTTACGGAAATCCAGGACTTGTTGCAGCAGGCGTTTCAGCCGGTAGATGTTGTGGCGCAGCACCGTGGTCTGGCGTTTTTCGGTCGGATACTTCCGTTCCCAGTAGTCACCTACGCAGGATATCACGCTGAGCGGCGTAAGCAAGTCGTGGGAGATGTTGGTGAAATAATTCAGTTTGGCTTGTGTCAGGGCTTCTTGGAGTTGTAATCGGTTGCGGCTGCGCAATCGTTGCAAGTACAGCCTCAGGAGTACGTAGATGAGAAACAGGGCAACGGTTACGTAGGCCGCGTAAGCCCACATGGTTTCGTACCAAGCCGGAAGTTGCGTGAGGCTGAGCAGCGTGGCGGGAGCCTGCCATTGCCCGTTACGGTCTGTGGCTTTTACGACCAACCGGTAGTATCCCTTGGGCAGTTTCTGGTAATAAGCCGTGTTTTCTCCTTCTTGCAGGTAGTTCCAATCGGTATCGAGGCCTTCCAACCGATAAGCGTAACGTACTTTTCCGCTTCGTGCATAATCTAATGTGGAAAAACAGAGGGAAAGGTTGGCTGCTTCAGGTTGCAAGGTAAGCGTGTGCCGGTCGGGCTGTCCGGACGCGTACCGCCCGGAGGGATTGAACAGCATACTGCGCGTACCGCTTTTGAAGTCGGTCAGCATCACCGTACGTGAAGGGGCTTTAGAGCCGGATGAAGATGGGGGAGTGACTGATACGAAACCGCCACGTCCTCCGGCGTAGAGTGTACCGTCGGCCGAAAGGAATGCAGCTTGGTCGCGGAAGATGGGGGAAGACATATTGCCGTCCGAGGAAGTGTATTGTTGCAGGTTGTGGCTCCGTGTGTCGTAGTGGATGAAACGGTTGTGGGAGACGATCCAAAGGTGGTGGTTTCGCCACAACAGATTCAATATCGTCATGCCTTGCGTGTCGAAACGGTCGCTGAAATCTTGGAAAACCGAATCCTCCGGTTGACCGTACAGGATGCGCCCCATACTGGTGGCTATCCAAAAGCCGCCCGAGTCATCAGGACAGAGAAAGCGCGCCTCCTCGTCCTTGTGGTTCTGGAAGGCAAGTGTTTGCGGAATACATGCCATGCGTTTCCCTTCCACCGTTATTATATATAGACGTCGGGAAGTGGCGGCCCAGACGGACACAGCGTCTCTATGGGCAAAGGCGGTAAAGTGCAGGCTGTCGGGTGTGGAGAGCAGGGACGTGCCGTCGGCAGGCTGGCAGAGCATACGCCCTCCGCTACGCAACCAAAGTTTGCCGTCCGATGTTTCTTCCATCTGGTTGGCGGGAACATAATCACCGGAAGCGTCGGACAACCGGATGCGGCGGTTTACCTTAAATGTTCCTTGTTCGTATGTCAACAGGTACACTTGGTTGCGGTGGGGAGCTGCTACCCATAAGCCGCCGCTGACAGGACTGGATGCCGTGACGCGGGCATCTACCGTCAGGTTCTGGATTTCGGGGGTAGCGAAAACGGTTTTTCCGTGTTGCGGCCCATGGAGGCAGAGACCGAAGCGGTCTTGGATGAACCAGAAGCGCCCCTGGGTGTCGCGGTTCAAAGTGAGCAGATTGGGCATCCAGTCCAAGGTCTTGCGCAGGTCGTCCAACGGGTAGCTCCGTATGGTTTCCGTATGAAACGTGAGCAACGTGCCCCGGTCGTAAGAACTGAGCCACAGGTTGCCATCGTGGTCTTTCAGGATTTTGGTGTACATTTTGCCCGTGTCTATGTATTTGGGTAAAGCCACGGGGATCAACTTGCCGGTACGGTCGTCATACTGGAATGCGTACAGGTTGTTATAGGACAAGGCCCAAATGTAACCGAACGTGTCGTCTTGGCTTGTACTGAAGAATTTGCTGTCTGCCACTTTCCCTCGTGGTGACTGTATGTCCTGATGGATATATTCCACATGTCTCAAGGTTTCATCGGTCAGGAGTTGCCACAGTCCTTCTCCCCAGGTGGTGAGCCAGTACCGCCCGTCCCTGTCTTGGAAAAGCGTGAAAGGAGAGTTGGTTTGTCCCACAGGCGGCAGGTGGCGTAGTTCTTGTGTACTGTCCGTATAGACGAAAATCCCATTCGACGTGCATATCCATAGGCGTTCTTTTCCTTTTTCATAAAAGAAAGAGTTGATGTAAGACGGTTTGCCGTTTGGGGAAGGTAGTTTGATGGAGGTATATTCATGGTATGGGAAACGGGACTCCAATAGCCGGTCGTTTAAGGCTATCCATATACGGCTTTTCCCGTCGGAACAAAGAGAGCGGATGTAGGCGGTCTGTAATGGGGCTTCTCCCGGTGTGGTAATCCGGTAAGTCCGTTTGTCGACGAGGTTCAGTCCTTTTCTCGTTCCAACCCAAAGGTATGCACTGTCTTCCGCAATGCAGGTGATGTGGTTGTGGGTAAGCCGGCCCGGATGTCGGTAGTCTGTTTGGAACGTTTGCAGGCGGTAACCGTCGTAGCGCGACAAGCCGTTCGTTGTGCCTATCCAGACAAAGCCGTCTTCGTCCTGATAGAGTTCCGTCATTTCGTTGGATGGCAGTTCTCCGGCGAACGGGAAATCCGCCGACCAGATGGCTTGTGCCGGAACTCTCAGGGAAAGTCCTAACCAGAACAGCAACAGGTAGAAAGTATTTTTCATTCGCATCCCATCCGAAGTATGATGGACAAAGGTAGTGAAAAAATAGGCTTATTCGTCAGATTTTTATAAAATCCTCAACTTTTCAGTCTTTGGCTCTCATTTTTACCAGTAAAAAGTGTAATTTTGCAACTATAAGTATATTTGCCGATAATTATAAGCTAAGAAGATTTTATAATATACCTTCCTTAAAAAGTATAGAATGAATGATGTTTTTGACAGGTCTAAGCATGTGTATAAATCGAATGCTTTTGAAGAAATAATAAAAGATACCATACGTTTTTTCAATGGTACGCCTGTTCATGAATTGCCACCTCCGGAAAATTTCATAGGTACAGGGGTGTATGCTCTATATTATATAGGGAAGAATCCTTATTATAAGATACTTTATGATTTAAACAGGTTGGAGTTTAAGCAACCGATTTATGTAGGTAAGGCCGTGCCGCAAGGTTGGAGGCAGGCAAGGACAGTTGGGAAATCTCAAAGTTCGCATGAACTTTACAGAAGGTTATGTGAGCACGCAAATAGTATCAACCAGGTGCATAATTTGGATTTGAAAGATTTCCATTGTCGTTTCATGATATTGGAAAATGCCGCTTGTGATATGATAGGAACTATTGAAGCGGCATTAATCCGTTGTTATACTCCGGTATGGAATAGCTCGATAGATGGGTTTGGCAATCATGATCCCGGAAAAGGACGATATAATCAGTCCAAATCAGATTGGGACGTATTGCATCCAGGACGGAGTTGGGCTTATAAGTGCCAAGGTAAGGCTTTGCCTTTGGTTGATGTAGAAAGGAAAGTCTGTAAGTATTTATCGGGAGAGTAATATGATTAATAGTTTGGAAATATTTTCAGGTGCTGGAGGTTTAGCAAAGGGTATTGAAATGGCGGGTGCTCGTCATCAGGCTTTTGTTGAGTGGAATGGAGATGCTTGTAAAACTTTAAGATGGAATTACTCACCTGATATTGTTTTTGAGACAGATATACGGGATTTTCAATTTTCTCAGTTCAGTAATATAGATGTTATTGCGGGAGGTCCTCCATGCCAACCTTTTTCTTTGGGTGGAAAGGCTTTGGGATACAAGGATGATAGGGACATGTTTCCATATGCAATTTCCGCTATTCGACAGTTAACGCCTAAAGTTTTTATTTTTGAGAATGTAAAGGGCTTGCTGAGGCAGTCATTTGCTCGATATTTTAGTTACATCATCCTGCAACTTACTTATCCTCATGTGGAGTTGAAAAACTTGGACTGGGAGAGAAATCTTTCATTGCTTGAACGTATTCATACAGAAGGTTCTTATAAAGAATTAAAGTATAATGTAATATTTAGGTTGCTAAATGCGGCAGACTACGGTGTCCCACAAAGGCGTGAACGTGTGGTTATTGTCGGCATCCGGAATGATTTAAATGTGGCTTGGAATTTTCCAGAAGGAACGCATTCGCAGGAAGCATTACTTTGGGATAAGTATGTAACTGGAAGTTATTGGGAGAGGCATAATCTCATCCCTCCTTTTGGGGAACAAAGACAACAGGCCTTGCAAAAGGAACGTTTATTGTCTCAATATGGAATGTTTCCACCGGTAAAGGCTCCTTGGCAGACTGTACGTGATGCTTTGCAGGGCTTGCCTGTTCCGCTTGAAGCAAGTGAATCGTACGATGAACATCTGTTAAGAACCGGTGCAAAAGAATATGCCGGGCATACCGGCAGTGATATTGATCAGCCGTCCAAAACCATAAAGGCTGGAGGGCATGGGGTACCGGGAGGGGAGAATATGATAAAGTATCCTGATGGGAAAGTACGTTATTATACCGTGCTTGAAGCGAAACGGATACAGACATTTCCTGATGATTATTCCATATCTGGTTCTTGGACGGAAGCGATGCGACAGATAGGTAATGCCGTACCTGTGAGGTTGGCCAATGTGATAGCAGAATCATTGTTCAAAAGCGTATTTGAGTGTTGAAATGCGTTTTGCATTTTTTTTGTATGAAAACAAATTGGGATGAAGAAATTTTTCTGCGGATGGCTCTTATGTAGTCTCTTGGTGGTGCAGGCAGTTGCACAGTCTTCTTTTCGTGTGACGGGCAAAGTGATAGACCGGACGAGCCGCCAACCGGTGGTAGGGGCTTTTGTGTTTCCTACTTCGATGGACACCTTGCGTGCGGTGACTGATACGGCCGGTGTGTTCGTATTACCTCACGTGCCGCCCGGTATTTTTTCATTCCGGGTGACGGCGGCCGGATATGTGCCGCAGGATACACCGGATTATATCGTTTCGGCTGTCACGCCCGAAGTGAACGTTGAATTGGAGGAAGATGTCAAGTCGTTGCATACTTTGACTGTACGTCCTAAGTCGTATGGCAAGACAGCTGAGGCTCCGGTGAGCGTGCAGGTCATAGGGCTTCGCGAGATAGAGAAAAGCCCTGGAGCCAACCGGGACATTTCGCGTATCGTGCGCGGTTATCCGGGTGTGGCCTTCTCTCCGGTGGGATACCGTAACGATTTGATAGTGCGGGGCGGCGGTCCGTCGGAGAACCGTTTTTATATGGACGGTATAGAGATTCCGAACATCAACCATTTTGCCACGCAGGGAGCTACGGGAGGCCCGGTGAGCATCGTCAATGCCGATTTGGTGCGTGAGATTAAGTTTTATACGGGTTCGTTTCCGGCCGACCGTGCAGGAGCCTTGAGTTCCGTGCTCGATTTCCGTTTGCGCGAAGGCTCTTCGGAGCGTCAGACGTTCAAGGCTACTTTGGGAGCTTCCGAGGCCGCCTTGAGCGGGAGCGGCCATATCGGGGAAAAGACGACTTACCTGTTCTCCTTGCGCCAGTCTTATTTGCAATTACTTTTTAAAATGATAGGTTTGCCTTTCCTTCCGAACTATATCGACGGGCAGTTTAAGGTAAAGACCCGTTTGACGCCGTACGACGAACTGACGGTGATGGCATTGGCCGGAGTAGACCGGATGGAACTGAATACGGATTTGGCGGGAGAAGACGAAGGTTCGGATTATATTTTGAGCTATCTGCCCAAGATAGAGCAAGAGACTTTTACGGTAGGGGCTTCTTACCGACATTATGCCGGAAGGCATGTGCAGACGTACGTATTGAGCCACAATTACCTGAACGACAAGAATCTGAAATACCGGAATAATGACGAGAGTACTGAGGAGAATCTCACGCTTCGATTGCGTTCCACAGAGCAGAAGACCACGTTACGTGCAGAGAATATGACGACGTTGCCGGGTGGTTGGACGTTGAAAGAGGGTGCGGAATTGAACTACATGGATTATACCGACCGTGAACGCCGTCTTTTGTCGGTCGGGGACTGGTCTGTCTACCGTACCCATTTGGGACTTGTCGCATACGGAGCCTCGTTCTCTGCGGCTTATACGGCTCCGGAAGAACGATGGAGTGCGTCGGTCGGGGTGCGGTCAGACGGCAATAATTATTCGTCGCGCATGTCCCGTCCGTGGGAACAGCTATCTCCGCGCGCTTCTTTCCGTTATGTTTTCTCACCCCATTGGTCGACGGCAGCTTCGGCAGGTTGGTATCACCAATTGCCGCCTTACACGGCGTTGGGCTATAAAGACGCGACAAACCGGTTGGTCAACAGGGATTTACGTTATATGAATGTGGCGCAGGCAGCTTGGGGCGGCGAATGGAAAGCCAATGACCGTTGGGCTGTATCGGTAGAAGGGTTCTATAAGTCTTATCACCGTGTGCCGCTTTCGTTGGCCGACGGGGTTCCGTTGACTTGCAAGGGTACGGATTATGGTGTGGTAGGCAACGAGGCATTGGTGTCTACGGCGCAAGGCCGTGCCTACGGAGTGGAAGCCTTGATGCGTTGGACTTTGCCCGACCGTCTGAACCTGACCGGTTCTTTTACTTGGTACCGTAGCGAATACCGTGCCGACCGTCATGCCGCTTATGTCCCTTCGGCTTGGGACAATCGAGTGATTCTGAACATGAGCGGTACGTATGATTTCCCACACCGTTGGAGCGTAGGATTACGGTTGAGTTGCATCGGCGGCTCTCCTTATACGCCGTACGATGAGATAGCCTCGTCCTACGTGACGTATTGGGATGCGAATGGGAAGTCAGCCTACGATTACAGCCGTTACAATGCAGAGCGGCTACCAGGTTATGCCCAACTGGATGTGCGGGTGGACAAAGAATTCTTTTTCAAACGTTGGCGCCTGGGATTGTATCTTGACTTACAGAATGTGACCGTTAGCAAACTACGTCAGCCGGATGTGTTTATGAGTACCGGCGTTGTGTCGAATCCCGAAGTGCCTTTGAAGGAGCAGCGTTATGTGATGCGGCGTATAGAACAAATAAGCGGGACACTGTTGCCCACGTTAGGGGTGACGGTGGAGTTTTAGGTTAGCAATCGTAAACAGCGTTATTGCAGTTGCAGCCATCACCTTTTCAGTAGTTGGTATTTTACGGCCTTTGACAGGCATCATTCTTACAACAAATATTGAAACCGTTTAATTGGTTGATATTTAGAAGCTTTTTCCATATACCATACTGTACATGTCAAAGCCATCGGCCCAATAGTCCTTTTTGATTTCATGTAGGACAAATCCTTGTTTTTCGTAAAATTTATAAGCTGCTTGTGAGGTTCTCACCGTTATTCTTTGAATACCGGGAATGGTTTTCAGGATTTCAAGTCTATGGTTTAATAACTTTGTCCCTAATGACTTGCCTTGAAATTTCGGATGTATCATGTCCCAACTTATTTTCCCGACCGTTTTGTTTTCTGCAAAATTTATTCCACCACTTCCGATGACAGTTCCATTGACGAGTAGGACGTAATACCGTTCTATTTCTTTGTCCAAATATTTGTTTAAATCATCCGCTTCCTTTTCTGCGAAATAATCGGGCGTGTTCAACTTGATTAGATTCATGACGGCTTCTTTGTCTGTCGGTAGATATTCTCTAATTATAACTTTTCTATTTCGTTGGCATTCAATCCTGTGCATTGTACAATGATATTTGTGGGAATACCGTTGGATTTCATTTGGAGGGCTATCACTTTGGCTTTGTGCTGTTCTCCTTGCTCAAATCCTTGTTCCAAACCTTGTTCCAAACCTTGTTTTAGTCCTTGTTCCAGTCCTTGTTCCAATCCGCGTCTCAGACCTCGTTCCAAGGCTTTGTGCTCGGCTGTGGCAATAGTGTTTTGCCAGTCCCGATACACTTTCAGGCTTTCCTCGTAGCGGTCATATTCTTCTTTGGTGAATTTGGCGATTTCGGCAGCTTTGAACAGTTTGGTGAAGACGCGTTCTTGAAGTGCCGCAGGCTTCTCCATGAGGCGCGTCAGGTTGCGTAACACGAAGAGCCATTTGTCGAACATGTTGCTTAGCTCATTTTCCTGTTTGTTGAATTTCGGCATCTCGAGATAGATGAAAGTCAACTTGTCGTAGAACACTTCCTGAGTCTTCCTGTCCGTCAGTTGTACCTCGTGGTGGTAGTATGTGTCATGCTTGTGGTCGAAGGTGAAATTGAGTATGCCAATGACATAGACGGCCTTGAGTTGGTAGTCCCAACTCCCTTTCTTTCCTTGTTCCTGTATGGGGAACGTGGAATAGTAGAGGCTTCTGTCCTTGAAGAACTGTTGTTCTCCACGTTGCATTTCCACTAAGATTTTTTCTTCCCTTTCGTTTTCGCAGTACACGTCGAATACGGCCCGCCGGTCTGCCTCACTGATTCCGAGATGTTCGGTGTTGAGGTAGGTGAGGGACTTTATTTTTTCTTTGCCATGCAGTAAACTGTTGATGAAACTGAGCAACAAGTCTTTGTTCATTTCTGTGCCGAACAATTTCTTGAACCCGAAGTCGGTGTAAGGGTTCACGTAACGGTCTTCATTGAATATCTTCTTTCCCATGGTTGTATTCCGTGCTAAAGGGTCGGTGTGACGTTGCAAAGGTAATCTTTTTTGCTATATGAAGCAATTCCAAAGAGGTATTTCTTTGGTACTGTTGGCAAGGTCAAATGCCGGAGGGCTTCTTTCCTTTTCTTTGGTGTTTGGGACTTCATTTAACTCTTTTTGTAGAGATACAGGTCTTGGAAATCGGAAGTCTCCAACGGCACGATCCTGTAACGGTTACCCTTTTCCGTATGCCGCCGTTCCACGCCTGCGGCCACGAGGGCGCGGCTGAACTCCTGCATCCCGATGCCCGTGAGCGTGCCCGGCTGACGCTTGCGCAACAGGGCGATGAGCTCGGGAAGGGAAACGGACAGGGCCTCTTCACCCGGACGGGCGGCACGGAAGTGGCGGGCGAATGCTTTCTTCCGCAGGGCAAGTGCGGTAGAAAGCCACGTTGGCACGTTGGATTTCCGCCTCTTCCCCGCCGTGAACCAGTGACGCCCGCCGCCGAGAAGCATGTCCTTCAGTTGGGCGTAGGTTTGGGCATAGTCGATGCCCGTGCTGTCGATGGGGCGCTCCACCTCCACGCAGAGGAAGCGGCGGCTGCCAGAAGGGTCGGAAAGCAGTTCGTGGCTGTTGGACGTAGCGATGAAGGAGGCGATGCGCGGCAGGCGGTCGAAATAATCGCGGAAGGGATGGTGGTCGGGCAGGCGGTCGGAGGCCACGAAGCGCGACACGTCGCGGTCCCAGCACGGGATGCCCGCCTCGTGGGCGGAGAGGCAGAGGGAGTTGAGGTCGCGTGCCGTGAGGGGGAGGAAGGAGGCCGCATCCTGTCCCTTGGGGCGGAACTCCGCCTGCCCCGTCAGCAGGTTGTGGCGCAGGTCGTAACGCGCCTCCGCGAAAGCGGCCAACCGACGCTCAAGGGTGGCAGACGTGCGGTCTTTCGTGCCGTATGCTTCTGCCTTCCTTTTTAATAAATCGCTCCCACTCGGCAAAGCCAAGCGAGCTTGCCTCTGCGCCCGCTTACTCGCGATTTTCTCCACCCACCGGCGTACCGCCCTCTTTACGATCTGTTTCAGTTCCATGTGCTTCGGTTTTTACGGCAAAGTTAGGGGGCCGCACGGCGAAGGCTGCACGTTTGTGCACATTTCCGCACGATTTCGCAGGTTTGCGCACGTTCCTGCGCTTCTCCATGCCTTCTTCCCTCCATGCCTTTTCCCGGAAATGGACTTCATCTTTCAGGATACCACGTAACCTTTTCAAAGCAAGACGGATACATCCTGAACTTCCAATCCTTCATCTTTCAGCCCATGTCAGGCGCAAGACGGGCTGAATGCTGCTTCCCGTTTGGCGCACATCCGAAAATCATTCGGCTGAGATTGAAAAATCACTCGCCTGAGATTGATTTTCCGTTTGGCGCACAACGGTAGCAGCCTATTATCTGAAAGTGGGCTGAAAGATGGCACTTCCATCCTTCAGGATACTAATATGCTTTAAACGAAAGGTTTGCAGCGTATCCTGAAAGATGGAAGATGTTTTTGTAAAACTCCTGTGTAGGGAGATTATTTAAGGAGTTCCAATGCTTTTTTCACAAACGGATTCTCTTCGTACATGACAGCGAAGTATTCCGACATGTCCCAGATGTCCCGTGCAATCAAGGCTTTCATCTGAAGTTTCAGTTCCGGTAATGTCTTTTGAAGTTCTTCCTCGTCTTTGGGCTTCACACCGGCTTTTTCCCCTTCAGCAAGTACCAGGTCGATGAGTTCTTGGGGTGTTTCAAAACCAGTTTTGAATTTGTCGAATGAAGCGTATCCGCGCCGGATTTTCTTACGGTATTTATCAATAAACTTGAGGTCGGCGTTGACGATGGCACCTTTGGCCGTCAGTTCGCGATGGAATTTGGTGTAGCGTGCCGTATCCAACGGTATGAAATAGTCCGGCATGATACCTCCTCCTCCATAGACGGTACGGCCTTTGCGCAAAGTCTTATATTTTAAGGAGTCGGGGAAGTGGATGCTGTCTGCGTTGGTCAGTTCGCCATGGTTGTAACGTTCTATGACGTCCATGTTATACTTCATCTTGTCCCCCATGGTGTAGGGCTTTTGGATGCAGCGTCCGCTCGGTGTATAATAACGTGCCACGGTCAGTCGGATCATGGAGCCGTCGGGCAGGACGAAAGGCTTTTGTACCAGGCCTTTGCCAAACGTGCGGCGGCCCACCACCAAGCCGCGGTCCTGGTCTTGGATGGCTCCCGTGACGATTTCGGAGGCCGAGGCTGAATATTCATCCACCAATACGATGATTCTCCCCTCACGGAACAATCCCGGGCCTTGGGCGCGGAATTCTTTATAGGGCGTGCGCAATCCTTTGGTGTAGACAATCAAATCGTTCTTGGGCAGGAACTCACTGGCAATGCCCGTCGCGGCATCCATATATCCGCCGCCGTTCTGCTGCAAGTCCAGTATCAAGTCCTTCATGCCTTGGTCTTGCAAGTCCTTGATGGCTTTCTTCACTTCATCATGGCTCGTGCTACCGAAACTGGACAGGCGGATAAGCCCCACAGTGGGGGTTACCATGAAAGCCGCATCTACGGTAGATACAGGAATCTTGTCCCTCGTGACGATGAATTCCAATCGGTCTTTGATACCGTTCCGCACCACACCTAATTTTACTTTTGTATCTCTCGGGCCACGCAACCTGCGCATGATTTCCTCACGGCTCATCTTCACACCGGCAATGGCTGTGTCGTTCACGCTGACGATACGGTCGCCGGCCAGGATGCCCACCTTTTCCGACGGTCCTTTGGCCACGGGCTGAATGACGACAAGCGTATCTTCCAACATGTTGAATTGTACGCCGATACCGTCGAAATTACCTTGCAACGGTTCGTTCATCTTCTTGGTTTCCTCGGCGTTGGTGTAAGAGGAGTGCGGATCCAGTTTGGAGAGCATCCCGTTGATGGCATCCTCCGTCAGTTTCACTTCGTCCACGCTGTCCACGTATAGGCTGCTGATGGCCAACTGGGCCATGGAGAGTTTACGCATGGACTGTTCCATTTCCGACATGTTTCCTTTCCGTTGCGCCGGAGCCGTCCACGGAAGGCAGAAGAGCAAGGCTGCCCAAAGAGTTTTTTTCATGATGTTTGTGCTGAATTGTTGTTTATTCATATTCGAGTCCCTCCGGGATATAAGGTGATATGTCCTTCCCGAAGTGCATAAGTTCCTTCACCATCGTGGAACTGATGAACGCCCATTCCGGTTCTGTGAACAAGATAATAGTCTCCACGCCTGTCAACCGGCGGTTCAGGTCGGCTATGTTCATTTCATATTCATAATCCTTGATGGAGCGTATGCCGCGCAGGATGAAGCGGGCGTGATGGCGGGCTGCGAAATCTACGGTCAGGTCCGAGTAGCCCTCCACCTGGATGCGTTCGTCCCCGGCAAAAAGTTTACGCAGGGCGGCAATGCGCTTTTCCGTACTTTGTTCCATGCGCTTGTATTCATTGATGCCCACGCCGATAATGATGCGGTCGAAGAGCGTAAGCCCCCGTCGTAGCAGAGATTCGTGTCCTTTGGTAAAAGGGTCGAAACTACCGGGGAATATGGCTATTTTTTCCATTGATGAATCTTTATATAGCGGTTTCTGCGGTTTCGTCTTCTTCCGCACGGTCTTCCTCGATGACCAGGTTGTTGATAATGAAGTTCTGTCGTTCCATGGTGTTCTTGCCCATGTAATATTCCAATAGCTCTTTCACTTGGTCGCTCTTATGCAACGACACTTGTTCCAGACGGATGTCCGGGCCGATGAAGTGCTTGAACTCGTCGGGAGAGATTTCCCCAAGCCCTTTGAAACGGGTGATTTCCGGGTCGGGACCTAAGGCTTCGATGGCCGCCACGCGCTCCTCGTCGGAATAACAATAGCGGGTGATGAAGTCCGATTTGGCAGCCTTGGCTTCTTCTTCCAGTTCCTTCAACTTTTGCTTGCCGATTTTGTTTTTGCGGTTGCGCACGCGGAAAAGGGGCGTCTGGAGAATATACACGTGTCCTTTCTTAATAAGTTCGGGGAAGAACTGTAGAAAGAAAGTAATCATCAACAGGCGGATGTGCATGCCGTCCACGTCGGCATCGGTAGCCACGATGACTTTGTTGTAGCGTAGCCCGTCTAGTCCGTCTTCGATGTTCAGGGCGGCTTGCAGGAGGTTGAACTCCTCGTTTTCGTACACCACTTTCTTTGTGAGACCGAAACAGTTCAACGGCTTGCCTCGCAGGCTGAACACCGCTTGGGTCGTCACGTCGCGGCTCTTGGTGATACTGCCGCTAGCCGAGTCGCCTTCGGTGATGAAGATGCTGCTATCCTCCTTCAGGTCGCCTTTGGCATCGTTCAGGTGGATGCGGCAGTCGCGCAGTTTGCGGTTGTGCAAGTTGGCCTTCTTGGCTCGTTCGCGTGCCAACTTTGTCACGCCGGCGATGGCTTTGCGTTCCTTTTCGTTTTCGGTGATTTTTTGTATGATGATGTCGGCGATGTCCGTATTCTTGTGCAGGTAGTTGTCCACCTGTTCTTTGACGAAGTCGCCCACGAACTTGTCTATGCTGATTCCGCCGTCGGGTATGGTGGTCAGCGACCCTAATTTGATTTTCGTCTGGCTTTCGAAGAGCGGTTCTTCGATGTTGACGGCGATGGCCGCCACCAGTCCGTTACGGATGTCTCCGTAATCGAAGTTCTTGCCTGAGAAATCTTTGATGGTCTCGGCAATGTGTTTTTTGAAGGCACTTTGGTGCGTGCCGCCTTGGGTCGTATGCTGTCCGTTGACGAACGAATAATATTCCTCTCCGTATTGTCCCGTGTGGGTAAAGGCTATTTCTATGTCTTCCCCTTTCAAGTGGATGATAGGATAAAGCCCGTCGTTGGTCATATTATCGTTCAACAGGTCTACCAGACCGTTGCGGGAATGGATGCGGCGGCCGTTGAACATGATGGTCAGTCCCGTGTTCAGGTATGTGTAGTTGCGCAGCATCGTTTCAATGAATTCGGTGCGGAACGTGTAGTTCTTGAACAAAGCACAGTCAGGTTCGAAATAGATGAAAGTTCCGTTTTCGTCGGCTGTCGGTTCCGTCGATTCGCTGGTCAGGATTCCGCGTTCGAAAGTGGCCCGGCGCATTTCGCCGTCGCGATGGCTTCGCACTTCGAAGTGCGAGCTGAGCGCGTTGACCGCTTTCACACCCACTCCGTTCAGTCCCACGCTCTTCTTGAATGCCTTGGAATCGTATTTGCCGCCCGTGTTGAGCATGCTCACCGCTTCGATGAGTTTGCCCAAAGGGATACCGCGGCCATAGTCGCGTACGCTGACCCGCAAGTTGTCCTCTACGGTGATTTCTATCCGTCGGCCGGCATTCATTTTAAACTCGTCGATGCTGTTGTCTATCACTTCTTTCAAAAGCACGTAGATACCGTCTTCGGCATGAGAACCGTCGCCCAGTTTTCCGATGTACATGCCCGGACGGGTACGGATATGTTCCATGTCCGACAAGTGGCGGATATGGTCTTCGGTGTATTCGGTAAGTATCGGTGCTTCGTTTGGTTTCTCTTCTTCTGCCATAGTGTGTTTCTATTTAAGTGACTTCTGGTAGCAACGTCTGTGTTTATGTACTTCTGCGTCTAAGTAAGCCCATTGCCCTTGGCTTTTTTCGTTGGTCTCCAGTTGCGGATGCGTTTCGCCGAACTTAAAGCCCATCTGTTGGCAAATGGGGATGAGGTCGGCGAAGAGCATGGCATTGACCCCTTTGTTCTGATATTCCGGAAGGACGGCCACAAGCAACAAATCTATGATATCCGAATGCTTGAAGAACAGGGCCTTGACCAAATGATACCAACCGAAAGGGAACAGGCGGCTCTTGGCTTTCTGCAAAGCGTGCGAGAGGGAAGGCATACCCACCCCCATGGCTATGATGCGTCCTTCGGCGTCTTCCACGAGCGTGACGAGCCGCATGTCTACGAGCGGAAGGTAAGTGTTGACGTATTGGGCAACCTGTCGCTCGTTCATCTCGGAATAACCGTACAACGGGGCGTATGCTTTGTTGACTACATCGAATATTTTCGGCCCCCATCCGCCTTTACGTATTTCTTTGGCGCTTTTGAATTTGCGTACACGCAGGTTATAGCGTTTGGCACTCATCTCCGCCACGCGGAAATATTTGTCCATGTGCGCCTGATGGTCTTGGTCGGGTACGCGTATCTTGCGCTCCACCCAGTCCACCTCTTTGGTATAACCAAGGCGGTCCATGTGAATTGGATAATAAGGATAGTTGTATGTTGTGGACATCGTGCTCAACTGGTCATAGCCGCCGGTGAGCATGCCTTCCGGATCCATGTCCGTAAACCCTAAAGGCCCTACTATCTTGTCGCATCCGCGGGCACGTCCCCAAGCTTCCACCGTGTCCATCAGGGCACGGCTCACTTCCGGGTCGTCCGTGAAGTCGATCCAACCGAAGCGGGCGTTGTTCGTGCCCCATGTCTGATTGGCCTTATGGTTGATGATGGCAGCCACGCGCCCCACGATTTTTCCTTCGCGTAGAGCCAGAAAATAATCCACGTCGCAGAAATCGAAGGCTGCGTTTTTCTGCGGGTTGAACGTGTCGAGCGTGTCCTCCAAAAAGTCGGGCACGGCATACGGACAGTCCTTGTACAGTTCGTAGTTGAAACGTATGAACGCTTTCAACTCTCGGCGAGTCGATATTTTTTTAATGGTTACAGCAGACATGTCATATATGTAAAATGGTCAATAAATTGCGGCAATGCGCAAACGTGCAAATATAGTCTTTTTTTTATTAACAGTTGAGTAAAATGCTTCGCTTTTCGCTTATCCTCCCTTTTTTTTAAGAAAAAGTTAAAAAAGATTGTTAGCTTCTTGTATTTATCTTATATTTGTGAACTTAATCCAAGTTGAATCATAAAAATATAGACTGATGGGAAAGATAAGATGTATGCTCGCGGTTATGGCTATGGCCATAGGTACGGGAGTGGCTTATGCCGGAGAAGGAAACAGTGAGAAAGATTATCGTCCGTATCCGCACATGTTCTTCGGGTTGAACGGGGGCGCGCAAGTGTCTTTTACTCATTATGATTTCAGCAAGTTGATCACACCGAGTTACGGCGTTTCGTTCGGTGCTTATTTCAATCCGGTCGTTGGAGCGCGTTTGCATGTGAGCGGTTACGAGAACAAGGGGGGTATCAAATCTTTGAATGAAACTTACGATTTCAATACGGTGACGGGTAGTGCGGACTTGCTGTTGAACGTGACCAACATGTTCCGTAGCGATAAAGATCGTGTCTTTAATCTTATTCTTCTTGGAGGTGTAGGATTGGCAGGCGCATGGGACAATGACGATTTCCACGCGTTGGCTGCCAAAGCAGCCGAGAACTATCCGATGGCATGGCAGGATCGTAGGCTTTCGCATAATGTGCGGTTGGGAATGCAGCTCGATTTCAATATCGTCAAACATTTCGGACTGAATCTGGAATTGGCCGCTAATAACAGATCCGATCGTATCAATTCTAAAACGACCGACCGAAATGACTGGGCTGCCACAGCTTCTTTAGGTCTGATTTTCAAGTTCGGGCAGAAGAAGGCCGAAAAGATGGCGGAAGAGCCGGTTCTGGTGGCAGAGGAATGGGCTACGCGTACGGATACCGTTTGGTATGACGACATCACGTATAGGGACGTGCCCGAAAAAGTCACTTACGAGGACAATATTTACTATAAAATCCGTTTGAGCGAACCGGATCCGGCTTCAAAGATTCAGAAGATAGCCGATTTTGTCAAGGCGCATAAGAATTGCAACGTACAGGTAACCGCTTATGCAGATAAAGCCACGGGAACACCGGAGTTGAATATGCAATATTCCAAGGAACGGGCGGAGAAAGTCGTTGCGGCGTTAGTGAAGGCCGGTGTGAGTCGCTCTGTCATTACTTCCGAATATAAGGGCGACACCGTGCAACCGTTTGCCGAGAACGACAAGAACCGTGTGGCTATCGTAAAAGTCACGGGTGAGGGCGTGAAGAAGGAACAAGTGAAGACGAAGAAATACAGATTGGAAGAGACCCGTTACAGGTTAAAGTAACAGAGCAATTTTTTTCATAAGGAAGGGGTCGGCTGTGAAGCCGGCCTTTTTTATTGGGGTCCCGCTTTCCGGCACCGGAGCAGCACATGCCGTCCGTCGGACAACGTCGTGGCGAAGAGGTAAGCGTTGCCTCCCTCCCTTAGTTTGAGGCGTTTGCGGAGTCCGGCTACGGTGTCCGGAAAGTTGCGGACGGTCAGATTGGCTTGTCCGAGGCCGTTTAAAAGTCCTTTCAGTTCCTTTTTGCCGAATCCGCAGCAATCCTCTATGGCAAACGCCCGCCCGGGAAAATCCTTGCAGGAATGGTCTGAGGTGTATAAATGGGAATTGGGATGCAGTTTCCGCAGGCCGTAACGTGTGGCCAGGCTGCGGAATCCGCCGCACTTCATCACGGAAGCATTCGGTTCGTAGAGAAATCGGCCCGGTGTGTCCGAATAAGTGCATGCGGCCTCCTCCTCTTCAGTCAAGGTGAACGTGAAGGTGGGGTCTTCCGTGCCGAGGTTGACGCAATGGCACGCCGTCTTTTCCGGTTTTTGCCGTGTCATGACCAACAGCAGTTCCTTGCATTCCCCTTGTACGCTGACGGCGTGGACTTCGGCCACGTGTGCCAAGGTGCGCAGGGCCGTCCGGATGTCCAACATGGGGGAGAGCTTGATGAGGCTGAAAGCCGCTTTGCGGCGGATGGCTTCCTGGAGGATGGATAAATCCGGCTCGCAGTCTTCTATGGCCACCGTCTTGCGCCCGACGGTGTCGCGCCGTGCCGGGTCGACGAAGCAACAAGTGGCGTCGGGCCATTCGTCCGGCGAAAGGGAAGAGTCGGTTTCCCGGATTTCCGCTTGTGCCAATCCCAATGTTTTGAAGTTATGTGCCGCGATACGGCACAATTCCGGTTGGCGTTCCATATAGACAGCCCGGTCGAACAGTGGAGCCAGAAAGCTGAAATCGATGCCGAAACCTCCGGTCAGGTCCATCAGGGTATGGGGAGCTTCCGTGCCGTCGTTGTCCAACAAGCGTTTTACGAGGGCTTGTTTGTACCTTGCCGTCTGTTCCGAAGAACATTGCTCCATCGGGAGACGGGGCGGATACTGTATCCCGTCTCGTTCCGCCCATGAGGGGAGTTTGCGTCTTGCCGTCTGCCAACCCTCGATTTGTTGCAAGGCCATGCGCAGGTCTACGTTCTCCGGGGCCGGTTTCAGGGCCAGTCGGCGTACGTCCTCCTCCCGATGTGTCCGGATGAAGTCTTGTGTCTTTTCGTCCAGCATGTGTTTTACGGGATGGGTTTATAATGCGCTTTGGCTTCGGCGCGCGTGATGAAATTGAAATGCCACCATTCCGTGCGCAGGGCTTTGAACCCGGCTTGGCGCATGACCCGGCGCAGCAGTTCGCGGTTGCTCCGGGCTTCCGGCGTGAGTTTGCCCTGCTTTACCATTTCCGCCTCGTTGTCGATATGGGCCAATTTGCCTAAGTAATCTATTTTCGTGCCCATGGACAGCGTGTCGCCTTTCGCGTCGCAGAGCGTGAGGTCCACGGCCATACCGTAATTATGCAATCCCCCGCCGTTTTTGGGATTGCTCACGTAGATATTCTTCGGTGTTCCGGCCACTACGTTCCACATTTTTTGTTGGATGTGCATCGGGCGGGCGGCATCGTACACCTTCAGGCTCAGTTCCGGGTGGGAGGTCTTCAGGATTTTTTGGGCCTTGGCCAGAGCGCGTGCGGCTTTCGGGTGCAGGTAAGCTTCATGCAGGTCGGTGTAAAGTACCCGTCCCGTGAAGTTGTCCGCCCGTGCGTACATCAGGCTCACGCGTATCGTGCTGTCCATGCTGCGGACATCCACGAAACCCGCCCGTTCCATGGCTTGAGCCGTCCGTCCCGGAGTTTGGGCGCAGGCGGCACTTCCGGCTAAAAAGCATGCTAAAAGGATATATGGAGTGAACGTCATATTTATGGGGTTGTCATTTTGCACCGCAAAGATACGGATTATGCCTTGATTATGGGACGAATCAACGGGGTTTTTGCTTGCTTTTTGTCAATTTTATCCTTGTCGTTTTATGGTTTCCGGAAGTTTTGGTGGCTCATGAAACGGTCTGTTTTTCACACAAACTCCATTCTTCTGCTTCTATTGTGCATTTCCGTTTTTTGGTCTCAGCCGAACGGAAAATCGTTTGGCTGAAAGAGATTTTTCGTCTGGCGCAGAGTGGTGGTGAGTTGTCGATATTTTGTGCCGGAAATGCCCGTCCGGCGACGAATGGAAAGGCTTTAAGTACCTTGTAAATCTCTATTTGCCGAGAAAAACCGTGCTTGAATGGAATGGCAGAAAGAAAGGAAAATGTTTGCAAGGATGACGCGTCCGGGAGTTTCTTCCGCATGGTGCGGGGAGGCGGGAAACGAAATGGCAGCCGAAAGGGGAAACGGCTTTCTTTCCGGGTTTCCCTGACGGCGCGAGAATCGCTTGAAATCTTCCACGGCGGATTTTTCCCGGATTACGCGCCGCATTTCGGATGAAAATGACAAAATGTCAAAAACGGATTGGGGTTTGCCGGAGGATGTCTTTCCGGTTACAAAGGAGCACTGCGGACGGGAGTCAGGAGGGGCTTATATACATAAGAAAAAGGATTTTGCCTGTTATACCGAGAATATCTTGAAGATTTATTTGTTTCTTTCAACCTTCTTTAGTATTTTTGCCCTTGTACTCCTGCGTTCCTATTTTTCATGGCGAGGACGGATGGTTCCAGTGCCGTGATAAGGATGGGAAAAGCTTACGCCGGGCCTGAAGGAAAGAGGTTGTGCTCGGAACTGACGGCGGGTCTTGGGCGAGCCGGAGCACTATATATTGGGAAAAGGCGTTTACATGCGTCTTGTCTTGGGCTTATCAGAATCTCGCAAGTTCACAGTTTGGTCAAGATAAGGCAACAGTAGATGTCCTCGGGATGTGTTTTATACGCATCCCCTTATATTTGGTATATTCACCTTATTATTAATAAAGGTGTATGTGCCGGGTGTGGGGGAATTGTATACATATCGGCGTGGGCTTCTGCGTTGCTCGTTCTACCAGACTGGGCAATGCGAGAGCCTTGATAAGCGGGATGAGTAACGGGTACAGACTCTCACGCTTTTTTTCGTATATAATGATGTACTAACTGGATTGATTTGCGGGGAGAGTCGGCAGATATGGCGAAAAGAAATGCTTTTGCCCTCCGGCATGTCTGAAAACTCGGTGCGGCAAATGGCAGGTAGATTAAGAAAATGTCACAACAAAGTTTAAAAAGGAAGTGGACACTCTGCTTGTTGCTTTGCTGGGGGATAATGGCTGTCTATGCCCAGTCGGAACGCTTGAATGAGTTCACTATCACGGAGTTCTACCAAGATCAACAGGCCACTACGGCTATGTCTGAGCCTTATGGTGACCGTGACAGAAGTGGGTCATGGTATGCCATCATCAAGTTTATGTCGGCCGACCCCACGGTGAAAATTGACAACCTCGAGGCTTTCACGTTCAATTTCGGGAACATGAAGCATAAGACCGTGCTACATGGTGACGAATTGTGGATTTATGTGCAGAAGAACGCACGTACGGTGTCCATTAACCGTGAAGGGTATGCTCCTATCAAGAAGTGGGACTTGAAGACGACCCTCAAAGAAGGAGCGACGTATGTCATGAAGATTACTTTTGAACAATTAGAGACTTACGTGAAGCCGTCCTTGAAAAAACAATTCCTAAGGATACAGTTGGAGCCTGGCCTTTCAGGTGCCGTGGTCACTCTGAAACGTGAGGGCGAGGAGGCTTCCTCGGAGACTTCCTATACGGATGCTACGGGGAGTAAGGCTTGGAATAAGGAGTTCGGTACGTATGTGTATGAGATTAAGGCACCCAATTATAATGTGTCGAAAGGGAGGGTAAAGCTCACCACTTCGGACAGTACCTATGTGGAAAAAGTGAAGTTGATTCCAAACTTCGGTTACCTTGAGGTACAAGATCCCGGCAACGCTTCTGGGGCGAAAGTCTTTGTCAACAACGAGGAAGTGGGCACGGTGCCTTATAAAAGCGATACCAAATGGGATTGCGGCACATACGAGTTGTTGTTGGTGAAAGACCTTTATAAGAGCTATACCGAGACGTTTACCATCGAGCAGGGGAAGACTACGGTCATCCAGCCTGAAATGGAATCCGACTTTGCTGAAACGACACTGACCGTAGAAGGGGATGCGGAAATTTATGTGGACGGCATACGCAAAGGGAAAGGCCGTTGGGCCGGCCCCTTGAAGGCAGGTACTTATCAGGTGGAATGCCGCAAGGCCAACCACCGCCCGACTTTCAAGAAAATTACAGTGGAAGTGGACGTAGCCAGTACCATCGCCCTCGATTCCCCAGTGCCCATTACAGGTTTCCTGTCGGTCAATTCCAACCCGTTGGGCGCACAAATCAAGATTGACGGAAAGGATTACGGCATTGACGGGGAAAAGTATGGCGTGACCCCGAAAAACATCAAGAACCTGCTTATCGGTCCGCATAAGGTGGAGGTGTCCATGACAAACCGGAAGCCGGAGGTGCGCGAGGTGAACATCGTGGAAGGCAAGGAAGAGACGCTGAACGTGGAATTAAGCTCCACGGCAAAGATTTCGTTCTCCAGTACGCCGAGCGGTGCCGGAGTGCTGATAGACGGCACGCTCGAAGGCACCACCCCGTTCACGAAGGAGATGGCTTCGGGCACTTATGACATCCGGGCCAGGTACTACGGTTACCGTCCTTTCCACCGCAAGATGTACATCGACGTGGCTACCCCCACGGTGCATTTCAAGATGGCGCGCCAGTTGATGAAGAAAAACACATTCTATTTCAGTGCGGACGGGCAGTTCGGGGCACTTACGGCCGTGGGCGGCACGATGGGCTTCTATGCCGGGAATGTGAATATAGAGGCTTTCTACATGAAAGGTTTTGGCAAGGAGACGGTCTATTGGAACTCCACGGGAAATGATACGGAGGGGGCGGCCCATTGGGCGGAAGAGGAACTTGAGGTAAAGACCGTTGCGGGCGGCAAGTTCGGTTACGGCTTCATATTGGGCACACGTTTCCGCGTTACCCCCCAAATCGGTTGCACTTATGTGGGCGTGTCGGGGAACAAAGAGACTTCGGTGTATGCCTTATCGGGTACGGTTGGGGTGCGCCTTGAAGCGGCCTGTACGTCGCATTTCGGCATCAGCCTGACGCCGGAATACGCCTTCAAGCTTGCCGAAGCCGACGGTTATAAGCTGTTGTCGTCCGTGTTGCCCTCCATGAAGGACTGGAGCGAGGGCTTCAATTGCAAGGTCGGGTTCTATTTCTTCTTTTAATGACTTGAAAACGCACAGATGGTTATGAAACGAAAAAGGATAGTGAAATATTTGTCAGGATGCCTGGCGCTGTTGGGGCTGACGGTGTCCTGCAATGACGAACTTTACATGGGCGGCGTGGGTGTCGTGCCAGCCACGAAGGCTTATTACTTATATACGAATATGTTAGGCTTCAACTTGCCCGACACCGTGACGGAGCTTTCCACGTTCGGCGTGGAATGCAGGAACGTGCCGTGGCGGTTGGACGTGGCCGACGAATGGCTCAAGGTCTCCCCGGCGGAAGGAACCGGGGAGGATACGTTCTCCATCGTCAGCGTGGGGGCGGATGTCAACCCTTCCACGTATTACCGTTATTCGGTGTTCAGTCTGGAGTCGGCCATCGATACGACGGTTTACCGGTACAGCCAGCAGATTTGGGCAGAACAGCAGGGGAACACGGGCACGTCGTTGACCGTGTCATGTGATGTCCCGTTGCGGGTTTCTGCATCCGCTGCGTCGGAGACCTTTACGGTGGAGACGAACGCGCCCAAGTTCGACCTGCGCACCGATGTCGATTGGCTTCAGGCTACGGCTTCGGGCAACGAGGTCACGTTTTCCGTGGAGGCGAACACCACCGAGGACGTGCGCGTGGGCTATATCTATTTCGACACTTACAGGCAGGAGTGGCAAAGTTCTTCGCCTACTATTTATACCTATTATCTGGAAGTCCGCCAGGAATCTCCTGAATATTCCTTGTCCGAAAGCAGTCTGGCTTTCCGCAATACGGCGGGCACGAAAACGGTAACGTTGTATTGCGACTTGGGATGGACGGCTTCTACTACTGATTCTTGGATTCAGGTCAGTCCTTCCTCCGGCTCGGCGGGTACGGTGGAACTGTCGGTGAGCGTGACGGAGAACGGTGGAGTAGAGGAACGCTACGGAGCCGTCAACCTTCATGTGGACGGTGATTTCCTGATAGAGATTCCGGTGAAGCAGTCGGGCTTGTATATGGACATGACGGAAAGCCGGTTTGATTTTGAATCGGGTGCAGCTTCGCGGACTGTGTCGATGTCCACCAACCTGTCGTTCTGGAACGTGTTGGAGAAACCGTCTTGGGTAAGCGTGTCGCCGGAGAGCGGCGAGGCCGGGGAGCATACTCTTACGATAAATGTCGAAGACAATCCGAACACTACAAAAAGAGAAGGACGTGTGGTTGTGGGTAACCAAGGGCTTTCTTTGGCCGATACCCTTTGGGTGACGCAGGAAGGCAAGTCGTTCGGCCCGCTCGAAACGGTATTGCAGTTTGAAAACGTGGCCTCGTCGAACACGCTCGACATCTCGACCGATGGTGATTGGACGGTTACGACTTCAGACGGATGGATTACCGTCGCCCCGTCGTCCGGACATGGCAACGGGCAAGTGACGGTTACCGTAGAGGCCAATGAAACCGACAATGAACGTACGGGGTTACTCTCTGTGGCGGTGGGCGGCACCGTGCAGTATGTGAACGTGGTGCAGAAAGGACGTTATTTCACCATCGACCGGGGACCGTCGGCTTCTTTGCCTTCGAAGGGAGGAACCATAGAATTAGGTATTGCGACCAATCAGGCATGGACGGCAGCCGTGAAGAACCAGTCCTCATGGTTGGCACTTTCCGCCACGCAAGGGCAAGGCGATGCCAAACTGGTGATTTCCGCCCAAGACAACCCCAGTCTGGAAAGCCGGACGGATACCATCGTATTTACACCCGCCAACAAACAAGGAGTGAAGTTGGCCGTCAAGCAGGCCGGACGTTACCTGAAGACCGATGCACAGGCCGTGTCGTTCTTCTATAAGGGGGGAACATCTGCTCCTGTGACGGTGTCTACCGACGGGACGTTCCGTGTGGAAAAATCTTCCGGAGCCGATTGGTTGGTTGTGGCAACGAATAATAACCTACTCATGTTTACTGCCGAACCGTATAGCGGCAACGACAAGCGTACAGCCACCATATCGCTTTACCTGACCGGCTTGTCCGGCGAGGCATCCGAGGCCAAGATGGTGGACATCGTGGTGACGCAGTATTCCAAGAACACCCAGTTCGTGCGTGACGACTACGGCGAGGATGTCCGTCTGGACGTGACTTATAAGGACGGTGCCCTCATCATTCGGTCGGACTATGGCGAGGACAAGGACTTGTCGCCCGCGCCCGGCACATCGGGTGAAATCAGCCGTGACGACTACGGCACGGACCAGAACTTGGAACAATAAGCCGCAAGGCATAAAATAAGAATCAAGAACGAAAAAACAGAAGATAAAATGAAAACAATGAAGAAAAGGATAAGCCAACTCTTTGGGCTTGTGGCCGTAGGAACGGCCTTGATGGCAGGGGTATCGTGCAGCAACGACACCGAGGAACTCATGGGGCAGCCGGGAGCGACGGAGGAGACGGAACATACGGCGGTCATGCACTTGACGGGCGGCTTGCAGTCCTACACCCCGAAGCGTGAGACTTCAACGGAATGGAACGAGGGGGATGTCATCTACCTGCGTTTCTATCAGGCCGATGAGAAAACGGTGGTGTGCGGCAAGGCGGTTTACAATGCCTCGTCGTCGCTGTGGAACATCAGTTACTACGGTAACTTGTCTACTGGCAGCACTTTGAAATGTGAGGCTTTTTACTTTGTCAATGCCACGGCCACGGACAACTATCATGTGACCATGACTCCGATGAGCTGTGCTTATGTGGATGAGGCTGCGACTTATATCGTGGATGACAGTGAACTGTTCGTAAGTGCGGTTTTGGCTCCGAAGACTGCCCGTATGCACATCAAAGGGGAGAAGGATAAGACGGTCGCGGTTTCAGGGGTGGTGTACAACACGTCGTTCAGCCTGACGGACAATGTGTTTACGACATCTACGGAAGAGATAAGCACACAGTTTGAGTCCGATGGCTATACACCTTATATATATTGTTCGTTGGATGAGACCCACGTGATTACACTGGACGACCTTTATTATAAGTATACCAAGACCTTCGATCCGACCAAGTTCATGGCTGGCGAGAGCGGTTACATGGTGATGCCGTCCCAAGTGGAGAACAAGGGATGGACCTCTGTTTATTATTATCCCGAAGAGGCCGTGGATTTGGGGCTTAGCGTGCGTTGGGCTTCAATGAATGTGGGTGCCTCGAACCAATATGACGATGGAATCTACACCTCGTGGGGGGATGCGTATGGTACGAATACTTCTACCAGTAGCAGTTATAACAATGATGTACATGAAATAGTGGGAAATCCGGCTTATGATATCGCCACGAACCTTTGGAACGAACGTTGGCAGATACCGACAAGAGAGCAATGGGAAGAGTTGATAAATAATTGTACATGGACGTATGCCTATGATTCCGAAAGGAAGGTTTACGGATATACGATAACGGCTGTGAACGGGAATTCCATTTATTTACCTTTTTATTTCTATACTACAGGGGAGAATATAGTGAATGGGTCTTCTTACACTTCTGGATATTATTGGAGTTCCACAGAGTACAGTAGTTCGAATAAGGCTTATGCATTAGAATTAACTTCCAGTTCCAAATATATAGATTATAATAGTAAATATTACCGGATGCAAGTCCGTCCGGTTCTTGTAAAATAATGACATAGTCTGATGAAACGACGAATAATAAACCTATGGCTGCTCTTGTTGGTGCTTTGTCCTGCTCTGGAAGCCCAAAACTGGGACTATATCCGTTCATCCGGCGAATATTATTACGGTTCCGGCACGGGGAAGACGGAGGCTGAGGCTGACAAGGCTGCATTGAACGACTTGGTACAGATGATAGCGGTGCATGTGTCAAGCGATTTCCAGTCGCAGACCGACGAGACTCAAACCAATGGGAACATCGACCATAAGACTTATGTAAGGAATTGTGTGAGCACTTATTCCTCCTCTGCCTTGACCAATGTGGAGAAATGGACAGAGGGGAAAGAACCGGAGGTTACCGTGCGGCGTTATATGCTGCGTTCGGAGTTGGACAAGATTTATGAGAAGCGCATAGAAAAGATACGCGACATGGTGGCCATTGCCGACGGGGCGTTGGAGAAAGCCAAGGTGGACATGGCCTTGCAATACTATTACTGGGCTTACTCCTTGGCACGTTCCCTGCAACATCCCACGGAAGCGAAGGATGAGGCCGGGCATAGCTTGGTGACGCTGCTTCCGGTGAAGATACGGGGCATATTGGAAGACATCAGTGTGGCTTTCGAAAAGCGTGAAGGGGATTGTGTGGATTTGGTGTTCAACTACAAAGGTCGTCCCGTATCGGGGTTGGATTTCCTCTATTCCGACGGGCGTGAAGAGTGCGACGGGGCAGCGAAAGACGGTCGCGGCATGTTGGAGATGGCACCGGGCTATGAGACGGAGTTCTATCATCTTGACATTGAATATGAGTATAAGAATCTGGCACGTGGGGACGATGAGTTGCAGGCTGTGTTGAATGTCGTGGCGAAGGCGGCTTTTCCGGAGTCTTCGGTAAGCGTGAAAGGCCGTGCGGCGCAAGACGGCACTTCGGTTGCGGTTTCCCAGCCTGCGGCACGGTTGGCTACTGCAAGTGTGGCCACTACGGATGCCCCGGCGGCAGGTCCTTCCCCGTCGCAGACGGTGGACGACGCTGCCTTGTATTGTGAAGCGATGGAAAAGGTGTTGGCAGCCATCAAGTCGCGCAACTACGTAAAGGCCAGTTCTTGTTTTACGCTCGAAGGCCTGGACGTGTACAACAAACTGATTTCTTACGGTACGGGACGTGTGGTGGGGCAACCTGATATGGTATATTACCGTAGCACAAACGGACAGGTCGTGGCACGCGGGCTGCAGATGTCGTTCTCGTTCACGAGCGGGAAGCGGAAGAAAACGTTCGTGGAAGACGTGGTGTTCACGTTCAATCCGGACAAGAAAATCTGCAACGTGGCTTTCGGATTAGGGAAAGTGGCAGAGTCAGATATCCTGAACCGTTATGCGCCCGGATGGAAAGACGAAACCCGCGAATTGATCATGGAGTTTCTGGAAAACTACAAGACGGCTTATTGCCTGAAACGTCTGGATTATATCCGTGACATCTTTGCCGATGATGCCGTCATCATCGTGGGCAATATCGTGAAGCGCAACCTTGCGGCGGTGCCGGAAGAACGTGCCATTTCGCTTGAAGGGCAGGACATCATCAAATATAACCGTTATGACAAGGAGACCTATCTGGCCAACTTGGCCCGTACGTTCAAATTGAACGAATTCATCAACCTGCGTTTTACGAACAATGACGTGCAGTGGTTGGAGAAATATGAAGATGCGGAAATCTACGGCATACAGATAGGTCAGGAATACACCTCTTCCCGTTACGCGGACAAAGGTTACCTCTTCCTGTTGGTGGATATGACCGACCATGATGCACCGCAAATCAAGGTGCGTAAGTGGCAGCCCAATGAGGTCTCGATGTCGAAGATATTCAGCGCAGGTGATTTTTATAACGACTAACACTATTCATTTTTAAAACATGGTATTATGAAAAAGATTTTGGTATTATTGGCCGTGGCGTTCATGGGCGTATCGGCAGGTTACGCACAAAGTGCGATAGAACTGGCCAAACAGCAACGCGAGCTAGACAAGGTGAATATGGACATGTTAAATGCCAAACCCTCGAAAGATGCAAAGAAGCAGGCGAAACAAAGGACAAAGGACGGGTGGGAGGTGCCGGCCGGTGGTTTGTCTATGGCCAGCCAGTTTACCCGGGCGCAACTCATGAGGCAGGAACTGATGGCTAACGATGCGGGAGAACCTGTGGCCCGCTATATCCTCCATGAGGCTACGGTGACTTCCGGTTCGGAATCTGTGGGCTACTCGTCTGCACGTGCACAATGCCAGGCCGAGATAGCCAGTATGTTGGAAACGAAGATAGCTGCGGCTATGAAGCGTAAGCAGGACAATGCTCAAAATTCTGCCATTGATGCCACCACAGTAGACAAGTTCCACGAGCGCGGACGGGCAATAACGGATGCCACGTTGTCGATGATGACTCCTGTGGTGCATATTTACCGTGTATTGCCGAACAACAATTACCAAGTGCAGGTAACCGTGGCTTATGACAAGAAAGTCATGAAAAAGCAAATGAAACGCCAGTTGGCAGAGGAACTTGAAGCGGAAGGCGACGGCTTGGACAGCGAGTTGGACGGTATCGTGGACGAGGTGCTGAGCGAGGAATTTTAGTATAAGGATATGAAGAAGGCATCTGTTATAGTGGGCATGGCATTGTGCTTTTTCGGACAGGTACAGGCCCAGAATGATGACTTCGGGGATGACTTCAAAGAAGATTTTGAATCTTTTCGACGAGCTATCCATAAGGATTTCAATAACTTCCGGAAGAAGATAAACAAAGAGTATGCCGAGTTTTTGAAAAATCCGTGGGAGGAGTTTACGGAAAAGAAACCGCTCGTCATACCCAAAGAAGACGATGTGCCTCCGGTGATTTACCCGGAGGAGGATAAGGACAATCCTCTTCCTGCCCCAGAGCCATTGCCTTTTGATGTGGTCATTCCGGTTCCCAAACCTACCCCACAACCCAAACCTGTGGAACCCATTAAGGAAGACCCGGAACCGATGCCGAAAGTGGATTTCTCATGGTTTGGCACTAAGTTAAGCGTACGGTTTGATACCTCATCGGCTTTGCAGATGACAGGCGCAAGAGAAGATGTGGTTTCTGCTGCGTGGTTGGAACTGTCAGGGCAGCAGTACACCAATCTTGTTTATGATTGCCTACAGTTGCGTACGGAGTATAAGATGGGCGATTGGGCTTACCTTGAGATGTTGCAGGCTGTGGCCGAAAAACTCTTTGGAGAGGGTACGAACGAATCCACTTTGCTTATGGCTTACTTGTATTGCCAATCCGGCTACAAGATGAGGTTGGCACGCGATGATTCCGGCGTTTTGCACATGCTTTTCGCATCTCGCCACATCATTTACGACATACCGCATTATAACGTGGGAGGTGAGAGGTTCTATCCTTATGGGGAATGCCCTTCGAGCATATACATCAGCGACAATGCATTCCAGGGCGAACAGAGCCTGTCCCTTTGGTTCGCTGCATCTCCAAGGTTGGCTGTGTCTGCCACCTCATCACGGACGCGTCAATCCGAGCGTTATCCGGAGGTAAAGGTTACGATGTCCTCGAATAAGAATCTGATGGACTTCTATTCCTCTTATCCCACTTCGATGGTGGGCGACAATTTTGTAAGCCGTTGGGCTATGTATGCCAATACGCCGATGAGTGAGGATGTGAAGCGTCAGATATATCCGGACTTGAAAGCAGCCATAAACGGATGCGACCAGTTGACGGCTGTGAATAAGTTGCTGAATTTCGTGCAGACGGGCTTCGAGTACGAGTATGACGACAAGGTATGGGGTGGCGACCGGGCTTTCTTTGCAGAGGAATCCCTTTACTATCCATATTGCGACTGTGAGGACCGTAGTATCCTTTTTACCCGTTTGGTACGCGATTTATTAGGGCTTCGTTGTATCCTGGTTTATTATCCGGGACACCTGGCCTCGGCTGTGGAATTTTCGCAGTCTGATGCCGTGGCGGGCGATTATGTCTTGTTGGAAGGACGAAAGTTCGTGATAGCCGATGGTACTTTTATCGGTGCACCTGTGGGCAAGACGATGTATGGCATGGATAACCAGACAGCCAAGGTAATTTTGTTAGAATAACAGTAGGGTTCTTTTATATATGTGGCAAAGAGGCAGTTCCTTTTGTAATAGGGGACTGCCTCTTTTAAGTGGAATTTTTATAACTGCGCGAGGATGTCTTCGGCAATCTGTTCCGCCGTCAGGTGGTTGTCGCGGAGGAATGCCGTCACGTCGAAGCGGTCTACGAACTCCTTGCGGGCACCGAAGTTGAGTACTTTCATGGGGCTTGTGCCGTAGTGGCGGGCGATTTTCTCACCGAAGCCACCGTCCAGTACGCCGTCTTCTAGCGTGGCTACAAGGACATGGTCGGCTTTCAGCGCATCTAATAAAGTGGCATCCGTTCCGGTGATATAGCGTGGGTTGATGAGGGTGGCTTCAATGCCGGCCCTTTCTTTCAGGATACGTGCGGTGGATTCGCCTAACGGGAAGAAAGAACCCAAGGCGAGCAGGGCTACTTTTGTTCCTTTCCTTACGACCTCATAACGGTTCAGTTGTCCGTAGTCCGTATCGATTTTGCGGTTTGCGTGGATGACTCCGTTGGCTGGCACGCGGATGGCTACGGGATGCTCATTCTGATGCAGGCTCCACTCCAACATGGCGAAATACTCTTCCTTGCAGGTCGGGGCGAGATAAATCATGTTAGGGATGTTGCTGATGAGCGGGATGTCGAAGAAGCAAAGATGTGTCACATCGTTCATGGCCGACAATGATCCCCAAAAGACGAGCAGCGTGGCCGGATTACGGTTGATGCAGAGGTCTTGTGAAAGTTGGTCGTAAGCTCGTTGGATGAATGTACTATACACACCGAATACGGGGCGTCCCCCATTGGCCGCGATGCCGGAGGCTAAGGCTACGGCATGCTCTTCGGCGATGCCCACGTCCACGAACTGGTGGCCTGCGGCTTGCCGTTTGTCTTCCGTAAAGCCCATGACTGTGGGGGTGCCTGCCGTGATGCCTACCACGCGGCGGTCTTCTTTCATCTTTTTCAGCAAATAGTCTGCAGTCAGTGTCCCGTAGTCTTCTCCTCCCTCGGGTTTATGCCGGGGTTCACCCGTTTCGATGACGAATGGTGCACAATAATGCCATGGTTCCTTGTGTTCTTCTGCCGGTCGGTATCCCTTGCCTTTCAGGGTGTTGATGTGTACCACGACGGGGTGGTCGATGTCTTTCACCTTTTGGAATGCCGAGATGAGGCTTCCGATGTCGTTGCCTTGGTCTACGTACAGGTAATCCAGTCCCATGGCCTTGAAGAAGTTGCAAGGACATGTGCCTTGGCTTTCACGTAACTCCTGCAGGTTACGGTACAGGCCTCCGTGGTTCTCAGCAATGGACATCTGGTTGTCGTTGACTACGATGATGAAGTTCGTGCCCAATTCTCCTGCGTAGTCCAATCCCTCGAAAGCTTCGCCGCCGCTCAGCGAACCGTCTCCGATGACAGCAATGACATTGCCTTTTTCGCCTTTCAGGTCACGGCCTTTGGCCAGTCCTCCGGCCAAGCTGACTGAGGTGGAGGTATGGCCGATGACGAAATGGTCGTGTGCGCTTTCCGACGGCTCGGAGTAGCCCGACACGTCATCGTATTTTTCCGGATAGAGGTAAGCGTCTTTCCGTCCGGTCAGCATCTTGTGCGGATAGCTTTGGTGGGACACGTCGAAGACGATTTTGTCTTCCGGCGAGTTGAACACGTAATGCAGGGCGATGGTGGCCTCCACCATGCCGAAGTTCGGGCCGAAATGGCCGCCGTGGTCGCTCAGCCGGTGTAACAATGCTTCGCGTATTTCACCGCTCAGCAGGTTGAGTTCCTCTCTGGACAATTTTTTCACGTCTTCCGGAGAGTTGATGTTTTCTAATATCATAACGGATAATTTTGTTGTTTTAAAATAATGGTACAAAGATACGCGGTTTTACTGGAAGGTTTGTTATCTGGATTACGGGTATTTTTACCCGGATTACGGGTTGGAAATACTAAAAAAACACAATGTACCAGATTTTCTCGGGGCATGACTTTGCCGAGTTTCAGAAACTGTGTAATTTTATGTCGGTTAATTTAGATAATTCCATGATGAAACACTTGAAACAGAAACTTATTGCATTGTTATGTGTTACGTTTGCCGTGGTCAGTGCTTGGGCAAACGATTCCGTGGTTTGGCACCATCCTGTGGTGGGCTATACCCATTCTATCGTAGAGGTAACCAAGGTGGTGCTCCATGCGGACCGCACGGAAGTGTCGTGCCATGTACATTACCCTTCAGGTTATTGGATTCAAATCCTGCGCACGACAGAATTGCAAACGGATGGCCGGAACTTTCCCGTAAGGGATGCTTCGGGCATTCCCCTTGGGGAACGGTACACTATGCCTGAGAGCGATGAAGTGGACTTTACGTTGACATTCGATGCCGTACCGCTTGGGACGGTAAAGATGAATCTGGTAGAACCGGGAGGATGGACGGTTTACAATATCCGTCCGGAGGATTATCGGCCCGAAGGGATAGAGGACACCTATTGGCGCGATGTGCGTACGGGAGATTGGTTTGTCGGCTTTTCCGGCGACGGCGTGATATACGACGGCAAGGTTTGGGACGTGGTGAGCCGGGATGAACGAAAAGACGGGCGTGGCCAATGGGTGATTGCCTATGGTGGAGAGCAGCTTGCTGTGGAGGTGGGCAAAGAAAAACGCGGCACGCGTCGCATCACCGTGGGCAAGGAACCGGCCGTGGAGTGCAGTCTGATTACGGGGACGGCGTTGCCTGACTATCCCGTGGGAGACCTGCGGGAGGGGTTCAAGGACAACGGTTACCGTGCGGACGACAGCGTGACCCTCATGGGATGGATGAAGGACATGCCTGCCGAGGCGTGGGAGAAAGGGCGAAGCGTGGAAATATTACGCAACAACATCTTTACGGACAAACAGGAATCCTTTGTGGCAGCCATGGATTCGACCGGGCGTTTCTCCGTGCGCGTGCCGTTGGTCAACACGTCGGAAATCTATATCGACATAGGGCGGAAGGGTGTCAACACGGTGGTGGAGCCGGGGGAGACTTATTTCCTGTTGCACGATTTCTCCACCGGCCATGTGCTTTTCATGGGAGAAGATGTCCGGTTTCAAAACGAATTGCAGACGCATCCTCCTTTGTACGTGGATGGTTATCTCCGGAAAGGGCAAGGGACGGTCGATGAATTCCGGACACAGATGGAGGATAAGTATCGGCATGCGGTAGAGGAACTGTCACGGCGTGTGGAGGCGCATCCGAACCTTTCGCGGCGTTACCGTTACTTTATGGAATCTTTTGCTTTGACAGGGTTGGGTCGTTCGATGATGCAGGCGCGGTTTGCGGTGCCCGATTGGCAGTTACCCGAAGATTACGTGGACTTTGTCCGGACAAAAGTCTGGCAGCGTCCTTCCAAACCCTATACGCTTTGCCAGAATTTTGGCATATTGATGAGGGATTATATAGGCCATTTCTCAGAAGCGAAAGACAAGGCGAGGGGCAATGCAGTATTCAATGCCTTCAAGCGTTTGCGGCAGCAAGGTGAAATCTCGATGACGGAGGAGGAGTCAAACACCGTGGAGGCTTATCAACTGGCTGTTAGGGAATTACAGGAAAAGCTGAATGCGGAGCCGTCGGATTCGTTGCGTCAACGCATGGTGGTGGAGCTTGGGAAAAGTGAGTTATCCCAACGTTTCATGTCGCTTGTTACACGTTTCGAGGACGTTTTAAATGAGGAGATATTGATAGATAATATAGATTTCTGGAAAGAAGACGCGGAATCGGTGGGGTGTGACAGTATTTTATGCCAAATTCATTTAGCCCGGAAGCTTTACGGGCTGATTGATAACATGCGGAAACCTTTGCCGGACAGGATGATGGCAAAGGCAGAATGGGGAATCAGGCTTGAGGGCGGATGGGACATCGTTAGCAGGGAACAAGAGAAGTACGTGTCTATCCAAAATCGGGACTTGTCCGACGTGAGCAGTCTGAGGTCGGCAGAAGACGTGAAGGACGTGACCGGCGGCGAGGCGTTGTTGCGTAAGCTCACGGAGCCTTATCGCGGCAAACTCGTGTTGCTCGACATTTGGGGTACTTGGTGCGGGCCGTGTAAGGAAGCCTTGTCTCATTCGCATGAACTGTTCGAGCGGATGCGTCCCTACGGCGTGGTGTTCCTTTACTTGGCCAACCGCTCTGCGGAAGATTCGTGGAAGAACGTCATCAAACAATATAACGTGGTAGGTGACAATGTGGTGCATTATAATCTTCCGGACGACCAACAACGAGCCATAGAACAATATCTGGGAGTGAACTGTTTTCCCTCTTACCGTCTTATCGGTGTAGACGGTCATGTGCTCGACGTAAATGCAGACCCTCGTAATCTGGACGCGTTGGAGGGACTGGTAAAACAGTTGGTTCTATCCGGGCAATAATCCGGTACGGATGACCAAAGGGCGAGGATAAAAACAAAAAGAAAGGGAGTGCCAGAAGGCTCGGTTTGATAGCCTCTCTTCCGGCACTCCCTTTTTGGGGGAATGATATTTCCGTGTGGGTTATTTCTTGATGACTTTGTGTACGATGCTGTTATCCGTCCCGTTGTGGAAATTGAAGATGTAGATTCCGGCAGGCAGGTCGGTAAAGTCGATTGTGCAGTTACCTTCCGTCAAAGTCGTGCGACGCACACAGTTTCCGGCCAAGTTGAAGATGTCGGCTGTTTCATAGGTGTTACCTTCGATACGCAGCGAGCCGTTAGCATTGGGATAGAAGAGTGGGCCGTCTTCGTTTTTAGCTTGTCTAATGCCCGTGCCGTCTTTTATGGTGAACTGGATTCTCGGGGAAACCTCGTCATAGGAATCGTTAATGAACAGGGCACTGAAATAGTTTCCGGGTTCGAGCGTACCGGCTTTGATGCTCACGGTTCCTTCCGTGGCTCCGTAAGTGTAATAGAAACCGTCAAGCTCGTCCACGTTGGGGTCTTTGCCATCTTTGTAGACGCCTACCCAGTCTTTCGGCGTACCCGGACCGTCCTTGTAGTGGATGAGAATTGCTTCATCGGTGGAGAATTCCGTCTTGTCGGTAGACAGCGAAGATATGTCTTTGCCTACAGAGAAATAAACTCGTTCACGCGGTTCGAAGTACTGTCCCAAGGTGAAGTAATTCAAGAAATAATATCCTTTGGGCAGATCTTTCGCCAAAGTGAGTGTGCCTTCGGTGTTTCCGCCGAGGTAATCCCATGAGTCGGATGTATCAGCTGTGCCGGGAACTTCTCCCCGCTTGTAGATGCCAATCCAGTCGTTCTTCAGGGCCGGTGCGTTGGAGTAGGTCACCACGATGTCTTCTCCTTCTTCGAATTCGCTCTTTTCCAAACTGATTTGCGGTTCGGGACCGACATAGAACGGGATTCTTTCGCTGATTTCCGTATATCCCTCATCTTCAAATAGCACGGCATAGTATTCGTTGGTTTCGTCGATGGTGAAATTCATTGAACCGGATTGAGCCGGGGTATATTTCCATTTGTACGAAAGAACGGAATGCGGTTCTTCTCCTTTGCGGTAGATGCCGATCCATGCGTTTTGACCTTCAGGAGCATATTTGTAGTCGATGGTAATGGTCTCTCCCGGTATTACGCTTGTGTCCGTTATGGAAATGGAAGGCTTGCCTGCTATACTTCCTTCTACGGTAAACTGTCTGGTGTCTGACCATTCCGACCATTCCATATTGGTATCGCGGTATCTCATCCTTACATAATAGGTACCGTTTATCAGTTTGTTTTTCTCAATGGTAAGTTGGGTGATGTCTATATTTTCATTGAGGTCAATGGGGATGTGTAAGGGTTTCCCCGTAGAACCGTAAAGGTCTTCGACGTCGTGTACCTTGTTGTATTCTATGGTAGAAAAGTCTTGGTTGAGTGAGAATTGGTATTGTACGCTATTTAGTTGTTCATCCGTAGTGGTTTTATATGGACTTCCTTTGAACGTATAAGGCAGGGTGATGGTCTCTTCTGTTATTTCCTTGATTTCCGGCTTTTTTGGAGCAGCCTTACCCAAAGTGCGACTGAAGGAATCTATTAGAATATTGTCCACGACCAGTTCCTTGTTACCGATGGCATAACACTCCGCCTTCATTTCTTTTTTATCGAAATCAAACTCCAAAATCTGGTAGCCCCAATAGTCAATGGTTTTTTGTACGTCATCGTAGTCTTGTTCGGAAGACATGCCCCACATTTGATCCCAAGAGGCAGCGCCGTTAATGATGTGATATAGCGGATAATCGGTCAACTGCCCCCTATGGTACAAATGGTGGTGACCTCCGTAGTTCAGTACGTGCTTCGGAGTCTCGGACAGGATGGGTATGATTTCATTTCTAACCCATGCCGAGATGTCACCAACGTATTGCTCAGCTTGGATAGGCCGATGGTTTACACTGATAATGAAGTCTACAGAATCGTCTTTTTTGGCAGCATCTACAATTTTTCTCACCCATTCTTTTTGGGCATCGCCGGTATGTTCAGTGGACAAAACAACGAAAAGGATACGGCCGGCTTGGTAGGCGTAATAGTTTTCCGTGCCACTGCTGATACCTTGGTAGGTAAGGTTCTCATAGTGGTAATGTGCGGCATATCTCTGCATACCTGGGTCGTTATAAGTTTCATGGTTTCCCACGGCTGTCATGATGGGGAGATAAGGTGACATGAGTTGCGATTTGAACAGGTGTATCTGTTCGTATTGGTCCAATGTACCTACGTCCACTTGGTCGCCGATATTCATAATCATGTTGATGTTTTCGGTAAGGTCGCCATATTTTTCTTCGATTTTACGTTGTGCTGCTTTCATTAGCCACTCATATCCGCTTCGGCTTTTGATTTGGTGATCACCCATTAACAGAATGCGCATGGGCTCATGGCTTTTGGGGGTCGGCATGGTGCGGAAATGGCATACTTTGCTTTTCTTGTCGTCACTGATAGCTTGGTAATAGTACACCGTGTTGGGTTGCAGTCCGGTGAGGCGGATGGAGTTCCAATAATATGGGAAACCGTCTTCTGAAAGATTGTCAATGGTACCCTCTAAGGTCTGCGTCAGTTGGTCTTTTGAAGTTCCGTAAATGACTTTAGGGGTGTTTTCGAAAGAGGTTTTCCAACTAATCCAGATGGCGGTATCTTCCGCGCTTTGGAGGTAAGGTTTCGTCATATCGGCATAGCTGCCGGTTTTAGGCTCCACGGTCAGCCGGTGTGCCACGACTTGTCCACAGGCGTTTTCACCTTCGGCCGGTGTGTAGTAAATGTCAGCTTCGGAGTAATCTTTTCCTCCTATATTTATTGTCTCTCCCGGAGCAATGGTGTGGTCTTGTATGCTTTGCACGTAGCGGCAGAATTTTATAGGAGTCTCCAAGGTATCTTTGTGTTCATCGGTAAATGTTCTTATCAGGCGGACCGGGCTGTCTTGTGATAGAAAGGAAGATGAAATTTCGACGGTAGGTGTTCCTTGTCCTGATATGACTTTGCAACCGATAGGAGTCCTCCAATCGTAATGGGCGGCAGTTTCATTTTTGGGAGCCTCGAACGTGGACGTCTCATTGATTTTCATGACAGGGTTGCCTTCTATGCAGTCGGCTTGTGCCTGGGCATACCCGCAAATTGCTAACGAAAGCAACGGAAGTGTCAGCATTCTCTTTTTCATTCTTTTTTTCTTTTAAAGTTTATGTTGTCAAGTTTTGATGCAACAAAAATAGAGTAAACTTATTAAGAGCCAGTTGCGTTGCTTTTACATTCTTTTTGCAGGGTAGAAATACATCTGATTTCACGTAGAATCTTCGTAAACAGCGCCGTGAGACGGGTTTGTGAAGTAATATAGTTGAAATAAAACGGCTTGCGAATATCTTTTGTAAGCCGTTGATTTTTTATAGTAAAACATCTCTTTGTATCCTTCGTTTTTCCTAAGATGTGCGCAATTAGATTTGCACGGTGCATTTATATAGAGTTATATCAATAATAGGAAGCCTGCTTCCTGCATCATTTACAGCTTGCATAAATTCAGTACATTCTTGTTGTGTCATTTTCTTTTTGCAATAAGCGTAATATAGGAAGTCAAGAGTAGTCAGATAAGTAATACTATTTTGAGAACAATATTCTTTTATGTCCCTTAAATTGCTACTCCCTAAAACATCTTGGTTATCCCTGCAATAAATCATACAGGCACTTTCGCCTTTTCCCAATCTACGTTGTAATGAGAAGTATTCTTTCATAGATTCACCTTTAGGAGAAAAAGTCTCTTTTCTTAATTTTGAGAAATAACGAAGATAATTGTCAATGAGATTTCTTGTTTTAGAGTTCTTTGAAACTTCATTATAAACCACATCCAATACTATATATTCATATTCGGGGAATATATCCGGTAATAGTGAAAAGTTACCCGCTTCTATAAAATGGATAATCACATCAGCATCGAGTACTATTTTCGTTTTCTTGTGTCCCATTGATATTTATTTTACCGAGCAACTCCATATAATGGCTTTCCGAGATTTTCTCTTTATCGAATAAATTACGTGCTTTTTCTCCAAAATCACCGATAACCAAACCTTCATTTGCAGCTTCGTATAAAGCCGTATCATATCCGAAACATTTTGCAGAGTTTTTTACTCCTACTTCAGCAAATTGGGAACGTGTACTTTCTGAAATGAGGCCTATATTTAACAATCTATACAACAAGGCCGAACGAGAAACAGAGAAGTAATGTTCAAGTTTCAAAATTGTTGCCATAGAAATGCTTTTAGTCTTTAATTCATTCTCCGGTACCAGTTGGCAGATTCCGGATTCAGGCATTAATAATAAAGAAGCAAACATGTCGGCACTTTGTTCTACAAAGTTCTTGCTGTATCCGGGGTTGCATTTGTGCGGGGTAGGCTTTTCTTCTATAAACAAGTGATATAATTCGTGGGCAATTGTGAAATGCTGTCTTCCACGTGGCTGATTGGAATTGATAAGCATAAAACGATGCCCGGAATTGTCCTTTAAACACATGCCTGAAAAATTGTCAGACAGAGGTCTGAACACTGTAAGTATGTTCAATTTCAAAAGCAGACTTTTCAATGTGACAGGCTCGGATGCACTAAGCCCATTATCTGTGCGAAATGCTGATACTTGTTTTTCTATGATAAACTTATTCGGCTTCATTCTGTGCAATTCGTTCCATTTTAAGATATGATTTCACAATGTCCTTGAAATTTGCGATTTCTTTTAAGTCATTATCTTCCAAATCAGAAATTCTGAAAGCAGTAGCCATAATTTCATTATCAGCTTGGATATTATCTTCAAACAAAATGAAAGGTTCACAACCGAACATGTTTGAGATTCGTTCTAAAATATCATACGGAACTTCCCTAGTGCCTCCTTCATAATTACTATATGCAGAACGCTCAATCCCAATAGATTTGGCTATCTGTTCTTGTGTGAAGCCAGACAGCTCTCTAATCTTTTTTAGATTTTCTCCAATAATTTGATTTATCGTTCTCATGAGTGCCTCTTTTAGTTCTGTGGCAAAATTACTTTTAATTTATTATATAAACAAATATTGCCACGATTAGTTCGCTTATTTATAGTTATCTCTATAAATTTGAAACAACAGATTATAGAGAAGAAAGTCAAATCAAAGAAAAATTAGAGATGTCTGTACTTTATTTGTTGGCAAGCCATGTGCAGGCATGAATCAAGTTTGCGATATATTAAGGCGCATGAAAACAGGAAAATTGTGATGTACATACTTCTCGCTTGATTTTATTGCGAACAAAAGGGATAACTACCGGTGTGTAGCTTATTCCTTTTATTTGTATTATACTATCGGTGAAAAGCCTCAACCGATAAGGCAATAGTTATGAAAGAAACGAGATGGAATGTGGTACAATTTACCGATGTGTTTCGTTTATCATTGATTATCAGACTTCTCGGAACTGTGTGCAAATTGTGTGCAATGAACTTTTGTGTGTAAAGAAAAAGCCGCTACAAATTTCTTTATAACGGCTTAATTTTCTTTGCTTTATGTCTTGTGGACCAGCCTGGGCTTGAACCAGGGACCTCCAGATTATGAGAACGATAAGATGATGTTCTGTGATAGTCTGTTTTATTAATCTTTATTGAATATCAGTCAGTTGTAAAATCCGTCATTTACAATGAAACTCACTAAATCCCCCCTAACTGAAACCGTTTGTTTACGCATTGTTTACGCAGAATTTGAGAGATTGCATATTGCCGTTGAACCCATTAAGCATACAGTACTATTACTTTTATTAATAGTCAATGTAAATATCGCCTCATATTTTAATACCCAATTTTTGCCAATTCAGCTTGATTGTCCATACGATGTGCATCATATTCATGATCTCGGCTCAATGAGTCGAAGATTGATGCGACATCTGGGTACGTGTAGCGTGTCTTATCTGCATATTTCTTGTATTTCTCACTTCGTGTCCTTTCAATTCGTCCTCCATCGTAGGGCAGACGTGAGGTCATACCACGATTGTTAAAGAACTGGCATCGAAAAGAATTTAGGATTGATTTGTCACGACCATGTTCACTATATTTTGTCAATAGTTTACAGAGAACATCCTGTGGGTAGTCTTCCCTGTCAGGAATGTTGCCTAACAGTTGGCCAAACACTATCTTTGCAGCACGAAAATACTTCTCTCTTTTTGCAAGAGACATAAATTCATCGGCATATTTCATCAAAGCATCTTCATCTAATGTCCCGTTTTTTGTCAATCCAGGGCAACTTTTTACATGGCCTTTGATAAAACGCAGTGAAAGCAACCCGATGTTTCTCTCTGAATCAGAATAAGTCTTATCGTCAAAATCTTCATCTCCACGGTATGCAAATGATATTAGTTCTAACAAACTTTTTGGCTCTGTGTAAATAGAATGATACAGGCGACAATCAGAATCCAGATGGAAAATTTCGCTAAGTAAAAGTTCTAAACTAACTATTTGTTCATCTTTGACATTTGGATTTTTATCAAGATATTCCAGTATTTTTTCTGCATCATGCTTGTACTGCTCCAATTCTGGTGTTTTAATATTGTTCAACCATCCTTGTAAGGCATTAAAGGCTGGTGCAACAGGAATGTCCTTCCCACCATAACTGACATGACGTAGCAAAGATAATACATCGCCATACCTACCCACTTTAAGCAGTTGCTCTGCCATTATGTTCAGCGTATCGTCAGAATAGCACCAAACAGATACGGTCTTCCAATAATTTTTCTTAGCTTCTTCTGGTAGAGTTTCGACAAATCTGGTTAATTCTTCATTTGTTCCGATGCTAATAAGAATATCATTCCGATTATTGTATTTCCTCACCACTTTCCAATAGCGTTCCTTGTTTGTGTTGAATAAAGAGACAAAGAATCCTGCTAAAAGTTGATTGTCAAAACCTTCGTTTATAACAAAATCAACCATCGGGTATGTGGTCTTGAATTTTGCAAATGCAAGACCTGTTTGATATTTGTCTTCAGATTTCTCGGCAATCTTTCTTAAACCATCGAATCCTATCTGCTTGTACAGTTCTTTCACGGCAGCTACTCTGAAATTCAACTGTTTTTCTGTCCACTTACATATATCATCCTCTCTCCGATGCAGTTCATGTATAGGCAAGAAAGCCTTGAATTTCCACAAGTTAGCCTCAATAATATCATCTGGCAATATGACTTCTAAGAGATTTTTTAGCCAGTTCATCTCATCATCACTTATACACCAATCTGAATCACGGGCTTCTTCAAAATGATATATTTTTTCTCTTATTTTGTCACAGAACTTATTTTTACCTTTCAGAAAATCTATATTTGAAGAAATCGCATCTTGGACTTCTTTCCTAAGATGAGCAGGCAAGTCAGGAGCAGTCGCTGTTTCCAACATGCATTCAATAGCATCATTGCTATAATCGCAATTTTGTATCAACATCCTCACTGTAGCTGTTAATGCTGTCAAAAACTCATCCATTGTCACGGCTTTAACGTCTTCTCCGAAATATCTCCACCGCATTATACGGCCATTAATGCTTTGTGATTGACGGCTATAGTTCACTAAACATCTACAAAGTCTGAAAACAAATGGTCTAAACTCCTCTGCCATGGATTCAAGTACCATAAAACATTGCTCTACGGTTGCTTTTGTTTTAGGCATCCAGAGACAATATATTTTGCACAACGACTCAAAAGGATTTCCAGCATACCCTTCTTTCTTCCCTAAAGACGAGAGTTCAAATAGGATTCGGCTAATTCTGGAAAGATTCTCTGCAGGCCAGGCCAAGTCTTCCAATGCAGATAAAACATATCCATAGTGCGAACTATTACCCCACAAGGAGGTATGCTCAAAATTGATTCGGAACATCTCACGGATGATAGAATTATCGCTCATCACATCATCTTCAATTTTCTGAATAAAAACCTGAGGCGAAGCTTCTGCCAAGAGAGATATCAGATTCTGTTTGCAATAGCCAAACCACCATTCTAAAGTGTTTATATTTAATATTGCTCTAACCTTTTCGTCAACCCACGGAATCAGTTGAGCATTTTTGTCACCTCGAAGAGCCAATAACACCAATGTCAAGAATAACCCTTCTTTAGCATAATAGCTATACTTCGTATTATGTTTTTGCCAGAATAAGGAATCAGTCGTGGCTGCCTTTTTGTCATCAAGGTCAATATCATTTGCGACTTTGTCAATAATGACAGAGAGTCTATCTAAGTATTGGGGTGTGATAAAATCTATTGCATAATTTATAGCGTCAAATGGAGATATAACATACCATAGATTATCAATAAGTCCAAAAGGACTGTCGTTGCCTTTAGCAAATGTCTGAATAACATTTTCGAATTGGCAATATTCCATCCCAGAAAGCTCTTCAATTAGTTTTTTGTCCCCTTCCAAATTATTCAGCCAACGTCCTATCAGAAGAGCCGGAAGCAATTGGTTGATATTTTCAGGCTTCGCCCAATCAGGGTTGTTGCGTTCAAAACCAAGTTTCCTTCTCAAGATAGCTGTGCTTCGCCCTGTATCAGAACAAAGCTGCCTTGCTTGCGTTTCATTAAATCCGCTTTCTTTTAAAGCATTAATAAAATCGTCAGGCTCTGGTGTTCGTAGAATGATAGACACTCCACTTCTGCTTCTTGCAGATGGATGTGTAACATACACCAAGCAATTCTCGTTTGGATTAATGTTTTTATCATCTCCACTAGAGATAATAACCATATTGGAACATTGTGAAGCCAATAAGCCTGTGGTTTCATTGTCTTTTGCAATAACCACTCTGTTTTTAAGATTGTCATCTCCGCATTGTAATATAGCAGCCACGACAAATGCGAGCGATTCTTCTACAGAATGGGAACAAACATCTATTGCTATATGATTTTCTGTTTTCTCCAGAAGTTCTTTGACAGATTCCTCGCGTCCTCCAACGGCAACACTATAGCAAAGTTGTTGTCCTTTATCGTTGGTTGACCATTGACGCCAATACGATTCTATACTTTGAATTTTCTCTCTGTGGGAAATGTTAAGTTTTTCTGCCACCCATAAAGCGACAGAAGGATAATAAGATAGCCAATCCTCTAATTCTACGGCTGTTATCACCTTAACCCTTTTCCACTTATTCAGTTTATTTTTGTCTGCTTCCCAAGATGGCGCTTTGGGCCATTCGCGAGGAGTGATGAAAACGAAGGTACATTCTCCTTTCTCAAATTCTAATGGGCCATTCGTACGTTTTGTATAATCGTCATTAGCTTTTGTTGCCACTTTCTCATTCGTCCCCATCTCGATAAGACATGTACCAGCTGGCAGATAAGTGTCATTGTCTTCAGAAACAACAATGCCATCCCATCCGGCAGAATGAGTGCTTTCTTCAGTCGGTATGTACACCTTTGAAAGATGCGGCTTAGTTGCATGCACCAATCGGCGTATTAACTCAGGAAGCAAACCACGGATTTCCAACGTGTCTGCCCATCGTTTGAGGTCATTGGCCTTAATGAGTTTCATTCTACTTTAAAATATATCTTGCCTAAACGCTTGTTTTTTTAACGGCAGTGTTTCCTTAAGTGTGTCTGAAACTAGTTTGTTTCAGAAACGAATATGCAAAGTTAATTCAATTTTTTATCAACTCAATCATAAATGCTAATTTTGTGTTACAGCCGGACACGGCTCTTTCATTAAAAATGCCTCTAATTTTCAATGTTTGTGGGTATTAAGCGGTTAAAAGCTATTTTTAACTTACCCCAACAAGGCATTCCTTATATTTATAAAGGTTGATTTTGCAGTAAATGTAACTTATTCAAATTGTTATCAAACAATGCCAAGGTTAAATGAAAGAGCCGTAGCAGCCCGACGAGAAAACAAGTTCTACTAAGGATAAGCCGCCACCAACAAGTTGTGTCCACACAGGAAACAATGAGCCGTTAGAAACCATCTCAACCGAGTCGGTTCCACTATTTTTAGGAATGCCATTCAACTAAGAAAACCTTTATATCCCCTCCCTGTCTTGGAAAAGCGTTTTGTTGCAGATCTATTACTCACAAAGGAACAAATGCAGATTACATATTGACGATATAACCAATTATTTATAAAAAAGACGCTCTTTTTTGACGTGTTTCTCCGGGATTCTCAGGGTTTATTTGTACCTTTACACCGAAGAGAATGTCTTTTATGGAAAAAGAAATGATTAACAGGCTGAAGATTGTGCTTGCCGAAGAACAAAAAAGCAGTAAGTGGCTGGCAGAACAATTAGGAAAAGACAGGGCTACTGTCTCCAAATGGGTGACGAATACCATGCAACCTGACGCAAGAAACCTCCTACGTATAGCAGAGGCTTTGAATATTGATGCAGGTAGACTGCTCAACCAAAAACATTTGAAGAAATGAAGGAAATAGATATTATCCAACAGATAAAGTCAGGTGAGGTCAGTAAGGTGCAGTTCAAAGAACGGCTCCTTGACAGCTACGACATCGGCTGCGAATTGGTGGCATTCAGTAATGCACGTGGTGGAACACTGGTCGTTGGTGTGAAGGACAAAACTGGCAGCGTCAATCCTTTGTCGTATCTGGAAGTACAGGAAACGACGAATACACTTGGCAACATCGCATCTGAGAATGTTGTTCCTGCCATCCTTGTTGATGTAGAAACTATTTCTGTGGATGACGGAAGCCTTGTTGTGGCTCATATTAAAGAAGGGGTGAATAAACCTTACCATGACAATCGTGGCATTGTGTGGGTGAAGAACGGTGCCGACAAGCGCAAAGTGTTCGATAATGCCGAGCTTGCCGAAATGATGACCGACTGCGGCAGTTTCTCGCCTGATGAAGCAGGAGTAAGAGATGCTACGATTAAGGACTTGGACGAGAATACCATCAAAACCTTCCTAAGCAACAAGTTTGAAAAAGTATTGGTGAGAAAAGGTCTGGTGGGCGATGCTTTACGCGAAGCCTCTTTAGATACTGTCTGCTCCGCTATCGCCAGTGGTCACGATGGAGAGAAGCTGTTGCGTAACCTACGCTTCATTCGTCCTGACGGAAAAATCACAGTGGCAGCAATGCTACTGTTTGGCAAGTATACCCAGCGTTGGCTTCCGGTAATGACAGCAAAGTGTATCTGCTTCGTTGGCAACAATCTTGGCGGTACGCAGTTCCGTGATAAGGTGAATGATGCCGACATTGAGGGCAATCTGCTTCATCAGTTTGAGACTATTATGGATTTCTTCACCCGAAACTTGCGCCATATACAGGTTGGGGATGAATTTAACTCGCAAGGTGTATTGGAGATTCCATACATCAGCCTTGTTGAGTTCACCGTAAATGCTTTAGTGCATCGCTCGCTGAATGCGACAGCCCCTATCCGTATATTCATCTTTGACGACAGGGTGGAGATACACAGTCCCGGAACACTCCCCAATGGACTTTCTGTAGATGATATTGTTGTGGGAACTTCTATGCCTCGTAATATGTTCCTTTTCACAAATGCCATTCATTTGCTCCCCTACACAGGAGCAGGTAGTGGTATGCTTCGTGCCTTGTCTGAGAATATGAATGTCTCGTTCACCAATAACGATAGGACGAATGAGTTTGTGATTACTATAAATAGGCCAGTAGGTAACCAAGTCAACGAGAAAAGTAACCAAGCTAGCAATAAAAGTAACCAAGTTAATGGCAACTTAGACACCAAACTTAGACACTTGGACACCAACCCTGACACTGGACTTGGACACTCTGACACAGACTTAGACACTAACTCTGACACTCTCAATGCTTACTTAGACACCAAGCATCCTAAAATAACAAATAAGCAAAAGGACATTGTAAACTTCTGTAGTGTGCCACGCAGCAGCAAGGAAATTCTTGATAGAATAGGAGTAACGAATCATAGCAAGAATAGACAAACATATATAATGTCACTTGTAGAGGCAGGTTATCTTGAAATGACCAATCCCGAGCATCCCAATGCAAGCAATCAAAAATATAGGAGGAGTAAAAAATGAACTCATATATATTTACCAACAGAAATGGCAATACACTGATGCACGAATTTGAAAGAGTTACAAACAAAGACAAACTGTACAATAGTCTCTAAAAACACAACGATATGGAATACGGAATAGTTTATCTTCTGACAAACCCTGTGATGCCAGGACTGGTAAAAATAGGCATGACCACACAGGAAGACATTGATAAACGGATGAAGGAACTATATACCACAGGAGTTCCCGTTCCGTTTGAGTGTAAATTTGCGTGCAAGGTCAAGAAAAGTGATTGTCTCAAAATTGAGAAAGCCCTTCATAAAGCCTTTGAACCTCAGCGCATCAATCAGAATCGTGAGTTCTTCCGTATCAACGTGGATCAGGCACAAGCCATCCTCGAACTTTTCCATCATGAAGATGTGACGGAAGAAGTGACAGATGAGATACAGAACGACCTCACTGATGAGGATAAAGCTGCCAGCACAAAAGCACAAGCAAAACGTCCACCGCTCAATTTCTACGAGATGGGATTGCAGAAAGGTGATATTCTCATCTGGAAAGATGATCCGTCAATTTCTGTCACCATTCGTTCAGAGCGCAAAGTGTGTTATCAAGGAGAAGAAACTTCTATTAGTGCACTTTCTGCTAAGCTAAAAGGCTACAAGGTCAAACATATACAGCCCACACCACACTGGCTTTTCAACGACCGTCTTCTAAGTGAAGTCTATGACGAAACGTATCCATTTGAAGAGTGAAGGCATACTATAGGCTGTTTCTAAGCCTACTCAAGAGTATATCAAGAGCATAAGAAAAGGAAGCAAAACAAAAAAAGATAAAAGAGACATTCAAAAAATTCTAATGTATTATGGCAACGTGGCAATGTACAGACATTATTATTAATGGATTACCTGTAAAAGCGCAGACTCCCCTCATTATTTCTGCAAGTAGGAGTACCGACATTCCGGCATTCTATGCTGATTGGTTTTTCCATCGTTTACAGAAAGGGTATTCAGCATGGACGAATCCGTTCAATGGCATAAAGTCGTATGTCTCGTATGAGAAAACTCGCTTCATTGTATTTTGGTCAAAGAATCCACTACCATTGTTGCCATATCTGCATATCCTCAAAGAGCGTAACATTAAGTGCTATGTTCAATATACCCTGAATGATTACGAACAGGAGAAGTTAGAGAAAGTACCTTCTCTTGCTAAACGCATAGAAACATTCAAGTTACTTGTTGAGCAACTTGGTAAGGGTGCTGTTATTTGGCGGTTTGACCCCATGATGCTGACAGATGACATATCTGTGGATGACTTGCTATGGAAAGTTCAGAATATTGGTGACCAACTAAAAGATTACACAGAAAAGTTGGTATTCAGCTATGCGGATATTATTATGTACAGGAAGGTGAAACATAATCTTGAAGTAAGTGGTATATCATACCATGAGTGGGATACAGGGCAAATGGAAGAGTTTGCTGACAAGCTATCTACTATGAATCGTGAACGCAGTTGGAACTTCCAACTTGCTACTTGTGGTGAGAAGATTGACATCTCAAAATATGGCATTCAGCATAATCGCTGCATAGATGGAGACCTTATCACTCGTTTGGCTTGGGACGACGAGGAACTGATGGACTTCATGAAAGTAAAGATAGAGAAAGTTCCTGCGCCAACGCTTTTTGGCGAGTCCCAATTGCCCCAAGGAGCAATACTTCTGCCTCATAACCATTACTTCATCAGTAAGCACAAGAAAGACCTGGGGCAGCGACCATTCTGCGAATGCATGGCCTCTAAGGACATTGGTGAATACAACACTTGTCCGCATCTTTGCGAATACTGTTATGCTAACACCACAAAACAATTGGCATTGCAAAATTGGAAACAGCATATAGAGAATAGATTTGCAGAAACAATAGCAGGAAGATAATTATGCCATACGCAGAAGATATAAAACAATGTAATAGTATTGATGACATTATTGATTATTGTCACAATGCTTTGCCCGAAGAATATAAGGGAAGACCTTGGACACATCCAGAGTTGAATCATGGCATAAATCTATTAGCAAGTGATGTGGCACTAAATTGTTATATGTCTGCATATGGAGATATGCATGTAACCAAGTGTCGTGCCGCAATGATGAATTTCCCATTTAACGATATTCAGGGAAGTATTGAGATAGTTGATTGGGGATGTGGTCAAGGCATAGGCTCTGCTACTATAATTGAAGTATTAAGACAGCGTAATTTATTTCAATGGCTACGTAAAATAACGCTTATTGAGCCTTCTCATAGTGCCATCGAACGCGCCAACGATAATATCCGAACTCTTACGCACGGCACAGTTGAAATAGATGTGAAGAATCTTTTTCTTCCAGCAAACGACATTGTTGAAGGAGAGACTCTTAATTCTATTGGATATAGATATAATAATATCATCCATGTTTTTTCTAATATCTTGGATGTAACTGCTATCGATTTGGGAATAGTTGCAAAGATGGTGGCATCTGCGCAAGGGAAACACTTTGTTCTATGTATTGGTCCCCAAAATGGTGCGGCGTATAGAATTGAGAAATTTTGTTCTGTTTTTGGAGAACAGAATTATTTCAGCCAGATAAATAGTGTACGTTATGCACGCACAAGGAGAACAGCACATCCCTATACATGCATGACAAGATGCTTTGAATACAATGGTGCAACAATTGACCTTAACAAATTAGCTTTGGTGGATGAAAGACATGAGGCAATATATAATGAATATGATTTACGTTTGCAGATACAGAATCATGTGTTATCATCTCAAAAAGCAAGAGTCGCATGGAGACTCGAAAATATTTTGTCTGTGGATGACATAATGTATATTGATGCAGCAGTAAACGAAGTGGCTGTAGATTTTATTATCGTTAGACCTAATAAGGGGATTCTTCTACTGAACATATTCGAGGAGAACCTTAATGAGTGTACATTATCAGAAGATAAAAAGGAAATAAATGTACATGGGCAACTATATCAATCTCCTATTGACCTTATAAACCTATGTCAATTGAGCATTAAGGATGGTATAGAAGAACTTTTGATGAGTACTATTGAAGATAATCGGAATTTTAGTCTTATCAAAAAGGCGGTTGTGTTCTCAGAAAACTCTATTGACGAAATAAAAAAATTCTTTGAATATCAGAATAACGTCTTTAATTTTACCTTTATCTTCGGTAAGGAGATTATTGAAAATAGAGATATATCACAAAATTTGTATACTACCATAGGTTTCTTATACAACAACAATGCTTTTGACGATGTTGTAAGAAGGAAATTGGCTAGGATGATATCTCCATCCTGGCATTCATATCAGGAAGGACGTATTGATATGCAACCTATTGGTGCACAGAAGCGACTATCGGAAAGTAGTATAACACAACAGAAAATAAGTGGTGTCGCTGGTTCTGGAAAGACTCAAGTACTTGCCTTTAGAGCAGTAAATGCCATGAAGCGTACTGGAGGTGATGTCTTAGTGTTGACATATAACATTACATTAGCCAATTACCTGAAGTTTAGGCTTTCCGAGATTCGGGAGGATTTCTCTTGGGAAAAAATAGACGTATATCCTTATCATCAATTCTTTAGAATACGTGCTGCAGAATGTCAGTTGCATGTTGAATTTAGCTCATATCAAAACGAAGCCTTCTTTGAAAATTCCAAAGGTCATAAGAAGTATTCTGCAATCTTTGTTGACGAGGTTCAGGACTATACTACGGAATGGCTTCGCATCATCATGCAGAATTTCCTTTTGGTGCCTAATGGTGAACTGGTAGTGTTTGGGGATCCCAAACAAAATGTATATCAACGACCTTTAGATGCAAATGGTGACATCCGCTTAGGTATTATTGGAGGACAATGGAATAGACAATTAACAACCAGTCGAAGATTTACTAATCCACGTCTTGCTAATCTTGCCACTGCATTTCAAACACAATTTATGGCAAATCTACCTACCGATGATATAGTTGCGGAGAATACCATATCAAATACGTTCAATTTCCAAATTGTAACTTATATTGATCTGAGACAAAACAATTCCATTGAATCCATAATAACTAATATAATCAATATCATTTCCAATGACAATAACGAAGCAAGAGATTTTGCTGTACTTGCTTCTTCAACAAAATTGCTTCGCAATATTGACATTCTTTATCGACAAAGAACAAACGAACAAACAGAAATAACATTTATTTCAAACGAAACCCTTGAATGGTTAAAGCAAATACATCAGGTTACTGATGAAAAGGCAGCCAATTGGAAATTTAATAGAGATTTTGAAGCTCTTGAACGAACAAGAAAGCAATTGTTTACGACAGACAAACGTTGTTTGAAAATATCTACCATACAAAGTTTCAAGGGCTGGGAATCTCCTTCCGTTATAGTTATTCTAGAGAATGACATTGTTTTGCATAATACGACATTTCGCCCAATGTCGCCACAAACGATATATACGGCGATAACTCGTGCAAGGGAAAACATGTATATAATTAACATTGGTAATGATACTTATCACAACTTCTTCTACAATCAGACATTATGAATAGTTTCACAACAATAGAAAAATACGCCATCATAAAAGTTCTTTCACACATTATGAAAGCAGATGGTATCATTCATCCAAAAGAGGAGAGATACATGGATAAAACATATAGTGATTTTTCCATAACAATCAATGATATAGAGGACATCTCCAATATTGATGATATACAAACTAAACTTATAATCAGTGGAATGACTGATGAGAATAAAATTCTAGCTAAGGTTCTATTCGTTGGGATGGCTGAAGCAGATGGAACAATACACCCTAGGGAAACAGAAATCATAAACCAATTTTTTATTTGACAGTATTTTTATTTGGTAACATGTCAATTATTGCATGAAGAAAAAGTAAAATGATTATAATAAACAACGTCATAATATAACTATGATGCTTTATTTATGTGGCATAACATACAATTACTCCCAATCCCATCGTATAAACGAACAAAAATATCAGCAAGACTTTCATCCAGAAGTCGGAAAACCAAACGCCCTCATTCCGTTTGAGGATTTTGCGCATATTGGATTCATGTTCGGTGATAAGTTTTGATTGTTCGGCACGGTGATTTGCCAATACCGAAATCCAACTTTCTACAGAATGGTCTATAAGTTGCTTAAGCTTTGCAAGTTGGTCAGGGGTAATAGTTGTTTTAAATTTCGTGTCTCGTTCTGCTTTCACAATGGCATTGCAGATGCCGTTGACAATATTGTCACAACTGCTAGCTGCCGCTTTGAGCGCACCCTCAATGTGACATTCGGCAGCGATAGCTTTCTCCAAATCCTCATTGAACTTTATCAGCGTTTCTTTTGCCTCTCTGATTTCTACGAGAAGTTTATCTACTTCTGATTTTTCAGCTTCAATTTGCTGGTTGATTTCAACCTTCTCCAGCATGTCGTTGACATTTATGGGCGAAGTGCCCCTTGATTTTCCTATACCCATATTTTTCTTTTTATAAAAGGTGAATTATCTGTGAAGTCCTTTTCTGCGTTTGCACATAGTATTTGCCATTCTTGCACAGCGGCGTGCCCATTCAAGTTCATCCTCGTCCTTGTCTCTTCCCCAGTCACCTGTGTCAGAGCCGCCACCACCACTTGAAACCGCTATGCTTGTGGCAGCATCCAAATACCCGGCAAAGAGTAAACGAGCCGTGTGTTGTATCTCTTCAATCTTAGCCAACGGATGAGCTTCCTCCAAAGAACATTCCTGCCTGATGATATTGTCAGCGACCTCGGGTATCTCCACATGGTAGCTGTGATATTCGTCTGTTGCTATATCATAGTGCCTTATAGCAGGCTGTGGAGCCATCTTGGGTTGTATAACAGAATCAGCATTGGTTGTCCGTGTTTGTTGGGGAATAGGCTTTGTCTGCTCAAACGTCCTTTCCTGCGGATGCAATTTTGCCCAAGTAGCTTCTATCTTTGATGGAGTCAGATTTCTCCCGATACCCAACACGGATGATTTATAATTTGAGTTACCCCGTTTGACTGAATAACCATAAACTTTTCCCTTATCATTTTCTTGTATGTGTACTTTGTACCCCCGTTTTGTCAGTTCCATTTTATATTGCCGCCAACTGAATTTGTCCATCGCACGAAGTATCTCCATACAACAGTTTGAGATTTCCTGCCTGTGCCGTATGCCGATTTCTTTGGGCTGTACCCATCCTCGTTTTTCGTTGATGATATTCGCAGCCATGACTGCCCTCTCACCAATCTTATGGCTATCATTTATTTTTCCATTCATATCCACACGGTTGGCATCAATATGCAGGTGGAGAATGCCACTTTTGGAATCACGATGCAAGGCAACGATGTACTGCGAACCTTTGAGATTGGTTCGTTTTGAGGAAGCCCGTTGGGTCTTTTCAGAAAGGTCTATGGAATCGAATACCCGGATGAACTCATCTGCCAAACGCGTCCAGTCATCCATTGTCCAGTTTCGGCTCTCTTCCTCGGATGGGGAAATTTCAATTCTTATCACGTTTCTGCCAAGAGGTCTGCCCTTGTTGATTTTCTCGGCAAACATCTTCTGCACGAGCATCATCCGACCGTACATCGCTTCCGGTGAAATGTCATCGGGTAACAGGTTGGCTTTGACTATATCTGCCCTGTCCTTGTTGACGGAGTATCTTATGGCATTTGCACCATGCGGAATGGTACTGGCTTTTGCTATCATAATAGGTAAGGATTTTTATTCTGTTAGGTAATTCTCGATCTGGCCCCAGCGGTTGATAAGCTGTGTAGCTGCTATCATCCATCGCTCTACAAAGCGTGTATCACTGAAATACAAGGCTCGTTTGTACGCTTGGATGGATTTCACGGCTGCCGCAATACGGATGAGGTCGCCTCTTGCATCCGTCAGGCTGTACAAGGCTTCTACCTCACGCTCAGACAGCCGTTGCCGAGGATGTTGCCCCAAAGCGGTACGCCGCACATAGTTGCTCATGGACAAACCGCAGGTTTTGGCAAGTTCTGCCGCCTTTGCATATTCCTGTTCCGTCACCCTGGCTTCAAGTCGCAGGGTACGCTTTATAACTTTCTTGTCATTTTCTTCGTCAACTTCATTGCTGATATTCTTTTTCTTCTTCATACTTCATTGTGTTATGAGTGAAACTTCTTTCTAAAATTGGACAGCACGGTGGGAGCTTGTGACTGCCGGAATACGCCTATGTAGTACGGATGAGCGTAGCGAATTTGTGCGACATAGGAACTTCTTGCAAGACCCCACACAAAAACAGAGGCTCCATTGCCATATCCAATATGACTATGTCTGGCTGTCTGCCAATATATCCTCACCGGATTCTTCCTCTCCCGCAAGCGGTGGAGAAACCGAAACAGAAGGGAAAGAAAAAGAGGACGAGAGTAGTTCCCCTTTGTCTGATATAACAGGTAATTTGTCTTCAAAGGAAAAATCAGTGTCAGAAATACAGCCCTCATTCATTACTTCTGATTGACTATAATCATTAGAATTGGAAACGTTTTCCTCCAGCGGGGGTGTTGGTAAAAGAGGCTTCGCATCATTGGATAGTGCGCCTGTATTCTCTCCTTCCTCTTGTCGGTTTTTGATTCGGACATAGAAAGGATTGTTTATACGATTGCCATTTTCCATCCATGCCGATATACATTTCAGGGTATGAACGCTTGTTCGGTTGCTCTGCGTAGATGCGACAATTCCCAACTGGTTCATCTTGTCAAGTACGCGGGATATGGTCTTTTTGTCATAGCCTAATTTGCAGGACAAATCCACTTCCGAAAGGATGGCTTGCCCCACTTGTAAGGTTGTGGAAAATCCTTTTATGGCATAGTCGTTTTCTTCCAACACAGCCGCTTCGATAAGTTGGTGCAGAATTTTCATGCGGTCAATGCCATACTTGCTCCCTGCCAGATATGCAAGTTGCTCTGACGAAAGCACTATACAATAATTCAAGTTTGTTTTCATCGTCTGTCAATTTTGAAGATGGTTTATAAATGGTGCAGCCAAAAGAGAAAGTCAGCGGTGCATTCCGCATCCTCTCTCCGGTATATAATACTCCTTGTCGTATGCGATGTGGTCAAGCACGTTTTGCAGTCTGTCAAGTTGTTGGCTGTCCAACACACGGATGGCGGCAATGGTAATGTTCTGTGACGCGATACGCCGGTGTTCACAATTCCGTTCCGACATACTTCCGTCCCCGTCGGCATGGACACTATGTAAGTAGGTGTTCACCGCTTCGGTCTGCTCCTTACTTGGAAAGGTGGAAGGGTAACGGTCTTGAACATACGTAACCATGTGGCTGACCGCATTTGCCAACAACGAGTCACGTTCTTGTAGTTGTTTGATAAGTTCTTCTTTTCTTATATTGTGATTTATATTGTCCCGTGTCCCAAGCATTTTTATAACTTTCTATTTTGCTTATTTCCTGTTTTTATTCTTTTTTCGAGGGCAAAAGGGACAAGGGGACATTAGTTTTTTCTTTTTCCCTTATTTTAAAATTAGAATGGCAATTCCTGTTCACTTGGCAGTGTCGCGCAGGAGTCTTCACTTGGAGCGTCCACTCTCACCCATGGGTATTTCGTCCGTCCTGTCTTGTCGCAATAGGCAGGATGCAGCCCCTTAACCTTCTCCTGTTCACTCCGTTTCCAATTTGGAATCTTGGACATCAGGCGGTTGATGTATTGCGAAGTGTATTTGGACGGATTTCGTCTGACCAAGTCATTGGGCAGTTCCTCTATAATCTGCCGGGCACAAACCATATTGAGTGAGGTCATTGTGGATTTTGGCTCTGAGTATGCTCCTTTCTGATAAGCCTGTCGTGTCGGAATCATCCAACTTGCATATTGGATGGGAACCTCACGTTCCAGATACATTTCTATGTCCTCTATAATAGGGTCAACAAGAATGTTGGAATGTTGCATCTGCACTTCGTTGGCCTCATTCTCCATGTCCGGCGACAAATAGAGTTTCATACCTTGCTTATAATATGTATATGCCTCTGCCCAAAGTTGAGGAACGGAACACTGCAAATCATCCAACCAATCTGACACATGACCGTTGCCTTTGACCGGGATAATCCACCATCGGCGGTTTTCATTGTCTCCTTGCAGAAAGTTCATTTCATTAGTAGTCGCTGCAAAGACATTGTGCCGCATGAACTCCACTACCTTGTGTCCATAAGCTGGACGCATATAATCACTGCAACGGCTTAGAAAAGCCTTGGCAGCTTCCGCATCATTCGCCCGTTTCAAACCATTAAGCTCACTGATTTCAATAATCCAGCCATTGGTTATGGTCTCCACTTTCTCTTTGTCACCGCTGGCAAAAGAGAACGAATCGTTGAACCATCTCCCGCTGATGGCTTTGAAAAAGGTGCTTTTACCGATACCTTGGGGACCGGGCAAGGTCAATACGTTGTCAAACTTGCAACCTGGATTGAATATTCTGGTTACAGCCGCCACAAACCAAAGTTTTGTCTGTTCCCGGACAAGCGGAGTGTCCTCGGCTCCAAGATAATCGATGATGGTTGTGGCTATGCGAGGTTGTCCGTCCCATGTCTCTTGTGTGATGAATTCCTGTACAGGATTGAAACTCCGTTCAGAAGAAGTGGTCTTCAGTATCTCAAATACCTTATTCTGCGTCAGACGTATTCTGTATGTCTTTTCCAGATAGTCCTGTATCTTTCCTGCCGATTCTTCATCAATTTTGTTACCATTGACATTGCGGAACAAAGGGCAGAAACACACATCGTCCTGACAGAAGGTATCGTACCTTATCTGACTAAGATTCTCATCCAGTGTGAAAATAAGCCGGAGATTACTGATGGAACGAACCGGATTTCCGTAACTGTCTGTTGCCAGATTCTTTTTCCAATTCTCTTCCATACCGCTATTCTTTGATATGGATGCCACCTGCTTCCTTTGCCAAAGACAGTGCAAGGTCTGCATCCACTACGATTTTTCGTCCTATCTGTGTGATAGCCTTGTCTATGATACCGCTTTTCTTAATGCGGTTTGCCGTGGGTACACTGCATCCGAACACACGGGAGATTCCTTCTATGCCATAGTAGTTGCCTTTGGATGCCACTTGGGGAGTGGCCGCTTCTGTACTCTCCACACTTTTGGTGATGAGAAAGCAAAGCTCCTCACCCGTCATCATGGCGATGGGCTTTTGGAGTAGTTGGGTAAAATTGAGTTTTTCTTCCATACCTTTACTTGTTTGGTGATTAAATACTTTAAGCCTCGGCTCAACTCTGTGAAACCGATTTCGCAAGCAAAGGTAGTGTATGAAACTCTGTGTGTTGGTCGGTTTATTTATACCTTAATTTAACCGACCGTATTACAACAGTTGTTTGCAAAGTAAAAACGGATAGCTGGATTTCCCAACTACCCGTTATTGGCAAAATAGTCCGTCCAACGGTCTATTATCCGTTTTGCTTTGGTGTAACTGCTTCCTCTTTGGGGTGAGTTCAAAGTAAGTTCCTTGATTTCCCCGTATCGCTTTTGCGGTATATCGTGCCCATAATGCCGTTGAGAGAACTGTTCTATGGCACGGTGGAATGTCATGTATCTTGTGGACGCTTTTATCTTGCCAGACTTTACCAATGATTGCAACAGATAGGCAAGACTTATGTCCTCTGTATTCTCTTCAAGAAACAAACGGATACCCTGCTTGATACGTTCCTTGCCGCCCCAAAGAATATCATCCAATGATTGTATCACCTTTCTATTGCCTCGCCTGCCTTTTACTTTTCGTAAGGCAAACATTACCTCCTTCCAGATTTCCGGGGTACAGTCTTCTATAGTATCTTCCCAGTCTGCTTTGGTTTCTGCGCCCATCTCTATACTTCTATTGGCAAGCATGGTAACACATGATTTCACCAAAAGTATATCGCCATGGTCAACCTCTTCACTGTTTGATAAACGGTTGAATAACTTGGTCATACGTAAAAGGCCGTGGTCAAATACCACGAAATAATACATACAATAAGCCAAATCCTTTTTCTTTTCCATTACACGGTCATACAGGTTAGCCATGAACCCACCAATGAATACTGCATGAGAGAGGAAAACAATTTGAGAGATATAGGTCAGAAACTGATAAACCATTTTCTTTTCCAACTTACTTAACAGAAAACAACCTTTGCTGTTTCTCATAAGCAAATCCAACTGTTCAGTCAAATAGGTTCTCATTTCCAATGGCAGATGGTTCCAAATTTCGATAGACGTTTCAGAATGAACCATCAACAGCCCGGACTTTGGAGTAGTAAGAAGTTCTACCATACCTGTTTTCACATTGATGCCTATCCACAAACGCTTGTTGGTTATACATCTGGCGATGGTCTCGGTATATTGGCCAGCCCATTGTTGGTTTGCAATGTCTGACACATCCTTGACGTTCACAAAATCAGAGAGCCAGTTATACATCATCAAGGCTTCGGGTGGAACGCAGTCACGCATCATCAGATACATATCCATTAAAACAGACATATTACCTTTAGCCACAGCATCCATGCGCTTACAAAAATCAGCATACACTTTCTTGTTATCCGATTTCCATGCACGGATAGCCATATCAGCCGTATCCTTCCTCTTGGAATAGGATTTTATCCTTTCTATGAAGTTTGTCATTGCATTACTAATAAAAGTTATTTGAATAGTTTAAGCAGTTCTTCTGTGGACATACTTGCCAACTTCGCCAATAACACATCCCTTTCAGAGGGATCCTCCAAGTTTAGTAGTTTTGAATTGTTCTGCATCTGTATATCAAGAGGATAATGCTCAATATAGATTTGAGTGATAGCATGATCAGAAGTTGAATGCCCCATGCTTTCAGAGATATAATCCATATCCACTCCGGCATTATGCAGATTAGTAGCAAACGAGTGTCGGCACCATGTGCCGGACGGACAGATGGCCTTATCCCAATTCAATGCCTCATGGCAAATCTTAATGACGCGGTCTTTCACGTTTGAGTTCTCTTGCATGGTGTATTTGCGGCGTAACTCTTCCGTTTCCGCTCCTTTTAATATATCGGGGAACACAAAACTATCCCGAGTCGGAGGTGCAGCTATCTCATCCAAGATATATCGTAAGGGAGGGATGATAGGGACTATTACCTCTGAACCGTCAGCACTCCGTCGGGATGTTTTCTTTCGATTGAAGCGGAAAGCCTTGCCATTTGTCTGATAATAATAACTATTATAGGTCAAGCGACTAGCATCAGCCATATTGAAACCGTTGCAAAGGTATTGGGCAAGAAATAATCCCAATGAATAATGCGCACGTTGCATATATTCTTCCGACCAATGTTCTGGGTATTTCTTTGAAACGAAAAGGTTGTATAGTTCCGTCATCTGATTCACGTTCAGGAAATTCTGTTTGCGCTTTGCACTCTTGGGAATGCTCACAAGCCCTTTCTCTTTTTTGTTGGAAAAAGGATAGGGCACATCTTTGAGGTAGCCTTCATGTACACACCTGTTCCATACGGCACGGCAACAACGCAAATAGATACCGGCCGTAGTGTCGCTGATTTTTCCGACAATCGCACCATTTTCGTCTTTTACCCCATTGTGCATACCATCCTTCCACTTCTGAAGTTCTGCCGCACAGATGCAGAAGCCTTTAATTGCATTTTCTCCAAGAATCTTTCTGAATGATTTGAGAGAACACTCATAACTCTCTGCCGTAGTGAAACGTGCTCCTTCATCTTCTGTACGCAACTCGTGAATGACTTGCTCCCATATACTAATAAAGGATTGTGATTGGGTTGTGCCCTCTTTGGATAGCACCACTTCTTCACCCATGATACATTGACGTACCATCTCAAATGTCAGGATGCCGCCTTTGTTCAGATTAATCAAGATTTCTTTGTACTTAGGGGCAATGGTATCTTTCCACTCCTTCTGAAATTTGTAGTTCTCGCTTTTACATTTCGTCGCATTGCAGATGTCCGAGAACTTTTTCTCAGTAAAAGAACTTCCAACTGTAAAGTAGAAGAACTTGCGGTCTATCGTGAAACGTAGGGATAAAGGGAACTCATACGCATTTTTCCTGCGGGTACGTGCATCCAGCACGATAGAGACAGAACAGTTACGCTCTTTGAAAAGTGGCAATGACTTGGTTAATTTTTCCATTGCATTCATTGTTTATGTTCAACATAACCTCTGAATACAGCCGCTTTGCAATGTGAGGCGTACATATACAAAACGCTGCATATAACCACTGAGCCTCTATCCTTTGACGGATAAAAACATTGTCGTTATATGCAGCGGTGCAATCTCGTTGTCTTCTGTCGCTGACTGGTAACCGGGCTTCTGCTAATCGGTCTCAACCCCTGAAGCAACTCTCACGTATTGTTTGAAATAGAGTATCTTCCGACTAATACTCCCTCTACGCTTCGATTCATCGGAATGGGATGACCCTCCCACGATGGTTAGGCAAACTCACTTTTCCTTTTTGGGGAAAGAGCACCTGTTGATCATGGCTTGCCATAAATGCATTGCATTTGCAAAGTTATAACATTATTCTGTAAATCAATATATAAATGGAAGACATTTGAGTTTATTTGACTGTGAAGTGTCGTTACACTAACAAAACTTCGGGTAAAGATGCTACAGGATTGCATGGAGCATCATAGAAATTCTATGTGTAAAACACGGTCAACTCAAACAGTTTGTTTACGCAAAGGCAAGAAAAAAGGAGTTACGAGATTCATAACTCCTTGATTTTTAAAGTGGACCAGCCTGGGCTTGAACCAGGGACCTCCAGATTATGAGTCTGTTGCTCTAACCAACTGAGCTACAAGTCCGAAACAACTTCTTTCTGAAATTGCATTGCAAAAGTAATATGATTTATTGAGATATGCAAACAATAAAGGTAAAAAATGGGGGGAAAGCTTTCAATATTGCCGGAACTATTGTATTTTCGCGTCGTGGAATGATGTATGAAACAGAAATCGTATATAATTAAAGGTAAAGATGAGTACAAAAGAGACAGATTGGTTGAGTGTCGGTTTGAATGACCGACAAGTGGAAGAGAGCCGTGCCCGTCATGGGAGCAATGAACTGACCCCACCGAAACGCCCTTCAATGTGGAGGCTTTATCTGGAGAAATTCCAGGATCCCGTAATACAGATATTGTTGGTAGCTGCCTTGCTGTCTTTTGTAGTCGCTTTTGTGGAAAATGAATTTGCAGAGACCATAGGAATCGTGTGTGCCATATTGTTGGCCACGGGCATCGGTTTTTATTTTGAGTACGATGCCGCCCGTAAATTTGATGTGTTGAATGCTTTGGGGAGCGAGGCCCTTGTGCGGGTTGTACGGAACGGACAGGTGTGTGAAGTTACACGCAAGGAGCTTGTGGTGGGAGACATCATCATGTTGGACACCGGAGACGAGATACCTGCCGATGCCGAGTTGTTGAAGGCTGAAAGTTTGCAGGTGAATGAATCGAATCTGACGGGAGAACCGGTTACGCGGAAAAGTACGGACCATTCGGATTTTGATAAAAATGCCCCGTATGCCACGAATCGATTGATGCGTGGCACGACCATTGTAGAGGGAAGTGCTGCGGCCCGTGTGATCGCTGTGGGCGACCATACGGAGATTGGCCAGGTAGCTCGCGAAGCGACCGTGCTGACCGGTGAAAAGACACCATTGAACAAGCAGTTGGACCGTTTGGCCGGTTTCATTAGTAAGATAGGGTATACTGTGGCATTCCTTACGTTTACGATATTTACGGTACATGGTTTGATGGAATATATTCCCAAGGTAGGTGTGTGGGGGAGTGAAAACTATTGGCATGTGTTTGGGATGGTGCTGAATAATTTCATGATGGCTGTGACGCTGATTGTCATGGCTGTTCCCGAGGGATTGCCGATGGCTGTGACGTTAAGTCTGGCATTGAATATGCGTCGTATGCTGAAGACCAATAATTTGGTACGTAAGATGCATGCTTGCGAGACGATGGGGGCCATTACGGTAATTTGTACGGACAAGACTGGCACATTGACACAAAATCGCATGACCGTGTCGCAAATGCTGATGCAAGATGAGAATTCGGCACTCTTGGATGAAGCTATCGCATGCAATACGACAGCCTTTTTAAATGAATCCCGTACGGAGGGGTTGGGAAATCCCACGGAAGTGGCTTTGTTGCTTTGGATGCAAGGGCGCGGCTCTGATTATATGAAGGTGCGCCAAGGAGTGGAAGAAGTGGCTCGTCTGCCTTTCTCTTCAGAGCGGAAATATATGGCTACGATAGTGGATTCCTCCGTGTTGGGACGAAAGATTGTATATGTGAAAGGGGCACCGGAAATCGTTTTGGGACTTTGCCGGGGTTTATCGGAAGAGCAAATTGCAGGGTATCACGTCCAACTGAAAGACTGGCAGATGCACGCTCAGCGTACTTTGTTGCTGGCTTATAAGGAAGTGGCGGATACGGAAGATGATTGTGCGGCTTTGGTACAATCCGGCGGGTTGACCTTGTTGGGCTTGGCAGCTATTAGTGACCCTGTGCGCCCGGAAGTGCCCCAAGCCGTGGAGAACTGCTTGAAGGCCGGAGTGCAAATCAAGGTCGTGACGGGCGACAGCACGGGTACCGCTGTGGAAATAGCCCGTCAAATCGGTTTGTGGAAAGAAGGGGATGACGAAAAGATGAATTGCATGCGGGGCGTTGACTTTGCTGCGTTGAGCGATGAAGAAGCCCTGCAACGTATCAAGGATTTGAAGGTGATGAGCCGTGCCCGTCCGTTGGACAAGCAACGGCTAGTGAAGTTGTTGCAGACGGAGGGAGAAGTCGTGGCTGTGACCGGCGATGGGACGAACGATGCTCCGGCGTTGAACTTTGCCCAAGTCGGCTTGTCGATGGGGTCGGGGACTTCGGTGGCCAAGGAAGCCAGTGACATTACATTGCTTGATGATTCGTTCCGTAGTATTGTCACGGCTGTCATGTGGGGGCGTTCGTTGTATAAGAATATCCAACGTTTTGTCATGTTCCAGTTGACTATTAATTTCACCGCTTTGTTGGTCGTGCTTATCGGTGCGTTCATGGGAACGACTCTTCCGTTGACCGTTACCCAAATGTTGTGGGTGAATATCATCATGGACACTTTTGCGGCTTTGGCTTTGGCATCGTTGCCGGCTGACCCGAACGTGATGAATGAGAGGCCTCGTCCTGTAGGGCAATTCATTATCACCCGTCCGATATGGACGTCGATATTGGGTTATGGGATGGCCTTTGTCGGGTTCTTGTTGGCCATGCTTCTCCGTATAGAAACCACGGGAGGAATGGATGTGTATGAACTGACCGTGTTTTTCACATTCTTTGTCTTGTTGCAGTTCTGGAATTTGTTGAATGCAAAGACCTATTCTACGACAGATTCGGCTTTCAAGCATCTTTCCCGGTGCGTCGGCGTGTTGACCGTATTATGCCTTATCCTGTGTGGCCAGTGGTTGATTGTACAGTTCGGCGGACCGGTATTCCGCACTGTACCTTTGGCGGCCGGGGACTGGGGAATATTGCTTGCTGTAAGCTCTTTTGTATTATGGGTCGGAGAGGCAGGCCGTTTCTTCAAACGGCTTTGCCGGAAAAAAGCAGAATGAAATGGATAAACGGATAAAAAATATTATTTTCGATTTCGGCGGTATTATCGTGGATTTGGACAAGCAGGCAGCGGTTCATGCTTTTGAGGCGTTGGGTTTTGAAGCCCGTGCTTATATCAATGATTATGTGCAGGACGGAGTGTTTGCCTTGATGGAAACCGGAGATATGTCACCGGATGAGTTTTGCACTTATGTGCGGAAGAAAGTCGGGGCAGATGTGAAAGATGAAGAAATCTTTCGGGCTTGGAATAAGATGTTGGTCGGGATTCCGGCTCGTCGCATGCAAACCATCCGTAATCTGCGGACGGATTACCGCACTTATATGCTCAGCAACACGAATGCTATGCACTGGGCATATTCATGCCGTGAATTGATGGCTTCTACGGGGCTGGAGATGGAAGATTGTTTCGACCGCATATTCCTATCCTTCCAGATGCATCTGGCCAAACCGGACGAACGGATATTCCGTAAGGTGTTGTCGGAAGCCGGGTTGAAGCCGGAAGAGACATTGTTTGTCGATGACTCTTCCGAAAATTGCAGGACGGCAGAGAGTTTGGGTATACAGGTGTTCCATTCCCGGCAGCCGGAAGATTGGTTCGGTTTGTTGGAGTAATGACGAAGGAGAATGAAGTTTATCACGCTTACTGACCCCTTGCCTTATCAGGCTTGTGTCGCCACGATTGGTTTTTTCGATGGCGTGCACCGGGGGCATCGCTTTTTGATACGGCAGTTGACCCGTTATGCCGTCGGGCACGATTTGGCTTCTTTGCTGGTCACTTTCCGTACGCATCCGCGTCAAGTCATGCAAGCCGCTTATCAGCCTCAGTTGCTGACCACGTATGACGAGAAATGCGGGCAGTTGGCTACGACGGGAGCGGATTATTGCCTGACGTTGGATTTCACCACGGCATTGGCAGCTTTGTCGGCCCGTCGCTTTATGGCTGAAATACTGAAAGAGAAGTTATCTGTAAAGGTCCTGGTTATCGGATACGACCATCGTTTCGGACATGACCGTTCGGAGGGATTTGCGGAATATGTGGAATATGGACGGGAATTGGGGATGGAAGTCGTTCGTGCGGACGCCTTTGCCATGAGCGAGGTGAACGTAAGTTCGTCTATGGTCAGGGCTTGTCTGGCCGAAGGCGAGGTAGGAATAGCGGCACGTTGCCTGACTCGCCCGTACGAAATTACGGGGCGTGTGGTTCATGGTTTCCACGTAGGGCATGAACTGGGCTTTCCTACGGCGAATATACAGGTAGAGGATTCACAGAAGCTGATTCCGAAAAACGGTGTATATGCCGTTTGGGTCAAAGGAAAAATAGGAGGAGAGGAACACGTTTGGGGCGGAATGTTGAATATCGGTCTTCGGCCGACGATGGAAAACGGTGAGAATCGCACCATAGAAGTACATTTGTTGGATTTTGCCGGGGACTTGTACGGTTGTCGTTTGACGTTGAGTTTCGTCAGGCGTTTGAGAGATGAAAGGAAGTTCAGGAATAAAGGGGAATTGGTTCATCAGCTTCGCGAGGATGAGGCTATGGTGAGAATGATTTTAAACAAGGAGCAATAGCTTGGAAAGGAGATGGGTATGAAACGTACGATTTGTCTGGTGATTATTTTTTTGTTGGCCCAGGTTTTGTCTTCCTTGGTAGTCTTGTTCTTTTTCAATCTTTCGGATTTGCTTCACGAAGGGCGTTTGGATGTGAACGCATTGGCAGCTTCTCCATCGGCCTTGGGGATTTCTCTGTTATTAAACGGGGTTGTGGTATGGGCGGTGATGACTTTGTTGAGATGGACAGACCGTAAAAGTTTCCGTTTCGGGCAAATAAAATGGCCGGTATACGCCGGTGTGGTCTTATGGATGTTGCCCGTCATTTTTATTGTGAACCTGTTATTGGAGACTTTGACATTAGAGGACTTGAATAAGGATGTATTTGCCACGCTTGTGTATAACCCTTGGGGAGTTTTGGCCATTGTTTTAGTCGGGCCTGTTACCGAGGAACTGGTGTTCCGGATGGGAATCCAGCGGCATCTTATCCGGCACAGGATGCGTCCGTGGATGGCCATTTTGCTTTCAGCCTTGATATTCGGAGTCATACATGGCAATCCTGCACAAATACCGGGAGCTGTAGTTTTTGGTTGGGTTTTGGGTTGGTTGTATTGGCGGTCGGGAACGATCTGGATTCCGGTGGCGGCACATGTCTTCAATAATTTTGTGGGTGTTGCCATGATTTGGTGTACAGGAGATTCGGATACGACTTTGGTGGAGTTGTGCGGCGGGGCCGTCGCAGCTTCCGTTTGGGCTTTGGCAGCTGCGGTTTGCGGATATGTGGGTTACCGTTATTTGGACAAGGTGTTCAGTTAGGAAAGGGGTAAATATTAATCCTGTTTATACTAAAAGAAATCAGGATGCACAGCTAAGGAAAAGGCAGTGCGTCCTGATTTCTTTTGGTATAAACCTGTTGGTTACTGGTTCTTTTTCTTCATCACGATGGCATCAATAACCGCTACGGCCGTGATGTTCACGATGTCGCGTACGGAACTTTCGAAGTCGGTGAAATGAATCGGTTTGTTCAATCCCATCTGAATAGGGCCTATCATTTCAATTTCGTCTCCATTCAGGGCCTGGAGTAACTGGTAACCGGCATTGGCCGAACTCAGGTTCGGGAATACCAAGGTGTTGACCTCCTTGCCCTGTAGGCGAGTGAACGGGTACTTACGGTCGCGAAGTTCATTGTTCATGGCGAAGTTCACCTGCATCTCCCCGTCGATGGGTAGGTTCGGGTAGTTCTCCTGCATATACTCTACGGCTTTATGGATGCTGGCTGGGCTTCCGCATGTGTCCGTCCCGAAATTGGAATAGGACAACATGGCGATGACCGGTTCGTGATTGAAGAAACGCACGGTCTTTTCGGATAGCCGTGCAATGTCTATCATCGTTTCCGTGTCGGGATGGCGGTTGATAAGCGTGTCTGCCAGGAAGTACGTACCTTTCTTACTGTTCATGATGTGCATGGTACCGAAATGGTTGTATTCCGGTTGTATGCCGATGACTTCTTTGGCAACCTTGATGGTGTTGGAGTATTTGGTATACACGCCCGTGATGAATGCGTCCGCTTCGCCAGTCTCTACCATCATCATGCCGAAATAGTTACGCTCGAACATCTTGTCGTTGGCTTCCTCGAATGTATAACCTTCGCGGGCTTTCTTCTCGGCCAATATCTTGGCATAACGTTCGCGGCGTTCAGCTTCGCGGTCGTGGCGCAGGTTAACGATTTCGATGCCTTCCAGGCTGAGGTCGAGTTCTTTCGCCAATTTCTCGATACGCTCGTCGTTACCCAACAGGATAGGATGGCAGATGCCTTCAGCCTTGGCCTCTACGGCGGCTTTCAGCATGTTGGGATGGATACCCTCGGCAAACACTACGCGTTGGGGATTGCGGCGGGCCGTATCTCTCAACTGGCGGGTCAGTTTCGACTCATATCCCATCAGTTCCTTCAAGTGGAGGGTGTAAGCGTCCCAGTTTTCGATGGGCTTGCGGGCCACTCCGCTTTCCATGGCGGCTTTGGCCACAGCCATGGACACCTCGGTGATGAGGCGCGGGTCTACCGGTTTCGGAATGAAATATGAAGGGCCGAAGGTGAGGTTGTTCACGTGGTAAGCCTCGTTCACTACGTCCGGCACGGGTTGTTTGGCAATGCCTGCGATAGCCCGTACGGCGGCCAGTTTCATTTCTTCGTTGATGGCCGTGGCGCCGGTATCTAACGCGCCACGGAAGATATAAGGGAATCCGATGACGTTGTTAATCTGGTTCGGGTAGTCGGAACGTCCAGTAGCCATCAACACGTCGGGACGCGAATCCATGGCATCCTCATACGAGATTTCGGGTACCGGGTTAGCCAATGCAAACACGATGGGTGACGGAGCCATGCTGCGTACCATGTCCTTGCTCAACACATTGCCGCGTGACAAACCAAGGAATACGTCGGCACCCTTGATGGCTTCTTCCAACGTATGGATGTCCGTACGACTGGTGGCGAAGTAACGCTTCTGCTCGTTCAGGTCGGTACGGTCTTTTGAAATCACACCCTTGCTGTCCAACATGACGATGTTTTCCAACCGTGCGCCGAGCGATACATACAGTTTTGTGCATGATACGGCCGAAGCCCCGGCTCCGTTCACAACGATTCTCACGTCTTCGATTTTCTTTCCTGCCACTTCCAACGCATTCAACAGTCCGGCACTGGAGATGATGGCCGTACCGTGTTGGTCGTCGTGCATGACGGGGATGTCGAGTTCTTCTTTCAAGCGGCGTTCGATTTCAAAGCATTCGGGTGCCTTAATGTCTTCCAGATTGATGCCGCCGAAAGTCGGGGCAATAGCTTTTACGGCCTGAATGAACTTTTCGGGGTCTTTTTCGTTTACCTCGATGTCAAACACATCAATGCCTGAGTATATCTTGAAAAGTAGTCCTTTTCCTTCCATTACCGGTTTGCCGGCCAATGCACCGATGTCGCCCAATCCGAGGACAGCAGTACCATTGGAAATTACGGCTACAAGATTTCCTTTGGCTGTATAGCGGTAGGCATCCTGCGGGTTCTTTTCTATTTCGAGACAGGGTTCTGCCACGCCGGGCGAATAAGCCAGTGAAAGGTCCGTTTGTGTACTGTGGGGCTTGGTAGGCACCACTTCGATTTTTCCAGGCTTGCCTTGTTCATGATAGCGCAAAGCCATTTCTTTGGTTATTTTTGCCATTTTGTTATGATTTGGAATATATTCTTTCGCTAATACCGGACAAAGATACTAATAAAATTATATTTTGACGTGTTACAATCGCGTTTTTCATTATATTGTAAGCTCTTTGCTGCAAAACCAAAAGAAAATGATACCTTTGTAAACTATAAAAAGGAAAGAAAGCATGCTAATTAGAATTTATCCGGAAAATCCGAACCCCCGTGAGATGGTCAAGGCCCTCAAAATGCTGAGAGACGGTGAGTTGATTATTTATCCTACCGACACGGTATATGCCATAGGATGCGATGCCCTGAACGTACGGGCGGTGGAGAGGATTTGTGCACTGAAGGGAGTGAATCCACAGAAGAGCAACTTGTCGATTATTTGCTATGACTTGTCCAACATCAGCGAATATGCGCAAGTCAGCAATGCTGCTTTCAAACTTTTGAAGAAAAACTTGCCGGGGCCGTTCACGTTCATTCTGCCCACGAGCAGCCGGCTTCCTAAAATATATAAGAATAAGAAAGAGGTGGGTATCCGTGTGCCGGACAATAGTATTGCGCGTGGATTGGTGGAGGGATTGGGGAATCCACTCCTCACGATGTCGGTGCATGATGAGGACGAGATTATCGAATACTCTACCGATCCTGAGTTGATTCATGAGAAATACGAAGGCCGTGTGGCTTTGGTCATTGACGGGGGATATGGAGGTAGCGAGGCTTCAACGGTGGTGGACTGTGTGGACGATGCTTTCGAAATTGTCCGGCAAGGCAAAGGAGAACTTTTGTTTTAGAAAGTCATACTTTTACGGAATTGTTGGGGGGATAGTCCGGTTTGTTTTCGGAAAAAGGTACCGAAGTAAGATGCGTTGGGGAAGTGTAGGTCATTGGAGATTTCCTGGATGTTCTTTTGGGTATTTTTGAGCAGTGAAATGCTTTTGCAGATAATGGACTTGAATACGAGTTCTTGTACGGTGTATCCACAAATAGATTTAGATAATGCGGAAAGGTATTTGGGGGACAAGCATAATTTGTCAGCGTAAAAATCCACGCTTCTTTTTCGGGTGTAATGTTGTTCTATGAGTTGGATGAGGCGCATGAATATTTCGTTTTTGTGACCGATAGAATCTAATTTGGCGACAAGTTTACGATTGTAGATGGAACAGAGGCGATGGGTCAGGGCTAATAAAAGCAGTTTTTGTTCATAAAGGTTGAATGAATCGTTTTCAGTGTGCAGGGTACTATTGAGCAGGTGCATATAGCGGATAACTTCAGCTTCTTCTCCAGTATTCCAGACATAGCAGGGTTCCGGCACGAATTTCATGTAGAGGTACATGGATACGACTAAGTTTCCCATGATGTTACGAAGTGTATCTGTTTTGTAGATGAGGATGAAAATCTTCAAGTCATTGGTGGACTGTAATGCGCGGAAAGTTGAATTCTCCGGGATGAAGAGCGTCTCGCCTGCTTGTGCTTGAAAGTCTTTTTGGTTCAGTGAAAATGAAAAATGTCCTTGCAGGCATACAATTAACCCGACTCCGTTTGTTTCAAACGAGGTCTTTAAAATCGGGGGGAAATCAGTGAGAAATCCTTCCGAACTGCAAATGTTATGTCCTGCAGTTAAGCTGCGGTTTAGTTGGACTAAACGTTCTTTATGGTTTTCCATACATGGCTTGCTAAACTTTTCGCTAAGTTAGCAATTTTCGTTTGGGATACGGTATGATTAAGGTGAAAATTGTGCAGAAAAGGCAAGCATAGAGTGTCCACCCCGCCATTTCTTTGACGGCCGAAAGTGTGGCTTGTACCTGAATGCGGCCTTTGGTGGAAGTTGCCGCCATATTGATAGCTTCCGCTTTGCTTTTCCCTTGGTAGTACATTCCCTGAAGTGTGCCGTTGAACGAGGTAGAGGCATCTGGATTTAGCATGTCTACGTTTTGAGCGTAACGTGTAATGTAATGTTGTTGCCGTTCTTGTAGCAAATTGCTGTAGACAGCTCCCCCTATGCTAGGTGCTAACACCATCCGTACGGTGAGCATTGTGCAAATCCACGTGGACAAGTATTTGTAGGGCATACGTTGGGTGGCATACGTTGGGATGAGGGAGTATAGCATCATCATTCCAGTGGAGCGTATGATGACGGGGTATTTCATCCGTTCGTATAGTCCGGCGCTTTGAACCTCGAAATACATGAACATGGCTGAAAGTCCGAGTAAGAGGAAACCTCCGGCAAACAGGTATTTGAAGTGCACGCCTTTTACGCTCAGCCCGATGGTGAGCAGGCCGCCGATGGCGTAACCCGCCATGCACCAGTTGCCTAACGTGGCGTTTTGCCAATTGTCCAATTTCATGCCGATGCCGGTGAATACGTTGACAAACATGGCACTGGAGTTAAGGAACATGAGCAGAAAATAGAAAAGGATGCCCATACGGATGGTGCGCAGGCGCAATACTCCCAAGATATAATAGGGATTGCGGTGCATGCTTTCCAAATATATGAATAGTCCGGCTGATATTACTCCCCCCACTGTGGCCCAACGGATGGTCGGGTCGTCATACCAATCCAAGACTTTCCCGTAGGTCATGATGTAGGTGAAGCACAGCAGCATGGTGCAGAGTACAGTTGCATTGCCGAACTGTCTCATGTTGATGGGGAAGCGGTGGCTTTGGAACTTGTGATAGGGCATGGTGATGAAAATCACCAAGATGCTAAGCAACAGCATACCCATCATGAAGTAGTAGACATATTGCCATTCGTATTCAAAAGCCATCCAAGCAGTGATAGAGGTGCCAATCTGTCCCAAAATCATGAAGAACAAATAGATTGCAGGTTGGGCGGCACTACGTTCAATGTCAAGTTTGTCCCAACCGTTTGCTGTTTCGGGTTCCATGCCCGGGGTGATTTTGAGATAAGCTTCAATGCCTCCTGCGTAAAGAATCAGTGTGAATAGGTTAACCATCATAAGTACCATGCGTAGGAATCCCATGAGCAGGCTGCACAAGGCTAATAAAAATACACTGTCGGTCTTGGCGCAGATGAAACTGAAGATATACATGAGCGAGAAGCCGGCGAGGCACATCATTTTCTCACGTCGGATGAGGACCAGGCGGTAAAGGAAAGGTGCAAAGGCAGCCATGCCGATAGAGGTGGCAAAGTTGGTGAATTGGATGTGTTCGGAGATAATGCCTAATCCGCTCATCATTTCGGTACTGTTGACAGAGTATACTCCTCCTGCCGTGAGAATGGGTAGGAACAATAATACCAAAATGAGGATACCGAGAGGTTTGGGTACCCAATTATAGAACGGATAATTTTTCGGATAAGAAGGCATAGGCTCAGAATTTAGCTTTTACGATGACCATCATGCCGGCCGCCAGTTTTTCGTTGTCTTCTTTCGATAAGTTGGTGAAGTCTATCCGGACCGGAATCCTTTGTTGTATTTTCACGAAGTTGCCGGCTGAGTTGTCCGTCGGAACCAAAGAATACTTGGAGCCGGTGGCACCGGATATGGCGGTGATTTTACCGCTGAAAGTCTTTTGGCTCACTGCATCTACCGTGATGGAAACTTCTTGTCCGACCGAGAGGTTTTCTATTTGCGTTTCTTTGTAGTTGGCGACGACCCATTTTTGCGTATCAGGCAAGATATAGGTAATTGTCTGTCCGGCACTGATATATTGCCCTTCTTCCAAGGCCCTACGTCCCAATTTCCCGTCACACGGGGCTACGACTACGGTATAGGAAAGGTTCAATTTGGCCATTTCTAATGCGGCTGTGGCTCGTTGTATCGCCGCTTCTGCGCTTTGGCGGCGGTGCGATACTTCGTTCACGCCGGAGAGGGCGGCCATGCGTTGGCGTTTGGTAGCTTCCAATTTTTTGCGGGTAGCCTCATATTCGGTCTCAATCTGTTCCAATTGGATGGGGGTGGCGGCATTACGTTTTACCAAATTTTCATAGCGTTGGCGGTCTTTTTCCAATTTGGCCAGACGGATTTCTATTTCCGAAATGGATGCGTCATATACGGAAGCGGTGTTTTGGGTGGTCTGTAAGCTTGCTCCGATGATGGTTTGTCCGGCTAAGGCGTCTTTTAGTGCGGCTTCGGCTTCCATTACTCTGATTTTATATTCACGGTCGTCCAAAACCAATAGCGTATCGCCTTTGTGTACGTCTTGGTGTTCGGTGAAATAGATTCTTTTGATATATCCCGATGCGCGTAGGTTTACGGGGGATATATATTGTTCGATTTGTGCGTCGTTGCTGGTTTCCGTGTGTTTGTATCCGATGAAGAGGAAAATGACTTCGATGACCCCCCAAACCATGACGGCAATACCCAACAGGCTGACGGCAATCTGCCAACGTCTCACTTTTCTTAGTTTTTGGGCTTTTTCCTGATGAGTCCCAGTTGTCTTGTTCGTATCTGTTGCTTCCATTTTTACAATAGGGTTTATGTTTTTTATTTAACTAAGGAGTCCAATTGTCCGCTCAGTTTCATGAGCGTGAGCCGGGTAATCCGGTAGTTGTAATGCGCGCTGATATAGTTGTTTTGTGCTTCGCTCATCCGCATCTCGTCTTGTAGGACTTCTGTCATGGAAGCGATGCCTTCCCGATAGCGGTCGGAGGTGACTTCGTAAACATCTTCGGCCAACAAGTAGTTGTCTCTTTGTTTTTTGAAATTACGTTGATTGTTCAGCAGGTCACTGGTGGCGTTCAGGTACTGGGTTTGCAAGTTTTTCCGTGTGTCTTCTTGGGTAAGTTTGATGTTTTCAATATCCAAGAGGGCTTTACGTTTCTTGTAACGTTTGTCCAAACCGTCAAAAATGGGCACACGTAATGAGAGCCCCAGGCTCAGGGCATCGTACCAGTGGTTGGACGGGCCAGAGTGAAACCAATGGTAGCCTTTGTCTGTATATGCTGAATACATCCAGCTTCCGCTCAGGCTAAGTGAAGGTATATAGCCGTGGTTGATTATTTTTTTCTGTTGCTCTGCCAGGCGTTCTTGGGATTGTAGCATTCGGAGTTCGTATAAGTCTTCAGACAGGCCGTTGAACGAGTCTTGTGAAATCGTTTCGGTGTTGGCCGGGACTAATGCAATTTCTTTTTCTTCCGGATAGTCGAGAATGTATTTCAGCATGTTGAGCTGTTGGATTAACATGGCTTGTGCGTTGTCATATTGCACTTGAAGGTTCTCTAAGTTGATATTGACGCGTTTGACATCTACGTCCAATGCCATGTCATTGTCGTAAAAGGCTTGTGTGATGTCTCTCAGTTCTTCCAATCGTGCGATATTGGCCTTGATGAGTGAAATCTGTTCCGTTGTGGTTTGTCCCAGATAATATATTTTGCAGATTTGCATGATGAGGTCTTCGCGTGCTTTTCCGTATGATAAGCGGCTGATCTCATCCATGGTTTTAGCGATGGATACGGCTGTATAGACCGTTTGGTTGTAGAGGGGCATTTGTAATTGTACGCCCGCATTGGCACTGTATTGCAGGGTGTGGGTCACGTTATAGGGTACACCGTACGATGAGCCGTCCGTTACGGAAACCGGAGGTCGCGGGTTGTCGTTGAAATTTGCGAATCCGTTGATTTGCGGCAAGAGTTTAGCCCGGTTTTCAGAGATGCCGTACTGGCTTTTCCGGATTTCGTTCCGTCTGTTTTGTAAGGACAAGTTGTTTTCGATGCCCCATTGCAGGCAACGTTCTAATGTCAGGGTCTCTTGTGAGTTCCCTTTGGCAATAGGCAGGCAAAATATAGAAAATATGAACAATAGCCTTTTCATGATGTTTCCCCTATGTTTGTCGCAAAGTTAGCGGCTTATGGATAAACAGGGGTATTCATAAATAGGTCTTTTATGTTCATATTTACCTTTTCTTGTTCAGCCTTATACCTATTATATAATAGTGTGGGATATGGCGAAGTATTTCGGCTTTCATTTCCGGGTCTATTTCGTTTTCACCGCAGAAACGGAAGAAGGTCGTGCCCGGTTCAGCCCATGCCGAGCCATATAGCAAGAGGGGTATTTTCATTTCATCGGCTGTTTGTATGGCATGGAAGGCAAATGGTCGTGTATGGTAGCTGTAGAAATCCCGTCCGTCGGCAGGATGTAAGGTGAATCTGAAACCTTGCGTGCCGACGTTGGGGCAAGATATGCGGATTTCTGCAGTGGAATCGTTCTTTTCATCTTGTCGTATATAAATGGAAATCTCCTTGATGTTGTCCCACTCTTTTTCCCCGTTAGGGATTTTGTAGGCCTTCCGGAAACCTTCCTTGTGTTCTTCCGGTATTTCGTCTAAAGAGCAGATATTCTTTCCCAAATCAAAGTGGTGTGTTCTGCCTGTTTTTTGGTGGTTTTTATATTCATCCACGTAGATTTCCATTTGATATGTGGCATCGAGGAACTGGCTCACATCGAAACGGTGTATGTGGATGTCCATGTCTTCGAGCACATTGAGTACATCCTGCAATTGAGTTTCCATGTGCTTTACTGTATGTGTGGTTTGAGCTTGTATGGTGGTAAATAAAGACATACATAGCAATCCAACAGATAAAAATCTTTTCATATTTTAAATTTTATGTGATATCCTTTATTTTTCTAATTCTTCTATTAGCGTCTTTATCATCAAACTGTGGTCGCGGAAGTCGTTACGCAGCTTGTATGCCCCCGACTTGTCCACCAACACGTAGGAGGGGATGCCGTCTATCTTGAATTTGTCGCACAGGTAGTCCCATTGTTCCTGGTTCAGGCGGTAGTGCAAGCCTTGGATGTCCGGAATCATGGTTTTGTATTTCACGATGGGAGAGGTTTCGTTGGCAATGTAGATCCATACGAGGTCATCGCTTTTCAGACTGGAGGATTTGAGCGGTTCGTTGGCTTGGATGGCTGCACGGCACGGGCCGCACCAGGTATTCCAGAAGTCCACGAGCACCACTTTGCCTTTGTGAGGGGCGATGAGGGCGTCGAACAACCGTTCTTTGGGCACGTCGGGCGTGGTTTCCACTTTCGACTTGGCTTCCACTGCGGCCAGTTCGTCTTTGGCCTTCTTTTGCATGAGGGTGAACGCTTCGAGGTAGAACGGGTTGTCCATGGCTTTCATTTGGGCAAAGTCCGCATCGGTGAGCGCGACATTCTCCGCTTTGGCTGGGTAACCGGCGATTTGGCGCAAGTCCTTTACCAGTCCTTTTGGGATACCGGCCAGTTGCGGCCAGTCGAAAGAGGATGAACTGGCGGCACGCACATAGTCCGAAAGGTAGATTCCCATCAAGAGTTTGGAATCGTTGATGTCAAACAGTTGGCAGATGGTCTTGGCATCCTCCGGTTTCAGCGGTTCGATACCTTCCACTTTGAAGTTGTAATCCCATTGATGGTTTATGTATCGGTAGTTATGTTCGCGCAGGTAATTGCCTTGTGCCATGGCCGAGAAGGCATCCTGTCGAAGAGCGAGCAGTTTCATTTCCTTTTTGAGCGGAGAAAGGTTGCTTTGGGCGATGCTGTCTTCGAGAGCCTTGTAGGTGTCCACGACATGGGCGGCATATTCGGCCGAGGTCATGCGGTAGTCTGCAAATTCTCCAGTAAGCAAGTTCATGCCATAATAAGGACTGTTGTCTAATTGGTTGTCGATGTTATTCAGGTTGGCATACGTGCCCGAGGAATAGAGTCGTTGGAAAGTAGCCGGATATGTCGTTTTTTTCTTTTCCTCACGGCGGAGCGAAAGGTAATACCCCAATACACGCATGTCCACATACAGTTCAGTCGTTTCGCCTGGAGCCAGCCATGCGCTTCCTGCTGCACTGTTGTTGAGGACTACGGCTGCTTTCGCCGTACCGCATTGCAGGAAACTGAACGAAGCCTTGCCGGTTTCGGGGTCGATGGTGGCTGTATAAGGCTGTTGCGTCCCGAAGAGGGTGTTGACATAGAGGTTGGCCTCTTTGCCTAATTCCGGACGATAATGCAGGAAATGGACGTTGACGGTCGTGGTGCCCGTTTTGAAAATCGGTTCGGGCACTTCCGCATCCCAGTCGACCAACCGCAAGCTTTCGGGTACGTCGTCCGGTATGTCGAATGTTTTTTTCCCCGTCAGGTCTATCCCGAAGAGCTTGAAACAGTCCTCGCAGTCGGATTCGATAAAGTCGAATGATGTCGTGCCGGAAGGGAGCGGTTCGAAGCAGAGGGTAAATGAAGCTTCGCCCGATTCGGGCATCCAAAACAATGAATCCGGAGTGATTCCTTCGGCACCGGTCAGCATATACCGTTTTCCTCCGGCTTGCAGGTACGACTCCGAAGAAATGCGAATCCAGTTGTGGGGACGGTAATACGCGTCGGTGTGCAGGATGGTAGCCGAGTCCGTCAGTTCTACCTTTGCAATGTCAAGTGCGTTGGTATTGGCCGTTTCAATCAAAGGGTATTCCACCGCTTTGTTGTTCGGGCCACAGGACGTGAGCCATGCCAAGAGAGTCAGTACGCCCGCTCCGGTTCTCCACTTGGGAGCATGCATAAAGAAATGATTCATGATATTGATGTTTAAAAAGGGGATGCCCTTTTGGATAATCAGGCATCCCCCGGTTAATATTTTCAGGTATAGGCGCCTTTATTGTTTCACCAACGTCAACGCTTCCGCGCCGTTTTCATCCAACAGGGCAGCCGTATGCTCGTCTTTGACGATAAAGCTTCTCACTTTGTTCATGGCTTCCAGCACTTTGCCTTCTACCGTCATGCCCGGGCCGGCCATCATCGTGGAAAGCAACTTGTCGAACTTCAGTGAAGCGGGTTTTTCCTTTTCCTGTTCGATGCCCCCGTTTACGATGTTGCATCCGGCATTGCCGTGCAATGTCTTTTTGTCGGCATTGAATTCAAGGAACGGTGTTTTCTCCGTTTTTTCGATATCTTCTACCGCTTCGTCGTAGACCTTCGTGATATTCCATTTGCCGTTCAAGGAAGCCAAAGTGGCGGCGGGACGTTTGCTCAGTGTGAACAGGGCGTTGCCGTTGCCGTCTGTCAGGGTCAGTTCTTTTTCCGTACCTTTATAACCGGTCACATTGCCCAAAGCTTCCAATACGGCACGTTCGGTTGCCATGTCGCTGCAAAGCATCCGTGTGGAAGCCACTTGCCCGAAAGACAAGCGTCCGGCTTTGTCTTTATCCACTTGGATGGACCCCATGATGCGGTTGCACCCGGCACAGCCGTATATCCGGTTCTCTTTCATGTCCATTCCTATATATGGTTCTTTGTCGGCTATAGCCTCTTTGCCATTTACGGTAATGATATTCCATTCGCCCTCCAAAGCACTGGTTTGTAGGGTGTTCTTGCTGCTTCCGCAACCACTTGCTAAAATAATGGTAAGAATGGCTATTCCCATTGCGCTTGATTTTTTCATTTTCATTTTTGAGTTGATTTAGTATTGTAAATTGCAAATATACCTCTTTTTCCTTGTATCCTCATCTTTTTAAGTTGTTTTAATTTACAGGAACGATTGTTTTCTATTGTGAGGGGCCGGAGAAATTTTCTGTGTAAAAGCGTTGTGCTGATTGGCCCGTTTCAATCTCCTTTGATTGAAAAATCGTTTGGCTTAGAATGAAAAATTGTTTGGCTTAGATTGATTTTCCGTTCTGCTGAGTTTGAAATTAAGGTCTTTGGATGTCGTATAATTTGTTCATAATGAGTGATTTAAAATAACTTTGCGTTGGAATGCCGATTTGCATCGGAAAAATGTTATCTTTGCAGAGGCGTTTGTGAAAACAAGGTGTGAAAAATACTGATAAATAAAGATGGGAAAAACAAGATATATGCAGGCTGACGAAGCCTTCTTCAAGCTTCTGCGTTTAGGAATCGGGACGTGCCACGACCGTGACGTGGCTTTAGACAAGGACGGATGGGCGGCAGTGTATGACATGGCTTGCAAACAAGCCGTGGCTGCCATCGTGTTGGATGGCGTGGAGCGTTTATCCGTCATCCAGAAGCCTCCGGTGGATGTCGTGATGCCTTGGATCGGACTGGTGCAGCAAATAGAAACACGCAACCGCAGGCTCAACCGGACGCTCGTGATGGTGTATGACAAGTTTTTGAAAGAAGGAATGGGCACTGTCCTGCTGAAAGGACAGGGTAATTCCTTGTTTTATCCCCGCCCGCTGCATCGCACGCCCGGCGACATCGACCTGTGGATGAACGACGGACGCAAGATGGTGGTGGATTATGCCCGGAAGTATTGCCCCGGCGTGGAGGTGGTTTATCATCATGTGGACTTTCCCGTATTGAAAGAGGCTGAGATTGAATTGCATTTTACGCCTTCATGGATGAACAGTTGGGGGATGAACCTCAGGCTACAACGTTATTTTAAGGAATGGAAAACGTTGTCATTGCTCCATAAGGTGCAGTTACCCGAACGGGTGGGCGAGGTGGCCGTGCCCACTTTGGCGATGAACCGTGTGTACCTGTTGGTGCATGTTTACCGTCATTTGTTCGATGAAGGCATCGGTTTGCGCCAATTATTGGACTACCACTTTGTGCTGAGGCAACCCTGTTCCGAAGCGGAGCGGGAGGAAGCCGTGCGGTGCTTGGAGCGTTTGCATCTCAAACGTTTTGCCGGCGCGGTGATGTATGTATTGCAAACGGTTTTCGGGCTAGAGGAAGAACATCTGTTGGTGCCGTCATCGCCCGGACGGGGGCAGCGCCTGTTGGCCGAAATCATGAAGGCCGGAAATTTCGGGCAACATGATGAACGCATCCGGCATGATGCAAATGAGACACCTTTCGGCCGTTTCCGTCGCAAGGTGTCGCGCAACATGGGATTCCTGACGGATTATCCCGGTGAAGTCCTTTGGAGTCCTTTGTTTAAAATATGGCATTACGTGTGGCGGTCGCGTCACGGTTATTTTCCGGCAAAGAAATAATCGGGCAACGGCTTGCGGTTCACTTTTGTTTCCGATAAGTCAGAAGAGCCTTCAAGGTTTCGATGTCTTCGGGCAACGTAAGCTTGAAGTTGAGTTCGGAGCCGGATGAGATGTAGAGTTTTTTTAGAGGGAAAACTTCCGTAATCAGGGTATACAGGGATTGGCTGCGGCTGATTCGGATTTGGCTTGCCCTGCGGAAGGCTTCTGTCAGGTCGTTCAGGCTGAAGGTTATCGGGGTCTGTGCGCGGTGCAGAAGCTCACGTGGAATGCACCTTTCCGAAGAAATACTGTCGGGGCTTACCATGTAAGCCTCTTGGCTACGGACGGCAGTGACGGCATTTCCATGCGTGCGGAAAGTGTCCAGGTTGAGGCTGATGATTTCGTCAGATACCAAAGGGCGTACGGCTTCGTGGGTCAGGACGGTAGGGTTCTGTTCCCCCAGTTCTGCATATAGGCCTGCGATACCGTTTCTCAGGGAGTCGATGCTAGTGTCTCCGGCCGGGAACAGCGTATGCAGCTTGCTTATTCTGCCGTTTCGAGCCGTCGTTTTTACAAAATCGTTCCATTCCGGATTGCAGACCACATAAATACGGTCGATTTCGTGATGGCGTTGGAACGCTTGCAGGGTGTAGGAGATGACCGGCTCACCTGCAATCTCTATGAATTGTTTGGGGCGGTCGGTGTGCATGCGGAAGCCATGTCCTCCGGCTAACAGTAATACGACGTTGAGTGGCTTATCCATTTTCTATCTCCTTTGTGAACCGGTCACAAAAAGTTTCATGTACATGGCGGGTGTAGTAACGCAAGGCTTCGAGTACGATAATCTCGAAAACGAAGAAGAGCCAGGGCATGTCGATAAACAGCGATACGAACAGTACGATAACCCGTGTATCGAAAGTCAGGATGTTCGTGTATTTCATCAAAGGAAGGCTCGCTGTACGGAATCGTTCTTTCAACGTTTGCGGTACCTCGTCCGGATAACGTTGCTGGACGAGGGCATAGAACTTTTGGAATTTGGGCGTTTGCCGCTCTTGTCCCCGCGTGTAGTTTCCATAAAAATAGAGGTATATCTTGTGAAACCATTCCTTGCGGTTCCAGGGTAACGATCGCATCAGGGCGCGTTGTTGGGCATAGTTGTCCAATTCGCTTCCCGATGCCCCTTTGAGGAAATAAAGGTGGATGTTGCGGTAATAGTCGGCCACGGCACATTGTTTGGCATGGCAGTGGAAACCGGAGAAAGCGGCCATCAGCCAAATCCATATCCCCCATGGTTGCCCCCACGGAGCCGGTTCGCCAGTGAGGCGCAGGCACAGGAAAAAATAAATGGAGAAGAACCATACGTCGCCGGCAAAGCCGTCCAAGATACGTCCGATTAGCGTTTTCTGCCCCGTCATGCGAGCCAGTTGCCCGTCGGCGCAGTCGTACCAGTTGGCCCATATCAGAAGAAACATACCGATGAGGTTCATGTACAGGTCGTCCCACCAGAAGAAGTAACCGGCCAATGCTCCGATGACGATGGAGAGCAGCGTGACGGCGATGGGATGGATATGTAGTTTCTTGAACAGCAAAGCCCAAAGATAACCCGGAGTGCGCGTGACGTAAAGTTCGAACGTCCCTTCCGTGTCTTCTGATTTCAGCGTGTCTTGTACACGTTCTTTCAGTGTGGATGATGTCATATTTTGTGAGCCTCCTAAAGTTCTAGTTTTCCCTTTCTTTCTAAAAGTGTTGCAATATTCGTAAAAAAAAGCGGAATCTGCAAGCTGTCAGGGGAAAAAGGCCGGAATAAAAGAACGAAACCTTTGTTTTTGTGGGTATTTTACGTAAAAGGCGAGAGGAAAACGCAAAATGAGGCAAGGGGATAGAGAAGAGGCATTTGGGGAGGTTTGTCGGTTTTCTTGAAACACCATGGTCTTTTATGGCTCCGTATCTGAAGTAGGGACTGCACTGTCCCGATTGGGGTTTTGTCTTTCCCGTTTCAGGTAAATCATGTCCTTCAGCAGTATGCCTCCTTCTATGATGGGATGGTCATAGTGCCGGGTGAAGAAATCGGGCAGGGTGTGTGAATGGGTAAATCCGCAACTACGGTAAAATGGTAGAGTTAACGGGCTGTTGCCCGTGCCGACCAACAGGGTGTGGCAGTCTGCATAGTAATGCCATACGTGCTCCACCATCATCCGTCCGTAACCTTTGCGTTGGCAGGCGGGAGCTACGGCAAGGTTTTTAAGTTCATAAACTCCTTGTTTTTCGCGAGTGACTACGGCTACGGCTTTTGCTTCGCCTCTTTCTTCCATGATGAACAAGTCGCCTCGTTCTATATAGCGGTCTATCATCGATTCTTGTTCATCGGCCAGAAGCAATAGGTATAGGAAACGTTTCTTGTCGGATTTTACAAGTCGGATATGCATGGTTTTTCTTTCGTTGGTCGGGTGGTAAGGATTGGTTTCCATTGATTGGTCAAATGAAGGCGGTTTTTATAAAGACTTTGGGAGGGTGGATGGCGTGTTGGAGGACGTTAAGGAGAGGCAGAGGCTTTCTTCCGTCTCGATGTTATCCTATCGGAAAGGAGACGGGTAGTGGCGCAACTCGTTTCTGAGCGTGCCGGATTGCCGTTGGGTCACTTTGTCCATTAAGGTCCAAAAGCGAGGGCCGTGGTTCATCTCTTGGGTGTGGCAAAGCTCGTGGAGCAGTACGTAATCGGATAACCGAAGAGGGAGAATCATCAGATATAGCGACAGGTTGATATGTCCTTTGTTGGAGCAGCTTCCCCAACGTGTACGGGCCGAATTGATGCTGAGCCGGGTGTAATGGAATCCGTGACTGGAAGCCAATTCCTCAATCCGTGGCAGTAGTATGGCCTTGGCTTGCTTGCGCAATGCCTCCGTGACGACCTTGAAAAGCCAAGGTTGCAAGTGTTCGAAATCCGTTTGCGGAGGATAGATGATTTCCACGCGGTGGGGAGTATGCCGGATGAAAAAGTCCTGCCGCTGTCCCTCTGTAAATGTGAGGGTCAGTTGGTCGGTAGTTATCTTAAAATTACCGTCTATCATCATTTTGTTGGGTTTGTCATGAAGGCATATCACGGTTCCAAAATCCCCGCCAAACGTTTCTTGCGGTTAGAATCGTGGCGGGGAAGTCAGGCATTTAATATGTGTAACTTTGCCTATTTCTTTTTGAAGACATCCAGATTCCATTCAGCATGCCATGGAATCGTAATTTTGTTGGTCTGCTTGTCAATCATCATAGGCAACCAAATGTAACGGCTGTCTTGCAGATCTTTCTTTTTCCACATGTCGAAGCACGCGATATAGGCATTTTTCTTGCCCTGCACGGGGATGACGAAAGTGCTTTGTCCGTAGAATGTCTTTTCGGCATCCGGTCCCGTACAAGGGTCTCCCAAAACTGTCCACTCTCCCATGATGGAATCGGCTACAGCTAATTCAGCACTGTTGGGATCCCAACCGGTGCAACCGCTAGAAAGCATATAATACTTATTTCCGTGCTTGAAGACGGCAGGTGCTTCTCTTGCCATGCCGACAAAGCGGCGTACGTATTTTCCGTCCGGTTTGGTGTAATCGTCGGTCAACCGGTTGATGTGCATGGTTTGGTTTTCTTCCGATGAAGAGAACTGGTAAGCAGTTCCGTCATCGTCTACGAATACGGTTTGGTCACGGCTCATCGTACCGTTCGGACGGAATCCGTCCAGATATTTAAACGGACCTGTCGGTGAATCAGCGATGGCCACACCGGCTTCAGCCTTGCTGTAATCCGGGCTGTCTATGTGCATCCACATGACAAACTTTTTGGTCTTTTTGTTGTAAACTACCTTGGGACGTTCGAGTACTTGCGTCGGGTGGATGTCGCTGTTAGGGTCGTCGGTAATGGCTTTCAAGGCCACTCCTTCGAATTTCCAATTCAGTAAGTCTTTACTGGAGTAGCAGCTTACTCCGGTTACGTCCGTACGATAGCGTTCCCAAGTCGCGTCGGCGGGCAGGACAGTCTTGCCGACCTTGTATTCACCGTACCAATAGTATGTACCTCTATGGTATAAGATACCGCCTCCGTGAGCGTTGATGGGGTTGCCTTCCGTGTCGTTCCAAACTTCTTTGGGACGGAAGAACTCGTTTTTTTGTGCCTGAATGTGTACTGTTCCCAATGCACATACGGCCACTGCAGCAATTACAAATCTTCTCAACATAATATAATGGCCAGGTTTATAAAATTAGAATTCGCTTCAAAGATAGTATAATCTTGAGTAAAAATCAAGGTTTGGGCATGCAAAATCCGTAAAAATGAAAAAGGGCCACCTCCACAGGCAGCCCTTTTCGTCGTTAGTATGTTATGAAAAAATTTGAGAGAATTGAAACTTCACAGTTTCATTGCGTTTTATTAAGCACTAACTTGTTTATATAGAAAAAGCATAAAATGTTCCATTAATCTTGTTTGAGTGTCCCCGATGAAAGCATTTTCATGAACCGATCGTCCATATCTCCTGTAAGATTGACGATGGTCAGTGTTTTCTCATCCGGATTCAGGTTCAGCACTACCAGTTCCCGTATCACTTCATCGTGTTTACGGACAAAGATTTTATTGTTTTGTCCGGGTTGGTTCTCTACCCACGGGGTAAATCTGTTTTTGTTCTTTTCTATGAGATGTTCGGCTTTTCGGAAAAACTTCTCACTTTGTTTTGTTGCCGTGATGATTCGGGCACTTTTCAGTTTGGAAAGGAGATATCCCGGAACCTCTTCATCTCTGTCTCCATTCGGGGCCGTCATGGTGTCCACGAGTTTCTCCATCATTTTCGGACTGACAGTCTGGCATTGTATTTCACCGTTTTCCTTGGAACATTGTTCCATGAACTTAGACGCAAAATCCTGCCCCCACGTGTGGATTGAACATGCTATTAACAATAAGCAAAGAACGCGTTTCATTTTATTGTTCTTTTTGTGCCTCTTTAGGCTGCATTTGCAGGAGAGAATCCTGTTTGGATGCTTCGCTCAGGCTTTGCGACACCATTTGTAAGGCATCGGATATCTGATTGTAAGCCATTTCCGGATCATTGTATGAATCCTGGTAATTCTCATAGTTATAGTCATTCTCCACGGCGGCTTCACGGTGGAAAGAACTTTGTGCAGCATTGCCTAACGTGAGGATGATGGCTACGGATGCAGCGGCTTTGTAGAGGGGCATCATCCGGCGTACCCACGTGATTCTACGTGCTTTCACCGGTTCGTCCTTCTCTATGTGCGCCATGATTCTTGCGTCAAAATTCTCACCCAATTTTATTTCCTGCCACATCTTTTCGCTTACAAAGAGTGGCTTGTAAGGCATGAGGTGGCTTGGTATATGGGTTTGGTTGAAGAAGGTTTTCAGTATGGCTTCTTCTTCCAATGAGGTTTCGCATCGCCAATAGCGTTCCAGAAGTTGTTCTATGTACTTATAGTCCATATCCTTGTATTTCTGTGTACTTTTGCTTGATTCGTTGTCTGGCACGGAACAGATAGACTTTCACCTGTTCTTCGCTCAGATTCAGAATCGCTGCAATCTCTTTATAGCTTTTGCCTTCTATTTCTCTCAGTTGGACGATGTCCTGTTGGGCTTGCGGCAATTCCTTCAACAGTTTTTGGAGAAGTCCGAGCCCTTCACGAGCCGTCAGGCTGTCGTATGGAGTGGAAGTATCGGGGCGGCTATGCAGGCTTTCGTCCAAGACGATATGCTGCGCTTCTTTTTTTTCGCTTCTGTCCAAGGAAAGGTGCCTGCAAATGGTCAGGCAATAAGCTTCGATAGAGTTCAGTTGCGACCATTCGTTGCGTTTGTCCCACACCCTTATCAGTGTTTCTTGAACGATGTCTTCCGCTTCTGCCGTGTCGAATGTGATACGAAGAGCCAACCGATAGAGTTTGTCTTTCAGGGGCAATATATCGTTCCGAAAACTGATTTCTTTCATCTCTCTGTAATAATGACGGGCGAGTGCCTGAAAAGTTACACTCACCCGCCATTTTTTTTGAAATATTTTTTTCGTCTTGTCCTATCTCTCTATAACTGTGCCGGATACGCCGTCGATAGCTGTGGCTAAAGTGATAATGACTTTGCTTACTCCGGCATGGATGGCTTCAAATGAGTTTTCCAATTTCGGAATCATTCCGCCTTGTATGATGCCTTCCTCCACATAACGTTTAAATTCGCTTTCGTTGATATGAGGGATGAGGCTGTCATCGTCTTCTGCGTCTCTCAATACGCCTTTCTTTTCAAAACAGTACATCAGGGTGACATCGAACGCATCGGCCATGGCTTTGGCGGTTTCCCCGGCAATGGTGTCGGCATTGGTATTCAGGATATGTCCCTGCCCGTCGTGCGTCAAGGGAGCCATGACGGGCACGATGCCTTTACGGACCAGGTCGGCCAGAAGCGTACCGTTAACTGCGTCTACATCTCCTACGAAACCGTAGTCCACATCCTTCACCGGACGTTTGTGGGAACGTATCACATCCATGTCGGCACCGGTCAAGCCTAAGGCGTTGACACCTTGCGCCTGAAGGCGTACCACGATGTTTTTGTTGACCAGTCCGCCATACACCATGGTGACTACGTTCAGCATGTCTGCGTCCGTGACGCGGCGACCGTTGATCATTTGGCTTTCTATTCCTAATTGGGCTGCGACTTTGGTGGCAGAACGTCCTCCGCCATGTACTAAAATCTTATTGCCTTCAACGGCCGTGAAAGCTGCCAACAGTTGGCGGAGCGAGTCTTCTTCCTCTACGATTTTGCCGCCCACTTTGATGATGGTGAGTTTCTCTTTCATGTTCATTCCAAATAAGTATAACCATAAAGTCCCGAGCGGTAGTTGTTCAGGAACTCTTTACCCTCTTCGAGCGAAATCTTTCCGCTTTGGATGGATTTGGAAACCCATACTTCAAGGCGGCGGACCAGTTTCTTCGGTTCATATTGGACGTATTCCAACACCTCGGCCACGGTTTCACCGTCGATGATTTGGTCGATGGCATATCCTTTGTCCGTCACGGAAACATGCACGGCGTTGGTGTCGCCGAACAAGTTGTGCATGTCGCCCAATATTTCTTGGTAGGCACCGACCAGGAACACGGCGAGGTAATAGTTCTCGCCTTTCTTCAACGTATGCACCGGCAGGCTGTGGGAAATATGGCTGTTGGTCACGAAATTGGCGATTTTCCCGTCCGAATCGCAGGTGATGTCCTGTATCGTGGCATGCGTGTTCGGGCGTTCGTCCAACCGTTGTATCGGCATGATGGGGAAGAGTTGGTCTATGGCCCATGTGTCCGGCAGGCTTTGGAACAGCGAGAAATTGCAGAAATACTTGTCTGCCAACAGCTTGTCGAGCGACATTAGTTCTTCCGGTATATGTTTCTGTGTCTGCGCCAACAGGTTGACTTCACGTGTGACGCTCCAATACATGCTTTCGATGTCGGCACGTGTCCGTAGGTCTACGATGCCGTGGCTGAACAGGTCCAGTGATTCTTCCCTGATTTGCTGGGCGTCGTGCCAGTTTTCCAGAAGGGTGCGTGGGTTCAGGTTGTCCCAAATCTCATACATGTCCTTTACCAGTTGGTGAGCTTCCGGCGAAGGCTCGAAATTCTCGTCCATACGGGGAAGGGAAGCGGTTTCCAGTACTTGCATGATGAGCACCGAATGGTGGGCAGACAGCGACCGTCCGCTTTCCGTAATCAGGTTCGGATGCGGAAGGTTGTTTTTATTGGCCGCATCGACGAAAGTATAGATACAGTCGTTCACATATTCCTGGATGGAGTAGTTCACAGAACTTTCGCTATTGCTGGAGCGTGTACCGTCGTAGTCTACTCCCAGTCCGCCGCCGCAATCCACGAACTCCACATCATAACCCAAATGATGGAGTTGGATGTAAAATTGCGAAGCTTCGCGCAGGGCGGTCTGTATGCGGCGTATCTTGGTAATCTGGCTACCGATGTGGAAATGGATAAGCTTCAGGCAGTCTTTCATGCCTTTGGCTTCCAACATGTCGAGCGCTTCCAACAGTTCACTGGATGTCAGGCCGAACTTGCTGGCGTCGCCGCCACTTTCTTCCCATTTCCCGCTGCCAGACGAAGCCAATTTGATACGGATGCCGATATTGGGCCTTACGTTGAGTTTCTGGGCAACCTCGTAGATTGTGTTCAGCTCGTTGAGTTTCTCTACCACTAAGAAGATGCGTTTGCCCATCTTTTGGGCCAATAGGGCCAGTTCTATGTAATTATGGTCCTTGTAACCGTTGCAGATGATGGGAGAGGCTGAGTCGGTATTGACGGCAATGACTGCATGCAGTTCCGGTTTGGAACCGGCTTCCAGGCCCAAGTTGAATTTCTTGCCATGGCTGATGACCTCTTCTACCACGGGACGTATTTGGTTGACCTTAATGGGATAAATGATGAAATTCTCTCCTTTGTAGTCATATTCCTTGGCTGCCTTCTCAAAGCAGTTGCTGGTTTTCTCGATACGGTTGTCCAGGATGTCGGGAAAACGGACCAATACAGGCGCCGACATGTCCCGGATGGCCAATTCATCCATCAGTTCCCTCAAATCGACTTTCACGCTATCCTTTCTCGGGGTTACGTAAACGTGTCCTTTTTCGTTGATTCCAAAATAGTTGACTCCCCATCCGTTGATGTTGTACAATTCTTCGGAGTCTTCAATACGCCATTTTCTCATTACGTTCTTTATAGGTTTAATAGTTCACGAAGCAAACGGACGGAGTCCTTTATTTTATCGTAGTTCTCTAATAAATTGACATCTAATGTATATTGTGCCCGGCTATAAAAGGGTTCGCGTACCGCGAGGGAATCCCGGATATATTGCTTCATTTCATCCTCCGTTTTGTCTTTCAGCAGGGGGCGTTCCACTTTTCCCATTTTCAGATGTTGGAACAACACGTCGGGAGAGGCTTTCAAGTATACCGTCTGGGCCTGCCGGTTCATGTATTCCATATTGTCGAAAAAGCAGGGCGTTCCTCCGCCGCAGGAGATGATGACATTCTCGAACTCAGCTACCTCGTGCAGGACTTTCTGTTCAATCTCGCGGAATCCGTTTTCTCCGTTTTCCGCGAATATTTGGGGGATGGTCCGGCGGTAGCGTTCTTCGATATACCAGTCTAAATCATAAAACGGGAGAGCCAGGCTTTGTGACAATGCCTTTCCTACGGTCGTCTTTCCGGCTCCCATGTAACCGATTAAGATGATACGTGTCATTTTTTCTTGCTATAAGTTCTTTTACGTGCCGTTGTTTTAGGTTTCTCGTCTTGTTCCTTGACCACGGCCATGCACTCCTCAAGAGTCAGCTCTTTGGCCCGTTCTGCCAAGGTCTTCGGCAAGCGGTAATTATTGCCTTTATAGGCGATATAAGGGCCGTAGCGCCCGTTGAGAACTTCCAATTCCGGTTCTTCTTCGAATTTTCTCAAATGCCGTTCCACTTCGGCCTTCCGTTTTTCAAGGATGAGTTTGATGGCCTCTTGGAGGGTGACACTCATCGGGTCGTTGCCTTTGGGAAGCGATACATATTTCTTGTTATGCAAGACGTAAGGTCCGAAACGTCCTGTACCGATGGATACGGTCGTGCCTTCGAAAGTGCCGAGGTCGCGAGGAAGTTTGAACAGTTCGAGGGCTTCTTCCAAGGTAATGGTTTCCAAGCTTTGCTCGTTCTTCATCTGGGCGAACCTCGGTTTCTCCTCGTCCTCTGCCGTTCCGATTTGCACCACCGGGCCGAAACGTCCGATTTTGACAAACACAGGCTTTCCGCTTTGCGGGTCTGTGCCCAACAAACGTTCGCCCACTTTATGCTCGGATTTGGCATTGAGGGTTTTTTCCACCTCCGGTTCGAAGTCGCCGTAGAAGTCTTTCATCATTTGCGTCCATTCCGTTTTTCCTTCTGCGATGTCATCAAACTTCTTTTCCACCTCGGCCGTGAAGTTGTAATCCATGATTTCGGGGAAATATTGCAAAAGGAAGTCGTTGACCACCGTCCCCACGTCTGTTGGGACCAGTTTGCCCCTTTCTGCTCCGATGACGGTTTGTTTGGCTTGTTGGCTGATGCAGTTTCCTTTCAACGTAAGAATGACCAGTTCCTTTTCTTCTCCTTCCTTGTCCCCTTTGGCCACGTATTCGCGTTGCTGTATGGTGCTGATGGTCGGCGCGTAAGTGGAAGGACGTCCGATGCCCAATTCTTCCAGTTTTTTAACCAAGCTTGCTTCGTTGTAGCGTGGAGGGGGTTGGGTGAACCGTTGCAGGGCTTGTATCTCTTTCCGTTCCAGTTGCTGCCCGGTCTCCATCGGGGGTAGCAGGTTGCCTTCAGCCGTTTCATTTTCGGGATCTTCGTCGAAACTTTCCCGGTATACCTTCAGGAATCCGTCGAATTTGATGACTTCTCCTGTGGCAACGAAAGCAGCGTCTTGCCCGCTTATCTGAATGGTAGCGGTGGTCTTTTCTATTTCTGCATCGGCCATTTGGGAAGCGACCGTACGTTTCCATATCAAATCGTACAAACGGCGTTCCTGTGGCGTGCCCTCTATTTCCGTCTGGTCCATATAGGTGGGGCGGATGGCTTCATGGGCTTCCTGCGCCCCCTTCGTTTTGGTATGGAATTGGCGGCTCTTGACGTAACGTTCGCCCATCAAATCCTTGATGACGGCCGTGCTGGCATTGATGCACAGCGAAGACAAATTGACAGAGTCCGTACGCATGTAGGTGATGCGCCCAGATTCATACAAGCGTTGGGCTATCATCATGGTTTGTGCCACGGTAAAACCGAGCTTGTGAGCCGCTTCCTGTTGTAGCGTGGAAGTGGTGAACGGAGCCGCCGGTGTACGCTTTTGCGGCCGGGTAGCGATGTCGCGGATGGTAAAGGCCGCGTCTTTGCAGTTTTCCAGGAAACGGGTGGCTTCCTCCTTGTTTTTGAAGCGTTGGTTCAGTTCGGCCTTGATTTCCGTGCCTTCCTTGCTATTGGCAAGCGTGAAAAGGGCTACTACGCGATAACTTTCTTCGCTTCTGAACTGTTGGATTTCCCGTTCGCGTTCCACAATCAGGCGTACGGCCACGCTTTGCACGCGTCCGGCCGAGAGCGCGGGCTTTACTTTCTTCCAAAGTACCGGAGAGAGTTTGAAGCCCACGATACGGTCGAGTACCCGCCGTGCCTGTTGGGCGTTTACCAGATTGAGGTCGATGTCCCTCGGGTGTTCGATGGCTTGCAGGATGGCAGGTTTGGTGATTTCGTGGAACACGATACGTTTGGTTTGTTCCGGTTTCAGGCCGAGCACTTCATACAAATGCCATGAGATAGCCTCTCCTTCACGGTCCTCATCGGAAGCCAACCAGACGGTTCCGGCATTTTTGGCTTCCGCTTTCAGTTCGTTCACCAGTTTGGTCTTTTCGGAAGGTATCTCATATTGCGGTGCGAAGTTCGTCGTGTCAATGCTGAACTCTTTTTTCTTTAAGTCACGGATGTGCCCGTAACTGGATAATACTTTGTAGTCTGCTCCCAAAAACTTTTCGATGGTTTTGGCTTTGGCAGGAGACTCCACGATCACCAAATTTTTCTGCATGGTCTGTACCTTTATAAAATTTCGGCAGCAAAAGTAGAAAAAAAAGATAGATTACACCTTATATATAACAATTTTTTTGAATAAATGGAATAGCATGCGCCAAGTCTCCCTTTGGGAGAGGGGATTAAGGGCATTGTGCCAACAGCTTTTCGATGCCTTTTCTCACGGATGCCAGACCGAAGTCTTCCGGGCGCAATTCTTTCATGGGAATCCACAACAGTTCGGCTGCATCGTCCATGGCATGGGCCAGGCTGCTGTCTGCCACCGTACAGTGGAAGAAACAATCTACGGTGTGTACCAGAAATCCGGAATACAGGTAAGTGTTGGGCAGGGAAAACAGAAATTCCGTGTGGGTTACTTCCAGTCCGGTTTCTTCTTTGACTTCCCGTGCTACTCCCTCCTCGCTGCTCTCGAAACAGTCTGAGAATCCGCCGGGCAGGTCGAGCGTGCCTTTGGCCGGTTCCTTTCCTCTCCGGCATGTCAGCAGTTCCTGCCGTTCGTTCAGGATGACCGCTACTGTAGCTGCACTTGGGTTGAAATAGTAAACGAAGCCGCAGTCTTCGCATTGTTTCGATTTTTCGTTATGCTCCACGAAGCGCGGTGAGCCGCACTTCGGGCAGAAGTGGAATTGTGCGAAAGGATGTTCGTGCATCATGATGACAGTCTGTTTTTTTAAGTTTATTTTCTCTTGGATTGCAAAGCTACGGAATAAATCCGGTTTGTCAAAACGTCAATTCTGGTTTTGAGTGGTTCGTTTATTCGCATTCCAACCGGAATTTCGTTGCAAATACGCGATTCTCGCACCATTGTGAGAAACCGAAGTGTCATTTCCAAAGGATTTTTTGCTTCCAAAAAGTCAGCCGGACCATGGTGTCCTACGCTCTTGGATGAGGGGTGTGTAAGCCCGCAGGGTGCTCCGCCTTGCAAAATGACATTGCATTTTTGTGCTTCTTTTCTCTCCAAATAGCGGAAAAAGAGGTGTTTTCAGCAGTTTGTTTTTCCGTTTTCAGGCGCGTTTTCCGCCGACATATGGATAACGGTATCCCGTCTTGCTGAGAAAAAAAACGTTTTCTCAGCCGAACGAAAAATTTCTCTCAGCCAAACAAAATGCCTTTTTGCTTAATGAATGCAAAAATATAGCCCCAATCCTAAAAATATGTATCTGGAAATCTCTTCATTTGCTCCTGTTTTGAATGCTTAACGGCTACTCGACCGTTCATGAAACACTCTCTTTTCTTTCATATTGTCCATGAGGGAGGTAAAAATGTTGTCATATTGTCAAATAAGAAATGTGCCGGTCTACTCCGGCTCGTGCGGTTGCCTGTCCGTCAAAGGTCGTGTGGGGCGGGCCGGTGCTGGCAGCCCTATTTCCATTCATAATATGTGGTGTCTTCTTCAACGAAATGTCCATGGTTGGAATGTGTACATGTACTGAATGAGATGAGTCCGTTTTCCATTCGGTAATTATAGACGAATTTTGTATCAGGGTTGCCTTCCGATTCCATTTTATAAGGCAAATTCTGCGGATGTTTGCCGAACCATCCGTATTGGGATAGGGGTGACCAATCCGAATTGACTCCGGGAAGGATGGAACTTGGCAGGTTGTTTGTCAAATGTGTATATGTGTAGATTGTACCATCCATACGCGTTATGTTTCCGTTTTCCCATTGGCAGGTGGTTTTTGGCCTAAACCGTCCTAAAACGGAAGTAATGAGTTGCCCGTTGTCGTCGTATTCAAAGTAATATGTCCATCTTCGCTTTCTTGTTCCGTTCACGCAGTCATTCCGTACGGCATATTCTATATTCATTTGTGGGTTCAGGTACAAAGTGTCTACGATGGTAATGTGCGATAATTGGGGAGCAATGTCCAAGTCTTCGTACCGGTAGTATTCACCGGTAGCTATGATGCGGTTATTTTCCGGTTCGTAACGGTAAAAGAATTCTATGGTGTCGGAAGTCGTTGAGTATCTTATTTGGGCAGTGAAATGGATAACTCGGCCGATGGAATCGTAATCGAATGTTTCAAAAAACGGATTGTGTGGATTGTTACTCCACATTTTGCTTAACCGCTTCGGTTTCTCTTTTTGGGGAAGTCCGAGTTCTGTGTCCGGAGTGTATGCCTCGTTGGGCGAGCAGTTGGCAAATAACAGAACTGTCAAAACTACCGTGCTGAATACCTTGTTCATAATATCATTTTAATTATGTCTTTACAACGAATAATCAGTTTTTTTAGTGTGGCATTCTGATGTTTTTTTCGTAGATTTGTCCATAACATTATGTTGGATATTCAAGGAAAGATACACGACCGTTATACCCTGGAGTTCAAGGTGGGGTATTCGCGCTACAGTCCTTCGGCTGCGGTGAGCGACTTCATGATGGATACGTGGATCTTCATTCCGGACTCCCTTTATATCAACGCCAAAACGTATCCCAAAAGTAATTTCTACCGGGACTTCCGGGCTTTGGTGCGCCTGATTACGCCGGTCTATACTTTGGAGGAAGTGGCCGACGAAGAAGCCCTGCCATTGTCGCGGCTGCAGATGTGTTGCCGAGAATTGGCGGAGGAACCTTCGGAAGAGCATGAAAAAACGTATGAACACCAGATAAAGATGTTCGGCAGTATCACTCGTAGTGCTTTGCGTACGGCAGCCATCGGGCTTTACCGCGAAACGAAAGTGAATGCCTTCAAGGTTCGCCTGGACGGCATTGTGCTTTTGTTGGCACGCATTATGGCTGCTTATCGGGAGATACCCCGTAAGGCCGGTCTTGACCGTGTGGCTTTCGAGTTGCGGTCGCGTTACGATTTGGGAGAGGAGTATCTGTGCCGTATGGTCAACATGCATCTGTTCCGTATCATGGAATATGCACGCGAGCATTTTCCGAAGGATTATACCCGTGTGGTGGCGGCTGCAGCAACCTATATAGATGGGGATTTGGCTTACCAGCGGGAGCGGGGATTTCTGTTGCCGGAGGAAGGCAACAGTGATAATAACCGTAATTTCCTGCACAGGGCCGGGCAACTGAAGAAGTACATCGAGAGCGATTTGTATATATTGGCAGACAAGAAAAGCAATACTTTCGTCCTTCAGCAAGTGTTTTTCATGTTGGCGGCCGGGCTGAGCATGGTTTTTGCCACGGTCGTTTCTTTTTCCTTCCAGCAGACTTACGGAAATTTCACCATGCCGCTTTTCATTGCATTGGTGGTGAGTTATATGTTCAAAGACCGCATCAAGGACCTGATGCATTATTGGTTCGCCAACAAGTTGGGCAGTAAGTTCTACGACTATAAAATCAAACTGGTGATGCACGGCGAGCCGGTGGGGTGGGGAAAGGAAGGGTGTGATTTTGTGAATGAAGAAAAATTGCCGCTCGAAGTGCGTGCGCAGCGTGGCCGTGTGTCGGAGTTGGAGGCCGGCCATTGTGCCTTGCGGGAGACGGTTATCGTGTACCGTCGCCGTATTTCCATATTGGATAAGCAGTTGAAGCATTTGAGTCATTACCCGTTGCAAGGGTTCAATGACATCATTCGTGTCAATCTGCGGGATTTCTTGCGGCGGATGGACAGTCCTCATGTACCGGTGTATATGAATGAAGGGAAAGGTGAGTTTCACACGCAGGCGGCCGAGAAGGTTTATTATGTCCATTTCATCATGCGCTACCGTTATCAGGGCAAGACTGGTTATCGTAGGTTTCGGATCACACTGACCCGCAGGGGCATCGGAGGCTTGATGGAGTGGTGAAACTTGTTTTTTTGAAATAGTTTGGAAGAATCGGATACGAAGTTTTTTCACGTACATTAAGAACCTGTTACGATGAAGTGCTGTCTCGGAAGATTCATCCTTTTGTAAGCTTTTTGAAATGTGACGTGCCTACTTTTGCAGCGAACAAAAAGAGGCATAAGAATGAGTTTATCGAAAAAGCGTAATTTGGCTGTAGCGTTGATGACCGCTGTCGTGGCGGTAGCCCAGGCAGGCGACATCAAGGGCGTGGTCGTCGACAAAGAATTGAACGAACCGCTGATGGGTGCTTCCGTGCGTATCGCCGGTACGCACATCGGCACTACGGCTGACATCAATGGAAATTTTCATTTGCGTGGATTGAAGAAGGGAACCTATACCTTGGAGGTTTCCTATGTTTCTTTTTTCCCCCAGAAACTGACGTTGCAAGTTCCGGCCAAAGGCGATGTGGCCGTGAAGGTCGAGATGTCTACTGATGACAAACAACTGAACGAAGTGACCGTTACCGCGCGCAAAAACTTGGAGTTGGAGCGCGCCTTGCTGGCTGAACGCCAGAACGCGGTGCTTTCCATTGAAAACCTTGGCGCAAGCGAAATGTCTATCAAAGGTATTTCCAACGTACAAGAAGGAGTGAAAAAACTTACAGGTATCTCCATCGCCGAAGCCGGCCAGTTGATTGTGCGCGGTTTGGGTGACCGCTACAGTTCCACCACGCTCAATGGACTTCCCATCGCTTCACCCAACCCGGATAACAAGCTGATACCGTTGGATATCTTTCCTTCCTCCGCCGTGCAGAACATCACGGTGAGCAAGGTGTACGAGGCCAGTGCGTTTGCCGACTATTCCGGTGCCCATGTGGACATCAGTACCAAAGAAGGAGGCACGAAGGATTTTTTCAACATATCCTTCGGTACCGGTGGTAAGGTGGGGACGGTCTTTGGCGACTTCTATCAGATGGATAGGGCGAATACGATGTTCAAGACTCCTTCTATGGACCGGAAGGCCATGGATTTGCCGCTTTCCGATTACCGGCAGTACAGTCGCAATCATAATATCTTCCCCACCACGTTCGAGGTGAACAAGTCTTTTGCTATCCCCGACTTGAACGGTAGTTTCGGTTTCGGCCGCACTTTCCGGTTGGGGGGCAACAAGATGGATGTGTTGGCTACTTTCGGTATTGATACCGACAACGAAAGTCTGGATAATGCTTATGTCCGTACTTTCGAGGCGTCAGGTACGGAGATGAGCCGTTTTGATTACGATTCTTTTACCCAAACGCTCAAGATGGCCGGTTTGGCCAGTGTGGGCTATTCGTTCCGCAAGGCAGACCGTGTGGGCTTTTCGGCCTTTTATGCCCGTAATGCGGTGGACAGCTATATGGCGCGTCAAGGGCATGACGAGGAAGGTATCCGCTTGAAAGGCAGTAACCAAAACAGCCATGTGTATGAATTGCAGAACTACCAGTTGGCCGGACACCACGTATTTGGAATGTGGGATACGGATTGGAGCGGTTCGTATAGCAAGACTTCCAGTGAGGAACCTGACCGTCGTCAGGTGATGTTCCGGCAGATGTCCGACGGTACTTGGGATTTGTTCAAGCTCAATGCCCAGGAAACCATGCGCTATTTCGGCAAGTTGGACGAGGACGAATGGGTAGGTGACGTACAGGCTCAGTACCGTTTTTCCGATGAAAACAAGTTGAGGTTCGGTGCGGCCTTGCGTGACAAGACGAGGGCTTTTACCTGCACGAGCTTCTATTATAACTTGAAAGAGATGGAATCTCTTAATGTGACCGACATCTATCATACCGACGGTTACTTGAACTTTGGGAACGTGCAGAATGGTAGCATTACCGTCAACCGCAGCCATCAGAAACGCAATGAGTACTCGGCCGGTAGCCGCATCTGGGCCGGTTTCATCGAGGCCGACTATTATCCGGTGAAGGCCTTGTTGGTGAACTTGGGCGTACGTATGGAAAGCACGCGTCAGTGGGTGAAATACTATAACGACGGCGGCATGGAGATGCGGCGCGACCTGAACACCGATGAGTTTTTCCCGGCCTTGAATCTTAAGTACACGTTCGACAAGAAAAACAGCTTGCGTCTGGCGGCTTCGCGTACGGTGACACGGCCTTCGTTTGTCGAGATGGCCCCTTTCCTTTATCAGGAGTCTTATGGCGGCACCCAAGTACGTGGTAATGAGAATCTGGACAACGGTTACAACTACAACATAGACTTGCGTTATGAGTTCTTTCGTCCGTCATCCACCGACATGGTGGCTGTCACGGCCTACTACAAGTATTTGGACAGTCCTATCGAGCGTACGCAGACTACGTCCGGCGGAGCCATGATGCATTCTTTCCAGAACGCGTCCGACGGTTTGGCAGCAGGGATTGAAGTGGAAGCACGCAAGGAAATAGTGAAAGACTTGAAAGCGGGAATCAACGCGTCTTACATGTACACCAACGTAAACCTTCCGGAAGGTGGGGTTTACACCAATGCCGAACGTCCGCTGCAAGGTGCGTCGCCCTACCTGATGAATGCCGACCTCACCTATTCGCCTAAGTTCGGAAAAGAAAGCCAACTCACCGTGGCCTTGCTCTACAACTTGCAAGGCGAGCGCATACAGGCAGTGGGTATACAGGGTATCGGTGATGTGAAGCAGCTTGCTCTCCATACATTGGATTTCAATGCCAATATGAAGTTCAACGCTCATTGGAGCGTGAAGTTCTCGGCCAAGAATCTTTTGAATACCGATGTGGTGTTCCGTCAGGAGATACCGAGTAAGAATACCGAGGTGGAAGTGGAGCGCTTTAACGAAGGTGTGGGGTTGAGCTTCGGAGTGACGTATACATTATAAAAGTAGTAAAAGCATAAATTAATTCAATTCAAAACTTTAAAAAGAGAGAAAGATGAAAACAAATTTCATGAAAGTTTCCACGTGGGCTATGGCTCTGTGTGCTTCTATGGCTGTATTTACGGCTTGTAACGACGACGAGGATGGAACTACGCCGCCTCCCGCTCCGAGTGTTGAAAACTTAGGCGGCATCGTGACGGAAAACATGACCCTCACGGCCAATACGGAGTACAAGCTGACCAGTCAGTTGCAGGTAAAGGCACCCGCCGTGCTTACCATCGAAGAAGGTGTGAAGATAACGGCAGCCGACAGCGAAGATCCTATTTACATCCTGATCGAGCAAGGAGCCAAAATCAATGCAGTGGGCACAGTGGAAAATCCTATCGTGATGACGGCCGAAAATAAGACTGCTGGTGGTTGGGGCGGTTTGCACATCTGCGGTTATGCTCCCACCAATGCGGGTTCGGGCTTTTCTGAAATCGGTAATGCCGCTTATGGCGGCAATGATGCCAATGATAATTCCGGTGTATTGAAGTATGTACGTTTGGAATATACGGGTTTTGCCCTGGATGACGAACACGAGTCCAACGGCATCTCTTTCTACGGTGTGGGTGCGGGTACGCAAGTTTCATACGTGCAGACTTACGTAGGTGCCGATGACGGTTTGGAGTTCTTTGGCGGTACGGTGAATGTAGACCATTGCGTAGTAGTGGATTGCACGGACGATAGTTTCGACTGGACAGAAGGTTGGAGCGGCACGGCTACCAACCTTGTGGCTTACCAGACCGATGCTTCTTGCGACTGTTTGATTGAAGCCGACAACAACGGCGACAATTTCGACGCAACTCCGGTGGCTCACCCCACTTTGCGCAACCTTTATTTGGTGGGCAACGGCAGCAGCGAGAACAAGCGCGGCATCCGTTTGCGTGCCGGTACACGGGCTAATATCGACGGCGCGAAGGTAGCGGGCAAGCCTAATCCGCTCACTATTGAAACGACGCAGACCGACGATGCTTTGGCCAACGGTACTTCCGTGTTGAAAAATGTACAGATTGCAGGTGTGTTGAAGAACGACGTGACGGGTGGAAAATATCTTTCGGCCAATTTCCTGACAGGACAAGGCAATGCTGAAAATGCCCGGATAGCCACGACGTGGGACGATGTGGCCGGTGATTTGTCTTTCGCTTGGTTGAATGACGCTTGGGTGACGGCTGTTCAATAAGCAATACCTTTATTTTAAAAGACAATCCCTCGGGATGCACAGTGGTGCAACCGGGGGATTGTTTCGGTCTTTCCGTATGCCTCTTGTTTATCGGACGCTGGCGGTGCACGGGCTGTCCAATTCGGTTTTCCACAGACGCAAGTAATCGAACCATGCTTTGCTGTCCTCGAAACCGTCTTTTTCACGCCGGGCACATACGGTGATGTAGTAACTGTTTATTCTACGGCTTCTCCTTGCCCGTCTTCGGTGAGGTAGAAGAGCGGAGAAGGGTTGGTTTGTTTCACTTTATAATAATGTAAGCCGCTGTCGTTCGTGCGTGGATGCCAATGACCGAGCAGGCGTATCATTTCCGCACCGGCCCAGATGACGGGACCGTAACCGTGGGCGGCCTGATAGTTGGCCGGACGGTAGTAGTAGAACGCAGGATCGAATCCCATTCCTGTACCCACGCAAGTACCGTCCACTTGCCCGCCCTCCTTGATTTGCGTACTGACGGCATGCCATCCGAGCTGCGCCACCGGGCCGTAAGTGATGCCTTCTATCCATCCTTTGTTGATGGCGTGGGCGATGCAATATACATAAATGGCCGTGGCCGAAGTTTCTAAGTAGGAATCGCTGCGGTCCACAAGCTGGTGCCAGAAACCTTCCGAACTTTGGTAGGCCGCCAATCCCTTGATGTGGCGGCGCAGTTGTTCGAGCAGGAACGGGCGGTCGGGATGGTCTTCGGGCAGGGCGTCGAGCAGTTCGCAGTTGGTCAGTATGGCCCATCCGTTGGCACGTGCCCAATGGAAAGTGGGCTGTTGTGCCAGTCCTTCTACGTAACCGTGGCGGTAAAGCCCCTTTTCCGGTACAAACATGCGGTCGATGAACTGACGGCTGACCTTGGCCGCCTCGTTGAAATATTTTGTGGATTCCTCTTTTTTATAAATGCCACGATAGGCCAAAGAAGGGACTCCCATGAACATGTCGTCCAACCAGATGGTGTTGTGTTGCGGGCGGTGGCGTGCGAATGTGCCGTCGGGCAGGCGGTATTGTCCGTGTTCGATGAAAGCGAAATAATTTTCTATCAGGTCGGACAGCGGCAAGGACGGGTCGGCGATACACGCCTTCATCATGGCGCAACACATGGCTCCGGCATCGTCCAATGCTTTCGGGTGCAGGATTTGTTCCATCTGTGCGTCGGTATCTTTGTACTGTTCGTAAAGCTTGCGGAATCCCGGAGCGACTTCGGCCAAGAATCTGAGACGGCGGACGACGTAATCTTTGTACCGGGCATCTCCTGTCACTTCGGAAGCATCCAGCAGTGCCTGGTAAGTCACGCCCCATTCATAACTTCCGATGCGGAATGTGCCTCGGTCGAGCGTGGAGCCGTGGGGGATGTGTCGGTAGTCGGTCACTTCTTTTCCGTCGGTATCCAATACGCGTACAGGGGTATGCTGCTCAATGTAGGCGAACACCCGGTCGATGTCTTTCTTGACTTGTTCGACGGTCAGGTTGCCATAGGGTACTTTGTATTCCGGTTGGAGCAAGTGCAACGGAGTGGTCATGTCGTTGATTTCAGTTTCCTGTGCAGTGACGGAGTGACCGAGGGATAGGATGCCTACGGCAAGGAAGCAGGCTTTGCAGATGGTTTTCATGCGTCTCGTTTATAAAATCAGGTTAATAATCTGTGTCGGATTGTCGCAAAAATACAGGTAATCCAAATGCAAAATTAGGAATAAATCCGTAACGTAAGAGGATAATCCTGCGGTTTTTTAAAATTTATTTTCCGATAAAATTGGAAATTACGGAAGTTATGTTGAATTTTGCATGTAGATAATTGTAGCATCATGAAAAACCTGATTTCAATTTTGTGTATGGGATTGTCCATGCTTTCCATGGGACTTTATGGTAAAAACAAGGTTTCGGGCGATTTGCGTTGGGTCGGTACGCGGCCTTCGTCTGACCGTCCGGTCAGTTTGGGCATTCCGTTCCTGAAGGGGGAACTGGAGGCCGATGGCCGTGTGGTGTTGAAATACGGGGACGGGACGGACATCCCGTCGGACTGTTGGCCGTTGGCTTACTGGCCGGACGGTTCGGTCAAATGGGCCGGAGTGGCCGCCGTGATACCGGAAGAAGCGGAAGACATCCGTTTTGAAACCATCTTGAAGAAACCCAAAAAAGAGAACCGTTCCGGGGCAAAGGTGCGGGTGGACGAGACACCCTCTTTCTTCCGGGTGTCCACCGGAAAGGTTGAGGCTTATATTCCCAAACTGGGTGGTTGCCTGCTTGACAGCCTCCGCTACGGAGGGAAGACGGTAGGCGGACAAGCCGCCTTGCTGTGCTCCACGCAGGACCGTCCGTCGGCAGAAGGAGAGGCGGTATTGCATTTCACCGGCTATCGCGGGCAAGTGGAACGCGTCACGGTGGAACGTGCCGGGGATGTCCGGGTATTGGTGCGGGCGGAAGGCCGCTATGCGAACGATGTCACGGGGCGGAAATGGCTTCCGTTCACCGTACGCTTTTATTTTTATGCCGGGAGCGAACAAGTCAAGATGGTACATACTTTTGTGTTCGATGGTGACATGGATCACGATTTCATCCGTAGTCTGGGCATCCGTTTCGAGGTTCCCATGCGCGAGGCCGTTTACAATCGTCACATAGCTTTCGCCACGGCCGATGGTGGGGTATGGGCGGAACCGGTGCAGCCTTTGGTGGGCCGTCGCGTGTTGTCGTTGGATGGGAAAAAGGATTGGCAGGCGAGGCAGATGCGTGGCGGACGCATACCGGCCTATGAGAAGTTCGATGCCAAGAACCGTCATCTTCTCGACCGTTGGGCGGTGTGGGACGGTTTCCGGTTGAGCCAGACGACGGCCGACGCTTTTTCTATCCGTAAACGTACGCATGCCGACCGTCCGTGGATTGGGACTTTCTCGGGAACCCGTGCGCCGGGTTATGTGTTTGCCGGAGACGTAAGCGGCGGATTGGGCGTGGCTCTGAAAGATTTTTGGCAATCCTATCCCACGGCTTTGCAGGTGGACAGTGCCGCTGCCCGGAATGCCAGCCTGACCGTATGGATGTGGAGTCCCGACGCAGGGCCGATGGACTTGCGGCATTACGACGATGTGGCGCACGATTTGGAGGCCAGTTATGAGGACGTGCAGGAAGGGATGAGCACGCCCTACGGTGTGGCGCGTACCCATACGCTGACTCTCGTTCCGTCTGTGGCTTATGGGGGAAAGGAGACGGTAGCCCGGACGGCATCCATGTTGGCCGAAGACGCCCCCTTGTTGTGCACACCGGAATACCTCCACGCCAAGCATGCCTTTGGGGTGTGGAGCCTGCCCGACCGGAGCAACCCGAAGCGGGCACGGGTGGAGGACCGTCTGGAAGACTATTTGGACTATTATGTGAAGGCTGTCGATCAACATCGTTGGTACGGTTTCTGGAACTACGGTGACTTTATGCACACCTACGATTCCGTGCGCCATACGTGGAGGTATGACGTGGGAGGATATGCGTGGGATAACACGGAACTGGCCTCTAACATGTGGTTGTGGTACAGTTTCCTGCGGACAGGCCGTGCCGACCTTTGGCGGATGGCCGTGGCCATGAGTCGTCATACGACAGAATGCGACGTGTACCATCTTGGCCCGATGGCCGGGTTAGGTTCGCGCCACAACGTGAGCCACTGGGGGTGTGGAGCGAAGGAGGCACGCATCAGCCAAGCGGCGTGGAACCGTTTCTATTATTATCTGACCACGGATGAGCGCAGCGGTGACCTGATGACCGAAGTGCGCGATGCCGAACAAAAGCTTTACGACATCGATCCGATGAGGTTGGCTCTTCCGCGTGAGAAGTATCCCTGTACGGCTCCGGCACGTTTGCGTGTCGGGCCCGATTGGTTGGCCTACGCCGGAAACTGGATGACGGAATGGGAACGGACGGGCAACACGGCTTACCGCGACAAAATCATCGCAGGCATGAAGAGCATCTCGGCCTTGCCCCACGGCATCTTCACAGGGCCGGGCGTGTTGGGTTTCGACCCTGCCACGGGCGTGTTGAGCTACGAGGGAGACCCCGGTTTGCAGCGCACCGAACATTTGACCACCATCATGGGCGGTTTCCAAGTGATGAACGAGCTGATGGAAATGATAGACTTGCCGGAATGGAACCGCACGTGGCTCACCTTTGCCCGGGAATACAAGGAGAAGGCGCGCACGATTACGCACAATCCTTTTCCCGTGACGCGCCTTACGGCCTATGCCGCCGCCCAGACGGGAAGCCGGGAACTGGCAGCCGAAGCTTGGGATGAGCTGTGGCACGTGTGGCACAATGACAAACCTTTCACGGTGCGCCGTGTGGAGGTGCCCGAGGTCCCAGCACCGGTGGACGAGAATCCCGTGGTATGTACCAACGATGCGGCCACATGGAGCTTGGCAGCCATTTACATGCAGGAAGTCATTCCCGAATAGTTGATATCCGCGTGACGTGTATGTATAAGTAACATTTTGTTAGTTTTTGGAGTTCCCGAGGAAGATAAAATACGGTGTAATACGATTCAAAAAAGTATCCGGACTGCATAAATATTTAGTTATGCAGGTCTTATGCAACGTAAACCTGCATATATGCAAATCGTTTGCAGGCGAATGATTTTTCATTTGGCTGCAAACGGAAAATGTTTCTCCGCAGAACTTTTTGAAGTAGTCCTCGTGACGGTATTGGAGAGGGCGAAAAATGCCTGTGCAATCGGGTTTTATTCCGTTTCTTGGAGATATCTGGTGAATTCTCATGTACGAAAACATCCGGCAAAAAGTCAGCGGTTTCCGGTTGGGGCTTACGCCACGTTTGATCCGGGCGTACAAAGTCCTTCTTTCCGTTCCGTTTTGTTTCCCAACGCCTTTGTGTCCTTCCCTTTTGTCAGTATCCCGTTTCGCGAGAATCGTTTATTTTCGGTTCGTGCCGGAGGAACCTGCCAATGGGCGATTCTCGTGAGGGAGGTTTTGACAGATTGTCAGTCCGATGTTTGGGCTGTGCATTTGGTCCAAAAAATGTAAACTATGCGTTTTTGACTTGAAAATCTTCTGTTGCTTTCCGGTATGAGGATGAAGGCAGGAGTGCCTGTTTCCAGGGCTTTGGATGGTTTGCGTCCCGGCGTGTATGTCGTGGGCGGCAAGAAGGTATTGAAATGAGGATGCTCCGATAGTCTTTTCCCGAAAGGATAAGGGTCGCACGGTAACTTCTTGTGAGGTTGCCGTGCGATTGTTTTTTCTTGGTAAGGAATGACGGATGACAAAGGAAAAGCGTGGTGTCGCAGCATCCGTAATGGGTAAAATATCGTATCTTTGCCGTATGGATGAGATGAAACTAAGCATAAGCCCGGTCGACTTGTCGGTACCGCAGGTTCTTCCTTATTCCGAGGAGGGGGTAAGAGCCGGATTTCCCTCCCCGGCGCAGGATTACATGTCGGGCGGTATTGATTTGAATAAAGAGTTGGTGCGGCATCGTGAGACGACGTTCTATGCCCGGGTGTCTGGTCATTCCATGGCCGGTGCCGGCATCGAGGACGGGGATTTGGTAGTGGTGGACAAGTCGCTCGAGGCTCGGACGGGAGACTATGTGGTGGCTTGTATCGACGGGGAGTTCACCCTCAAACAGTTCCGGCTCGATGCGGCAAACTGTTGTGCTTGGCTTGTCCCCGCCAACGAAGAGTTCCAACCGATAAAGATTACGGGAGAAAATGATTTCAGGGTTTGGGGCGTGGTGACTTACGTCATTAAAAAACTGCATAAAGGATGAAAGATGGGGTGTTCGGGTTGGTGGACTGCAACAATTTCTTTGTATCGTGCGAACGGGTGTTCCGTCCGGACTTGCGGGACAAGCCAGTAGTGGTGCTTTCCAACAACGACGGATGTGTCATTGCGCGGAGCAACGAGAGCAAGGCTTTGGGCATCCGGATGGGGGAGCCGTTTTTCAAGGTGCGCGACGTGGTGGCGCGGCATGGGGTGGCGGTGTTTTCCAGTAACTTTTCGCTTTATGGCGACATGAGCCGGCGGGTGATGTCTTTGCTTTCGGCTTATACGCCCCGGTTGGATATTTATAGTGTGGATGAGGCCGTACTTGATTTGACGGGAATGGGGGATGCGGAGTTTCTGCGCGGGTATGGCCGGGATATTGTGCGCAAGATTGGAAAGGGCGTGGGGATACCAGTCTCGTTGGGTGTAGCCGGGACCAAGACATTGGCCAAGATGGCTAGCAAATATGCCAAACGTTATCCGGCATACGAGGGGGTATGTTTAATAGATACGGAAGAGAAGCGCGAGAAGGCCTTGAGGCGGTTTGCGGTCGGCGACGTGTGGGGCATAGGCCGTCGCATGCAAAAGGTTCTGGAATACCATGGCGTCCGTACGGCGTGGGATTTCGTGTGCCGTTCCGAAGGATGGGTACGCCATGAATTTTCAGTGGCCGGAGTCCGTACGTGGCGCGAATTGCAGGGCGAGAGCTGTATTGCTTTGGATGACTTGCCTTATAAAAAAAGTATTTGCATGAGCCGCAGTTTTCCCGGGCATGGATTGTCTGAATGGCATGTCTTGGAAGAGGCCGTGGCTTATTTTGCTTCGGAGTGTGCCCGTAAGTTGCGCGAACAAGGTACTTGTTGCGGACAAGTCACGGTGTTTGCCTATACTAGCCGTTTCCGGACAGATGTTCCCGGCAATATGATTCAACAACAGGTACGTATGCCCGTACCGACACAGGATACGGCCGAAATCGTGCATGCGGCTTTGGAAGCGTTGCGGTTGCATGCGCATGACGGGGGCTTCGACTATAAGAAATCCGGAGTTATCGTTTGGGATTTGTCACCGCGTGAAGCGGTTCAAACGGATTTGTTTGATAAGATGGATCGTGGAAAGCGTGGGGCATTGATACGTGCCGTGGATGAGATAAACCGTAAGAACGGGCATAACGTGGTGAAAGTGGCTGCATTGGGGGCTGAACAGGAATATGCTTCGGAGAGGCAATACGCTTCGCGACGTTATACGACGAATCTGGATGAGGTCTTGGTAGTGAAAGTGTGAGAGCTTCAGTTTACCTCTTTATGTTATTTTATGCTAAAATGAACCCTTGATCCGTTTTTTTTCTCCTGATTGTCATTCTGATATTGGAAACATTTGCTTCCTTTGTAATAGAAAGAAAAACAATTTTTAGGAACCTTTTAATTTTTGAGAATCATGAGAAACGTTTACTTTACTTTATTACTGATGCTTTGCATGAGTGCCCATGTGAAAGCTGGAGATTGGATGAAACGTCTGCCGGACAATCTTTTTGTATCCCAAGTTTCTATTCCCGGAACGCATGATGCAGCTACGGGGAACGGGGTTACTTTGGCAACCTTTTCCCAGTGCCAAGACATAGATGTGGCCACACAGTGGTCCATCGGTATCCGCGCTTTCGATTTCCGCCCGAAGGTGAAAGATGACTATCTGAATATCAACCATGGTATTTCTGAGACGAAACTTCGTTTTGATGCCGCTTTGTATTTGCTGCGGGATTCGTTGAAAGCTCATCCTTCCGAATTTGCGATAATCCATTGTTTGTATGCTTCCAATTACGATAACGATAAAGCCACGTATGAAACCATGTTGCGCGAATTGTTGTCGCGTGAGGATTTGAAGGATTATTTTGTGCCGTTCCGGCGGAATTTGACGGTAGGGGACATGCGGGGGAAAATCTTGCTGTTGAGCCGTGACCAATATGCCGTCAAACCGATAACAGGCGGTTTTTTCCAAAGTTGGTGCGGTTGGTTGGATTGGAATGCACAGTCTTCGTGTAGTATTATAGGGGAGAGCGCGGCATTGGATTATAAATCTCCTTTGTGGGTGCAGGATTATGCCAATACGAAAGATAGTGAAGGAGGTGTGGCCAAGAAGGTAAGCGCGGTAACCGAAATGTTGGAACATAGTACGAAACATGTGACAAAAGACGAGTCGGACGTGGTGTGGGTATTTAACTTTGCATCGGCTTATCCCGGGTCGCTATCTACAGCTAATGGTTATCGCGAGAATGCGACCTACACGAATGCGGCTATTATAGAGTATTTGCAGACGCATGAAGCGGGACCTACGGGGGTTATCCTGATGGATTATTGTGTGGACCGGAGCCCTAACGAGGTGGATGGAAAGTACCTGACGCGTGGGCGCGAGTTGGTGGATACCTTGATTGCCAACAATTATAAGTGGTTGGAACGGAGAAATAGGACTGTGTACGATAGGGCATTAGATAGGATAGATAAACTTTATACGAAGTTACAAGAGGTTCGGGAAGCTATTGCGACCGAATGTGCAGATGTTGCCGCAGACTTTGAGGATGAACTGGCTGCGGCAAAAGAGGTTATCGACCAACAAAAATATGAGATTGACAGTTTGTACGCCGGATGGCTGTTCACGGAAAGTTATACGGTGGATTATACCGGAACCTATAAAATTATAAGGCAAATCGAGAAGGATGCCGAAGAAGCCCAAGCTAAGTTTGATGAGGAGTCGGATATTCATGCAGTGCAGGTTGAACATATAGGAAACGATTGTCAGATATTCTCGCTCACCGGAGAACGTTTGGATGCTCTTCGTCGTGGTACGGTTAACATTGTGAAGTTCCCTGAGGGCAAGGTACGGAAGGTTGTTTGTCAATAAGGCCGCTTCTGGTATTGGGTACAGACAAGTTGGATTGGGATTGCGAAAGCCAAGCCGGAAGGAGGCTTTTGATGTCCATAAAAAAAGAAATCCTGAGCACCCCATCAATAAGTGTTCAGGATTCTTTTTCTGTGCGCCTGATAGGACTCGAACCTACATGCCGCAAAGCACCAGATCCTAAGTCTGGCGTGTCTACCAATTTCACCACAGGCGCGGTAAGACGGCTGCAAAGATAGAAAGATTTATCGGCTTGGCCAAATTATCGTTTCAGAAATTCTCGTGCGGCTTCTATCATTGTGTCTTTGTTGCGTGCCAGGTCTTCTTGTGTGAGCGATACGCAAGTGTCCGGTTCGATACCGAATTCGATTTGGTTCATTCCGGCATCGTACATCGGGCAGGCGGAGAAGCGGACAGACCATCCGTTGGGGAGTTCGGACGAAAAGGGGAGGCCGGAACCGCCACCTGTGCGGTCGCCCATAATGGTGACCAAGGGGCATTCTTTCATATCGCGTACGAACGTATTGGTGGCACTATAACACGAACGGTTGGTCAGCACGACGGCTTTCTTTTGCCAACGTATGCCTTTCGACGGTTCGATGTATTCGGTTTCGGGGGACGAAAAATCATTGTGTCCCGTTCCGGTTTTATGGGCGATGTAGCCTACCAGTCGTTTTTCGTTGGTGAACCGTTCGGCCAATCGTTCGGCGTAGGTCAGCGTGCCGCCGGAATTGTTGCGTACGTCCACAATCAGTCCGTTGCACAAGCGCAGATAATACATGGCTTCATCCAGATTGCCTTCACCGATGCCGGAACTGAAGCTTCCATAATATATATAACCGATGTTGTCGTCGAGAATCTTGTAATACATGCCGGCGGCGATGCGGTAATCCGTCCCCAAATAAATTTGGTGGACACTGTCGTTGAAATTACTCGGGTAATTCTCATGCCAGCTCCAGTAACGGCCTACGTCGGCAGCAGAATAAAGGTTGACGTGGCCGTCGCGAAGTTCGGACAGCATGTCGCATAAGACTTCGAATAGTTGGGCTGAAGTCATTCCGTCATGTACGTGCGGACGGTATTTGGCATATACCTCGTTCCACGGCAGGCATCCTTCCTGCACCTTGTAGTCGTGGAAGCAGTATTGGGTGTCGATAATGCGCCAAAGTGTCTCGAAATTATTGACTGGCGTGTTGTCCGGCTCTTCTTCACGAATGCAACTCGGGCAGAAAAGCAGGGCGAGAATGGCGCAGAATATAAAAAAGATGTAATGTTTCATACCGATGGTGGGTTACAGGATAAACGGGCGGTGTTGCGGCTCTTTACGTTTGACGAAGCTGAAATGTTTCACGTAGCCTATCATGAAACTATGGTTCCAGATATGGCTGCGCAGTCCGTTTACACGGCTTTGGCGGATGTCGCACAAATAGCCGGCCCGGAACGTAAATCCTGCAATGGGAAAGTCCAATGTCAGGAAATGGCGCATGGACGGCGCATTGCCCGGATAAGTAAAACATACGTTGTGGTCATAGTTGCCTAATGACATCTCATAGTAAGACTGTCCGTAGCGTGGGGAGAACATGGCTCCGATGAGCGGCAGGCTGGTTTGGTAGCGGGCGGTGAAGGGTACTTTGCGGATATGGAACGGGTAGACGGCCATCAGGGATGCGTCTATGTCGATGTCAGCCTTGGCCTGTACCGGATTGTTGGAATTACGGTTGTTGTAAATCGCTCCCAGTCCGGCATGGACTTCTCCTCCGGCCATCAGCCGCAACCGTCTGCCCACGACCCAGTTGTAATGCCAACCGATGGAATAATTTATCTTGCCCCCCAGTTCGTCGGAGTTTCCGGCCCGGTTGGAGGTATAACAAAAAAATCCGTCGAGGATGCTTTGTGTCGTGATGCGTCCGTCTAACCAGTGGGTTTTACGTAAGGTCTCATGCAGAATGCTCAGGTGAGGCCCGGTATAAGTGGAGGGAGACAGGTAAGTCTCGTATAGGCTTGTGCGTCCCGCACCGAAGAGTGTGGCGTGTGTCGTATAGCGGTTTTCCGGAAGGGGGGCGGCATCTTGGGCTTGGCATGGCCTGATACCAAGAAATGTCCCTATGGCTAATAAGAAAATGAGTGCCCGCTCTCTGACGGAGCGGGACATTCGGGACGAAACGGTTGTATAGGCCGGTAAGAAGTGAGACATATTATTCGTCTTCAAAAAGTTTCATTTGCCCGGTAAGCTCATCTATGATGTCGCTTTGGCTTTTACCGGCATCCGGATCCAGATTCTCCTTTTCTGTGTCTTTTTCTTCCGTTTCTTCCGCCACGGCTTCTTCGGTTTCCGGTTCCGGCCGGCGTATGGGTTCCAGTTCGGTAATGGTTGCCGTATCGAACGTGGTGAGCCGTTTGCCTTTCGCTTTGAAACTCTTTATGCCGATGAAACTTTCCGCATCAATTTCCTGCGGGTCGCGGAAGCTGTCGTGCCCGCCGAACGTGATTTGCAACCTTGGATAGGTTTCGTCCGTGAGCAAGACGAAGCGGCTGTCCTTGTTTTCTCCCATGAAACTTTGGGGCTTGGTACTCGGTTCGAACGCAAAACGCTTGACGTAAGGATAACCTTGTTGGTCGGCATCGTAGAGAACGGCACACCATATCTTGTCCGGTGAGAATTTTTCGATACGGAGTATGCCCGGTTCATAATGGTTGTTTACGTCGAAATTGGTCGTGTAGAACTCTCCGCTTTTCAGGATGACCAAAATCAGGTCTTCGCTGTGGAACTCACCCAGGTATTCTCCCCGCTCGTCGTAATTCAGGCGGTTGACATCGTGGTCGAACCATACTTTGCGTCCGCCCAAGGTAGAACCGCCGTGGGATTTCAGGCCGATACGCTGTATCTCGTTTTTGCTTAAAATGTTACCCATGCTTTGGCGGCCTTTGATAGTCACAGTACTGAAATCCTTTTCCACAAATATCTTTTTGAGTTTCAGGGCGGGTTTCAGGGTAATTTTAATGACCTCCGCTTCTCCGTTCGGATTGGCCGTGAAGTAGACGACGCGTGAAAAGGGTTTGCCTTGTGTCAGGTCGTATTCACGGTCGCGGGTGATGGAAGTTACATTGAAACGCTTGATGTAATAGAAACCGTCCTTGCCGTCCCGGTAGGCGACATTGTAAATCGTCCGTTTGTCGTTGCGTTTGAAAACTGCGGCATGGATGATTTCGGCTTTTTTCTTTTCAGCCTTGCTTCTTTCCGTTTCGCCCACGAACGTCTTGTCGCTGATACGGATGACTTTATAAGTTCCGTCGCGGTAGAAAATAATGGCATCGTCGATGTCGGAACAGTTGGCAATGAATTCGTCCTTTTTGAGCGATGTGCCGATAAAGCCCTCTTCGCGGTTGATATACAGTTTTTCGTTGGCCTCCACCACCTTGGTAGCTACGATCGTATCGAAATTGCGCAGTTCGGTATGACGCGGATGTTCGTTGCCGTATTTGGCTTTCAACATACGGAACCAGTTGCAGGTGACTTCCACCATGTTGTCTAAGTCGCGGTCGATGCGTGCGATCTCATCTTTCATCCGGGCGATGGCGTCGTTGGCCTTGTCTTTATTGAATTTCAGGATCCGGGCCATTTTGATGTCCATCAGTTTGAGGATGTCGTCTTGGGTCACTTCCCTTATCATCTGCGGATAGAAGGGCGTGAGCCGTTCGTCGATGTGTGTGCAGGCCGCGTCCATATCTTTGGCCTGTTCGAAGTTGCGGTCTTTGTAAATCCGCTCTTCGATGAATATCTTTTCGAGCGAGGCAAAATGCAGGCTCTCTTGAAGCTCTCCCTTTCGGATGAGCAATTCCTTGCGGAGCAGTCCGAGCGTGTTGTCCACTGAACGTTTCAGTACTTCGCTGACGGTCAGGAAGCAAGGCTTCTTGTCGTCGATGACGCAACAGTTGGGCGAGATACTGACTTCGCAGTCGGTAAAGGCATAGAGAGCATCCAATGCCTTGTCCGAGCTTACTCCCGGCGTCAGGTGCACTAAGATTTCTACTTCGGCAGCCGTGTTGTCCTCTACCTTGCGTACTTTGATTTTGCCTTTTTCGATGGCTTTCAGAATGGAGTCAATCAGGGTTGTGGTGGTCTTTCCGTATGGAATCTCACGGATGGCCAGCGTCTTGTTGTCTATCTTAGTGATTTTGGCACGTACTTTCACTACGCCCCCTCGTCCGCCGTCGTTATACTTGCTTACATCGATACTTCCTCCTGTCAGGAAATCCGGGTAAAGTTGAAACGGTTCGCCATGCAGGTAGTTTACGGCGGCATCGCATATCTCGTTTAAGTTATGCGGCAGGATTTTGGATGACAAGCCCACGGCAATGCCTTCCACGCCTTGGGCCAACAGCAGCGGGAACTTGACCGGAAGCGTCACCGGTTCCTTGTTCCGTCCGTCGTATGAAAGTTTCCATTCCGTGGTTTTGGGGTTGAACACCACGTCGAGGGCGAATTTGGAAAGCCGGGCCTCGATATAACGCGGAGCAGCCGCCGAGTCACCGGTAAGGATGTTTCCCCAGTTCCCTTGGCAGTCTATGAGCAAATCCTTCTGTCCCAACTGCACCAAGGCATCCCCGATGGAAGCGTCTCCGTGCGGATGGAATTGCATGGTATGTCCCACGATGTTGGCCACCTTGTTGTAGCGCCCGTCGTCCATACGCTTCATGGAGTGCAGGATGCGGCGTTGTACCGGTTTGAAACCGTCGTTGATATGGGGCACGGCCCGTTCGAGAATCACGTAAGAGGCATAATCCAGAAACCAATTCTGGTACATCCCGCTCAAGTGGTGTGTAATGCTGTCATGGGGATTTGTTTCCGGTTGGTAATTGGAGTGTGCATTGTTGTCCTCTTCAGGCGTTTCCGTAGTCAGGTCTGTCAACTCGTCTTTGTCTTCGCTCATATTTGTTTATGATATATCTATTTTAACGCAAAAATAACATTTTAATGAAAAAAAAGGCGTACTTTTGCGAAAGATTTATCAATATTTTACGAATAGAGTATGGCTCAGGAAGATGTATTCAAGAAAATAGTGTCACATTGTAAGGAATACGGTTTCGTGTTTCCCTCAAGCGACATCTATGACGGATTGGGTGCCGTGTATGATTACGGTCAGAACGGTGTGGAGTTGAAAAATAACATCAAGCAATATTGGTGGCAGAGCATGGTGTTGCTGCACGAGAACATCGTGGGTATCGATGCCGCCATCTTCATGCACCCTACGACGTGGAAGGCCAGCGGGCACGTGGACGCATTCAACGACCCTTTGATAGACAACCGCGACAGCAAGAAGCGTTATCGTGCGGATGTATTGATTGAAGACCAGATTGCCAAGTACGAAGAAAAGATAAACAAGGAAATAGCCAAGGCGGCCAAGAAGTTCGGGGATAGCTTTGATGAGCAGAAGTTCCGCGAAACCAATCCCCGCGTGTTGGAACATCAGCAGAAACGCGATGCGTTGCACCAACGTTACAGCGATGCGATGAATGCGGGCGACCTGAATGAACTGAAACAGATTATCTTGGATGAGGGTATTGTGTGTCCCATCAGCGGCACGCACAACTGGACCGATGTCCGTCAGTTCAATCTGATGTTCAAGACCGAGGTCGGTTCTACGGCCGAAGGTTCTTCCACTATTTACCTGCGTCCGGAAACCGCCCAAGGCATCTTCGTGAACTACTTGAATGTGCAGAAGACGGGGCGCATGAAGCTGCCTTTCGGTATCGCACAAATCGGCAAGGCGTTCCGTAACGAGATTGTGGCTCGCCAGTTCATATTCCGTATGCGCGAGTTCGAGCAAATGGAGATGCAGTACTTCGTGAAGCCCGGTACGGAGCTTCAATGGTTCGAAACGTGGAAAAAGACCCGTATGGCTTGGCATCAGGCATTAGGTTTCGGGGCGGAAAACTACCGTTTCCACGACCATGAGAAACTGGCGCACTATGCCAATGCGGCCAGTGACATCGAGTTCCACATGCCATTCGGTTTCAAGGAAGTGGAAGGTATCCACAGCCGTACGAACTTTGATTTGAGCCAGCATGCCAAGTATTCGGGCAAGAAGATAGAATATTTCGACCCCGAAACGAACGAAAGCTATACGCCGTATGTCATTGAGACCTCTATCGGTGTGGACCGTATGTTCCTTTCCATCATGTGCCACAGCTACGAGGAAGAGAAACTGGAAAACGGGGAAACTCGCGTAGTGCTCAAATTGCCGGAGGCATTGGCTCCGGTAAAACTGGCCGTCATGCCGTTGGTAAAAAAAGACGGTCTGCCTGAGAAAGCGCACGAAATCATCAGCAACCTGCGTTTCCATTTCAACTGCAAATACGATGAGAAGGATTCTATCGGCAAGCGTTACCGCCGACAGGATGCCATTGGTACGCCGTATTGCGTGACGGTGGATTACGATACGCTGAAGGACAATACCGTGACCCTGCGTCATCGCGACACGATGGAACAGAAGCGAGTGAACATTGCCGACTTGCAAGGTATCATTGAAGACCGTGTGAGCATCACTTCGTTGCTGAAAAAGATTATGTAATCCTGCCTAAAAGACGGACATCAATGAAAAAAGGTTTATTGTATCTGGCGGTCGTTCTTTTTTCTTTATGCACTTTGGGGGCTTGTAAAGAAGAAGATGACACGTATGATGCTTATGCGAACTGGCCGGCTCGGAATGCTGAATATTTTTCCCAAATAGCTGCCGAGGCAAGGGACTCCATTGCGCAAGCCAAAAAACTATATGGTAATCAGTGGGAAGCCTATTGTAATTGGCGTATGTTCAAGTCGACGACGAAGTCCCAAAATATACTTGGGGCGTTGACCGATTCGATTTGCGTGTATATTGAGCAGCAGGGTTCGGGAACGGACAGTCCGACATGGTCCGACACGGTCCGTGTCAATTACCGGGGCTATCTGATGCCTACCCAGAATATGGTGAACGGAGAATGGGTGGAAGAACGTAAGGTGTTCTCCCAGTCTTTCATGGGCGAACTGGATAATCAGATTGCCGTGCCGGCCAAGATGGGAGTTTCGAGTGCCGTGCCCGGATTTGCCACAGCTTTGCAATACATGCACAAAGGTGATGTCTGGTGGGTATATATACCCTCTGAACTGGCTTACGGAAGTCAGTCGGCAGGTTCGGTGCTGCCTTATTCCACGTTGACGTTTTATGCCAATCTGGTAGAATATTACGAACCGGGAGAGGACGTTCCGGACTGGAAATAAGAAGTAACAGGAATATAAATTTTATATGGATATGTGAAAACGAATGGCACGGCAGGTTTGTGACTGTCGTGCCATTTGTTTGGGGTAATGTTGTTCGATTTATTCTACGGGCGTACCGAATGCGGTGAGCTCATAGACACCATCGGCCCAAGCGGCCGGATTATTGTTATGCACATTGATGATTCTCAGTACCGTTAATCTGAGGTATCTGTAAACCGATGAGTCCGTGACGGGGAGTATCTGGAACCCTACTTGCCAGTTGTCCGTTCCGTCTACCAAGGTTTGGAAGTGTTCGCCGTCTACGCTCCCTTCGATTGTGTATTTATATGCCGTTTCCGAACCATTGACCAATTTGGTAGACAAGTTCAGCTCCGATATCTTGGCCTTTTTCTGCATATCTATGGTCAGGACGTACGGGTACGTGCTGCTCTGGAAGTAAACGGAGGAATTCATGTCGGCTCCGTCTGTGATGCAGGATGCCGTATGAGGGTTGGCACCAACCGTGGTGGTAGAGGCCGGTGCGTTCAGCGTGAGATTCCTGCCGTTTTGTACGGGGACGATGCCGTATGAATCATAAAATTCGATATAACGGTAATAATCCATGGAAGCATAGCCTTTGTTGAATTTGGCTACGGAAATCCTCGGGAAGTTCCCGTCTGGGTCTTTGTGGTGGTATTGGGCACCCCAATGGTAACTCCACACGCCGAATGTTTCGTAGTCCGTCCCCCTCCTTTGGATGTTGTTGAACTGTGCCCCGAAAGTAGAGTTGTTACCGATTTCCCGTAATGAAGTCCATACCCCGTCCAGTTTCTCAGCTGAGGCATACATGGCCTGGCTGGGATACCATCCGGATGCTTTGGAGCTGAAGAAATAGTATTCGCCGTCTTTTTTGATGATGGAAGGGGTCTCGCGGTGTTGTCCTTTACATATTGTATTGACTAATGCGACAGGACGAGTCCACGTCTCATCCAATTTGTAGATATTGATATCGCTGTTCATGTTGGTGGCAGAGAGAAGGTAGCCCGTGCCGTCATCGTCTATAAACAAAGCCTGGTCGCGGGAGTCATATCCTAATGGCCGTTCCATGGTACCTACTTCGATTCCGCCTTTCGGGGTAATCTGTGCAAGGAATATCTTGGCGGCAGTATATCCTCCTTGGTCTTCATAATGGGCGGAGAGTACGACCTTGCCAGTCTTTTCATTATAACGGAAACCGATACCTTCGAAGTTTACACCCGGATAGAATGCGATTTCACGTGGTGTGCTCCAACTTCCTTCCTTGCCAGTCTTGGAATAAGATTCAGACAGCAGCCAACCGTCTTTTTCCTGTCCACTTACGTCTTTTTTCTTCCTTTCCAACCTATAAGAGAAATAAAGGTTTCCTATTTTCATTCCGGCGATGCCGCCTTTTCTATTTTTCAGATATTGACCGTTGCGGTTGTCGTATACGTCGCAATCTTGCGAAGGTCTGAAGGGCATGGCCGACTGCGGTTCCGACGTGGCTATCTTTCGGCCCTCTTTGTAGCCTTCTACATGATAGGTGTAATTTTCCCCTAAAGACAACCCGTAATCATCGTAAGTGTCTCCCCGGGTCTCCCCAATCAAGGTGCCGTTTCGGTATATTTTGTACACGTCTGCGTCATTCCTTTGCATCCAGTTGATTTTTACGTTCTTCACTTCGTTTTCGCCGACGAGCTTGAACGGAGTTGCCGTGACAGCCCATGTACTGATGGCAAAGTCGGCCGAGGTCATCTTGCTGGCCCCTTCCGTATTGTAGGCGATGGCGTTCACCCTTGTGGTTTTATTGAGGGTGAACGGAATGGAATACTTTATGCTATTTTTGTCTGGTTCACTGCCGTCAAGCGTATAGTAGATTTCCACCGATGGATCTTTATATTGTAATTCTACGGTTTGGCTTCCCCAAACGTCACCACCCGAAGGTGAAATGAAGGGCGGTTCGACATTGGCACTGACTTGTTCCACGGCAATCAGGCTGATGCTGCCGTTTTCCCATTCCTTTCCGCCGATCTTGTTGCTTTCATAAGTGAAAGTCGCAGGCTGTGCCAGTTTCAGCTCATGGGTGACCCAGACAGGTGGATGAACCCAGTCTTCCGCTATGGTGGTGGAAACCTGTTTGGTGTCGTATATCTTTTGGTTCACTCGGAGATAACTGGTAAAATTAAGCTTGACATTGGGGACATGGGCGACCCACACTTTATATCTTCCCGGTTGGAGGGTCAGTTTATAGGTCAGTCCCTCGTCCTTATCCTTTCCGTCACTCAGGTAAGAGGAAGCCCAGTCGGCTTCGTTCCCGGCTTTGACATATACCTTTTGGTTCTCGTGTTGTTCGCGTTCCACATAACCCCATAAATCGGTTGCGGAGGTATATTTCTGATCCGGTTTGTCGTTGAGCAGGGCTTGTCCGCGCAAAGCTTTGGCAGCCTCGAATATTTGTGAAGATTGTGGGGCGATACGGCCTGCGTCGATTAGGTACACCAGATTTTCCGGCAAAGTCCACACGTAAGCCATAACCGTATCCTTTGTGCCTTTCCGGTTCACTTCGCCTTTTATTTCTGTTTGCTTGAAAGCCGTATTGAACAGGCTTGCATCTGTCTTTTCCCATTTGACAGCCAGTTTGTCCGTCCCGATTTGGATATTTGTGGGCAGCTGCGGCTGTCGGTTAATCACAGTCCCGATGACTATATGTTTGCCATCAGTCTTGCCGGTAGAGGCCATGCCCTGTAAGCTGTTGCCGAGCAAGAATACACCAAGGATATAACCCTTAGTTCGTAATTTGTTTTGTATCATAAGATTGATAATTGATGTTTATAAAATGATTGCAGTTTTTTTTAAAGATAGTAAGTGCGAGGCCATCACGGATACGCACTTACATAACATTAACCTAATTTCAAGTGTTTTTATTGAATAGTTTAAGATGTAGGGTATGCGTATTTGTCCGAATCGAAGTACACTCCGAAGTAGTGCGGTTCTCCTCCGGTGGCGAGATATAAAGGAGTCCCGTCGAAGGTGTTGTTGCCTGAGACGGAAATGAATTTCTGGTCTTGCAGGCTTTGTATGCGATAGAATCCGCCTGTTTGCCGGATAAATTTCCATTTTTGGTTATCGCTGTCTGCTTCTTCGTTGCTCAGGCGTAAGGAACCGAAAGTGTTTGTCAGGAACTTGCCGCTTTTCGTGTCTTTTAACTTGTACACATCAGGAGAGCCTGTGGTCTGGAAGATGAAGTTCAGGTTGATTTCATCATTGTCGTCAGCAATGGTAAAACCATTGGCCGGTTTGGACACTAACCTGTCGGCCTGCTGTTCCAACAAGGCATAGATGTTTCCGGAGACGATTTCCGCAGCCCGTTTGTAGCGGTACATTTTGTCGAAGACGCTTAAATCCCATTGGTCGTACCAACGGACGACAGGAAGTCCCGAACGCATGCTGACAGGCAACCAAACGTGAGTGGAGTGTTCCACGTCGTTGGGGTTCCAACGGTCAGCCATATAGATGAAAGCGTCTTTCCGGCCTTCCACTTTCAACACGTAGCAAGGTTGTGAGCGGTAGCTGACTTGTTTCAGTGGGTCGGTGGCAAAGTTGCCGTGGAGTTTCCATTCTCCCATGATGTCCTTGGCCATGGCTCTCCTTCCGGGGTTGGGATTCCATCCCGTGCAACCGGAGAACAGGCCGTAATATACGTCCTTCCATTTGAAGATGGCTGCAGCTTCACACTTTTCGCCTTTCAGTACTTGAAGGTTTGTCCCCTCCGGTTCCAAATAATCATCGCGCAGGAGGGCAATGTTTGTATTGGAGTTCATAGCCGTAGAGCATATATGGTAGGCTTTTCCATCGTTGTCCACGAACAACGTTTGGTCGCGCGATTCGTTTCCGTTCGGACGGAAGGTCTTATAGAAAGTATAAGGGCCGGTGACACTGTCACTCACGGCCACGCATACCCGTGCGGCTCCGTAGTCGCTGCTCGATTTTTCCCAATGGCTCCACATCACCCATTTTTTGGTCTTCGGGTTGTATATGACCTTCGGGCGTTCAAAAAGGCGGCCTTGCGAGATGTCGTTCAAGTCTTCACGGGGCGTTCCGTCGGCTTTCAGGGCCAGTCCGACGCGCTTCCAGTTATACAGGTCTGTGGAGGCGTAGCAACTGACGCCGTTCGATTCGAATTTCGTGCGATCCTCGCCAAACCAATAGTATGTGCCATTGTGGAACACCACGCAGCCTCCGTGGGCATTGATGGGAGCGTCCTCGGCATCGTTCCATACTTCGCCCGGGTGGAATTGGGTAAGTTGTGCCGTACAGTGGACATGCCATGCCCATAAGCATACGATGGTCAAAAACAGTTTCTTCATGCTTCGTTTGCAGGTTAGTTGATATTCACCGTGATTTCAGGAGATGCCGGTGCGTAGGCTCCTGTGGTGTCGAATGTGAAGTATTCCACTTGAGCGTCCTGATTGGTGAAACCGATTTTGGGGGTATATTGGCGCGATACGCCGGTCAGTTTCACGTTGTCTACTTCCAACGGGCTGCGGTGCTCTCCCCATTTTCCACTTTCCGTTTGGAATACCACACGGATTTGCTTACAATCGGCCGAGGTGGTATAATCCAAGGAATATGTTTCCCATGAATCGCTGGCAATATCCACTTTGACTCTCTTTTCACGGTTCTGCATCTCCTCGATAAACATGCTGCCGGCCAAGGTCCCTTCTTTTTCCCGGATGCCTCCTTTGACCAGTGCCGTAAGTGTATAGGTTTCATTAGGAGCCACGTCTACAATTTGGTTGATGTTGCCGTTGCCCCAACCGTTGGCCCACATGTAGGGCTTGATTTGTGCCACATGATTGTCGACACCTATGGCTTGGTCTATTTCTTCAGGAACGATGAACTGTTGGCTGCACCAATAGTCGTGTATGTCAATGTACCATCCCTCTATGCCCTTAGCCACGTCTTCCGCATTTTTAACCCCGAACACTTCAAATTCACCTTCGAATCCGGGATTCTTTAGCAGGTTTTCCTTGATGTCCCCGTTACCGCTTGCGAATTCGGGCTGCAAACCGTAATCGTGCAGGCGCACCGTGTCCACGGCTATGCCGTCGCGATAGAAGAAGGCGCGGTTGTCCGGCATCACGGCGATGCGGTAAATGTGTGCTTTGCCGTCGTTGTTATAGAACTTTCCACGTCCGCCGGTCACGTTGGTGGAAGGGTTCTTGAACCCGTCGGCTTTGGACGTGGAGTGGCACAATCCGAAGGCCGTAGACGTGACATAGCTTTTGAAACCCTGTCCGTCGGCATTGATGGCAAAGGGATTGAACTCGTTCCCATCGGCAGGAATGGCCACTTTGAATTCTATGGTATATCCGTTTTTAGAGGGTGAAAACTCTTTTTCAAAAGAATCCTGCCCCCCTCCTTTGTAGACGGGTGTGGCAGACAAGTCTTTGACCGGAAGGTCTTTCCCTTCTCCTTTTACATCCACGTAGTAACGCGTGTCACCGCTCCGCAGGATAACCTTGCCGTCAGTTTGCCGTTTGGAGCTTACCAGTTTCACGGTAACAGAGCCTTTACCGTTGGGGGAAATTTCGTGGGGAGAAACTTCAAAACCGTGCGTAGCCGAAACTTGGATGGGCTCATCCGTCCGCAAGTTCTTGGAATCTACGGAAAACGATGCGGTCTCTCCATATCCGTGGATGGTGATGCCCGTCGGAGTTGCCGTCCGGTTCTTTTTCGATTTTGCATTGAGCGTAAGCGGATGACCGTTCATTATGGCCATCCCTATTACGGCTGCTATGACTTTTACATACTTCCTTTTCATTGTCTTCTCTATTTATTTAATGATACATGAACAGTCTGATAAATCGTTATCCTGAAAACGTCTTTTATACCTTGCAAAACCATACCTGTTCTTTCGCTCTTGTTTTATACCGCTGCAAAATTCATGAAAAATAAGAAAACCCAAGGCCGATTTTTGTTCAAAGTAGGCCAAAATTCAATCTAATTCCGGTTCGGGAGAATTATCGTTCAAGAATGGCAAAAATCATTCAGGCCGTCAGGACAGCGGAAAGACCTGTATCCCCGTTTATGTGGGGATTTTTGTGGGACGGGAGCTGTGCTTTTTGGGTGTTCCCAGAAGACGGGAAAACATGCTCTTCACATTTGAAAATCGTTTGGCGCAGATTGAAAAATCGTTCGGCTGAGATTGAAAAATCGTTTGGCGCAGAAAATTTAAGGGGAAAAATGAACGCAGAAATATGGCATGTAGACATATATTTTATTATTTTTGCAACCGAAAAAGCGATTGGGCACCATGAAAAAAAGAAGTATAGTTTTTTCCCTTTTATTTTCATTGTCTGCGGCTTGGGCTTGCGCCGGCCTTTTGGATAAGATTTCAGTGAAACCGTTTCCGTTGTTGGGGCAGTTGCCCTCCAATAAGGTCTATTGCTTGCATCAGGACCGGGAAGGCGTGCTTTGGTTGGGCACTACCGACGGACTGTGCCGTTACGACGGTTACGGGCTTCATGTCTTTCGTTCTTCTCCCATGTACCCGGCATTGTTGCCCCACAACGATATTAAGGATATTGCCGAGACGAAGGACGGAAAACTCCTTATTGGTACGCAAAAAGGGATGTGTGCGTGGGACAAGAAGGCCAATCACTTCATTTCTTTCACAGACTCTTTGTTGACAGACTATGAAATCCGTTCCATCGTGACCGATGACGAGGGGTATATCTGGGTGGGTTCTTATAAGAAACTGGTCCGGGTCAGTCCGGATTTAAAGGAAGTGGAGTCGTTCGATTCCAGCCTTCCGGTCACGAGCGTGAACATGGTCTACAAGGACCATGCCGGTACGATATGGGTAGGCTTTTGGGAAAAAGGCCTGTATCGTTACAATAGGACGATTAACCGCTTTGAGCGTATGCCCCGTTTGGGCAGGACGGACAATCCTTTCCGGCTTTGTCAGGACGAGTCCGGGACGTATTGGCTTTCCACTTGGGGTGAAGGCTTGTTCCGGATGGACTTGGATGCCGGGGCAAATGTCTGTTATGTGGGAGATGTGTTGTCCGGGGCAGAGGATAAGGACATGCAAAACCTGAAATATGCCTTTTGCCTGTATCAGGACAAGCATTGGGGATGTCTGTGGATGCTGGGGTATTACGGGCTGACGGTGGCCCGGGCAGAGAACGGCCGGTTGACCGTCATTCCTTCGGAAAAGTTGGCAGCCCAGACCAATAACCTGTTCAACCGTATTTATGGAGACCGTGACGGCAATATTTGGCTGTCTGCATCGGGGAACGGGGCTTACCAATTGGTATTCAGCGATGCGCAAATCACTAACTTGTCCTTACCCCCGTTGCAGGGTATTACCGGAGGGATAAGCCCTATCGTCCGGGGTGTTTTTAAGGATAATACAGGACTTTTCTGGATCAATTACGACCGGTTGGGGCTTGGGTGGTATAATCCGGCAGATAACTCTTTGTCTTTTTATCGTGACATGGTTCCACCGGAATTCCAGAACGATTTGGGAGATGTGTCGGCATTCTTTTCTCCTTCCTCACGAGAGGACGAGGTATGGGTCGGCGCGAAATTCTTTCATAAGATTTATGTATTTTTAACGCGGGGGGGGGGTAAAATCCTTTACGCTTAAAAAGGTCATAGACTTAAAGGCGGCAGGCGTGGGTGTACCTTTGGCGATGAAGGAGGATACCCACGGCAATGTGTGGATTGTGACCGAATATGGTCTTGCTGTGTGCAACGGTGAAGGGGATATCCAGACGACATTGCGTGTAGACGTTCATGATATTTCGTCAATGGCGATAGACGGTTGGGGGAACCTTTGGTTGGGAACCCGTGGGCATGGGCTTTACCGTGTGGTTCCCGCATACCGGGACGGAAAGGTTGTGGAATGTGCCGTCCGGCATTTCGCGGCACGGGACGGTGGGTTGTTGTCCAATAATGTGGAGGCACTTTGTGCAGATGTGAAGCACCGGAAAGTATGGATTGGCACGATGGAGGGTAACGTGCAGGCTTGGGATGCGCAAACGAATGCCTTCAAGGACTATTCTTCTTTGTTTTATACCTATATCAATGAAACGGTCAACGACATCATGGCAGGCCAGGATGGGCATATATGGATTTCCACCGCCAAGAATGTGTTGGAGTTCAATCCGGACAACGAAGTGGTGAAATCGTATGCCGGGCTTTATAATATGGGAGTGCATTCTTTTGAACGGAATGCCTGTTCCTACCGTGACGGTATGTTTTATTACGGGCGTGACGGCGGCATAACCTGTTTCAAGGGAACTTCCTGGTTAGACGGGACGGCCTCTTCCGTGGATGTGGCGCTTACGGATGTGAAGGTGTCCGGAAAATCAATCTTGGACGGCGACTTCCCGGGAAATTGCCGGATGGATGCCTTGTCGCATCAACTCATATTAGGGGCAGATGCCCATGATATTGAAATTGATTTTTCAACGTTGAATTATTCTTCTCCCCGGCAAATATTGTATGCTTACCGGATTAAGGGCGTGAATAATGACTGGGTGTATACAGGAAACGACCTGCCCCGTGCCTACTATAATAAATTGCCCAAGGGGGAAAATGTCCTCGAACTACGGGCTACCGACAGCGAAGGTCGATGGAGTCCGAACACGGTATCCTATACTATTATACGTCAGCCTGCGTGGTATGAGACGTGGTGGGCCTACACCTTATATATATTGGCTGTGGCTGCGGCCTTGTTGGGATGTTACCGATGGGCCGTTTATCGTGTCAGGCTGCGCAATGAATTGAAAATCGTACAGATAGAAAAGGAGAAGAGTGAGGAACTGACACAAGCCAAGTTGCGTTACTTCACGAACATATCCCACGATTTCCTTACGCCTATCACCATCATATCCTGCCTGATAGATGATATGGCCATGACGTACAAGAACAAGATTCCCCAACTGGACAAGATGAGGAATAGTTTGCGGCAACTGAAACATCTCATCCAACAGGTGTTGGATTTCCGCAAGATTGAGAACGGCAAAATGAAGTTGCAGGTGTCCGAAGGGAATCTTTCTGCCTTTGTGGAAGAACTGTGCCGGATGAATTTCTCCGTGCTGATGGACAAGAAGCACTTGTATTTTGCCGTGCGGGTAGAGCAAGGTGTTGAATCGGCATATTTCGATCGGGACATATTGGAAAAAGTCTTGTATAATCTGTTGTTCAATGCCTATAAATATACTCACGAGGGCGGTGAGGTTTCAGTTTCTCTTTCCGTTATGGAGCATGATGGTGTATGTTCCGCGCTGATTCGGGTCAAGGACACGGGAGTGGGTATTCCCGTGGAGAAACAGCCTTTTGTATTCAACCGGTTCTATACCGCCGCTACCGATGCGGCCATCGAAGCCAACGGCATAGGCCTGTCTTTGGTGAAAGAACTGTTGGAAATCCACCACGCACAGATTTCCTTAAAAAGCAAGGTGGGAGAGGGAACGGAGTTTACAATCCTCTTACCCGTGGACAAGTCAGCCTATTTACCGGAAGAAATTGCTCCCCGCGAGGAAATAACTGCGGCAGAAGAACTTGAGCTGCCGCAGGAAGAGGGTGGAATTACGGGATATGCCGTACTGGAAGAAAAAGGCGGTCAAGGTGAGGTGAATGGAACCATGTTATTGGTGGATGACAATGCCGACCTTTTAGACGTGATGCACCGCGTCTTTATGTGTCGCCATAAGGTCTTGTTGGCACACGATGGGGTGGAAGCCCTGTCTGTCATCGAAGAACATGCCGTGGATGTGGTTATCAGTGATGTGATGATGCCGAATATGGATGGCCTTGAGCTTTGCCGTCGGCTGAAATCCGATATTAATACGAGCCATATACCGGTAATCTTGTTGACGGCAAAAAATGCCCCGGAAGACCGGGTGGAATGTTATAAGGCAGGGTGTGACGGTTACGTGGCCAAACCTTTTGAATTAAGGGTGCTTGAGGCACGGGTGGAAAATTTTCTGGAACATAAACGCAGTGCTCAAAAAGACTTCAGGCAGGAGGGGGAAGTGAAGACGGCCATGTTGAAAATGTCCGCCCTTGACCAAAAGTTTCTGGATAAGGTGATTTCGATTATAGAACATAATATGAAGAAAGGAATCGATGTGGATATAAATACCATTGCACGTGAAGTCGGACTGTCCAAATCTTCCTTTTACCGTAAAATAAAGCTTATTACGGATCTTTCTCCTGTGGAATTTGTGAAAAACATCCGCCTGAAACATGCTTACGAACTTTTGGAGGGCGGGGAAACCTCATTGGATGCCATCGCTTATTCCACCGGATTTTCCGGTGCGAAGTACTTGTCAACCTGTTTTAAGGAACAGTTCGGCATTACTCCCACGGAATTTCTGCGCAAGCGAGGTCTTGTGGATTGATGGCGAAGATGAAAATGGAAAAAGGATTCCACTCGGAATAAGGTTAAAATGGGTTTCATCCCTTTGTATAACCTCTTATCTTGCCTTTGATTCATAGAAAGATTCGGCTGATTTTTAAATGTCAGATTATGAATGTATTATCGTTTATTTTTGAATAAAAAACATCCATGAATGAATGATTATTGTCCTCCGGATTTGAAATTTGGTCTAAAATTGGATGAAGTTGGTTGAAAATAGTCCCGCTTTTTTTTAAGAAGCCTTTAAATTTGTGCCTTGTCAAATTAACTAAAATTATGTATGAAAAACAGGAGAAAGACAATACGTCTAATCATCTATCCGGTTTGTACGGCATGCTGCTTTTCCATGCTTTATGTAGGAAATGTGTATGGCATGAGAAACAAGTATCCCATGTCGTCAGCAGGCTCCGGGGAGCTTGTGTCGGTAGCCAAGAGAGGAAGTCTGAAAAAGGATTCTTTGCGGCAAGATAGTGCCGGTGGGCAGAAAGGATGGTTTTCCCGGTATGAGGCGCAAAAGCGGAACGCGGCGTTAGGTTCGCCTGATTCCGTGGCGATGATGGAGGTGTACCGTTCGCCCTATATTTCCCTTCAGCAAAACCTGAAAGGAAAGGTGGCCGGACTGTATGTACAGGAGCCGAGTGGGGAACCCGGAACGCAGCAAGCCATGTTCTTGCGGGGAACATCCGTCCCTTTGTTTTCTAAAGTGGATGCCATGTCCACTCAGCCGGCCGTATATATAAATGGTGTACCGGTGATAGAGAACCGGGCCTATTCTTATAGTGTGAAGAATAACGACGTGAATCCATTGGGTACGGCGACCAACCTTTTGGCCGGATTGCATTTGGCCAATATCGAGTCGATAGAAGTCGTAAAAGATCCTTATGAGTTGGCAAAATTAGGGCCGTTGGCTGCCAACGGTGCCATTTGGATCGTGACCCGTGACGGATATAAGGGAGGACCCAACGTGACAGTGGATGCCAGTCTGACGGCATCCATGGCTTCGAACGGGGATGTACGGATGACTAACGCGAACGACGAGCGGAATTTCCGTGCCGGATTTTACCCCGAAGGCACGGATTTGGACCGTTATCTTCCTGCTTATTTAAAAGACCGTACCGACCCCATGTTTTTCGGGGCGCCGGGTTGGGCTGAGGATTATTATAACACTCCCCAGTTGCAATATAACGTGAATGCTTCCGTCGGGGGAGGTAAAGGGATTGCCAATTATTTGTTTTCTGTGGGTACGGCAACCAATGAGGGGATGGCCGACAATACGGATTACTCGAAATACAATATCGATTTCTATCTGAACATGATGCCCGTAAAAGGACTGACGGTGAGCACAATCTTGCAAGCCGTTAAGGCATCGCGTTCGCGAAACAAAACCTTGCGTGACCGTTATGCAGAAATGGAGTATTTTCCGTCTTTGGCTACGCCCGTACCTCCGACGACGGAAGGGGCAGGCATCTATGACTCTTATTTGAGTGGTACGGATGACAAGAATGACAACATGGCGATAAACGGAAGCCTATCTCTGAATTATGTGTGGAAGGCTCTAAGGGCTGGCTTGTCCGTAAAATTCGACTATGAGACGGATGTCAGGAATGCGTTTTGGCCTTCTACGATGATGGAGTCCATGAGTTATGTGTCGAATTACTCCGGATACAACCGTCGTTTTATAGGAGACTTCTATTTGGGTTATGATTGGGATATGGAAAACGGCCATCGCCTTTCTTTCGACGTGAACGGCTCCATGGACCAGGACCGTTATCATTATAATTACTCCAAAGGTTATGACGGGGATGACGATAACAAGCATAGTACCAAGGGAGGAGGTTTTGAACTGTTTAATTTCTTGGATCAGGAGGAAGTGCATTTCATGAATTCATCTTTGAACATCGCTTACCGATGGAAGGATTATCTTTCTGCCGGTGTGGTATTACGTTATGACGGTGCGACGACCGTGCAATCCAATCATCGTTGGCTCTTTACTCCGGCAGCTCAGGTTCAATGGAGTATCAAGCATTCTTTATTAGAAAATGTTTCCTGGTTGTCCCGATTGGATTTATATGGTTCATGGGCACGTGTCGGGCGTTATCTTCCTTCCGACCGTTATGGGATGGGGCCGCAATATACATCAGAGAACATCGGTTGGAGCGGTTCTTGGATTCCCAGTTCTTATAACCAATATGCCACGACTACCCGTCCTTATACGTTCGGATGGGTCGGTTTTGGCGTGAAATGGCCTTATGCGGACAAGGCAGAGGTCGGGATGCGTTCCAGTTGGTTGAAAGACCGTCTGACGTTGGACTTTGCTTTTTATTCCAATCGCGACAAGGACTTGTTGGTAAAGGTGCCGGTGGCTCATGAGTTTGGTTATACAGGGCAATATAAACAAGGTATGGAGATTACGAACCGAGGTGTGGAACTGTCTCTTACCGGAAAGTTGATTGAACAGCCTGGTGACGGGTGGCAATGGTCGGTCGGTGCCAATTTTGCTTTCAACCACAATGAATTGTCAGCCCTTCCCGGTGGGCTTCAGCAAACGGAGGTCGACGGACGGTTGTTGAGGGTAGGAGAAGCCGTAGACCGTTTTTATGTCCTGCAGAATGACGGGATTTACCAATCCGATGCAGAAGTCCCGGTGAAAGACGGGAAAAAGATGACGGTAAATGGAGTGGAAATGAAAGCCGGTGACCCGAAATGGGTAGACAGGAATGGTGATAATAAGATAACGGATGAGGACAAAGTCCTGAAAGGCCATTCTTTGCCGAAATACACCGGAGGGTTCTCGACTCAACTGAAGTTTAAACGTTTTGATTTGGGGGCTTCGTTCTTTTTTGCGGCGGGACAGTCGGCCATGAATTACAGGGCCTATCAACAGTATGATTTCACAACCCTTGACAAAGGAGATAATCTGGCAGGTGTGAAGGAAATCTTCTTCTGGCAAAGCGGTAATGTCCCGATGGATTATCCTCGTTACAATGCATTGAGTGAGGTGCATCCTTACCGGGCAGATCAGGATTTGTATTTGGAAAAGGTTTCTTACTTGAAGTTGCGGTCGGTTACCTTGGGGTATTCTGTTCCTACGCCAAAACATGATGTATATGTGTATGTGTCAGGAAACAATCTGTTTACCGTCTCGAAATTCAGTGGCGACGATCCTGAGTTAGTGGATTTCGATGGATATTATAGAGGTTACGGTATGGGCATACCGCGTTCTGTGACGTTGGGTGTCCGTTGTAGTTTTTAACCATTCAAGGAAAACAAATGAAAAAAATAGTTTTATACATGAGAGAACTCTTATGGGGAATATGTGCGTTGGTGGTTGTTTCCGGAATGTCCGCATGTTCGGATTTCCTTGAGAACGAGTCGCATCACACGTTGCCCGATGAGCATAATTGGAATACGTTGGAGGATGCCCGTGCCGGATTAATGGGTATGTATGGTTTGATGCGCGCGGCATTAGCTGATAATAACACCCATTGGGCTTGCGGAGAGTTGCGCAGCGGTGATTTTACGGCATACGGAAGAGCTGATTTGGATGCCATCATTCATAATGATTTGAACCGTAATATTCCCATGATAGATGAAATTTCGGATTGGCGGAGGTTTTATGCCGTGGTCAATGCGGCTTCCGTATTTATAGAAAATGTAGGAAACGTGTTAGGACAGGACAAAGCCTATTCCGAACAGACTTTGAAGTGGGATGTGGCGCAAGCACATGCCTTGCGCGGACTGGCCTATTTTTATATGGTACGGATTTGGGGGGATGTCCCTTTGGTCACTTATTCTTACGACAATGGCTCTTTTCCGAAAATCGGCCGTTCTTCTTCTGCCAAGGTCTTGCAATATGCCAAGAATGAGCTGTTGGCAGCAGCTGCCGAACTTCCGTTCGAGTTCGGTTCGAGCAATAATAAGTATTATTGGCAAGACCCTACCTTTTGGAGAGGCAAATTGCTCAATAAACTTTCGGTCTATGCCATTCTGGCCCATTTGTCGGCTTGGGAAGGGAACTATGCCGATACAGAGGCTTATGCCACTTACGTATTGGAAAACTATGAGGCGATAGGCATGACCGGGTCGTTACAGAATATTTTGGAAGTGGATAATATTGTGGATACGAAAGGTCTTTTCAACGCTTCGTATATTACTTATGCACCTTACCGTTTAGTGGCTTTTAATTTTATGGATAATAAAGATGTGACACAGAGCGGGCATTTGGAACAATGGACCTTGTGCGAACCTTACATCCGGAAGGTACATCCTGACTTATATGTAACGAAGGACTCTCTTTTCCGTATATATGACGATTGGAAAGACTTACGTTTTGGCATAGACACGGTTGCCGGATCGAAATACCGTTCGGCTTATATTGATATGACTTATGCAAAGCCCGTTTTCAGGAAGATTAATGTGGTGCAGAATGGAGCCGGTAAGGATGGCGATTTTGCGGTATTCGGTTCTTCCATCCTTTTGTCCCGTATGGAGGATATGCTGTTGTTGCGCGCGGAGGCTTTGGCGGTTTTGAACCGGGTGGATGATGCTGTGGAACAACTGAACCTGTTACGGGTAAAGCGTGGGCTTTCTCAAGTGTCGTTCAAGAAAAATTTCGGGGAGGACGTGAACAAGCTGATAGACAATATCTTTGCAGAACGTCGTCGGGAACTGATAGGTGAAGGGCACCGTTGGTATGATTTGATTCGTCGGCAGCGTATTCTTCAGGATGACCCGGATTTTTTAGCAAGGATGGAGAATGGAGGCATTTACTGGCCGGTATCCGAAGAGGTTATCCGGCAGAATAATTTGATTCGGCAAAATGAATATTGGAATAATTAAATTTATGGTACCATGAGACTGTTTGTTTTTAATGTATTGGTATTTGGAGCTTTGATGCTCGGATGGGTTTCTTGTCAGGAGTATGAGTCTGGCACTTATCCCTTGGAAGAATCCACGGTGCGTTATGAGGGAACGTTGTATGATTATCTTGCGGATAAGGCGGCTCATCCTGATGTAACATATGATTCTTTGCTTTTTCTGGCAGGGCGCCTTCCTGGATTGAAAGATTCATTGCAGAAACGTAAAGAGGTAACTTTATTTGCTGTAACGGACCAATCGTTCAGATTGGCATTCGACGGTCTGAACCGGTATCGTGAAGCTTATGGGAAAGGCAAGCATTTGGGGTTGGAAGATTTGTTGATAGAACCTTTTACCGTGGTGGATACGATTGTGCACCAAGTGTCCACTGAAGATAACGATACTATTTATATTACGCGGCATTATGATTATCGCCACCAATTGGATTCCATGTTGTACTGTTACCTGTTTGATGGACGGTATTCCATGGAGGATGTGTTGAACGTAGGTGCAACGGAAGTGCCCTGTATGTCGTATGGCCATTTGATGCGTATGGAAGTAGGCCGGGGAGCGGCTTCCGGTGCGGAAGAGGTCGGGACACGTTATATGCGTCTGATAGAAACGTGGGATTCCAAAGTTACATCGACTTGGGTGAAGGCCGAAGTGGAATCGTTTGATATCATGGCAAATAATGGCTGTGTTCATGTGTTGTCGGACGGCCATGAGTTTGGTTTTAATGGAATGGAACAATTATTTTATAATTATGGGAATGAAAAGACAAAGAAATAATATATGCGCTTGGTGGGCAGTGGCTATGGGAGGCTGCGTGTTGCAGTCTTGTGTGGATAACTTCTTGCCGGAGAGTCTGGACTCTTTTGACAAGGATGCTGCCTTTACGCAAACGATGTACCGTCCCGTATTAGGGCGTGACAATGTGGCATCCGACAATTTCAGTGCAGGGAATTCCACTCAGCCTCTTACATTTACGATTTCCAGGGTGGTACGCCACGATGGTAGCGAGGCTCCGGAATTGACGGATGAGTTCCCTGTGAGGGTGTGGAAATCCCCTTATTTGGGAACCGAAACTTCATTGGAGGAGATTGAGGCGAAAAGAGGATATGAGAATCGTAGCCTGTTGCAGGTGCGTAAGCATTCTGGAGAAGTCATATTATGGGCCAATGCACGTTCGTCGTTCGTCAAATGCGATCCGGATTCCGGTTACATATTTGACATCCGTGCGGTAAATTCCGGTGGTTGGAAAGAATATACGGGTTTCCGTTTAATACCCAAACGTGAACGGGATTATGAACCGACGAACATGGATGAACTGACGGGAGTCATCACGGAGGACTTTGTACATCCTCTTTCAGTGCAAGGAATGTATAAGGAGGGTACAAGTGGTTTCTTCGGTGTGATGAATGAAGAAGACATCAAGGTCTATTTTCGCGAAAATCTGGAGAATACGTCTAAGGACAATACGTTGACTTTTCGTTTCATGACAAAGGATTACGAACCGATTTCTCCCCGGAAATTCTCTAAGACAGATTGGACGAATTTGCTTCATGGCTTCGATATGGAAATGACGGACGATTATGTACGTTACAAGGTGGCGTATCCGATTCCTTTGAATGAATTGCCAACTCGTTATACGAATAAAGAAGGTGACAAGGCCCATGTGGTTTTTGCTTATGACCGATTGATGAGAGGAACTTATCGTGTAAGGGCATCCATGGCCTTTGATTTTGCCATTTATAAAGAAGGACATTGGGATATCATCTTTGTGTTTTCTGGGGGTAATCCTGAGTTCAGGGATAATTATTAATCTTATAATGAAGTTGAAAAATGAAGAAACTAAATATCATGGCTTTGATTTGCCTGTTTTCCTTATTCGTGAACCGGGTTTACGGGCAGGTCGTGGAGGTTTCCGGACATGTATACGAGAGGTTGGCCGAGAGTAGTGAACCTATTCCCGGCGTGACGGTCATGGTCCGTGGTGAAAAGGGCGAGAAGGGAAATGGTGCATTAACCAAAATGGACGGAAGCTTCAGGTTGAAGGCAGACCGTAATGCTACTCTAATATTTTCTTATATGGGTTTCCGGACGGTGGAAATGAAAGTGGCGAAAGCCAAAAAGGACATGGACGTATTTATGGAAGAGAGCGTGAATGCGATGGACGAGACGGTGGTGGTGGCTTACCAGTCACAGAGTCGGGCTGACGTGGGAGCTTCCGTAACGGTCGTGAATACAAAAGATTTGCCACCGGCTCCGGTTTCCAATGTCATGGAGCTGCTGCAAGGGCGGGTAGCCGGTTTGAACGTACAGCAGAACAATGGCGCGCCAGGTTCAATCGGAACTTATACCATCCGGGGTATATCTGATATTTCAATTCAGGGTGTAGGTGAAGGAGATGACCAACAATATATTTTGGGTTCTTCCGCTCCCCTATTTGTTATTGATGGAATTCCGCAAGAAGATGTAGGTGATTTTGATGCTAATGGATTATTGTCAGGTTCTGGGGTCAGCCCGTTGTCAAGTCTGTCTTTCGAGGATATAGAGGACATAACAGTATTGAAGGACGCGGCAGCCACGGCACAGTATGGCTCACGTGGTGCATACGGTGTGATTTTGATTCGCACCAAACGTGGAAATTCAGCCAAACCCCAGATTGATTTTTCAATGGATATGAAAGTGAATATTCCTCCGCGTCTTCGGGATGTGTTGGTGGGACGGGCAGAACGAATGTCCCGTATCGACCAAATTCTACAAAACGACACGTCGCGTTGGAATGGTTATTATGATGTGAACGGGAATCAGGCTTTGACAGACAGTTTGAATCCTTATTACAATAACAATACGGACTGGCAGGGGAATTATTATCGTCGCACGGTAAACCAGACCTACAACTTGTCGGTAAAAGGTGGAAGTACGAAATTCAATTATAAGATAAACGGAAACTATTATTCGGAAGAAGGTATCATTACCAATACGGACTTCAACCGTTACGGAATCCGTACCAATATGGGATATGCGCCGACAGAGAAGTTCAATTTGTATGTCGGGGTCAATGCCACGTTGGGTATTACGGGATCTGGAAGTGGAAACGCGCTGCAGCAGACCGGTGTGGCCAGTGGAGCTTCTGCTTCTTCCTTGCTGCCTCCTCCGTCCATATATAGTGCTTCGAATGCAGCTTTGGGAGCCTTGATGGTGGAACAAAATACGACAAGTGTTTCGTACGATGCCAATATAAACATGAATTATCAGTTGCCGTGGAATATCCGGTGGAATGTTACGGCCGGGTATATTTATAACAATACGGAAAATGAGAAGTTCACTCCCGGTATGTTGAACAGCAATCAAGCACAACTTTACGGATTGAGCAAATATAGCGACAGGCTTTATGGGCGTACCAGTTTGTCTTATTCCGGTTCGACGGGGATTCTTAAATACGGCCTCACCGTGACGGGAGAAATCAGTTCCAATAGAAGTAACGGGAATGAAATCAGACAGACCGGACTGGTCAATGATTATTTATGGGGGCCGCTTGGTTATGCTTCTTCATGGGCAGAGGCTGTGACTTCGGAGGAAGATAATACCGTGTCTTTCAATATTGCTCCGACTATAGGATTTAAAAATCCCACAGGAGGAAAAGATAAGTATGTGATTACGCCGACCATACGTCCTGAAGCCAATTCAGCTTACGGCCGGGGCGTGAAATGGGTCGTCAATCCCGGTGTGAGCGTGCGTTGGAACTTCGATGAGGAGAAATTCTTTAAAAAACTGAATTGGAATTGGGTGGATTATTCTGCCATCCGGGCATCATGGGGTAGGGTAGTCAAATATAAGGCTACGAAATATGACGTGTGGGGAAACTACTTGTTAGGAAGCGATACTTATAATGGTAATACCGTGATTCCCATTGATTTCAAGAATATGCCGAATAATAATATAGACCCGATTACAACAACGCAATGGAATGTGGGTTTGGATTTCGGATTATGGAACAATCGTTTGTCTTTTCAGGGAGATTGGTATTATAAGCAAGTGGACAATCAGTTGAGTTCGATTGAACTGGCCGACCATAACGGTTTTGATATGGTGCCTACTACTGAGGTGAGTTTGGTCAATTATGGTATGGAGTTGGCTTTGGTGGTTCGTCCTTTCCGTCCTAAAAGCAACTGGAGCATGGACATCATGACGAACTTTACGATTAATCGGGACGTGATGACAAAGTTGCCGGACGAAGCCCGTATGATTATCAATTCTAACGCGGAGGTTGTGAATAAGTTGGGTTCGAATGCCATGTCTAATTTCTTATACGTATATAAAGGTGTGTATGCCACAGACGAAGATGTGCCGGTCGATCCTGCCACGGGACTTCGTTTGAGAGTCGGAGGTGAAGGTGTTTCGGCCGACAATCCGAATGCGTATTTCAAGGCTGGTGATCCTATTTGGGCTGATTTGAACGGGGATTATGTGATAGATGAGAAAGATAAAGCGATTGTCGGCAATTCCCAACCGCGTGTTATCGGAGGTCTTTCTTTGAATCTGCGTTACAAGAATCTGGCTCTGTTTACCAGTTGCTCGTTCACGCTTCGTCGTGACATTGTAAATCAGGTATTGGCTAATAATTTCGCATCTTTGAATGACCCGAATATAGAAGGTCGGGATGGGATGTATAAGAATGCGGCACTGACTCCTATCAGTGCGTATGATTTTTGGACTCCGACCAATACGCATGCGGATTATCCCAATCCATACGATTACCAGCACAGTAGCGTGATAAAGCCGTTCCGTGCCGACCAGACATTGTTTTTGGAAGATGGTTCGTATTTTAAGATTAATGCCATAACCTTATCTTACACGTTGCCTAAGAAGTGGACGGACTTTATCCGCATCCGCCATGCCAGCATCCGGATGAGTTTGAACAACCTTTACACTTTTACGAAATATTCAGGAATCAATCCGGAGAATGTAAGTTCTATCGGTTGGGACCAGTCGGGAGGTTATCCCAATGCCCGGACTTTCTCCATGGGTTTGACTATCGGTTTATGATAATGAATAAAAATGAATATGAGACGATTATTTAAAATGAAATATATAATAGCAGTGGCTTCCCTGTCTTCTTGTTTGTTGGGGAGCTGTGGACTGATGGATACGACGAGTGAGGAACACCTGTCAGGAGATGAAATGTGGGATGAAGCATCCGTGCAATCCGTAGAAGGGTTTGTGAACAGCATCTATACGGAGTTCCGTGCCGCTACGATGCAAAAATCCTGTTATATCCTTTACTCTGGGGACTTGCGTTGTGCTCCGTTAGAGACGGATGGGAATTTAGATTATGTTAAGGATTTGGTGTCTAATGATTTGAATGGGCTTAGGGAGCATTATCCGAATGATGATAATGAGCGGGCTGAGGCTATCATGCAATGGAAGAACTTTTATAAAGTTATCCAGTCTGCCAATATCCTTTTGAAAGAGATTGACCGTACGAGTGTCTCGGAAAACGAAAAGAAGGCGTATAAGGCTGAGGCTGTTTTCATGCGTGGTTTGGCCTATTTCTTCTTAGTGCGTAATTTTGGAGATGTGCCTTATTATACGGATGCCTATCATCAAGAACCTTTGCCGCGGACCAATATGGTAACGGTGCTGAAGAACATTGCTGCGGATTTGAACCAGATTTTAGTGGATGATCCGGATGTAACCTGTTTGCCCTGGACACAATACTCCTCTGACAAAAAAGCCATACGGGCTTCAAGAGGGGCTGTTTTGGCCCTATTGATGCATGTGAACATGTGGCTGGCTGGTTTTGATGAGTCGCAGAAGAACACTTATTACGAGGCTGTGGTGGATTATGGAGAGCAATTGGTGGAAAAAAGCGGTGAGGCTTACACGTTGTTGCCTTTAAGTCAGACGGCTACGTTGTTCCGTGGGGGAAGCAATGAAGGTATTTTCGAGATTGTGCAGAATCTGAGTTACATTAACGGGAATGAGGTTTTTAACCAAAATGCCATTTATTCCAACGAAGTCATGTATTCTGTATTTGATCTCCGTAGTCAACCATACGTTCAGTACACTTATGATTTCCTGACCCGGATTTATCCTCCTTCTGAACCGGACGAGCGTGTGACGTATTGGTTTAATGAGAATATTTACTCTACCATGGACACAGACCCTAAAGAAGTGAAGAAATTTGAACATGTGGACTTGTATGATGGAAAGAGCGTGACCTCCAATTCGGGTAATCAGATTGTGTTCCGTTTGGCAGATGCCATCTTGTTGTATGCAGAAGCTTTGGCGGAATTAGGTACGGATGATGGAAAAGCCTGCGGTTTGCTCAACCGGATTCGTGCACGTGCCGGTGCTTCTACTTTGTCGCTGTCCGGAAGCGAATTAAAAGATGCCATTTATTGGGAACGTGTACGTGAATTAATGGGTGAGGGGCATTATTTTTATGATTTGGTGCGGACTGGAAAGGTTTATAACAATCAATATTGTTATCATCCCATGACCAAGAGTGAATTCCGTGAAGGGGCTTGGACGTGGCCTATCAGTAGGAAAGCACAAGAGAATAACACGTTGATTACGTTGAATAATTATTGGGAATAAAATGTTGTACTTTAAACTATTATTTATGAGATATTCACTTAGAAATTTTCTGATTTGGTTTGGGGCTGTCGTGCTCTCTTTTTCTGCCATAGGTTGCCAGAATGACGATTATTTGGAAGATGGGGGCAAACACAATCCGTATTATAACGGTACGGTATTGGATTATTTGGAACAGCATCCCGACAAGCATTATTTTTCGGACTTGGTCGAAATGATCCATTATGCCGGAATGGATTCCGTGTTCCAAAATGGTGAAATAACCTTTTTTGCCCCGACAGACTGGTCTATCAGTTTTTCGGTCGATTATCTGAGTAGAAAGTTGTATTTCACGATGGGAGAAGACAGCGTGAAAGATTTGCGGCAGATTAGACCGGAAGTATGGAAAGAGTTCCTGTCCATGTATGTCATTCCCGGGAAATACTGTTTGAAAGATATCCCCCAGTTGGATACAGCAGCCGTTTCAGCTTATCCGGGTGGAGCTTATTACTCGTTGGCAGGTAAGCCTATGAACATGGGAGTCGTGTACTATGATGCCTCTGGAGTGAAATATGCCGGTCCACGCCAGATACTTTATTCTTATGTGAACGATTTTGCCAGTATGGATATGATTAATGCTTATGTGGCTTCGTGTGACATTCAGCCCTTTAACGGCGTGGTTCATGTCATAAGGTTTACGAACCATAATTTTGGTTTCGACCGCGATGTCTTTGCGCAGAAAGCGATTGGGGCAGGTATTTTGCCTTTGGAGGAAGTCAAGCGCAGGGAAAAGGAATGTCTTATTCGGAAGAAAGAGGAGGATAGGTTATGAAATTGGTTATGAAATATGGCGTGGGCTTATATGGGGTTTTATCCTTGCTGACCGGTTTTTCCGGTTGTGAAGAACTGGATCATTCCATTTCGGAAGATCCTTATGGAGGTGGAAAAGTGCAGTTCGACCTCAGGTTGCTGAGTGAAGATCCGGTTCCGGCCAAGGGATATCCTGGAGATACGGTAGTGTTTAAGGCCGATGGGTTATTGAACTATTGTGTGCCGGAAAAGGGAGAATATGCTTTTAAATTCTATTTGGGAGAACAGGAAACCAAAATATTGGCAGCCACCGATACGACGTTGACGGTTAGGGTTCCCGATGAGTGCGTGTCGAGCAATACTTATCTGGTGATGGAAAACCAAGTGTTTTACGGCCCTTATTTTCCCATAGAAGGCAATATCTCGGTAGATAAGTTGTGGGATTTGTCTGCGAAAGTGGTGGATGGGATAGTGTATGGTTCGGTGAGCCAATATGGCAAGCCTCAAAACAACTATCTGGTAGGAGGATTCCAGCATTTGGCCCAATATGAACATTGGTGCATCGGGCATGTGAATTCCAAAGGTGTAGTGACCCGTTGGAGTTCTTCCGATTTTGGTACGGACTATGGCGTGAAACCTTCCTCCTTTGAAGGGGATACCCCTCCGTATATTAATTCCATATCTGCTTTTGAAGACGGGCGTATGTTGGTATCCGGTATGTTCTCTGCTTTTGAAGTGTATAATCCTAAAAATGGTGGATTGTATGATTTGAAAGATAGGGTATATGTTAACAATATCATGGTGTTGCGTTCCAATGCCCATCCCGACACCACGCAACAATATGTATTCGAGGATGCAGGAAAAGAGAGCAATGGCAAGCCTATCCGTTATTCGTTTAGCAAACTGAATGGCGGAAGTCTGCAACCCATTGTACGTTCGTTTGTGACTTCCGGTCAGAAGATAGTGGCGGTGGGTAATCTTACGCAGTACGTATGTAATGAATATGCGTCTTCTTATGTCGATAGCAAACAGCGTATTTCACCGGTCGCATCGGCATTCCGCATGGATGACTGTGGAGTGTTGGACTCCACTTATCGTTTGGTGGATAAGGTTGGGCACTATTCCGGCGCGGGGGGTGGAATCATAGCAGATGCGTGCATGGATAAGGACGATGGAGTGGTTTTGGTTGGTTCTTTTACTTCATTCGACGGTGTTCCCGTGCCGGGAATGGTCCGTTTGGATGCGGGTGGAAATGTAGACCATGCTTTCTTGGAGAATTTGGGTGCGGGACCGGATGGTAATGTTACCATGGTGCGTTATAACAAGGCTTTGGATAAAATGATGGTGGTTGGAGGTTTCGAACATGTCAACGGGCAGCCTCGTCAGCAAATGGCCATGTTGAACCCTGACGGGACATTGGATGAAACGTTTGTACCTCGTGAGATAGGGGGCGGTACGGTTAATTTTGCCCAGTTGATAGACAAGGAAAAGGTGATTGTGTCCGGAACGTTCTCTACTTATGGAGGTGTGCCGAGATTGGGATTCCTCATTCTGGAAATGGACGGTACGGCACAACAGAAATTCAATGTGCCCGGGACTTTTAACGGCCAACTTTATCATGTGGCCGAAACGGAAACGACTTTGGGCTCTTATGGACTGTTGTTGATGGGAAGTTTTGACCGTTTCAATGGCCAGAAAGCCAATAACGTCTTGATGTTGGAAGTGAACTTGGATCATTAATGTAAAAAAGAAGAAAGATGAGAAACATTTTGATAAGAACCATTTGGAAATTGGCTGTCTTTTGTGGCATGGGTGCTACGTTATGTGCCTGTAACGATGACTTGGTGGATGGTTTGCGGACGGATTATCCGAATGAGGATTTCGCTTACCATAAGAAACATGTGCTTTGGATTGTGGTGGACGGGGCGAGCGGTACGGCCGTAAGGGAGGCAAATAATGACAGAAAGGTGATGACGCTGAAAGGCATGATGGAAAAGGCATTGTATACGTTTGACGGTTTGGCTGATACCCGTTCCGATACGTTGGTCGGAAGTCGTCTGGGATGGGATAATCTGCTGACAGGAATGTTGGAGCGCTCTTCCGATACGCCTTCGGTTTTGGAACGCCTTAAAGGACTTGACGGTGAAAGCCGTATTGCGGTATTGGCATCTGAACGTGAGTTTTCCGACTTATGCAAGGATGAGGCCGATACGATTTGTTGGGGTACGGATGAGCAAATCACGGAAGATGCTGAGGCAATATTGTCGGCTACGGGCGAGGTACCCTCATTGACCATTATAGAATACAATGGAGTGCAGCAGGCAGGATTGGAAGCCGGTTTTATTGTTCCTGAAGGCGAGCGTGCCGGGTGGCCTACGGATGAAGTCATAGTCGCTCTTTCCGAAACGGATCAACGTATAGGACGGGTCATGGCGGCTTTGCAAGCACGTCCGGATTATGCTGCCGAGGATTGGTTGGTGGTAGTAACGTCCAATTATGGAGGTGTCACGGACAATACGGGCGAAAGTGTGTATGAGATGAAAGACCGCAATACATTTACCTTGATGTATAATGAACGTTTCGGTGAAGAGCGCATTTTGGCTCCTTCTTCGGATGAGGGATTGGTATATAAGTATTTCACTCCGGCCTATTCCGGAACGGGGGCTACCGATTATGCCAAAGTCAATGACCCGTCTTTGTTCGATTTCAAATTGCCGGCAGAGGGGGAAGACACCACATCTTATACCGTCCAATTCATGGTCTGCTATCCCAATGGAGGAGAAAACTGGTTGGATTTTGTGTCTAAGGCCATCCAAACAGAACCCCGAGGGGGGGAAGGTTGGGAAACCGGAGCGGAATATTTCAGGCTTTTGTCCAGGTTCGATGGAAAACGGATTTGGACGATTCAAGACCAGGCTTCGGTGTTGAACGATAAAAAATGGCATGTATTGACGGTAGTTTTTGATTATAAGAAACAACAGTTCCGTCAATATACAGACGGGCATTTGGATCTTCATGGGAATGCAGAGTTTGAACCTTTGACAGTGGATGTTTCTACAGGAGACAAGGTTCCCCTTACCATTGGGCAGATATTCCGTTCAAATACTTCCACGACAGTACAGATTTATGTGACCAATGTGCAAGTCTACGATGTGGCATTGCCGGCTGATTTCATAGCTGAGAATTATAAACTGTCGGGATTGGATGAACTGGGAAAAGATTATCCTTATTGGGATAATTTGATTGGTTACTGGCCTTGCGACCGGGAAGAGGATTATGAAGGGGAGGTGTTGCCGGACTATTCCCAATATGGTTCCATTTATGGTGGACCGAATGCAGGGAAATCGGATATGACACTTTCTTCCAATGTTTTGTGGCAACAGGGCATGTCGGAAGAGACCAATGTCAAACCGCCTTATAGCAAGACCTATTTCCAAACGTCCATTAATCTGGTCGATATACCATTCCAAACTTTCCAATGGTTGGGATTTACCGTGCCTGATGCATGGGGATGGACGGGGATTGGGCGTACGCTTCCCTATAAGGATTTAACAACGAACGATTAAAGCATAAGGAATATGAGATATTTAGTGAACTATATATTAGTGGCTTTCTTGGGGATGTCTTTTTTGTTCTCAGGGTGTGAAGCCAGTGACTTCGAGTTTGATAGCGGGTGGGATGATAATGCGGCGGATTCCTCCCGTGTGACAGTGGATACGGTACAGGGCATCGATGTGAGCATGTACGAGAAAGCCCGTTTGTTTCCGGGATTGGTGGACACGGCTTCAGAACGTCGTATCGCAGATACTGTGGTTTATTTGGATTTATCCCGTAAATATATCCAGTTGGGGATTATGCAAGAAGGCCCACAATCCATTTATAGCAGTGGGTTGTATGCGGGTGCAGGGGAATTGGTGACGGTTTATGTGCCGGATAATGTTTGGGGACTGACCGTCCAAGTGGGTATGCACACGGAAGACTTGACGAATGACAATATCGGCTTGCGTGAACCTATTGCCTATTATCGGAAAGCGTTGTATCCCGGAAAGAATACCGTACGCTTCTCGTTGGGAGGTTATCTTTGGGTGTTGCGCGATCAGGATGTAGAAGGGGATGCTGATGTCCCGTTGACATTCTGCAATGTGTATGCGGCTCCGGATTTTGTCTTGGGGAAAACCGACGTGCGTGAGTGGAAACGGAAAGTGAAAGCTACGACAGTCCCTTGGTTGGAATTGAGAGGAAAAAACGTGGCGTTCTCCGTAGAGCGAAGCCAGTTGGACTTGTATTTCTCCCAACGTCCTGATTTTGCGATGGAAATGGAGGCATGTTTGGCTACGTGGGATGAAATGTTGGAGACGATTTATCGTACCCAAGGCTTTGACAAAGAATCCGATGCGGCAAATCCACAACCCATGTTTCCCAACCGTTTTGTCTTTGATGTCCAATTGCGGGAAAACAAATCGAGGCGTTCCGATAACGAACAGGGGATGATGTTGGTACGTACGGCCAGTCTTTATGATGACCTGTTGAATATTGACTCTGTGGCTGATTTGCATTTTATCAATGTGTATTCCATGGTGGCGGAAAAGTATAGTTATTTTTATAATGGAGTGACGGGATGGGAGGATGAATATTTTTATGTGCCTCTGTATCGGATGAATGAGAGGAACAAGGAGATTGGTTTGGAACAAGAATTATCGGACATGGGGATAGATTTTAAGTCTACAGTTCCGGTTGCTTTGTCCTATGCAGAGGCGGATACTTCCAAGTGGATGTCATCGGATTTGTATACGGCTAAAGAAGAGGCGAACCGAAAAAAGTCCCTATATCTTTTACCGCGTGTCCAAATTGCCGAATATGAAAACCATTATCAGGATAAACCGAAATGGGACATCTATGATAAATTAAGCCATGACAGAAGAGCCGGAAACGACTATGAGGGTTTCTTCAGGGAACTTTGCGACCGTTATCAGGTGGATTTTACTCCTTTCTATGAACATTGGGGCATGTCTGTTTCCGGATCGGAGCGTGAATATGCTTCACGCTATCCTCTATTGGACAAGCAAATCTGGAAAATAAACCCGTTGGCGGAGGATCCGTTTGAGGATGTGGAGCAATATGAAACCTCGTCTTTCCGTTACCGTGCCAACCGTAGCGCATGGAAGATTGCGGCTTGGGACAGCGAAGGGCGTGAAAACGAGGACAAGGAGTATAAATCTGAGTCGGATTGGAAGACTGCGGACAATCTTCTGGATGGCGATCCCTACTCTTACTGGAGCTCTTACCTTTCCCCTTGGAGTGGAGGGTATCAGGATTCTCCGAGCGAACTTCCATATTATGTGGTCATCGACATGGGAAAGGAGCAGGTGATGGATGGTTTTTATTATGCGAATGGGGACGCACGCTGTATTTCCGGATTTACGTTGCAGACGACTGATGCTTCAGGCTTCGGTTTGGAACAGCATGGCGAACAGGAATGGAGCACCGTGTATGTTTTGGAACAGACCGTGGACGGTTTGTTGAAAAACGAGCAGTTCATAGATTTCCCGCAGCCTGTCACGGCACGTTACCTGCGTTTGGTGTTCGACAAGCCCAATTTGTTCATACCGAATGAAGGTGATGAAGAGAATTTTGAAAACTTCCATAAGGACAGGCAACAAATGTTTTCGGAGTTTGGGACATTTTTTTATAAACGATAAAACAATTTGAAATATGGATATAATGAACCGATTCAAATACGTATTGGTGTTGCTGTGCGGGTTGTACGTTTCGTGCACGAAGTATGATACACCTGAGTCGATTGCCGGAGGGATAGAAGACACGGCGGCATCCAAAAAAAGTGTGAAACGTTACGTGCTTTGGCTCAACATAGATGGGGCTGTGGGTTCTGTGGTGAAGCAGGAGGTGGAGAAAGGAACCCTCCCGGCCATGCAGAAGATGCTTGGGCATAGCAAGTATGTTTGGACGGGGGTCGCCGATGACCACGCCTTGCTGACGGAAGGGCGTGAGTCGTATGATGAGGAAGATCCTTTGACTTGGGCCACTATGCTTACAGGTATCAATTCCCGTATGCACCGTATCAAAGATTATTCTTATACTCCTGATTTCATGATAGGGGATGCGGCGGTTACTTATGCCAAGACTCTCGTGCAGTATGTGTCGGATAAGGAGCCGAACTTATTGATGTCGTGCATTTCTCCCTGGCCCAACTTAAACCGTTATGTCGGCGCGATGCAATCCGTGATTACCACTTCTTCGGATGAAGAAACGTTGGAGGTGTTGCAGAGGCAACTTGAAAAGGGAGATAACCAGTTGACATTGGCTGCCTTTAAAGGAGTGTTGGAGGCTGGAAAATCAGGAGGATTCGTGGCTGAAAATGCATCATACCTGAATGCCTTGAAGTTGGTAGATACGGGTTTGGGACGATTGTTGGCCACGATTGAGGCTCGCGAAGATGCTTATTATGAAGACTGGTTGGTGTGCGTGACATCGAACCACGGGGGGACGCCTGACGGTCGCTACGGCGGCAACACAGATCCGGAACGGGATATTTTCGGCATATTCTATTATCCTCATTATACTTCGTACGAGATGAAAGGGGAGGTTTTTTATGCAGCCCGTTTTTCTGCATCGGAATGGGCTACGGCAGAGGACACTACGGCATTGTATGGAATAGGGAATAAGAAACAACTTTCCATAGAAATGAATATGCGTAATACTCCTACGGAACAACAAACCTATAATGGCCCGAACTGGACTTATCTGGTTGGAAAAGGCCAATGGGGGATGTTCCGTCAACGTGATGTCGTGAAATTAAGGGTTACGGGTAATGGAACGTTGGAAGAGGGCATTACGGCTTGCAATGACGATCGGTGGCATTCTCTTTATTTGGGGATGGGACCGAACTCTGGTGCCGGTAGAATGTTTTTGGTTTCTTATGATGGGCGTAGGCAAAAATACGAAGAAACGTCGGCTATGGGAGTTGAGGATGATTCGACAGCTGTTGTGATAGGACGTGGAAATTGGGCATGGGATGATGGTTATGATGGGAATACCTCATCCACGTTAAGCCCTTATTATGTGGCTTCCTTGCGCTTGTGGGATACTCAATTGGAAGACGTGGAAGTAGATGAATTGGCAAGTCTGTTGGATGTGCCTGCCGATTTTTCAGCTCGTACTCATTTGATTGGGGAATGGCGTTTTTCTCCGGAAGAACTGGAAAATGATTCTGTAATACCCAATAGGGTGGAAGGGATGCCCGACTTTGTTTTTAAGACCCCTCCTGTTTTTGTGAGGATGGCCAATACATTGCCTAAGAAATTAGCTTCAGGAGATTTGGCGATGGAAAACATCTTGATTGCACCTCAGGTTATTTATTGGCTGTGCGGTGCTGATGCTGTGGGGGACGAGTTGGACGGGCATTGCTTCTTGTCATCTTATATGATGGAAGAACAATGGCGTGACCAATAAATCATAAGGCGGAAAGGGTGAACACCACACCCTTTCCGTTTTTTTAAATTAGTTAAGGAAGATGGACATGATGGAAAAAAATATTTTATTGCTTTTGGGCATATTCTTATTTTGTGGGTGCGGCAGTTCAAGAAAGGTCTTGAAAGAATATCGGGCGCAAAAGCGACACTATTATCTGGTGCAGGGATACCGCCCTGTGGCCTTGTCGGATAAGAAGACAGGGGCCGAGAATCCGTTCCCCTTGTCGGCATACGAGAAGGAGACGCTTTTGGACAGTGTGACGCAAGTCTGCCGGACGTATTTGGAGAAATATCCCGACCATAATCTCGACACTTGGTCCAAGCCGGATTGTGAGGCTTATCTCCGTGCCAAGTCCACCCAAATCATTCTCCAGTTCCAACCGGATTATTACCGGGCTTATGCTGTGCCTGAGATTCGGCGTTTCAGGAATTTGTATGGTGTGCCTTATTATACATTAACCTATTATTATGATCCTTCCATGGAAGAATATGGAATGGGTAGAGAAACATGTGTAGTTCCGGGGCTTATTGCGGTGTCCGTCAATATTGGGAATGCGCAGGCTTCCGGATTCTATATGCCGATTTTGGAAAACTTGGGCTACGGCTTCCATGCACCTGATTATGAGGGTGGATTGTTGGACGATTGGATACCTTATCCCTATATGATTTGGAATATGAATGATGGTCGGAAGTGACAGGAATAATATAGGTGATTTAAAAATAGTTGGAATATGATGAATACAAGATTTTATTTGTTAATAGCGTGTGTAGCTCTGATATTTGTTTCGTGCGCACGGAAGCCTCTATCTGTACAAGGGCATTATTACGCCATGGAGGGGTACCGTCCGGTGGTTTTGCCGGGTACTAAGACGGTGGCCGAGAATCCATTCCCCTTGTCTGCATACGAGAAGGAGAAACTTTTAGACAGTGTGGCGTACGTCTGCCGGACGTATTTGGAGAAATATCCCGACCATAATCTCGACACTTGGTCCAAGTCGGATTGTGAGGCTTATCTCCGTGCCAAGTCCACTCAAATCATTCTCCAGTTCCAACCGGATTATTACCGGGCTTATGCTGTGCCTGAGATTCGGCGTTATGGGCATGATTTTATGGGACCTTATTTTCTTTTGACTTATTATTATGACCGTACGAAAGAAGCGACTGGAAGTCCGTTGGACTTGAAATTCAAAGTGGAGTTGGTTCATGTGGCGATTAATGCAGGGGATGCTCAGGGGCGTTATCTCTCTTTGCCCATACTTAATGTGGATGATGGAAGTGCCGGGAGCGTGGATAATATCCGTATCGGTTTATATGTGGATAGGAAGTGGATTCCTTACCCCTATATGATTTGGAACAAGGATTTCGATTGGGACAGCATAGTCTTGTTTGAATGAGTATCCTCCATTATGGCCCGTCTATACACCAAGGGATTTTCAGAAAAATGGGTTCATCTTTCAGAATGGATTTCAAGTGTTTGTATTCCAACGTGTTTGGCGGCTGAAGGATATAATTCCATCTTTCAGCCTTTTGTCAGGTTGTGGCATGTATCCGTCCTGCCGTAAGTGGTGAAATCGTTTGGCGCAGAACGGAAAATCAGTCTCAGGAGAATGAAAAATCGTTTGCCGCAGAAAAAAAATACGTCCTAAAGAAGGGCTTTTCCAACCGCCCTGTAGGGGTGGGGCGTTTCGGCCTGAAACATCGCCTATTCATCTTTCAGGACTTAAACGGTTAATTACAAATGTTTTATTGGGATTCCTGAAGGATGAAACATGTTTTGGAAAACTTTCTGGAGGTGTGGGGGGCGACGGAGAAGCTGACGGGAGCGGCATGGAGAAGGGAGTCTTGCAGCGGTTTTTACCGGGTATGCCTGTCTGAATGAAAATGGGCAAAAGTGAATCATTTTCGGCATCAAGTGTAATTTCCACATTTATGCCATGTATTTGAATGAAAAATGGAACGGTTTTAGGGCGGTGTTCGGTATCTTTGCCGATGTGGAATCATATAATCATATAAATATTATCAATCATGGGAAATTTATTGCAGAAGAAGAGAAAGTGTTCGGTGGTGTGGGCTTTGTTGCTCTCTTGTTTTTTGGGGGCATCCCATGCCGGGGCAAAAGGGCGTTATGAGGTGTTCAAGGACAAAGTGCCGGCGGGGGCGCAGGTTTCCGAACCCAAAGCTGTCCGGGAAGGAGGATGCCGGGAAGGGAGTACGCATTATATTTATGTGCAGCCCTCCGAAACTCCTACACGGATTAGCGGACTGTCCATTCCTGTCCGCGAGAATCCCGGTCCGGGACAATACCGTTATATCACGTTTTCTTGGATTAAATGGGGCGGGGAGGAAATCGGACTGAAATTGGGCGCGAAAAACGCGAAAGGACGTGCGCCGGGGAAGAAATACAATTATACTTATATGGCCGGTCCGGGAAAAGACTTGTCGGGCCTGAAGGTGGACGACAAAGTGACCGGTGGTTGGACGGTTGTGACCCGGGACTTATGGAAGGACTTTGGCGATTTTACACTGACCGATATATCCTTCCTTTGTCCGACCCGTCGGGATGCCGGTTTCGACAACATCATTTTAGGGGCTACCCAGGACGATTTTGCGGATGTGGCTCCCAAGATTCTGCCGGGCAAGGTGGCGGCTGTAGAGGAGATAGACGACGCAGCAATGGATTCTGTGGCTTTGGAGGATGTGCCCGTTGAAACGGATGAAGAAGCGGAGCAGAAGGTGCAAATTGACTGGGTGGCCCAGATCAAGGCCGGAGGTTTCATCATGTATCCTCTTTACTTATTGGGCATTTTGGCATTGGTCATTACGATTCAGCGTTTCTTTACTTCCACTCGCGGGCGTTTGGCACCGAAAGGCCTGGCCGAGAAGGTTTGTGCATGCATCGAGAAGCAAGATTACGACGCAGCTGTAGCCCTTTGCCGGAAGAAGCCTTCCACTTTAGGTAATGCCCTTGGCTTTATAGTAGAGCATCGTGATGCAGACTGGGAGGCGGTGTGCCAGACGGCCGGTGACATGGCGGCCCGTGACATCCGTGGCCATTTGTCACGCATTTATCCTCTTTCCGTCATTTCTTCCCTGTCTCCCCTTTTAGGGTTGTTCGGCACGATTGTGGGCATGATCGAGGCGTTCGGTCTTGTGGCTTTGTTCGGTGACGAGGGGGGAGCCTCCATCTTGTCCGACTCCATTTCCAAGGCGTTGATTACGACAGCTGCCGGTTTGATAGTGGCCATGCCCTCCATTGCCGTATATTTCATCCTCAAAAGCCGGATATCCAATTTGGGGGCACAAATCGAGACGGGCGTGGAACAAGTGGTGAATACGATTTATTTGAATAAGAAAACCGTGTGAGCATGAGACAGCCTTTGGATGAAGACGAAAAGGTGGACATCCAGATGTCGCCTTTGATAGACTGCGTGTTCCTGTTGCTGATTTTTTTCTTGGTCACGACCATGATGAAGAAATGGGAGATGCAGATACCGCTGTCGTTGCCTGCGATGACTTCCAGTTTGTCTACGACCCGTTCGGGTGAAAATACCGTGATTATAGCCGTGGACGAGGACAAGCAGGTCTATGAGGTGGCGAACCATGACGCCTATACCGGGGAGAACGATTATCTGCCCATCGGGGATTTGAATGCCTATCTGAATGCTTTGCGTGAGAAGGTGGGGACGGATGTGGCCATAGAGGTGGCGGCTTACCGGTCGGTTCCGGTCAATACGGTAATAGAGATTTTCGATCAATGTCAGTTAGAAGGATTCACGCATACGCGGGTCCGTTTAGGAGGAAAGCCTTATGAAACTACCTTTGGGAAATAACGAAGAGGAACCAGAAGTTTCCATGTCTCCATTGATAGACTGTGTGTTCCTGCTGCTTATCTTTTTCTTGGTGTCTACTATGACCAAGGTCAAGAACAGGGATATTCCGGTGGACTTGCCGGCATCGCAGGCTGCAGTGAAGCTGAAGCCCGATGACAAACAGGCGATTGTGGGGTTGGACAGTGAAGGTAACTTTTACTGGGACGGCCAACCTTGCACGGCCAATTTCCTGCATGAGCAGTTGCGGGATGTATGTATTGCCACTCCGGATCGCCGGATACGCATTGACATGGACAAGAATACGCCTTTCGGACGTTTTGTGGAGGTGATGGATGCCTGCCAGTTTTATAATTTAACGAATATAGGTATACGAACATACGATGAACACTACAACGAAAACTGATTGGAAGGTCACCGTCGTGGCTTGGGGGATAGCGCTTGTGGCCTGTGCGGCATTGGCATGGGGCATCCTGTCTGCCCCTCCATCTTCCACGCAAGGTACGATGAAATTGCCGGAGGGACATGCGGTGGAGAAACATCACGGTGCACTGAAACCTCGTGCGGCGAGACCGGCCAAATTGAACGAGAAAATGAAGATGGAGCAGGCACACCGGGCTTTACCTTCCCAGTATGCGAAGGAACTGGTGGAACAGTCGGAAATATCCGTGAAGAAGAATTTGAAAACACAGTTGTCGCATTTTCAAAAAATGGCGGAAAAGATGAGGAACCAAAAGAACCGGTTGCTGTCTCAAGTGGAGTCTCGTAAGCTTCCGCCGTCGGCTCCAAGGGATGCCAACGACGTTTCCATGGCCCGTGCCATCTTGCAGGCCGGCGAACCTCCGTTGGGCAACCGGCCGTCGGTGCAGGAACTCTATGAAATGTTACGGCAGTATGAACGGGAAATCCAACAAAACCACTTGGCAGTGAATGCGGCCAAGCAGACGTTGCAGAAGGGATTGTCTTTTCCGGAAGTATACAGTTCCATGCAACAAAGTGCAACCCGCATGCCGGATTTTGAGAAACTGATACGGATGCAGACCGGAGGAATGGAGTGGAAACGTTCTGCGGGCAGTAATGCCAGTGCGGGGTTGTCCGTGAGGAGCACGGCAGACCTGAACAATTACCGGGGGCTGTTGGGACAGGCTTCGCGGCAGGTTGGCTTGGCAGGTTCGCGTCTGGAGAACCTTTTCGGTGTTCCGCGAAACATCGGTAAGCCCGGCGGTGGACTTGGGAACGGACAAGGCCAGCCCGGTGGATTCGGAAGTCCCGGCGGAGGATGGGGAGACGGAGGCTTAGGCGGAGTGAACTATGCCAATGATGAAGTAAAGACACCTTATAGCGAGTATCGTGGTCCGCGTTTGAATGAGATGATGGTCAAAGCCCAAGCTTTGCCCGGCAGACGTTTTTCAAAAGACGCGGAACGTAAGGGATGGCTGTATGTGAACACGTGGTATATGATAGGGCCATGGGAAAATTACGGTCGTGATGATTTTGCCATTGTCCACCAACCTGAAATCGCAGTGGATTTTGATGCCGTCTATACGGATGGGCAAGTCGGCATCGGAACGGAAGAAACCGATTCACACCCGGTCAAGATGATAGGCGAGAAAGTCCAGTTGGACGGGACTTTGCGTTGGAAATTCATGCAGAGCGAGTCCATGCACAATACCGTGCCTGTCACGACAGGGCATTCCACTTATTATGCCTATACCGAATTGTATTTCGATGAGGCTACGACCATGCTTGTGGCCATCGGGACGGACGATAGCGGCCGGGTGTGGATTAACGGGAAAGACGTCTGGCAGGACAAGGGTACGAGTTGGTACCATATAGACGAGCATATCGAACCTTTCACGTTCCGCCAAGGGTGGAACCGCATCCTGCTCCGCTTGGAGAACGGGGGTGGAGGAGCTGCCGGCTTCAGTTTCCTGATTATTCCTCAGGACTATGCCGTGGCTACGGACTGAGTGGCAATATTTTGTGTGATTTAAAGAAGAATGAGATGAAGAAAAAAAGGTTTATGGCAGTGGCAAGTGCTGTCATCGTGGGGCTTCTTTATGCCCATGCCGGGGATAGGGATTTTTATGTCTTGCGTCCTTCTGACTACAAGTGTTATATAGATCGTTTTAACCAGGAAGACAATGAATTGTATGTTCAGCATGTTCCTAACGATTCGTCTTGGGCTTTTCTCCAAGAAAACATTCCCTTTTTTGATTGTCCGGACAAGGAGGTGATGACGACATACTATTTTCGTTGGTGGACTTTTAGGAAACATATCAAGAAGATACCCCATGGATTCATTTTTACAGAGTTCCTTCCGAAAGTGTATTGGTCCGGAAAATATAACTCGATTGCCTGTGCGGCGGCGCATCATATTTATGAAGGCCGTTGGTTGAGGGACACCGGGTACGTGAATGCTTATGCTCGTTTCTGGTTTTCGGAAGGGAATCCGAGAATGTATAGCTTTTGGGTTTCCAATGCACTGTGGGAGTATTATAAATTGCGCCGTCAAAATGTAGTCTTGGATTTGTTTCCGGAACTGGTGAAGAATTACGCGGCTTGGGAAAGGGGGTGGAACAATGGCGGACATTTTATAGGCCGGAATCCGGATGGCTTGTTTAGTACTTATGATGACCGGGATGGGATGGAGATGCAAATAGGCGGAAGCGGAAAACGCCCTTCTATCAATGCTTACATGTATGGGGAGGCTAAAGCATTGGCTGAGATGGCCGGATGTTTAGGCGACGGGAATATGGCTAAGGCATATAACGAGAAAGCCGGGCATCTCAGAAAGTTGGTCGAGGACAGTTTGTGGGATGAAGAGGGCTGTTTTTTCAAGACTCGTTCGGAAAGGAAGGGGACGTTTGTGGATGTGCGCGAACTTCAAGGATATACGCCTTGGTACATGAATCTTCCTGAAAAAGGGAAGGGGTTTGAAGAGGCGTGGAAGTTCATGAAGTCAGACAGTGGTTTCAATGCCCCTTACGGGTTGACTACGGCAGAACAGTCGCATCCCCGTTTCAGGTTGTCTTACGAAGGGCACGAGTGCCAATGGAACGGACCGGTTTGGCCTTTTGCCACTTCTGTCACGTTGACGGCATTGGCAAATGTGTTGAACAATTATAGCCAGGATGTCGTTTCCGAGAAGGATTATTTTGACCAGTTCCTGAAATATAGCCGTTCTCAAAGGAGGGTTTGCGAGGACGGCCGTATCATACCGTGGATAGACGAAAACCAGAATCCTTATACGGGTGATTGGATTTCCCGTACGAGACTGGCCTCTTGGAAGGATGGCGGATGGTCTGCGGAAAAAGGAGGTGTGGAAAGAGGAAAAGACTATAACCATTCGACGTATTGCGATTTGTTGATTTCCGGACTGGTCGGTATCCGTCCGCAAACCGGTGATAATGTGGTCGTCCATCCTCTTGTGCCGGCACAAGCTTGGGAGTGGTTTTGCCTTGACGGCGTGAGTTACCAAGGGCGTGTCTTGACTGTGTTTTACGACCGTACGGGCAAACGGTATGGACGGGGCAAGGGCTTTTTTGTCCTTGTGGACGGAGAAGTAAGGGCACAAGCGGCCCGATTACAGGAACTAAGGGTTTCATGGTAGAAGTTTATTATGTTTTTTGTCCTTTAATTTGATTTGAATAATATGGCCATGATTTTGAGAATTTTGTTTATAGCTGCATATCTCGTGTCGTTTTTTCCGTTGTATGCAGGGGTTGGTGGCGTAAAGCATCAGAAAGTGGAAGTGGAAGCACCGTTTCCTATGGATTCTGTGTACTTATGCGTATTTCCCCAAAAAGATTTCCCGATAACCCGGTATGGGGCAAAAGAAGGGGGAAAGGTATTGAATACAAAAGCTATAGCACGGGCTGTGGATGCTTGTCATCGGGTTGGTGGAGGACGTGTGGTCGTTCCTGCAGGAGAATGGTTGACCGGGCCTGTCCATTTGAAAAGCAATGTGAACCTGCATTTGGAGAAGGGGGCGGTGCTGAGTTTTACGGACGCTCCCTTAGATTACCTTCCGGCTGTCATGACTTCATGGGAGGGTATGGAGTGTTATAATTATTCTCCGTTGGTTTATGCCTATGATTGTGAAAATATAGCCATTACGGGCAGCGGGACCTTGGCTCCGCGAATGGAGACATGGAAAAAGTGGTTTGCCCGGCCTCAAGCCCACATGGATGCATTGAAAAAACTGTATGAGATGGCATCCACTGATATTGCGGTGGAAAAACGGCAAATGGCTGAAGGGGAGAATAACCTCCGTCCCCATCTGATACATTTGAATCGTTGTCGGAATGTGCCTCTTGAAGACTTCAGCATCAGGGAGAGCCCTTTTTGGACCATTCATCTTTATATGTGCAAAGGAGGTATTGTGCGTCGGCTTGATGTAAAGGCTAATGGGCATAACAATGACGGAATAGATTTGGAAATGAGCCGTGATTTCCTGATTGAGAACTGTACGTTTGACCAAGGGGATGATGCGGTAGTCATCAAGTCGGGACGGAACCGGGACGCGTGGAGGTTGGATACGCCCAGTGAAAATATCGTTATCAGGAATTGTAAGATTCTGGCCGGACATACATTGTTGGGAATAGGCAGTGAACTGTCGGGAGGGATACGTAACATCTTTATGCATCATTGTGATGTGCTTGGCTCTGTACGGTGTTTATTCTTCATTAAAACCAATTGCCGAAGAGGAGGTTTTGTTGAAAACATTCATTTGGAAGATATAACCTGTAATAAGACAGGCTACCTTGTGGGGTTGGATATGGATGTCATGTACCAATGGAGGGATTTGGTGCCTACTTATGAAGAGCGCCTCACTTCCATAAAAGGCATTCACGTAAGGGGCATAAAATGTGGCTCTGCTGATTATGTCTATGATTTTTCTGGTGATAAACGGTTGAAGCCTAAAGATATATTTGTTAGGGATGTCTATGTTGATAAAGCGAAGGGGGCATCCAACCGAAGCCGTAATGTCATCAATCTGATGTTGGACAACATACACTATTCGCAAATCCGGCCGGATGTGGTGTCTGAATAGCTGCGTTGAAATAGCCGGAGTCTTTTAATATCAACAGATAATTTTACTTGGAATGCAATATAGGATATTTTTATCGTTCATAGTTCTTTTTTGCTCTCCTGTTTTCGTCTTAGGCAAGGATTTTTGTTTAAATTCAGAAAAACAGGCGGTGATAGTCAACGGCATCCCGTGGTTCGACGACCGGGGCGGCATCGTCAACGCCCATGGTGCCTGCATCGTGGAAGAGGACGGGCGTTATTACCTGTTCGGCGAATGGAAGTCGGACAAGAGCAATGCCTTCCCGGGCTTTTCCTGCTACTCTTCCGATGACCTGGTCAACTGGAAATTCGAGAACGTGGTCTTGCGGGTGCAACCGGACGGCATCCTCGGCCCCAACCGCGTGGGCGAGCGTGTCAAGGTCATGAAATGCCCCAAGACCGGGGAGTACGTCATGTTCATGCACGCCGACGACATGGGATACAAAGACCCGTATATCGGTTATGCCACATGCAAGACCATCGACGGGGACTACCAGTTGCAAGGCCCGTTGCTTTACCAAGGGAAACCCGTCAAGCGTTGGGACATGGGCACGTTCCAGGACAGCGACGGCAGGGGCTACCTGCTCATCCACCACGGCCCCGTCTACCGTCTGAGCGACGATTACCGTTCCGTGGAAACCGAAGTGGCCCACGTCAAGGGTGCCGGAGAATCCCCTGCCATGTTCAAAAAGGAGGGCATATATTACTTGCTCTATTCTAACCTGACCAGTTGGGAGAAGAACGACAATTTCTACTTCACCGCCCCACGGATAGAAGGCCCGTGGACGCGACGCGGCCTGTTCTGCCCGGAAGGCAGGCTCACCTACAACTCGCAGACCACTTTCGTTTTCCCCCTTCGGCGCGGCAACGACACCATTCCGCTGTTCATGGGCGACCGTTGGTCGTATCCCCGCCAGGCTTCTGCCGCCACATACGTGTGGATGCCCCTGCAGGCGGAAGGCACAAAACTATCCATGCCTGAATACTGGCAGGCATGGGACATGCGCACGCTCCGCCCCACGGATGCCCTGAAAGGGGGCAAGATGCTTCCCTCCGGGAAAATCAGGTGCCCCGCACATTGGAGAAGGGAGGACGGCGCGCTCGTGTCGGACACCCCGGGCGGCAAAATGGAGATGGGCTTCGAGGGCACCCACGCGGCACTCATCGGGGAAGCCGGCCCGTTGGGCGGATATGCCCGTGTCAGCGTGTTAGATTCCCAACGAGATACGGTATATTCCTCGCTCGTGGATTATTACAGCAAATACCCCGAAACGGCCATCCGCATCATTACGCCCTGCAAACCCCGGGGCAAGTACACGCTTTGCGTGGAAGTGACCGGCATCAGTCCCGTGTGGACCGACAAGTCGAAGAGGATTTACGGCAGCAAGGGATGCCGCATCGGCATCAGGCAAGCCTGCATCTTTGAAGAATAAGGTTAAGTACAAGATATTGTTGTATCATAAAATAAAGCGGATAAGATTCATTCTTTATCAATCTTATCCGCTTTTTGTATGAGATTGTCGTTGTTACTTCACATTTCCCACTTTAATCAGGTATTCGGCAATCTGCACTGCATTCAGTGCGGCACCTTTCTTGATTTGGTCGCCTACGAGCCAAAGCGTCATGCCGTTTTCGTTGGCCAGGTCCTTACGGATACGGCCTACGTATACATCGTCTTTTCCGGCCAGGAAGAGCGGCATGGGGTAAGTCTGTGTGGACGGGTCGTCCATCAGTTGCACGCCTTCGCCGTGGGTGATGGCTTCACGCACTTCCTCTACCGTGAGCGGACGTTCCGTTTCCAACCAGATGGCTTCCGAATGGGAACGCAGGGCCGGTACGCGCACACACATGGCCGAACATTGCACGTCGCTGTGCATGATCTTCTGTGTCTCGTTGAACATCTTCATTTCCTCTTTGGTATACCCGTTGTCTTGGAATACGTCAATTTGGGGGATAACGTTATAAGCCAACTGATAGGCAAACTTCTTCACGGTGACGGGTTTGCCTTCCAGTACTTCACGGTACTGCTGTTCCAGTTCGGCCATGGCAGCGGCACCCGCTCCGCTGGCAGCCTGATAGCTAGCCACGTGGATGCGTTTGATATGGCTCAGGTTTTCGATAGGTTGCAGGGCCGTGACCATCATGATGGTCGTACAGTTCGGGTTGGCGATGATGCCGCACGGACGCTCCAAGGCATCTGCTGCGTTACATTCGGGCACGACGAGAGGCACGTCCTTGTCCATGCGGAATGCACTTGAATTATCTATCATGACTGCACCGTAACGGGTGATGTCTTCGGCAAATTCTTTGGATGTGCCGGCACCGGCCGAGGTGAAAGCGATGTCGATGTCTTTAAAATCATCGTTGTGCTGAAGAAGCTTCACTTCGATTTCTTTGCCACGGAATTTGTATTTGGAACCTGCACTGCGTGTTGAACCAAATAAAACGAGTTCGTCCAATGGGAAGTTTCTCTCTTCGAGCACACGCAGGAATTCCTGACCCACCGCGCCGCTCGCACCTACAATAGCTACTTTCATTTCATATAATTTTTAAAAGTTGTGATGATTCCGGTTGCAAAAATAGATAATTTATTACGATTGGACATACAAAATGGAAACTTTTTCGTTACTTTGCATCTTAAATTAATACAGATACTCATGCAGATGCCCGACTTGTCTACATATTTTCCCGTCACGGATCCCACGTGGATATTCTTTTTAGTGTTGAGCATCATTCTGTTTGCACCTATCTTATTGGGTAAACTGAAGATACCCCACATTGTCGGCATGATTTTGGCCGGTGTGTTGATTGGGCCATACGGTTTGCATGTGTTGGACAAGGACAGCAGTTTTGAACTGTTCGGGAACGTGGGCTTGTATTACATCATGTTTTTGGCCAGTTTGGAGATGGATATGCAGCACATGAAACGGATTCGTTGGCAGGCGTTGACGTTGGGGTTGGCGGCATTTGTTTTTCCCCTGACGATGGGTGTCGTCAGCAATGTGTTCCTCCTGAAATACAGCCTGGTGACTTCCGTTCTGTTGGCCAGTATGTATGCCTCGCACACCTTGATAGCCTATCCTATCGTGATTCGATACGGGGTGTCGCGTAACCGCAGTGTGAGTATTGCGGTGGGGGGAACTATTGTGACCGATACGCTGACCTTGTTGGTATTGGCTTTCATCTCGGGCATGTTCCGTGAGGAGGTGCACGGAGGTTGGTTCGGCGTTGTACTTTTGTTGAAAGTCATCTTGCTTTCCCTCTTCATCGTATATTCTTTTCCCCGTATTGCCCGGTGGTTTTTCCGTCGGTACAACGATCCGGTCATTCAGTTCATCTTTGTGTTGGCCATGGTCTTTTTGAGTGCCGGCTTGATGGAACTCATTGGGATGGAAGGGATATTAGGGGCCTTTTTGGCCGGACTGGTATTAAACCGGCTTATTCCGCATAGCGCACCGCTGATGCACCATTTGGAATTTGTGGGCAATGCTTTGTTTATTCCTTATTTCCTTATCGGGGTCGGCATGATTATCGACCTGCGTGTGTTGTTCGGGTCAGGTGAGGCATTGAAAGTAGCCGGTGTGATGATAACCATGGCGTTGGCCGGAAAATGGATCGCTTCGTGGGTGACTCAGAAGGTCTTTAAGATGTCGGTATTGGAGCGGGAACTGATGTTCGGTCTGAGTAACGCCCAGGCGGCGGCTACGCTTGCTGCGGTATTGGTGGGCTATAATATCATTTTGCCTTCCGGCGGGAGGCTGTTGAATGAAGATGTGCTGAACGGTACGATATTATTGATATTAGTGACATGTGTGGTCAGTTCGTTGATTACGGATGTGGCGGCACGAAGGTTGGCTTTACAGGATGGTAATATCAGTGAACCGCGTCCGTTGGACGAAGAGTCGGCTTTGATTGCCTTGGCCTATCCCGACACGGTGGATTATTTGGTCAACATGGCTTTGTTGATGCGGAAGGACAAGTCGGAGGCTCCGATGAGTGCTGTCAATGTGGTGTTGGACAATGATGACAAGGCACGTGAACAGGGGATGAAACTGTTGGAGGCTGCATCTGCCATCGCTTCGGCTGCCAACGTGCAGATGCAGACCAAAGTGCGTCTGGCTACTAATTTGTCAAATGGTATTATCCATTGCATGAAGGAGAACGATTACTCCGAATTAGTGGTAGGATTACACATGCAGAATTCTCCTTCCGAGTCGTTTTTCGGGCCGGTGCTGATCAGTTTGTTGAACCGCCTGAACCGTCAGATTACGATGATACGCTGTACGGTGCCGGTCAATACGATTCGCCGCATTCATGTTGCCGTACCGGCCAAGGCCCAGTTTGAGGCCGGTTTTTATCATTGGGTAGAGCGCGTGGCCCGTTTGGCTGTAGGACTGGGCTGTAGGATTATTTACCACGCCCATCCCGATACGATTCGGATTTTACAACGTTATCTGGGAACTTACCACGCGTCTATCCGTGCGGAATATGTCCAGACCGATGGCGGAAATGAGTTGAAACGTATTTCGCGGGAGGTCAGAGAAGACCACATGTTGGTGGTCGTGTTGGCGCGTAGAGGGTCTATTTCTTTCCGTCCGTCATTCGACCACATTCCCCGCCAAATCAAAAAGTACTATATGAATACGGGGTTAATGTTGATTTTCCCGGACGTGTATGCCGAGGCTGCGACGAAGGATGTGAGCGTGAACGAGCCGTTGACAACCGATTTGCGTTACGAGGCGGCCAAGGAGTGGTATAAGAATTGGTTGTCGCGTAGCAACGGAAAGGAGGATGGCCAATGACAACACCGGATTGGTTAGAGCGTACGTCGCTTCTGATGGGACCAGGCAAGATGGAACGTTTCCGCCGGGCACATGTCTTGGTGGTCGGTACGGGGGGCGTAGGAGCGTATGCCGCCGAGATGTTGGTACGTGCCGGAGTCGGCCGGTTGACGTTGTTGGATGCCGACCGGGTGCAACCAAGCAATATCAACCGCCAGTTGTGTGCCCTGCATTCGACGGTCGGGGAGGAAAAAGTCCGCGTGTTGGAGCAGCGCTTTAAGGATATCAATCCGGAACTCGGCTTGACCGTGCGGGATGAATTTCTGGAAGAGCAGTCGGTCGGTGCTTTACTGGACAGCGCGAAGTTTGACTTTATCGTTGATGCCATCGACACGATAGCACCGAAATGTGCTTTGATAGAAGAGGCGATGAAAAGACGCGTCAGGATCGTGAGCAGCATGGGGGCCGGGGCGAAAACGGATATTACCCAAATCCGTTTTGCCGACTTGTGGGAGACGTTTCATTGCGGGTTGAGCAAAGCCGTGCGGACCCGGCTGAAAAGAGACGGCATGCGTCGTCCGTTACCGGTGGTGTTTTGCGCCCAGCAGGCAGACCCGGCCGCTTTGGTCCAGGTAGAGGGAGAACGGAACAAGAAGACCACGACGGGCACGGTGAGTTATATGCCGGCCGTGTTCGGCTGTTACTTGGCACAATACGTGATAAGCAGGTTATAGAAGGATTATGATAGAAGTCAGGAGTATAAGGAAAAGTTTCGGTTCGCTTGAAGTGCTCAAAGGAATCGACCTCGATATCAGTAAGGGCGAGGTGGTGAGCATCGTGGGGCCGAGTGGGGCCGGAAAGACCACGTTGTTGCAGATTATGGGGACGTTGGATAAGCCGGACAGCGGAAGTGTCCGGCTCGACGGGGTTGCCATGGAAAGCTTGGACCGCAAGGAAATGGCGAATTTCCGTAACCGGCGCATCGGGTTCGTGTTTCAGTTCCATCAGTTGTTACCCGAGTTCACTGCACTCGAGAACGTGATGATTCCGGCATACATCGGGCGTGCTTCCACAAGCGAAGCCAAGGCGAGGGCACAAGAACTGTTGGACTTCATGGGACTGTCCGGCAGGGCTTCCCACAAGCCTAACGAGCTTTCGGGAGGAGAAAAGCAGCGGGTGGCTGTGGCACGCGCTTTGGTCAACCATCCTTCCGTAGTCTTTGCCGACGAACCTTCGGGGAGTCTGGATACGAAAAACAAGGGAGAGCTACATCAGCTGTTCTTCGATTTACGGGAACGGTTCGGGCAAACGTTCGTCATTGTGACCCACGATGACGGGTTGGCACGTTTGACAGACCGTACCATTCACATGAAAGACGGTTTGATAACCGATGATAAAAATATATCCCTATGAACATAGAATTAGGAAAGATGAACCGCCTCAGGGTGGTTAAGGCCGTGGATTTCGGCATGTATTTGGATGGAGGCGATGCAGGAGAGATTCTTCTTCCGGCACGTTATGTGCCGGAAGGTTGCAGCGTGGGAGACGAGTTGGATGTTTTCTTGTACTTGGATAGTGAAGAACGTTTGGTCGCTACCACGCAGACGCCTTTGGCCCAAGTCGGAGATTTTGCTTATTTGCAGGTCGCGTGGGTAAACAATTACGGGGCGTTCCTCGATTGGGGGCTGATGAAAGATTTGTTCGTGCCATTCCGTGAGCAGAAGCTCAAGATGCAGAAGGGGCGGAGTTATATCGTGCATCTGCATATCGACGAGGAAAGCTACCGCCTGATGGCTTCGGCCAAAGTGGAACATTATTTGTCGGACGAGATGCCTCCTTACAGCGAAGGCGATGAGGTGCAGGTTTTAGTCTGGCAAAAAACGGATTTGGGTTTCAAGGTCATTGTGGACAACCGTTTTTCCGGCTTGGTTTACGACAATGACTTGTTCCGGCCTTTACATACGGGAGACCGTATGCAGGCTTATATAAAGCAAGTCCGTCCGGACGGTAAACTGGATGTCACCTTGCAGAAACAGGGCAGGGAAGCGGTGGACGATTTTTCGCAAGTGCTTTTGGAACACTTGCAGCATAATGCCGGCCGTACCTCTTTGTGTGATAAGAGTCCGGCAGAAGAAATTTACGCGATGTTCGGTGTCAGCAAGAAAGTTTTCAAGAAAGCCGTGGGCGACCTTTATAAGAAAAGGCTTATCGAAATCACGGACGAGGGCTTGCGTCTGGTCTGACCTTCCGGAAAGATAGGGCATAAAAAATCAGCGTCGGAAAGTTCCCTTCATGGGATATGCTTTCCGACGCTGTGTGGTTTTGAAACGTATGAGGCTTATTTGTCGCCGCCGATTGTGCGCTTTTCTGCGATACGGGCCTTTTTGCCGGTAAGTTTGCGCAGGTAATACAATTTGGCGCGGCGAACTTTACCAATCTTGTTCACTACGATGCTGTCAATGTTCGGGCTGTCAATCGGGAATATACGTTCTACTCCCACCGTTCCGGACATTTTGCGAACCGTGAAACGTTTTTTGTTCTGGTGGCCTGAAATCTTGATGACCACACCACGGTACTGCTGGATACGCTCTTTGTTACCTTCGACGATTTTATATGCCACGGTAACGGTGTCGCCTGCTTTGAATTGGGGATGTTCCTTACCGGTAGCAAACGCTTCTTCTGCAATTTTAATTAAATCTGCCATTGTTTGTTTTAATCATTAAATTGTTTGTCGTCCCAATACAACATAACAGGGAACTCTGCATCCTGCCAGCGATTGTACGGAAAGCGGTGCAAAGGTACGGCTATTTTATGGAATAACCAAAGGCTTATGTGTTTTTTCAGCCTGATTGACAGGGCATGGACTTTTTTTTCGTAAATTTGGCCGTGGAATACAAACCAAATATGATGAGAACATTCAGAATTTTGTTTTTATACGTATGTTGCGGGTGGTCTGTGGCAACGTTTGCCCAACGTTACGAATTGGGAGACGTGAAAGCCGGGCGTTATGAGGTGACCCGTCGTCTGGACGCCAATCCCGATAGCGGGGCTTTGCGCGTGGTGGCTCCTTATCGTCATGCCGTAGACAGCATGATGTCGCCGGTGTTGGGAGAAAGCGAAGTGGCTATGCGGGCAGACCGTCCCGAGAGCCTTTTGTCGAATTTTGTGGCCGACGTGTTGCGTGAGGGTTCTCTCCGGGTGGGGAAGATGGCCGATATCGGCCTATGCAATATCGGCGGGCTGCGGAGCACGATGCCTAAGGGCAAGGTGACGTATGGAGATGTGTTGGAAATAGCCCCGTTCGAGAATCACCTGTGCATCCTCTCTTTGGACGGGCGTAAACTGACGGAGCTGATGGAACAGATAGCTGCCGTAGGGGGCGAGGGGATCAGCGGTGCGCGTCTGGTCATTACCGCAGACGGACGCTTGTTGAGTGCCGAGGTCGGGGGAAAACCGATTGACCCCAATGGTATATATGTGATTTCCACGTTGGACTATCTGGCCGAGGGTAATGACAAGATGTATGCCCTGAAAGATAATTTGTCGAAGAATGTCACGGATATAGCTGTACGCGATTTGATTATGGAGTCTATTCGCCGGACGGCTGCGCAGGGGCATAAAATCACGGCCCGTATGGAGGGTAGAATCGTCAAACAATGAGAAACCGGACAATGAAAAAGGTAAGGATTATGATGTGGTCGGTCTTGTGCGGATTGGCAAGCACCGTGTTTGCGGCGCAAGGCGGTGAAGTGGAATTACGTATCGTGCACACTAATGACACGCACAGTTGTGTGATGCCGGTCAACCCTAATTCGTCCGATACGGCATTGGCGGATAAAGGCGGTTTTGTGCGCCGTGCGGCACTGGTGCGCGATTTGCGTGCAGAAGACCCGGACTTGCTGCTTTTTGACAGCGGTGACTTTTCACAAGGTTCTGCTTATTACAATTTGTATAAAGGGGATGTGGAAGTAAAGTTGATGAACGAAATGCGTTATGATGCGGCCACCATCGGGAATCATGAGTTTGATTTCGGGTTGGACAACATGGCGCGCATATTCCGCGAGGCTGATTTCCCTATCGTTTGTGCGAATTATCATGTCGAAGGCACGGTGTTGGAGGGATTGGTACGCCCGTATGTCATATTGGAACGTAAGGGAGTGAAGGTCGGAGTGTTCGGATTGGGCACGCAGTTGGAGGGAATGGTTGCTTCAGAGAATTACAAGGGGGTGACGTATGAGGACCCGGTTACGGCTGCCAACCGGGTGGCCGACGAACTGAAAAACAAGGAGCACTGCGACCTTGTGGTGTGCCTTTCCCATTTAGGGTGGGATATCGACGGCCTGGACGACACGGAACTGGTGCCGGCCACGCGCCATATCGACATTGTGCTGGGCGGCCATTCGCATACTTATTTCGAGCATCCCGAGGTGTTGAAAAATGCCGAAGGGAAGGATGTGTATTGCAACCAGATGGGCAAGCACGGGCGTTATGTCGGCATGCTGCTGTTGGAGATGTCGCCGACAGAAGACTGACCCTTATTCGAAATAGAGCGTCAGTACAATCATTTTCGACGATGCCCCGTCCAAAGAATTGGTGAATTTCCGCAGCGAATTGTCTATCAAATCGTTGCGGTTTTTTTGTAAGATGTCTGCCAAGCCGAAACAGAACTTCAGTTCGGGGATGAGCTTGAAAAACGGCAGGTAGATGTCGCAGCCCATGCCCACTTCGATATAACAGTCGAAAGGTTTCATGAGCAGGGCTTTTTGTTTCTTGGTAGTCAGGTCTACCATCGGGTTCACGCCTGCAATGAAATAAGGGCGGAAGTTGTTATAGCGTGGGGCGGCGAACTTCAAGTCCAACGGGACGGAAATATAAGTCGATTTGATGTTTTGCGTACTGTCCTGCCCCGTTTTTTGTTCATGGAAAGACACGTGCTTCTGTCCGAAATGCAGGGTAGGGACGAGGCGCAGGGACAAATAGGTGTTCAGGCGCATTTCACCTAATACGCCCACACTGAATCCCGGACTGTAGTTGTCCACATCGGCATACCATTGCTCGCCGGTTTCCGGGTCTACATAGCCGTTGTTTTTCAGTTCCAGGTCCTGCATGTGTACGCCGAAGAGGAACCCATAGTGGAATCTCCTTTGGTCGATGTACGGACGATGCTGGAGTTTACGCTCCTGTGCCATCATGCCATACGCGGACAATAGGCAAAGGAGGACGGCCAGAATTCTTTTCATGAATCATTGATATTTATTAGAAAACAACGCAAAGATACGCAGCTTATTGCATTTGGCCGTGGCTTTTCGGATGAAAATCACTAAAAATAGTGAGAAAATATTTTGGGGGATTCTATTTAAATACTAACTTTGCGGTATCGTTTGAATAAAACAAGGCATTAATAATTTAAATTCTAATCAATATGGCTTACGTAATTGGTGATGATTGTGTAGCTTGCGGTACTTGCATCGACGAGTGTCCGGTAGGCGCAATTTCTGAAGGTGAAAAATATGTAATCAACGCTGACGCTTGCACGGAGTGCGGTACTTGCGCTGATGTTTGTCCTTCGGGTGCAATTTCTCTCTAAGACAGGGGAGATTACATAATCTTTAAAAAGTTAGACAAGAAAGGCCTTCTCTTCCGAAAGGGGGAGAAGGTTTTCCGTTTATAAGGACAAGAGGTATGCAAGAGGGATTTTTGATTGTAGGCAGAGGGTTGGGGCAGGTCATGTTCCAGAACAATGCGGTTTCGGGTTTGTTGATGTTAGTGGGAATAGCTTGCAACTCGTGGCTATTGGCTCTTTTGGCCCTCTTGGGGAATTTTGTCGGTACGGTGACGGCATTCTTTTCCGGATATTCAAAAGAAGATATAGAGGATGGTTTGTATGGTTTCAACGGTACGTTGGTGGGCATTGCCGTCGGCGTGTTTATGGAGCCGGGGGTGGCTTCCCTCCTTTTGTTGGTGGCGGGTTCCATGCTCTCCACATGGATAGCCCGCGTGTTCGCTTATCAGAAACTTCTGCCCGGTTTCACGGCTCCTTTCATCCTTGCCGTATGGTTGTTGCAGGCCCTTTGCCGTGGGTGGTTCCCCTCATTGTTGTCATCTTCTGTGATGCCGGAAGAAACGGCAGCCGACTGGTTCCGGGCCTTTAGCCTGAATATCGGTCAGGTGATGTTCCAAGGCGGCACGGTGCTTTCCGGACTTTTCTTTTTGGCCGGCATATTGCTCAATTCCCGCGTCCATGCCTTGTATACGGTGTGGGGTGCCTTGTTGCCTTTGGGCATGGTCTGGATGGTCGGTTCCGATTATGCAGCTTTCAATGCAGGTCTGTTGGGATATAACGCTGTGCTTTGCGCCATTGCTTTGGGCGACCGTTCCTGGGCAGGGGCAGCGTGGGCTACATTGTCCGTCACGCTCTCAGTCCTTTTGCAGGTTTGGGGGATGAGTTTGGGAATGACTACGCTGACGGCCCCGTTCGTCGTGTCCGTTTGGATTGTTTCAGGGATGCGGCGTGCCTTGTGCAGGAAATAGGTGTTTTTTTAATGCGCTGAATCTTACCGTTGCCTGTCCTATTGGCAGAGGCTTGTTTTGTCTTTTTGACGCTAAAATGCTTATTGGGGAGGCAGGGGGTAAGGTCACAGCCGTTTTTGTGGATGGAAAAAGACCTTTGAAAAAGGCAATGTATACGGGTTTTGCTTGTCGTTTAAACACATATTTTCACATTGTGCCCTTGTTTACGGGTTTTGTTGATGGATTTTAAGAATCAATCGCATGAGAATGATTTTTCGTTCGGCGCAGAAAAACATTTTTTTCTCCTCATGTTTGGGCAGGAAAGTCCGTTTTCCGGTGGAAAAGCCGACTGAAAGGGGGACGAAAAACGACGTTTATGGACCTTTTTTCTCTAAATGGAAGACGGTTGTTGTCAAAATCCGGATGACACGATAACAGGCAAATGCCGACTTTGGCTTTCCCATGTCTCTTCGGCCTGCGTACGGCTTGCCTTTCCGGTGTGCGAAAGGTTAGCGGGAGGCGTGGAATGACTGACAGAAAGGCTTTCGTCCGGTGCACGAGAATCGTTTCTTTTTATCGTCGTCTCGTCCTGGCTCGGAATGAAGCATTCTCGTGAGGGTGGAACTGTCGTTTTGACAGTTTGTCGGAATGCGAACTAAAAAACGGTTGGGAAAACTTTGGGAGACAAATTCCTTTGTTTTGTTGATGGGTTTGGGGAAAACGTATATCTTTGCTTTTATGAAAGGATGGAGAGTGATTTATTCTTGCAGCTATAATGCAACTTGAAATCAATACGGCGTGGCTTTTTACCATCGGATTTGTTTTTGTTTTGTTGGCTGTCGTTTTTGGTTGTATCTTATTCGTGTTGTCTAATAAAAAAACAAATTAGTTATGGGATTGATTTATTTTATTTCAGCTTTTGGAATATTGATGTTGGTAGGCATTATTTGGGGAATAGGTGAATTGCGGAAAGACGCTTCAAAAAGATAAGGTGTTTAGCCGTAAATGGTTCGGTCTTGATTTTACTTGTGCGGCTTTGTAAAAAGAAACCCACCATTCCGGAATGTGCCGGGAATGATGGGTTTTGCTTGTGTGAAAAGTATCTGTTTTTAGAAACTTGTTTTTTGGACTTTCAGTGTGTTCTTTCCGCTTGAAAGGATGTAAATGCCTTGGTTCAGGTCGTCGATGCTGACGGAAGTCGCATGGTTCGCTTGTTTCAACATGCGGCCTTGCAGGTCGTAGACAGCAATGTCGTTTGGTTCTGCGAAGTAGAACGTATTGCCTACACGTTGGGCAGACAAAGTCTTCACACCGTTGATACCGTCGCCTCCGCTAACAGTGTATGCGGCAAGGGTTGTGGAGAAGTCTGTGATGTTGGCAGAGAGAAGGGCCTTGGTTGTGCCGTTCGTGGCGGCCCCGGTTACCAACAGGGGGACATCATTGTTTGTGGCCGTACCGTTTGAGCAGGTATAAGCCAATGATTGGGTAATGGTTTTCTCGCTGTTTTGGTCTTGAATGACATAACCATATAAAGAAACCTCCCCGTTGTTTACTGCCATGCTTGTGAAGTTCTCGTTGAAGTGTTGGGTGTCGCCATTGCCTTCATCAAGGCTACTTTGAGCAGTCCATTGTACTTCTAATGAATTCTTGTCCAATGCCGTGGCAAACAAGTCGCATCCTCCTACATGGGTGAGCTTGTTGTCGAAAGGCATCATTTGATGGAACGTTCCGCCAATGTAGAGGGTATTGTCTGCTATTTGCATTTTACCGATGTTGTTATAAGACGCTCCATTACTATGGGAGTCTGCATGGAATATTTTTGTTGTGGCCTTGCCATCTTGGATGGCAGCCGTGATGAAAGCATGTTCCACCATTCCATTCGTGTTATCGAACGCCAAAGTAATGTCTTCGCTTCCATTCGGATAAGTGAATGTCAGTGTGCCTTGGGCCGCAAAACACAAATATACGGAATTGCTTTCTGTCGTGAAGTTGATACTTTCTACTCCCATTTGATCACCTCCCAATTGGGTTTTAACACCGACTTGCGCTACGGATTCTGCATTGTCTAGTGCAGATGCATCCAATGAGAAAATACCGGCACTGATGAGGTCATCATACATGAAATCAAATATATTCATGTATATGCCTTTCCATTGTACATTGTCTATAGTTACGTCGCCAGTATACATGGCTGAAGCGTACAACTTTCCGTTGTTTGCTTCTATGTGGTTGATTTTTATATATGGAAATCCTTCTTGGGGAAAGTAAAGCCCACTGGAAGCTATTTCTGCATTGGCTTCCGGCCAAATGACTTTTGTAGCTTTCAACGCACCTTCGGCACTGTATGCCGCAATGAAACTGGACACTTGGTTTTCCACTTCTCCGGCCTTGCCGTTGACGGTTTGCGCTTTGCCATCCGTGCTTCCCACTTCCACGGCATCGGCCAAAGTCCCGGCCACGTAGACGTTGTTCTGCTCATCGGTGGTGATGGCCGTAATGGTGGCTGCACCGCGCAGACCGACAGCCCAAAGAGCGTTGCCGTTGGCATCGTATTTGGCCAGATAGGCACTGTTGGCAATCGGGTCAAGAACGGTGCTTCCGATGACAATCGGTTGCGTGAATGCTCCCGTGGCGTAGGTGTTGCCTGCATTGTCCACAGCCGTGGGGGCTTGGAGGTTGAGTTCTTCCCATTTCGACACGGTATTTTCTACCGACTTGGACCACTTCTGTTGGTCGGCTGCAAATGCTTGCGTGCCCGTCAAGAACAGGCTACAAGCTGCGATAAGTAATGTTCTTTTCATAATGGATAATTTAAAAAATGAATATTAAGTATTGTCATATTGGGTCCGGGAGGAGGTTACTCTTCCTCCAGTCCCGGATTGGCTGCAATGGCTTCGGAGGGGATACGTAACGTATAGCGTGAGTCATCCTTTTGCAATACGTAAGTTTCTCCCTTATAGGTCTTGGTCAGTTCCTGGCGAGTGGTACGACGCAGGTCAAACCAACGATGGCCTTCGAAAGCCAGTTCGCGGAAACGTTCGTTGTAGATTTCTTCCCGCAACTCATCTTGCGTCATGGCCAGGACTTCCGCCTCGTATGTGGGGTAGATGGCTGCAAGGTAACGTTTCTTCATCAGTTCCGTCAGGTAATGGCGGGCATTGTCCATGTCGTTCAGTTCCAAGGCGGCTTCTGCGGCGGTCAGGTAGAACTCGGCAGAGCGGAATGTGCAGCGGAACTCATTGGTTCCGGCTTTGAGGACTTCTGTCGCACTGGCGGAAATCTGCCGGTAGAATTTGCTTCGGCGCATGTCACCGCTACGGTAAAGGGACATCAATTCCGGATTCACGTATCCCACTCCGAGGGACGAGGCAATGAAAAGGCGTTCCATGGAAAGGATGGCTTCCACAGACTGGTAGTGGTTGGGCAATGTGGAGGATGTGGTGAGGTCTTCCAATTCACCATGCCTGTTCACGACATCTGTCGCATAGTCATAGGCGTTAGCCCAGTCTCCCATGTACAAGTACACTCGGGCGCGGAAAGCGTTGGCCGAAAGCGTGTTGAACCGGTAGGTCTCGCCTTCCGGCCAATTCTCTACGTTGAGCAGTTTTTCGGCCTCGTTTATGTCAGACAAGATGGAGGCATAGACCTCTGCCACGGTATTGCGCGACAGCACTTCGCGGACATCGCTGTTCAGTTTCAACGGGATGCCTTTGGTGGCAGCCGGATTGCAATGTGTGTAAGGGGCTGCGTAGAGGTTAACCAAGATGAAGTGCATGTAGGCGCGTAACATATAGGCTTCTCCGGCCAGTTGGTTGCGTTCGGCTTGTGTAGCTTCAGTGATATTGTCTTTGTTTTCTATGACGGAATTGGCAATATAGTTTACGTAATAGTATCTTTGCCAACCGAACGAAAGTGTGGTTTGGTCGGGGGCGACATCATTCCAACACCAAATATCCAGATAGGAGTTTAGTGATTCTTGGTTTTGTTCGCCTTCCAAGGTTAACTCATCGCTTCGGAATGTGGCCATACCGCGGTCTGAGGGGATGGCTGAATAGGCTTCGGTGAGCAAGTCGCGAAACTCTTGCCCGGTTTTGGGCATGACCTTGCCGACGGGTTGGATGTCAAGGAAGTCGTTACAAGCTGTGAATGAAAGTAAGATGGCTATGAGCCACACTATGTTAAAACATTTATTCTTCATTGTTCATTCTCCTAATTAAAAATTCACGTTAAGTCCGAAGATGAAACTTTTAGGGATGGGGGAGGCGTACGGATTCCCCATCGTTTCCGGGTCAAGATAATTATGATAGTTGCTGGCGATGACCCAAAGGTCACGTCCTTCCAACGATACAGACGCACTTTTCACTCCGATAGGCTTCAACCAACGTGTAGGCAGGTCGTAAGCAAGGCGGATGCTTTGGAAACGGAAGTAGTTCTGTTTCTTGACGTAAATATCCAAATTGTTCAGGATGGGATAGTTGTCATAAAAAGAATATTCCTCCGGCCTGTCGCTGCTGTTGATGAGCCTCGGGAACTTCCCGTCAGGGTTATCCGGCGTCCAACGGTCCAAGATGTCGCGGTTTGTGTTCAGACCGCGGTCATAAGTGGTCAGGCTGTAGCTTGGCGTGGTCTGCACGTGCATCCCGAAGTTGAAGATACAGTTGACGCTCAATGTCACGCGTTGGTATTTGAATGTATTCGTGAATCCGCCAGAAACTTTCGGGTCAGTGCTGCCCATGTAGGTCAACAGGTTACGTTGTTCTTCTGCGCTCAGAGAACTGGCACCGGCGTTATTAAGTTGGAAAAAGTCTTTAGCAGAAAGCTTTTGCCCGTCTTTTGTAAGGTATAAGGGGTAGCCTTCATCGTCCAGTCCGGCTGTCTTGTAAGCGAAGATAGCTCCCACGGGGTAACCTTCGCGGCTCGGCGTGGTGGAGTTTTCGGCCACGGTTTCCTGTAAGACGGTATTGTCGTTGAAACCGAAATTCAGATTGGTGAACCATGTGAAATCTTTGGTGTGGATGTTCCGTGTGGTCAAAGCCACTTCCACGCCTTGGTTCTCCATGCTGGCCCAGTTGACCGTGGTAGAAGAATAACCGGTTTCCAAGGGCAGCATACGCATGCCGATAAGGTCTGTCCCTTTACGATAATAGTAGTCCACGCTCAATGAGATGGCATTGTCCCAAAGTGACAAGTCCATTCCGACATTCACGTTTTGTGTCTTTTCCCAACGCAAGTCAGGGTTAGGAGCATTCTGCGGACGCAATGCATCTTCAGGGTTGTTCGGCAGAATAGTGGCTTGCACATATTTTCCGATAAGATAAGGGGAAGTGTTCTTGTCAATGTTACCCTGCAGACCGTATGATGCACGGAGTCCCAAATTGTCTATGGCCGTGACATTCTTCATGAACGGTTCGTCGCTGATACGCCATAATCCGCTGACGGAATAGAGCGGAAGGTAACGGTACTTCTTTGCTACACCGAAAATATCCGATCCGTCAAAGCGGATGCTTCCTCCGAGTGTGTAGCGGTGGAGTAGCGTATAGGAACCGGTGGCAAACCATGAGACGAATGCATTTTCTGTGAATGTTTCGGTATGAAGAGGCAGGGCTTCTGCCGAGTTTTCCGTGGGGAATATGACTGGTACGGAAGTCAGTGTCCGGTTATCATATCCGTATGCGGCAGAAAACAAGGATTTGTATTCATTATGACGGATTTCCGTACCCAACATCACTTCCAATTCATGGATATCCTTGAAACGGTTGTCATATTCGGCCATGGCTTTCCATGTCCATTGGGTTTGGTGGCTGTCCGTAATTTTGTTGCTTCCTCCATCGGGAAGGAAGGTACGTTTGCCATCGCTGTAAGAATATGTGTTTTGTTCTTTCTCCCGTCGCATGGCGTAGCTGTTTTCCCCGGCATATTTTTCGATAGTGCCTTCGTCCCATTGCAAACCGAATTGGGACGTAATTTTAAAATGTTCGTCCAGTTTGAGTTCTGCGTCGAAGATGGACATTAAAGATGTCGTTGTGTTGATGTTGGATGTGTTGGCGCGTTCCTCGAAAATGTTGAAGTCTGATACGATGTCGCCTTTGCTATGTTGTACGTTGACATCATAGATATAATCCCCTTCATCATCGAACGGGCGCAGGTAGGGGTTGGCGATGCGTGAATAATAAACAGGATTAGTGAACCCATCACCGTAGGTCAGGTACGACCTTTGCTTACGGCGGTTGGCAAATACGGAGGCACCCACTTTCAGTTTGTTGTTGATGCGGTAGTCGGTTTTCAGTGTCAGGTTGAAGCGGTCGTTCTTTACGCTTTCCACATTGCCTTGTTCCACATAGTAGCCTAAGGCGGAGTAGTAGGTGGCCTTTTCCGAACCGCCGGACAGGCTTACGTTGTATTCTTGGTTGAACACGTCCCGGAAGAGGATGTCGTTCCAATCCGTATTGACAGCCCGCAGGGCATTGATGTCGGCCTGTGCCTCGGGCGAGAGGGCGTTCCAGCCTCCGGCCTTGTAGGCATCGGTCAGCCCGTAGCCTGCAATGATGCGGGCTACGTCGCCTTTGTTTTCGCGGTAGGTATAATCGGACTGCAACAGGCCTAATTCAAGGTCAACCTTTTCATCAGAGTTCAGAAGGTTGAGGCGGTCTATGTCTGTCTTGGGGTTGTACGTCAACTTCATGGAGAAGTTGATTTGTGGCTTGCCTGCTTTCCCTTTTTTGGTGGTGATAACGATTACACCGTTTGCAGCCCGGGCACCATAAATGGCCGTGGCTGCTGCATCCTTCAGTACCGTGATGCTTTCAATGTCCTGTGGGTTAATACCTGCGATGGAAGTCTGATAGATGTTGTCTATGTCTTGTAAATCTTCCATGGACGGGATGTCTGTGCCCTCCAATGGAATGCCGTCGAGCACCCAGAGCGGGTCTTGCGTCCCGTTGATGGAGGACGTACCGCGGATACGTAACTTGACCGGTGCGCCGGGTGAGCCGGAAGAGGTCACGCTAGACAGTCCGGCAATCTGTCCGGCCAAAGCCTGGTCTATGTTGTTGACTCCACCGATAATCTCATCGGACATCTTTATCGTTGTGACGGCCGAGGTCAGCTTGCGGCGGTCAATGGCCTGATAACCCGTGACGACCAGTTCATTCAGCTGTTTGGAATCATTTTCCATGTAGACTGTATAGTTGTCTTTTCCGGCCTGAAGATGAATCGTGGCCGTTGTATAACCCATGAATTGGCAAGTCAGGTTTTGGGTTCCTGAGGGTACTTCCAGTTTGAACTTACCGTCCAAGTCAGTTGTCGTGCCATGCGCCACGGTACCTTGTGCGCTCATGACCGCTATGGTGGCACCGATAACCGGTTGGTTGTCTGCCTTGTCGAAGACAGAGCCGGTGACGGTGCGGGTCTGTGCCGCCATGGACAGAATCCCGATGAACAGACACAAGAGGATACATTCAATTCTTCTCATATTCATTCCTTTCGTTGTTTTTATTTAGTCAACCCAAGTGCCGTTTGGATACGCAGGATCATGTCCTCGTAATGGAAACGGGTGGCGGGGTCGGAAATGTTTCGTTTGTTTTTCAGCAATTGCAGGATGCTCATCAATTCTCCGCGTTTGACACTGATAGCGTCGCTGACACGGTTGATTTGCGTACTATACATGTCGATGAGGCGGGCATTGCGATTATCGCCGTTCATGGCAGAAGAGCATCCGTGGGCACAGGGTAAGGCCGTGGTATTCAAAGCCGGCAGGGGGGCGTGGAGGCGTTTGTTGATTTTCACACCTTCCTCTTCGGCGGCAGCCGTGATGAGTGCATCGACGAACGACTTTTGCAGATTTCGGGTCATTACGTCGAGTTTTTGTCCGGCTATGGTGGGCTTGAAGATGTGTTTGTGCAACATGCCTACCATTTCCACGGGGGTAAAGGCTTTCTCGCCGTTCTGGAATTCATTTTCAAACATGCGAACCATACGCTTGTTGTCCAACAAGTCCCATAGCAAGTAGTTCAGCGTGTTCTTGTACATGGCGTTAGGGCTTTGTTCCAATGTGCCGAGCGGAGTCTCTTTTAATATATAGGTATAGTCCGAGATAGAGGTGTCGAACAACCAAGCCGGATAGGTGATATACTGATCGATTAGGAATTGTACGGCTTCTTTCTGTTTCTCCTTTTCCACGAAAGTATAAGTCTTTTGGCCGTCGCCGACTTCCGTATTTTCCAAATAGATTCCACCTACATTGGCCATGACATGATAAGGATATAGACCCCATTGGAAGACGGCTCCGGCGTAAAGCTTGGCCGCGTCTTTATAGGTCTGCCCTTCTTCTCCGGTGGTTGTCCATTTGACGATATCCGGAACGATACGTTTCAGGTTCTCTATACCGTAGCCTGCCGATTTCATGGCGTCGTCGCCCAAATCTTCGCTGAGGGAACGGGGATCCACCGCTTCGCGTGCCGATTGTTCCTCTCCATATTTGTATATTTTCTCCGTATGGCTGTCCAACAGTGCACGGAGCTGTCTTTTTTCCGTTTCCTCGTCCGGATACCAACGGTATCCCCATTCGATGGCAAAGCGGTCGTAGGGACCGATGTGTGGGGAGACGTAAGGTACGTGGTCTTCCGGTTGGGCCACATAGTTGAAGCGGGCATAGTCCATGATGGAAGATGCCGTGCCTCCGACCCGTGACATGAATCCGGGGGAACGCAAGGAGTCGGTCGGGTAGGCCCAGGATGCAATCATGTTATGCTTGAGACCCAAAGAATGTCCAACTTCATGGCAAGCCACGAAACGGGCTGCATCTCCCATCAGGCTGTCGGGCAGTTCCGGGTTCCGTACGGCCGGATTGACAGCACCGGTCTGTATGACAATCCATTCGCGCAATAAAGATACGACGTTGTGCCACCAGATGATGTCGGCTTCGATGATTTCGCCTGTACGTGGGTCGATGACCGACGGCCCCATGGCATTGGATTTTTCCGAGGCAGCGTAGGTGAACAAGGAATATTTCAAATCGTCTCCTTCTGCTGCCATACTGTCGGTATATTCCTCCACCCGTATGGCATCTTTGAAACCGGCTTGTTCAAAAGCCGTGTTCCAATCCAAAATACCCTTACGGATATAGGGACGCAGTTGCTTCGGCGTAGCCGGGTCGATATAGAATGTAATCGGTTTCTTCGGGGAGGTCAACTCACCGCGTAAATAAGCCGCTTCGTCTGTTGGCTCCAAACGCCAACGCGTGATGTAGTGGCGGGTTTCAAGTTCTTGTTGGCGGTCGGAATAGCTGAGGCGGTGGCTCGTGAAATATCCGACCTTTTTGCTCTCTTTGCGTCCTCTCATCGGGATTTCAGGCAAAAGGCTGAGTGATGAACTGACCACTACGGTCACGTTTACTTTACTCATGCCTTCCCTTACGATGGTAGTCAGTTCCGAAGTGGCCGTGATATTGCTTTCAAATGCTTTGATGTCCAGAATGCGCGAAAGGTCGGAATTAGCGGATGTGCCAAGATTGATATTGTTGAATACATCATTAAGACCGGTCTGTTTCCCATTGAACAACTCGTCTATTTTGACCACCACTGTACTGGAGTCCGGTGCTACGGCCTCTATTTTCAAACTGGCAATAAGCGGGTTGATATAGTTGTCCGCTACAGATGAGGCTAAAGCATCCGTGGCAGGAACTTCAGGAGTGAGACGTTGTTGGCGGATACATAATTTCTTCCCTTCGCGTTGCCATTCGAAAGTGACGGTTTGATTCTCATAATTGATGCCTTTGTTCACTCCGGCCTCGTTCAATTCCAAAGGCACTTTCTGCAAGCGGTTGGTAACCAGAAATTCACGTCCTAACAGTCGGGTCGGGAATTCCAGATAGAAACTGCCGTTTTTCTTTATGATATTGGCAATTCCTTTGAGGGCAACCGAGTCTCTTCCTGTCAGCTTTTTATAATCAGATGCAACCGAGTCTTTGGGCTCTGCTTTCTTTCTGTTTTTTGCCAGAAGGGGAAAAATGCCTGTATTTGCAGATGCAATAGAAGATTCCGCTATCGTGGTCATAGCGAAAGAAAACAGGCTTATCCATATTATGTTTTTTCTCATTCCTTGTGTTCTATATAATACTTATAATTATGTCTTAATCCAAAATACTATTCATTTTTTGTGCAAAAAGAAAAGTACCCCGACAGTGTTTTCCGACGAGATACTTTGCATTAGATTATTTAAAGACGTACTTCTTTTTATCTCAGACGGGCCAGAGTTTCTTTAATCCGTTTCATGGCCTCGACAATGTTTTCGTCACTGGTGGCATAGCTCATGCGGAAACATTCGGGAGAGCCGAAAGCGTCACCGCCCACTGTAGCCACATGACCCACCTCAAGCAGGTACATGGCAAAATCGGTGGAGTTGTTGATTACACGTTCACCGTCTTTCTTACCGAAATACGAACTGCATTTGGGGAACAGATAGAATGCGCCTTCCGGGCTGTTCACCTCCAATCCGGGGATTTCTTTAGCCAATTTGACAATCAGGTTTTTACGGCGTTCAAAAGCCTGGCGCATATCTTCTACGCACTGTTGTGAACCCGTATAAGCGGCTTCGGCTGCCTTTTGCGAAACGGAACAAGGACCGCTAGTGTACTGGCCCTGTAGCTTGTTACAGCCTTTTACAATCCATTCGGGAGCAGCAATGAAACCGATTCTCCATCCCGTCATGGCGTATGCTTTCGATACTCCGTTGACGATGACTACGCGGTCTTTTATTTCCGCGAACTGGGCGATGCTTTCATGTTTGCCGATATAATTGATGTGCTCGTAAATCTCGTCGGCAATGACAATCACACGTTCATGTCGTGCGAGGACGCGAGCCAGACTGGCCAACTCTTCTTTGGAATATACCGAACCGGTCGGATTGCTGGGAGAGCAGAGAATCAACGCACGTGTTTTCGGCGTGATGGCCGCTTCCAGCTGTTCGGGTGTAATCTTGAAATCTTGTTCTATGCCCGCTTCTACAATGACGGGTTCTCCTTCGGCCAATTTGACCATTTGGGGATAGCTGACCCAATAAGGAGCCGGAATGATCACCTCATCGCCGGCATTGACCAATGCCATGATGGCATTACATACAGATTGTTTGGCGCCGTTGGAGCAAAGAATCTGTGCCGGTGCATAGTCCAAGCCGTTTTCGTTTTTCAGCTTGGCAGAGATGGCTTCGCGCAGTGCGGGATAGCCCGGTACGGGAGAATAGCGTGAATAATTCTCTTCTACGGCTTTGATGGCAGCCGCTTTGATATGGTCCGGGGTGTTGAAATCCGGTTCGCCGACACTTAAATTGATTACATCTACACCTTGTGCTTTCAGCTCGCTGCTTTTTTGAGACATAGCTAAAGTTGCAGAGGGAGAAAGTCTGTTCAAACGGTCTGATAGTTGATTCATATATGTTTCTTAATTTATTGATTCTCGTGGCTTGATGTTGCAAAGTTAGGCAATTCTGCGGATATGTGCTACACTTTTAACTCCTTTTCGATGAAAAAGGTGACTTTTTGGTGTAAAATCAATCTTATTCCCTGCTGTTATTTTCTTTTTCCAAGGATTTTCAGCAGTTGGAGAAACAAATTCAGGAAATCCAGATACAAAGTGAAACTACCCATTAAAGCCAACTTTTGCGTGCTTTCGTCCAGTCCCATTCCGTGTTCACGCAACATGGCCTTGATTTTCTGGGTGTCGTATGCTGTCAGTCCGACAAAAACGAGTACAAGGGCATACGTGATGCCCCAGTCGAGCGTAGTGCTGGCTATAAACCAGTTCGCAATGGTCGCGATGATAAGTCCGATAAGTGCCATGATGAGATATGTTCCCATTTTGCTTAAGTCTTTATGAGTGAAATATCCTACTAAGGACATGGTTCCGAATGTGCCGGCCGTGACAAAGAAAGTAGAGGCGATGGAACCTATTTCGTATACCAGAAAAATGGTAGACAGAGTAACACCGGTAAGGATGGAATACAGAATGAACAATAGAGAGGCGTTGGTGAATGACAACTTGCTGACACGGCCTATCAGGGTAAAGGCTACGACGAGTTCGGCAATGATAAGTCCGAGGAAAACGGCCTGATTCCCCAATATGAATTGCATCAGTGTGGCATTGCCTGCCACGCATGCGGCTGTCAGTCCGGTAATGGCCAAAGCGAATGTCATCCACCGATAGACATTGCGCATGAGTTTGGAAAACACGGAAGCCTGTACCGTCTCTTCCGGGTTATAAGCATATATGTTTTTAGTTTCCATTATGTCGTTGAGAGTAGGGTTATTTATTGAAATGCAATGTGTGTCCCATGCGTTCTTTTTTGGTTCGCATGTATTTTTCGTCGTAAGGGGTGACCGGAACTTCGATGGGAACATTTTCCACGATTTCGAGTCCGTAGGCCTCCAAACCTACACGTTTGACCGGATTGTTCGTCAACAGGCGCATTTTATGTACGCCCAATTCATGCAGGATTTGAGCTCCGACGCCGTATTCGCGTTCATCGGGCAAGAAACCGAGATGTACGTTGGCATCTACGGTGTCCATACCTTCTTCTTGCAATTTATAGGCTTTCATCTTGTTGAAAAGACCTATGCCGCGCCCTTCCTGGTTCATGTAGAGGATAACGCCCTTTCCTGCTTCTTCTACCATGCGCATGGCTTTGTGGAGTTGTGCTCCGCAATCACAACGCTGGCTGCCGAATATGTCTCCGGTGACGCACGAGGAATGTACACGCACTAAAATCGGTTCGTCCGGTTCCCATTCTCCTTTGATAAGCGCCACGTGTTCCAGTCCGTTGCTGATCTGGCGGAAAGTGATGTCGCGGAAGTGCCCGTAGTCGGTAGGCATGTCTACTTCCGGGCCTCGTTCCACCATCGATTCCTGTTTGAGCCGATAGGCAATCAAGTCGCGTATGGCTATGATTTTGATTCCGAAGCGTGCGGACACCTTTTGTAATTCAGGCATGCGGGCCATGGTACCGTCCGGGTTCAGGATTTCGATGAGGGCGGCAGCCGGTTGCAGGCCGGCCAGACGTGCCAGGTCGACAGCGGCTTCTGTATGTCCGGCACGGCGCAGTACGCCTTTGTCTTGCGCATACAGCGGGTTGATATGTCCCGGGCGGCCAAAGGTTTCCGGGCGGGAAGACGGGTCGGCCAATGCGCGGATGGTGGCGGCCCTGTCATGTGCGGAAACCCCGGTGGTACAGCCTTCCAGTTTGTCTATGGTTATGGTGAAAGGGGTTCCTAAGATAGAAGTATTGGTGCTGACCTGATGAGGTAAGTCCAGTTCTTCACTACGTGAAATGGTAATCGGTGCACAGAGCACGCCTCTTCCTTCCTGAAGCATGAAATTTACTTTTTCAGGCGTAATCATTTCCGCAGCCGTGATGAAGTCGCCTTCATTCTCACGGTCTTCGTCATCCACTACTATTATGAACTTGCCTTCTTTGAAGTCGGCAATGGCTTCTTCTATTGTGTTCAGTTTAAATGTATCCATGACTTTATGATGTTTTATTCGATTTCTGATATCTTCTCGATTCGTTCGGCGATAAACGCGCTGTATTTTTTTATTTGTTGTATATCCTTGTAAAGACGCAACCTGTATCGCCAGATTCGGAAATAAAAGAATATGCCCACAGGGAATATGATGCCTAACACCATATTCCACTTATAATTATGGAAGGGGCGCGTATGTGCATGTGTAGGCACGATAGGAAACTTGTTCAGGGCATCCAAGATTGCCGCGTCCCGGCTGTTGGACAGTATGGTGATGAGGTTTTCCATTTTTCGGCTCAGGCTGATAACCTCATGGTCATCTATATTATGGAAGAAAATGTGCAGGTAGTTGGGCGGCAGACGTAACCTGCTCTTTTGTGCGTATGCTTGCCATTCTTGCGACAAAGCCGTGAGTTCCGTTTTTACAACGGGATAATCTGGGTCGTGTATGATGACTTCTTTACGGGCGATATGACGGGATATGCGGAGTCCCAGAATCTTGCGTATCACATTGATATATGCTTCGATATTGAATACGGCCGAGTCTTTATTGGCTTTGTAAGTCAGGAAAATGCCGATAGGGCAGAGTACCATGGAGCTAAGCCATTCGCCGAACCAAGGAATCCATTCCCCGCTTTTTGCCATTTTCTCTCCTGACACGTTGATGATATAATAGAAGATGAAAATGGTGACGGATATGACAACCGGTACACCCAAACCTCCTTTGCGGATGATGGCTCCAAGAGGGGCGCCGATAAAGAAGAAGAACAGGCAGGCTAATGAGAGTGTGAACTTCTTGTGCCATTCCACCCAGTGTGTCCGGGTGGACTGGTCTATATCTTTCGAAATCAAACCGCGAAATTCATATTCGTTAGTGGCTATCGTACTTTTTTGCATGGCGTTCCGTAATACGCCCTGTTGTTGGCTGACGGTCAGTTTGCTGTATAAGGTGTCGAAGTTCAACGTCTGGCGGGCTATCTTGACGGAGTCTTGTGAGGCTATGTTTACTTTCCTTCGATAAGTCGTATTCTGCAAATAGGCAAAAAGCGAGCGTCCGATACTGTCGCTTTTATGCGCCAGAGAATCGAGTCCCGTTTCAATTTCCCGCAAGTTCTTGGTTTGTGCGCTTCCACTGAATACATTGGCATCCATCATGTTGAAATTGTTGTCGAACGGAATCAGGTCGGTTTCTTGGATGAATGTCTCCCTCATGTAAGGCACGTTGGCACGAGCCATCATGTTGCCTTGGGCTTGCATGTTACGAAAACGTTCTCCGGCGTACATCGTCAGCATAAGATGCTTTTCGTCAGCCGTCGTTTTGAGTTCTGCGGAGTCGGCCAATACGATTTGTGCATCTTCATACCCGTCGGTCGTACTATAAATCATGACTCCGTAGAGCATACCGTTTTCCTTTCCTTTCTTCTCCACGAAAATGTTATATCCAGGAATCTCACTGTAGAAAATACCTTCCGGGATTTCCAGTTCAGGCGATTTTTGTTTCATGGAATAGATGAGCGTATAAAACTTCTTTTGGGCTTCCGGGCCGGTTATGTTCTGGAAATAAAATGAACCGATACAAAGTAGGATATTAAAGATGATAATGGGCTGCAGTATGCGGACGAGCGGAATGCCGGCAGCTTTCATGGAAAGCAGTTCGAAACGCTCGCCGAGGTTACCGAAAGTAATGAGCGAGGCTAAAAGAATGGCCAAAGGTAAGGACATGGGGATGAGTGTCAGGCTAGCATAATAAAAGAAGTGTGCGAGGACGTCCAATGTCAAACCTTTCCCGATGAGCTCGTCCACGTATCGCCACATGAATTGCATCAGGAAAATGAAAAGGCAGATGAAAAACGTGCCAACGAAGAGCAAAGAATAGGCTTTGAATACGAATATGTCTATTTTCTTAATGAACTTCATCCCATTGTTGTTCGTACGAATTAACGGACAAAGTTAGTATAAAAAAATATTGTAGCCTTATATTTTAGATGTTTTTATGGAACAGTGTTCTATAAAAGAGACTTTTCGGTGGCTCCTACAAGTGGGTTAAACTTTACTGTGCTGAGAGAAAACAGAATGGAACCTGACTGTACAAAGTGCTTTTTAAAAGGCTCTTTGAAGATAAAATGAAAAAAAGTAGAATTTTCTTTTGGTGGAATGAAAATAATGCGTACCTTTGCAACCGCAAACGCAAGGATGGCGGGATAGCTCAGCTGGTTAGAGCGCATGATTCATAATCATGAGGTCCCCGGTTCAATCCCGGGTCCCGCTACTTCTAAAGTTTATGGGCATTTGAGAGGCTTCCACTCTTGAGTGCTTTTTTTATTTTTATGGGTATTTGCACAGATTTTGCATGGTTTTCCCGATAAATAACGGATAATCAATGAAATCGTAAGGTAATACAGTATTGTTTTGGAAATATTTTAAGGTAACATTGAATATGTTTGTTCTGAAATTCAGTAGAATATTTTGTATTCCAAAACAAAAGCTTTACTTTTGCATAAACAATAAAAGGCATGAGAGTCATAGCGAGAAGCAAAATAATCGAGTATTATACCGAGCATCCTGACGCGGAAACTGCACTCGAAGACTGGTATCAGAAAGTGAAGAAAGCAGAGTGGACTTGTTTTGCTGATATGAAACAGATGTTTAACAGTGTGGATAATGTAGGCAACCAACACTATGTATTCAATATCAGAGGAAACAATTATCGGTTGATTGTAGTAATCAAGTTTACGATAAAAACAGTCTTGATTCGCTTTATCGGTACTCATGCCGAATATGATGTAATTGACGCTAAAAATATATAGACGTATGGCAAAGATTCAGAATGAAACAGCTTATAAGGCAGCAATGGATAGAATAGAAGAACTTCTGCCATTGGTTGATGACAATACGCCTTTAAATGACAAGAATCTGATAGAATTGGATTTGTTGTCAGAACTTGTTGCGGATTATGAAGATGAACACTATCCGATAAAATCACCTTCTTTAGTGGATGTGATAAAACTTCGTATGTATGAAATGGGATTGAATCAGGTGAAACTTTCAGAACTTCTTGGAGTAAGTCCTTCACGTGTCAGCGACTATCTTACGGGACGTTGCGAGCCTACCCTTAAAGTAGCTCGTGAAATGAGCCGGAAACTCAATATTGATGCGAATATAGTGTTAGGTATCTGATGAGAAATTCGTTTTAAAAACGACCATTTGCACGAAAATTGCACAAATATTATATTTTAAAGTTTATGGGCATTTGAGAGGCTTCCACTCTTGAGTGCTTTTTTTATTTTAATCGTTCCCATGTAGTTTCACTGTTTTTGTTTTTCCTGGTATGATGGTCAGGCGGGCCGTGCCGTTTTCTTTTATTTCCACGTTGATATATCGTGCTTCAACCACGACCTTACCGTCCAACATGATGATACCCCATAGGCGAGGATTACCTTCAAAGGCACAGTAGTTGCCTACCGGTGTTTGAAGGTTACGGTAAATTGGTGGTACAATCACCTTGTCCCCCTGTTTCAATCCCCATTTCAGTCCTGATTTGAACGGTTTTGCATGTTGGATCCTGTTTAATCGTTCTTTACGTTTTTGGATTTTTTCCCGTTTTTCTATGCTTTTCCGTTGGGCGGCGCGTTGGGCGGCTTCAGCTTTCAGGCGAGGTATGACCACCTCAAAGGTTTCTTCTTCCGTTTGGGGCTTTTCGTGTGCGATGTATTGCTTGCCTTCTCCTTCTTTGACGAGATAATATTTACCTTCATTGTCTTCAACGATTATACTACCGTCTGGCAACATTCCGCAAAAATGGTAATAGGTTTCGTAATCGTCTGCGAGCAGGCATACGCTGTCATACCCCGATGTGTCATCTTCCTTGTCTACTTGCCTGCATTGGGGCGTAGTCAGAAAATCATAAAATCTCAGGCAGAAACCATGCTGACACACCTGTTGCAGGCTCGTATTCAATTCTTTCTTATACAATATCTTTGTCCGGCTATAGCAAATACCGTCAACTTCCAGCATCTGCACCTTGCCGAAAGTCAGTACCTTAGGTTTTTGTTTATATGACTTTCCGCTCCTCAGGTCGATATAGGACATTTTGCCTCTGTTGTCTGTAGCAGCGAGAAGTTTGTCCTTCAGAAACTTTAGTTTCCTGAAACATTCCAGCTGAATTTTTATTTCGCCGACTTCGTTTACGACTCCGACAGACCAGTTTTTGAAACGTACGGCTGCAAAACCGTCATCTGTATCGAATACCGAAACATACTGTGGGGGAGCTGTTATTTTATTTTCGATTTTCAATCCGTACAAGCCATATACCCTGTCTTTGAAAGCATTCAGGATTTTATGATTAAGGAGACTCTCCAAACTGTCTTTTGCGTTGGTCAAGTAATCCGGGAGCCGATCGTGTGTCATTACCAACTCAAGGGTGTCATTGGGGCGTATGGTGTCATTTGCCGTTAAGCTTTCGGCGGCACAATAATATCCCGTTTCGATGCTATGGGCATTCCCCTTTCCCGCTAATCGTCCTTCGAACATGGTTTGCCAGTCACGGTTTGCAGAGGGGAGGCCGAACATACGGTAGAGTCCCACATTGTCTATCAGCATGCAGTATTCTTTGCCCTTGCTCTTCCTCAATCCGCGTCCCACCTGCTGCAAATATTTGGCCAACGAAAGGGTAGGGCGTGCCATTTGTACGAACTCGATGTCCGGACAATCGAATCCTTCGCTGAATACATCCACGTTGACCAACACCTGTATCCGTCCCTGCTTGAAATCCTCCACGAATTGTTTTCTTTGCAGGGCGGGTGTCTTGCTGTCTATCGCCACGGCATTCATTCCATGCTCGCTGTAGTAAGAAGCGATATTTCGGGCATGTCCGATACTGATGGCATAGACGATGCCTTTCTTTCCGTCAGCATAATGCCTGACACTCTCGTACAATTTTTCGATGGTCGGCCTTTTGTTGAGTATGGTGTCCATTTCCTTGATTTGGAAGTCTCCGTTCCAACTTCGTTTACTCAGGTTGTCAATCAGCTTTTGGTCGTCGCTGTCCGGTTTGATGGAGGCATAGTCGAAGACCGAAAGCCACCCCTTGCTGATGAAGTCGGCAATGCTGTCAGACATGACCAACGTATCGAACAAGTCCGTGAATCCTCTGCGGTTCAGCCGGCACGGAGTGGCTGTCATGCCCAATTTCTTGGTATGGGGGTAACGCGTCCAAAGTTCCTTATAGCTTTCGGCCAAGGCATGATGGGCCTCGTCGATGACTATCAGTGCCGGCGTATTGTGGATGTCGTCCCAGTGGCGTGACAACCATTGGATAGACATTGCCCTTACCCGTCCGTCCTCCTTACGGATACCATATCGTGCGACGGTGTCTTCTATTTGTTCCACCAATTCACGCCGGTGAGCGATAATCCAGACGCACAAATCCTGTTCCGCACTCAAGAGGTCATAAATGATGGATGCCAACAAGTGGGTTTTCCCCGTACCTGTCGGCATCTGCACCATGACACTGGCATGGTTGCGCCACGCATCGAAGACACGTTGCTTGATGTTTTTTTGGTAGTCTCTTAACGAAAGTTCTTTTCCCAAATTGTTCTTGGACATGGGAAATGAAAGCGAAATAAAAAAGAATAATGGAATTATAAAGAAGCCGCCTGGTGGGCGGTTTCTTTTTAGGGAATACTTTAAAAATCAGGTCCGGTTTTTAAAGTATTTAATGAGTTGGCGGTTGTTCGTTGAAAAACTGGCCGAAAGTATTGCCGTTAGGCAGAAGCTATATCGTCAGGCGACAATCCTGTTAATTCGGTAATTTCAGCTGTTGTATAACCTTTCTGTTTCAATTTGCGCGCAATTTCAAAAGCTTTGTTTTGTTCGCCGATGTTTATGCCTTCTGCACGTCCTTCTGCACGTCCTTCTGCACGTCCTTCTGCACGTCCTTCCGCTCTGCCTTCGGCTCGCTCTGTGTAAATGTTGTCGCGCAGAATCACGATGTTGTCCAGATGTCGGTAGTAAGCATCCCGTTCACCTTGTGTCATGTTGTCCACTTTCAATCGCTCACGAACCTCTGCCAACCCCGGTGCATGCGCCGTATCCGAGATATTTCCCGTATTCAAATAGTATATCCATTCTTCCAACGGCGTTTTGGCCACTTTGTTGAAATCGTTCACTTTCAAGATATAATATTCGGGGTAGAGTTGGCTTACCTCGTCCACATTAAAGGTCTGGCGTTGGAACGGGGTCAACTCCAGTAAGTCATTTTCGTGGATGCCACGGAATTCCGTTTTTCCGTGATAGACAAAGTCCTTGCCATGTCCCAAAGAGAAATAAACGATATTCACACTGTACACCTTGCGTACCTTTTCGTAACTTTCTCCACGGTTGATATATTGCGTTACCAATTTGGAGGTTCCGAACAACATACGTTGGAAATAGGCATATTCATTATTGTTTTGCACTTCGATGAGAATCAGTTCTCCACGGGAGTTTACCGCGAGCATGTCCACCCGGTTGTATTTGTCGAACTCCTCTTCCTGGTTGCTTTCGCTTTCCAAAAGGTCACGGATGGTGATCTTCTCGCCTAATAGCGTGGTGAGTAATCCCTCAAGCACGCTGAAATTGGCCTTGTTGCGCAACAGGCGTTTCATAGCCCAGTCAAAACGGATATAGTTAGCCATGGCTCATCGGTTTTAAATATTACTACCAGTTTTTGCAAAGGTAGAAAATCTTTGCGGCAAAGCAATATGTTTTGTGTTTTTTATGCCATTTTCTCTTTTCCTATGTTCCAAAGGAAAAGGGGATTGCCTATAATGTACCTGCGCCACATGCGGCGTGGTTCTTTTATCAGGCGGTAAAGCCATTCCAACGAATGCTCCTGCCACCATTTGGGGGCACGTTGGTACGTACCGGCAAAGAAGTCGAATACGGCTCCTATCGTGCCACAGTGGCAATGGATGTCCAGCTCGTCCCAATGCTCAAATGCCCATTTTTCCTGTTTCGGAGCAGTCATGCCAATCCAAAGCAAGTCCGGACAGGCTTGGTTTATGGCATGGATGATGGCCTCATTGTCCTCCTTGCTGAACTCTGGCTTATAGGGAGGCGAATACGTCTCTACCGTAATGTTGGGATAATCTGTGGCTGCCCTTTTCTTTACCAGTTCCAACACATTCGGGCTGCTTCCCATGAAAAAGCATTTCCCGCCCTTACTGTTCAGCTTGTCCATTTCAAGCACGAACAAATCCCATCCGGCAATCCTTTCTTTCGGTTGTGATTTTGCCTTGAGCCATTTGCACGCTTTCACGATGCTCGCCCCGTCGGGAATCAACACGTCGCCTTTCGCCAAAGCTTCGGCGAATGCCTCGTCTTTCAAAGCCGTGTTGTAAGAATGCGCGTTGATGGTGTTTATCAAAAGTTTGCCTTCAGGCAACATTGCTAAAATGACCTTGCTTTCTATGATAGCAAGGTCTTTCAGTCTTAGCGTCATAATATTATTTATTGAATCCCCTTTGTTTTTAGGGGAGCAGCTAAATAAATTTTTGTCTGTATTAGACAATATATCGAATAAGGTTTTAGGGTGTTGATTTTCAACCACCCTGTTTCTTATTCTGTATAAACTCTATTATTTATCTGTTTTATTTAAAGACTAACTTTCTTGTGAGTTTATAAATAAAACCTGGAAACAAGAAGATAAAAACTAACGTCCATAGTTTTCTGGTTGTTGAAGGTTGGCTTTTCAGCATTTGCCGCCAAATTGGCCGGTAGTCTTTTTTGAATATGCTAGTTTGCGACATAATAGCAAAAAAATCTCTTTTCCCATTGCCCTGTTTGTTCCATAGATCTTGTGCCGATGTTATTATACCCCATCGTTCAAAGTCCGCATACATATTGGGTATACCTATAAAGCGGTAGTACGGGGAGCGGTTCATCCAAGGTCTGTTAAATGGTTTGCGTTGGATGCATAGAGGATAGGTAATGTAATAAATTTTATGGTTTTTGAGGCCGTATAGAACTTTTCCGAGGAACTCGTATCCAAAGTGGGTATCTGTTTTTACTTCTTCTACTACGGTATTTTGATGCCATAAAGAGTTAAGAAATATGAATGATGAGAGGAAGGTGATGTCAAGGGCATGGTGGCTTAGAAATTCATTTGTATTGTTGAATTCTTCCATTGTACACAATGTATGCTTGTCATTAACTTTCAAATTGTTGATGTATAAGACATGATCGTCATATCCAATGAGGCGGTTATAATGTATTAGTCCTGCATCTTTATGCTCTTTTATCGTGTTGAGAAGAATGTCTATTAAATAGTGAACTGGTATATCATCGTCTCCCCACATTAAGATATACTTTCCTTTTGCTGTATTATTGGCACGGCTAATGCTGTAGCCTACATCTACGTGTTTCGTGAAATTTATGTAGTCAAAACACTTATGTTTGTTGCAATACTCTTCGAGGAATCTGTCTGTACCATCTGTTGATGCATTGTTACATATACAAAAAGTCACCTCGTCTCTGTGTCTTTCAATTTGAGGTGCAAAAGCATCAAGTGTTAACTTTAAATAGTCTTTCCTGTTATATGTCGGAAGTACTACTGATAGAAGTATTGTTGCCATATTGTTGTTTTAATATTTATCAATTACATCTTCTATCTTTGTACATGCTGAAAATCCAGTAAGAACGCGTAGTTTTTTACCATCTAAAGCGAGATACTTCATGCCGGTATCAGTGCGTTGTGCAGAACCAAAGCATCCTTTGGGAGTTTCTTTCCCCATAAAATGATGTATCTTTGTCACAATCTCCTTTACGGTCATGGTTTCTTTACCTTCTATATTATACAAACCTGAAGGCAAGTTTTGTTCTATTGCGAGAGCTATCATGCGTGGCACTTCGTGAACATAGATATACTGTCGTGTCTGGTCTCCTGACGTAAAATGCAATTCTTCGCCATTGCGAATGGCATGAACCGTATAAGGTATAAGTCGTTGGGGATTTTCCCTTTCTCCATAAATCGTAGGTATATAAAAATGCCAGTGGATAAAGTCATGTTTATAGGAAGCCACGAATTTACTCAACATCCTTTTGCTCACCGTATAATCGTTAGGGGCAGGACATGTAGATGTAAGCAGATCCATTTCGGTAAAGAAACGTTTTTCTTCTGTCTCGCCCATTTCAAACACACTGCCGAATGTGATAAAACGTCCTTTATAATCTAATTCTTTTAATTTATTGCAAATTAAGACAGGAACTGTTACATTCAGATTATAAATAAGATTATAATTTTCTTTCAAGTTTGATTGTATGCCCGCACCGATAGCATATATCACCACATCGCTTGACAGTAACTTGCTACAATCCAAGTCTGCGTCCATTAAGTCCACTTTATGGAAGTTGTCGTACTTATGTTCCATTGGCTTGTCAAGCCCGTACATATCCAACTCATACCCTTTATCGTTACAATACTGGGCGATAGCTGTGGAAAGGAATCCGTTGGTTCCTAATATTGAGTATTTCATTTTAATATGATGTAAACTTGTTAATTTCTTCTATGCAGAGTTGGTAGACATTCTCTGTTTTATATCTTTTATACCAATCAGCTACAAGGTTCATGCATTGCTGCATATTCATTCTTGGTTGCCATCCGAGTTCGGTCTTTGCCTTATTTATATTTAGCATAAGAAGTTTCGCTTCGTGCACGGCGTTCGGGTCAGATGTGTCTTTTAATTCTCCGTGTCCAAAATTCTTGACTAATTCCATTGCAACCTCCCAAACAGTAGATACAGACTCGCTTTCGGGGCCAAAGTTCCAACCTTCGCAATACCTAGTCGGATTGTTCCACATTTTCATAGCTAATAGCATATAGCCAGACAAGGGCTCTAACACATGTTCCCAAGGACGTATGGATTTAGGCGAACGTATGTTGATCTCCTGTCCGGCTTCCAATGCACGTATACAGTCGGGAATTATTCGGTCAAGTGCCCAATCACCTCCTCCGATGACATTGCCTGCACGTACGCTGGCCAACGATACGGTATGTTTCTTGCCGTAGTCATCTGGATTGAAAAAAGAACGGCGCCAACTTTGGATGGCTATTTCAGCTGCCCCTTTACTGGACGAATATGGGTCGTAACCACCAAATGGATCCGTTTCTACATAGCCGTTCATTTGTTCGTTGTTATCGTAGCACTTATCTGTGGTAATCATAATACCAACTTTTACCGATGTTGTAGCACGGATCGCTTCCATTACGTGAATCGTACCCATAACGTTCACCTCATAGGTTTCAACGGGGATTTCGTAGCTTAGCCTTACAAGCGGTTGAGCCGCAAGGTGGAATACGATTTCAGGTTGGTATTTGGCAAAAATCTCTTTTATTAGCTTTCCGTTGCGGATGTCTGCCCGGATGTCTGCCAACAGCCTGTCCCCGATGCCGGAAAGGGTGTAGTTGTCCTTTTCGCTATAAGGGTCAAGGGCTACACCTATGACATTGGCTCCAAGTTCGTGAAGCCAAATAGAAAGCCAAGAACCCTTGAATCCAGTATGTCCCGTTACAAGTATTCGTTTTCCACGGAAAAAATTATTAAATATATCTATCATTTTGAATACTACATTATATTATATGCAATTGTGTCTTTCGGGTCATATAGCAAGTCTGTATATGCCAACAATATAAAATCCCTATCAGAATTATTGATTACCACATGTGCAACATTGTTAGGGACAAAGACCGTAATGGCTTTTTCCAGACTCATTTCAATGTCTTTGCGCTTATGCGTTACCACATCTTCGAGTCTTAGAATAGCGTTACCTTCAATAATGGTAAACCATTCTACCGCTTTGGGATGATAATGTCCTCCTTTGGCTTGTCCCGGCTTGCCCATGGTTAGATAAACCTCTCCGGTATGTTGGGGTATTCCCTCTTCTGTACCTGTAATAGCCTTTAAAAACCATCCTCTTTCATCAGAGATAAGTCGACGAGGGATTATTTTGACTTGTTCTATTTGTTCCATATACATTTAAATATTTCCAGTTTGTTTTCTTGCCTCTATACTTGGCACTGCACGTTCCCATCGTTTCCATGGGGCTTTGTCTTCAGAGAGCAATTTTTCAAGCATGTTTTTTTCTCGTATGTTATCCATGCATTGCCAAAAACCTTTGTGAATGTATGACATCAATTCTCCTTCAGCCGCAAGTTTTACAAGTGCCGTTTTCTCAAATACGCAGTCATCACCGTCGAGCATCTCGAATATCTCTGGCTGCAACACCATGTATCCTGCATTGATGGGACTATCGTCCAAGGTGTTTTTTTCTCGGAATGATCGGACGGAATTGTTCTCAGATATGTCTAACACACCCTTGTCTTGTGCCATTTTTACGGCTGTCAGGGTTGCCAGTTTGCCATGGCTTTGGTGGAAAGCCAACAACTTGTCTATTTCCACGTCACAAACGCCATCACCATAGGTCATCATGAATGTTTCGTTGCCAACATACTTTTGTATGCGTTTTATGCGTCCTCCGGTCATGGTGTTGTAACCAGTGTCTACCACTGTTACTTTCCACGGTTCCATGTTAGAGTTGTGTACGCTCATCTCATTTTTCCCGCTGCGGTAGTCGAAAGTCACATCAGAATTATGGAGGAAGTAATTGGCAAACCATTCTTTAATGTATTCTTGTTTGTAGCCCGCACAGATTATGAACTCCGTATGTCCGTAATAGGCATACTCTTTCATGATATGCCATAGTATGGGCATTCCACCGATTTCTATCATGGGCTTGGGCTTGAATTGGCTTTCTTCGCTTATGCGCGAGCCGAAGCCACCGGCTAAAAGGACTACTTTCATAGTGTTGTGTTTTTATATTGTTGTTTCCCTATTTGCTCCTTGCTCCAGTTAACAGGTTGAGTAAGCGAGGGGCGTATCGTTTTAACAGGGCGTAAGCGGCATAGCTGTAGGCAGTGGCGAAAGCAACTAAAATGAATGGCGCGATGTAAAGTATGAGACCTGAAGGATGCAATGCCTTGTAGGAAATCTTTAATACATATCCCATCCAAGGCTCATGGAAGGCATAGATGAAAAACGAAGCTGTCGATACAGCCGTGAGCCATTGGATGCCACTTATTGATATTACCGAGACGCACTTGTATATTGCCACAAAGTGTATGATACCGAATATGGCATGTACTGTCTCATAGTGCCAATCATAGTAGAATGAAATTATGGTAGTAATTAATGTGGATATCCATACAACAAGAAGTAAATTCCCGTTAAAACATTCAATCCATGCAAATAAATTTTTCCCTTTTATAGCAAACCAAGAACCCATACCAAACCAAAACAATGTACTGCTCGACATGCCAGTTACGTTAAAAGAGTAAAACAAATATACGCATATAAGTAATAAGGGGAATGACCATTTCATCGTCTTTACCAACAGACGGATGGCAGGAGTCAGCATTATAATCACAATAAGATCTCTAAGAAACCACATTGTACTAAGTATAGGTGCGCCATTTCTGATATTCCAAAACATCTTTATATAGTCTAAGGTCTCAAAGTCAGCTATTTTCTTTAGGGAGTTGCCTGAAAACAAATGTGCTAATCCAAGTACTTCTTGTAGTATGAACGGGATAATAAACCCCACTATACACCATAATATATATGGTATAAGCAATGTCTTTACTCTTTTTTCCCATTTTTCAATAATACTACCAGGTCTTAAGAAAAACAAAAAACCGCTTACAAGAAAAAACATTGGAACTGCATTATCCACGAGTATTCGTGTCACTACTTGTGTCCACATGCCTAATGCTGACTTGTCGTCAAGATTAGGTATTGCATCTTTAATATTAGCATGTATAAAAAGAACCAATAATATACTTACACCTTTAAGTAAGTTGATATTATTACTTTGTTTTTGAGATAATATTATCATACGTTTTTCCTGATTTTATTTTCCAATATGCACATGGCATACAAAGCCATGGTTATGCTGTGTTTCATACAGAAGAAAAATACACGTTGTTTCAAAGGTAAGCGATGGTATGGATAGTCTGAATAAATGGCCTTCATGCGTTTGTCATTGCATCTCATCCTGATATTTTGGTATTTCTTTCCATTTATGTTTTTTACAGCCTCATATTTGATGATGTTACGGAAGAAATAGAAAATGAAGCGTTGGTAATGCAACTTATATTGGTTTTCGGGCAAACAGTGTTCAAACCGTTCCTTCACTTCATCAAACAGGTGGCAGTAGGTTGTAAATTTAGCGTGGGTATAGTTGCGTGATAATGATAATGGGTTGTAGCGGTAATTGTAGCCGACGAAAGGTATATATCCTATCCGTGTGGCATGCATCAGGAAATCCATGTTGAACGGGATGTCTTCCGACCCATTATCACGTTCATTTTCGAAACGTATGCTGTTTTCTTCTATTATTTGTCGGCTGTATATTGCACGCCACGCTGATACCAGATACTTCACGTCCGATGGATATTCGGGCAGTGGTCCTATCATGTCCATCATATACTTTTTCACTTCATCGGCAGTCTCTTTAGTGAAAGTCTCCTTTATTTCGCGTGACTCTGCAAATTTTCCCCCAAGGTCATAACGATAGTTACACCAACAAGCATCAAGCCTTTTTGTTTTTGCTTCATTGTATAACATCTCATACATCTTATTGTCCACATAATCATCGGAATCAATGAATGCCACATATTCACCAGTGGCAATGTCAAGACCCGAATTGCGTGCATAACCTAATCCTTCATTCGTCTTTTTGTGGATGACCTTTATCCTATAGTCTTTGGATGCCCATTTGTCGCACATTTCGGGCACTCGGTCGGGCGATACGTCATCGACAAGTATTATTTCTATATCCTCCAATGTTTGTTCCACAAGAGAATTCATACAGGCATCGAGATACCGTTCTACCTCGTAACACGGTACTATTAATGAGATTTTAGCCTTATTCATTCTGAAAATATTTATTGGATTTACAGTAGTTTCCTTATGAAGGATTTTAAGAATACAACTACATTTTCTATTAGATTTTTTATTTTAGGATTTTGGAAACTGTAAGCTTTTTTTAAGTATTCTAACCCAATTCTATATTTTCCATAATATACTAAACTGTTTGCTAAGTTTAGGTATAAATATTGATATATTGCATTCTTTTTTTGATATGTTTCAAAATCCATTTTATATTTGTTTAAAAAGAACTCTAAATACTCAATTTGTTTTAGCGGTTCATTGGTTATGACTGAAGTTGTTGTAACATGTTTAATTAATAATGGCATTTGGAACGTACTAATCATGAGATATTTTCTGAAAAAACGAATGTATAGTTCCCAATCCTGATGTCTACGGAAAGACTCATCAAAACCGTTAAGTTCTTCAAGTGCGTTTCGTCGGAACAAAACGGAAGATGTATTGAAGTGTGCATTACCACTTAAGATTGCTTCTATAAGATTCCCATTTTGTTGGCATTTTACTATATCTTGATGATGGTGATATTGAATTATAGAATCACAACAACAAGCTGCATATTTTATGTTTTTTTCTAGTAAATCAACTTGATTTTTTATTTTGTCTGGCAAGAACTCGTCATCATCGTCCAAGAAATTTACGTATATTCCCTTGCTAGCTTTAAGGCCAGTATTACGAGCGGTAGCTCCATTTTTATTTATGTCGTGCTTGATATATTTAACTTCTCCTTTTTTTATATAATTACGTATTGCCTTCTCCGTTTCTATCTGGTATTTACTACCGATTCCATTATCGTCAACAATGATGATTTCAATATTTTTATAAGTCTGTGACAAAGTACTTTTGATGGCACGTTCTAAGTTATAAGGCCTGGAAAATGTAGGTATGATTACACTTACCAAATCATTCTTTTTATTTTTCATAACGGCTATTGCATTAATGAATAATATGCACTCTCTAGTTGTTTTGCAATGTGGCTTGGTGAATACGTTTCTTTTATATGTTCTGATAATATTGGTTGTGTAGTCACTTTCCCGTCTAAATATCCTTTTATAGCATAGCCTATTTCATCTACACTATATGGATTGACTAATGAGGCCATACCGGCATAGTATTCTTTAGGGCCTGGAATATCAGAAATGACAATTTCACAGCCGTAAAGAGCCGCATCTACGGCAACTATACCTACACCTTCATATAAGCTAGGTAGGGCAAAAACCTTGGCTGTTTTATAAAGTTCTAATTTTTTTTCTTCTGATATAAATCCTAAAACTTTAATATTGTCACATCCTGAAATTTCTTTTTCTAAATGATAATATGCTTCTGGAGTTCCCTTATTCCCTGCCAAAACCAATTCAAAATTGTATTTCTTTGCTGCTTTTATTAATCTCAGGACATTTTTCCTTTCTTGGGTTATGGAGCTAATATGTAAACAGAAAGGTTTTCGTTTGCTCTGTTCCCCTTCACTTATACAGCCTTCTTTGTATGAGTATGCCAAAGGGATGTGAGCCAATTTAGAAATGTCTACTCCTTTTATTTTTGTGAGATACTCTGCTTCACATTGTGATCTCACAAATATTAGTTTGAAATTATCATATTTGTCTTGAGTTAAGAATCTTGTAAAAGGGAAGAGTATTCTTATGTAGTTCTTCAGAATAATGGACTTATTTTCCAATTTTATAGGCTTTGGGTCAATAATTGGCGAGAAACAAATGTTAGGGTTTATGTGTTTTAACCTAAATGCAACATCGTTGTGCCATGAACCGCTACACCCAAAAAGATGTATTATATCAAATGATTTCCAATCATAGTGTTTCCAGTTATTTATAAAAGTTATGCTATGTCCAAGTCTTTTTAAGGAAACAGCCCAATTCTCAGCTTGACTACGTATTCCATTAGATTGCCCGGAAATTATAACCTCTGGATAAAGAATATAAGCTATATTCATTGTTGTTGCTTGTTTGGTAATGAGATGTTTTTTAAATGTTTGTTGGGGTATATTAAAAATAATGGTAGCCAAAACAGTTCCATTCCCAAAATTGTACCGGTAGATAATAGTAACAATATGTTGAATATAAATATCATTGGGATTAATATATCGTTGTTTTTGATAAGTTGTATACTGTTATATAAAGCGCGGAATATCAAAACGCATAAAAACAATGAAAAAAAAATTCCGAAAGTCATAAGTATTTCTAGAAAAAAATTGTGTGGGTATGTTCCTTTAAATGGGCCTTCCAAAATTCTAAAATGTGAGCCTAAAAAAGGATGGTCGAATATTTGTCTGATAGCATAAGAATATATGGAAAATTCTCCAACTCGACCTGATGCACCATCAGATTCAATGTTTGCAAAGCGGCTGAATAATTCTATATCATTATTTTCGGAGAAGTGTTGGACAAATAAATAGATTAATACGACCATAGGTAGAAATAGAATCGTTTTTTTTGATAAAAAATGAATTGCATATATTAAAATAGTAAATGTCATATAAATAATAGGGCCTCTTTTATTGCATAACATAACTACGATTAGACTAAATAGTATTGCTGTTATGGATATTGTACTTATGAATTTAGATGGTTTATGTCTTAAAAGGTGTAAAGCAGAAAATATTGATAGCGAAGCGTAAGAACAGATATTAAATGGAGATAAAATATTCAATGCTGCAAAATCTGAAGATGAATCATAAATTAGATAAAAGACCATGTTGCCTTTCAATACATAAAGTAGAAGAGTAAATGTATTAATTATTAAAATGTATTTGGATACAATGATGTAGTCAACTTTTTTTCTAATATAATTGCTACTTCCAAGTAGTAATATCATAGTAATTGCTAACAGTATAAAACTATAATAAGATTGCGGGACGCCGACCATGTTATTTAAAGGAATCTTGTTTTCAAGTATATAGAATGTTATATATAACATATAAACAAAAAAAATGAAGAAAAGTATCTTGTTGTTTCTGTTTAGTATGCCAATTCTAAATCGTATACTATATAGAATACAAAGAAAGGCTACAATACGAACAATCCAATTATATAAAGCCCATACTCCATTATAAATATACATATCGCAAAATAGCGCGGGGAAAGGAATAGCAAGTAGAATTATAAGTAATGCGTTTGCTAGTTTTGGTTGAAGCATATAGTATATCTGTTTTATTAATTGTCTTTATAGAAACTCAAACGCCGACGATATAAGATTTTTCTTTTAATAGAGATTTAATGATGAACATTAAAAATAGACTTGTACCTATTAGTATTGTTGTTAGGTTGATAGCAGAAATAAGATTGTATTCAAATGTATATCCTGAATATATGATAAACCGAAAAGCTACTACGTGTATAAGATATATAGCTAAAGAATTCTTTCCAAGATATACGAAACCATTTATTATCTTATTGTTCTTTATTGGGTTATATGAATTTGATAAGATTATGAAAACTAACATAGAACAGCATATGCCATCAATGATTCTGATGATTGGAGGAAAGTCCATCATGTTATATCCATAGAAATATCTTATGCCTATAATGGTAAAAACATCCGATGCTAAAAAGATATACTTGTAAAATTTGGATTGTGCCATAAGATTTTTCCATTTACTTTGGTAAAGTATTCCCAACCCAAATATTGCAAACTGCCTTATCACTTGGCAATCTTTAAATATAGGCCATGGAAGATAGTCATAAAATATCACAGAAACTATATAAATAAGAAGAATAATTAGCTTGATAAACTTATTTTTAACTATTATGTAATATGTGAATGTTAAGACAAATATGCAAATCAAATACCAATATGATTTATATATAGTATATACTTTAAACGGTTTTACGTCCTGCCACTCTGTTGCGGTACCCCATATTAATAGTATTACTGTTGACCATATAAAAGTGGGGACAAGTAAACGTGTTGCCTTTTTCTCCAATAGGATTGAAAACGAATATTTTAGGCTTGATGAAAAAAAGTATCCGCTAATAAATATGAATAATGGCATGTGAAATGTGTATACTATGTTAAATATAGGATTATACCACACTTCCTTATTGTCAATGCCGTACAATGCTTGTATGGCATGCCCAATAACAACAAGTATTATCAGTATGCCTTTAATGAAATCAAATTTGTTGTCTCTGTTCTTCATTTTATATATTTATCTAAGAAAGAAATACTTTCCATTCTTAATGATTCCAATCTTCTGTCAATATCTATCCAATTTAAATTGTTCTCAGTTAAGAGTACGTGATAAGTTCGTTTGTCTGAATATATTTTATCCTCAATATTAAGATTATGGAATAAATCAAGCACTCTATTATTTCCACTTGACATTTTTCCTCCTAATGGTATGTAAATGAAAGGAGTATGAAAAATTAAGCAAAATACGATGCCATGAAAGGATGGAGTAATAACCATTTTAGATGTACGAATATAATCAATCCATTCTTCTATTGTAGGGTATTTGTAGTTTACATTCTTTCCGAATAATTCAGCAGAGTCTACGTAACCACTTGATGGGGTGATTACGACATTTGAAGTATCATAATTTAGTTCTTTTTGTAGCTCTTGCCACCCTATTTCTTCGGGAGAGTTGATATTCACTGAATATATATATATACGGTCTTTTTTGTTGATTTTATTTGACAGGTTGAAGTATGATATATATTCTGATGATTTTAAAAGTAGCGTCGGGTCTATTACGACTTTAGCGTTCATTCCTACATCTTCAATGATTCTTTTTCCTGTTTCTTCTCTTACCGAAATGGCTTGGAAACGTTTTAAATTTTTTCGTAGTCTGTTTTTGATTTTATCTGGATAGGTCGTGCATCCAAAACTTGCTGAATAAGATAACCTAACCGTTTCAGGTAGGCCAAAATTGAGGAAAAAAACTTCATTCTCTTTTACATATAAAAACTTTGCCCAAACTTGATCGCTTCCAACTATATAAATATCAGCTTTTGGGGGGGAGTTTTGTAGCTCTTTGAGTGAATAGTAGATGCGTGGTGTCTTTTCTAAATGCTTGTCCTTAAACTGTTCAAACATCCGCTGTTTATCCTTTTCAGATGTTGTAAAAAGGAGAGGTTTATGTGTTTTGAAATCCCAATGTTTTATTCTTCGCAATAGATTCATCACAATATCTTCAATATGCGTTTGTCGTGCTTCGGAATGTGCATATCGTATAAGAAAGGGGTGATGACCAAGCATTCTTAACTTTTGTTGCAATGCAAAGTTTTGTAACATCTGGCCATAATTGTCTTTGGTTTGCCAAAAGGTGAGTATTCCAATGTTCATATATGTAATTTATGTGCTACTTTTTTAAGTAGATTTTTATATGCAGATTTACCAATACATTTATTGATAAGTTTTATAATATTATTTTCATGTGAAGTCAGGTTCGCAAAGAAGAAAGCTCTTTGTGGATGAGGGTGGGTATGTTCATTCAATCCATTGTTGCTTAATGTATCTTCGAAAGATGTTTGGATATATTTAAAACGGTCTTTTATGCCGTGGAGTAAACTTTCTCCTTTGGTCGTGTTAATAAATACCATTGACACGCCTTTTTTATTGTCGTAGTTGCTGTTTACACGAGCTATGCCCCAATAATCAGCCAATGTCAAATCACTTTGACTTTGAAACCTTTTAAACTTGCATTCATGGCATGATGGCCTCAGATACAGGTCGTTTAAAAAACCTTGCATGTAGGCGTTTTTGCAATGCTGCTCATTGAGCAATAATTTGCCTCCTTTCTGAATAGCTAAAAAGCTAAAATTTCTCCAAGATGTATTTTTTGAACGAAAATTTATGGTAGAGATTTCTATAGTTTTCACCCTATAAAAAGGTTTTTTGCAGATTGCATTAAGATATAACTTCCACACTTTAGGACTTGGTACTCCATGGCATAAGAAATCTACGATGATTAGATTGGAATATATATTATTCCGGAGAAACCCTGTTAAACCGGCTATCTGACAAGGTGTACCGCAAAACAAAACTTCTCTACCCTGTTTTAGAAAGTCACGTACTAAAGTATAGGTATCTCCAATCTCACTCTGTACATATTTGCTAGTTAGTATTTTTTCTAAATCAGATATGTTTTCTACATAAGAATGCTTTACGTTCCATTGTTTGTCAAACATAGCCCCAAATACCACTCCGTTTTTAGCTAAAGTTTCCAAAGCTAATTCATAAAAGACTCCACCTGATGAACTTTTATCTAAAATGTGTTCATTTTTATTAGTGGCAGCTAATATTTCTTTGGGTTCACGTTTAGACTTTGGTTCTCCTAGAGGGCATACCCTTTCGCACAGTCCACATTGAATGCAATTTTCTTTGGATGTTTTTGGATATAAGAAACCTTCGGAATCCGGATTCATTTCAATACATTTCTGTGGGCAAATCTGAACGCATGCATTGCATCCGCAACATTTTGCTTTATCTGTTATTGCAAGCATATTCTTTTTAGCTTTTGATTGATTATCGTTTTTTCAGATTGGGTTAAAGCAAAAATATAGGTAGTTATCCCGACCATGATTAATGAAGAGGTGGTTGTTATAATAAGTCTGCATACATTTTCTTCCATAAGTTTTAGACATATAAAAGGAATGATTGTGGATAGAGATGTAACTATACATACCTTTATGACGACTAATTTTATATAAGATTTAATTGAGTAATTTACTAGTGTCTTTACGATGTATAGTCGAGCCATAAAAGCAACAATGGTGATACCTAAATGTACGATGAATACAGAATATGGTGGCATGCCGCATTTTAAAAGTAGGTATGATACAGGTACTATGGATAATAATAATGTGCCTATTGTCAATTGGTAAGTCTTAATTTTTCCTGTGGCATCAGCTGTACGCATAAATGGATTTGCCATTGCGTCTACCATTGAAGTTAGAATGATAATACGTATAAATGTTTCAGTGTTATCGGGTGCGGACTTAAGCCATAAAGTGAGAATTTGGTGTGTTTCTAATATAATAGGTAAAGATAGGGCATAGATGAGAATAAAAGAAAATTTAGAACTTGCAAAAACTAATTGAAACATGTAAGGCTTTTGTTCTTCTGCATATGCCTTTATGATACGGGGATTAATTGCTGTTTGGAAATTTAATACAAAAGAGTTTATGGCATTTTGTATTTGTACAGCGATAGCACGGGCTGAATTGACTGTGGGGCCAAAAAAGATATTGAGCAAAATATTAAGCCCTTGTGTAAAACCTATGGATGCGAGGCCTCCAAACATTGCCCATCCGGCAAATGAATATATTTGTTTTATTTTTTTATGTTGAAATGCCATGAAATATGGCTCTCATTGAAGTTCCGTTGACAATATTTCGTATATACTATCCTAATAAATAATTGTATTATTGCTAAAAGGATAGCATAAACGATCAGTTTATCTACAGGGCAAAGGTATATTAAATATGCGATGATTAGTTTTGCTGCTACTTCTAAAACAGAGATATAGGCAAATGCTTTCATTTTTTCGTGTACGATAATTAAAGCATTGTAAGGTACACTTATTAGGCTAAATACCAATGTGCATAGACTGAATTGGAATACGTATTTAGCTGCGGTCATACGGTTGCTTGGTATTACCAGTTTGTTTTCAAGAAACCAAATGCCCCCTATTTCAGCAAGAAGAACTATCAGTAGCGACATAACTAAGAAAATATGAACACATGCTGAAAAAGTTTCATTCAGCTCTGTTTCATCCCCTTTGCCTAAATCATAACTTAAGAAACGTTGTGTTGTAGTGGACAAGCCTGCACAAAATACATTAAACATCAGTACAAATCCACCCACAACGTTATAAATTCCATAATCTTCAACTCCTAAAGAATCAAGTATGACCCTTGATGTAAATAGACTTGTAGAAAGAGTGAAGAGCATTCTTATATACAAGAATAGGGTGTTTTTGGTAATGCTTGCACTTTTATGCTTCTGCATATAATCAAATTAAAAATTCTGTATAAAATAGGTCGTTATAATTAAAAGTATTATTTCCTATTTCAATTCATTCTCGTATATGATTTTTGTAAGTTGTCAATCCCTCCTAAAAATATCCCTTGTATAAACTTTCTCTTTCACATCATCTAAGCAGGCGTCATACCGGTTGGCAATAATAGCATGGCTCTGTGCCTTGAAAGCATCCAGGTCGTTCACCACCTTGCTGCCGAAAAACGTGCTGCCGTCTTCCAATGTCGGTTCATAGATGATGACCTCCGCACCTTTGGCCTTGATGCGCTTCATCACGCCCTGGATGCTCGACTGGCGGAAGTTGTCCGAGTTCGACTTCATCGTCAGGCGGTACACGCCGATGACACACTTCCGCTCTTCGGACGGGTTGAAGTCCCCACGGTTGTAGTAGTCGTAGTAACCGGCCGTGTGCAGCACGCGGTCGGCAATGAAATCCTTACGGGTTTTATTGCTTTCCACGATGGCTTGGATGAGGTTTTCCGGAACATCCTGATAATTGGCCAACAGTTGCTTGGTGTCCTTGGGCAGGCAGTAGCCGCCGTAACCGAACGAAGGGTTGTTGTAATGGCTTCCGATGCGTGGGTCAAGGCTTACGCCGTTGATGATGGCTTTCGTGTCCAGACCCTTCATCTCGGCATACGTGTCCAGTTCGTTGAAGTAGGAGACCCTCAAGGCCAGGTAGGTGTTGGCAAAGAGTTTCACGGCCTCGGCTTCGGTCAGGCCCATGAACAGCGTGTCGATGTCTTCCTTGATGGCTCCTTCTTGCAGGAGGGCTGCAAAATCATGTGCGGCCTCGTCCAACCGGGCATCCCCTTCGGGACGGCCCACGATGATGCGGCTAGGGTAGAGGTTGTCATACAGGGCTTTGCTCTCGCGCAGGAATTCGGGCGAGAAGATGACGTTTTCCGTACCCAACTTTTTGCGCACGCTTTCCGTATACCCCACGGGAATGGTACTTTTAATGACCATTATCGCATGGGGATTGACTTCCTTCACTAACTCGATGACTTCCTCCACATGGCTGGTGTCGAAGTAGTTCTTCACCGGGTCGTAGTTTGTCGGTGCGGCGATGACCACGAAGTCCGCACCGGCGTAGGCTTTGGCTCCGTCAAGCGTAGCTGTCAGGTTCAGTTCCTTTTCGGCCAGATACTTCTCGATGTATTCGTCCTGGATGGGCGACTTACGTCGGTTGATCAGGTCCACCTTTTCGGGGATGACATCCACGGCCGTTACTTGATGGTGTTGGCTTAGGAGTGTGGCGATACTAAGCCCTACGTAACCGGTTCCGGCTACGGCTATTTTCATATCCTTTTTCATTTGATTATAGTGTTAGCATCCATTTTTGACCTAAGGTATATGGAGATTCACTGGAAAGTGGTTTCCTCTTAAATAAGTCAAAAATTGGAGTTGGTTTTCAAATATTGTCAGTTACAATAATCCTACACAGGAGTTTTTCCAAAAACATCCTTCATCCTTCAGGATGCATGTTAACCCACTCATTACTTAGATGTTATAGTCTGAAAGATGTTTCAGGAATCTTTCAGCTGTGTTTCATTCCCTTTGGAAGAGAACGAAAAATCAATCTGCGGAGAATGAAAAATCGCTTGGCTTAGATTGAAAAATCATTTGGCGCAGGACGTTTGACGGCTTTCTGCCATGAAGGGAACTGAAAGATGAGATTTTATCGTTCAGTTCCTAATGTGTTGTATGATAGAGGCTTGCCATACGTCCTGAAAGATGAAGGATGTTTTTGCAAACTCTTAGGGTAGAGTATATTTCATCTCGTGATTACCCAATCCTTCAGGGTATGCCGTTCCATGTCGAAGTTGATGCCGACTTTCACCACGGGCAGGCCGCACAGGGCGAAGCGTTCGGGGTAGTTTCTCAGGTCAATCTGCTGCATGGCGGCCTCGGCAGATTGGTTCAGTTTCAGTTCCACGACGTAGAGCGTGGTGGCCGTGCGCATCACCATGTCCACCCGTCCCCTCGGGGTACGTACTTCCACGTCCACGTATGCGCCGAGGAGGCTGAAGATGATGTAGAGCATCTGTTGGTAATGGCCTTCGTAGTCCGTGCGGTCGCAATAAGGCACGGTGGAAAGGAACGTCTGCAACAGGCGGAGCATCCCTTCCATGTCGCCGCGCACCAAGGCACGGGCCAAATTGACCACCGTGGTATTGGTCGTCTGCGTGTCGCGTGTCACATAATCAGGTATGAGGCTGCGCATCAGGCCTATCCTTACTTCCGCATTCGGGATGTCCAACGTATAAATTTGGAACATTTCATCGTACCCCTTGATGGTGACATAGCCACTTTGGTACAACAAGGGCGTGATGCTTTCCATTCGTTCGGTCGGTGCGTCGAAATCAGCCGCCACAGCCTCGTTACCTCCTATCCGGGAGGGCAATACACCGAATTTGTTCAGCATTTCGATGAGGTATGTGGGCGTGCCGCTACCGAACCAATAGGAGTCCAACCGCCCGTCAGCGAAAGCATTCAGCAGGCTGAAAGGGTTGTAGATGTCGGGCGAGGGCCATGCGAAATGGTAACCGTCGTAATGGTCTTTTAGTTTCTTTACGACCTCTTCGCGATTCACGTTCAACCGTCCGGCTAAAATATCCAGTTCCTCGTCCATCTGGGTAGCCATCTCCTCCTCCGTGATGCCGCAGATAGCAGCGTATTCCGGTAGCATACTGATATTCTTAATATTGTTCAACTCGCTGAAAATGCTCAGTTGCGAGAACTTGGTGATGCCCGTCAGGAAGACGAAGCGCAGGTAGGGGTCGCAGGCTTTGAGCGGACTGTAGAAGTTGCGCATGACGTTACGCAGGACGGGCAGGTCCTTTTCTTCATGCACCACGTCGAGCAGGGGCGCGTCGTATTCGTCGATGAGCACCACCACCTGGCGGCCCGTCTGTTCGTATGCGCGGCGGATCAAGTTCGTGAGGCGTATGTTGGCATCCGGACTTTCCGTGAGGATACCGTATTTATACTCCATCGGTTCCAACTGTGAAGCCAAATAACGTTCCAGTTGTTCCTTTTCCATGTGTTTGCCGAGGCTCATGTCGAAGCGCAATACGGGGTATTCCGTCCATTTCGTTTCCAACTGCTCCATGGCTAAACCTTTGAACAAGTCTTTTTGCCCTTGGAAATAAGCTTCCAAGGTACTGGTCAATAGGGATTTGCCGAAACGGCGCGGGCGGCTCAAAAAGATGTATTTCGAATCGGCATGCACCAAACGGTGGATATATTCCGTTTTGTCGATATACAGGAATGCCTTATTTCTTATTTCTGAGAATGTCTGTATCCCTATCGGATATTTTCGCCTTGTGTACTGCATAGTCGAACCCTCACTTTTTGAATTTGTATAAGTGCAAAGTTACTGAAAATGAAAAGCCATGCAAATGTTTTGCCGGAAAACTTTTCTTTATGTCCTATTGGTGCAGCCACACCGTCTGCAAGTACCTGCGCCATACGGCCAAATGGGTGGTGGCATTGATTTCCTTGCAGATGTTGATGCAAGTCGTGGCCAGTCGTTCTTTTGCACCGTCGATGTCCGGAGACGTGATGGCCAACACGTTCAGGGTTTCTACCCCTATCTTGAGACGGGGGAGGGCTTTTACCGGAGAGTCCTTGTCAGTCAGTACGCGGTAGAGCGTAGGGGCGAAGTTCCGGAACGACTCGATGAGTTTTTCTTCCTGTGTCTTGCCGTCTTTTCCGTTTAGGCCCGTTCCTGTTACCAAGCGTTCATTGGCCTTGCCTGTGGTTCGGAAATATTTGTCCAAGAACATGTCCCAGTTGGTGAAAAGGATGTAACCGCCTTGGGCTGTGTCGGGCATGATGCCGATATGGCTGTAGTAAGTGGTGGTTATGGATTCCTCTTCGCCTTTGCTGGGGCGGTAGGCCCGTTCCGTAATGTCCGTCTTTCGGATGATTTCGGTGAAGTCCGTGTGGGGCAATTCCGCTTCGTCTTTTCCGTCTTCGAAATCCACGCCCGAAGTTGGGGTGAGAAACGGGCGGATGACGTGCTTGTCCCAATGGATTCTTACGTAGCCGGGATTGTCACGCTCGTAACGGGCAAGGTCCAAGAGCAGTTCTGCCTCTCGGGTGTTCATTCGGGATGTCTTTTGGCTCAGTGCCTCGTACCCTTTGCGGGCCAAGTCTTTGCGAAGTTCGGCGAGCGACGGTTTTATCACCAACGAATCGACTGTTTCGTAGAGCATCGGAAGCGTTTCCCTTTCATGACCGCAACTTTCCAACATGCCGACGAGCAAATCGACGGCTCGTGCTTTTTGTGTGCCGATGGTTTGGCGGTCGCCTTCGGTGTTATGCAAGCGAACCACATGGAAGTTCCAGATGTTGGGTATGGATACGGCAAAGTGCCCTTCCGAGTCTATGGATTTCATGTTGAACACCAACCTCCGTTCCCTGTGGAAGCGGGTCAGATAGCCTTCGCGCCCTTTCAACGGGCCGTCCAAAACCTTGACAATCTCGTTCGGCTCATTGGTTTTCGGGTTGAAGGCGTAGTCACTGTAAGGCTTTTCCAATACGATGACGTGTTCTGCGTAATTTTCATTGAAGTCCTTGAAGAAGCGCATCTGTTCTTCGGGTATCGTCAGGAAACCGGCCTTGTGCCTGTCGTCTTTTTTGCGTTCATACAAGAGGGTGCCGTCCGGGTAGTATTTGCCGATGAAGTCTGCCACGGCTTCCTGGGTGGAAAGGACGAACACGTAACCGGCAAATAACGGCTGCTGCACGTCCCTGCCTTTGCTGCCTATGTCTGCCGTGGTATGGGTGGGGCAATAGGCTTCAAGTATATTGGGGGCTTGCGGCAGATGGGCCGAAAGTAAATCGGTAAGTTTCCTTTCTTGGTGGGGAAGGGTGCGGATGACGAACCACCGGAAGTCCACCTTGTTTAATTTGTCATGATGCTGTGGCTTCATGCAATCTTTATTTTCCCCTCATGCCGGACGCATAAGAGTTATGAAATGCCTTTTTCAGGCGTAACGGTCGTATCCTGGAAGAACCTCAGCAACGAATATCCACCGTTTTTATGGGAAGAGATGAACGAAGCGTTGCACGCTTCATAAGATCCTTTGCCATATCATTCATGTTTAAAATGGTTTGTTCAACCTTTCTAAGTGGCAGTTTTCATAATGTTGTATAATATGAAACAGCCACTTTCTGCAAACAGGTTAAAATCAAAGTTATCCTATGGGGCTTTTCTTGTGGTTCGTCTAACAAATGAAGGTTTGGAAACATGTTTTTCAAAAAATCTAAGCATAAAACGGATCGGATTCAGTTCTTTTTACTAACTTTGCCGCTGAATGGCTGTTTCATATTATACAACTGCCATGGTTGCTAAGCATTCCTTGTAGGTTTGATTATTTCAAAATCTTGTCAATCATCTTTTTGTTGGCTTCCATCACGACAGTAGTGTCGATTGATGAAAGGTAGATTTGTGTGGTTTTCAGGCTGTCGTGTCCCAATCCTGTGCTGACAATCGAAAGGTCATAGCCCATGTCCCGCATAGTGGTGGCCCAAGTGTGGCGCGCCACGTATGTTGTCAGTGGGATGCGCAAGCCTGCTATCCTGCCTATTTTCTTCAAGTTCCGGTTGATGTTATGTTCTGCTTTTTCGTATTGCCGGCGTTCCGTCCCGTCGGCATGGGTGATGATGGGCAGCAGGTACGGGCTTTCGGTTGTCAAATGAGCATACGTCTCGACGATGGCTTGCATGGAAGGCTCCCAACCGATGTTCAGGCTCTGTCGCGTCTTTTTACGGTCGTATTGCAGTACGCCGTTCCGGATGTCGGATTTTCTCAGGTAGGCCAGGTCTACGAACGATATTCCTTGCAGGTAGATGCTCAGGATGAACATGTCCCTTGCAAAAATGAGCGGAGAGCCTGCAGGCAAGCGGAGAAGCCTGATGGTCCGGATGGCTTCTAACGGGATGGCCCGTTTGGACGTTTTGGCAAAACCGGTGAACACATGCCGGAAGATACCTTTGTCCGTAGTCAGGCCCATCTCGACGGCTTTGCGGTAAAGGGTACGAAGGGTACGCAGGTAACATGAGGATGAATTGCATTTAAGTCCACGGCTCTTCATCCATGCTTCATATAAGGTCATCATTTCCGCGTTCAGTTCGTCAAGGGCTATGTCTGTGCCTTGGCGGAAACGGGCGAAGCTGCTCAGTGCGTCACGGTAGGTCTTGGCTGTCCCAGGGCGGCCGACCTTTGCCTTCCGGTCGGCCATGTCGAGGATGAAACCGAACCATGTCGGGCAGGTGGGCAACTGTTTGTAAGCCGATACGATGTCTTCTGTGCCGTACTCCACCCTTTTCGTTTCCATCTCCGTGATGATGGCCGTAAGCTGATTGGTGTACCATTTTATTTTGGAAGCCGTAAGCCGCAGGAAATTTTGCCTTTCCGGTGTGCCGGCAATCCGGATGGAGGATGTGGTGTCGTTCCATTCATCCTGCCGTATGTGGAAACCGGTATGAATCATTCTTACCGTTCTGCGATGAATCACTTGGAAATACAAGGTCCCTTCTTGCTCTGGCAGGGTAGAAGGACGGAATTTCAATTTGAATGAGGCCATAATGATTTTTGTTTTAGAAAATGGATATGGATTATATTCTGGATTTTCATAAAGTCCGTAAAGGAAGCAATAAGTGCCTATTTTTTTAAGGATAATCACTTTAGAATCACTATAAAATTCGTATCTTTGCACCTTAAACGTATATAAGTAATAAGACTATGGCTGAAACGAAAAGAATCAAAACCGCATTGGTGTCGGTCTTCCACAAAGACGGGTTGGACGCTTTGTTGAAAAAGTTGCATGAAGAAGGTGTGAAGTTCCTTTCCACGGGAGGGACCCAGAAGTTTATCGAAGAGTTAGGGTATCCGTGTCAAGCCGTGGAAGAGGTGACGACTTATCCTTCCATTTTGGGCGGGCGCGTGAAAACGTTGCATCCTAAGATTTTCGGCGGTATTCTCGGGCGTCGCGGGTTGGCTGAAGACCAGGCGCAGATGCAACAATATGAAATACCCGAAATCGACTTGGTCATCGTAGACCTTTATCCGTTCGAGGATACGGTGGCGAGCGGTGCACGCGAGGCGGACATCATTGAAAAGATAGACATAGGCGGCATTTCGCTGATTCGTGCCGGAGCCAAGAACTTCAAGGATGTGGTAATCGTGCCGAGCAAGGCTGAATATGGGCCGCTGTTGGATTTGCTGAACCGGAAAGGGGCGCAGACTGACGTGGAAGACCGCCGGTGGTTTGCCACCCGTGCGTTCGGCGTGAGCAGCCATTACGATACGGCCATACATGCTTATTTCGATGGTGGCAAGTAAGACGAAGGCGTTTAAGGTAACGGATTTGGAAATATTAAAATGAAGTGAAAGGCTGATGGGATTCTTTTCTTTTACTCAGGAAATAGCAATGGACTTGGGGACGGCCAATACCATTATCACCAGTGACGGGAAGATTGTGGTGGACGAGCCTTCCGTGGTGGCGTTGGACCGGCGCACGGACAAGATGATAGCCGTGGGGGAGAAAGCCAAGTTGATGTATGAAAAGACGCATGACAACATCCGGACGGTGCGTCCCTTGCGCGAAGGGGTCATCGCTGATTTCTATGCTTGCGAACAACTGATGCGCGGACTGATAAAGATGGTGCATACGGGTAGCCGCTTGTTTTCCCCTTCCTTGCGCATGGTGATAGGCGTTCCTTCCGGTTCTACCGAGGTGGAATTGCGTGCCGTGCGCGATTCGGCTGAACATGCCGGGGGACGGGACGTGTATCTGATTTATGAGCCGATGGCGGCAGCCATCGGTATCGGAATCGACGTGGAGGCTCCTCAGGGCAACATGATAGTGGACATAGGCGGAGGTTCCACGGAAATCGCCGTCATTTCTTTGGGCGGCATCGTGTCGAATAACTCCATCCGTATTGCAGGGGACGACCTCACGGCCGATATCCAGGAGTATATGAGCCGCCAACATAATGTGAAGGTGAGTGAACGTATGGCCGAGCGTATCAAGATTCACGTGGGGGCTGCGCTGACGGAATTGGGCGAGGATGCCCCGGAGGATTATGTAGTGTATGGCCCGAACCGCATTACGGCCCTGCCGATGGAAGTCCCGGTGTGTTATCAGGAAGTGGCGCACTGCATGGAGAAGAGCATCGCCCGTATCGAGACGGCTGTCTTGAGCGCGTTGGAGAATACGCCGCCGGAATTGTATGCCGACATCGTGCATAACGGCATCTACCTGACCGGCGGAGGGGCTTTGTTGCGCGGGTTGGACAAGCGGTTGACCGACAAAATCAACATACCGTTCCACATTGCCGAAGACCCGTTGCACAGTGTGGCCAAAGGCACCGGCATCGCCCTGAAGAATGTGAACAACTTCTCTTTCCTGATGTAAGCCGTGCAGGGCTTATTGGATTTTTTGAAGAAATATAGTTATTGGCTCCTTTTCATTTTATTGGAAGGAGTCAGTTTGTTATTGCTTTTCCGTTTCAACCTTTATCAGGGTAGCGTGTGGTTCACTTCTGCCAATGCGGTATCCGGTCGCGTGTTGGAGTGGGAATCGGACTTTTTGTCCTATATCACTTTGGGTGAACGGAACAAGGAGTTGATGCAGAAAAACTTAGTGTTGGAACAGCGGGTCAGGGCATTGACGGAGTTGTTGGACCGTGCGGGGCATGATTCCACCTATACGGAACTGCGCCAAAAGGAGTTGTTGGCGGATTTCAGTATGGTGCCGGCCGAGGTGGTGGGCAACAGCGTGAACAAGCATAACAATTACCTGACCATTAACAAGGGGGAATTGGATGGCGTGAGGCCGGAGATGGGGGTCGTATGCGGCACGGGTGTCGTGGGGATCGTCTATCAGGCTTCATCGCATTATGCGATTGTCATGCCATTGTTGAATGGAAAGTCGAATATCAGTTGCCGGGTACGGGGAACGGATTATTTCGGTTACTTGCGTTGGGAAGGCGGGCATCCTTTGTATGCTTCTTTGGGCGATATACCTCGCCATGCCCGTCTGAAAGAAGGCATGACGGTAGAGACCAGCGGTTTCTCTGCGGTTTTTCCGGCGGGCTTGTTTGTCGGCAAGGTGACAAAGGTGGAAAATTCGGAAGACGGGCTTTCCTATAAGTTACAGGTGAATTTGAGTACGGACTTTGCCCGGCTTCGGGATGTGTGTGTGCTCACGACACCTAATCGGGTGGAGATAGACAGTTTGCAGCAAAAGATAGAAACAGAAAAATAAGGCAGAGGTATGATGCAGAGTTTTTTCAGCAGGTTGTTGTGGGCATTCATCTTGTTGGTTTTTCAGGGATTGGTATTCAATCATATCCATTTTTTCGGTTATGCCACTCCTGTCATATATGTGTATATCCTTTGTCTCCAGCCGTTGAACACTTCACGGTGGGCGTGGCTGTTATGGGGATTTGCTGTCGGGTTAGGATCCGATTTCTTTTCCGAGACACCGGGTTTGGGGGCTGCATCCATGACTCTGACGGCCTTGTGCGCTCCGCAACTTTTGCGGTTGTTTACTCCCAAAGACTGTCTGGAAGACATGGTGCCGGGCTACCGGACGTTGGGAGGATGGAAATACATTGGGTATGTGACGTTGCTCGTACTGCTACAGCAGGCATCCGTTATGATGCTTGAGGTATTTTCCTTCTTCAGTGCTTTGGACATGCTTTATACTTACTTGGGAAGCAGTGCGCTTTCCATTGTGCTGATATTGGCATTGGAGAGGATGCGCGGTAATAAATAGTTGGAAGTTTCGGATAAAGGGATGGCTAATTATAATAGGGAAAAGCGTAAATATGTAATTGGGGCGGTGGCTACGGGCATCGTCCTCATTTATATCGTCCGGCTTTTCACTTTGCAAATCATGAGTGACGATTATAAGAAGAATGCCGACTCCAATGCTTTCCTGAAGAAAATCCAATACCCGTCGCGGGGAGTCATCACCGATCGCAACGGGAAGTTGTTGGTATACAACCAGCCATCGTATGACATCATGGTGGTCATGAACGAGCAGCAGGGGGTGGACACGTTGGATTTGTGTGCAAGCCTCGGAATAACCAAGGAGTACTATGTCAGGCGGATGGAAGAAATCAAGGACCGCCACCGCAATCCCGGTTATTCGCGCTACACCCAGCAGCTTTTCATGAGCCAGTTGTCTTCTGAGGAGTTCTGCGTGTTCCAGGAAAAGCTGTTCCGTTTTCCCGGCTTTTATGTACAACGCCGTTCCATCCGTCAATACCAGTCCCCGTATGCCGCGTTGGTCTTGGGGGACATCGGCGAGGTGTCGCCCGCAGATGTGGAAGAAGATGAATATTACCAGAACGGTGATTTCATCGGCAAGCAAGGCGTGGAACGTGCGTATGAGAAGCAGTTGAGGGGGAAAAAGGGGATACAAATTCTTTTGCGCGATGCCCGGGGGCGTATCAAGGGGCGGTATATGGACGGCAAACTGGACACCAAGACCGTGCCCGGCAAGAACCTGACTTTGGGACTCGACTTGGAATTGCAGGCACTCGGCGAGCGTCTGATGGAAGGCAAGTTGGGCAGTATCGTGGCCATAGAACCTTCTACCGGCGAGGTGTTGTGCATGGTGTCTTCGCCTACTTACGATCCCCGTATGATGGTGGGCCGGCAGCGTGGAAAGAACCATTTGGCATTGAGCCGTAATCCGTTGAAACCCTTGCTGAACCGTTCCATCATGGGGCAGTATCCCCCCGGCTCCACGTTCAAGACCACGCAGGCGTTGACTTTCCTTCAGGAAGGCATCATCACTCCCGAGACGGCTTATCCTTGTTACCACGGTTTTATCTATCGGGGTCTGAAAGTGGGATGCCACGGACATGCGGCACCGGCCAAGTTAGTCCCGGCCATAGGGACTTCCTGCAATGCTTATTTTTGTTGGGGGCTTTATTACATGTTCGGCAACCGGACCAAATACAAGAATGTGCAGGAGGCCATGACGGTGTGGAAAGACTATATGGTGTCGATGGGGTTCGGGTATAAACTCGGCATCGACTTGCCCGGAGAGAAGCGGGGATTGATTCCGAATGCTCCCTTTTATGACAAGGCCTATCGTGGTTCATGGAACGGGTTGACCGTGATCAGTATCTCCATCGGCCAGGGCGAAGTGAACGCCACTCCTTTGCAAATCGCCAATCTCGGTGCGACAATAGCCAACCGGGGGTACTTTATCACGCCCCACGTGGTGAAACAGATACAAGACGAGCAGATAGACACGCTTTACACCCGGCGGCGGTATACGATGGTGGAAGCCCGTCATTACGAAACGGTGGCGCAGGGGATGCGGAGGGCCGTGTTGGCCGGGACTTGCCGTAAGGCTAATATTCCCGGTATAGAAGTCTGCGGCAAGACGGGTACGGCACAGAACCGTGGACACGACCATTCCGTGTTTATGGGGTTCGCCCCGATGAACGAACCTAAGATTGCCATTGCCGTGTACGTGGAAAATGGTGGTTGGGGAGCAGACTATGGTGTGCCTCTCGGGGCGCTGATGATGGAACAGTATTTGAACGGCAAGCTCTCGCCCGAAAGCGAGAAATTGGCGGAGATGTATCAACAAAGACATATCGGTTATGGTACGGCGGACAGATGAAAAGGAAAAGGGTGTGTGGCGTTCATTGGATTGGTGGACCATCCTTATATATATGGCCTTGTTGGCGTTTGGATGGATCAGCATTTGCGGAGCCAGCTACGATTTTGACATGGAGGGGAACATTTTTTCATTCGATTCCCGTTCGGGGATGCAGATTGTATGGATAGGGACATCGTTGGCATTGGGCTTTATCCTTTTGATGCTTGACGGGAAGTTGTACGACACCTTTGCATACGTCATTTATGCCCTGTTGCTTGTCTTGCTGTTTGTCACGCCTTTTTTGGCACGAGATATCAAGGGCTCCCATTCGTGGATAAAGATAGGGCCTTTCAGCCTGCAGTCTGCCGAGTTTGCCAAATGTGCCACGGCATTGGCTTTGGCCAAATTCATGTCTGCTTACGGGTATAATATTTCGCGGTGGAAAGACTTTTTGGTGACGTTGGCCATCATTGTCGTGCCTATCGTCTTGATTATCTTGCAACGGGAGACCGGTTCGGCTTTGGTCTATCTGGCCTTTTTCCTGATGCTTTACCGGGAGGGGATGCCCGGAGCCGTGCTTTTTACCGGGGTGTCGGCTGTGGCTTACTTTGTAGTGGGCGTGCGTTTCGAGCACGTCATGTTAGGGCATATCCCTACTAGCGCCGGAGAGTTTCTGGTGATGATGATGGTGATTCTTTTTACGGTCGGTATGGTGCACGTCTATTGTGACAAGGTATCGGTGGAACGGAACATCCTGTTCTATGGGGTGGGCGTGATAGCATTGGCTCTTGGTTTTTCAGGCTTTGTCATACCTTTCGACATTACCTGGATTTTGGTTACGGTATGTGTGGCCATGATACTGTATTTGTGCTATGTGGCTTTGAGCGAGCGTGTCATGCGCTATTTCTATATCGCGTTGTTTGCGTTGGGTTCCATGGCGTTTTTTTATTCGGCCGATTACGTGCTGAACAGCGTGATGGAACCTCACCAGAGGGTGCGTATCAACGTGCTTTTGGGGTTGGAGGACGATCCTTCGGGAGCCGGTTATAATGTCAACCAGGCCAAAATTGCCATCGGTTCCGGAGGATTACGGGGGAAAGGCTTCCTGAACGGGACGCAAACCAAATTGAAGTACGTGCCGGAACAGGATACCGATTTCATTTTCTGTACGGTCGGGGAAGAAGAAGGTTTTTGGGGAGCCGCCGGAGTGTTGGTGTTGTTCCTGGTGCTCATTCTCCGTTTGATTCATTTGGCCGAGCGGCAACCCTTTGCCTTTGGGCGTATCTATGGCTATTGCGTGATGAGTGTTTTCCTGTTCCATGTGTTTATCAACGTGGGAATGGTGTTGGGACTTACACCGGTTATCGGTATCCCATTGCCGTTTTTCAGTTACGGGGGATCATCCCTGTGGGGCTTCACCATCTTGTTGTTCGTGTTCCTGCGCATAGATGCCGGACGCAATCTGGCCAAGAGGAATTAAGGCTTTAGCGGCAGATGAGAACTCCCACATCGTGTATGCCCGGAAGGACTTCCCGTTGCATGAGATGTATGATGCGGACTTGTCCGGTTTGTCCACGGTATAACGCCATGGGAGGAACCGGTACGTCGTATTGGTACATATAAATGCCTTTGCCCATGCGGTGGGTGACAGGATCCATCAACTGGCATTTCACCGTATCGCGGCGTAGGGTGTCCGGGTGGGAAAACTCCCGTTCCACTGCCAACCAGATAACGGTGTACGGATATGAATCGGTTGAGCGCAATCCCAATTCGAACTGATACGTAGCCTCTGCCCGCACCGTGTCGATGTCGAATGTGAGTGTGTCCCGCCTGCTCCATCCTGACCCGGGAACGTGGCGGTATGAATGGTAGATTACATGCTCATTACAGCCCGTAAGCGACAAGAGGGCACTTATAGCTGCAATGAGCTTTGGAGCGTGGAGGATGGTCATGGTCATTCCGTCTTTTCGGCCGGTGTGCTTGGGGCGGGTTTAACGGGCTTTTCCGAACGGTTTCCCCTGTCCCTTTTGCGTTTTTCTTTGCCGGGGCGGTTTTCGCGATTGCCTCCCTGTTCCCCTTTGTATTCTTTGTTGTCCCGTCTGCGGTTACGGCGGTCTTTCCCTGCATTCTCTTCCCTGCGTTCCGTGCCCTGAGTCTCTTTGGAGGATTGTGGGCCGCGAGGATTGCCGTTGTCTCTGCGTTTGCCTTTGTTTTTCCGCCTTTTGTCGAACCGTGTCAGGCTCTCTTGTTCCACGAGGTCGGCCGTTTTGGCCGGTTCTGCTGCTTCCCCGCTTTCCAAGCGTTGGGGCTTCTCGCCCCGGCGGTTCATGTTGATGATTTCGAACACCCTTGCGGTAGTGAGGGTGACTAAGTTAGCCGCCAGATGTTTGTCGGTGGAGTAGGTGACTAATCCGGCCAGGATGTCGGCTTTGAAGAAATAATATTCCGCATCTTGGGTTTGCAATGTGATTTCCTTGCTCGGCAGGCGTTTTCCGGCCTCCACGTAAGTGTCCACCTCATAGTTCATGCAACATTTCAGTTTGGCGCATTGCCCGGCCAGTTTCTGCGGGTTCAGCGAAATGTCCTGATAGCGGGCAGCTCCGGTGGAGACGGAAACGAAGTTCTTCATCCACGTGGCACAACACAATTCCCGCCCGCACGGGCCGATACCGCCGATGCGTCCTGCTTCCTGCCGTGCACCGATTTGTTTCATCTCGATGCGTACGCGGAAAGTTTCGGCCAATACCTTGATGAGTTGCCGGAAGTCCACGCGTCCGTCCGCGATATAGTAGAAAATGGCTTTGTTCCCGTCGCCTTGGTATTCCACATCGCCGATTTTCATTTGCAGTCCCAATTCCTTGGCAATCTGGCGCGAACGTATCATGGTGTCGTGCTCACGGCTTTTGGCCTCTTCGTACTTTTCCATGTCCACCGGTTTAGCTTTGCGGTACACCCGTTTGATTTCCTGTTCCGATTTCAGGTTGGCCTTCTTGATTTGAAGGGGGACGAGCCTTCCTGTCAGGGTGACCACGCCGATGTCGTGCCCCGGAGTGGCTTCTACGGCCACGATGTCGCCTTTCTCCAGTGGCAGACGGTTGCTGTTGTGGTAATACCCCTTGCGCGTGTTCTTGAATTGTACTTCCACGAGGTCGGTAGCCTCCGCGTTACCCGGGATGTCTGCCAGGTAGTCGTACGTGTTCAGCTGTTTATTTTGTCGTCCGCAGCCTTTGGCGCAAAGTCCCCGGCACGGTCCGTTCAGTTTGAATTTTTCCTCCATTCGTTGTCGGTTTTTGAAATATATTATTGTATGAGCAGCACGATCATTTTCAGGGCAAAGTCGAAAAATACGATTTTCGGGTTGACATTTTGCTCTATGTCCCGTTGTGCGTTGCTCAGTTCATCCATGATTTTAATGACGTTGCGTTCGTTGACGAAACGTGCGAAATTCTTGGCGAAGTCTCCTTCCTGCGTTGTCATGTAGTTCAGTTCCGGATTGCGGAAGTTATAGATGAAGTTCTCGCGAATCAGTCTCTGGCAATACGTCAGGAAGTTCTTTTGCCTTTCCCGTCCCATGCCGGCAATCTGTTCGCTCCATTTCCGCATGTCCTTGATTTTGCGTTGGTAGCTTAACCGCATCAGCATGACGAACAGGTCAAAGAAGAGCAAGTTGTCCCGGCTTGCATCCAGGCTTTTCAGTGCTGCGGTGTAGCTGCCTCTGGCATTGCGTGCGAGAGCTTCCACGTCCTCCGTGGGATGGCTTTTGCGGAGGGCTTCCACCAGACTTTCGTGGTCGATGCCCTTTACCTCGATTTGTTGGGTGCGGCTCAGGATGGTGGGCAGGATTTTCTCCGGCTCGTCGCTCACCAAAAGGAAATTCGTTTGTTCGGGCGGTTCTTCGATGAGTTTGAGCAACTTGTTGGCGCATTCCGCATTCATTTTCTCCGGCATCCAGACGATTAGGATTTTGCGTCCGCCCAAGGTTGACTTGAGGGCCAGTTTCCGCTGTATCTGGGCGGCTTCGGCAGCATAGATGAGTGCCTGTTGGTTTTCAGCCTTCATGTCGCCCAACCAGTCGTTCAAGTCAAAATAAAGCCCGGCTTGCAGCCGTTTGCGCCACGTGTCTATATACACGTCGCATACGGAGCTTTCTGCCGTTTTGTATTTGATGATGGGGAAGACGAAATGGAGGTCAGGGTGTACGAAGTGCGTGAAAGCCCGGCATGACGGGCATTCCCCGCAGGCATCGTGCGCCCCCGGACGGTGGCATAGCAGGTATTGGGCGTACGACACGGCCAAAGCCAGTTTTCCGCATCCCGAAGGACCGCTCAGGAGCAGGGCATGCGGCACACGCCCGGCTTGCGCTTCCTGAAGGAGGCGTTCCTTGATATCTGTTTGTCCTACAACCCGGCTGAACATGGCTTTAGTAGATTTGGCGTGCGATTTCGCGGATACTGTCCACAGCCGAGACGGTGTAGAAATGGATGCTCGGCACGCCGTGGCCGATCAGTTCGCGGCATTGTTCCACCGTCCATTCTATCCCCACTTGTTTGGCTTCCTCGTCCGTTTTGCATTTTCTTATTTCCAAAGCCAGATCCTGGGGCAGGTCGCAATGGAACGTTTTAGGCACTACGCTGAGTTGTGACAGTTTGGCAAACGGCTTGATGCCCGGGATGATGGGGATGGTGATGCCGGCTCCGCGTGCACGGTCCACAAAGTCGAAATACTTCGCATTGTCGTAGAACAACTGGGTGACGGCGTATGCGGCACCCATGTCGGCTTTTTGCTTGAGCACGGCCAAGTCGGCTTCCGGATTGGGTGCTTCCTCATGTTTTTCCGGATAGCAAGCCACACCGTATGAAAACGGTGTGCCGGGAGACTTGATGGGCGAACCGTCGACGAAGAAACCGTCATTGAAACGGTTGATGTGCCCGATAAGTTCCGTGGCATGTGAATAACCGTCGCCTGTAGGACGGAATGCCGGGTCTTCCTTGGCCTTGTCGCCGCGCAACACCAACAAGTCGCTGATGCCCAAAAACTGCAGGTCGAGCAGCATGTACTCTGTATCCTCACGGGTATATCCGCTGCACAGGATGTGCGGCACGACGTGTATGTCATAATGCCGTTGGATGGCAGCAGCCACGGCTATGGTGCCGGGACGGCGGCGGATGCGGAGGCGTTGCATGATGCCTCCTCCTAAGTCTTTGTACACATACTCGCTGCGGTGGTTGGTAATGTTGATGTATGCCGGGTTGAATTCCCGGAGCGTATCTATGGTATGGAATAGCCGCTCTATGCCTGCTCCCTTCAGCGGGGGCAGTACTTCAAAAGAAAAAGCCGTTCCTTTATGGTTCTGAATCAAATCAATGACGTTCATCCTTTCTTCGTTTGTACAAAGATACGCAAAGAATCTTAATATGCAGGTAAAAAGGGGAAAGGAATAATATGTTTTTTTCAAAAGCCGATATGGGGTTGACGCGAAGGCAGGAAAAATGCGTCTTCCCCATATCGGCTTGCAAGTTAACGGGCGGTTTGCACTTCTCCGTACAAGGCGTTCACGATGGCACCTTTCTCGGCATTGAGTTTCCCGTACCGGTTGAGGTGTATGCCGCCGTTGTTTTTAATGTTCAGCGTGCCTCCGGATTTCACCAATACATCGGCATTTTGGATGGTGCCGCCGTCCACCTCCAGCGTTCCGCCTTCGAGTACATAAATCCGGTATCCGTCGCGCATCTGCAAGGTCTTGCCCGACGGGATTTTGAATGTGCCGGAGCGTACGATGATATCGTTGGTGAACGCGCCACCTCCCCATTCGGTGGATGAGGTGAGCACTTTCGGATCTTCATAATGGGGAATGTATTCCCCCGTGAATCCCGTGTCGAAACGGGAACGACCCCATTCTATGGCTGTAGATTTACCGTTCGTTTTCCAAGCATAGATATTGCCGCTTTTGTCGGCCGCAATGATTTCGTTTTTTCCGTCACCATCCACGTCCGACACGCAAACGCCATTGTCCATCTTGTCCGCAGTGGATAAAGGAAACCCTGTTATGTCCGTACCGTCATTATGCAGGGCGTATATCAAATTGTCCTGATGGAACACGATGTCAATGGCATCGTCGCCATCCACGTCAGCCAAAAGGGGACAAGTAAGGTTGATATAAGATTCTGTCAACAAGCCCGGCAGAGAACGGTTTATTAACAATTCGCCGGCATCAGACCATATTCGGACGCAATCATATCCTAACGCCACGACTTCCAATCGGCCGTCGCCGTTCACATCTCCCACACTCAAGGGATGCTCTATGCCGTTGCTTACATAAGGGATACAAGCAGGAGTGGAAGCATTACTGTCGAAATTCCCTACGCAAGAACCGTCTTGTCTGATGGCGTAAATGTAACTCAAATTAGTGTTTCTCGTAGTGACGAGTATTTCTTTCTCACCGTCGCCGTCCAAATCGCAAATCGTGGGGGAGCAGTTCAGCATCTGTCCCGGACGGGAGAAGAACGGGGAACGGAGATAAGGCTTACCGTCATGCTGCCATACGTATACATGTCCGTCGCTAGAGCCGCAAATGATTTCCTTGTAGCCGTCACCGTCAAGGTCGGCTACGGCCGGTTCTCCGAAAAAGTCGCCTGACAGATTGCCGAAACTTGCCTTTATGTTCCCATGGGCATCCATGATAACGATAGGCTTCTTTTCGAATTCACTTCTGAATACAATTTCCTTTTCACCTTTTCCGTCCGGTGCATCCACGTCTGTCACGACAGGTGGACGGTAGCAAGACATCATTCCTATGTTTGTCCTCCAAAGCATGTCAGGCAATTTGTCTCCGTCTTTGTCTAATGAAGAATAACATGTTACGTAGTCATCGCACTTATTATAATTGCGAGTCAATAAGATAATGTATTGCTCCCCATTTCCCAACAGGTCGGCCACCACCGGAGTGGCTTCCGCTTTCCATGGGATTTCGGCATAACCGCTGTACGAAGTGGCGTTTCCATCGAGGTCGTAAGGCTCTGTGCCGTCCGGACGGATAGCCACCACCATTCCTTCTGTACCCTCGTCCGTGTATCCCGTGAGGAATATCTCCTTCTGGCCGTCATAGTCGAAATCAGCCGTGTGCGCCTCACAAGTGTAATGCAGGCTTTTCCCCATGGAAAGCGGGAACATGCCCATGGTGGGGTAAATGGTCCACGCCCTGACGGCTTCGGACTTCTCCCCCTCTATATAGCCGGAAGTCAATGTGTTTAACTTGTAATAATATGTGGTCAAAGGGTCTAATCCCTCATCCTTATAATAACGAGTCGACACGGGATATTTGTTCTGTAGCACAAAGCCACCATCTTCCCGGTTGCTCCGGTATATATTGTACAGTTCTTCACTTCCCATCTTGTCCCAATACAGGCTGATGGAGTTGTTTCCCAATTCTGTATGTACTTTGGACAGGTCTATGGGAACGGCTTTTTCCGCGATGTCCGTTATGACACTGTCTTGTGCCACGCCTGCCGTGTAAAGAACGATTTTTAAAGGGATGGGATTCCCCGTCTTGTATTTGTTGGAAATATTTATAAAGGCTGTGGTGCTCGTGGCATTTCTTTTGTTTACCGTGGCTGTCGTAGTGTCTAAAGAAACGACGGAACATGTCATGTCCGAAGTTATGCCTTCTGTACGTTTGGCTACGGACAAGGTTACTTTTTCCCCTGCTTCGGGAATCAAATCCCCATCGGAAGTCCTTCGGATCATAATACGGAACAGTTTTTGCTTGTTCTGTTTCAAATCCACCTTGAACGTATCCACATTCACGGCATCAGTTCCCCGCCTGCTGATGGTCAGGTAGAAACATACGGCATTCCATTCATAGCGTCCTATTTCCGGGGCATCCTCGGCAATCTTGAAACTGAATTGTGTTTGTCCCGGTACCGGATAATATGTTCCGCTTACTTCCCCATAATATACGGAGTCGTTAATCATCGTGATGTAAGGGGAAGATGTGGATAACTTTGCCGTCACGTCGAAAGCCCTGTCTTTTCCGTCATTCTTCAGGCAGATGTCCAAATTCGCTGTTCCTCCAGTTCTTAAAGTTCCTGAAAAGTTTCGGATTTCTGCTATCGTGATCAAGTTCTCTTCCGGTCGTGAAACCGGAATTGATTTCTCAAAGGGAATATAATTGCGTGCGGTCACCGTCACTTTCATTTCTCCCGAAGTCTTCGGGTTGAAAGTGAAGCTGTGCGGTTTTGTGTCGTTTATCGTCACCACGGTGTATGCTTCCGCGTCTTTCATGAGGCAGACTGTGGCTTCTTCTCCTGCCGGAAGGTTCGTGATTTGCACTGTGATGGTGTTTGTTCCGGCTGCTATCTGCGTGGGTGTCACGTAGACTTCTAACTTTTGGGGCACGGCAGACCATACCGGCATTTCCGGGTCGCCTAAAAGGTGGAGGCGGTAATATTCATGTATGGTGGAAAAGTCATTGTAATTAATCATTTGGTTAAGAATTGTTCCTATATGATAAATATGTTTCCTATATAGTGCCGCTAAAAAGTTATTATATTGATAAGTTTCATCAGCATAACCATCATTTGCATTTCCAATAAAAGCCACAGCACCTCCCAAAGGATTCGTTAGGAAATGCTCTGCAATACAATCTTCTGTAAATTTTGCAGGCTTACATCCTCCTGAAATCATTATTAATGGATAATCTCCATTGATCAAATTATTCACATCCTGAATGTAAATACTTTCATGTTTGTCTTTGGAAGAAGCTCCCAATGCACGGGGATGGCTGTGATCCATGTGGTAGACAATATGGAAATGATCCAGTCCGGAGTCACCTCCGTCCTGAAGGGCAGAAAGAAAATGCTCTTTATTCAGTTCCTGTCCGGAATGATACATTGTCTTATCATGATGACGGGGGCAAGTGCAATTGTAATGGTCAAAAAGATACCACTTGGTGATTTGAGGATAATGGGAAAGATAACCATTGATGCTTTCTTTTCCGTCATTATAGAGCGAATCTTTAGATTCATCCTTGCTTATATATGCGGAAATAGCCAAATGATTCATTAAATATTCTGTGCTCACATTTTCCATTTTCTCATACATAAGTACTTTGTTAATAAAAGTCTTGGCTTCCTCTATATCCTCTACAGACGCACGTCCCAAATAACAAAGCCTATCCATATTCATACCATCGCCCGTTTCCTTATAAATATGATTTTTATTGGCATTCCAATCACTTTCTAAGTCTGTATAATAAGCGTCTGATGGATATTCTACATTTGAATAGATGTAACATCTTGCCGGAATGATATTGGTATCCCCTCCTAATAATACAAAAAGTCCGGCTCCCCACTTATGATAACATTCCTGTAAATAGGTATGTATCTTCTCTGCCAAATCCGAACCTTGGTATTCTTTCCCAATGCTTTCCACATCTTTAACCAATGTAGGTACACCTTTCTGCGTTTTCCAATCTGCAAGACGTTGGAACTCACCTTTCAACTTATTATTGGTAATGATTATATAGTCCGGAATTTGCTCTTGTATCACATCTATTGGCATGGAAGCAGATGCAACACGAGTTTGTACGTCCATTACTGCTTCCCCGACCAATTTTACTTTTGAGCTCGTAAAAACATCCACATCCTCTGGATTATCCACCATGGAACGAATTACTTTTTTAATGGCATTGGCTCGACGTACACTCTGTTTTTGTGATTGAACACCATCTACACCTACCATATCGTATCGTAAAACAAAATTCAAATGGCTAACAAATAGCTTTTGTGAAACCGGGTCATATTCTACCGGATGGAGTTGCACGGTGACCAAATGGTATCCCATCTCATTATAATCTGCCACAATTTGAGCTTTGATTTTAGGATAAACTTCCGTACCTTGATAAATAGAGGCATCCGGTTGTGTGAACTTCACTTCATCCTGTTTTTCGGTTATGGGAATAGGTGGTTGTACGGGATAAGGCATAAAGTTGCCATTTACAGCCATGCGATTTGATACTGAGGCCTCTACCCTAGTCAGTTTAGCTTCTAAAGGAACTACGTATGTTTTGAGAATGACAGGAAGTTCAGGAGCGCCGGCTTGTTGGATTTTATAATCTCCTCCGTTCCAACGGATCACATCATAACCGTCTTGTTTAGAAAAAGACAGGTCATTCACATTCACTTCGGCTTGTCCACTAATTTGTGCCCGGACAGCCATATATCCTGCCAAAAGCAGAAATATTAAAGGTATTATTCGTTTCATAACTCTATGGTATTAGTTTGACAGTTTCATTCGTTCCGTCTGCATATTTAATATGAGCAATGGTATAGGGTAAAAGAAGGAGATTTTTCTTTATGGAAAATTTAACATCTATTGCAGAACAACATAAGAACTTACGTCCTTGTATATCAAAAAGAGCCATGTCTTTTACACGACGTGGAAATTCCATTATGTAACTCTCCGGTAATTCGGAAATAATCACGCATGATTTTGCCGAACTAAAAGATACGGATGAGCCTTTTAATCGTTCAAGGCTTTTTATATCTCTAAACCGTTTCCAACCATTAGCTGTTTTATATTTTTCGATACTCTCTTCCGGTACGTAAAGGTTGCAAAAATCTCCTATAAAATTTCCATCACCAATTTTAGCAAAAGCCGGTGGGGTTTTGGCCTCACAAATAACAGAACCTATGTTATACTCACAGCCATTGGGATACATTTTATTTATAGCATATTCTGTCTTTATCTCCGGAAAAATATTTGAAAAAGCATAACTCCCAACAGAATCAAGACTTTTTGGAAGCACAATATTATTTTCTAAATACAAATGCTCGCCTCTATAGGCAGAAGAACCAATAATTTTTGTACCATCAGGTATGACAAGCTCTTTATCAGCAAACATTGGAGCTTTATAGGTGAAATAAAAAACAGTTTCCTTATCCTTAGAACATATTAAAGAGGTTGTCTCATTCTGTACATAAAAAAGTTCCGGATGATTTTGGGTTATGATAAATTTTGGTTTGGTGTTCTCATATTCACATATTCCCAAAAAAGGAAAGTTTCCGGTTACTTCACACACTCCCTTAAAGGCATAGTCCCCGATACATTCTATCATTTTCGGCAAAACCAAATAGAGTTCCATCGCTCCCAACGCACCCGCCGGGATAGTATCTATCTCCGCATCCCGCAAATCCAACGTATCGAGCAGCTCCAACAGCCCGCCACGCAGGAAAGCATAATCCTCGTCCAATAAAGTGCCCGTAACCGTCAGATGTTTCAGTGATTGTTTTTGTTCTTCCGTCAACAACGTTTCCAAGGCGTTTTCACCGGCATGTACAGTCACATGTGTTTCTGTGTTTTGGGCTTGCAGCCTGCATAGCATTGCCATGATGAACAAGGCAGGCAATAATATCCTTTTCATAGCTGTTTGTTTTTGTTCTACATTTCGTTTCATAACTCTATGGTATTAGTTTAATAGTTTCAGTGGTGCAATTGTCAAAGTACACACGTGCAATAGTATAGGGATTTATCAATTGGTTTCGGCTTATGGACAAAGTGTATGAATCAATAGTTTGTTTGGTAAATAATATCCCATTTGTACTGTACATTTCCATATAGATCGGCTTTTGGGTAAAAGTCAATTCATAAGAATCCGGCATGGCTACGACAGATATATTCTTTTTAAGGATTTGTTCATAGACGTGACTGGGAGGTTGCCCCATTGTTTCTATGGCACGAATATCTAATGCCCAGTTCCAACCGTCTGCTTGTTTGTATTTCTCGATGCTTACTTCGTGCACGTATAAATCAGAAATTTCCAATACACTATTTTTAAAAACATCTTTTCCTAATTTGGGCGGTTCAATAGCATAACATATTATTTCGGCTCCACTGCCATAACCTGTTGGGGCTGGACATTCTGTTTGTTCAAATGCACTGTCTCCAACGGAATCCAAAGATGCCGGAAGTATAAGTGTAAATGTCGGAAGGTGAAGATTCCTGAAAGCAGTTCCATGAATAATTTTCGTTCCTTCCTTAATCGTATATTTCCCTTCAACTCCTATATTCATATAATAAAAGATATTTCCATCCCATGAATATATAGAAGTATAGGTATTTGGTTGCCATTCTTCTGGAAATCTAAATGTTTCTGTCCTATAAGAATAATTATCATCACTTAATGTGACTTTTGTGTTATAAGAAGATGGAAATCGAGTAGAGTTTCCAAATGTAGGAAATTTTTCTGTCACTTCTAAACTGTAATACTTAGAAAATTGAGATAAGAAATTTGCTCCTATATGCTCTATGTTCATGGGTAGAACAAGATGAATCTTGTTAGGACTCGATGCCCATATATCTTCCGTCCTTATATCCGGCAACGTATCAATATTTGCAGCTCGTAAGTTCAATGTATCCAACTGTCCGTACAACCTTTCCCGAAGAAAGGTATAGTCTGCATCCAATAACGTTCCCGTGACCGTCAGGTATTTCACCGATTGTTTCTGTTCCTCCGTTAACAACGTTTCCAAGGCGTTTTCACCGGCATGTACGGTCACATGCGTACCGTTGCTTTCAGGTGCCTGTGCCATGCACAATCCTGTGCACAAGCAGCACGTCCATATTATCAATAACGTTTTCATAAGCTCCTCCCTACTTATTTAGTGATAATCATCCGCTTGGTGTCAATCACCTTGCCGTCGGCCACCAAAGCATAAAGGTACATTCCGGGGGCGAGGCTTCCGGCTTCAAGCGTCACGGAAGATTTACCCCTGTCCTGCAACGTCTTTTGGTCTATCTGCGTGCCGTTCAAGTCATAAATGTACAGGAATGCGGACTTCACGCTTTCCGGCAACGTGTAGCGCACCACTGTCGTTTGCGTGAAGGGGGTCGGGTCGTTTTGCTCCAATGCCGGGACATCCAATGCGTTGCCGCCGATGCCCGTTTCATTTCCGTTCCGGGCACGTACATTATAGGTCTGCGCCCCTTGCAACGATACCACTTGTGCGCGGAGTTCACTGACGGACTGCACCAAAAGCGGAATCATCTCCGTGTAGTTGATGCAAAGGTCTCCCTCCTGACTTTCATAGACCAGGTCCGGGTAGATCTCTTTCAGCATTCGGCATCCAGTCCGTAATGTGTTTTCTCCAATGCCTGCGCGTCTGTCACGGAACGGGGAGCTGCTGCCACGGTATCCCCCGATGCCGCAAAAGCCTGTGCCGCCTGTGGTTCGGACAGGTTGTATTGCACGGCGGTCAACTGCGAAAGTTTCTCTACCACTGACATGCTGTTCGTGGCATCGCTTTCAGCCGACAGGGGCATTACCGCCGAACGCCCCATCAAGGCGGAACGGGAAGCCGAGGGGGTCAGCACCGTACCGTAAATATTTCCTGTGGTACGGATGTCGCCCATAAAATAACCGACATAGCGACCGGGTACATTTATATCTACATTGTCTAATGTCCCGACTATGGCAGCTCCTCTTTGGTTGCCTCTCAAATTACCGTGTACGGCATAATTGTAGCCACTGGTGGAATTTCCGGCTTCACCAAATACTCCCCATGCCCTACCGCGTCCCAAAGGACTGCCATATATAGAGTAGCCTTTTATCCCTATATAGAATTGCCCTCCATCTACCCAATTATTACCTTCATTGGCTATAAGCCAAGTAGAATTGTTCGTAGGGACGCCTTCGCGTCTTACGTACAGGGCATGATTGTTAGAACGGATGTAAGTCTTATATCCCGTCCCTTTATTACTTGCATTTCCTCCCACGACCAACGCAGCCTCCGGTACCGCCGAGGATTGGATGCCTACATTGCCATTGGAATACATCTTGATTTGCGCCTGCAACCCGGAAAATACAAAACACACACCGATTAATGTAACTGACTTTTTCATGTTCATAAGGTGTTAAAAGGTTATACAATTAAATTTTTCGAAATTTAAGATGGTTCTATCAGGTATACAAATATTCTGTATTAAACTAAGTTAATCGGAGGAGACAAATGCAAGGTTTTCCGATATTTTTCTTATAGCGTAGGGTGAAAAGTTTGCGGGTACTTCCTTCGTGGTAAAGGAAGTACCCGCAAAAAAACGTTATAGAGGTTCGTGACCGAGGCTTTATTTCTTCACCTTGAAGATGACGAAGTTCTTGCCTTGGACGGTGGTTTTGATGACGTTGCCTTCTACGGCTGCCCATCCGTCCTGAGGAATGATGGCGTTCGGATGGTCCAATGTGTTGTCTAAGGTGTAGTCACTGCAATCCAAAGTAAGGGTTGAGGCGTTGCCTTCTATCTTCTTCAAGCCGTCGAATTTAATGTCCACGGTTTGCGCCTTATCCGTCGTGTTGATGACCTTCACGATATATTCGCCGGTGTTCTTGTCGAACACGGCACTGGTGAACAAGCCGTCCTCACCTTTGGGAGTGGGAGTGGCGAGCGTGGCCGGTACGACATTCGTCCCCATGTTCTTGGCATACATCTGCTGTACGTAGTAGCTTACGGACTTCACGCTGCGGAGATTGTCGAACCAAATCAGGTCGGGACGCCATTGCCAACCTTCCACGTGGGCAAAGAGCGGGGCGTATGTGGCCATGTGCACGATGTCGGCATTGCGTTCCAATGTGGTCATGAAGGCGGCTTCGTAAATGGAAGCACCTGCGTGGTTCCATTTCATGCGGTTGCCATGGTCGTGGCAGGCATATTCGCCGGCAAACACTTTCGGGCCGTTACGGTCGTAGTCGTCATAGCGGTTCATGCTGTTCTTGAACCAGTCCACCGGACGGTAGAAATGTTCGTCCACAAGGTCTACTTTCTGTTTCTTCATGTCTTCCCAACCGAGGTCGAACATCTTGCCTTCCGAGTCGGGACCGGACGAACCGATGATGAGGATTTCCGGATGGGCTTTGCGGACAGCCTCCACGAAGAATTTCAGGCGGTCGAAATAGAACTTGTCCCACTGTTCGTTTCCGATGCCTAAGTATTTCATGTTAAACGGTTCCGGATGTCCCATTTCCGCGCGCAGCTTTCCCCATTTCGTGTCGGTCGGACCGTTGGCGAACTCGATCAGGTCGAGGGCATCGTCGATGTAAGGTTTCAGGTCATCGGCATTGCAGGCCACGTGGGCTTTCTCATTGTCCCAATTCTGGTACTGGCAAGCCATGCCCACATTCAATACGGGAAGCGGGGCCGCACCGATTTCCTCGCTCAGCAGGAAGTATTCATAGAATCCCAAACCGTAGCTTTGGAAATAGTCCGGATAGTAACGGTTGGTAAAGGTCGACTCCCAGCGGTTCTTGTTGAGCGGCCGGTTTTCCACCGGTCCTACGGTGTTTTTCCACTGGTAGCGCGTTTCCAGGTTGGAACCTTCCACGATACAGCCGCCGGGGAAACGGAACACGCCCGGACGCATGTCATACAAGGCTTGTGCCAAATCCTTGCGCATGCCGTTCTCATGTCCCATCCAAGTGTCTACGGGGAAGAGGGACACATGTTCCAAATCCACGGTGCCTGTGCCCGAACGGTGCTGTGGATTGGAAAGGAAGATACGCAGGTTGGCTTTGGCGATGGTACGGTTGGATTTCATGACCATCGTGTATTTTTTCCATTCTTTCGAGTTGATGACCAAGTCCTGGCTGACAAATTGCTGTGCGTCATCCATCGTGTTCTGGTCGATGAACTGGACCATCAGCGTCACCGGCTTGCCGTCCGGCACGCGTGCCCATACGGAAAAACGGTATTCGGCATCTTTCTTCAGGCCGATGCCGAAGAAACCTTCGTTCTGTATGCCCGTCCACATGTCGCCATGTCCGGCACATCCCAAACGCACGTAATGCGGGTTCTTGTCGAAGGGGCCGTCATCCTGCAACGTGACGTTGCCGAACATTTTCCAACCCATGTAATGGTCGGGAGCAAATTCAAAAGAACGGTTCTTGACGAGTTCGGCATACAAGCCGCCGTCGGCTCCGAAGTTGATGTCTTCAAAGAACACGCCGTACATCGTGGGTTGTATTTCAGCCCCGATTTTCTTGGTCTGTACGGTCACGGTGTTGTCTTGTGCGTGAACCGTGTACGAAGTTGCCATGAGTGCTACACCTGCAAGCAGAGAGTTGATTTTCATGATACAATGGAACGTTAGTTAAATTAATAAATGATTTGTCGATGCGAAAATACTTATATTCTTTTAAAACCGCAACATCTTTTAAATGCTTTTTGTATTTTTGTTTTTAATTAGACAGAAAAGTGCTGAGGCTTTTTCGTGTGGGAAAATGTATGAAATGGAAATGGGATAAAAGGAGAACGGCGTGGGCGGCGACGGTAGGCATCATTTTGTGCGGATGCCTGCTTTTTTGGCCTGTTTCGGAAAAGGCATGCCGGGATGGCGTGGCAGAAGCCGTCACGGTGTCTTGGTATGAATTGGGAGTACCCGGAGGAGACACCTTGTATTTTAATGCCTTGCGCGCCGATTCCACGTTAACGGGGCTTTCTACGGAGCGTGAAACGGCAAAGTGTGAATTTCGGGCCAATGCCTTTTTCATTTCCTATTCCGGCCGTTTGCTGACGGCTGCTGATTCCGTGGCGAGACCGGAGCGGTTGAACCGTGAGGACTTGCTCCCTGCCTTGCAGAAAGAGGCACGGCTGTTGTCTGTGCGTTTGGCCGGTTTTCGGAGAATGTTGGAGGAAATGGAGTATTATGGCCGGACGCATTCGGTGGTGGACGAAGGATTTCATGAAGTCATGGCTCATAACGAATGGGTGAAGGCGCAGTGTGGAGAACTGGCACGTTGCAAGCAAGCTTTGGACAGGTTGCTGGCCGCAGGGGGAGAAGATGGGTATTTGCGTGAGGAGCGGACGTTGCGCATCCATGCGGAAACAGGCCGTGCAGCGGGTGGCGGGACGGTCGTTTGCCGACGGTTGGCGCAAAGGCCGGGAGGTCCGTCCGTGTGGCAGGCGGCAGGCGGTAAGTTGCCCGACGGTTGCCGTCGTTTCCGGTTGAATCCGTTTCCGTATGGTTGGTTTCATATCCTTTCGCCGTATTATACATGGTGGGGGCATTGGGGATGGCCGGGTGCAGCGTCCCGTAGGCAAAAAGCTGAAGCTTCGCCGGTGAGCATCCGGATGAAAGACGGTTGTCCGGAAATTCCTTTAATTCAGGGGGCTGAGGGTGCTCCTGTGTTCGGGTCTTGGAGGAATCTGAACGGTATGTGGGTCGGTGGCCGTTTTTATCCGGCTGTCGGGTTGTATGCCTTGAGTTTGTCCCATGCGTCTTGGCCGGAGTGTGTATGGGAAGATTTGAAAGCTTGGGTTTCCGGTTGGCGCACAGGGTTCCGTTTTGACTTTACCGGAGAAAAAGACGTGTCGGAAACAGGACCGGTCTACGGTACTTATACGCGTCGGGATACGCTGTTCTACGGACAGTTGGCCGGTGGCTTCCCGGAAGGTGAGGGGGTGATGCGTTATCCCGATGGCGGGGTGTACCGTGGCAGTTGGCATGCGGGCATCCGGAAAGGATACGGGGAGTATACCGACTCCTTGGGGCGCACGTACAGCGGATATTGGCGCGGGGATTCTTTGCGGCGCGGACGTCTTCGAGCAAAAGAGGGGACGTATGAAGGTCTCTTCAACCGACGGATGGAAGAGCATGGCGAGGGAGAGTTCACGGCGAACGACGGAGGGTACTATGTCGGGAAATGGAAGGACGGGCGGCGTGACGGCTTCGGCTTTTCAGTAGCTCCTCACGAGGTGGTCAAGTGCGGAGTGTGGGCGAAGGGACGGTTCCGGGGCGAACAAATGCTGTACCATTCGGAACGGATATACGGCATCGACATTTCCAAATACCAGCATGTGTACAAGCGGCGGGTGTACGGTATAGACTGGAGGAACCTACGCATTACACGTTTGGGGCATACGGCAGACCGGAATGCGTTGGGAGCGGTGGACTATCCGGTCTCTTTCGTGTACATCAAATCCACGGAGGGGCTGACGGTGTTTAATCCTTATTATACGCAGGATGTGCGTGCCGCACGCCGGTATGGATTTCCGGTCGGAGCCTATCACTTCTTTTCCACCCGTCCGGCGATGAGCCAGGCAGACTATTTCCTGAAGAAGTCCCGCTTGCGGAAAGGCGACCTTCCGCCGATGCTCGACGTGGAGCTGTCCGACAGGCGGATTGCGGCGATGGGAGGCCGTGACGTGCTGTTCCGTGAAATGCTAGTATGGTTGAAAGAGGTAGGTCGCCGGAGCGGCACCACACCTATTATATATGTGAGCCAGGATTTTGTCAATCGTTATATGCCGTTCGCGTCGGAAGAGTTGAAAGCCTATCCCGTATGGGTGGCCCGTTACGGGGAATACAAGCCATACGTGCATTTGCTCTACTGGCAGCTCTCGCCCGACGGCCGGGTCCGCGGTATCCAGGGTGATGTGGACATCGACGTATTCAATGGTTCGGAGGAACAGTTCAAGAGGTATTTGCGGACGCAAACCGTGAAGTGAACAGGGCTTTTGCCTTTACGGTTGTGGGATGTGTCAGAAGACCGTTTGGGGTGCCCCTACGGTTTTCCTGATCCATTCCGCCATGTCTTGCAGCACTTCCTGACTGAAATTCCCTTGTAGAAGTCCGTATTCCGAGGGATGCCCGGTGGGGGCTTCCATGAACAGGTGGTTCAGGCCGGGATAAATGTGCGTGACGACTTGTGGGCTTCCTTTTGCGAGCGTTTCGATGGCTTTCAGGTTTTCTTCGGGCAATACTTGCAGGTCTTTTGCTCCATTGACGGCCCATACGGGGCATTGCACCCGGCTTAAGTCATGGCTCGGGTCATATTGTATGATACTGGCTATTTCCGGACTTATGGCTTGTCCGGTGAGTTGGCGGGCCTTGCGTCGGCGGATGCTGTCCGTGAGGTTTTCCCGGTAGGTGTCTTCGTTTATGCCGAGATGCTGCCAAATGGAGACCATGAGAGGAGTGCTCCTGTGGCGTATGGAGTCGAGCGGAAGGGGGAGCGCCATGGTGCCGTACAGTTCCTCGTACAGGGTGCGCAGGCTGTCGCTTGCGGCGGCGGGGAGTTGCGAAAGGATGGTCTTCTCGCATTGGTGCATCATCAGGTCTTTTCCCGGAATGGCGGCTCCGGCCAATGAAAGTACGAAAGCCACGTCTTGCGGACGTTGCGCGGCCATACGGAAAGCGATGGTGCCGCCCATGCTGTGTCCGGCCAGTCCGGTCTTATCGCATCGGATGTCTTTCCGTCGGAGAAGATAATCCAAGGCACATTCCGCATCCGTGGCAGCGAGTTGCAAGGTGGCGTCGGCATAGCGGCCTCCGGACTTGCCGGTCCCGCGGTCGTCCATGCGGAGTACGGCGATGCCTTGCCGGGTCAGGCGGTCGGCTATCATGAGAAACGGTTTGTACTTCCATGCCTCTTCATTCCGGTCTTGCGGCCCGCTGCCGGAAATAAGGAGCACGGCAGGGAATGGCCCTTCCCCTTCGGGCAAAGTCAGTGAACCCGATAATTTTATGCCGTCTTTTGTCGTGACGCTTACCTCTTCTTCCCGGTAGGGGAAGGGCGGTTTTGGGGTGCCGGGCCTTTCCGGTTCAGACGACACACCGCTTTTCCGGGCCGTGCGTACCAAATTCAGCGGAAGGGATTGCCCGGCTTGCGTCACCGTCCCCTCTATCAGGGAGTCGCTGCGTACTTTGCCCACATAGCGGAACTGTATTTGTGGGATTTTCAGGGTTAATTCTCCGTCGGAAAGACATTCAGACGATTGTACTGGGAAACCGAAAACGCCTTGTGCAGGACTGTCCATGGTGGTTGTCGGTTGGCCGTTCTGCTGTCCGAAATGGAACACGATAGGCATTGTCGTTTGCCCTATTTGTATTGAGCCTTTGAAGTCTCCTTGTGGGGCTTGTGCACATAATCCTACGGCCGTCCCATACAAAAACCATCCCAATATCATCTTTTTCATGGCGAAAAGGTTTTAAAGTCGATATTCAAAGTTAAGGTATTGGGGAAATATATGCAATCCGCTCGCGTTAAAAAATCCTTTTTAGAATAAGGGCTTTCCAGTAGGCTACCCTGCATGTTGAGGCAGGTCTCATGCGGCATGTCCCGCAGTTTTCCGTCGGTCGTGTGGATTTGTGCTTTTTGGATAAATGAAAGGGAAATGTGGGAAATGGGTGACGAAAGGAAAGTAAAGTGGCAATTTTTAGAAGAACGGGAGCGCATGGAAAAGTACTTTCAGGAAGGATTTCAGTCCTACTTATACACGCTTTTTAAGGTTTTAGGCTTGTTTTTCACTTTCCTGAAGCAAAATTAAGAATCAATTTCAGTCGATTCATTTTTCATTTGGCTGAAAAAACACTTTTTTTCTCCGCAGGACTTTTCGGAAAACTGCGCATGACGGTGTACAGACGGGGTGAAAGCAACGTACAAACGTGTGCAGGATACCCTATTGGATACTGATTGGTGGCTTTCGGAGGACAAAAAAGGGGAAGCATGATGTCATGGAAATACCCTGTTTCGTTGACGCGAGCCTTTTACTTGTGCGTAGGACGGAATGTCCCGGTGGTCAGAAAGTAAGCCTAAAAAAGCAAATGCTGACACACCGGCTTCCTCCCTGCCGTGCGAGAATCGCGTATTTCCGTCCGTGCCTTCCTTTGTGCCTGAATGGCGCAGTCTTGTGCGGGAGATGTTGACAATCTGACAAATTGATAGGTCGGGTGGGGTAAATGTGCGGGTATACGCGGAAAATATTAATTTTGCGGCATGGATGCGATAAATGACTATTATATGGAAGAGCTGGACCTTTCGGCTATGAAACGGTTTTTTTTGGAACAAGGGGAGCGGCGGATATTGGAAAAGCAGGATTATTTTGTGCGGCAAGGCGAACGGTCGGGGCGTGTGGCCTATGTGGAAGACGGCATGTTCCGTTTCGTGCGGACGGACACGAAAGGTGGGGAGCATATCGTCGGGTATAGCTTCCGCGACAGTTTCGTGGCCGAATACACCTCGTGCCTTTGTAGCCGTCCGGCGTTGGCGGACGTGCAGGCTATCGTGAGAAGCACGCTTTACGTCTTGCCTTACGAAAAGCTGAGGCGTTACTGGGAAATGTCTTCTGAACATCAGCGTTTGGGGCGCGTCGTGGCCGAGCAACTGTTCGTCATGACTTACCGCCGTTTAATGGACAGTTATTGTTGTACGCCCGAAGAGCGTTATATGGACTTGATGAGGCGTTATCCCGAACTGAAAGAACAGCGTCCGCTGAAAGAAATCGCTTCGTTTATCGGGGTGACGCCCGAAACGGTGAGTGCCATCCGGAAAAAATTGTTGAAGTCCGGAATTTCTTGAAATACTTCAAGGAAAATCCGGCGGCTCCCTTTTAACTTTGCCCGAAAATCGAAAGTGGAAATAAAACGTAAACGACAATGAAGAGAATTTTGATTGTGGGAGCCACGTCCGGTATCGGTGAGGGATTGGCTCGTTTGTATGCGGAACGCGGAGAGGTGAAAATCGGAGTGATGGGGCGTCGGTCGGGCCGTTTGAAAGACTTGTGTGCGTCGCGTCCGGATGTGTTTGAAGCAGAGGTGTGTGATGTGACGGACACAGAGGCGCTTCCGGTGGCATTGGAGCGTTTGGCGTCCCGCTTGGGAGGAGTGGATATTCTGGTACTTTCTTCCGGGACGGGAGACTTGAATCCGGAGCTGGATTATGCCGTAGAGCGTTGCACGTTGGATACGAACGTGACGGGGTGGACTTGCGTGGCGGACTGGGCCATACGGTATTTTGAAAACAGGGGACAGGGGCATCTGGCAACTGTCACCTCGGTGGGCGGCCTGCGCGGCAGTGGGGCGGCACCGGCCTATAATGCCACAAAATCTTTCCAGATGAATTATTTGGAAGGGTTGCGTCAGCGTGTGGTCGCGCGGCGGCTGCCGATAGAGGTGACAGACATCCGTCCCGGTTTTGTGGATACGGCCATGGCCAAGGGGGAGGGGCTGTTTTGGGTCGCTCCGGTGGACAAGGCTTGTCGGCAAATCGCACGAGGTATCGACCGGCGGCGTAAGGTCGTATATGTCACCCGACGCTGGAGGCTGGCTGCTTGGGTGTATCGTCATATACCGGGGTGGCTGTATGTCAGGATGATGAAAGGATGAGGACCGGAATCCGCATTCGGAAGGCCGGGAAGTAATTCCGGTTGTAAATCAAGTAAAAAAGGTATAGGATATTTCCGGGCGAACGCTTATCTTTGTCGGGACATTAGGAGATAAAGTTAAAAAAAGACATGTATCGGAAGAAAATGATAAAGATATTGCTCGTCATATTGTGTGTCGTTGCCGTGGCGATTGTGGCTGTGGTCCTTTTCCTTCAGACGCCGTCGTTCGGGCGTTTGCCGCGTGGCGAACGGTTGGAACGTATCAAGCGGTCACCGAATTTCAGGGACGGGGAGTTCCGTAACATGGAACCTACCGTCCTGATGACTTCGGAAAAGGGGAAATGGGGGGCCATGCTGGATTTCGTTTTCAAAAAGTCGCCGGAAGGATTGCGTCCGGAACATCCGGTTCCGTCGGTGAAGACGGATTTGCGTGCACTCGACTCGGATAGGGAGTTTTTGGTATGGTTCGGGCATTCTTCCTATTTGTTTCAACTGGGCGGCAAGCGTATTTTGGTAGACCCCGTGTTTTGCGGTGCCGCTCCGGTATCTTTCCTGAATAAGCCTTTTCCGGGGACGGATATCTACCGTCCGGAAGATATGCCAGATATAGATTGTCTGGTGATTACGCATGACCATTGGGACCATTTGGATTACGGGACGGTGACGCGCCTGAAGGGGCGTGTCCGTAAGGTGGTGTGCCCTTTGGGTGTGGGCGAACATTTCGAGTACTGGGGTTACGAACCGGAACGGTTGGTGGAGTTGGATTGGAACGAGACGGCTACGTTGGGCGGCGGTGTGACGGTACATTGCTTGCCTGCCCGTCATTTCTCCGGCCGTGGTTTGCGGTCGAACCGTACCCTGTGGGCGTCTTTTCTGGTAGAAGCGTCGGGGCGTAAGGTGTACATCGGTGGTGATGGCGGCTACGGAGCGCACTATGCTGACATCGGGAAACGTTTTCCGGGGATAGATCTGGCCGTGTTGGAGAACGGGCAGTACAACGTAGACTGGCGTTATATCCACACGTTGCCCAAATACCAGCATGCGGAAGCCGAAGCTTTGGGTGCCCGACGGGTGCTCACGGTGCACCATTCCAAGTACGCGTTGGCACGACATCGTTGGGACGAACCGTTGGAGAACGCACGCAGACTGGCCGAGGACAGCACGCTGGAAGTCTTGTGTCCGATGATTGGAGAAGTGGTGGAATGGAGTGTGAAATGAGTTTTTTAAAATATAGGGTCATGAAACGTTTGTTTTTATTCGCGGTTTGCGCGTGGGCAGGTCTTTCCCTGTGGGCTTCCAGTGTGAAGGGACAGGGGACTGCTTGTGAGACACGGTCGGAAAAAGTACCGGCCAAAGTGTATATGATAAAAGAAATCAGTCCGGAGAACCTGATGAAAGTGTATGAAGCGCTCGGGCGGAAGGCTACCGGAAAAGTGGCGGTGAAGCTTTCCACCGGCGAACCCGGAAATAACAATTACCTCGATCCGGCATTGATAAAAGGGTTGGTGCAGGAGGTGGACGGCACTATCGTGGAGTGCAATACGGCCTACGGCGGCGGACGTTCCGATACGGAAAAGCATCTGAAAGCGGCCAAAGACCACGGCTTTACGGCCATAGCCCCGGTTGTCATCATGGATGCGGACGGAGAAGTTTCGTTGCCCGTGAAAGGGGGAAAGCATTTGAAAGAAGATTTTGTGGGAAAGGCGTATCCGGAATATGACTTTACCGTAGTGTTGTCCCATTTCAAAGGTCACCCGATGGGCGGTTTCGGTGGGGCTGTCAAGAATATCTCCATCGGTATCGCTTCTTCTTCGGGGAAGGCTTACATTCATTCCGCCGGAAAAACGAAGAGCGTGAAAGAAGTGTGGGGCAAATTGCCTCCGCAGGACGATTTCTTAGAGTCGATGGCCGAAGCGGCCAAAGCTGTGGCCGACCATTGCGGCGACCGTATCTTGTATATCAGCGTAGCCAATAAACTTTCGGTGGATTGCGATTGCGTGGCCACGCCCGAAGATCCGAAGATGGGGGACATCGGAATCCTGGCTTCGCTCGACCCCGTGGCGCTCGACCGGGCTTGTGTGGACCAGGTACGTGCTTCGGAAGACCATGGAAAGATACACCTGATTGAACGCATCGACTCCCGGCACGGCATGCATACGTTGGACTATGCCGAGCAAATCGGGTTGGGCAGTCAGCAATATGAGTTGGTGGAGTTGAAATAGTTTTAGGAGGGATTCCGGAATCGCAGGAGAACGCGATTCCGGAGCATTTATTAATATGAATTTGTCTTTATTGTCTAAACATGAAAAAAGCGATTATCCGAATTAGATAACCGCTTTATTTTCAGTGATTCGTTTGGGGCTCGAACCCAAGACCCCAACATTAAAAGTGTTGTGCTCTACCTGCTGAGCTAACGAATCAACCTCTATAGCGCATCATTCCTGATTGCGAGTGCAAAGGTACGGCTTTTTCTGAGAATAGCAAAAGATTTGCCCGTTTTTTTTCGTAATGGGGGCTTTTTTTCGTGGAGATGATGTCTTTTAATCCTTTTCACCCTCCACGGAAGAGCCTTTACCGCTTTCAGAAGCATGAATGTGTTCTTCTTTTGGCGTGGACTCACCGTTGTGATTAGGTGTTGTGGTGTTGTGGGGGAAAGTATCGGAGGATTCGCTTGAAAAGGCCTGGGAAGATGAAGGCCGTTTGCATCGCCTTTCTTCGGCCAGTATGACTTTGCGTTCGTCCCGCTCTATGAAGCGACGGTAATAGGAAAGCAGGAGGGTCGTCAGGGGAAGTGCGATGATGAGGCCGATTAAACCTAATAAATATCCCCACACGGATAGCGACAACAGGATGACGGCCGGATTCAATCCCATGAGCTTGCCCATGATTTTAGGGACGAGAAACGCATCCTGTATGCTTTGTACGACGATAAAGACGATACAAGCCGAAAGTAAAATCAGCCAGAAACTTTCCCCGGTGTCGTTGGCTTTTAATAAAGCGAGCAGGAGAGTCGGGATAAAGCCTATGGCCTGCATGTAGGGGACGAGATTCAGAAAGCCGATGAACATTCCCAAGCCTATGGCTAAAGGAAAGTCGATGATGAGAAACCCGATGCTGAACAAGATTCCTACTAAAAAAGCGACAAGGGCTTGACCACGAAAGTATGAATTCATCCCGTGTTGTACATCATCTACCAATTCCGCTGCAAAACGCCTGCTGCGTTTGGGGACTAACTTAATCCAACCTTCAGATAATTTCTCGTAGTCTAACAAGATGAAAAAAAGATAGAGGAGCACCATGCAAAAACCGAGTATTGCAATGATGAAATCGAATGTTTGCGAAACCAGACTCCATAGCTGGTTGATAGCTACTTTCAACGCTTCCATTACGTTATTCTCATGCAGTAACCGTATGAAAGCATTTTGATCGATATTCTGTTGGAAGAATATTTCGATACTGCGGGTTATGGTGGAATTTCCTGTTTCTTTGATGAAGTCGGCTATTAAATCGCGGAATCTCACGAATTCTGCAATGGCCGGTGGGATGATGAGCCAAAAAAAGCCGGCTATGGCTGCCAATATTAGTAATAAGGTAATGGCGATACACAAGATTCGGTTGTGGAGATGAAGTTTGTATTGGAAGAACTTCACCGTAGGATAAATCATATATGCCAGGAACCAGGCTATAAAAAAAGGAAGTAATACTGTGCTAAGCAGATTGAGGACATATATGGATAGTCCCAGTCCGGCTACGACCATCAATCCCCGGATAAACCGGTCGAACGTTATTTCTTTTTCAAACATGATGAGGCAGGAATTAGGCTTGATGTTTTAGGTTATCTTTTTCTATCGCTTTTTGGTAACAGGCACGGCAGAGGGGCTCGTATGCTGTCTGTTCCCCTAAAAGCACTCGTTTCTCGTTGTCGACGGTACGATGGGACACGTAGGCCAACGCTCCGCAACGTACGCAAATGGCATGCACCTTGGTCACTTCGTCCGCCACGGCGCACAATCCCGGCATGGGGCCGAAAGGTACTCCTTTGAAATCCAAGTCCAGTCCGGCCACGATTACGCGTGTGCCGCGATTGGCCAATTCGTTGCATACGTCAATCAGGTTCTCGTCAAAGAATTGTGCTTCGTCTATGCCCACTACGTCCGTGTCCGAACCGAGCAGCAGGATGCTGGCAGAAGAATCTACGGGCGTGGAGGGGATGGAGTTCCCTTCGTGCGACACCACGTCTTGTTCGGCATAGCGCGTGTCGATGGACGGTTTGAATATTTCTACGCTTTGGCGGGCGAACTCGGCCCGTTTCAATCTTCGGATCAGTTCTTCGGTCTTGCCGGAGAACATGGAACCGCAGATGACTTCAATCCGTCCTCTGCGCATCATTTCCCCGTTTCGTTCGGTTATCGGACTCATGTGCGGATATTGTTTGTGATATAATTCTCTGCAAAAATAAGAATTAAGGGTGGATAATAGGATAAAAAAAGAGGCAAATTCGCAAACATCTGTTAAATATTGGCGTGTGTAGCGTAGTGGATAATGTTTTATTCTTACTTTTGTCCATATTGACAGTAGGCTGATGGGAATCTTATATTTGGTACCTACTCCGGTGGGGAACTTGGAAGATATTACATATCGTGCTTTGCGCATATTGAAGGAAGCCGATTTGATACTGGCGGAGGACACGCGTACGACGGGTATTCTGCTGAAGCATTTTGAGATAAAGAATGCAATGTTGTCTTATCATAAGTTTAATGAGCATCAGGCGGTTTGCAGTGTGGTCAGTCGTTTAAATGCCGGAGAGACGGTAGCGGTCGTGTCCGATGCCGGCACTCCGGGTATTTCCGATCCCGGTTTTTTGGTGGCGCGTGAAGCCGTAAAGGCCGGTGTGGAGGTGGTTTGCCTGCCGGGCGCCACGGCTTTTGTACCGGCCTTGGTCGCTTCGGGGCTTCCTTGCGACCGTTTTTGCTTTGAAGGTTTTCTTCCGGTCAAGAAAGGCCGGGCAACCCGTTTGGCGGCCTTGTCTTCAGAATCCAGGACTCTTGTTTTTTATGAATCTCCTCATCGTTTGGTCAAGACGTTGACACAGTTCGTTGAGACTTTCGGGCCGGAACGCCAAGTTGCCGTGTGCCGTGAGATTTCCAAGGTGCATGAGGAAAGCGTGCGGGGAACGTTGGAAGAGGTGTTGGCCCATTTCACAGAAACGGAACCGCGCGGAGAGTTCGTCATCGTGTTGGCCGGATGCGAAGAGAAAGAGAGTAAGAAAAAGAATACGAACGAATAAAAAATAGAAACGTATGAAAAAGATTTTTTTATGTGTGATGTGTGCAGCGGCTTTGACCGCATGTAACAACGGGGCGAATAAGAAAGACCAGGCTTTTGCCGAGGAACGGGATTCGCTGATGCAAGTCATCAACGACAAAGATACCGAGTTGAATGAAATCATGGGGACGGTGAACGAGATTCAAGAGGGCTTCCGGCGCATTAATGAGGCGGAGGGACGCATCACCGTGAACGATGGAAATATGGAATCGGAAACTTCCAAACAAGCCATTCGTGAGAACATGCAGTACATTCAGGATGCCATGGCTCAAAACCGGGATAAAATCAGCCAGTTGAAAGAGAAGCTCCGTACGAGTAGCATCGGGGGAGATAAACTGAAAAAGATGGTGGATGACTTGTCAGCCCAACTTGAAGCCCAGAAGCAAAGGGTGCAGGAGTTAGAGGCACAATTGGCTGAAAAGGATATCGTGATTGCCCAACAGGGTGAAGCTATCACGAATTTGAACGAGAACGTGAATACGTTGACGGAAGAAAACAAGGCTAAGAGCCAGACTGTTGCCGATCAGGACAAGCAGATTCACACGGCGTGGTACGTGTTTGGTACGAAGTCGGAATTGAAAGAACAGAAAATCTTGCAGAAAGGCGATGTCTTGAAAGGTGATGACTTCAATAAGGATTATTTCACGAAAGTGGATATCCGTTACGACAAGGAAATCAAGTTGTATTCCAAGAGTGCCAAGTTGCTGACCAACCATCCGGCCGGTTCTTATAAGTTGGAGAAAGACAACAAGGGGCAATATGTGTTGCATATTACCGCGCCCGAAACGTTCTGGAGCGTAAGTAAGTATCTGGTCATCCAAGTAAAATAAGGCCGTTTTTTCTGCTAGGAAGGAATGGCCTGTGCAGGACACATTTTAGGTTTAAATGAATGGAAAAGAGGTTGCGTTTGCGCAGCCTCTTTTGCTTTTTTAAATTCCTTCCCTTTCTATTTGTTTTCCAACGGGGTTTTATGTATTTTTGTTGCCGAATAAAGAAAGTTTTTTGAATGAAAGAATTTGTGATTTCCGACGCACAGGCCGAAACGGCGGTCCTGGTCGGTTTGATTACGCAAACGCAGAACGAACGCAAGACGAACGAATATTTGGATGAACTGGAGTTTCTGGCCCATACGGCCGGTGCCGTGACGGTGAAGCGGTTCACGCAGAAGGTGAACGGCCCTAACTCCGTGACGTATGTGGGCAAGGGGAAGTTGGAAGAAATCCGTACATACATAGAGGCGGAAGAAGAGGCTGAGCGTGAAATCGGTATGGTGATTTTCGACGACGAGCTCTCAGCCAAACAATTACGAAATATCGAAAAGGAACTGAAAGTCAAGATTCTCGACCGTACGTCGTTGATTCTCGATATTTTCGCCATGCGCGCCCAAACGGCGAATGCCAAGACGCAAGTGGAGCTAGCCCAGTACCGTTACATGTTGCCCCGTCTGCAACGTTTGTGGACGCACTTGGAGCGTCAGGGAGGCGGTTCCGGCTCCGGAGGCGGAAAGGGTTCCGTGGGATTGCGCGGCCCGGGCGAGACGCAGTTGGAAATGGACCGCCGTATCATCTTGAACCGGATGTCGCTTCTGAAGCAACGTCTGGCCGAAATCGACCGCCAAAAGACGACACAGCGGAGCAATCGCGGACGTATGATCCGGGTGGCTTTGGTGGGCTACACTAACGTGGGGAAAAGCACGCTGATGAACCAGCTTTCGAAGAGTGACGTGTTTGCCGAAAACAAGCTGTTTGCTACGCTGGACACGACGGTGCGTAAGGTCATTATTGACAATCTGCCCTTCCTGCTGTCTGATACGGTCGGTTTTATCCGTAAATTGCCGACCGACTTGGTGGATTCTTTCAAAAGCACGTTGGACGAGGTGCGCGAGGCCGACTTGCTGTTGCATGTGGTAGACATCGCCCATCCCGACTTCGAGGACCAGATTCAGGTGGTGGAGAAGACGTTGGGCGACTTGGGCTGCAGTGACAAACCGTGTATGATTGTGTTCAATAAGATAGACGCTTACAGTTGGGTGGAGAAGGATGAAGACGATTTGACACCGGCCACAAAGGAAAACGTGTCGTTGGACGACCTGATGAAGACATGGATGGCTCGCCGTAACGACAACTGTATTTTCATTTCAGCCCGTGAGAAGACCAACTTGGAGGATTTGAAGAGGGTGTTGTACGACAAGGTGCGCGAGCTTCACGTGCAGAAGTACCCTTATAATGATTTTCTCTTTGAGAAATATGACGAAGAAGGGGAATAGGGTCGGGGAAACAACAGCCTTTCGGGCAAAATAGGTAGCATCTCGGCAAAATATTCCAGTTGATTTTGGCATTTTGCTCCCGATTTGCACTATCTTTGTTCCACGAAACAGAAAATGTCTCAATTTAAAACAAAAACGATTATGGCAAATGCACCTGAGTTCAAGTACGCTCCGATGTTCCAGATGGGCAAGGACGATACTGAATATTATTTGCTGACCAAAGACTATGTGTCGGTCGGCGAGTTTGAAGGGTACCCCGTGTTGAAGGTGGCTCCCGAGGGATTGACGGCGATGGCAAACGCGGCGTTCCGCGATGTGTCGTTCATGTTGCGCCGTTCCCATAATGAACAAGTGGCGAAGATATTGCACGACCCTGAAGCCAGTGACAATGACAAATACGTGGCTTTGACGTTCCTTCGCAATGCGGAAGTGGCATGCAAGGGCGTTCTTCCGTTCTGTCAGGATACGGGCACAGCCATCATCCACGGCGAAAAAGGCCAACAAGTGTGGACCGGTTATTGCGACGAAGAGGCTTTGTCGAAAGGTGTCTATAAGACTTATACCGAAGAAAACCTGCGTTACAGCCAGAATGCTCCGTTGAGCATGTACGAAGAGGTGAACACCAAGTGCAACCTTCCGGCACAAATCGACATCGAAGCCACCGAAGGTATGGAGTACCGTTTCTTGTGTGTGACCAAAGGCGGAGGGTCTGCCAATAAGACTTATTTGTATCAGGAGACGAAAGCCATCCTCAACCCGGCCACCTTGGTGCCGTTCATGATTGAGAAGATGAAGAGCCTCGGTACGGCTGCGTGTCCTCCCTATCATATCGCATTCGTTATCGGCGGCACGTCGGCTGAAAAGAACCTGCTGACCGTGAAGTTGGCTTCTACTCATTATTATGACAACCTGCCGACCACGGGTGATGCTACGGGACGAGCATTCCGCGACGTGGAACTCGAAAAGCAAGTTTTGGAAGAGGCGCATAAGATTGGTCTCGGTGCACAGTTCGGCGGCAAGTACCTCGCACACGATGTGCGCATCATCCGTTTGCCACGCCACGGTGCGTCTTGTCCGGTAGGTCTGGGCGTGTCTTGCTCGGCCGACCGCAATATCAAATGTAAAATTAACAAGGGCGGTATCTGGATTGAAAAACTCGACAGCAATCCGGGCGAACTGATTCCGGAAGAGTTGCGTCAGGCCGGCGAGGGTGATGTGGTACGCGTGGATTTGAACCGTCCGATGAAAGAGATTCTGGCACAGTTGGACCAATATCCGGTGGCTACCCGTTTGTCTTTGAACGGTACGATTATCGTAGGCCGTGATATTGCCCATGCCAAACTGAAAGAACGCCTCGACCGTGGCGAAGACTTGCCGCAATACATCAAGGATCATCCTATATATTATGCCGGTCCTGCCAAGACTCCGGCGGGCATGGCTTGTGGTTCCATGGGGCCGACTACGGCCAACCGTATGGATCCGTATGTAGACCTGTTCCAGAGCCACGGCGGTTCCATGATTATGTTGGCTAAGGGAAACCGCAGTCAGGTAGTGACCGATGCGTGCAAGAAGCACGGCGGCTTCTACCTCGGTTCTATAGGCGGTCCGGCAGCCATCCTTGCGCAGAACAACATCAAGAGCATCGAGTGCGTGGAATACCCCGAGTTGGGGATGGAAGCCATCTGGAAAATAGAAGTAGAAGACTTCCCGGCATTTATCCTGGTGGACAACAAAGGCAACGATTTCTTCAAGCAAATCAAACCTTGGAACGTATGTAAGAAATAGTCTTTCATACAGATAAAAGAATAACGGTGGGTTAATATTCAAATTTTATCATGGTAGTTTTTACACCGTTATGTGCCGCTGTGGAGAAGTGATTCTGTGCAGCGGCTTTTTTTATGGTCAAAAACAGAAAGAAACATGAGAAATAAATGGTGGATAGGGGCTTGTGCAGCGTGGATGGCATGCGCCCCGCTTGCGGCACAGAATCTTCAAAAGGGAGATTACGGTTATTTATACTGTCACATGAGCGGACGTGGAGAATGGACGGCATACGCCTTGAGCCGGGACGGCTTGCATTACGAAGACCTGTTGGGAGGAGGACCCGTGTACGACGTAGAGAAGCTTTCCCCGATAGAGGGAGGGGCGCGCGATGCTTATATTTGCAGGACGTACGACGGTAAGGGGTACGTGATGGTGACGACGGACATGAGCAACCGCAAGAGCCGTTCCTGGTTCAACCATGGGATAGACTTGCTTCGCAGTGACGATTTGATACACTGGGAATCCGTGGCTTTCGATTTCCGTAAGGGACCTTCCGTCTTTTCCGATCCGGATTCTCCTGATGTGTATCGTGACTATGCCGGGATAAAGCGGGTTTGGGCTCCGCAGATTTTTTGGGATCCTGCATACGTGTGGCCGGACGGGAAGAAAGGCGGATATATGATTTACTATTCTTTGTGGAATCCGGAGGAAGAAAAGTATGACCGGATGTATTATTCTTATGCCGACCATTCTTTTACGACGCTGACCAAACCTCGCTTGATGTTCGACTGGGGATATGCTACGATTGACGCGGACATTAATTATGTCCCGACCGATGGCAAGTATCACATGTTGATTAAAAAGGAAGGCGGTACGCCGGGTATTTTTGCAGCCACGGCTGACAAGCTGACAGGGCCTTACCGGATTAAGAGCGAAACGGACTATGTGCGTTTTGAGGGCAACCGGAAATGCGAAGGATGTTCGGCTTTCCAACTGATAGGCGACAGTACTTGGCGGGTGGCGTATATCCAGTATTCCACGAAACCCCGGCAATACCGTATCTGTCAGGCAGATGAACGTATGCAGAATTTCCATTCCCCTGTCACCATAGAAGGAGTGGAGGCACCGCAGCACGGTTCTTTCATGAGGTTGACCAAAAAGGAATACAAACGCCTGAAGAGATGGTCGGCTCGCGAGATGAAGCGGCGGGCGAGAGATGATAAGGGGGCAGAAATAAACTGATGGATAAAAACGGGGAATATGCACATAAAAGGGCATTCCCCGTTTTTATTTTCCGGTGAACTTGCTAGGAGGTACGTTAAAGTGTTTGGTGAAACAACGGGTAAAGTATTTCGGGTCGTTGAAGCCGACTTGGTAGGCTATCTCGGAAATGTTTAAGGTATGTCCGGTTTTGCTTATGAGAATTTCTTTAGCTATGTTCAGGCGATAGTTACGTAAGAGTTCCCCTATGGCCGTACCGGTCAGTTCTTGTGTTTTTTTGTAGAATAAACTTCGGCTGATTCCCATATCTGCGGAGAACTCATCCACGCCATATTCAGCATTGGAATAATTCTTTTTAAGGAGATCGAGGAGCTTGTCCATGAATGCTTGGTCTTGAGTACCTGGTTTGATGTGTAATTCTTCGCTTATCATGTGATATGCGAATTTCTCCTGAAGCCTTTTGCGGTTTCTGAGTAAGTTTTCTATCCGGGTCAATAACAGGTGTTCGTCAAAAGGTTTGGTCAGGTATGCATCCACTCCAAACTCGAAACTTTGGATGTGTGCCGTTTCGGAAGTTTTGGCTGTCAGGATCAGGAAGGGGATGTGTGATATGGAAAAGTCCGATTTTACATGATGGGATAGTTCCATTCCGTCCATGATAGGCATCATTAAGTCGCTTAAGATGAAATCAACGTGCTGCGTGTGCAGGATGTCGAGTGCTTCTTTACCTTGCGATGCCTCCAGGCAGTGATAATAGGGCGATAGGATGGCATGTAAATACTCCCGCATGTCCTTGTTGTCTTCCACGATGAGCAGGTTTATGGAGCTTTTCTCCGTTTCCATCATTTTCTTATGGGTTTCCGGGCTTTTGGGCAGGGATATTTGTACCCTTGTAGATGGAGATGCTTCAATAAGGTGCAGGGGAAGTAAGAACCGGAAAGAACAACCGGCGGTCCGATTGTTTACGACCCATATTTGTCCTCCTTGCAGTTGTACGAGTTGTCTGCATAAATATAAACCTATGCCTGTGCCGCTTTGGCCATTTATTGATGTACAAGGTCGCTTATCTGATTGGTAGAATCTTTGGAATATCATTTCTTTATCTTTTTCAGCAACACCCGGACCTGTGTCGCATACGCTTACAAAGAGTAAAGAACCTGAAGTGGAGGTAAGGGTCTTGGTGAACAATTTTATACATCCTCCTTTGGGAGTGAATTTAATCGCGTTAGACACTAAATTGAACAGGATTTTATGAAGCGCGTCCTCGTCAAAAGAGACGGTACATTCCGGTAAATGGAAATAATATTGTATTCTTAGGCCTTTTTCAGCGGCATAAGCGCTAAATAGGAGTTTCAAGTTTTGGAATAGCGGTAATAGGTATCCTTCGTGGAGCGTGATGTTCATATTACCACTTTCCACTTTACGGAAGTCCAATAACTGGTTGACTAAAGAGAGCAGATAGTGGCTGTTACGGTCTACTATCTGTAATTGTTTGTTGGTTTCTATATCGGTATTGGTCTCTAAAAGATGCCTTACGGGGCCGATAATGAGTGTTAAAGGAGTACGGAATTCATGTGTGATGTTGGTGAAAAAGGCCAATTTTTCGGCTGTCAGGTTTTGTATTCTTTTTGACATGTCGAGTATTTCAGCTTTCTGTCGGCTAAGCAGTTCGTTTTGTTTTTCCAACGTTTGTGTACGTTGTGCCAACAAATCAGTTTGTGTTTTCAGTTTCTGTGTGCGTGATACGACTTTCTGGTGTAATTCTTTCTTTTGTAGCTTTAGCGTTCGTACGCGCCACATATATATAAGGTATAGGATTAGGATAAGGCACAGGCAACTTATGATTCTGAACCATGCGGTTCTGAAAAAGTAAGGAGTGATGTGCAATGCCATCTTTCCTTCCGAACCGGATTCGAAGTGTATACCGTCTGTGGCGTACCGTACTTCCAAGACGTATTGACCCGGTGGAAGGTTGGCGTATGATATGGTACGGTTGTCTTTTCCCGTGATGGTCCATTGGTCGTTAAAGCCTTTGAGTCGGTAGGCATAGGCGGCTTGTGGGGTGACGTTGTAGTCCAGTGTGGCAAATTCAATGGAGATGAATTTTTCACGCTCGTGTATTTCAACGACTCCGTCTTTTACTTGTACCTCACCTTGTAAGGTTTGGCAATGGGTGAATACGACGGGAAATTTTTTTTGTAGGATTGAAGGTTGTGAAGCCGGTGAGACTACAGAGAGTCCGGTCATGTTACCAAAATACAGTTCTCCATTTCTTCCTTTGTATGCCGCGTTCCAGTAAAATTGGTTACAAGCTAATCCGTCGTCCAAGGTATAGTTTTGGAAACACTGTTTTTGTGGAAAGAAGCATGAAAGTCCATGCAATGTGGAAATCCAGATATTTTTTGTATTGTCTTCCAATATTCCCCTCACGTGGTTGTTTACCAACCCGTCACGAGTAGAATAGTTTTGAAAGGTGTATGTACCGTCTATCGTTTGGGTTCCGATATAAAAGCCGTTACCGTTTGTGCCCACTAAAATACGGTTGTCGGAGCTTATTGTTACGAATGTGATTCTTTCTTTATCATGTGATTGGGGATTATTCAATTGGTACGGCCATAGCTGAAAGACGTTTTTTCCTTGGTGGAAGCGTTTTAAGTCGATGCGGCAAAGGCCGGCTGTCAATCCTAACCACAAATTGTGCTGACGGTCTATACATGCTCCCGCGTTACCCGTTTGCATACCTCCAAGTTTTTGGTTCCTAAACGGTTCATCTATTTTCTCGCTGGGGACATGGTATGTATAAACGGATTTGCTGGTGGCAATCCATAGCGTCTGATTGAGACTGTCATATTGGATGGCACAAGTGCTGGCCCAAGCAAGTTCAGGGTGTGTATTGTCGTACAATGGGTGGAATTTCACCTTTCCTGAAAGAGTTTGTTCCACACTGCATACTCCACCGCCCCACATTCCAACCCATAGCTGTGAACCGTATCCTGTAATGCAGCTTACTGTGTGACTGGGTAAGCCATCCTTCATGGTGTAATGTGTGAATTGTCCCGGTGAGGTCATACGGTTGAGTCCGCTTTCTACCGTACCCACCCATACCTCGCCGTCATCTGCCGTATAGATGGCGTTGACGGTCTGTGGAGAAATACTTTGCGGTAAGTCACCAGAGTGGATATAGTTTGTCACAGTTAGTCTTTTGGGGACAGCTTTCATCAGTCCGTCGGCTTCTGTACCTATCCATACGGTTTCTCCGTCAACCAACAAACAATTAATGAAGTTGCAGAAAATGAAGTCCGACTTCTCGTCTTGGAAAGATTCATAACCTACTTGCTCAAATTTATCCGTTTGTTCATTGTATATGTTCAGTCCTTTGAGGGTAGATACAATCAAGGTCTGGTTTGGTGTTTCTGCAATATCAGTGATGTAGTCTTGACTTAAAGAATGGAAAGGAGCTGAAGAGTGATATTCCTTATGATGGTTGCCTTTGGAATCATATAGGAAAAGACCGTTTGATGTGCCCACCCAAAAATGGTTTCCAGTTTGGTACAATGCTTGCGTACGGCAGTTTCTTGGCAGGTTGGCAAAGAGGGAGACGGAAGAGGTCGGATGCCGTAGGTCTATTCTGTATATGTTTTCGGAACATCCGATCCATAAAATATCTTTTTCGTTTTCATAAAATGTTATGATGTCTTTGTTATGGATGAAAGGAAAGTTTTGAATGGTTGCAATGTTCCCGTCAGAGGTAAAGTTGATTCTGTAAGTTGCTTGTCTGCCTCCAACCCACAAGTTTCCTTTTCTGTCGCAATAGATGGAGTGGCATGGTTGGCTGCGTAACGAATCCCAAGCAAGTGCAGGGGATGCTGATAAGGTTAGGGATATTAGTTTTTCAGTATCAAGGCATTCCAATCCATTGTCCCCTGCAATCCATAGCCTGTCGTGCAGGTCTTCGCAAATGGCTTTTGCAAAATCGTTTTGAATGTGTCGGACGCTTTCAGTGGAATTGAACGAAATGAACTGATAGCTGTCATATCGGCATACGCCGCCTCCGTAGAGTGCGAACCAAAGGAAACCTTTGCTGTCTTTCAAGATGTCTTCTACGAAGTTATGTGGTAAACCTTCGTTTATCCCAATGGTAGAAAACTTTTGGCTTTCACGCCAAAGGAGATCATTTGTTTTGGCTTGTACTCTTACACAAGAAAGAATGAGTAGGATCAGATAAAAGAAATTCTTGCTTTTCATTGGGTCAATGGTTTTAATGAAGCAAAGATACGCTTTTTTTAAGGTGTCGGGAGATGAAATGAAGCCTTTTTCGTAGTTCTTGTTTGATAATCCACCCGAAAAAGATGAAAGTCCACTTCGTAAATATCACCGAGGGGTACATTTGCACAAGTCTTTTCCATTTGTGGAGGGATATGTTCCATTTAAAACACATTGAAGTTATGAAGAACAAGTTACTTTCTTTTGCGATGTTGGTGGCCTTGTCTTCTTCCGTTCCGGCGAAGAATACGGTCACGAAAATCGGCCAAGTGACGGCATCTGTGGTATTGACAGAGGATATAGACTATGTCATTACCGGAAGTGAGCCTTTTACGGTGACCGGAAGTGTCAATATCAAGAACAAGGAACATGCCGTGGTTATCTTGGAGAATATACGTCCGAGTGCAGCACTGTCATTCTTGGGATTTATTGATATAGACGGGGCTCCGGCCGTGGATGGGGAAAATTGCCAGGTGAAAATGTATGCGCAGGGGGCAATCATCATGCCTTATGCCAAAGACCTGAAACCTTTGACTGTATATTCCGAACAGAATTTCGGTGGGGAATCGGTGAATGATTTCGGTTTGGAAAATTCAGGAGGATTCATGAATACTCTGACGGAGGAAAAGCTGAACAACCGTATCCGGAGTTTCAAGTTAAAGCGTGGCTATATGGTGACATTTGCCAACAATCCGGGTGGACGCGGGTATAGCCGATGCTTCATTGCGGATGATGCGGATTTGGAAATTGCGGTTTTGCCTGAGGTACTTGACCGGCATATTTCGTCTTATCGCATTTTCAAGTGGAATGATACCCAGAAAAAGGGGTTAGCCAGTGATACCGGTAAGGGGAATAACAGCATGCTTAATTCTTCTTGGTGCTATACTTGGGGTGTGGGCTATGACATGGGAGCGGATTATGAATGTGTGCCTCATCATATCCATGAGACTTATCCATCTCCTACGGCTTTGGGGAAAGCTACATATTCCCCTCACATGAAGACAAACAATGAACCCGCGAATCCGAATGACGACCAACCGGCTACAGTGGAGCAAGTGTTGGCCAATTGGGAGGAACTCATGGCAACGGGCATGCGCCTTTGTTCGCCGTCTTATCATGACGGGGGGACTTCATGGTTGCGTAATTTCTTGAATGAGATAGACAAAAGAGGATGGCGCTGCGATATCGTGGATTTGCATTGTTATTGGACTGAAAGCCATTTTAATGATTTGCAGAAGTGGTACAATGATTTCCACCGTCCCATTTGGATTTCCGAATTCCTTTGGGGATCATCGTGGGGTAAGGCGGGAATCTTTGCCGTAGCCGACAATCGGGATTCCTTTTCCGAGGAGAATCAGCAAAAGAACTATGACGGCTTGAAACCCATATTGGACAAGTTGAACAAATGGCCTTATGTGGAACGTTATTCTTATTGGAACCATGAAAGGAACTGTTCCAAAATTATTCTCGGGAGGAAATCTCTCCATTGCAGGGAAGTATTATGCGGAAATGAACCCCGGTATAGGTTATAAGAAGGCTTATGAATATGTTCCGAAGGTCGTTTATAACGCTCCGGAAGGTTTTGATGTGGTTTATACAGAACGAACTCAAAAGCTGACGGTTCAATGGACGAATAAGAATATGGAACTGACAGACTCTACCTTATTGGAACTCAGTATCGATGGTGGGGAATGGCAGACAGTGCGGAAGTATGAATCGTCGGAAAAGGAAACTTATGTGTATAACGAAGTCTTTTCTGATGATTTCCAAAAGGGGACGTATACTTACCGTATACATAATTACGATATGGACGGGAACGAACGTCTGACGGAAGGGAAGTCCGTTTCATTAGTCGGTGCGGCAGGATCACCCGGATTGCAGTATGGCACGTTGCGGATTACGGATACTGAAGAAACCAATACGACGTTCGATGCCGGAACAACGGAAGAGTCGGCTGTTTTCATGGGGTTGGTGTCGTATAATAATCCTAAGACGGTTCCGGTCGGAACCGTGGTGTCTGTGGCTTATGATAAATTCTCGTTTTGGGCTTTCCCGTGGAATGAAGGCGATTATGTGCAGACTGTCACAGAGCCTGAGACGGTGGACTTCATGGTATTCTCCAAAGGACGTCACCAGTATGGCGATGTCATGATGGAAGTAGGTGAAACTCCGAAGAAAGTTACGGAAGACAGTGTCTGGGTCAGCTTTGAAACACCTTTTCCTGAAGGAGTGACTCCGGTGGTGATAGCCAACGTCGTGTCCCGTTACAAGGTGCATCCTTATATGGTGAAAGTATGGAATGTGACCCATGAAGGCTTTGCCGTCAAATTGTCCCGGCAAGCCGCTTTGGACGGGACGTTGGAAACTTTTGCCGGACAACCTTTGTGCTATGTGGCCGCCACGCCCGGTGAAGCTTGGATTGAGGACGGAAATAAGAAATTGACCGTCGGACGGAATACGGTGGATAAAGTGGACGGGCGCAGGTCCCGTCTTGTGAACCTGTTGGATGGAAGTGGGGCGGCAGTTTCTCTTCTGAATCCTTATTTCCTTTGTGGTCCTCAAACCGATAATTATCCTTCTGCCTCAGTGTATCGGATAGCAGAGCAGATTAAGTCTCCGTCGGAAACCGATGCAAGCTTGTTGCTGACTACCGGTCTGAAAGTTATCCGCCAGAAGGATGAGACCGCTGAAGTCCATGTTGTGGACAATGCGGCGGCTAATGGGGATTTGATGGGATGGATAGCCATTAGTGAGAACTATGGCGGGACGAAGGTCGACGATGTCCGGAATCCTGAAGTGAAGGTTTGGGCAGAAGATGGCCGTATTGTAGTGTCCGGCACGGAGGATTACCGTATATACGGTCTTGACGGAAGGCAAATGCCGCGAGGGCAGCGGTTGCCGGATGGCATTTATATCGTAAAGACCGAGGGAAAAACTGTGAAAATCATGGTGTCTTCTGTAAAGTGAAAGGTTTAGTGTTTTTAATTCATCCAATACAAATTAAAAAATGAAGATTATGAAAAACAAAATGTTAGCGTTGGTGGCCCTTTGTGGAGCCACATCATCCACCATGCCTTTGTGGGCGGCAGAATGGGCCGACCCAGTGTTGGAATTTGCCGCACCCGACTTGAAGACCGATGGCACGGGCGGTGGGGTATATTACGTTTACCATGTGGCTACCCAAAAGTTTATGTGTAACGGGAATTACAAGGACAACTGGAACACGGAGCTTGTGGTGGCCGATGAAGGACGGGAGGTAACCCTGAGTTATGGAGACGATTACGAATTGAGTCGTCGGCCTGAAACAGATCCCGAATATTCCGTTGAAAAAGGTTGGCGTTTAAGCATGAAAAATGCACCCTCTAATGGCGGTTTTCACGAATTGTTCATCAGGGCTGCTTCCATGGTGATATGCGTGGACCATAACAAACAGGGGCACATGTTGTGGCAGATTATGCCGCAAGAGAATGGAACCTATCGTATCAAAATTATAGATGGGGATAAATTGTATGGGGTGGAAGCTTCGGATGGCATATATAAAAATTCTTATGTGGCCGTCAACGAAGGGGAAACCGGGGTGAATCCTGTGCTTAATCCTGAGACAGCCGGTTACATGAATGCTGGTTTGGATTGGAAATTTGTCACACCGGAAGCTTATGAAGCTTATAAGGCCAAGCTTGAATTGCAGGATGCGTTGGAGAAAGCCGACGAGGCAGGGTTTACGGATTATGCGGAGTATGCCGGCATATATGAAAACCCCGATGCAACGGCGGAAGAGACGGAAAAAGCTGTTGGAAAATTGTCCCAGGCCATCATTGATTTCAAATATAATGCTGCCACGGAGGCGAATCCGATGGATGTGACAGAGTTGATTTCCAATCCTATGTTTGACGGGAATGCAAATGGTTGGGTTTCTCAAAGGGATGCCGTACCGGGAGGGGCACAGGATAATTTCGGTTATACTTCCGGAACAATTACGACATCCGATGGCGTGCCGTTTACGACTTGTTTTCAACGTTGGAATTCTAAAACTCAAGTACCTCGCCAACCGGATTGGTCCGTCACGCAGGATTTGACGGGACTTCCGGATGGTAAATACCGGTTGAAGGCATATATCCTGACGAATGTAACGGGAATGCAACCCGAAGGGCGGTTTCTGGTCGCCAAGACTTTGGCCGGCGAGAAGCGTACGGAGGCTAATGTGCCGTCGCCGGACGGAAGTGCCTATGCTGTTCCTTATACTGTGGATTTTTCTGTTATTGGTGGTACGGCCACGATAGGCATGATAGTGGAAAATTGCAACTCTAATTGGTCTTCTGTGAGTAATTTTTCATTGCAGTATTATGGGAAATCCGGTGCGGCTACTTTCCGTGATGCCTTGCTTGAATCCATAGCGGATGCAGAGAAAAAATATGCGGAATATACGGAGGCTCATGTCACTTTCAGTAATGTAGGAAAGGAGAAATATGAAGAAACGATTCAGGCGGCCAAGGCTGCGGCGGAAAACCAGGAGATAAAAGATGAGGATTTGAGGCAGGTAATCGATGTGGTGCAGGCACGTATGGATTCTTTGGCATTGGATATTTCCGCTTATGAGAGTTTGAATGCCCAACGGTTGGAATTGGAAAAGGCTTACGAAGAGAATCCCTATTCCGAAAACGGCTTGGAGGGTTATGAAGCTTTTTTGGACGGCTTGCTGGAGGCTTATGAGCGTTGCACTTTCAATCCCAATGAAGTGGACAGCATCCAGTCGCGTGCGGACCGGATATTTAAGTATTCCGTATTGGAATTATTGAGAAATGGTGGGACGACCGATGTGACGGGATTGTTTGTCAATCCGGATTTCACTTCCGACAATACCGGATGGACAAAGACCGGGAACGGGGAGTTTAAAAATTCCAACGAGGTGGCCGAGGTTTGGAACGGTACAGATTTTGAAATGTATCAGGAAGTGACAGGTCTTCCGGAGGGAACATATAAGATAACCATGCAAGGGTTCTACTCTCCGAGTTCCACGGACAAAAGCTGGCAGGCTTCTTGGGGGACAGAAGGGGATGGGCTTAACGAGGTGAAAGCTTCCCTTTTCGGAAACGATGTGTCCGTGAAGCTCCATCATGTGCTGGCATATCCGCAAACGGAAGACATTGCGGGCAATTGCGAACAAGTCTTTGAAACAGGCGATCCTGCCGTTGACGGCATGTGGTTCTGTCACGGGACTTCTTCTGCGCATGAGATTTTCGGCCTGTCTCCCGACAATTATCGGAATACGGTGAACTGCTATGTGACGGACGATGGCCGCTTGCGCATAGGAGTGAAGATGGCCGGAGCCGAGTTAAAGGCTGCTTGGGCGCTTTTCGACCATTTCGAGGTGGAATATCTTGGAGCGGAGGATATGAGTGGTGCCAAATCGGTAATCAGTGCCCTGATAGGGGAAGCCGCAGCCATGCGCGACGAGGAACTGCAACTTACTACGCGTGAGGCTCGGAAAACATTGTCGGCAGCGGTAGAGTCGGCTTCGGCAGTACTCGACCAGTTGACGTTGGAAACCTATAAAGAGCAAATGGCATCGTTGGATGCCGCTATCGCCATGGGCAAAGAAGCACTTGAGGCTGCGTCTGCCTTGGAGGCTACAGTATACGGGCATGATGCCAAGATGCAGAGCGAGGACGGAGGTTATTCCGATTATGTGGGCACACCGGAGTTTGATGAGTTCGAAGCTTTGATAATAGAACTTTTAGGAAAGATAGAAAGCAACGAGAATGCTGTTTTCGAGTCGGTTGCCGAGATAGAGGATTATAATGTAAGAATAACTAAAGCCTATGCCAATATGGTGGTCGGCCACATGGATTTGGCTTCCGCTTCAATCGACACCCCGTTGGACATGACTTCAGTGCTCATGACACCGAGTTTTTCGGATAAGGATGAAGAAGGTGGGGATGTGAATGCTTCAGACGGATGGGTCTCGTCCATGGTGGGCGGAAAGGCCGAGAATCAGGACTTGGTCTATGAGTTTTACGACACGAAGTCGTGCGACTTGCATCAAACGCTGTACCATCTCCCGAAAGGGTATTACCGTGTGGTGTACAACGGGCTTTACCGTGCCGGTGAGCTCATATCGGCAGCGTTGGCCCGCCGTGACAGTGCCGATTCATGGCATGCGGAGGCTTATGTGGAAGTGGGGCAAGGCAAGTGGAGCGAGAAGTTCCAATCCATTTTCGACGGAGTGAGCGAATATAAATATGATACGTCAGACCGCGTGTTGGCAGATTCCTTGTTCCCCGATTCTCCGCAACTCCTCTACCATTGCACGGTGGATTCCCGTGTCGGGGCACGTACGGCTTTCGAGGCGGGCGAGTATGAAGGGATTTTCAGTTTCCAAGTTTCGGAAGAAGGCCAGGATGTGGTCTTAGGGGTACGCAAAAATGAATACGTCAAGAACGACTGGCTTTGTTTCGATAATTTCCGCTTGTATTATTTGGGTGATGGTGATGCGAACAAACCGGACGATTTTGTGGATTCCGTGGATGATGTGATGGCAGAAGGGACGCAGAAGGTCGTAGATACGTTATGGTACACGATTGACGGTGTACGCGTGTCTGCCCCGGGACGGCGCGGCATTTACATCCGCGAAGACCGGATGGAAGATGGCACGAAGAGGACTGTGAAAATTATGGTCAGATAGGATTTCATGATGCACGGCAAGTAATCAATGGGAGGGCGGTCTTTGTGAAAAGGCCGCCTTTTTAGTGTTTGGGTATCATTGTCCACCTCAAAAACACGTTTTTCCACGTGATTTTAGAATAAGTGCATTAATTTTGCGAGGTGCTAATGATAAAAAAGAAAAGGATGAAGATGGAATTTATAAGGCGGTTCGTTGGGCTTTTCATATTATATGGCAGGTTTGCCCTTTTGGCCGTAGGGGGGTATGTGTTCACGATGTCGTCGTATGCTTTTTCCGGAAAGGAACGTGCGGAGTTGTTTGTATCCGGATGGCGTTTCCATTTGGGCAATCCGGAGGGGGATGCCTCTCGCCAAGATTTCGACGACGGTGCATGGCGGTTGTTGGACTTGCCTCACGACTGGAGCATAGAGGGCGATTTCAGTGCCGACCATCCGGCACGTAAGGAAGGAGGGGCGTTGCCCGGTGGATTGGGTTGGTATCGTAAGGTTTTTGAGGCTCCGCGTGAATGGCAGGGAAAGAAAGTCTTCGTGGATTTTGACGGGGTGTACATGAATTCGGAAGTGTTCGTAAACGGAAACTCTTTGGGCGTGCGTCCTTATGGTTACAGTTCGTTCCGGTACGACCTGACCCCTTATTTGAAGTGGGGAGAGCGCAATGTATTGGCCGTGAAAGTTGACAATAGTACCCAACCCAATTCCCGTTGGTATTCAGGTAGCGGAATCTACCGTAACGTATGGCTTACGGTGGTGGAGCCTGTCCATGTGGGGCATTGGGGCACGTTCGTGACCACTCCGGAAGTGACCGGTGAGAAGGCGGTAATGGAGGTGCGTACTATGGTGAAGAATGACGGGCAGGCAGGCCGTAGGGTAGGAGTCGTTTCCACCCTCCTTGATGCACGGGGACGGATGGTGGCTGGGCAGTCCGGTTTTGTAGATGTGCCGGCCGGTGGGTGCTCCGAGGCGAGTCACACTTTGATTATGACGGCTCCCGAGCTTTGGAGCACTGAGCACCCTTATTTATATAAGGTAAGGACGGAACTTAAAGTAGACGGACGTAGCGTAGATACTTACTATACTACCACTGGCGTGCGTCATTTCAAGTTTGATGCCCGGACGGGATTTTGGCTCAACGGGAAACACATGAAGATAAACGGAGTGTGCATGCACCATGATTTGGGATGCCTTGGGGCGGCGGTCAATGTCCGTGCCATCAAGAGGCAACTGGAGATATTGAAGGAGATGGGCTGCAACGGTATCCGTTGCACGCATAACCCGCCTGCGCCCGAATTGCTCGACCTTTGCGACCGTATGGGCTTCGTGGTGATGGATGAGGCTTTCGACATGTGGCGTATCCATAAAACCGCATACGATTACGCCTGCTATTTCGACCGTTGGCATGAGCGTGATTTGGCAGACCTTGTATTGCGGGACCGCAACCATCCTTGCATCTTCATGTGGAGCGTGGGGAATGAAGTGGGGGAGCAATGGCGTAATGCAGGGCGCGACACCTTGTCGGTCGAAGATGCCAATATCCTATTGAATTTCGGTCGAGACGAGTCGGATTTGCCCCGGTTGGAGGGGACGCATGTCAATACGCTCTTAGCGGCCAAGCTTGCCGGTCTTGTACGCCGTTATGACCCTACGCGTCCCGTGTTGACGGGAAACAACAGTGGAGGAAAGGACAACCTGTTGCACAAGCCGGAGGCCGGAATGGATATTATCGGTTACAATTATTGTGTGTGGGACATTCCGAAAGTGCCCAAGGTGTTTCCCGGAAGGCCATTTTTGCTTACAGAGTCTATTTCAGGCTTGATGACGCGGGGATTCTACCGTATGCCCTCCGATTCCATGTACGTGTGGCCTATGCGCGGTGAGGTACGTGTGCCGGAGGGGAGCAATCATCTGACTTCGGCTTACGATAATTGCCATGTGCCATGGGGATGTAGTCATGAGGCAGGGATGCGTATGGTGAAAAACAACGATTTCATCTCCGGGCAATATGTCTGGACGGGTTTCGACTATATCGGGGAACCTACGCCCTTCCCGTTCCCATCACGCAGTTCCTATTTCGGAATCATAGATTTAGCCGGGTTTCCCAAGGACGTGTATTACATGTACCAGTCGGAATGGGCTGAAAAACCGGTGCTCCACCTTTTTCCGCATTGGAATTGGAAAGAAGGACAGAAGGTGGACTTATGGGTGTATTACAACCAGGCCGATGAGGTGGAGCTTTTCGTGAATGGCAAGAGCCAAGGGACAAAACGTAAGGGACGGGATGATTTTCATGTGGCTTGGCGTGTAAGGTATGAGCCGGGCACGGTGAAGGCCGTGTCGAGAAAGGACGGAAAGGAAGTCTTGGTGCGCGAAATCCATACGGCGGGTGTACCGGCACGAATCCGGTTGACAGCCGACCGCGACACGCTTTGTGCGGACGGGAGGGATTTGGCATTCGTCACGGTGGAAGTTTTGGACAGGGACGGAAACCTTTGTCCCGAAGCTGAAAACTTGGTGCATTTCGAGGTCGGGGGACAGGTTTTGATAGCCGGTGTGGACAATGGCAGCCCTTTCTCGATGGAACGTTTCAAGGACACGAAACGTAAGGCTTTCTTCGGTAAATGTTTGGTCGTATTGCAAAGCAACGGGAAGGCCGGGCATGCCACGTTGAAGGCGGTGTCCGAAGGATTGGACGGAGCAGAGCTCAAAATTAAGATGGAGCGGAGTAGATAACAACATATTAGAAGATGAAGAATATGAATTTGAAAGACAAGATGGTGAGTGTGAAGACGGCAGGGCTTTGTGCCTTGCTTTTAGCCGGACAGCCGGCATGGTCGGGTACGGGGAAAGACGAGGTAATCCGGCACAATTCCGTGTCCGTAATGCTCGGTGCACCGAAGGTGAAATACAGCAAGATGATTTTCGGGCAGTTTATCGAGCACTTCGATAATCAGGTGTACGGTGGATTGTACGACCCGGAGTCTAAGTTTGCCGATGAAGACGGCTTCCGTAAGGATGTAATTGAGGCTTTGAGGGAAATCAAGACCCCTATCGTGCGTTGGCCGGGTGGCTGTTTCGTATCGACCTATCATTGGCTAGACGGAGTGGGGAAAGAACGTACCCCGGTGTACGACAAGACCTGGCAGGTAGAAGATCCGAACACTTTCGGGACGGATGAATATATAAAATGGTGCCGGAAGGTGGGGTGTGAACCTTATATTTGTACCAATGCAGGAACAGGGACTCCGGAGGAGATGAGCGATTGGGTGGAATATTGTAACCTCACTGTCGGGAAATACGGACGGATGCGTGCCGCGAACGGCCATCCGGAACCTTACAACGTGAAGTATTGGAGCGTGGGGAATGAAAACTGGGGCGCACACGAATTGGGGGCGCGTACGGTACAGGAGTGGGGACCCATGGTACGTGAGTCGGCCAAGTTGATGCGCAGCGTGACGAAGGATGCCAAGCTGTTTGCCGCCGCCACGTCGGACAAGAATTGGACAATGCCTTTATTGCGCGAAGCCGGTCCTTATTTGGATTATATAGCTATCCATGGTTATTGGGACCCGCTCTTCCATGTCAACAATCCTGCGCCTTTTCTGAAGTGTATGATGAAAACGGATGCTCCGGAGCAAGACATCCAAAGGACTATCGGCATATTGGATGAGGCCGGGTTCGGCGGAGGAAAGATAAAAATCGCTTACGATGAGTGGAATTTGCGCAACTGGCACCATCCTTGGCATGGCGACTTGCGTCGCGGTTTCGATTTGGAGGCGCGCCGTAAGAACGATATGGCTTCCACTTACACGATGGCAGACGCTTTGTTTTCCGCCTGTTTCCTGAATGCCTGCCTGCGTCATTCCGACGTGGTGGACATAGCTTGTTTCGCTCCGGTGGTCAACACGCGTGGGCCTATCTTCGTGCATCCCGACGGTATCGTGAGACGTACTACGTTTTATGTCTTTAAGATGTACACCAATGGACTGGAAGATTATATGCTTCCGGTTGCTTTGGAAGCCGGGCGGTTGACGCAAGGCAGCCAGTCCACGGCAGTGTTCGATGTCGTGCTGACGGGGAATGCGGACGGAACGCGTTATGTTTACGCGGTGGTGAATAAGGATCCGGAGAAAAGCCATGCCCTGACGTTGGATTTCAAAAGTCTGGGAGTGAAAGAACCGCGTAAACTCAAGGGGACCGTATTGAGCGGGACTTCCGCAGACGATTATAATGACATAGGGAAGGAACGGGTGGTGCCCGAGGAACGTAGTTTTGAGGTACGGGATGCCGCAGTGGTTTTACCTCCCCATTCCCTGACGTTGTTGAGGTTGGAAAAATGAGACGATGGTTGGCCGGTAAATTAGGGTGAGTGAAAATTTGTTTTACACCTTGATTTGGAATTTCGTTCTGCGCCAAACGAAATTTCATTCTCAGCCAAATGAAAAAAAGTTCTCCTGAGATTGATTTTCCAATCTCAGGAGATTTTTTTAGCCATCATAACGTCTTGAAAATGTGAACGGTGTGTTTTGGAAAGTTGTTATGTAATTTCTTTACTTTTGGCCTGCCCGGGCGATCCTGCCGTTTGAACGTGGGTAAAGAAAAAACCTCTTTCCTCCTTTTTAGGGGAGAAGAAAGAGGTTTATGGCTTGATAAGGGACATGATGTCTGGTTTACTTCAGGATGTCTTTCATCCCGTCTTTCGTCAGGTTGCCGATGTTCTCACGCATGGCTGTGTCGCCTTTCAGGTTTTCCAGTTTGTAGTAGTCCATGAAACCCATGTGACCGTCGCGCAGGGCTTGTGCCAAAGCTTTGGGCACTTCGGCTTCAGCCTGGATGACTTCGGCGCGGGCTTCCTGCGCCTTGGCTTTCATTTCCTGTTCGGCGGCAATGGCCATGGCACGGCGTTCCTCGGCCTTGGCCTGCGCGATGTTTTTGTCGGCGTTGGCCTGATCTATTTGCAGGGTGGCACCGATGTTCTTACCCACGTCGATATCGGCGATGTCGATGGACAGGATTTCAAAAGCCGTACCGGCATCTAGCCCCTTTTTGAGCACCAGTTTGGAGATGGAGTCCGGGTTTTCCAGAACCTGTTCGTGGTTTTCGGCCGAACCGATGGAAGATACGATGCCTTCGCCTACACGGGCCAGGATGGTGTCCTCGCCTGCACCTCCCACAAGTTGGTGGATGTTGGCGCGTACGGTGACGCGGGCCTTTGCTATCAACTGGATACCGTTTTTGGCTACGGCGGCTACGGGTGGCGTGTCGATTACCTTCGGGTTGACGGAAGTCTGCACGGCCTCGAACACGTCGCGGCCCGCCAGGTCTATGGCCGTGGCCTTTTCAAAAGGCAGGTCGATGTTGGCTTTCGATGCCGAAACCAAGGCATGTACCACGCGTTGCACATGTCCGCCCGTCATGTAGTGGGCTTCCAGATTGTCGCGGGTGATGTTCTTCAGGCCGGCCTTATGGGCCTCGATGAGGCTCGGCACGATGACACCGGGCGGCACGTTGCGGATGCGCATCAGGAAGAGCTGTATCAACGAGATGCGCACGCCCGATACTTTGGCGGAGAGCCAAAGGAAGAACGGTACGAAATGAAAGAATATCGCCAGAAAAATGATGGCGACGATGGCGATGACCACCGGAAAAACAATTGGATCTAATAACATGATATCAGAAAATTAAAGGGTGAATAATATGTTTATTTCTTTTTGACGGTGATTTGGGCATCCTCTACGCGAACTACTACTACGGGAGTGCCTTCGTCCAGGAAACCGTCGGCCGATTTGACTTCCACGGTCCGGCCGCCGATGTCCGCGTTACCGATGAGGGCGAGCCGGGTAATGGCCACTCCCTCGTCTCCGGGGCGTACGGAAAGTTGTTCCGCCGAGGCTGCCGTGGAATCGATACTTTTGTGGAGCGAATATTTCTCCAATGTCTTGGAGTGCATCAGCCAGTAGCCTAACAGTCCGCAGGCTACGATGGATGCTGCGCAGGCCCACAGCCCGGTGGCCAGTCCAAACCAACTGAAGGCTACGTAGTTGGCACCTACGAGGCAGCAAGCTGCCGCTATGCCCGCTATGCTGATGCCCGGGAAGACGAACAACTCTATGGCGAGCAGGATGGCGCATAGGGCGAATAAGATGATAAGCGTAAATATTTCCATGGTCTTGGGGTTTTAGGGGTCAGTAACCTTGCCTGTATTTGGTTTCATGTTGGTCTTCCAACATGTTGAGATAAGAGGCATAGCGGCTTTCGCTGATGAGGTGTTCCTCTACGGCGCGGCGTACGGCGCAGCCCGGCTCATGGGTGTGCGTGCAATTGTTGTATTTGCAGTCTGCCGAAATCTGGAAAATTTCGCGGAAGTAGTGTGCCACTTCTTCTTTCTCGAAGTCGAATGTGCCGAATCCTTTGATGCCTGGGGTGTCGATGACGTAACCGCCGCCCGGCAAGCTGAACATCTCGCTGAATGTCGTGGTGTGCATGCCCGTGTCGTGTGCGGCTGAAATTTCTGCAGTCCGCAGGTTCAGGTCGGGTATCAGTTTGTTCAGTAGGGTAGATTTCCCTACGCCGGAATGGCCGGAGAACAGGGTGGTGCGTTTTTCCAAGCTTTCGCGCAGCGCGCCGATGCCGGTAGACTGCAAGGCCGAACAGGCATGGCAGGGATAGCCGATGGTGGTGTACAGGTGCATCATGCCTTCCATGTAACGGAGGTCGTCGGCATCATAGCAATCGGTCTTGTTGAAAACGAGCGATACCGGAACGCGGTACGCTTCGGCCGAAGCCAGGAAACGGTCGATGAAGGTGGTGGAAGTTTCCGGATGGCTGACGGTTACGATTAAAAAAGCCTGGTCTACGTTGGCTGCGATAATATGGCTTTGTTTGGACAGGTTGGAAGCTTTCCGGATGATGTAGTTCTTACGGTCTTCTATTTCTGTGATGAAAGCCGTCCCCTCCGCATTGACGGTGATTTGCACAAAATCGCCTACCGCCACCGGGTTGGTGCTGCGTATGCCTTTCAGGCGGAAGTTGCCTTTGATTTTAGAATCAACAAGTTGGCCGTCGTCCGTGCGGACGACGTACCAACTCCCTGTATTACGGATGACAAGCCCTCGCATCAGACGGTCATGATTTCTTTGTCTTTGGCCGCATACAAGTCATCGATTTGTTTGATGTACTTGTCATGCACCTTTTGCAATTTGGCCTCCGAGTTCTTTTGTTCGTCTTCAGCCATGCCGTCTTTCACTGCTTTTTTCAGGGCATCGATGGCGTCGCGGCGTGCGTTGCGTACGCTGACCTTTGCCGTTTCGCATTCGGCCTTACATTGTTTGGCCAACTGTTTGCGGCGTTCCTCGGTCAAGGGCGGGATGCCGATACGGATAATTTCACCGTTGTTTTCCGGCATGATGCCCAATTCGGAATCTATAATCGCTTTTTCGATGGCGCGGAACATGTTTTTGTCCCACGGCTTGATGGCGATGCTGCGGGCATCGGGTGTGTTGACGGCTGCCACATTATTGATGGGTACCATGGAACCGTAGGAATCCACACGGATGCCGTCGAGCAAACGGATGTCGGCCTTTCCTGCACGGATGTGCGCCAAGGCTTCGTCCAGGTACATTACCGCCATGTCCATTTTCTCCTGCGCTTCGTCAAGGATAGTCTTTGAATCTGCCATAATCTGTTCTTTTGTTAAGATGATATATTGATACTATGATACTTTAAAAAACAAAAGTAGCGGATTTTTTATTCATCTGCAATAAAACGGGGGAGGAATTATCGGAAAGTCTTCTGGCATGGTACTCGTTTTCATCTTATTTGTTCTTTTTCACTTAAAAACCTATCTTTGTAGTTTCATTCTAAAAAGAGAGGGATATGCTGAAGAGTTATTTGGTATTGTTGATGGCCATTGTTTTTGAAACGGTGGCAACTTCTTTTCTGAAACAAAGCGGGCAGTTTACGAAGTTTTGGCCTTCGGTGGTGACGGTAGTCGGGTATGCGGCGGCTTTTTATTGCCTTAGCTTGGTGCTGAAACACATCCCGGTGGGCATTGCATACGCCATTTGGTCGGGCGTGGGAATCGTGCTGATAGCCGTCATCGGTTCCACGGTGTTTAAGCAACATCTTGACAGGCCGGCCGTGTTGGGGTTGGCTTTGATTATTGCCGGTGTGGTGGTGATTAACGTGTTCTCGGATTCTGTATCTCACTGATTTCCGTTATGGGGGTATAAAAGTGCCCGTCATGTGTTCGGCATGGCGGGCATTGCGTTTTATATATCGGTCGTTTTGGAGCAGATGCTGAATCAGTTGTGTACCAAAGTCCCGATGTTTTCTCCTTCCATTACTTTTTTTAGGTTTCCGTACACGTCCATGTTGAAGACATAGATGGGCAGGTTGTTCTCCTTGCACATCGTGGTTGCGGTGAGGTCCATTACTTTCAGGCCCTTGTGGTAGATTTCATCGTATGTGATTTCACTGAACTTTGTGGCCGTGGGGTCTTTTTCCGGGTCGGCCGTGTACACACCGTCCACACGCGTCCCTTTAAGCATCACGTCGGCTTCGATTTCAATGCCGCGCAACGATGAACCCGTGTCGGTCGTGAAATAAGGGTTGCCCGTGCCGGCGCTCATGATGACCACTTCTCCGGCTTCCATGTATCCGATGGCTTTCCATTTGCTGTAAAACTCGCCGATCGGCTCCATGCGGATGGCGGTCAGCACACGGCTTTTCACGCCGATGGCCCCCAACGCGCTGCTCAGTCCGAGCGAATTGATGACCGTGGCGCACATGCCCATCTGGTCGCCTTTGACGCGGTCGAATCCTTTGCCTGCACCGCTCAGGCCACGGAAAATGTTGCCGCCGCCGATGACGATGCCGATTTGCACGCCCATGTCGTGCACTTCCTTGATTTGTTCCGCATATTCGGCCAGACGTTTTTCGTCGATGCCGTAACGTTGTTCTCCCATGAGGCTCTCGCCGCTCAGTTTGAGGAGTATCCTTTTGAATTTAGCCATAATAAAGTATTTTGGTTGGTTAAAGTACGAATGGGGCGGACGGGTTTGTGCCCGACGGTATCAGGTGGCTTACTTCCTTGAAGGCGTATCTTCGTGTAATGCCGTTCCTGTCGGTCAGGACCAGGTGCCCGGTAGGTTCCACGTCGTGGATTTCGGCTTCGAAAACACCGTCCGCGTCTTGATAAAGGTGAAAACCGTTGCATCGGTAAAGCTGTTCCCGGTAGCTACGGGCGATGTCCTCCGTTCGGCCTTGTTGGATGTTCCGGTAATAGTCCTTGAAACGTTTGATGATGTCGGCTAAGATGAATACCGGTTCCTCTTCTTTTCCTGTGATTTGTCGGAGCGAGACCGGATTGGGGGCATCGCTGCAGAACGTTTGTTGGTTTATATTGATGCCGGCTCCTATGATGCAATTCTCGATGCATCTTCCTATCAGGGTGTTCTCGATGAGCATGCCGCAGATTTTCCGGTCCTTCCAGTAGATGTCGTTCGGCCATTTGACGCAGATGTCTTTGGCATAGCCGGACAATGTTTCGCAGACAGACAGTGCCATGGCTTGGGACAGGATGAACTGCCGGTTGGCTTCCACTTCGCGGGGATGGAAGAGCAGGCCGAACAAAAGGTTCTTACCGGCTTCCGATTCCCAAGAATTACCGGCTTGTCCTCGTCCGGCAGTCTGGAAGTCAGCCGTGGCCAGAATCATGTCTTTCGGAGAAACTGGACGATAATGTTTCAGGAAATCGATGGTGGAGCCTGTCGAGTGGAGCCGTATCCATTCGAACCATGGCGAATCGTCCAATATGTAAAGTGAATGCGTCATATTCAAAATATTCTAATCGTGTTGCAGGTCAGTATAGCGGCGGGTAAAAGGCATCTTCTATATGCCTTAGCCGGGGGAGCCCGTTTTCTCCCGTTACGATGGTGATGAGGTCGAAGCGTACCGGGAGGTCGATGGCATATTTGCGCAAGTAGGCGTCGGCCGAACTGACAATGCGTCGTATTTTCCCGTTTGTGACGGCGTCTTCGGGGAGTCCGAATAAAACGTCTTTTCTGGTTTTTACTTCCACGAAGACCAGTGTGCCGTCTTTTTCGGCCACGATGTCCAATTCCTTGTGCCCGCACCTCCAGTTCCGGTGTCGGATGACATAACCTTCTGATTGCAGGTGGTTTGCAGCCAGTCGTTCTCCTTCTTTTCCCAGTTCATTGTGTGCGGCCATTTCGATTTATTGGATTCCCGTGCTGCAAATTTATTAAAAATATTGGTGAATCCTTGCAGAAATCTTACTTTTGCATGTACTAAATTGTGAAGATATGGCAGATGATGCTTTTTACATGAAAAAAGCGCTGGAAGAGGCGCGGCGTGCTTACGATGAGGATGAAATACCGGTAGGGGCTGTTGTGGTTTGCGGCGACCGTATTCTGGCGCGTGCACATAACCTGACGGAAACGTTGACGGATGCGACCGCCCATGCCGAGATGCAGGTGATTACGGCGGCTGCCAATGCTTTAGGCGGAAAATATTTGAACGAATGTACGCTTTATGTGACCTTGGAACCGTGTGTGATGTGTGCGGGGGCCATCGGATGGGCACAGGTGAAACGTCTGGTTTACGGGGCAACGGATGAAAAAAGAGGATACAAGATGTTTGCACCCCAAGCCATACATCCGCGAACGGAAGTGGTGAGTGGTGTGATGGCGGACGAGGCCGTGGCTTTGCTGAAAGACTTCTTTAAGGGGAAACGTTAGGTTTCTTTTATTTGATTTCCTCGTAATCCACATACTCCCCTTCGTTGTCATCGAATATTTTGTGCGAACTTTGGGACGAGGATTGAGAGTGGTTTTGCGACGTGGTTTGCCCGTGGGGATTACGGGATGAAGACTGTTGTTTATGGTTCTTGGGAGAAAATGAAGACATGATGTTCCGTACTCTTCTGGCTATATTAAGGACCATAATGAGCAGGAAGGCCAAAAAGGCAAAAAGTAAACCGAATATACATCCGAAAGGACCTGTCATAAATATGATTTTTTATGCTTTGTTGCCAGACTGATGAACAAGAACCGTGCCAAAGTCAGTGAGTTTTCTGTCGTGCAGTCAGGACAGAGAGGATGACGTACCATGCGATGATGGCTGCAAAACAACTGAATCCCAAAAAGATAATCATGGGGATGCAAGTCAGGATGAAAATAAACTTAATTTTATTGTCTTGCCAGGAAAGGTTCTTGAATTTGAGGGCAAACATGGGGATCTCCGCTACCAAAAGGAAACAGGATAGCAACATGAACATGAAAAGGAAGAAAGCATTGAACTTTTCTGAAACCAAAAATCCATAGTTGCCCACAATCAGCGAAGCCCAAAACAAAGTGTTGGCCGGGGTCGGTACGCCAATGAAAGACGATGTTTGCCGCGTGTCGATGTTGAATTTGGCTAATCGCAAAGCCGAAAATGCCGCCATAAGGAATGCCGTATAGGGCATCACGTCGCGCAGCGGCTCCATGAAATCAGGATAAACCACCCGATGGAACAGATGGAATATCATGGCCGAAGGGGCTACTCCAAAGGTCACTACATCTGCCAACGAATCCAATTCCTTTCCTATGGGGGAGGATACTTTCAGCACGCGAGCCGACATCCCATCGAAGAAATCGAATACGGCTCCTATGACAATGAGCAGAAACGCCCAACTGTAATTACCGTAGAAAGCTGCACCCGTAGCCATACAGCCGGAAATCAGGTTGCAGCAAGTAATGCTGTTGGGAATCTGTCGTATGATGATATTTGCCATATGACATTTTATTATAATTTGGCGATGATGGTTTCATTACCCACCGTCTTTTGCCCCAATTTGACGTTGACTTTGGTCCCGACCGGAAGGAAAAGGTCGACTCTGGAACCGAACTTGATGAATCCCATGTGTTCGTCGATATAACAATCTTCGTCTTCGCGGGCGTATGTCACGATGCGCCGAGCCATGGCACCGGCAATCTGCCGTGCCATGATGAAGACACCGTCCGGTGTTTCGATGACGATGGTGGAACGTTCATTCTCAATGCTGGCTTTGGGCAACCAAGCCTTATGAAAGTTTCCGTCGTGATGTTCCACCAACCTTACGGTGCCGTCCACCGGAATCCAGTTGGCGTGCACGTTGGTCAAGCTCATGAAAATGGAAACCATTAGCCGGCGGTCATGGAAATATTCGTTTTCGTCCACCTCCTCTATCACGACGATTTTACCGTCGGCCGGAGCTACGACAACGTTTTCCGTGTCTCCCTCGAAACGTCTGATCGGACATCGGAAGAAATTGACTACGATGAGGTAGATGACCGTGCATACGGTTGCAGAAACATAGAACGGGAGCTTGCATTCAAATGCATAGTAAAGGCAGGCGTTAAACAGAAGTAGTCCCCCTGCACCCGCAATGAGCGTGTGCGTGCCTTCCCGATGTATTCTGATTTTTTTTAATTTATTCAATTTTCGTCCCATGGAGTTTTCCCCTTATATTAACGGACAAAGGTAGCTATATTCCGTTAAAATGCAAAATTCCGTACTTTCTTTTTCAAGGGGCGGCCCCTAAAAAGTCTTTTATGTTAAAAAACAAAGGTTTCTTTTGTTGGTTTCCTTAATGTGGCGTAACTTTACCCACGATTTCTGTTTTTACCAAATTCATATTTATTATGCAGGACTTCGTACATCTTCATGTGCATACCCAGTATTCCATTCTCGATGGTCAGGCCAGCGTGTCGCGTTTGGTTGACAAGGCGATGAAAGACGGTATGCGCGGAATGGCCATTACCGACCATGGCAACATGATGGCCATCAAGGAGTTTTTTAATTATACGACCAAAAAAAACAGTGGTACGAATGCGGACATCAAAATGTGGAAGAAGCGTATCGCCTTGTTGGAGAAAGGTGAGGATGCGGCTCTGAAAGAATGGGTGGACGGGCAGAAAAAGAAGCAGAAAGAGGCCGATGAACTGAGACGGCGGGCGGAAGCGAATGATGAGCCGATACCGGCTGAGGCGAATTTCGTGCCGGAGGAGCAACCGGAGTTTCCTTCGGTTGCCGACCAGTTGGCCACGGCTCGCGTGGAGTTGGCGGCGGCTCGGAAACGTTTGTTCAAACCGATATTCGGTTGTGAAATGTATGTGGCACCTCGTCGTCTGGATCAGATGGAAAAAGAGAAGGACGGGCGGAGGTATCACTTAATCGTGTTGGCCAAAAATGAAACGGGGTATCATAACTTGGTCAAGTTGGTCTCCAAATCGTGGACAGACGGTTTTTATGTGCGTCCGCGTACAGACCGCTTTGAATTGGAGGCGCATCGGGAAGGACTAATCATCTGTTCTGCTTGTATAGCCGGTGAAGTTCCCCGGAAAATACTGTCGGGCGACCTTGAAGGGGCTGAAGAAGCGGTGCAGTGGTACAAACGCGTGTTTGGAGACAACTATTATCTGGAACTTCAGCGCCATGAGGTGAAAGATCCGGACCAACGGGCCAACCGTGAGACTTTTCCATTGCAGCAACGAGCCAATGCGAGATTGATAGAACTGGCCCGTAAATATGACGTGAAGTTGATCTGTACGAACGACTGCCATTTTGTGGAGCAGGAGGATGCCGAGGCGCACGACCGTTTGATCTGCCTGAGCACCAACCGAGATTTGGATGACCCGAAACGTATGCTTTATTCCAAACAGGAATGGTTCAAGACGCGGGCAGAAATGAATGAAGTGTTTGCAGACGTGCCGGAGGCATTGGCCAACACTTGCGACATTTGCGACCAAGTGGAGTTTTACAGCATCGACCATGCGCCGATTATGCCGAACTTTGCCATTCCGGAAGAATTTGGAACCGAAGAGGGTTATCGGAAGAAATATACCGATGAGGACTTGTTTGAGGAGTTTACCCGCGACGAGAATGGCAACGTGGTGCTCAGCCGCGAGGATGCCGAACAGAAAGTGAAGAAACTGGGCGGCTGTGACAAGCTTTACCGTTTGAAGTTGGAAGCCGATTATCTGGCTGAGCTGACTTATATCGGGGCGGCCAAGCTTTACGGTGACCCGTTGCCGGAGCATGTACGGGAACGCATCAACTTCGAGTTGCACGTGATGAAGACGATGGGTTTTCCCGGTTACTTCCTCATCGTGCAAGATTATATCAATGCCGCACGTCACGAGTTGAACGTGTCCGTGGGACCGGGACGTGGGTCGGCGGCCGGTTCTGCAGTGGCCTATTGCTTGGGCATTACGAAAATAGACCCCATTGAATACGATTTGCTGTTTGAGCGTTTCCTGAACCCCGACCGTATTTCATTGCCCGATATCGACGTGGATTTCGATGATGACGGACGCGGAAAGGTCTTGAGTTGGGTGACGCAGAAATACGGTGAAGAGAAAGTGGCGCATATCATCACCTACGGTACTATGGCCACGAAACTGGCCATAAAGGATGTGGCCCGGGTGGAAAAGCTGCCGTTGGACATTTCCAACGGATTGTGCAAGCTCATACCGGACAAGTTGCCGGACGACGAAAACGGCAAGTCGCGTAAAATGAATCTCCCGAATGCCATCTCGTGCATTCCGGAGTTGCAACAGGCCGAGGCATCGCCGAATCCATTGTTGCGCGACACCATCCGTTATGCCCGGATGTTGGAGGGTAATGTGCGGAACACGGGCGTGCATGCCTGCGGTGTAATCATCTGTCGTGACGACGTGTCCGATTGGGTGCCGGTCAGCACAGCCGAGGACAAGGAAACGGGAGAGAAGCTCCGCTGTACGCAGTACGAAGGTTCCGTGATTGAAGACACAGGATTGATCAAGATGGACTTTTTGGGTCTGAAGACCCTTTCCATTATCAAGGAATGCCAGGCTAACATTTACGACAGTCTAGGCTTCGACATCGACGTGGATGCATTGGACATTACGGATCCGGCCACCTATCGCCTGTATTGTGACGGGCGTACCATAGGGACGTTCCAGTTCGAATCTCCCGGCATGCAGAAGTATTTGCGCGAATTGCAGCCTTCCACATTCGAGGACCTTATCGCCATGAATGCGCTTTACCGTCCGGGGCCGATGGATTATATACCCGACTTTATCGACCGTAAACAGGGGCGTAAACCGGTGGAATACGACATACCGTGTATGGAGAAGTATCTGAAAGACACATACGGTATCACGGTGTATCAGGAGCAGGTGATGTTGCTGTCCCGCCAGTTGGCCGATTTTACGCGAGGCGAGAGCGATACATTGCGTAAGGCTATGGGTAAGAAGCTGATAGAAAAGCTGAACCACATGTATCCCAAGTTCATCGAGGGCGGAAAGAAGAATGGCCACGACCCGAAAGTGTTGGAAAAGATTTGGGCGGACTGGAAGAAGTTTGCCTCGTATGCGTTCAACAAGAGCCATGCCACGTGCTATTCTTGGGTGGCTTACCAGACGGCTTACCTGAAAGCTAATTTCCCGGCCCAGTACATGGCAGCCGTAATGAGCCGAAGCTTGGCGAACATTACCGACATTACGAAGCTGATGAGCGAGTGTAAAAGTATCGGTATCAATACTTTGGGGCCGGATGTCAACATCAGCCGCCGGAAGTTCAGTGTGGACGTGGACGGAAATATCCGTTTTGGACTGGGAGCCGTCAAGGGATTGGGCGACTCGGCAGTGGATGCCATCGTGAAAGAACGGGAAGCTCACGGACCTTATAAGAACATTTTTGACTTCATTCAACGTGTGCCGAGCGGGGCTGTGAAACGGAACAATCTGGAAAGTTTGGTACTTTCGGGTGCCTTCGACTGTTTTGAGGGGATTACCCGTGAACAGTATTTCGGCGTGAATGCCAAAGGGGAGAGCTTTATCGACCAGTTGGCACGTTACGGTTCGCGCTACCAGACCGACAAAGATGCCGTGCAGAATTCACTTTTCGGGGATATGGACATGGTGGAAATCGCTACGCCGGAAGTGCCGCAGGCCGAACCGTGGAGCTCGTTGGAGCGTTTGAACAAGGAGCGCGACTTGGTCGGCATTTATCTGTCCGCCCATCCGTTGGACGATTATGCCGTCATACTTCAAAATGTGTGCAACGTGCACATGGCGGATTTGAAAGATTTGGAACAGTTTGTCAATATGGACCTCACGTTGGGCGGCATGGTCACGGCCGTACGGAAGGGCATCTCCAAGACGGGCAAGCCGTATGGCATCGTGACGATGGAGGATTTCACGGGAGCCTACGAGCTAGCTCTGTTCGGACAGGATTGGCCTACATGGGGCTCATATATGGATGTGGGGAATACGCTCTATATCACAGCCAAATGCCAACCCCGGCAATGGGATCCTTCCAAACTGGATTTCCGTATTGGGCGCATTGATTTTCTGGCAGATGTGAAAGATACTTTGGTAGAGAAGATTACGATAACCGTGGCCTTGGATGCGTTGGATGAGGATATCGTGCTTTCGCTTTCCGATGTCGTGAAGGAGTGCCCCGGCAATACCGACCTTTATTTTCACATCCTTGACCCCTTGGGACAGATGAACCTGACCATGCAATCCAAGTTGGCGAAAGTGTCAGTTAAAAAGGATTTAATTTCTTATATTCAAAGTAAACCCGCCCTGTCATATAAAATAAATTAGTATATTTGTCGGTAATAACAAACGATTAAAAGGAATAGTACAATGGCATTAGCAATTACAGATTCAAATTTTGAAGAGTTGTTGGCTTCAGGTAAGCCTGTGGTAGTGGATTTCTGGGCGACATGGTGTGGCCCGTGCAAGAAAATCGGACCGGATATCGAGGCATTGGCTGAAGAATATAAGGAACAAGCCGTCATCGGCAAGTGCGATGTGGAGGAAAACGACGGCTTGGCCATGCGTTTCGGAGTGCGCAACGTGCCTACCGTGATCTTCATTAAAAACGGCGAGGTGGTGGACAAGCAAGTCGGTGCGGCCCCGAAGAGTACTTTCGAGGAAAAGTTGAAGGCCATCCTTTAAAGATATAGGTTATGGACAGTTTGGAACAGGAACTCCTGCAAGATGCCGAGGACGATGCCCGTACGGTGGAGTTCATCAAAAATTACTTGCCGCAAGAAGTAAAGGACAAGTTTACGGACGAAGAACTTTATTACTTTCTGGATGTCATCGTAGAGTATTATGCCAATAGCGGTATTCTGGATGCGGCACCCGACAAGGATGGCTATATAGAAATCGACCAGGACAAAATAGTGGATTACGTCGTCAGTCAGGCCCGTAAAGATAAGATGGGCGACTTTGCGGCTGAGGATATCCTGTGGGTAGTCCAGGGCGAGTTGGAATACGGGGAGTCTTTCGGAGAGGAAGATTAAACCTGACTTCTAAGATTATAAAGGCGGCGATTTGGATTAATGAAAATATAAGACAAGGTTGCTGTCGCACCATTTAGAAAATCAATCTCCGCAGAACGATTTCCCGTTCTGCGGAGATTGATTTTTGTTTCGTGTCCGGTTGTGAATTAGCGGATTGCTTTTGGATACGGAAAAGTAAGATGTTTTATGGAAGTTGTGATGTAGGGCATACATGAAAATAGGGCGCGGAATCACTTCCACGCCCTATTGCATCAGGGGCATTTCCCATATTGATATGAGAAAGTATATTTTTGCATAATTAAGGTTTATGAAAGAACATTTGCAGCATATTAAAACTGTCCTTCTTTGTTCTTTTCCGTTATATTGCAAATATAGGTATTCTTTTTGGTAACTCAAAGAAAATATCTATTATTTTTTAATCTATTGCGAACTGTCAGAATCTCACTGTGCGCGAACCGTCTTCGTTTTCTTCGATGGTTACTTTCACCGTATTGCCCGGAAGCAGTTCTTCCACCAGTTCCGGCCACTCGATGAAACAAAGCGCACCACTGTAAAAATAGTCTTCGTAGCCCATGTCGTACACTTCTTCCAGTTTCTTGATACGGTAGAAGTCGAAATGGTAAATCAGTTCGCCGCTGTCAGAACGGTATTCATTGACGATGGCGAAAGTGGGCGAGTTGATGACATCCTCCACGCCGAGGCATTCGCATACGGCTTTGGTGAAGGTGGTTTTGCCGGCTCCCATCTTGCCGTACATGGCAAAGACGGTGTTGTCACCCATGGCCGCGATGAATTCCCGGGCGGCCTCGTGGATGTGATCTAAAGAATCAATTTTGATTTCCATATCTATATGTTTTTAAATTCTTTTCTTACTTTGCAAAGTGATGAGGGGAATGAGCATCTCCTCCATGGAGATGCCACCATGTTGGAATGTATCCCGGTAGTAGGACACGTAGTAGTTGTAATTGTTCGGGTAGGCAAAGAAACTGTCGCCCGACGTGAAGATATAGGCCGTACTCAGGTTGGGAGAGGGGAGCAACACCTTGCGCGGTTCTTTGATTTCAAAAACTTCCTTAGGGTTGTATTTCAGGTTCTTGCCTAGTTTATAACGTAAGTTAGTGTTGGTGTTCTTGTCACCGACAACCTTAACCGGGGATTTAACCCGTATACTGCCGTGGTCGGTCGTGACGATGATTTTATAGTTGCTTGCGGCCAAAGCTTTGAACAGGTCTTTTACGGCGGAGTGGCGGAACCAACTTTGGGTGATGCTGCGGTAGGCCGCTTCGTTAGAGGCCAGTTCCCGTACGGTTTTGGATTCTGTACGGGCATGCGAAAGCATGTCGATGAAATTGAATACGACGACGTTCAGGTCATATTTTTCCAACTGTTTGAACTGGCCGATAAGTTTATCGGCCGCAGTGGAGTCATTGATTTTATGGTAACTGAATGTGTTCTTACGGCGGTAACGTTCCAACTGCGTCTGGATGAGCGGTCCTTCGTTCAGGTTCTTACCCTCTTCTTCGTCTTCGTCCACCCAAAGATCCGGATACATTTGGGCAATCTTGTCCGGCATCAGGCCGGAGAAGATGGCGTTGCGCGCATATTGTGTGGCAGTGGGCAGAATGCTACAATAAATGTCTTCGTCGATGAGGAAAGCGTCAGCCAGTTCCGTACTGAGCGTGCGCCATTGGTCATACCGGAAGTTGTCCAGGACGATGAGGAATACCTTTTCCCCTTGGTTCAGCAGGGGGAATATTTGGGTTTTGAAGATATCCGGGCTCATCAGCGGACGGTTTTCGGGGTGGGTAATCCACTCTTCGTAGTGTTTGCTTATGAATTTGGCAAAAGCCAGATTGGCTTCCGTTTTCTGCATGCTTAGCATTTCGTCCATGTTGCTGTCGGTTTCAGATAGCTCCAGTTCCCAGTATACCAATCGCTTGTACACCTCTTTCCAGTCGTCGAATGTCAAAGAATCATTGATTTGCATGCCAATCTTTCCGAAGTTCTGTTGGTAGGCGTTTTGAGCCACCTCTGTGACGATTTCCTTCTTATGGATGTTCTTTTTCAGGGTCAGGAGGATTTGCGTGGGGTTGACGGGCTTGATGAGGTAGTCGGCAATTTTGGAACCGATGGCTTGGTCCATGATATTCTCCTCTTCGCTCTTCGTCACCATGACCACCGGCGTGACCGGTGTGATTTCCTTGATGCGCGACAAGGTCTCCAACCCGCTCAAGCCGGGCATGTTCTCGTCTAGCAGAATCAGGTCGTAGGCCGTTTCGCTGCACTTGTCCAGTGCATCTTGCCCGTTGGATACGGTTTCTACCTCGTATCCTTTCTTTTCGAGAAAAAGAATATGCGCTTTCAGCAATTCTATTTCATCGTCTACCCAAAGTAATAAACCGTTGTTCATCATTGTAATGGTTTCGTATGTTAGAAAATAATACCGCTGTCCGTGTCTTCCTCCTCTTCTTCGTATTCTTCGTCTCCGGCAGGCGGTTCGTCGTCCGGCGTACGGATTTCGATGGAAGTAGGTTCGTCCAGTCTCAGGTCCTCCGGCACTTGCAGCGGTGCGAACTTCTCATCGTAGAACTTCTTGTAATCTTCGAAACTGAAGACCGTGCCCAACAGTTTCAGGTTGCTTTCGGAGATGATGACGGAACGTATGTTTTTAAGCACGACACTCATGTGCGGATCGGCATATAGCTTTTGGGCGTAAGCGTGCGCCTCGTCATAGTTGAGGAAACCGCTGACGCGCATTTGTGCCAGCCCGTCGGATTTCACGATGTCGATGTCGAAATTGCGTACCATAAAACTGGTGAAATTATACAGGGCCATCTCATATAGCAGTTGGTCTTCGTCCAGGCTGTTTTCTGGATAGGCCAACAGGAACACGAAGTTGCTGAGACGCTCGTCGCTTAATTGCTGCGCTTCGGCAGTGGAGTCTTGCAGGGCCGTCAGCGAACGTCGGCTCCAGATGTCGCTTGCCGCGTATTTCCCGTCGGTCAGCGACCGGCCTTCCTGAATGCCTTTCACGATACTTTGTGCAATTTCCGTTACTTCGTCTTTCGGATATTTCTCAATGACTTGTTTCAACGTGACCAAGAAGCTGTCCCGTTCTCCGCCGTACAATTGGCTCATGGCTTGTATGAACATGAATTTAGCGCGGTGTGCCCCCTCCGGGAAATCCGAAGTCGAAATGGAATAATTGCGGAACACTTCCTCATATTCGTTCTTGCCGTAGGCTTCGTATGTGGCGGCATACAGGGAATCCTCTATGTGCTTGCCCTGCCTGGCGTAAAGCTCGTATTTGGGGTTGGCCAACATGATGGCATACCGGCTGTCCGGGAACTCCTCGATGAGCCGCTGTTTATACTGTTCGGCTTCGGCCATGTCATTCAGTCGGCCGTTGATAAGGAATAGATGGTAGTACACGTTGTCTTTGTCGGCTACGTCCGGGAACGTTTCGATAAGACGCAACAGGGTACGCCGTGCCAAGCCGAAATTTTCCAGTCTCTCCATTTCCAGGATGCCGGCTTGATAAAGCGCATCACGCAGGATGTCGTTGGAGGCTTGCAACTGCTCTTCCGTGAACGGGATTTGTTGCAGGTAATATTCCCGGTTGTGTGGGTCGCTGGCCAATGAGTCGGCCATACGCTCCTGGGCTTCGGCAATGCTGTCGGCCAAGGCGATGCTGTCGGCTTGTGCCGCCATCAGGCTGTCGCTCTCTTCGCTGTAGTCATATTCTCCGAAATCTTCCGTGCGGTCCTCGTTCTTATGGCTTCTCCGCCAGTTGTCTTCCAACGGGCGTTTGCCCCATGTGCGTTGGAACTGACGTTTGCCTTGGGCTACGACCGACGGGTTATAGAAATACCACGTGCCGGTTTGTCCGGAAGCTCCCGCCTGCGCCCTGCGGTTTCCCGTAGGCGGGGTGGGGGTGGCTGTCGGAGTTTTGGGCATATTGGCAGCCATTTCGGCCTGCATGGCCTTGCGTGCCTCTTCTTTTTCTTGCTTTTTCAAGGCTTCGATGACTTTGTCGATGGCCTCGTTACGTTCGTTTTCGGGCAACTTGGCCAACCATTGCAGGCTGTCTTGCAGTTTGATGGCCGACAAATGGGGCTCCAGTTCGGTCAGGATGCCTGAGCGGCGTTCCGCCTCTTTGTAAGCTTCGTTTTCTTTGTCCAATATGCCGACCAGTTCGGCGTAACAGCGTTGTGCGTTGATATAGTCCTCTTTGTCCCAGTAAATCTCACCCAGACGCAACAATACCATGGCTTTGGCAATGCCGTTCTGTGTGCTTTCTTTGGCTCCGGTTTCGTATGCCCCGATACACCGTGCGGTATCCTGGTTGGCCAGATAGATATTGCCGATGGCATAATAAATCTGGTCCTGGTAGTCCTTGTTTTTCTTGTTCTTGGCCATGCGCCGCAGTCTTTTCACCATTTTATTGTGGTTTCCGCTAGCCATGGCTTCGGTTTGCAGGATACGGGCGTTGAAAGACAATTCGTATGGAGGATTGGCACGTATGACACGCCGCAAGGCCTTGTAGGCTTCTGCTTTGTTTCCCGTTTCGTGGTACAACTGTCCCAACAGGAAGTTCAGGCGTGCGCGTTGCTGTTTGCTTTTTTCTTTCTTGACGGTTTTTTGTAAATAAGGAATAGCCTCTTTGTATTGTTTCACGAAGATGAGGTAATCGGCGTATGAGGCGTTGAATTCCCGTTTCCCTTCACTGCCGGTACTGTCGCGCTGAATCTTATGAAAGACATCCTCTGCATCGTAAGGCCATTCCAGTTCTACGTAGCAACGGGCCAGATAGGCCCGGGCCACGGACACGATTTCAGGCTGTCCGGCATACAGTCCGCTGATATAATTGAACGTGGAGGCCGCTTCGATGAAATTGCCCTGTTGGAATTGCGCTTTCCCCATGAGCAGCCAGGCATGCCGCAAGAATGGGTTGAACTCCTTGCGGGCCATGTAGGCTTTTTCCTTGGCTGTTTTCCGCTTGTTGACGTTCGATTTCGGCCGGGCCTTTATAGAGTGCAGCTTGATGGCTTTCTCGCATTTTTCGATGGTGGTCTCGAAGTTGGACTTTCCCATGGCTGCCGTCGATTTATTTCGCACGGCATACATGGGCAATAAATCGGTGTAATTGTCCTTATGTCCTTTCTGTTGTTCCAGGACTCCTTCTTTGAAAGCCTCTGCCCCGTTAAAGTACGTATTGAACCGTGCCGTCATGGCATGGTAAAAACGGGTACCCGACGTATTCTTTTTCGTGGAACACGCCGTCAGAAGGGATAGGAAGACGAATCCGGAAGCAATGATATGTAGAAACCTTTTTTCCAATGCGCTCTTTACATAGTTAGATAACTGAAAAACATGTTTTTTATTGCCTTTTCCACCGAGGAATCGACCATGAAATTCCTTTGCACACCAAATAGATGAGTATAGAGACGAAAATGATGGAGGCACCCGATGGTATATTGTAATGGTACGACAAGTAAAGGCCGCCCAGACAGCCGCTGTAGCCTGTCACGATGGAGAGTAGTGCCATGCGTTTGAAGCTGTGCGTGAAAATATTGGCCGTCACTTGAGGGATGGTCAGCAAGGAGATGACCAACACGATGCCCACCATGCGCAGGCAGGCCACAATGGTCAGTGCGATGAAGGCCATCATCAGATATTCCACCATGGTGACAGGAAGACGTTGCGAACGGGCGAATTCAGTGTCGAAAGCAATGGAAACGAGCGGACGGAGGAAGCATGTGAAAGCAGCCGTGGCGATGAGTGCCAATGTGCCTAACAAATAAAGGTCCGAGGGGGTGACAGTCAATATATTGCCGAACAGATAGGAGGACAGCTCCGGAGTGAAGCCCGGTGCCAAAAAACTGCAAATGATGCCGATGCTCATGCCTAAAGTCCAGAAAATGGCGATGGCCGAATCTTCGCGCATGTCGCGGCGGTGGCTGAACCATTGTATGCCGCAGGCTGACAAGACAGAAAACACGGCTGCAGAGAGTATGGGGGAAAATCCGAGGTAAACTCCGATGCCGATACCGCCGAACGAGGCATGGGTGATGCCGCCGCTGATGAAAACCAACCGCCGTGCAACGATATAAGTGCCTATCAGTCCGCAAAGGATACTGGCCAACAGACTGCCCAACAGGGCATTCTGGAAGAATGTGTAAGACAGGATGCTCATGCGTGGTCGAATCTCCTTTCCCCGATAATAAGGAATACTTCGTCTTTCAATGCGTCGGGCAGAGGAACGCCGCGCAGTTGTAGGCTGCGCACCCATCCGGCCACTTCGTCGTCGCGCATCGTGTAGAGGACATCCCTGAACTCGTCTATTTCCTTCTCGCTATACGCGGAAGCGTCCTTTCCCCGGAAACGGTCGAGTTCTTCATCGTTGTAATACTCTATTTGTTTGCTTACGGCAGCTAGCAGGCTTTCTTTTTCGCATACTTCGTGCTGTCCGCAACATTCCTGTGGCGGTTGTACCACGGTCGGCATTTCGCTGATTTCGCCTTGTGCCAGTTTCTTTTTCAGCGAGCGGTTGCGCAAACTGCCGGCCACGAAAGCAATGACGGCCGCAGCGGCAAGGGCTATAAGAATGCAAATGATAATCATAAGGCCGTAATTTCAAATCCCGCTTCTTTCAAGTGGTCCCAATAATGGGGATAAGATTTGCTGACCACTTGCGGATGATTAATATATATTTCGGGAACGGCGAAACAGCAAGGTGCGAACGCCATGGCCATGCGATGGTCTTCGTAGGTGTCGATGGCCGGATGTGGCCGGACTTCAGTGCGTTGCCCGTCCCAAAATAATTCTGATCCGCAGGCTTCATGCAAGGGATACCCCAGTTTTTCCAGTTCGCGGATAAGCGCGGAGATGCGGTCGGTTTCCTTGATTTTCAGGCTTTGAAGACCCATGAAACGGAACGGGAGCCCCAACATGGCACACGTGACTACGAATGTCTGTGCCAAGTCCGGTTGGTTGACGAAATCATACTCCAGGCGTTCCGTGGCGATGGGTTGTTTGGTCAGTTTGACACATGGCATCCCGTCGTCGTCACAGAAGAATTCCGTGTGCACGCCTATAGGTTCGAACAGGCCGTGTACGGCAGAATCTCCTTGGGCACTGTCTGCGAACAGGCCGGTCAGTATGATTTCTGCGTCTTTGTCGGGTGTCAGTGCCATCATTTCATACCAGTAAGATGCCGCGCTCCAGTCGTTTTCTATATAATAGGGTGTCGGGCGGTAAGGTTGCGGTTCCACCTTAATGTGTCGTTCGTCTGTCCATTCCGCTTGTGCACCGAAGTCTTTCATCAATTTCAGGGTCAGGTCGATGTAGGGGCGTGAAATGACCTGTCCGGCCAGTTCCAGTTCCAAGCCCTTTCTTAGGACCGGACCGATCATCAGCAAAGCAGAAATGTATTGGGAACTCACGTCTCCCGGCAGGCTGAGTCGGCCTCCCTCATGCAGTCCGCCGGAAATACGCAGGGGGGGATAACCTTCCGTTTCCACATATTCTATTTGTGCGCCCAGTGTCCGCAGGGCATTTACCAAGATGCCGATGGGGCGTTGTTTCATCCGGGCTGTACCGGTCAGGGTATGTGTCCCCTCGTTCACAGACCAGTAAGCCGAAAGGAAACGCATGGCCGTACCGGCCGCCATGATGTTGATGGGGTCGTCGGTTTGCGTCAATGCCCTTACCATGACGAATGTGTCGTCGCAGTCCGACACATTTTCCGGCAAGTCTTTTCCTCCGGCCAGTGCATGGATGATGAGGGCCCGGTTGCTGATGCTTTTGCTAGCCGGCAGTATGGTTTTATGCCGCAGGTGTGGCGGCGCGGTAAGTCTGATTTGCATGTTTTGCTTAAAATGTGGGTTATACCGACACAAAAGTAGAAATTTATTTGGAGAATTCAAAAACAATTTCTACTTTTGCACCCGCAAACGGGATGTAGCTCAGTCCGGTTAGAGTACTCGTCTGGGGGGCGAGTGGTCGCTGGTTCGAATCCAGTCATCCCGACAAAACATAAAGGCATCGGTAATTCAAGGATTATGGATGCTTTTTTTATGTGTTTATAGTTTCCACGTCCCGCGTGTTTTCCCTCCCAAGGTTTTTCAGAAAAGATCCTTCATCTTTCAGGAGATATGTCAACTTCTTGTTGTATAGTTTGTTATGGGATGAAGAATAGGGCGGCCATCTTTCAGTTTCCTTTCATTGCAGAAAGCGGATTTTCATCATGAGGCAAATGAAAAATCATTCGGCTGAGATTCGTTTTTCGTTCTCAGCCGAATGATTTTTCAATCTCAGGCAAACGATTTTTCGTTCTGCGCCGAACAAGATGAAGCTTGGCTGAAGGATGCCTGAAACATCCTTCAGCCTGTAATATCAATATTATGAACGGATTACCATGAAGCCTGAAAGATGAAGGGTCTTTTTGTAAAATCCCTGTGTAGATACCCAAGGGTTACCACCAGATTTGCTTTCCGTCTTCGTAAGTGAAGATTCTTTCTTCCGAGCCTTTGGTACGGTTGTGCAGGCGGAACAAGGCCTGGGCCGGGACGTTGTCGTATTTCAATACCGCCTCGAAATTCCCCGTCTTGCGCCCTAATGACATCCATGTCCCGTGGTTCCAATAGAACAATTCGTATTCTTCGCCTTCGCGGATGAAGTTGTCATCGTTACGCGGCAGGAATACGATACGTGCCACGTTTTCCGGCTGTTCCAGTTCCCATCCGTACCATACGCCGTACACGTCGTGGGAGTCGTAGAAGGAAAGGACATTGCCATCGAACAGGTTTTCCGGCCCACACCAGGGACGTACGTGGAAGTTGCCTATCAGCCGTTTATGCTTCAGCGTGTCGCCGGCGGCATTGAACGTATAAAGTTCGGCCATGTTGCCCCTCGACCAGTCCGGTGACAGGTAACGGAAATATCTGTATTTGCCGGTGTAACGGGGATGGACGACATGGAATTTGTTGTCCTTCAGGTGCGGGATGACATGTATGGTCAGCGAATCGCTGAAGTCTTCCTGGTTGGCCACTTGGAACTTCCCGCCGATTACACCCTGAAGGAATTGGTTGGAACGTACGTCTCGGAATTTGCGTTTCACTTCCACCGTCGTGCGTTGCGTGGTGTCTGCTGTCATTTTGTGGATATTTCCTTGCGAGTCCAAAAGGAAAGCGTCTCCGGCCGGAACCGTGCCGTTTTCTTCGGAATAATGTACGGGCATGTACACTACGTTTCGTGCCATGTCCCGGAAGGTGGCTTTCCGTCCGTGGCGCGTGCCCCAATGCACGATGCTCCAGTCTTGGTTGTCGAAGACGGACAGGTAGACGAACCTGCCGCTTTCAGCGTCGTCGTACAACTCCGCCTCCACATCGGAAGTGGCCGTGTATTCCCTTGTCACATCCATAATGTAAGGTGTGTCGAAGATGTCGGGAATCTCCTCTTTTCCCTTGTTCTGCATATAGAGCGATTCCTGCTGTTTCTCGTAGGTTTGGCGGAACACTTTGGTCAGCCGGTCTTCCTTCCGTTTCATGAAGTGGTCGCCGAGCCGTTCCCCCGGATTGAAAGGGATGAAAGAATGGTTGTCGGGAAAGAACACGCACCATTCATGCCCCAAGCTCCGGTTGCCCCACTGTGGTGTGAAGTCGATGGTGGCAGGCAGTCCGTGCGCCCTTAGTACGGCCACGCACAGGTGTGCATATTCCTTGCAGGAAGCCGACTTGACATGTTCGAGTGCCGTGAGGGGGAGGTCGGGAAGGAATTGCGGAGGATAATAAATGACGGAACGCATGCCTCCCAGAATGTCGTTGGCCATGCCATAGGCATAGGTGGAGTTGTCTTGGTTGGGGTCGTATGCTTCGCGCACCCATGAAGGCACGGTGAATGTCTTCCTCCAAAGACTTGTCTTTTCATTCCCGATACGGTAAGGCAGCACATAGCGGCAGAACATTTCGAAACTGTATTGTTTGTTCCAGTTCTGTTGCCATACGGTGAATGCACTGTCGATATGTTCGGTCAGGAAGTCAGCCGTGACGGATTGGGCATCGTACAGGCGTTCGTCCTGGCTTAATTCCAAATCCAGACCTGTTCGTTGCAAGATAGTATCGTATTTCATAATCCAGAACACACGGTCTCCGTTGCAATGGCGGAACACACTGTCCATGTAATTGTCGTACACGTCGACGGCTTCACCGGTGTGGGCGAAATGCCCGTCCATGTTTTCCAGAAGGAAGCGTGCGGCTTTCTCTTTGAGCGGTTCGTCTTTGTAATGCTCCAATACGGTTTCTAATTCCCGGCGATTTTCACCGGCTTTTTCCAGCGTCTGCCTGATGCCCGTTTTCTGGCAGGAGGAGACGGCTAAGGTTGCAGCAAGGCAGCAAAGAAGAAGGTTTTTCATTGCAGTTGATTTTAATGTTATGGAATAGTGGACATGTTGAACATGTAGACGAAAGAGAAAACGGCCAGAATTAAAAGCCCGGCTTTTATCCATTTGTTTTGCAAAAGCCATATAAGCCCGAACCATCCGTATGACAGGATGAGCGGGCTGTACAGTCTGAATGGCATGCTTCCTATGACTCCATAATGAAACAGGCAAGACGGAATGAGAATTCCTACGATGAGGCATAAGCTGATGCAGAACCATGCCACGCCGGATTTGCTATTCCATTCCGGGACGTTAACCTGTCTCGTGGTGTTCATCCCATAAAGGTACAGCCAAAGTATTACCGCGCCAAAAAGGTTTTCCGATGCTTCCCATATTTTAGCAGATAATGGGTTGTCCGAAAGGAAAAAGGTTGGAATGGACATTAGAATGAACAGGATGGCCAAAGCGTAAGCCAGACGTTTCAGGTTAAACTTATGACGTTGGTTTATATAGCAGATACATCCGTGTATGAGCAGGATGACAGGGAAGAAGAAGAGCAAAAATGCGGGGAACAATGCTTCAGCCCTCATTGCGGCGCCGTCCGGGACGAAATGGGGACGGGCTATATGTTGGCTCATTCTGTTGGCTCCAATGAACAGTAATGGCAGCAGGGCGCGGAGGATAAGTTTGATTTGAGTGGTCATGTGTTTAAAAAATTAAAGGAGTGTTCCGTTTGTTATTTAGATATTCTATTCGTATCGTTGAGTGAAAAACGCATTATATATGAATAATATCAAAAATAGTACACCTGTAACGCGTTCGGAACGTTCAATATACTTATGCTATTAGGAGTCTCTTCCTTTTTGTACTTCTTCTTGCCCTGCCTCCATTCATAAAATTGGGATAACACGGAGATAAGTATGATATAGGATACTAATGTGGTAGTGAAATCCGAGTGTAGGTTGGCTCCCTCTAAAGAATATGCGGTAAGGATGATTATCCCCATAAAGTAGTATATAATACGGTTGAAATCTTTTTTCATATGGTCTTTATTTAATCGTTATAGTTTTATAAAGGTAATCTTTGTTCCTTTTACTCATTGTACAAACGTCAGACTTCCATACGACAGGTATTCCTTTTCCAGTAATCCCTTCCGCTTCCACAGAAATGACGGTCTGTTTGCTGTTGTTGAAGAGCCGTACGGTAGCTTCCCCTTTTTCGTCGAACTTGACTTCCGGAATCCAGAGTAGTGTACGCCGGTAGTCTTTGGTGTCAGGCAGAGGTTTCCGGCTGTAATCGGGGCTGTAGAAATCCTCGCAGACGGCATAGCCTCGCAGGACGTAATGCCGGTCCCGGTAAGTCCTTTGGTATCCGTCGTTGGGGAAGAGGCGGTAGTCTATGATGACTTCGGGCTGGTTGTCTTGTGCATACTTCCAACTGCCTTGTTCGCGAGGGGCATAATCGGTGTAGATATAGATTTTGTCAAGGTAACGGAGCAGGCGGTATTTCTTGAGCTTTTGTTTGGAAATACTGAAATTGGATCCTATTGGGGTTGGACTTTTTTCGTCATGCTCCGGTTCTTCATATTTATCAGAAAGGAGAATTCCCGATTTATTGGAACTGGCAATGGCGTAGTCTTCTTGGCTGTTGAAGTCTTGGTCATTCCTGGTATTTTCATTTGGATTCATTTTTAATGGGATTCCGTCAAACCATTCTTTGATAGAGTACCGTCTGTCTTGTCCCATGTCATTCGCAAAACTAAAAGCGATTTGTTGTGAGAAAGTTCTCCAATCATGTTTTCCTCCGTTCAATCCATGGTCGGTTATGAGGTTGAAAGCTTTATAAGCATCTATGATGATGGTGGGTTTGCTGTTGTTGAATCGTCGTAATCCATTTCGTTTGTTGCGAATGGTTACAGTGGGAAGTTTACGCCCGTTGAATACGCCAGAAACGGTGTATAGACTGTCAGGATAGTTCGTTTCATATTCTTTGTCTTGGTAAAATGTGCACGGTTTAGGGAAATTGGGATAGAAATGGTTGAGCTTTACGTAAAATTCGGGATATTCTGTTTCATCCATGAATCCCTTTCTCTGTTTTTTTATGGCATCCCTTACTGGGTCTTTGGCATCAGAAGCCATGAGGTTTAATACGCAATCTTCATAAAATTTTGGGGTAACCATGTAGAATGTACTTTGTTGGGTTTTCTGCATTAGTTCAAGCGTGCTTTCTCCTTGGAGGAAAGAAGCTATGACATGTACTTCCTTCTTCATTTTTGAGATGGATGGAGCGTACAAGTCCTGTAGTGTTTTACCTTTGAATTTAGAGGCGCATATTTCTGTGGTATAGAAATCAATGGGTTTAACTTCTTCTTTTTGGTTGTCATGTGCATCTTTTCTCATTAATGAGGTTATCCATGCTTTTTCTCCGAAATCATTGTCTTTATATAATGAATAGGTATGATTCACCTGTCCTTCTATAGTCTGTGACTTTTCGGGCAGGAACCGTAATGAAAAGGCTTCAATTCCCGCCATCTCTTTCCATTCGTATCTTCTCCATCCCTGCACCATCAACAGCAGGTCCAAGTCCCTGCGGTGCATGCTGTCGTCAGCTTCGAAATAATATCCGGGATTTTCGACGAACCCTTTGATTTCGCTGGCGAGCATCATTTCCGTGAGCATGGTTCCGTTGTCATAGGTTTGTTCTTCCGTGGCCCTGTCCCTGACTGCAAGGGATACGGATGTGGCCGTGTCTTGTATGTCTTGTAGTTTCAGGTTTAGTGTGACGGGTGCGAACGGCTCGTATTGTGGTTCTATTCCATGGATGTCGATCCTTGCAGAATCGTAGTCGTGGCGGTTGACGAAACACAGCCTGTCGGCATAGATTTGCCCTTTCCCGTCGAATACTGTGATTTGGTTCACCCCCGTGCGCAGTTCGTTCAACGGGATGGTTACGTTTGTCTTTCGTTTGTCTCCGAAGTCGATGTGCTGTAAGGTTTGGGGTACTCCTTGTGCCATGACCTGCAGGGCCAGTCCTTCCGGGAAGTTCGTCCGCCCTTCACTTCTTTGCAGTTCTATTCTTAGCAGGGTGTCCTGTCTAACCTGCAAGGCGATGCCTTCTTCCTCCACTTCAGGGAGTTTCACTTCATAGTCATATCCTTTGTATTGGAAAACGGCCTTGTACCCTTCTTCGGACGCAACATCGTGCAGGATGAATGTACACCTTCCCCTGTTTCCGGTTCGGGTTCTGGTTATCTTCCTTCCTTGTGGGTCGAGTATGTCAATTTCTACGTTTTCCAGATGTTCCCCCTCTTCCGTATTGAGTTCCAGGGCAACGTTGCAGTCCGTCCCGGCGATGAGGTTACCTCCTTCTGGATAGAATTTCAGTTCGAGTTCCGGTTTCCCTTTCCGTGCCTTGAAATACCTCCTTAAAGGACGTAGGGTCATGTCTTTGGTGTAAAGCCCCGGTTCTTTCGGCTTGTCGTAGACGGGAAACACCCTTGAATAGAGTTTTTCATAGTCCCGGAAGAAATCCTTGGCCATTTCCTTGTTATAGAAAGCGTCCTCGCTCCATTGGGCATGCGGATGTTCGTATTGTCCGAAGTTGAGCATCCACCGTGTGTATGCCCGTAGTTCGTAATATCCGGCATAGAGTGAATCCGTCAGCGTGAAAGCTCCGTTGGCTGTTCCATTCGGCATTTCGAGTTGCTGCCTTTCGACGAGGAATCCATCCGGTGTGAGCAGTTCCACGTAGAGGATTTTGCTCAAGTCGGTCAGTGTTCCTTTGTCGCTGCGTGTGACATATCCTTTGTACCAAATCGTATCGCTCACGAAGTAGCAGGTATTGTCGAGGTGGAGATATACCTTTTCCTGTGGCAACCCGATGCCGAAACCCTGTACCTTACGGTAAAGGGAATCGGTTTCTGGGCTTGCCGATGCGTAGAAGCTTACGGTCAAGCTTATGGCGAGTAAGATAAAAATGCCCTTTTTCATACCTTTGTTTTTTAGTATTACGTTTAAGTTACCTTTAAGCCACAATTATTCTGTTATTTTTTATAAACGATAGGTATTCCTTTCCCGGTGATGCCTTCCGCCTCCACGGAAATGACGGTCTGTTTGCTGTTGTTGAAGAGCCGTACGGTGGCTTCCCCTTTCTCGTCGAACTTGACTTCCGGTATCCAGAGTAGTGTACGTCGGTAGTCCTTGGTGTCAGGCAGAGGTTTCCGGCTGTAATCGGGGCTGTAGAAATCCTCACAGACAGCATAGCCTTGCAAGCGGTATCGGCGGTCGCGACATGCCGGGAAGTATTGGCCGTCGGGGTAGAGGCGGTAGTCGATGATGACTTCCGGTTGGTTGTCCTGTTTGTATTTCCAACTGCCTTGTTCTCGGGGTACGTAATCGGTATAGATATAGAATTTGTCCAACCAACTCAGATAACTGTATTTCCTGAGCGTCTGATAGCCTCCGATGTTGGGCTTTGGAAGTTCCACTTTGACGGGAGAGATGGCATGTTCGAGAGGCGCTTTTACTAAACGGTACCAGTTTTTTGTTTTTTGAGTATTCCCGTCATACCTTTTCTCACGGTAGTATTGCCTGTGCATATTCATGTCTCCCACGTATAATGCTGCTAATAGATGGTACACAGAATCCCCCATGTAGTAAAATGGCCGGTCGCTCATTCCATAGTCAGCCATCAGGTTATAAGCCTCGTATGCATCGATTACGACAGCCGGTTTGGTGGGGTCGTAATGGCGTAGCCCGCCCCTTTTGGCCTGTACGGTGACGGCAGGCATATATCTGTTGGTGAAGGATGCGCGTACGATGCTGTCTTCTCCTTCAAAATGTGGCATGTCTTTTCTGGTGGCATCCTGATAATAATTGTATGGCTTGGCAAAGTGCGGGTAGAAAAGGTCCATTTTCACGTAATAGTCCGGCCAAGCTTCCTCGTCGGTAAAGTCCTTTTGCCGACTTCTGGTGATGTAGTCAGTTCCTTTGTCCTGTCTTGCGGCACTGAGGAAGAGCATGTATTCCCCGTAGATTTTTGGCGTTTGCATGTAAAAAGTTCCGTTTCTTGTAGGCTGTTTGAGTTCAATCGTTTTTCCGTTTTGTACAAACATGGCCCATACATTCACTTCCCTTTTGAGGTTGCTGGCTTTTTTGAAATCCACATTCCATTTTTCGGCATGGTTGACACATCCGGCGACGGTCTGGAACTTTTCCGGTAACCAGTTAGGGGTGAATGGTTCGATGTCGGCCATCTTTCTCCATTCGTATCTTCTCCAGCCCTGTACCATCATGAGTAGGTCGAGTGCCTGGAGATGAATGCTGTCGTCGCTTTCGAAATAAAATCCAGGGTTTTCCACGAATCCCCTGATTTCACTGGCGAGCAGCATTTCCGTGAGCATGGTGCCATTGTCGTATGTGGGTTCTTCCGTAGCCCGGTCACGTATGGAGAGCGACACGCTTCGTCCTTGTTTGTTCGTGTCCGTAAGTTTCAGGCGTAAGGTGATGGAGTCGAATGGCTCATACTGTTTTCCCGTTCCGGAAATGGTTATTTGTGGCTTGTCATAGTCGTGGAGGTTTACGAAGAATAGCCGGTCCGCATAGATTCTTCCCTCGCTGTTGAATATTATAAGTTGGTTTACTCCGGTGGAAAGTGTCCGGAGCGGGATTTTTACGGTATCGTATTTTCCTTTTATGTTTTTCTTTAATGGGAGGTAGAACTTGGAGACTCCTTGATGCATGACATGCAGTGCAATATTCCGTTCTATTCCTACGGCTTGTATGGAGGCTTCGACTGTGGAGTCGGTTTGTGTGACAGACAGGGCGCAGCCGTTTTTTTCTACTTCCGGTAACTTTTCGGAGAATTTCACCCCCTTTAATGTGAATGTGGCCTTGTATTTTCCTTCGGGAGATATGTCTTTCAGGATGAATGAGGCCCTTCCTCTCTTGTCGGTTTGGCATTCGCTGACTTTCTCCCCGTCTTGGTCTGTGATGGTGATGTCAATGTGTTCCAAATGTTTGCCTTCTTCGTCATTCAGTTCCAAGGCAACCCGCCCGGTTGTATTTTGCACAAGGTGTCCTCCCTCCGGATAAAAGCGTAGGACAGCGGTCGGTTTCAGTTTCCGTGCCTTGTAATATCTTCTCATGGGTCTTAGGGTCATTTCTTTGGTGTAACGTCCTTCTTCTTTAGGTTTGTTATAAACGGGGAACACCCGGGAATACAGCTTTTCATAATCCCTTATATAGTCATCTTTCATTTTACGGCTATAAAAGCCATGGCTTTTACGTGAAATGTGAGGGTATTCACATTGCCCGAAGTTGAGCATCCATCGGGTATAGGCACGTAGTTCATAGTAGCCTGCATAAAGTGAATCTTTGAGAATGAACATTCCGGATGCTGTGCCGCTTGTCATTTCGAGTTGTTGTCGTTCTACGGAGTACCCATCAGGAGTAAGCAATTCCACATATAGTATTTTGCTTAAATCCGTGAGTGTTCCTTTATCGCTTCGTGTGACATATCCTTTATACCAAATTGTGTCTCCTAAGAAATAGCAGGTATTATCGAGGTGAAGGTACACCTTTTCCTGTGGCAACCCGATGCCGAACCCTTGTACTTTACGGTAAAGGGAATCGGTGTTGGCCTTTGTTATTTTGCTTGATATAAATATGCAAAGAAAGACAAATAAAATTTTGTATAGAATATTGTTCATTATATTTTCTCTAAAGTTAAGAATAAGACTCTTTGTTCCCTTCTCTCGATTAAGAAAAGAACAAATAGTCTCATTCTGACTATGATACTTATATTGCTGTACTTGTATCCACTGTGACATTATCTGACGCTAATTCTATTTTGATTTCTTCTCCAAATTGAGTCCTTTTTATTTCATATTTAGTAACATTACATGAATATGAAACTCCGATTCTATCTTTGCTAATCCACCTTGTACTTGTGGTTTCACCACTTTTTCCATAACTGGTATCGTAGGTATCGTATGGTAATTTTAAGCTACCATAAACACTTACGGTTGGATCTTTATTTGGGTCATTTTTGTCTTTTGTAACCGTTACTTTTAGTGTGAGCCAAAAACTGGTACCTACAGCAGCCACAAATTGACTAAGGTCAATGCCGTCAGTGGACATTTCTGGAACACGTTTGAGAACTCTTGTTCTTGGCATTTGCTTTGTCTTATAAATCTTGGAAGTAGCAGTAGAATCTACCACCTCCAATGGTTGAGCAACAACTTGTTTGATTACGGCAAATTCAATAAAATTTTGTTCCATTTCTTTCATGGAAGGTAAAGGGAACTGGGAACTCGTGATGAATTTTATATTCGGCACTCCGTACTTTTCTGCCATGGCACGCAGCGTGGCGATTTCTTCTGCCGAATAGCGGAAGGTGGCTTTCCCGTTTTCCATTTCGTCTTGGGTGCAACTCCAAATGATAAGTCCACCCAATGCCACGGCAATCATGGCCATGAAAACTTTTACTTTATTCATGATGATTTGATTTAATAGATTAACACGAAAGTTTTGTTACTACTCTTTATTTGAAGCCGACAACCTCCCATTGTCGTAGCCTCCTTGTTGCTGTTTAAACCATTGGCGTTTGTTTTTAAATATTCGAACGATTTTAATTCTCACATCGCAAAGTTAAGCATGTTTTTGAGTGAAATCCAAATAATTTAGTTCGCAAATGGTTCGATTTTCATCACTTTTTTTAAGTGCTATATCTTTGATATTCTATGACTTGTAAAATCACTACATGAAAATTTGTTCGACTCCTGTTCGATGCTTCTGTTTAAAGGCTAATTTTTAGCATTGATTTTGGCTTCAAGGCGTTTCCGCCTGCTTGAAATGGTACTTTTGCTCCGGCTGAACATTTCGGCAATGTCCGACGTGCGTATGTTCAGGTGGAAGAGGCAGCAATAGGCCGTTTCTTCAATGGTAAGGTCCGGAATGAGTTGTTGCAACCCGGTGGCAAAATTATTGAAACAGTAATCCATCTCTTTCAGGAATTTCACTTGCTGTCCCGCATCGGACATCAGGTTCGTGTAGTCTTTGGGTTGCGGGGCATGCGGGTTGTCTGCCGAAGGGATTTTCCGACCGACTTCCATGTCGTACAGATGAAGGCTTCTGATCTGTAGTTCCTGTTGGTGCCATTCTTTTTCCTTTTCTTCTATTTGCAGGCGTAATGATTCATCGTTTCCTTTTTGTGCCTCCAAGTACCGGATGGTTTCTTCTTTTTGTTTTAAAATGAGCCGGATACGGTCGATTGCATGTTTGTTACGGTAAGTGGACGCAACGAAGACTGCACCGCAGACCAGTAAGGAAAATAGGGTCAGGGATATGAACAAGATATTCCTTTCCCTTTCAGCGAATGCGTCCCGTTCGGCAATCAGTTGTTTTTTTTCGCGTTCGGCTTCGTCCGTGAAATGCCTGAAGCGTGTTTTCCAATAACGGTTGCAGTTTTCTATGTAGGTTGTGAGGTAGGGATTCGTGACCGTGTCCCTTTCTTTATATAAGGCCAGGAGGCCGAGCGCGAGAATGCGGCGCTCCATGTCGGGAGATGCTGCTGTTCCGGCCAATCGCCTGTAAATCGTGTCGGGAATCTCTTGTCGGGTATGCCATGCATAAGCGGAAAAAACTATTGCAGCTTCTTCGCTTTGTCCTCGCGTCAAAGTATCCGGGAAATTTTTTCCGGATGCGATGTCCTGTGCCCGAAGGGCGTGGGTATATGCTTTCCCGTACATCCCGTTTTCAAGGTATATGAGGGTAAGCGGACGATAGGCCATGTAGGCGGCCGTGTCGAGCCGGTGCTTTCGTGCAAAGCGCAGGACGGCTTCAAGGTCACGGCGTGCATCTTCCAAAAAGTTCTTGCGTTTCCATATTTCCCCTTGCCCATACATGGCTTTCCACCAATAAGACAGGCTGTCTTCTATGGTATGGCATGACGTGGCGGCCAGTTGGTAATGGAAAATGGCATCGTTCAGGTTGCCTGCTTGTTGGAGGCGGACAGCCTCTTCGTATACTTTTTGCACGTAAGGGGTGGATGGATTCCGCTTGCAGGCCGGTAAGAGGAATACCGCAAGGGCGAGGAGTGTCTTGATGGAAATATTCATGGCTGTAATGTCTTTAAAAGGAAGCGGGCAGCATGCCGTGTCGGTACGGCAGTCCCTTTGTAGATAAGTTTGCCTCCCCAGAGGATGCAGATGTAATCGTCGTATGTACGGGCATCCAGGGAGGACGCTTGTAGTTGGTTCTCGTCAATGAAATGCAGCGGCATTTTCAAGTGGAGGGTTTCGTAGTTTCGGATGAAAACGGCCTTGCCGGACGGTGCACCAGTGATGCCGAGGATGGAAAAATCCACAGGATAGCTACGGAACTGTGCGGCTAAGCCTTCAAATTTCTTGCTTGTCCAAACGTCGGGGTGGCGTGAGACTAAACAGACTTGGATGCGGGGCGACATATTGCCTTGTTTTTCCTTTGTGCCGAGCATGACGGTTGGGAGCGTTTTTTCCAATGTTCCGGTGAAGGTCCCATATTGGAATTTATGGTAAAGGAGCGGGTCCAAGTAGAATCCCCCGAAAAACAGGGTGGAGCATAAAATGCAGAATGCAACTCCCCCTTTTAGGAAATTGTCTTGAACTTGGCAGAATACGGCTGCGGGCAACAGGCATAGGGCGTAAACGGCATAGGTGGAGAGAGTACCGCCACTGTTGAGAAGGAAATCATCCCAACCGGTACCGGAACACACGTCCGGGACAAAGAGCAAGATGAGCATGCCTGGATAAGTTACCCCGAGAATATGCCACACGGTGATGTCTGGAGGAGAAAAGGCATGCCAAAGGATGAAGAACACACAATAGAGCGCAGCACTAATGATGACAAAATGGGCATATTCCAAATGCGGGCAGAAGAAAAAGGCGGCCATGAAGATGGCATGCAGGAGTGTGGGTATCTGGAACAAGAAAGCCAAGTTTCTTGTCCGGGTTCCCCCTTTTGATGCGGCAATCCCGATAATGAACATGGGCAGGAAAAGCCATACGTTGCCGCCCAGTTCCGGTTCGTGTAGGAACGGAAGGTTCAGGAGTAGGTATGCGGCGACCGTACAAGCGGTGTAGGCCGAAAGGTATCGGACGGTTTGTCGGGTTGGCTTTTTCATTCCGGTGATGGGTTTAGGTTAATAGTCCGAGGCGGTTTCGGATATGTTTTGCCTCACACGTGGGAATTTGTTGGGGGACGAACGACGGTTGTGGGTCTTGATTTTACGGGCAAAATAGAGGTATAGGTCTTCCGATATGTTGATTTCTTTGCCGGATTCTATGGACAGCGTCAAATGTTGTCCCGCGGCTTTGATGTACGGCTCGATTCGTTTCTCGGCTTCTTTCAAGATTTCGAGATTCTTCGTCTTATCTTTGGCGCACTTCGGGACGATGAGCGAAAGGTAAGGCGCGGTAGATGGGAGTGCCTGATGTTGCATGCCGGTGGCTGTTTCCGGCATGCATCCCATGAGGGCGGTGCAACAGGTGGCAAGGATAAGTGCAGTAGTCATTCGTTTCATAAGGCTTTTCGTTTTTAATGTCGTATGTCTGTCTTGAACTTCTTGATTTCGGATAATATGCGGCGCACTTCGGGAGAGTCTATTTTTATGGGCTTCCGGAGTATGCATTCGGCGGTTTGCGCCATGCTTGCCGTGTCGCTTTCCTCCTGATGGATTTTGAAAAGTTCATAAGGTGGGGTGAAACGGTTGGGGCACATGAGAGCGGCTTGCCTTAGATAGCGCTTGGCCTCTTCATAGCGTTTCAGCCGCTTGCAGTTGTCTGCCTGTAAGAGTTGGGTATAGTAGTCGGCCATCAAGGATTCGCATTCCTGTCCGATGCGGTAGCTTTCAGCATGGTGTCCGGCTACGTTCAGTTCAGCGGCATAATTGTAAAGGAATAGCGGGTTTTTGTTTAATTCTTCGTAAAGTTCTCGGTAGGTGGGAAGCATTTTGTCCGTCAGGCCGCAAAGCGAGCGGTTGGCTGTGTCGCACCAACGTATTTCTGAACGTATTCGGAAAATATCCCGTAAAGAAATGAGGGTGGCAGTTAGGACACATGCGGACAGTACGGCTTGTCGTGACTTGTGCCACACTACAGGGTAGGCATTGTGCAACAAGAGGAAAATAGAAACGGCACAGAAGAACCATGTATGGGGATAACGGAATGGATAGGAAAACAGGGAGAATACCGCGATGGACAAAAGGCAAAGTATGGCATCTGACGAACTTCCGTGCGGGTGTCTCCTCCATGCAAGGCATATTGTCCATATCACGGCACAGAGAAAGAACGCTCCGACGAGGCCATAAGATACACACAACCCGAGGTATTCATTGAACGGGGATTTCACGTCATCGGCCAACCGGCTGTACGGACTTTCCGGGTGTAGGCGGAAGAAATCGGCTTGTTGGTGCATGTAGTTGGCCTCGAAACCTCCATTGCCGTGTCCGGTCAGGGGGCTCTCCTTGATGAGTTCCCAAGTGCACTGCCATATCAGGAGCCGTCCGTCGGCAGAATCTTTCTTGTAATGGTAAAGGAAAACGATGGCTGCGACGAAGCCCGCCACCATGCCCCAAAAGAGGGCTTTACGCATACCTGTCCGTTTTATCGGGAAAAAGACAAGGAAGACGGTGCAGGCACTAAGCATTCCTGCTCGGGATTCGGAAACCATGATGGTACCCGTGAAAAGAACGGCACTTGTCCAAGCGGCAATACGCTGCCATTGGTTGCCTGAACGGGTAAGAATGAGGCTGAAAGGCAGGGAAAAGGCAAGCGCGGAAGATAACCCTGCCGGGTTGTCAAAACTCCCACATACCGGTAAGGTTGTGGCGGGAAGGTAAATTCCGAACTTTTGCAACAGTCCATATAGGGCTTGAGATGAAGCGCACAGCATGACTGCCCACGACACGGTGATGAAAGGTAGCGTGGGATGGGATTGGTGGAATGCCCTACCTGTACTTATGAAAAAGAAAAGGGTGGTCCTTCACAGGCACACCCTTTTTTCGGACACAACTTTTGTGATTAGGGAAAATAGTTGATTGATAACGAGTTAGTAAATGACACAAGTACGGATTTATCCGTATAAACATTATTTCGCTAAGGAAACTACTCTTTTCATGTAGGTTTCTATGTAGGTTAATTAATACCAATTGATTCCTACTAATGCGAATTAATAATAAGTCATTAACTAACTCGTTATCAGTCTATGTACACGATTAACATCAGGGGTAAGCAGAACCCGAAAGACACCAAGATGGTCAAGCTGGAGATAATTTTCTTCAAGACCGGTTACGCCCGTGTGCCGAAGGTTATAAACATCACAGGGCTATTAAAAGACTGGGATGTCAAGTCTCAGAGTTTCCGTGTAGGGAGTGCGGAGGCCACTACCAAGAACAAACTGCTTTTCGATTTGCGAACCAAATATCTGCATGTCGCCGATACCTGGGAGATGGAAGGCAGGAACTGGTCGCCCGTCCAGCTATCACATTGCTTCGATGAAATCAAGGCGGCCAAACCCGAGGTCAAAGTAAAGAGTGTCCAGCAGATGATCGATTATCTTGAAGAGACATTCAAAAACAAGAAACGCATCAAGAACGGTCAGATTGTCGACAGCACGACCAATGCTAAACGGTATGTCTATCTCAAGCGTGAACTGCAGGCGTTTACAAAGGAAAAATATGAAAAAGCCTTTTCCTCTTATTTCTTTACGGATATTACAGAAGAGTTTCTTCTTGACTTTGCGTTTTGGCTTAAAGAAAGAGGTATCAGAAATGGCAACAAGGCCGGACTTACACACAAACTAAGGTTGCTCCGTGCCGTATGCAGGCAGGCAGAAAAGAAAGAGATGTACGGGGTGAATATGGATAACTTCCTCTGTCTCGGTGATGATATTAATTGGCCGGAAACCACTTCAAGAGCAGTTCCGGAAACAGTCATAGCTAAAATCGCAAATGTTGACCGTACCTTGTTTACGAAAAAAGAGCAGTTGCATCTTGATTTGTTCCTGTTCAGCTACTATACCGGAGGTATGGCGAATGTCGATGTATGTAACCTGACATGGGATTTGGTCCAGGAAGACCGCATCGTCTATGAACGTATCAAGTTTCCCAAAACAGCCAAACCGGAATTACTCAGTAAAGCAAAAGCCATCATGAATAAATACCGTGGGCAAAGTTATGGAAATTATGTATTTCCTGTTTTTACTCATAAACACACGACCACTTCCAAGAAGACTACACGTGTCAAGCAAATTTCCACACGCCTTTCACAAACCTTGACGAAAGCATGCAAGATGTTGCGCATTAAAGAAAACATCACATGGTATTCCGCCCGTGGCTCTTTCATATCGAAGATGGTAGATGCCGGTAATAATCCGTATGTGGTTGCAGAGATGGCTGGTAACAGCCCATTGACCATCTATAAGCATTACTACAAGAATACAAAGCGGGAAGAAATCAAGCGGCAGATGGAAGAAATGTTCTGACCAGACATATCCATAAAGTTGTAAACACCTTGATAATTTCTCTGATGGATAAATCATACGGTGTAATGACTGTTAAAAGTCATTGATTACCAATGTGATATTTACTATATTTACAGAATCGCTCTTATTTTCGATTATTTTCACTACCTTTGTAGTCAATAACTTAAATAGAATTTATATGAAAGAATTGGTTTCAAAAATACAGGAAGTATATGCTACATTCTCCACGGATGCGGCACTTCAGATTGAAAAAGGCAACAAGGCCGCAGGGACCCGTGCCCGTAAGACTTCGTTGGAACTGGAAAAACTGATGAAAGAGTTTCGTAAGGTTTCCTTGGAAGAGTCTAAGAAATAACCTTTACACGTCCGGTCGTTATCACATAATGGCCGGTTCTTCTGCAGATGCGGCATAAAAACCATATTGGCAGAACGACATAATAAAATACGGAAAGCGTTAGCTTTTGTCATGCACCGAAATCTGGTAAATTTCACTTATCCGCAGGACAAACAGTTTTCGCCTATGCTTTTGCGTGGGCTTAACTTGTTTGCGGATAGGTTTACCAGAACCTCGGTGCTACGGGTTATGTCCCACGCTTTTTGGTCTTGGTACATTGAATGCTTGACGGGACTCAAGCCAAATACGGAGATATTATGAACGACATGAATCTGATGGATGAACTTTTGAAAATTCCTGCTGATGCAACTGCCGCCACCGTACAAGGCATAGAAATGCTTCTTATCGATGAAAACAAGGCGGGGGCTTTATTGGAGTCGGATCCTAATGACAACACCATCCACGAATGCCTTTTAAGCAACGGCCGTTTCCTGTTCCAATCGGACAATGCCAACCTCGTTGCCCTGTATAAAGTAACAGGATCATCTGAATAACGCTCCTGTTGCATATAATCACCTTATTTGTCTGATTTCATCCTTCCTGCAAAGGCTTTTGACGGCTTGAATGCCGGGATATTGTGGGCAGGCACTATCACCGTGGTATTCCTGCTTATGTTGCGTGCTGTCTTTTCCGCACGGTGCTTGATGATGAAACTGCCGAAGCCGCGAAGATAAACCTCCTCGCCGTTTATCATGGAAGACTTTACGCTATCCATGAATCCTTCGACAACTTGTAACACGACCTGCTTCTCCAGACCGGTCTGCGTTGCTATTTCCCTGACGATATCCGCTTTTGTCATATTAACTCTTGATTAAATACTGTCAATCCGTTCACAAAGATACATCATTTCCTGAAATATCCTCCTTTTACAAACACATATAATAAACATTAGCCGGCGTCCGTCTCTACTCTTTCGATACAAATAGTATCGAAGTATGAAGCTGACACTCAACCGCAAATTCAAAGGTCAGACCTATACCATAGGTGACCTGTCCATCGACGGCAAATTTTTCTGTAATACCATCGAAGATGCCGTGAGGGAACTTCCGGCAACCTGTCCGGATACTCCTCGCGGCCGTTCCTGTACCTGCAAGGAAAAGGTCTATGCCAAGACTGCCATTCCTGCCGGGACTTATAAAGTCACTCTTCAGTACAGTCCCAGGTACAAGAAGAAAATGCCATATCTGCATGATGTGCCGCATTTCCTCGGCATCCTGATCCATTCCGGCAATACCGAAGTCGATTCCGCCGGTTGTATCATCGTGGGAAAGAATACGGTCAAGGGAAAAGTTTTGGAATCCCGTACTACATTCCAAAAACTGTATGCTATACTCGAGTCCGAAAGGGACATAACCATTCAGATTGTATAAATCTAATGGCGGTCAACAGGCTCAAACCACCCAGAAACCTGCGCATCGAGTTCAAACCGTCCCCACGGCAGTATGAACTCTGGAAACTGTTGCAACCGAACTATTGTCCCCATTGTGGCGGGGAGATCGAGCAAATCCTTATCGGCTATGACCAGCAAGGCAACCCTCAGTACAGGCCCCAATGCAGGCATTGCAAGTCGCAGAACCTGCCGCAGCTGATACTGGGAGGCGGAGCGGCCGGCGGCGGAAAATCGTATATCGGCAGCGTTTGGCTGGTGTCTTCATGTATCCGGTTCGAGAATATCCGTGCGGTGGTGGCCCGTAAGACACTCAAGTCGTTGAAGGAATCGACATGGAATACCATCAAGTCGATTCTGAAGGATTGGGGACTGAAAGAGGATACAAACTACAAGATAAACAACCTCGAAGGCACGCTCACATTCTGGAATGACTCGGTCATCATCATGAAGGAGATGGCGGATATCCCCAGCGACCCCAACTTCGAGCGTTTCGGCTCTTCGGAATACACCATCGCCATGGTGGACGAGGTGTCGGAAATCTCGGAACGGGCCGTCGAAGTGCTGTTCTCCCGTCTCCGCTGGAGAACCCATGAGACATTCAAGACTCCGAGAATGCTGCTCACCACCAATCCGACGATTAACTGGGTGCGTTCCCGCTTCGTGCAGGACGAAAACGGAGACAAGGTCATCTGCCGCGAGGGTGAAGCGTATATACCTTTTTCCGTGTTTGACAACCCGAATATCGCTTTCCGTCAGGTGTACGAGGCGGCCCTGAACAAGATCCGGGATCAGGCGACAAAGGAACGCCTGCTCTATGGCAACTGGGATTTCGTGGAAGCCAACGATATGGCGATTTATAACAGTTTCGACGGCTCCCGGCATCTCGTTACCGGACTGAAAGAAAAAGCATACGATCCGACCAAGCCGCTCATCACGGTGTGGGACTTCAATGTTGCCCCCCAAATGTCGGTGCTCTCCGCACAAATAGACTATGAAAACAGGAAGGTCTATATACTGGAAGAGATACTCGGCAAGCCGGAGGAAAAGGAGAACAACACACCTGCGTTGGCACGGAAAGTACGCTTAAAACTTTACCGGGACAAGCATATCGGCGGAGTGGATGTGACCGGTGACCCTTCCGGGTTACAACGCTCCACCACCAACGAGGACGGCATCAACAACTATACCATCATCACGGACACTTTCGGCAGAGGAATCCTGCGACCGAAGGTAAAGCTGTTACGCAAGCAGCCTCCGCAGGCTACACGGTGCGAGTTCGTCAACGAGGTATTCGGGGGCTATGAAGGCTGGGAGATACAAATCGATATCAAATGTCGCAAACTTACCCAGGATCTGATTTACCAGCTTCGTAACGAGGACGGTACCAAGAGCAAACAGAAGACCACCGACCCGAAAACCGGTGTCAAATATGAACGGTACGGGCACTTGTCCGACTGCCTTGACTACCTGCTCTGTTACTACCTGCGCGACAGCTGGTACAAGTTCAAGAGCGGAGGCGACGGGAACGGGTATGTGGTCTCCACATCGGTAATTCAGGAAGGATTTTCATACTAATAACGGAACAAGGATATGTACAGACGGTTTCTCAATAATGACGACTATCTTGGGATAATTACTCCGGAAGCACTAGCACAACTCACGCGGGGCAATGATGCACGATTCATCCAGGCGGAAGAATCGGCGGAGATGAGCATTGTGGAATATTTGTCGGAGAACTACGAGATTGAAAAGGAACTTGCAAAAGGAAAATATATCGCCGAATACGACCGTCGAATTACCTATCCCGTGGGTGTGCATGTCTATTTCGAGGGACAAATCCATGAGGTGACACGCTCCGTCAGCGGCTATCGCAAGCCGGCAACGGCAATCTATTGGGAAGAGTGTTCCGATATCCACGTCGATGCGGGACAAGTTGTAAATTATTCCCAGTTCAACACCTATTATCCGGGTGATAAAGTAAACTACAACGGTGTTGTCTATATTTGCCTTGCCGAAAACGGGTACAAGTTCGATGATATCCGTATCCCGATGGTCGGCGGTTGGATCGAGACGGAAGTCACGTTATGGCAGCCTGTCGAGTATCCTCTGTGGTCAGTCGTTGAATATGAAGGGGCGTTCTATACTTTGATGACGCTTGACTGTTTCGATTGCAATCTTGACCCTATGGTGTCCGACTGTTGGGGAGCCATAGCCGATTACGATTCATCATACAATGCCTACGAATTGTCGGAACACGAATATGTAGTTTATGACGGACGGGTATTTTACCCGGAAACGGATGTGAACGCGGACACGCCGCAAGTCGGTCTAAACCTATCATTACACGATCCACGAAACTACAACCTCAAGAAGCATATGGTTCGATTGGCTATCTACGAGCTCACGAAACTCATTGCCCCGAATAATGTCAGTGTTGTCCGTATGCGCGATTACGAGGATAGCATGAAATGGCTTAATGATGCCGCCAAATTGCGACTTAATCCACAAATCCCCCGTAAAGTCGATGACACGAAAAAGCCGGTTACCGATTGGCAACTGGCTACTTTCCAAACAGATTATGACCCGTATCGAAACCCGTGGCTGACCTAAATAACAGTAAATACCGCTACCGGATTTGTTGTCGTAGTCTTTACCATGAACAAGAAACGAAATTACTGCTTGTTTGTTAGTTCCGTTTCCACAAGAGCCCCCCTGATCGGGTGGCAAGTTCCTTGTAATATGCCGCCAAAAGAAGATATAAATTTGGCCTTTTAGAATAATCCAATCTGCTATATTCCTTACTGCCTTTGCGGTATTTAATGATCTCAAGACATTGAATAATTACTTACTTGTTTTTGTGCCCGTTGGATTTAGGTTTGAATAAGGCATGAAGTCTTATCACGCACACCAACAATGTTTCATAATCAACATGAAAGTAGAGGCGTTCATCTTTCAGACTACATTGAAAGTGAATCCGATAGCGGCATGAAACGGTTCTCCCTACAGGACGGGCAGATGAGCAACTGCATGCTCTCTGCCCGTTTTCTATGGTACAAGGCAATTATAATAAAGCCATTTTTATTTTTCCCTGAAAAAAGTGTCGGTTATTTCATTGCAGAACAAAACATTTTTCTAATTTTGTATTTGAAGAAGTATTCACTCTAATAAACTGATATGTATGACAATGGATACATTGTAAAATGTCGCTCGATTTTAACAAATGATATTTGTTTGAGCGAAGCTTCGCATAAAGCGGACGTTTTTCTTGTGTGCATTAGTTACCTTACATATTCCCTTAAAAAGTGTATTGATAATTTGGCAGTGTGGAAAATTCGTGTAAACACACACACACACAATTATCGCGCGTCAATATATAATAAAACATTTAATTTACAATGGATTACCGGAATCAATTATCCGGGGTTATCCTTGTCTTACGACAAAAGTTCCTATAAATACTCATCCTCTGCCATATTGTCTCAAAAAAGGCAGGATATTTTTATGGTCCGACGGTACTGGGGAGCGTTCTCTGCGCCCGAATATCGTCGGTTTTTTGTTTCCACCCATAACAGTCTGAAATCTCTTTTAGTGTTTAAGTATCTATGATTGGAATATATGGAAATAAACAAACCATGCCTGAATCCCAGAAAAAAGAACTTTTCTCCGCAGGTATTACCTATATGGTAAGTGGCGAATATGCCTTTGCCTTCTCCTGTTTCACGCAGGCAGGAAAGTCTGACCTGCCGACACTTTACAACAAGGCGTTATGCTGCTACTACCTTTCTCTGTATAATGACTGCCGTTCCCTGCTGTTGGAAGCGGAGAGGCTGCTGCCACCGTTAACGGAACGTCTGCCGGAAAACCTGCCGGAAGCCGTCCTCCGCTGGGAATACGAAAAAAGCCCTGCCGGTTGTCCCATGCCGGAGGATGCTCCCGATAACCTCGCCGCCGTACAACTGTTGAGGCTGAAAGCGAAAGTGTCGGCCAGACTGCACCTGCACACGGAGGTGCGGACTATCCACGCCCGTTTGGGCAATAAATATCAACACATTGAAGAACTGATAAAAAACATACAACCATGAAATACAGTGACATATACAGGCTTTACTCGACAAGTCAGCCGAAGGATGCAATTCATCAGGCGCTCCGGGAAGTGTCCGTCGATGACAGCGACGAACAGTACGAAGACCGTTCTCCGTTGCATCTTGCCTGCCAGTATGGAGACACGGAGGGGGTCAAGATACTTCTTGAACGTGATGCCGAACCCAACACGAAGGATGCAAACGGTTCCACCCCGATTCATATCCTCGGCAGAACCAGTGCCGGCTGTGCAGATGAAGACAAACTGAAAGAAATAGCCGTCGTGCTCATGGAACATGGAGCGAATATACCGCGTTCGGCTAAGAATACGACGGCCCTTATCGAGTGCGTAAGGAACCGTCATTTCAAGATGGCGGAAGCGATCATAAATTCCGGAACACGCGTCAACTCAACCGACCTTAACGGCGAGAACGTGCTTTTCGGTTTTTGTGCCGCTTCAGGCGACATCAGAAGGGATATCCGGTTCGCGAAAAAGGAACTGGACGAATCCGTACAATACAGTTACCCCGAAAACAAGATAGAGGAAATCAGGAGCAGGATTGCAAGGCTGGAGGATGATGGCGAAGCCGCCTACCGACTTGCCAGAAGGCTTGTTGAAGAAGACAAGGTCGATCCGGAAGACAAGTCAAACAGTGGAAAGACAGCCTGGGATGCCGCCATAGAGAACAAGGCGATGAAGATCGCGGCCTTCCTTTCCGGAAGCGACCCCGATGTTGACGAACTTTCGGCCTTGCACGGCAACATGGACATATTCCAGGCTATGTACATGAAGGATATGGAGGCGCTGGATGCCATTCTGCGTTCGGGTGCAGACCTGCAGACGGTGTGCGAGCACAAGGATATGTATGACTTTGAAGGCAAGTCGCCCCTCGCTTGTGCGTTCAGCTGGTTTGACAGCATACAGGATGCTCCGGCCATGATTCTGAACGGCGGAGCGAATCCGAATTACCGTTTCCCGAATGAAGAAACGGCTTTTTCGGTATGGGTGAGCAAGGACTATTTCTGCAAGGATACCGAGGTTTACAAGGGGCTGCTTGACCTGATGAAGAAAAAAGGCTGGAATCCCGAGCTTCCTGTTGATGCAGAAGGCAACACGGCACTTGCCCTTTCCTGCCGCCATACCGGCTACAGGTTGGGTAAAACGGCATTCGGTTGGCTGCTCAAGGGAAAGGCCGACCCCAACGCCGCCAATCTTTCCGGCCAAACTCCCATGATGATGCTCTTCGGTGGTCATAAGGCGAACGAAAAATATGTGCCTTACGGCTGGTCAGCCGGTTCTGACGACCCCACGGAAATCCTCGAAAAGCTTCTCGAAGCCGGAGCTGACGTGAACAAGACGGACAACCGGGGAAACACCCTCCTGCATTATGTGGCGGCATGTTGTCGTGACAGCATGGCACAGAAAGCGATTGAACTCCTGCTGGACTTCAAGCTGCCTGACGTAAATGCCGTAAACAATGAAGGCAAAACGGCCATGGACGTGGCGGCAGACTACAACAATGACAATCTCGTAAGACTATTATTGAAATATTCTTAAACAAAGATATATGGACAACAACCAGACATTTCTCAATGCTTGCCGAAACGGGCAGAAAAGCATTGTCCAGATATTCCTGAAAAAGGGAGGAATTGACATCAACAAAAGGGATCAGGAAGGAAACACTGCTCTTTATTATGCCTGTCAGAAAGGTTACAGGGACATAGTGGCTCTGCTTCTTGACAACGATGCCGACGCGTCATGTATCAACAACCGTTCCGAAAGCCCGCTCCACGCGGCGGCACGGAGCGGCAACAAGGAAATCCTCGGGAAGCTGCTCCAGAAGGGGGCCGACATCAACGTGACGGACAATGAAGGACAAACCCCGCTAATATGCCTGCTTGACAACAAGCGTACAGATGCCGCCCTTTTCCTGATGGATCAGGGAGCCGATACGGAGGTCGCCGATGCCTCCGGCCACAAGGCCATCGACTATGCCACAGCCCACGGGCTGCGGGAAGTGGTCGCCCGACTCTCGTGCGGGAATGACCGGGATGCACGTGGCAACACCCCGCTTCATCAGGCCGTGTATAACGGACAGGGTGAAATTGTCCGCACGCTGCTCCTGTCAGACAAGTCCATGCTTGACTCGACGAATGACGGCGGAGAGACTCCGCTGATACTCGCCTGTATGCAGGGGAATCTTGTCATGGTCAACCTTCTTCTCGGGGCCGGAGCCGATCCCGGCAAAGCTATGCTGAGCGGCAATGCCCCGATACATTACGCGGCCATTTCAGGTAACCGCTTTATAGGCGAGGCTCTGCTGAAGGCCAAAGCTGCGGTTGACGCACAGAATGACAACGGGGAAACCCCGCTTATTCTTGCAGCCAAGGAGGGCCACAACGATTTTGTGTCCGTCCTGCTTGAATTTCACGCGAATGTTAGCATCTCAGACAACCTCCAGCACACCGCCCTGTACTATGCAGGAGAGCGCGGCTTCAACGAAATCGTGGAAAAACTTCTTGAAAACGGAGCGGAATAAACAGGTAAGATATTCATTAACAAATTTAATATTAGAAAGATATGGCAGAAGAAACCAAGAAGACACCTCAGACACCCGAGGAAATCGCAAGAGAAGCACAGGCTCAGGCCATGAAAGCAGCACTGGAACAGGCGCAAGCCTTGTATGGCAACATACCCGGATTTGAAGGCACCGACCTGATGAAGATGCATGAAAAGCTGATGCAGGACTCGGCCGAGATGTTCCCGGGAGTTGCGGAGGCACAGGCATACCAGGCAAAGATGATGGCAGAATCCGCCCAGGATCCCGAGGCGATAATGGAGACCTACAGCAAAAACATCGAGTTCGCAGGGAACATGATGCAGCAGGCAATGAATGCCGGATTCATGCCGGAAGGTTTACCGGATTTCTCGGACGGTTTTGACGTATATGCAGGTTGGGAAATCACCCGCAAGGGCGACAACAGCCTGACACCTGAACAGAACAAACTTCTGGCTTATGGGGCACCTCTGTTCCTATACAACGATGACAACGTGGACTCCCTTGAAAGTACAGCAGGCACGGACACCCTTAAGGAAATGCTTGAGGAATGGTGGGAAGTTACTGACAGGAAGAGTGCCCTGGAGACCATCTCATGGCTGCTGAACGAAGGCCAACATGCCGGTGCGGATCCGGCCTTGGCTGAAATCCGCCAGCGTGGAATCGAGGCCATCACCGAGGAAGAAAAGGCGGACGAGGACAGCAAGATCGGCGATGCGTTCACGATAGCTGAATTTGTAATGGGAGTAAATGAAACGACGGAAGCGGACCTGCCCGAAACCGTGCTGGCATGGGACCTTGTACGTGCCGTGAACATGGCCCGTTGGGCTTTCATCTGCGGCTACATCAATGAAGACGAAATGTGGGAAGCCATCAGAACCACTGCCGGCATAGCCAAGGAATCCTTCAGTTCATGGGAAGAATACGGCAACAGCTTTGCCGTGGGACGCGGAATATGGAGAGGCGAAACAGATGACTACGAGACTGCGGATGAAGTCGTGGGAGCGCTTCTCAATAAAGAAGATTCCCCTTGGAAGGCAATCGAATGGTAGAATCCAAAAAAAATAGAATCAACAATATCTTAAAAGTTTTACGATTATGGCACTTTTCAAAAATGCAGCAACAGAATGGGAGAAAACCATGACAGAGAATGATCTTGACCAAATGGAAGCACAAGGTCTTGACGTAAGTAAATACAGGGAGAAACTGGCCGCACGGCGTGCAAAGGAGGCCGAAGAAGCCAAGCGAGACAGGGAACTGTACAAGAACCCGACACAGCTTGACAAGATGAAACCGTACATGCAGACGCCACGCAGTTCTGAGACCGAGTTCTTCAAGAAACTTGCAGGAAAGGCACCATGGCTGGGCAAAAGCAAGTGGTTGAGAAAATTCACGGAAGGATATATCGTTTACGCGGGGATTGTCAGTGCCCCGGCAGAGGCGTGGAAAGGCGTGAAGCACAAGGACGACTCTTTCCATGGTATTGGCATATACGCACTGGACAAGGGACACATGAACGATATGGAATGGCTGAAGAGAGTGATGGAAAAGCTGCGCAACATGTGTGAAGGCAGGCAGCCGGTAGCTCCCGGATGTGAGGGCGTAGTCAGTCTTGCCAAGGAGGAGGACTGCTGGTCAACCGTGAAACTGAGTGGTGAAATCGTGGAAGGCGCCGATGTGGAAGTAAGGAAACTTGTCCTTTATTACAAGGAACTTCCCCAAGGCTATCTTCCTTCAGACGGCATCGTCCCCCACTTCTACTGGGAAGGGACAATCAGAGTCATACCGGCTGAATTGTATGTCTAAATCCATCTGAAAATATGATTATAGCCGTTATATGTATTATCGTGGTACTGCTCATAATTATTTTATGGGCAGTATTCACTAACAACAGCCTTATTGCAAAGAAGAACCGGGTCAAGCAATGCAGAAGTGGTATCTGCGTGGTCCTCAAACAGAGGAATGACCTGATCCCCAATCTTGTCGCATCCGTAAAGGCATACATGGGGCACGAGAATGAGATTCTCATCCGCATTGCCGATTTGCGGTCAAGGGCTTCGAACGCTACAGAGTCCGAGCAGATAAAAAGCGGTACGGAAATGTCCTCGCTTCTGTCAAGACTGAATGTGGCGGTGGAAGACTACCCGGAGCTGAAGGCGAACCAGCAGTTCCTTCATCTTCAGGTCCAGATCGAGGACATGGAGAATGAGCTGCAGGCAATCCGGCGCACCTACAATGCCGCTGCTACCGATTACAACAATTACATTGAAATGTTTCCGTCGTCGATAATCGCATCCTGGCGCAAGCATGAGCAGCAGGAGTTGATAGAGTTCCCGGAAAGTGAGATCAAGGAAGTGAAAGTGGGAGAATTATTCAAGTAAAGCATGGAAGAAAGTCAGAATATAGATTTCAAGGGCATTTCCCTTCACATGAAGAAAGAGATGTCCCGTATCAGGATGCTCCGGATTGTGTTCCGCATCCTGACCTCCATTGTCTATCTGTGTACCGTCGTGTGGTTCGGTTTCTGTATCTTCGGCGGATTCCTCGTGGACCGTACTGACTATGAGACTTCCGTCACCACGGGAAAATACCTCATGATAGGCTTTGCCGTATTTTTTGTACTTCATTTCGCATTCATGAAATGTTTTGCCGCGCTGAACAAGAGGGAAACCTACACGATGGCCCACATCATCTACCTGCTGTTCCCGGGAGCAAGGTACAATCCTTCCGGTTCCATACAGCCGAAAGTCTTTGCGGACAGCCGCCTGTTCGGAACGGCATTGTCATCGGGCAATTCGGTAAGTTCGACCTGTTACGGCCGTCTTGACATTCCCGTCGGAAATGACATGATGACTGTCGTGGATGCCGGTGTGACTTCAGCCAATTCGAAAGATTTCTCGGCCTTCAACTTCCTTGAAGTGCCGTACCAGTATTTTATCCGTCCGATATTCGGAGTCAGGATAGAGAGCACGATGCACAGTTTCAGGGGCATGTTCGGGTGCTGCAAGCTGAACCGCACCTTCAGGGGCTACGTGATGCTGCTGCCCGACCATCTGGAAAACAAAATCGGCTACCTGGCGCAAACAATCCAGGGAATGAAGGAAAAGTACGGGGCAAAATTCGTACATTTGGAAGACCCGGAGTTCGAGAGGCATTTTGCCGTGTACGCGGATGACGAGGTGGAAGCCCGCATGGTGCTCACCCCGGCGATGATGCGGAAGCTGACCGCCCTGCGGAAATCCTTCAGCCGTGACCTGATGCTCTCCTTCAACGGGAACATGTTCTACTACGCATCCGACACTCCGGACGGTTTCTTACGTCCCGGCAGGAAGTCGCTGGATGACGAACATCTGCTGGAACAACTGTACAGGGAGGTGAACTTCTGTCTCACTGTAGAAAATGGAATCAAATAATCAACAATAATCGAAAACGAATAAAAAGAATTACAACATGAGCGAACTTAAAAATCTGTCAGCCATTCTTGAAGGAGGTGCTGTTCCAGCCAGTTATAACGGGAAAGCAATCGGCAAATTGTCTAAGACATACCTCAAACTGGAAAACCGCAAAGTAGTAAACCTCTATCCCATCAGAACCGTGATGCACGAAGACAGCCGCTATTGCCTGTATGCCTGCCCGTTGAAAGGGACTGAAATTGACGAGGCCACCCTTCAGAGCATCAAGGCTGAAGTGGATACGCTGGAAATCGGTGAAATCCGTTATGATTCCGTACAGTCCTGTGGCTATGACTATTACATAGTAGATCCTGATACAGGCCGTCATATACTGACAGGACAACGGGATATGGATTCGGTAATGGAAATAAGCGATCATTATGACGGCGTCATCCTGTTCAGCAAATCGGTATTCTCGCCAAGAAAGGCCAATCAGCTTGATTGTGCCTATGCCTTGATCGGCATTGAAAAACAGCCCAACGAGTTCAAGATAGAGGCTATTCCTAATAGCGCGATAGGCCAAGCACCTACGATACTGGAATTTGAAGCTCCGCAGGAATCGCCTGCTGTCGAAAAATACAGGTCGGCCATGACGGTCCTGTCCATAATCATCACCGCGGCTCTGCTTATCTGGTACTTTTTCATAAAATAATATCACCGAACGAATAACTTCACTAATATCCGAATATGGCTACATTCAATTATTCTTCCAAATCGTCCATCAAGGACAATCTGACTGAAATCCTTGTCGGTGCCGGACTGATAATAGTACCGGTAGTTTATCCTTTCGGTATAAAAGTCGGTACACTTCGCATCCTCGGACCGTTACCAACAGCCATCATCCTTGCCCTTGTCGGACTGTACATGCTGTTCAGAGCCTGGCGGAAGATACATAAGGCCCGCAAGTTGGCTGCCAAAAGCTGTATCATCACGGTTGACGGCGATAAGGTGACATACCCGGTCATCGTGAAAGGAAATGTTGAGATGCGTTCTTTTACATTGTCGGAAATATCCAGTTCAAACTACAATTACGACAATGGTATTCTGACAATCACCCTCGCCAACGGCTCAACGGCCAAATTTGACGTTGATTTCTTTGACGGACTGCCACAGCTTAAAGAATTTGCGGCGCTCTTGAAAAAATAAACCGGTGAGATATGGAATGGTTGGATAAAATAAAGGATTTTCCGAATCTGATACAGCAGGAACCCCGCTACGGCTATCTGGTCGTGGCGGGCCTGCTTCTGATATGGCTTGTCGGTGTCATCTGTGGCTGGAAGTGGACGTATTCCCGTCCGGGTAGTACAGGAGGTAACTTCTGGATGAATCTGCTCGGTCCGAAAACTTTCCGGTTCTGGCTGGGAGTGATTCTTGCCGTCGGGATAGGACTGTCTCTGTACCTGTTCTCTATTTCCGGCAAATAGCTGAGTGCTCTTTCCCGGATGCCACCTGTAAACTTAAAAAGTGATTGAGTATGAAAACAATTCCAATTATAACCTTCTTCCTGTGCACGGTGATGTATGCCCATGCACAGCTTAACATCGTTCCCAAGAACGATGGACTGAAAGAGTACACGGTGACAAATGCCCACCCCTATGACAGCCTGACGAACGTGGAGAAGCGGAGTTTCACTTCCCTTCCGGGACAGACCCTGTACATGCATGGGGTAAAAAATGACAGGAACGGCTACTGGGATGCTTTCTACACGGTCAATTTCCTTACCGGGGATGACCGAACGGTGTACAAGGCGGTCAACATCAGTACCACCCCTTCTAAAGAGGTAGTGGGGAAATATTACGAGGTAGTGAAGGTCTGGACAAAGACAGACTACCTGTCGGCTGGATGCTGCCTGCTGCTCCGTGAAAAAGAAAGCGGTGATGAGATGTATTACAACCCATTCAGGTATCCGCTGAGCATGACCTGTATAGGGTATTATGAGAAACTGAAACGCTTTGTCGGACAGACATTCCTGTCACTTGCCAAGGCCGTCGAGACCGAGGACGGTCAGGTAATCACCCCGGCTGAAGGTGCGGAGTACCGTTGTGTGGACATCGGCCTGAAGATGAACAGTGACGGGGCGTTTCTGCTGATGGAAGGTGCTGACGGTGTCCGTGTGGAAGCATTTCCTATAGGCGGTGACGAGGTGTACGAGTTTGTAAGCACGGCACGTATCGGCCAGCTGGAAAAACGGTACGGCGAGAAATACGGGAAGCTGATTGCCTTCCGCAAGGTCGATACCGGCATGACGAGGGAAATGGTCATCGCCGCGTGGGGCGAACCATACCACAAATCGGAAGTCAAGAAGGAAGGCAGGACTCTGGAGACATTGCGCTTTTCCGACAACCGCTATGTTGAACTGCTTGACGGGGAAGTACAGTATGTGCGCATCTATTGAACGGAGCGCAACCTTTATCTGTAAAGTCACAGGCAGGGCCTGCATTTATCGTATATTAACAGATGAAAGTACCAAGGAATCAGGGTAAAATACCTATCTTGCGCAAGAATCTTCAATAATTGACGACTCAAAAAGAAAGAACTATATGGAAAAGGATAATATCAAAGGATGCTTTGTCTCGTCCGTGTTGCTTTCACAAAATCAATGGGACAAGAAACAGTTCATCCATGACTTCGAGGAAGACTGGGGAATCGTCCTTACCGATGACGACGACAACGGGGACGTACTTGTCGGAATGTTCAGCGGCATGACATTGGCAATAGCCATCATGCCCGGTCCCGTACCCAACGGAGAAGCGGAACACTATGCACAGGGCAACTACCTGTGGAAAGATGCAACAGAAGTGGCACGACAACACGAGGCACATATCCTCGTATCCGTGACCGGAGACCAATCCAACCTGCTGGAGAGAGCCAAACTGTTCACCAGAGCCACGTCTTCCTGCCTGAAACAGTCCTACGCTACAGCGGTATATACCGACGGTATGGTGTTCCAACCCGAATTTTACAGGGATATGGCCGCACTCCTGCAAGAAGATGAACTGCCCGTCATGGACTGGATATGGTTCGGCATCTACCGCACACAGAAAGGAATCCCCGGCATCTATACCTACGGACTGAGAAAATTCGGGAAAGAGGAAATCGAAGTGTATGCCCCTGCCGATCTGAGTGACATCCGTGATTTCCTAATGGACATCGTGCATTATATCCTGTCGGATGATGTCACCTTGCAGGACGGGGAAACCATAGGATTCTCCGAAGAACAGAAACTTGCCATCACGCTTAGCGAAGGCATCGCTTTGGACGGCATGACATTGAAACTTGAATATCCGGACGAATGAGAAAGGTAAAGGGAAACATAAGAAAAATGCTTGCGGCCATCGTTCTCACGCTGCTGTGTTGTTCTGCCTTCGCACAGCGGATCGTGGAATCCGGTGACTTGCGAACCACCACGGACGAACAGCATGGAACAGTCGTCCATTATCTGAAGGGCGGAAAACGTCCGCTATCGGGCAAATTCCGTATCTTGCGGGGGCAGGATGAGGAAATAGTGCATTTTTCCAAAGGGGTTATGCAGGGCGAGTACAGGCGTTTCCGCAACGGCAGCCTGCGGGAAAAGGGCAAGTATACCGACGGCAGACGGCATGGTCTGTTCGTTTCCTATCATCAGGACGGAAAGACACCGCAACGGGAAGCACCCATGCAGTACGGGAAGATAGACGGTACGGTAAGGACATGGTTCAGCGACGGGAAGCCGGACATGGTTCAGGAATATAGGCAGGGCAAGCGGAACGGCAAGGAACAACGCTTTGACCCGAAAAGCGGCAAGCAGATCTACGAGGCAAACTATACCGACGACCGGAAAGAGGGAAAACAATGGAAAATCAGCGAGGATACCACCGAGAGATGGGTCAGCAAAACCGTCAGCCACTATAAGAACGGCGAACTGGACGGCCCCTACGAATACACGGCCCACCTACATGGCAAGCTGTACGCCTACAAATCCGGCTCGTACAAGAACGGCTACAAGCACGGTTCGTGGAAAGAAATCGACCGGGACGATATCGCAGTCCAAGGCGAATACACCGAGGGACGCGAGACGGGACACTGGATACGATATGATATCATAAGCGGAGAAATCCTGAACGAGTGGGACCGGTAAAATTTAAAAAACATGGAAATATATACTCCAAAACCCAAAATCAAACTTTCTCCTGTGGTAAGAAACGGGAGAGAATTTGTCGAAGTGACTTTCGGTAATGACAATGACATCCGCTTGTCGCTGTCGAAGGAAGAAAACGTACTGCTTGTCGGTGGCAGGGCTTATCTGCCGGCAGAGAATTTCGTGCTTGCCGAGTTCTTCGACCGCTATGTGAAAATGGCGTTTATAGACTATTCCGCCATCAAGGAAACCGCACCCCGTAAAGAGGAAGACAAACGGCCGCCACTGCCGGAAGGTTATCTGGAAAAACTCCAGCAAGTGCGTTACAGTGACCATACCGTAAGGGTATATACCTCCTATTTCCGCGATTTCCAACAATATTTCGAGGGGCGTAAGATTGAAACGGTTACTCCCGGCGAGATAAACGACTACCTGCTGTATCTCATCCATGAGAAAAACATATCCTCCTGCCAGCAAAACCAGCGTATCAACGCCATCAAGTTCTATTACGAGAAAGTTCTCGGTCAGGAACGGCGGTGTTACAAGGTGAACCGTGCCAAACGGGAGAAGACGCTGCCCGACGTGTTGAGCAAGGAGGAAATAAAGAAAATACTCGACGTGACAGTGACAGACCTGCGTTTCTTCTGTATGTTCTCCATACTCTACTCCGCAGGGTTGCGCATCAGCGAACTGCTGGAACTGAAACCCGGCGACATCAACGACCCCCGCTCCCTGATACGGGTGCGTCAGGGAAAGGGCAAGAAGGACCGCTACACCCTGCTGTCAAAACCGTTGATGAAAAAGCTGACGGAATATAACAGACTATACAAACCGAAAGTGTGGCTCTTTGAACACAGACCGGGCGAACCTTTCACCGAGAGTATCGTGTCGAAACGGTTGAAGGCTGCGGCTCGGGAAGCGGGAATCACGAAACGGATTTATCCGCACCTGCTGCGCCATTCGTTCGCCACCCACTTGCTGGAGCAAGGAACCGACATCAAAATTGTGAAAGAGCTTATGGGACATAACAACATCAAGACAACGGAAAGGTATGTCCACATAGCCGACACTTTCAAAAGCAATATCAAAAGCCCGTTGGACGATCTGTTGATGGAGGAAGACGAGGTCTGATACTTAAAGAAAATAACAGCCAAATCGGCTGATAGTATAACGTTCAAGACAATAAACAACTAATAATCAAATGATTAGATATTAAAATGGAGTAAAAAAGGATTTGTGTGCGAGCTATGAAAGAAGTGCTAAACGACATATATACAGACGGTTGCAAAGAAAAGAAGTACCGCTTGTCCGATTTCTTCAATCGGTGGTGGGACGAATACGCACAGCACCCGGCGGAGTACATCACCCCCGAACAGTACAAGGCGGTGAACGCTATCCGTGTATGTCGCACAACCACTTTGGGGATAGATACATACGTTTGTCCCGATTGTGGGGAAGTACGGGAAATCAGCCATAGTTGCAAACACCGTTTTTGCCCGTCATGCGGCTGGCGTGACACGCTGAAATGGGCGGCACGCATGAAAGAAAAGATGCTGCGGGTGCCACACCGCCATGTGGTGATGACCTTGCCGCATATCCTGCTGGACTTGGTGAAGCGCAACAGGAAAGAAATGCTGAATATACTGATGCGTACTTCGGCTGAAACGCTGAAAGACTGGATGATGCACAAGTTCGGCTTGAAAACCGGGGTAATTGCCGTACTACATACCTACGGGGAAACGAAACAGCTCCATGTACATACGCACATGATTATGTCATGGGGCGGCATAGATAACGACGGTAAGATAGTCATCCCCGAACATGACTACGTGCATATCCCCTCTATCTGTAAGGTATTCCGCTACAAGTTTGAACACGCCCTGATAGAGTTGTTCGATGCGGGCAGGCTGGAGCATGACTTCCGTGACCGCATGGAGTTTATGGGCTTCATCAAAAAAGTGGCAAACAAAAAGGACTGGATAGTGCATTTGGAACCACCCATACAGATGCCGGAACAGGTGATACAATATGTGGGCAGATATTCCAAACGGGCGTGCCTGAGTGAATACAAGATTACGGCAATGGACGGCGAAAACATTTCATTCCGTTACCGTGATTACAAAAACTCACCCGACAGGAGGAACCCGGTTGAAAAGGAACTGACGCTGCATTACCGGGAGTTCTTCCCCCGGCTGCTGCAACACGTTCCACTGCGCTATTTCCGCATCGTGAGGTACTACGGCTTCTATTCCAATAAAGGCAGCCTGCCGGAAGAATACTTCGGGCAGGATGAAAGCGAGATAGAGGAAGCCGAGTTGCAACAGGCAGAAAGCGGATATGAAAACCCGTATTTCTGCGAGCGTTGCGGACGGACGAGAGTTTACAGCCACACTACGGTAACGGGTGGCGGCATGACATACACGGTAATACTGGAGCATTGCGACATACACCGGAAAAAAGCGGCATGACAGCAACATGGGATAGCTATGTCCTGCCGTGAACAAGAACAGTGAAATCCCATGAAAAGAAAGAAAGGAGAACTGAAAAATGAATGAAATACGGATAAGAGCAGTAATGAAACGAACGGGGTGCGGGCATGAACTTCACACCTCTTTCTGCCGGAAACAGCAGTCAAAAATTGAAGTTCTATATAGTATGTAATAAAGGAAATAAAAATTGTCTCGAACATGAGGATGAACCGCCCTAAACGGTCGGCTATCCTCTAAACATTATAAACTCTGGATATAAGGATGAATGTATGAATAATCAATATGCAGTTTTAATAAGTAGTGAAATCCCCGAACTTGGAGAATTGGACTTACTGCGCTCAATTTACCGAGAGTTGAATGGTTATATGGAAGATTACAATAACCAAATCAACTTAGATGATTTGGGAGATTGGAAACTTCTCATACAGATAAATCTTCGAAATACTAATGGGGGGATTGGGATTTTCAAACGGGCAAAACGTTTCCCATCTAATAAAGAGTTTGAAATATCTATTTCCATACCAGTACCAAATTTGGAGGAAGCACGCTATGGAATATCCGATATGACGGGGATTTATATTCCTTTAAATATTAAAAACTTCTACATTCTTTCTCCATGCTTTAGTAAATATGATAATTTGTATCATTATATTCTTGAGAGTGCAAAACAAGCCATAGATGCAGCTTTTGCTTATGGCTTTACATGTAACGGCAAAAGAATAAAGAAAAAAGAGTTTATAACAAACAGCACTACCGACTGAATAAGGCGGAACGCTGCAAACCATTAACAATCAAAAAAAGAATATATGAAAAATGTAGAAATGCCAATACAAAGAATTGGTGAACGTGGTTGGAAAAGTAGTCTTATAAAGTTCTTGGAGAATTATGATATAGAAGTTTTTCCAATTGATGATAAAGATATACTTATTGAAATCGAAAAAAAATTAGGTTGGAAACTTCCTAAAGAAATGAAAGATTTCTATTTGTATTTTGGAGGAACTGACAATACGGATTTTATGTCAAATTTATATCCATTAGATAATTTGATTCCATTGTCAGAAAGTTCATGGGAATTTGTTTTATCCGAATTTCCAAGAGAAGTAATAGATAAATATATTGTTTTTGCTGAAAGTCCAGCTACAGATCCATTATGTATTGATAAAGATAATTATGAAGTAGTCCTTTTTTCACACGATCCAATTAAATGTGGCAAAGTATATAACAACTTTAATGATTATCTGAAAAATGAAATTATTAGTACTCAGGAGCTTTTAGGTGAACTTGAGTTTGATGAAGGAGAAAAAAAGAGTTATATGACTAAACTGCTTCCGGGTGAGAATATAGATTTTGAATTTAGACATGAGAAATTAGAATAATGATTGTTAACACGCACCTTAATCGCCCATAAAGGCGATTAGCTGCAAAACATTCAAGACAATAAACAACTAATAATCAAATGATTAGATATTAAAATGGAGTAAAAAAGGATTTGTGTGCGAGCTATGAAAGAAGTGCTAAACGACATATATACAGACGGTTGCAAAGAAAAGAAGTACCGCTTGTCCGATTTCTTCAATCGGTGGTGGGACGAATACGCACAGCACCCGGCGGAGTACATCACCCCCGAACAGTACAAGGCGGTGAACGCTATCCGTGTATGTCGCACAACCACTTTGGGGATAGATACATACGTTTGTCCCGATTGTGGGGAAGTACGGGAAATCAGCCATAGTTGCAAACACCGTTTTTGCCCGTCATGCGGCTGGCGTGACACGCTGAAATGGGCGGCACGCATGAAAGAAAAGATGCTGCGGGTGCCACACCGCCATGTGGTGATGACCTTGCCGCATATCCTGCTGGACTTGGTGAAGCGCAACAGGAAAGAAATGCTGAATATACTGATGCGTACTTCGGCTGAAACGCTGAAAGACTGGATGATGCACAAGTTCGGCTTGAAAACCGGGGTAATTGCCGTACTACATACCTACGGGGAAACGAAACAGCTCCATGTACATACGCACATGATTATGTCATGGGGCGGCATAGATAACGACGGTAAGATAGTCATCCCCGAACATGACTACGTGCATATCCCCTCTATCTGTAAGGTATTCCGCTACAAGTTTGAACACGCCCTGATAGAGTTGTTCGATGCGGGCAGGCTGGAGCATGACTTCCGTGACCGCATGGAGTTTATGGGCTTCATCAAAAAAGTGGCAAACAAAAAGGACTGGATAGTGCATTTGGAACCACCCATACAGATGCCGGAACAGGTGATACAATATGTGGGCAGATATTCCAAACGGGCGTGCCTGAGTGAATACAAGATTACGGCAATGGACGGCGAAAACATTTCATTCCGTTACCGTGATTACAAAAACTCACCCGACAGGAGGAACCCGGTTGAAAAGGAACTGACGCTGCATTACCGGGAGTTCTTCCCCCGGCTGCTGCAACACGTTCCACTGCGCTATTTCCGCATCGTGAGGTACTACGGCTTCTATTCCAATAAAGGCAGCCTGCCGGAAGAATACTTCGGGCAGGATGAAAGCGAGATAGAGGAAGCCGAGTTGCAACAGGCAGAAAGCGGATATGAAAACCCGTATTTCTGCGAGCGTTGCGGACGGACGAGAGTTTACAGCCACACTACGGTAACGGGTGGCGGCATGACATACACGGTAATACTGGAGCATTGCGACATACACCGGAAAAAAGCGGCATGACAGCAACATGGGATAGCTATGTCCTGCCGTGAACAAGAACAGTGAAATCCCATGAAAAGAAAGAAAGGAGAACTGAAAAATGAATGAAATACGGATAAGAGCAGTAATGAAACGAACGGGGTGCGGGCATGAACTTCACACCTCTTTCTGCCGGAAACAGCAGTCAAAAATTGAAGTTCTATATAGTATGTAATAAAGGAAATAAAAATTGTCTCGAACATGAGGATGAACCGCCCTAAACGGTCGGCTATCCTCTAAACATTATAAACTCTGGATATAAGGATGAATGTATGAATAATCAATATGCAGTTTTAATAAGTAGTGAAATCCCCGAACTTGGAGAATTGGACTTACTGCGCTCAATTTACCGAGAGTTGAATGGTTATATGGAAGATTACAATAACCAAATCAACTTAGATGATTTGGGAGATTGGAAACTTCTCATACAGATAAATCTTCGAAATACTAATGGGGGGATTGGGATTTTCAAACGGGCAAAACGTTTCCCATCTAATAAAGAGTTTGAAATATCTATTTCCATACCAGTACCAAATTTGGAGGAAGCACGCTATGGAATATCCGATATGACGGGGATTTATATTCCTTTAAATATTAAAAACTTCTACATTCTTTCTCCATGCTTTAGTAAATATGATAATTTGTATCATTATATTCTTGAGAGTGCAAAACAAGCCATAGATGCAGCTTTTGCTTATGGCTTTACATGTAACGGCAAAAGAATAAAGAAAAAAGAGTTTATAACAAACAGCACTACCGACTGAATAAGGCGGAACGCTGCAAACCATTAACAATCAAAAAAAGAATATATGAAAAATGTAGAAATGCCAATACAAAGAATTGGTGAACGTGGTTGGAAAAGTAGTCTTATAAAGTTCTTGGAGAATTATGATATAGAAGTTTTTCCAATTGATGATAAAGATATACTTATTGAAATCGAAAAAAAATTAGGTTGGAAACTTCCTAAAGAAATGAAAGATTTCTATTTGTATTTTGGAGGAACTGACAATACGGATTTTATGTCAAATTTATATCCATTAGATAATTTGATTCCATTGTCAGAAAGTTCATGGGAATTTGTTTTATCCGAATTTCCAAGAGAAGTAATAGATAAATATATTGTTTTTGCTGAAAGTCCAGCTACAGATCCATTATGTATTGATAAAGATAATTATGAAGTAGTCCTTTTTTCACACGATCCAATTAAATGTGGCAAAGTATATAACAACTTTAATGATTATCTGAAAAATGAAATTATTAGTACTCAGGAGCTTTTAGGTGAACTTGAGTTTGATGAAGGAGAAAAAAAGAGTTATATGACTAAACTGCTTCCGGGTGAGAATATAGATTTTGAATTTAGACATGAGAAATTAGAATAATGATTGTTAACACGCACCTTAATCGCCCATAAAGGCGATTAGCTGCAAAACATTCAAGACAATAAACAACTAATAATCAAATGATTAGATATTAAAATGGAGTAAAAAAGGATTTGTGTGCGAGCTATGAAAGAAGTGCTAAACGACATATATACAGACGGTTGCAAAGAAAAGAAGTACCGCTTGTCCGATTTCTTCAATCGGTGGTGGGACGAATACGCACAGCACCCGGCGGAGTACATCACCCCCGAACAGTACAAGGCGGTGAACGCTATCCGTGTATGTCGCACAACCACTTTGGGGATAGATACATACGTTTGTCCCGATTGTGGGGAAGTACGGGAAATCAGCCATAGTTGCAAACACCGTTTTTGCCCGTCATGCGGCTGGCGTGACACGCTGAAATGGGCGGCACGCATGAAAGAAAAGATGCTGCGGGTGCCACACCGCCATGTGGTGATGACCTTGCCGCATATCCTGCTGGACTTGGTGAAGCGCAACAGGAAAGAAATGCTGAATATACTGATGCGTACTTCGGCTGAAACGCTGAAAGACTGGATGATGCACAAGTTCGGCTTGAAAACCGGGGTAATTGCCGTACTACATACCTACGGGGAAACGAAACAGCTCCATGTACATACGCACATGATTATGTCATGGGGCGGCATAGATAACGACGGTAAGATAGTCATCCCCGAACATGACTACGTGCATATCCCCTCTATCTGTAAGGTATTCCGCTACAAGTTTGAACACGCCCTGATAGAGTTGTTCGATGCGGGCAGGCTGGAGCATGACTTCCGTGACCGCATGGAGTTTATGGGCTTCATCAAAAAAGTGGCAAACAAAAAGGACTGGATAGTGCATTTGGAACCACCCATACAGATGCCGGAACAGGTGATACAATATGTGGGCAGATATTCCAAACGGGCGTGCCTGAGTGAATACAAGATTACGGCAATGGACGGCGAAAACATTTCATTCCGTTACCGTGATTACAAAAACTCACCCGACAGGAGGAACCCGGTTGAAAAGGAACTGACGCTGCATTACCGGGAGTTCTTCCCCCGGCTGCTGCAACACGTTCCACTGCGCTATTTCCGCATCGTGAGGTACTACGGCTTCTATTCCAATAAAGGCAGCCTGCCGGAAGAATACTTCGGGCAGGATGAAAGCGAGATAGAGGAAGCCGAGTTGCAACAGGCAGAAAGCGGATATGAAAACCCGTATTTCTGCGAGCGTTGCGGACGGACGAGAGTTTACAGCCACACTACGGTAACGGGTGGCGGCATGACATACACGGTAATACTGGAGCATTGCGACATACACCGGAAAAAAGCGGCATGACAGCAACATGGGATAGCTATGTCCTGCCGTGAACAAGAACAGTGAAATCCCATGAAAAGAAAGAAAGGAGAACTGAAAAATGAATGAAATACGGATAAGAGCAGTAATGAAACGAACGGGGTGCGGGCATGAACTTCACACCTCTTTCTGCCGGAAACAGCAGTCAAAAATTGAAGTTCTATATAGTATGTAATAAAGGAAATAAAAATTGTCTCGAACATGAGGATGAACCGCCCTAAACGGTCGGCTATCCTCTAAACATTATAAACTCTGGATATAAGGATGAATGTATGAATAATCAATATGCAGTTTTAATAAGTAGTGAAATCCCCGAACTTGGAGAATTGGACTTACTGCGCTCAATTTACCGAGAGTTGAATGGTTATATGGAAGATTACAATAACCAAATCAACTTAGATGATTTGGGAGATTGGAAACTTCTCATACAGATAAATCTTCGAAATACTAATGGGGGGATTGGGATTTTCAAACGGGCAAAACGTTTCCCATCTAATAAAGAGTTTGAAATATCTATTTCCATACCAGTACCAAATTTGGAGGAAGCACGCTATGGAATATCCGATATGACGGGGATTTATATTCCTTTAAATATTAAAAACTTCTACATTCTTTCTCCATGCTTTAGTAAATATGATAATTTGTATCATTATATTCTTGAGAGTGCAAAACAAGCCATAGATGCAGCTTTTGCTTATGGCTTTACATGTAACGGCAAAAGAATAAAGAAAAAAGAGTTTATAACAAACAGCACTACCGACTGAATAAGGCGGAACGCTGCAAACCATTAACAATCAAAAAAAGAATATATGAAAAATGTAGAAATGCCAATACAAAGAATTGGTGAACGTGGTTGGAAAAGTAGTCTTATAAAGTTCTTGGAGAATTATGATATAGAAGTTTTTCCAATTGATGATAAAGATATACTTATTGAAATCGAAAAAAAATTAGGTTGGAAACTTCCTAAAGAAATGAAAGATTTCTATTTGTATTTTGGAGGAACTGACAATACGGATTTTATGTCAAATTTATATCCATTAGATAATTTGATTCCATTGTCAGAAAGTTCATGGGAATTTGTTTTATCCGAATTTCCAAGAGAAGTAATAGATAAATATATTGTTTTTGCTGAAAGTCCAGCTACAGATCCATTATGTATTGATAAAGATAATTATGAAGTAGTCCTTTTTTCACACGATCCAATTAAATGTGGCAAAGTATATAACAACTTTAATGATTATCTGAAAAATGAAATTATTAGTACTCAGGAGCTTTTAGGTGAACTTGAGTTTGATGAAGGAGAAAAAAAGAGTTATATGACTAAACTGCTTCCGGGTGAGAATATAGATTTTGAATTTAGACATGAGAAATTAGAATAATGATTGTTAACACGCACCTTAATCGCCCATAAAGGCGATTAGCTGCAAAACATTCAAGACAATAAACAACTAATAATCAAATGATTAGATATTAAAATGGAGTAAAAAAGGATTTGTGTGCGAGCTATGAAAGAAGTGCTAAACGACATATATACAGACGGTTGCAAAGAAAAGAAGTACCGCTTGTCCGATTTCTTCAATCGGTGGTGGGACGAATACGCACAGCACCCGGCGGAGTACATCACCCCCGAACAGTACAAGGCGGTGAACGCTATCCGTGTATGTCGCACAACCACTTTGGGGATAGATACATACGTTTGTCCCGATTGTGGGGAAGTACGGGAAATCAGCCATAGTTGCAAACACCGTTTTTGCCCGTCATGCGGCTGGCGTGACACGCTGAAATGGGCGGCACGCATGAAAGAAAAGATGCTGCGGGTGCCACACCGCCATGTGGTGATGACCTTGCCGCATATCCTGCTGGACTTGGTGAAGCGCAACAGGAAAGAAATGCTGAATATACTGATGCGTACTTCGGCTGAAACGCTGAAAGACTGGATGATGCACAAGTTCGGCTTGAAAACCGGGGTAATTGCCGTACTACATACCTACGGGGAAACGAAACAGCTCCATGTACATACGCACATGATTATGTCATGGGGCGGCATAGATAACGACGGTAAGATAGTCATCCCCGAACATGACTACGTGCATATCCCCTCTATCTGTAAGGTATTCCGCTACAAGTTTGAACACGCCCTGATAGAGTTGTTCGATGCGGGCAGGCTGGAGCATGACTTCCGTGACCGCATGGAGTTTATGGGCTTCATCAAAAAAGTGGCAAACAAAAAGGACTGGATAGTGCATTTGGAACCACCCATACAGATGCCGGAACAGGTGATACAATATGTGGGCAGATATTCCAAACGGGCGTGCCTGAGTGAATACAAGATTACGGCAATGGACGGCGAAAACATTTCATTCCGTTACCGTGATTACAAAAACTCACCCGACAGGAGGAACCCGGTTGAAAAGGAACTGACGCTGCATTACCGGGAGTTCTTCCCCCGGCTGCTGCAACACGTTCCACTGCGCTATTTCCGCATCGTGAGGTACTACGGCTTCTATTCCAATAAAGGCAGCCTGCCGGAAGAATACTTCGGGCAGGATGAAAGCGAGATAGAGGAAGCCGAGTTGCAACAGGCAGAAAGCGGATATGAAAACCCGTATTTCTGCGAGCGTTGCGGACGGACGAGAGTTTACAGCCACACTACGGTAACGGGTGGCGGCATGACATACACGGTAATACTGGAGCATTGCGACATACACCGGAAAAAAGCGGCATGACAGCAACATGGGATAGCTATGTCCTGCCGTGAACAAGAACAGTGAAATCCCATGAAAAGAAAGAAAGGAGAACTGAAAAATGAATGAAATACGGATAAGAGCAGTAATGAAACGAACGGGGTGCGGGCATGAACTTCACACCTCTTTCTGCCGGAAACAGCAGTCAAAAATTGAAGTTCTATATAGTATGTAATAAAGGAAATAAAAATTGTCTCGAACATGAGGATGAACCGCCCTAAACGGTCGGCTATCCTCTAAACATTATAAACTCTGGATATAAGGATGAATGTATGAATAATCAATATGCAGTTTTAATAAGTAGTGAAATCCCCGAACTTGGAGAATTGGACTTACTGCGCTCAATTTACCGAGAGTTGAATGGTTATATGGAAGATTACAATAACCAAATCAACTTAGATGATTTGGGAGATTGGAAACTTCTCATACAGATAAATCTTCGAAATACTAATGGGGGGATTGGGATTTTCAAACGGGCAAAACGTTTCCCATCTAATAAAGAGTTTGAAATATCTATTTCCATACCAGTACCAAATTTGGAGGAAGCACGCTATGGAATATCCGATATGACGGGGATTTATATTCCTTTAAATATTAAAAACTTCTACATTCTTTCTCCATGCTTTAGTAAATATGATAATTTGTATCATTATATTCTTGAGAGTGCAAAACAAGCCATAGATGCAGCTTTTGCTTATGGCTTTACATGTAACGGCAAAAGAATAAAGAAAAAAGAGTTTATAACAAACAGCACTACCGACTGAATAAGGCGGAACGCTGCAAACCATTAACAATCAAAAAAAGAATATATGAAAAATGTAGAAATGCCAATACAAAGAATTGGTGAACGTGGTTGGAAAAGTAGTCTTATAAAGTTCTTGGAGAATTATGATATAGAAGTTTTTCCAATTGATGATAAAGATATACTTATTGAAATCGAAAAAAAATTAGGTTGGAAACTTCCTAAAGAAATGAAAGATTTCTATTTGTATTTTGGAGGAACTGACAATACGGATTTTATGTCAAATTTATATCCATTAGATAATTTGATTCCATTGTCAGAAAGTTCATGGGAATTTGTTTTATCCGAATTTCCAAGAGAAGTAATAGATAAATATATTGTTTTTGCTGAAAGTCCAGCTACAGATCCATTATGTATTGATAAAGATAATTATGAAGTAGTCCTTTTTTCACACGATCCAATTAAATGTGGCAAAGTATATAACAACTTTAATGATTATCTGAAAAATGAAATTATTAGTACTCAGGAGCTTTTAGGTGAACTTGAGTTTGATGAAGGAGAAAAAAAGAGTTATATGACTAAACTGCTTCCGGGTGAGAATATAGATTTTGAATTTAGACATGAGAAATTAGAATAATGATTGTTAACACGCACCTTAATCGCCCATAAAGGCGATTAGCTGCAAAACATTCAAGACAATAAACAACTAATAATCAAATGATTAGATATTAAAATGGAGTAAAAAAGGATTTGTGTGCGAGCTATGAAAGAAGTGCTAAACGACATATATACAGACGGTTGCAAAGAAAAGAAGTACCGCTTGTCCGATTTCTTCAATCGGTGGTGGGACGAATACGCACAGCACCCGGCGGAGTACATCACCCCCGAACAGTACAAGGCGGTGAACGCTATCCGTGTATGTCGCACAACCACTTTGGGGATAGATACATACGTTTGTCCCGATTGTGGGGAAGTACGGGAAATCAGCCATAGTTGCAAACACCGTTTTTGCCCGTCATGCGGCTGGCGTGACACGCTGAAATGGGCGGCACGCATGAAAGAAAAGATGCTGCGGGTGCCACACCGCCATGTGGTGATGACCTTGCCGCATATCCTGCTGGACTTGGTGAAGCGCAACAGGAAAGAAATGCTGAATATACTGATGCGTACTTCGGCTGAAACGCTGAAAGACTGGATGATGCACAAGTTCGGCTTGAAAACCGGGGTAATTGCCGTACTACATACCTACGGGGAAACGAAACAGCTCCATGTACATACGCACATGATTATGTCATGGGGCGGCATAGATAACGACGGTAAGATAGTCATCCCCGAACATGACTACGTGCATATCCCCTCTATCTGTAAGGTATTCCGCTACAAGTTTGAACACGCCCTGATAGAGTTGTTCGATGCGGGCAGGCTGGAGCATGACTTCCGTGACCGCATGGAGTTTATGGGCTTCATCAAAAAAGTGGCAAACAAAAAGGACTGGATAGTGCATTTGGAACCACCCATACAGATGCCGGAACAGGTGATACAATATGTGGGCAGATATTCCAAACGGGCGTGCCTGAGTGAATACAAGATTACGGCAATGGACGGCGAAAACATTTCATTCCGTTACCGTGATTACAAAAACTCACCCGACAGGAGGAACCCGGTTGAAAAGGAACTGACGCTGCATTACCGGGAGTTCTTCCCCCGGCTGCTGCAACACGTTCCACTGCGCTATTTCCGCATCGTGAGGTACTACGGCTTCTATTCCAATAAAGGCAGCCTGCCGGAAGAATACTTCGGGCAGGATGAAAGCGAGATAGAGGAAGCCGAGTTGCAACAGGCAGAAAGCGGATATGAAAACCCGTATTTCTGCGAGCGTTGCGGACGGACGAGAGTTTACAGCCACACTACGGTAACGGGTGGCGGCATGACATACACGGTAATACTGGAGCATTGCGACATACACCGGAAAAAAGCGGCATGACAGCAACATGGGATAGCTATGTCCTGCCGTGAACAAGAACAGTGAAATCCCATGAAAAGAAAGAAAGGAGAACTGAAAAATGAATGAAATACGGATAAGAGCAGTAATGAAACGAACGGGGTGCGGGCATGAACTTCACACCTCTTTCTGCCGGAAACAGCAGTCAAAAATTGAAGTTCTATATAGTATGTAATAAAGGAAATAAAAATTGTCTCGAACATGAGGATGAACCGCCCTAAACGGTCGGCTATCCTCTAAACATTATAAACTCTGGATATAAGGATGAATGTATGAATAATCAATATGCAGTTTTAATAAGTAGTGAAATCCCCGAACTTGGAGAATTGGACTTACTGCGCTCAATTTACCGAGAGTTGAATGGTTATATGGAAGATTACAATAACCAAATCAACTTAGATGATTTGGGAGATTGGAAACTTCTCATACAGATAAATCTTCGAAATACTAATGGGGGGATTGGGATTTTCAAACGGGCAAAACGTTTCCCATCTAATAAAGAGTTTGAAATATCTATTTCCATACCAGTACCAAATTTGGAGGAAGCACGCTATGGAATATCCGATATGACGGGGATTTATATTCCTTTAAATATTAAAAACTTCTACATTCTTTCTCCATGCTTTAGTAAATATGATAATTTGTATCATTATATTCTTGAGAGTGCAAAACAAGCCATAGATGCAGCTTTTGCTTATGGCTTTACATGTAACGGCAAAAGAATAAAGAAAAAAGAGTTTATAACAAACAGCACTACCGACTGAATAAGGCGGAACGCTGCAAACCATTAACAATCAAAAAAAGAATATATGAAAAATGTAGAAATGCCAATACAAAGAATTGGTGAACGTGGTTGGAAAAGTAGTCTTATAAAGTTCTTGGAGAATTATGATATAGAAGTTTTTCCAATTGATGATAAAGATATACTTATTGAAATCGAAAAAAAATTAGGTTGGAAACTTCCTAAAGAAATGAAAGATTTCTATTTGTATTTTGGAGGAACTGACAATACGGATTTTATGTCAAATTTATATCCATTAGATAATTTGATTCCATTGTCAGAAAGTTCATGGGAATTTGTTTTATCCGAATTTCCAAGAGAAGTAATAGATAAATATATTGTTTTTGCTGAAAGTCCAGCTACAGATCCATTATGTATTGATAAAGATAATTATGAAGTAGTCCTTTTTTCACACGATCCAATTAAATGTGGCAAAGTATATAACAACTTTAATGATTATCTGAAAAATGAAATTATTAGTACTCAGGAGCTTTTAGGTGAACTTGAGTTTGATGAAGGAGAAAAAAAGAGTTATATGACTAAACTGCTTCCGGGTGAGAATATAGATTTTGAATTTAGACATGAGAAATTAGAATAATGATTGTTAACACGCACCTTAATCGCCCATAAAGGCGATTAGCTGCAAAACATTCAAGACAATAAACAACTAATAATCAAATGATTAGATATTAAAATGGAGTAAAAAAGGATTTGTGTGCGAGCTATGAAAGAAGTGCTAAACGACATATATACAGACGGTTGCAAAGAAAAGAAGTACCGCTTGTCCGATTTCTTCAATCGGTGGTGGGACGAATACGCACAGCACCCGGCGGAGTACATCACCCCCGAACAGTACAAGGCGGTGAACGCTATCCGTGTATGTCGCACAACCACTTTGGGGATAGATACATACGTTTGTCCCGATTGTGGGGAAGTACGGGAAATCAGCCATAGTTGCAAACACCGTTTTTGCCCGTCATGCGGCTGGCGTGACACGCTGAAATGGGCGGCACGCATGAAAGAAAAGATGCTGCGGGTGCCACACCGCCATGTGGTGATGACCTTGCCGCATATCCTGCTGGACTTGGTGAAGCGCAACAGGAAAGAAATGCTGAATATACTGATGCGTACTTCGGCTGAAACGCTGAAAGACTGGATGATGCACAAGTTCGGCTTGAAAACCGGGGTAATTGCCGTACTACATACCTACGGGGAAACGAAACAGCTCCATGTACATACGCACATGATTATGTCATGGGGCGGCATAGATAACGACGGTAAGATAGTCATCCCCGAACATGACTACGTGCATATCCCCTCTATCTGTAAGGTATTCCGCTACAAGTTTGAACACGCCCTGATAGAGTTGTTCGATGCGGGCAGGCTGGAGCATGACTTCCGTGACCGCATGGAGTTTATGGGCTTCATCAAAAAAGTGGCAAACAAAAAGGACTGGATAGTGCATTTGGAACCACCCATACAGATGCCGGAACAGGTGATACAATATGTGGGCAGATATTCCAAACGGGCGTGCCTGAGTGAATACAAGATTACGGCAATGGACGGCGAAAACATTTCATTCCGTTACCGTGATTACAAAAACTCACCCGACAGGAGGAACCCGGTTGAAAAGGAACTGACGCTGCATTACCGGGAGTTCTTCCCCCGGCTGCTGCAACACGTTCCACTGCGCTATTTCCGCATCGTGAGGTACTACGGCTTCTATTCCAATAAAGGCAGCCTGCCGGAAGAATACTTCGGGCAGGATGAAAGCGAGATAGAGGAAGCCGAGTTGCAACAGGCAGAAAGCGGATATGAAAACCCGTATTTCTGCGAGCGTTGCGGACGGACGAGAGTTTACAGCCACACTACGGTAACGGGTGGCGGCATGACATACACGGTAATACTGGAGCATTGCGACATACACCGGAAAAAAGCGGCATGACAGCAACATGGGATAGCTATGTCCTGCCGTGAACAAGAACAGTGAAATCCCATGAAAAGAAAGAAAGGAGAACTGAAAAATGAATGAAATACGGATAAGAGCAGTAATGAAACGAACGGGGTGCGGGCATGAACTTCACACCTCTTTCTGCCGGAAACAGCAGTCAAAAATTGAAGTTCTATATAGTATGTAATAAAGGAAATAAAAATTGTCTCGAACATGAGGATGAACCGCCCTAAACGGTCGGCTATCCTCTAAACATTATCGACCTGAAAAGAACAAGAAATGAAACCAAGAGATATATTTATTAAAGCCTGCAATGAGATAGCTATTCCTTTTATCGCAATGGGATTTAAGCCGTCTAAAAATGGACAATGTTTGAAAAAGATTTCAAAAGACAAAAATTTGACTTTTGAAATATGGTTTCGTTCAAGTGTATATAATTCATCTTGTAGTGTGGCTATATATCCACTGATTACGATTACCTGTAAAAACTTGAAAAAGTGGGTGCAAGAAGAGAATCTCAATGTCAATGATGATGGCTTAGTATATCATAATCATATTGGATACCTATCGCCAATAAATCAATATCAATCTTGGGATCTTGCCGGACTAAGCTATGCTCCATCAATAAAAACAATAATTGATTTACTTGAAAAATATGCTTGTCCGATATTTGATTTATTTGAGAATAGACAAATGGCTATTGACTTCATTACGCAACATGGCTGTTGTTTCAATCAATACACGAAAGACTCTCTCCTTGCCCTGCCATATATGTTGAGATATGGTGAAAAGGAACAAGCCGAGAACTACTTCAATCATTACATACATTCAAGTAAATGTCGAAATAGATTTGTAAAAGCCTATTCTCAATTAGAAAAGAATGATGTAATTGATTGTGGATTAGATAATCGTTTTGTAATACTTGCATATAGTCAAAAACTAAAAATAAAATAGGTCGATAACAAACAGATGAAACTTTTAAGGTGGTTTATCCGCCGAACATTAGTCGCTTGAAAAATAAAAAGAAAAAATATGAGTGCATTTACAGAAATAATGGAATACATTCGGACTTTTGAAAAGTATGGATGTAAAGAATATGAAAACGGGACAAAAGAATACGGTCATGCACCTTTCATTGCTCCTGAAGCATATAATTTTTGCGTCTTTGCTACGCTAAATGAAGATGATATTGTTGAGTTAGAACGAGATTTGAAAAGAGAAATTCCGTCTCAATTTCGCTCGTTTTTAATGACAGATACAAATGGATTACATCTTTTCCACCATTTCAGTTTATATGGAATAAGAAAATCTTACAACCGAGATTTAAATGCAACTCCAGAGCCTTTTGGCTTACTTGAGCCGAACATTTACGAAAAACCTAAAAATGCAAAAGACACTTATTTTTTCATAGGCGGATATAGATATGATGGTTCGAAGCTCTATATAGACTCTGAAGATGGAAAAGTTCATTTCTGTAAACGTAGAGATGCTTCATCTCTTTTAGCTTGGGATTCATTCGAGGATATGCTTTTATCTGAATCCAAAAGAATATTTACTCTTTATGATGATAGAGGTAGAATGCTTGCGCCAAGCGAAAAAACACTACCGATATAGAATGAAGCGACTAACAAACAGCACTACCACTTGAAGCGGAACGCTGTCAAACCATTATCTGCCCATAAAAAGAATGAATATGAAAATAGAATTAGAAAATTGCCAAAAAAGTCTTACTCTCAAAGATTTTGAAGAAATAGAGAGTAAATTGGGTTATGCCTTGCCGGAAAGACTGAAAGAGTTCTATTTACAATATAATGGAGGTTCTACGAAACAGACCGCAAGCATAAATAAATATCAAGAGGTGGAAATTGAAGATTTCTTCCCATTCAAATATAACAAGGATTTTAAGAATGACCCCAGATATACGGCAGAAGGCGAAACATTAGAGTTAAGAAAAGCTGGAGCTATATCTGATAGCATTCTTATTTTTGCTATGGAATCTACCGATGAAGGTCGGATTACCATAGACTTGGTTAATGGAAAGATCTATCTTTACCCTATTGTGGGGATGCAAGATGTAATCTTCAATTTTGGAGAGCCACGACTTGTTGCAAATTCAATAGATGATTTCTTTGACAATCTCGTTGTTTTGGACGGGCACAAAGCAATTCCAGCAATAGAAGAAATCGAAGAGGGACAAACGGAGACAGCAGGTGTAATGCCTGAACTTTCGGACTGTTCGGCTTCGCTAACAAAAGAAGATATAAAGAATTTTGAGGTTGAGTTGAATGTAAAGATTCCGGCAGGCATGAAGAACTTTTACCTCAAGTTCAACGGTGGTATGCCATCACCATATTGTTATCAACCGCAGGACGAGGATTTGGATCGGGTGGAGATAAATGCGTTCTTTCCGATAAAGGAACGCACCAATGCTTTTGAAACAATTGAAGTCATAGCCAAAGATATATGGAGTAGGAATTTAATGCCATGCAATCTGTTGCCTTTTGCTATGGATTCGGGTGGAAACTATTATGCGTTGAACTTGAAGAATAAAAAGATTTACTATTACTTGACTGACGAGTGGGACGAAAACGCTTCAAGAGAATACAACTTTGAAACAAATACTCGTTACATCGCCCAGTCATTCAATTACTTTATAAATCATTTCATCGAAGAAGAGGAATAAAGCGGGCAGATAACAAGCGGATCAATCTCCTTTAATGATGATTATCCACCGAACATTAGTCGCTTGAAAAATAAAAAGAAAAAATATGAGTGCATTTACAGAAATAATGGAATACATTCGGACTTTTGAAAAGTATGGATGTAAAGAATATGAAAACGGGACAAAAGAATACGGTCATGCACCTTTCATTGCTCCTGAAGCATATAATTTTTGCGTCTTTGCTACGCTAAATGAAGATGATATTGTTGAGTTAGAACGAGATTTGAAAAGAGAAATTCCGTCTCAATTTCGCTCGTTTTTAATGACAGATACAAATGGATTACATCTTTTCCACCATTTCAGTTTATATGGAATAAGAAAATCTTACAACCGAGATTTAAATGCAACTCCAGAGCCTTTTGGCTTACTTGAGCCGAACATTTACGAAAAACCTAAAAATGCAAAAGACACTTATTTTTTCATAGGCGGATATAGATATGATGGTTCGAAGCTCTATATAGACTCTGAAGATGGAAAAGTTCATTTCTGTAAACGTAGAGATGCTTCATCTCTTTTAGCTTGGGATTCATTCGAGGATATGCTTTTATCTGAATCCAAAAGAATATTTACTCTTTATGATGATAGAGGTAGAATGCTTGCGCCAAGCGAAAAAACACTACCGATATAGAATGAAGCGACTAACAAACAGCACTACCACTTGAAGCGGAACGCTGTCAAACCATTACCAACTAAAGAAAATTAATAAATATGGTCAAGTACAAACTAACAGTAGATGAACCGTGGGGTTTCAATCATAATGGTAGTAATATTCTTCATGGTATAGTAATAAAGCAACTTTCTCCTACATTTCTTCTTTTCAAATCTGATAGTTTTTTAGATTTTAATGGACAAAAAAGTTGTATTCTAATTTTGAAACCCAGATATGAAAAAGAATATTTTGATTTAGAAACGAATGTTGATGTTATTGTCGGTGGTGCTTTGTGTTTAGAAAATAAATACGAAGAAAAAAATGAAGAATATTTAATATCACATAGCCAATATATGCTTATTGGGAGAATTGAAAAAATAAATGTTGGTAACAATCAACTTAACAGCTAAATGCAGTTAGCTGAAATACATTAGCCACCATAAAAACAAAAAATATGGGTTTAGACAAAATATATGGAATCAAGCCAGAAGAAAATACTTGTTCCGATTTAGTCCCATTGGAATATTTCTATCAGGCTATTGCTGATATTAAAAGAATACAGTCTCTTTTAGATGAAGGCAAGTATGATGTTGGGCGTCAGCCATTATTGGTATACCTTGACATATATCTAATGTTTGCCAAGAAATATCCTAATATGGCTTCGGAAACTGTCGGAAAACTGAAACGTAAAAGCCTGAAAGAAACATTTGATTCATGGTGGGAAAGGAATGAACATAAAATTCCTAAAAAATATCGAATTGGGATTCGACAAAGTGCTGACAACCTATTTGATGAATTATTTGCAATACAAAGTTGGGAAAAAGAATAAGGTGGCTAACAAGCGGATTAATCTCCCCGAAAGGTCGATTATCCGCCGGACATTATCCGCATATACGATAAACCATAATGAAGATAGCTAAAATAAAAGTTGGACAACTGATTGCATGGGTAATATACTTACTTATGTTTGCTCTTGTCTTGATGGAGCCCAACCAATTAATGAGCATAACTGAAGTTAATGATGGTCCGGGAGCCGCGGTGGACGGATTGATGGCGTTGATTGGTTTTGTAGTAATCTGCGTATTATTCATATTTCTTGACCTTTTCTTCCACTTGTTTCTGCGTCATAATAAATTCAGATTGTCTGCCATTATACTATTGCTATTCAATGGTGTATATAAAACATACGAGTATTATTTCATCTATTTAGGATATGAAGGCAAGTATTTAACCGAAAATACGTATGAAAGTGTTCCTACGGCAGGTGACTTAGTGCTTTTTGTTGAGATAAATGGTATAATAGTATTGTATCTGGTTATGATGATACTGTTCAGTAGGTTTTTGGGATATTGGAGTCGAAAATAAGATATGAACATTAAACAAGAAATATAAAAATGACGGCAAAATTGAGGGGATATAAAGGCTTAATAATAGTTTTATTATCCGCAATAAACAAAGGAAATAGATATGGAAAGTAAAATCGAAAAAGCTAAACAAGTATTTAGGAAAATGCTTGTTGACGAGTACGGTATAAAATCAGCTGACCAGTTTTTCTCTACCGAAGGCGAGGCAATGGCTGAAATATACGAGAGTATGAAAATTGAACAAGAAAATTTCAATCTTACAGACGATGAATTGAATAGTCTTTTAGATTCAATTTTTGATGAAATGTAAATGCGGATAACGGTCAGCTATCCGTCGGATATTATACCGAATCAAGTAAAAAAAAATAAGAATGTGTTGGTCTGTCAAACAAACGAAAATAACGGTTCTGCTTCTGCTGTTTTGCAGTGTGCTTTGCACCCATGCGCAAGTGTGTAACCGGTGTGTGGAAATGCCTGATAGCGGCTTCATTTCTTACAGATTGGAAGGAGAACCGGCACACCGTCTGTTTCTGCAAGAAGACACGCTGCGCGTAAAGGTCAAGGGGATGGGGTTATTTCCGCCTTACACGCTGTTTTATGTGATTGCACAAGACGGTTGTTTGCGACGTATCGGCATGCCAAACGCCGAACAGACAGCTACCAAAGGCATAGACATAGATTTGCCAATATCCGCTTCGCTGGATGGGAAATACCTGAAGCGTATTTCAGACAGTGAGATACGTATATCCGGGGATAATCGCCCATATTTCAGCGCACAAACAGTGAAAGGCATATTAAACGGAATGGATTTGTTGTGGATCTATGACGGTACGATGGTAAGAGATTCCGCAGTGTTTGGGAAGTTGAATAAAATAATCAAGGACAATGTGGAAAATGTACAGATTAAGATACTGTACGGCAAACAGGCGTACTGCCAATATGGTATAGCCGGAATCAACGGGGCTATAATTATTGAAACTAAGGTCGCCAGTAGAGGGCAGAACCATTGAAGACTATTTATCCGTCAGACATAAGATAAATAAGAAAATGAGAATACCTATCATAATCCTGCTTTTAGCAAGCCTGTTTGCTGCAAGTTGCGGAGATCCACCCATGCCGCCATCGGACGAGGAAATGATACGCCACTTCGCCACGCACGAGGCGGCGTTCCGCAAGGTGTACGAAATCATGTCAGAGAGTTCAGAAGGTAGTTTTCACTACCCGCCGTTTTCTCCTGACGGGATCATTATACTTGATTCAATGGAGCAAAGTGATACATCCTATGAATCAAATGACGAACAAGACCTCCCGGTATATGGGCTGTTAAAGCCAGACCGAATCCTACTCGACTCCCTGTTATCAGAGATTGGATGCGGTTTTATCCTTGTTGATCGCAGGGAATGGGAAACGGCAGATTCGGTATATGTGAGCCTTTTTATGCCGTACTACTCCCACGGTATCGTAGATGCAGGAACGTCCAAGAGTTTCGTTTACGATCCCGGATTGAGAAGCCGTCGGAATATCCGTATCACCGAACATGGCGACCTAAACGAGATCTACCGCAGGACGTACAACGACACCACGCTTTACAAGCCCATCAAGGAAGGTTGGTACATCGAGCTAGACCATTCACGATAACCTGAAATGATGAACAAAACAATATGAAATCAAGATTGGTATTAAGGATATTGTGGGGACTATGCTGTCTGCTATTGCTGTGGATGGTTGTCAGTGATTCTATACAATTCTCAAAGCATCCGGAACTTTACCCGATAGGTTGTGAAGGATTAGGTTGGAGCTATGAATCTTCCGAAAACTATATCTTTACAAGCCGGGTGGTGATTGGTTGGAGTGCCATCGGCTTTGTCGCATCTGCCTGCTATCGTTTCAAGTATAGCGGAAAAATACTGTTGGTACATTTTGTACTGACACTACTTCGATGTTGTTGGAATTGTATAGTCATTTATGGATAGGGGTTTGCTTTATTGTCCCTAACTAACGGTTAAACGCCGGGAAACTTTCGGGCGAGACAGCTCCATCGACCTTAGGGAGAACGTCCAAACAAGCATCCCCAAAAAATGCTTTTGAGCATACCATAGAAAAAAGGAAGACCGAATGTTCTGAAGTCTCTTCCTTATGATATATATTTGTAATTGAGCGAAATGAAAAGATTGCCATAAACAGCGATTGGCTGCCGAACATTATGTTTAGAATGAAGAAACAGGAATATAAAGAGCAAGAACGACATTATTATTTCTTCGACTATTTGTTTTGGTTGGGAGAAATAACATGGGAGCATTATCACAAGGTCAGTTTCAAACAACCCCGTGGGAGTGATATGCTGTGGGCCTGTATCACGCTTTTTATATTCATGCCGGTTCTGACCATAGGCGGTCATTTTCTGGATGACTTGGCATTCGAGGTGTTTGGAGGCGTTCTTCTAATCGTGTTCTCCGTTTCTGTCTTCATGACAGACCGTCTGTTCGGCAAAATATACCCGCCTTCCCGGCGGAAAGCGGTCATGCAGCATTATGCGGGACGCAAGTTCAGTCCCTTCCGGCGCAACCTGTTCTTTTTCCCTCTCTATTTGCTTCTTATTCCCGCAATGGTTTTATTAGGAACTGCTCTGAAATGGATAACTGAAATACTCAAATGACAAATAGAAGAAACATATTCAGCCGTTTTTTCCGCCTGTTGGTGATGCTGCATAAAATTTCCTACGCGCATTTCACGGAATGGAACAATAAAAGGAAGCGAAAGGCATTTGCTGCCGGAATATACTTCCTGAGCATCCTCCCGGAATTCGTCCTGTTGGCCGGCACATTTCTGGCGGCAAGGGGACAAGACGGGTATGTACATCTGGTAAACGTGCCACAAAAGGTTGTTTTCTACGGTCTGGCGGGTCTGGCGGTGCTGCTGTCAGCCATCCCTCTGGGATTTTTTGACGACAAGAAGATATGCAAGGAAGTCCGGCAGGAACTCCGTGAACGTCCCCGTTACTGGAAACGAGCAATAGCAGTCTATTGGGCAGTTATCGTGGCTATGGTGGCGGCGGCGAATATTGTGTTTCCCACTTTTTCGGACAAGACAATGCCGCCGGAGAATGAGCGGACTGAAGTACCGCAAAGGTGGAGGGATTACCTTTCACTACGTTTTGCCATAGTAGCCCGTCAGGAAACGCCCAATGAAGTCTTGCAGCGTCTAATCGACCAAGACGGGCGCACGACACGCTACGGGAAACCAGTCTATGCCATGCAAGTAAGAAAGGAGGACATGGCTGGAGAGTTCCGTGTAGGGTTGCTGAGCCATGCCACATTCGAGGAAATCAGAGACGGCAGACGAAAATTTGTAGAATGTACATGGGTTAAGGGATATACGCCTGACAGCATTAGGATATTGCTGACCGTTTGGTACGAAATGAAGAAAGTAGAGCTTTGTCCGGTGGACTCTTTGGAATGGACGGAGGATATGGAGTTTTAAGATTTACAGAAACATGAAAAAAGTAATAACGGCCTCCGGCAAATGCTATGGGTATAACGTTCAAGATAAATGTGCAATTTATTTTGAATGAGTATGATGAAAAGTTGAATTTTAAGCAGAAAAAAATAAAGACTATGAACGATGAAATGTTTCAGAGAATACTTGATGAAATAAAAAGTTCGTCAAAAACGATAAATGTGCTGCCTCTGGATGAAGCAGCAAGGCAGGCAATGAAAGAGAAGTACCGGATCAAGAGCGGTAGCCTGATGGCTGCAATCCTTGAAAACACAGGTGGTATAGTCATTGACAACTGGATAAGGCTGTACGGTTCGGGAGAACTAAACTTTGTCACTAGAAACAGTCTGTTCCCGTTCAACGAGATAGTGATCGGCGAAGACATACTGGGAGGATTGTTCATCTGTCTTGACGACGGCAATATCGGCTATTTTGCCCCCGACTGTCTGGAGATGGAAGATATGGAGATAAAATTTGGACAATTCGTCTATTGGTGTCTGCATGGCGATACGGATAAGTTCTATACCGATTACAGATGGGACGGCTGGCAGAACGATGCTTCGAAACTGAAGAGCAGCGAGGGCGTAGCTTTTTATCCTTTCCTTTGGGCCGAGGCGGAAAGTCTGGAGAGCAGAGTCCGAAAAGTCGTTCCGATGGATGAAATCCTGAGACTTCAGTTTGCCTTTCTGGGCCAGGATGACAAGAATGAGTGAATTCATTGCTATCCTCTGACACAAAGCTGCAAATGCGCTTAAATTCCTCATGATTTTCATGGGAGGGGGATTTTTTGTGTTACGGAAGAACTTGTACCCCAATGTAGTGAACTGACAAAATGTTGCTAAACTATGATTAAAAGCATGGATTTCCATGTGGAAGGCGTATCGTATTACAATAGTGCCAAATTTCTGTTATTATTAACAAATTAAATGCGACCAGTTGGAATAAAATCGGTATCTTGCATTTATAAACAAAATAATGAAATTATGGGACTTGGATTCACCATTCACACTAAAATCAAGGACATTGAAAAGTTTCAACAGGCTGTAGAAAGTCAGGCTGTTGAGTCCGGTTATAATGCAGAGCACGATGAATCATCTTCGACGGTTAGTTTTTGCAGGCTGGGCGACTTGTTTCTAAACTATCAACATGAGGGAGAAGGAAATACGGACAACGTCATTTCCGTAAACGGAGACTGCCAGACCAACATGCTTGGCCCCGGCTTCCACAAGGCAGCAATAGAGTTCATCGACAGACTTCAACAGGCGACCGGAACCCGGTTTGAGGTTGAAGACGAGACGGACTATTACACGGAAAGGGACTTTGAGGCCATGAAGAAGAAACATTTCCACAAGTGGCTGGCCAAACTGTTTGAAATCATCCAGGAGCAGGAAGACAAAGGCAGTACGTCCCTGTCAATCTGCTGGGATCTCAATAAATATTACCCTCAATCGGACAGCGGCATTGTCATCTCACCTTTGGGTTCTTTCCGCCTTTCAGAAGTCATCAGACGTATCCGGGAAGAAGGGATCGAATCTTTTGCCGATGATTTCTTCATCTGGAACAATCCGGAACGTGATGCACGTTTCCATAGAGGACTGGCCCTGAACGCCATGTGGGAGGACTGTTATTTCATGCCGTCGGAAAGAAGTGAAGAAGATGCCCGCATCAACGGGTACATCATAAGCGAGCTGGAAACGGCAGCATCACTTGACCCGTCTCTTCCTTTCCCAAAAAAGGAATACGAGGAACTTTGCAGACTGCATGGCTGTACCCCTGTCCCGACTGACGGGATACCGACATACGAAACGGAATTTGCCATCGGCTACCGGCGAGGAATAATCAACCATAAGGTCGGAAGGATCAGGTTCAGTCTGCCGGGCAGCTATCTCGAAGATACGGATGATGGTACCCTCGTCTATTATGACGCGGCTGCAGACAACTGGCACACGGTCAGATGTACAGGATACTCCACCAATGGTGAGCCGGATTTTCTTGATGTGGAAGAGGAAATGATTGAAGAAAGGGAATTTGACGGCGGAAAATACCGTCTCTATGACATGGGTATCGGCCAAGATTCAGAGGATGAAGAACCTTATCCCGTTTACAGTTGTCACGCACTGTGTTCCAACCAGTACACCCTCTTCACGTTGTGTGCCTCCAGGCTGGAAGACCTGAAAAAACTTTCAGGTGAATTCCTCCCGACTTTGGTTGCAGACCAGCCTATAGAACCGGAAAATAAGCAAATCATATATACCGGAGAGAACATGAATGACGAACTGATGAAGCAGATAGACGAATGGCACAAGGCCGAAAAGCATCAGGAAATCATCGATGCTCTGGAACAGATTCCGGAAGCAGAACGGGATTTTGAAACGACCAGCCTTCTTGCAAGGGCGTACAACAATATTGAGGAATATGCCAAAGCCGCTGAACTGCTTGAATCCGTCAGGGAGGAAGGCGCTGAAGATGAACGGTGGAATTTCAGAATGGGATATGCCCAGTATTTTCTGAACAATTATCGGGAGGCCCTGGATTATTTCAGCAAGGCAAGGGAACTTAATCCGGAGGATGAAGACACCCTGAGTTTCATCCGTCAGTGCAATATGGCCTTGCCGTTAACCAGACGAGTGAAAGAATTCTGGAACTGGTTTGTAGAAAACGAAGAAAAGCTGTCTGGCATGATGAATCCGAAATCCATGGAGGAAGCTGATGCCTTCATGGAGTTTATCAGTAAAGGAACCAATCTGATATCGGAAGACATGCACTTCAATATCGGAGGTGACCATGAGTTCACGTTCTCGGTCGAAGGATGGCCGGATCTCTTCATCATCTATCCTTATATCATATCCTGTATGCCGGAGTGCCTGAAAGGCAAATGGAAGTTCTTCCCCTTCAACCCGGGCAAAGTCGGGTCTTTCGCATACCGTGTACACAATACCGATGTCGATATGGGCAAGATCATGGTAAAAGCATCCTATGACGAAAAGAGAGAAAACTTCAACATCAGGTATTACGACAAAAATCTTTGTGCCTTACCGGAAGAAAATAGTGACGGAAACTTTCATGTCATTCTAGAACTTGTACTGGGAGAAGGCGTCTCGTTCAAATATGTCAATGGTATAGAAAGGGCGTCAGGAATTGAGGAAGGTATGATTGCCTTGTCCGGGTTGAGACAGCACATAGAGGAAACCGTGAAATCCCACGGCCATGAATTTTTCGAGAATCCTAAGGACGTTTATACGGGATATCAACTGACTCCGAAGGAAAGTGACGAACTGCGCTTCGATGTGATAGTAGGATCCACCTGTCTGGATTCCATTGTAGCTGACTATTATCACGGTTCAACCGAGATATTTGACCATGCCGACGGTTTCGGCGTTCAGGCTCTTTATATGGTTTTCCAGAATGGTGTTGGCGAAGATAATATACTGAACTTCCGTCATGATCTTGAAGACAGGATAACGGAAGAGATTCTTGAACCGGGCAATCTCGGTGTGATAACAGGGGGTGCAACCGGAACGGAATACAGCTATATCGACCTGTTTGTCTATGACCTCAGGGCTTTTGTCAAGAAGGTTATACCTCTGCTCGATGAATACCCCGAATACTCTTTCTACATTTCAGACTTCATCCGTAATGGACGGATACACCAACTGACAGAAGCGGCCAGCGAGGCTATACCATACACAAAGGAAAATAAAGAAGAGTTTCTTGCCCAGATAGAGAAATGGAATGACATGGAAAAGTTTTCCAAGTGTATCAAAGCACTTGAGGACATTCCCGAAGCTGAACAGGACTACGACATGGTCATGTTGCAGGTGCGGGCATATGAGAATTATGCGATTCTGGGAGATAATGGCGAAGAACCGGAAGATGACGAAAAGGAAAGGGCGTTGAATAAAGCACTTGAACTGCTGGAATCGATCCGTGAAGCCGGAGAAAGTCAGGCAGGATGGAACAAGCGCATGGCATACGCATATCAATATCTTGTAGAACAGGAAGAAAAGGCGATAGAATATGCCAAACGCTGGGCGGAACTTGATCCGGAGGACAGCAGTGCAGTTGCTGTAATAAATGAGTGTAATGAAGAACTGGAAAAGCGAAAAATAAAGTGTGAAAGTTGTTGTGATGATGATAATGGCGACAATAAGTCTATTGCTCCAGAAATGTACTCAGAAGATGAAATAGATATTATAGAAAAGCATATCGAGCACTATTATGGTAATTTTGAATTCGTTTTTCACGAAAAAGTATCACCGGACATTCATGTGGATATTTGTTTGATTCCTCCATCTGAAGAGTGTAACTGGTACACACTTGTGACAATGGGAATGGGGGCACACTTGATGAATGTACCTAACCAATTGAAAGAAGAACAGCTGGAACGGGCAGAACTTGTCATCTGTCTGCCAGAGTATTGGAAATTGGATAAAGAACATTTGAAAGACGAAAAATGGTATTGGCCTATACGGTTGTTGAAAGAACTTGCTCGCTTCCCAGGAGAAAACAATACTTGGCTTGGTTGGGGTCATACAGTCAGTTATGATGGACCTCTTTCATATACGACAGAGCTTTGTGCTTCCATTCTGATAAATCCCCCATGTGGAAATGTAGGTGGAAATACTTGTACACTACCTGATGGAGAGGAAGTCAATTTTTATCAGGTAATACCTTTATATAGAGATGAACTGGAGTATAAGCTCAAAAATGGAACGCAGAAACTTCTTGACAAGATGAATGACAATATTCTCCTTGTAAATCCGCACCGTCTTAATGTACTGAATCAAATAGATATTGAAACTAACCCAATACAATCCAGTGAAATTTCAATAAGCTCTGTTGCACGACAGGAAGTGATAGCACATATTGAAAAGTATTTTGGTAAGATTAACAATTTCTTGCATGATGACTCGTGTTCAGAATATCCATTGGACATAGCTGTTATTGCCCCGAGGAAAGAGCATAACTATTATACATTGATAACAGTCAACATGAGTAATCATGAAGTCCTTGAATCGGACGATATAGACGGCAATACCTGTCATCAAGAATTGCTTATCAATTTACCACCTGACTGGAAACTCGGATTGTCTGATTGGACAGAAGAGAAATGGTGTTGGCCTATACGACTTATTACGTCGTTGGCAAGACAATGCATACGTCATAGGACCTGTATCAGCTGGGGAAAGACAATGGAACTTGGAGGTGAAAATACATTCTCAGAAGACACCAAGCTCTGTGCTATTGTTCTCCTGTCTCCAAGTATATTTGGAGATAAGTCAAGTACATGTAAAACACAAGAAGCAGGAAGTGTTGAGTTTTATCAGGTTATCCCTTTATATAGGGAAGAGTTACAATTTATCCAAGATAAGGATATAGATGAATTCTTTGAAATATGTCCTGATGATGCGCTGGAAACAATTAATCCGTTGAGACTAAATGTTGTTACAGATGCAGAGAAAATAGGTTATGACATATCTTATATTGACGATGCGAAGAAACATGAAGAAAAGATAGAAGAGTTGCATTTGTCAGCAGATGAATTGGCTCCTTACAACCACATGGCGATTTATTTACGATGGTGTATAGAACACAATCTTATGAGCCAACCTTTCCTGTTTAGACATGGAGACCTGGTTGATAGGGTCAAAGTAGAAGACAGTATTGATTTAAGAGAATTTATTAGAGATAATGAGGATCTGCATGGCGGACTTTCTACTATCTTGCTAAACAGAGTGGGAACGATGTTTACCAAATGGTATAATTGGGAAAATCGTAGTACACCTTATGCCTATATTAAAGATATACAGGCATATGCCATGGACTATTTCAAAGGCAGGATATGGAATAGTGAGGATGAGACAGATGCTGCTTATCTGTTGCTGCCTTGGACAGAAAAATATTATCATGATATGGCAGCTCTCATTGACAGCCGTTTCAAAGAGTGGGAGGATGAACCACAGACGGATCCACAATTCTTACATATACCGCAGGACAACATCAAATTACTGCTGAAAGATTGGAGTAAAGCCATTGAATGTACTGTAAGCAGCCGTGTTTTAGTAGATGGATGTGAAATAGCAACTTGCATTCGTCAAAAGCCCTTTGCTGAGGACATGGGTTGGGACAGCGGTTGGCTTTTCCTTGCTGATGGGGATGAAGATAATGACGAATGTCGATATGAATATTGTGATTTGAATACCATCTGCAACTATTCTCCGGACGTTATGCAATATTTGGATTTTCCATATGACACCAGACTGGTTCGCAAGGAAGACGGCAAGTTATATGTGGATGAAGACTGAAGTATAAATTAAAAACATTCAAGATATGAGACCAACACAATATGAAGCGGCTCTGGCTGCAATGACGGCCTGGCTCTCGCACCCGCAGGAACTGGGACACGAGCCGGCAGAGATAGAGTGTACGGAAACATTCGTACTGCACGATATGACCTACTACATCTTCAAATACAAGGATACCAAGGACAGTGAATGGCTGCTGGGTGTGAATGGTGGATACGAAGGAGACAGCTTGTCGGACTGCGGCCATACCTTCAGTGAGATGGAACCTTATAACGAAAAGACGGCTGTCAAGGATGCTACGGCCCTTGTCGAGATGGTGCGTTCCTACTGGATGGAACAGGCAAAGCAGGCCGAGGAACGTGAGAAGAAGGCCGGCACATTCGTGGGATTCGCCCTGCTCTCCGACAACAGCTGGGACAAGGAAAAATACATCAGAGATCTGAAAGAACAGTGGGACATCACCGCTGAAGAGAAATCTGACGAGGAACGGAATCCCGAGTCTCTGGTCTTTGACGTAGGTGACATGATGGCGGCGGTAAGCCTGATGCCTGCCCCCGTACCTAATGGTGAAGCCGAAGAATGCGCGAAGAACAATTACATGTGGCCGGAGGCCGAAAAAACAGCCAAAGAGCATAAGGCACACATCATGGTTGCCGTTATCGGCAAAGAGGAGTCCCTGATCGAAAGAGGCAAACTGTACGTGAAGCTGTTGTCTGTCTGCTGCCACCAGAAGAATATAACCGGTATCTATACCAGCGGTGGCGTTTTCCAGCCTCGTTTCTATGAAGGCTTTTCCGGAATGATGAAGGAGGATTCGCTGCCTATATACAACTGGATATGGTTCGGGCTTTACCGTACCGAAAAGGGAATCAGCGGCTACACCTATGGAATGGAGTGTTTCGGCAAGGACGAAATGGAGGTCCTTGACGTGGATGCCGACCCGTCAAAGGTGAGAGACTTCCTGGCCAGCATGGCAGGATATGTTCTGGAATACGATGCAGTTCTCAACGACGGAGAAACCATAGGCTTCTCGGCTGTCGACAAACATAGGATAACACGTGGACAGGGTGTTGCCCTTCCGGACAAAGTGACTCTGAAAATCTCATACGGCAGCGAAGACGATGCCGATGGCGGTCCCGATTTCCCGGATGACACGGATGAAGTGATGGACGATGCGGAAGGCCATCTGGAGAAGTTCAAAGAGAAGGATCTGCCGTTAGATACAATTACGGCCTACAATCATCTGGCAATATATCTACGCTGGTGCATGGTAAATGACCTTATGAGGGATGATTTTCTTGAACAGTTCGGAGACCTTGTGTCCCGGATCAAAAGCGGCTCAGCCGATGATGACCTGAGGGTGTTCATAAAGGACAACCTGAACGGGCAGCTTACAAGATTCCTGTTCAATAAACAGGGCCGTGCATTTGCCGACTACTATTATGGCAGTTATTATGGCGCCAATGAAACTCCATTTTACCCCGGAGACATTGACAACCACGCCCTGGATTATTTCGGTCCGGAAAGGTATCATTCCGATGAGTTCAAAGAGGAAGCATACCTGTTTGTCCCGTATGACGAGGATTATTACCAGGCAATGTCACAACGCATAGACAGACGCTTCGCCAACTGGCAGGGGCTGCATATAGACAAAGATACCGTTGAGCCAGACGAACTGGCCCGTGCCTTCATGGATTATCTTGATTGTGAATGTACCTATTTCCCATCCATGAGTGACGATGACCCTATCATGTCAGCCTATACCTATGCCCAACGGCTCGGCGTGCGGGAAGGCTTCATCCCCGTTCTAGTCAATGTCGATGAAGGTTTGTGGGAAAACATAATCGGGAACTCGGATCCTGAGAGCGAAAGCTCGGATGATTACACATTCAACCAGGAAAAAGTCAATGAATTCCGCAGAAGGCTGCTTGAGGCTCCTGTCATGGACGGTAAATCCATCCTTGACAAGCTGACCGGGCAGGACAACGATGATATTGAAGAAGAGCCTGAAGGCGGATTCGACAACAACCGTTACTCGAGCTACTGGAATACCGACACGAACATGACGCATCCGCTGATCCTTGCCCGTATTCCGGTCACGGAGCCGTGGAAAATATTCGCGTACCTGCCATTCGGCAACTGGAACGACTGTCCTGCAAACCCCGAACTGATGGCTATCTCAAAGTATTGGTACGAAGAATACGGTGCTGTTCCGGGAACCTTTACCAGCGACCAGCTGGAGTATGAACTTCCAGCGCCCGTTCCGGAAGACAGAGCAATGGAAGCCGCAATACAGCAATATGCTTTCTGTCCGGATATGGACCAGAACTGTAACGGCATAGGCAGTCTTGCCGACACGTTGCGTCAATCCAGAATATGGTATTTCTGGTGGGATTAACCGATTCGTTTCACATTCAAAAGCATTTCAATATGAACCAAGTATTTCAACAAGACCTAAATACAAAGGAACTGCAGCCTGGAGGACCTTTACTTATAAACCTTCTGTTCAAGGAACCGGTTGAATTGCCGGACACGCAGAGGGTGGCTGATGTATGCCGGAAGCATTTCGGCAATGTAGAATGCCGCGAAGGTGATGACAAGTCTGTCTTCATCACCGCCCTGGACCACATGGTGGAGTTTGAGGACGGGAAAGCACCCGTGCAGTTCCTGATGACTTCGTGCATGGACTTTGACGGAAAGACCGTGGACGACTTCACCCGGAGCCAGATGTGGGACTGCCAGGAAAGCCGTGACCGTATCCTTGAGGAATGCCGGTACAGTATGCTCGCTACAGACTTCCTTGCCCGTGGCCTGTCTTCTCTGGAACGTGCCAATCTGGAAATGGACTACCTTGAAGCGCTCGCCGAACTGTTCCCGTCCTGCGAAGCGTTCTTCTTCAGCGGCAGCGGGAAACTGTTCGAGGCGGAGGAAATCCGCAGCAATCAGATAGAAGGTCCTGACCGGTTCATCCGCTATGCCGTAAACGTCCGTTTCTTCACGATTCAGGGTTCCGACGACATGCTGGTAGATACACTCGGGATGAACACGCTGTTCCTGCCTGACCTGCAGTACCACTTCCGCGGACTTGATCCGAACTGGGTAGTGAACCATGCCTACAACGTGGCCTCCTATCTGCTTACAAGCGGCAATGAAATAGACTCGGGAGAAACCGTCGATGGAATCAAAGACGGTTATATGGACCGCAGCATCCAGTGGAAATGCCAATACGAAGACGCGCTGATACAGCCCAAGCGTCCCGTACTTGACATCAACACGGGAGAATATGCAGCCGGGAACAGGGAATGATTTACCAATGACCAATTAACTTGTTGCGTATGCCATTGAACTTGACAGAAGAACAGATATTGCAGCTCGCTCCCGACGACTCGTCTGTAAAGGCCGGCAAAGGACTTGCGACCTTAAGCAAATGGGTACTGAGGGAATGCAGCGGACGTGCCGTCTGGGGTCATTGCCAGGGAAGCGGAAAGAATCCCTACCAGACGGTGATAGACTTGAATGACATTGCGTTCAAGTGTTCCTGCCCGAGCCGCAAATTCCCGTGCAAGCATGGGCTTGGCCTGCTGTTGCTGTACGCCCGCCAGCCAGACCAGTTCACGCAGGCGGAAGAGCCGGAATGGGTGACGGCGTGGCTTGCCAAAAGAACGGAGAAGGCCGAAAAGAAGGAGCAGAAAGCCAAAAGCGAAACCCCTGTGGATGAAGCGGCTCAGGCCAAGAGGCAGGAGAAACGGCACCAGAAGGTACTGGGAGGCATATCCGACCTTGAGGTATGGATGAAGGACCTGGTGCGCAACGGATTCCTGAATGTTCCGGAACGTGCCTATACCCTGTTTGACAACATGGCCCGGAGGATGGTGGATGCCCAGGCACCGGGACTTGCGGGGAGACTGAGAGCCATGGAGGCTATAGACTTCGACTCGGAAAGCTGGAAATCCGACCTGACGGAAAGCATGGGCAGGCTGTACCTGCTCATGCAGAGCTACAGAAACATGGACGGCCTTCCCGAAGAATGGAAGGACGAGATACGCACGCAGATCGGATATCCCCAGTCCAAGGACAACGTCCTTGCCGGAGAGCCGGTGGCGGACAGCTGGCTCGTGCTTCACAAGCAGTCCCGTAAAGTCAACGATATCAATACCGACATCTACTGGTTTTACGGAAAGGAAAGCAGACTTTTCGCCAGATACCTGAGTTTTGCCGTTGTCGGTACCTTTTCCACCGAGAACTGGATTCCGGGCAGTGCCTATAAAGGGGCGCTATGCTTTTACAACGGCACGGGTACATGCCGGCGTGCATTGTTCCGGGAGTCCGTACTCGCGGAAGAAAACTTTGTGCCGGCGTGCAGCCCTGACCTGAAGCAGGCTGCCGCGGTGTACCGCACGGCCATGCTGACGAATCCGTTTTTCGAGGACGTCCCCCTGCTTGTGGATGACGTGAGGGTTGCCCGTAACGGGAAAGACTACACGCTGCTGGACAACGCGGGCAATGCCGTCCGTGTGGCGATGCCCGAGGAAACCTTCATCGACATCCTCGCCATTACCGGCGGCAATCCGTTCGCCTCGCTGGTCATTGTAAACGGGGATATATGGGAGCTGAAATCCATTTGGTACAACAAAGAATATCATACTTGGAGAGATGAACGTAACTGAACCTATCATACAGGCTGCACTGCTTGGAACAGCCAACCGTGAATTCGTTCCCGGAGCCTTTCCCGAGTCCCTTCAGACTCTGGTTGACGGGATCCACGGGAAAGCCGAAGACACGGAATCGTTCCTGTACATGACAGCCGCATCCGCCTTCGCCTACAGGCGTGCCGGATGGGAACCGGCCGGAGCGGAAGGCATTGTCCCCGTGAAAACAGCCCCGGAAGAGGAACTGCCGTATTTCGACAAGGACCGGAGTCAACTCTTTTCCAGACTCCACGGTACACGCTATATGCTAGCCTACGCCTACCGTCTGGCGCAGGGGTCGGGAAAAATCATTTCGCCCGAATACCTCCAGCCGCTTATCCGGCGTGCCTATGACCGCAACAATCCGTTGCGGTTTGAAGAACGCAGGCTGCTGAAAAATCTCGTCGGGAACAGAGGCTTATGGCTGATCAGGCAGATGGGCCTTGTCGGAGAGGAATGCGGGATCACCGATTCTTGGGATACGGCCACCCACGGCGAGCGTAAGGAGATGCTTGCCAGATTCAGGCAGCAGGATTCTGCCGCAGCCCTTGAACTGCTGCGGAAAGACTGGAAGAGCGAACCGGCCAACCAGCGCAACGAGCTGCTTGAATGTCTCCGGATAAACATCAGCAAGGCCGACGAGCTCTTCATACAGGAAGTGCTGGAGTCGGACCGCAGCTCCATTGTCAAGGAAACGGCACGGAAACTTCTGTGCATGATTCCCGATTCAGCCATGGTGATGCGCTGCTGCGAACTCCTGCGTGGACATATCAGACACAACATGCTTACCGGATGGTCATACGACGAGATCGGATACACCCCGGAGATGAAGGCCATGGGGCTGTCCGAGGTAAGCTCCAACAAGAAAGAGGGCGATTCCGAATTCATCCTGAGGCAGCTCGCCGAACGGGTGCCTTTGAGTTTCTGGTGCGAGGTATATGGCTGCGGTAAGGAAGAGGCCGCGAGAAAATTCGCCAAGCATCCCCCTTTCAGGAAGTTCCTGGAGCTGGAGGACCCGATACTCAACTTCTCGGACGGGCTGTGGGCTTTCCACACCCTGAAGGAAGACCCTTCCTATCTGCGCAAGCCGGAACTCGTGGCGATGCTCACTCCCTCCCAGCGGGAGGAAATCAGCTGGCCGGAAACGGTCCGGGATTTCGGATTCATACCCGACTCATGGTACGGCAACGACTACGAGGCATGGGGCCCGAAATTCTCTTCCAGCGTCATGTCTTGGATTCTGAAAAAGGATTACCTGTACTATGCCGCAGACATGGCGGAACGGCTTGCCATGCATATCCCGTCACATCTAAGGAACCTGATCGAGGCCAAGGCCGCCTCTTCGGCGGAGGCTTCGCCGTCCATGAACGAGTTCTGCTCGAAGATGCTGGAATTCATGGATCTTAAATCTGAAATAGACACTTTGTTAAATGAAAAATAAATATTGATATTCATATGAGCACTTTACTGAGACAACATGCCGAGCAACAGTTTGCAGAGGAACTTCATGAACTGAAAAAGAACGAGACCAACCCGATTCCCGAAAACTGGGAGATGTCACCCCAATCCGTGGTCACCTACCTCATGGGAGGGATACTGAAGAACGGTTTCGAGGTTTCACCGAAATACATAGGCAACCGCCGCCTGATGGAGATTGCCGTGGCCACCCTTGTCACCGACCGGGCGCTGCTTCTGTACGGTCTTCCCGGTACGGCCAAGAGCTGGGTCAGCGAGCACATGGCGGCAGCCATATCAGGCGATTCGACGCTGATAGTACAGGGTACCGCCGGAACGGGAGAAGAGGCCATCCGCTATGGCTGGAACTATGCCCGTCTTCTCGCCGAGGGGCCGAGTGAGGGTGCCCTGGTACAGACCCCGGTGATGAAGGCGATGCAGGAAGGCAAGATCGGCCGCATTGAGGAGCTTACCCGTATCGGTTCTGACGTGCAGGATACGCTCATCACCATCCTTTCGGAGAAGACCCTGCCCATCCCCGAGCTGAACAAGGAGGTGCAGGCCATCCGCGGATTCAACATCATAGCCACGGCCAACAATAGGGATAAAGGTGTGAATGACCTTTCAAGCGCACTGAAACGCCGTTTCAACACGGTCATCCTCCCGTTGCCCGACACGCTTGAGGAAGAAGTTGACATTGTCCGCCGCCGCGTGGAGAGCTTCGAGAAAGTGATGCAGCTGCCGGCAGAGAAACCTGCCCTTGATGAAATCCGTCGTGTCGTCACCATTTTCCGTGAGCTGCGTCAGGGAGCCACCGGCGACGGCAAGACGAAGCTCAAGAGCCCGAGCGGCACACTGAGTACGGCAGAAGCCATATCCGTGGTGAACAACGGCCTTGCCATGGCCGGCTATTTCGGTGACGGCCAGATCCATGCGGAGGACCTCGTTTCAGGCATCCTCGGTGCCGTGGTGAAAGACCCTGTACAGGACAAAGTGGTATGGCAGGAATACATGGAGACAGTGGTCAAGAACCGTGAGGGCTGGAAAGACATCTACAGGGCTTCAAGAGATATGATTTGATTGACGTATTTTGCATGAGACAAGTAATATGACAGACATTCATCTATTGGGAATACGTCATCACGGGCCGGGCTCCTGCCGGAACATCCTGCAGGAACTTGAGCGTATCCGTCCCGACCTCATACTGCTTGAGGGACCGGCGGAGGCCGAGGCTCTCATGCCGTTCGTCTCCTACGGGCAGATGAAGCCTCCGGTAGCCCTGCTCGGCTATCAACCCGATGTGCCGCAGAATGCCGTATTCTATCCGTTTGCCGACTTCTCGCCGGAATGGCAGGCTTTGCGCTATGCTCTCCGGGAGAATGTCACCTTACGCTTCTTCGATCTCCCGCTTGCCCATTCCCTTGCCTTCGAAGCGGAAAGGAAGGATGGCAACGAGCCTGTAGAAGCGGATGATGAAGCTATTAAACAGCCGGGTGATCCGTTTGACCTGCTGGCAGAAGCTGCCGGCTATACTGACGGTGAATCGTGGTGGAACATGAACATAGAACAGCGCAGAGACGGCAGCGGCATCTTCGAGGCCGTCAAGGAAGCTGTGACCGCGCTCAGGGAAGCCCTCTCGGAACATACCTCCCGCAGGAACCTTGTCCGTGAAGCGTGGATGCGTCGCATGATACGAGCGGCCCAGAAGGAACCTTTCGGGTGCATAGCCGTAATCTGCGGGGCATGGCATGTCCCGGCACTGGAGAATATGCCGAAGGTGAAGGATGACAACGAGCTGCTGAAAGGGCTCCCGAAGGTAAAGGCGGAATGCACGTGGATTCCGTGGACGTATGACAGGCTCACCTTCCGCAGCGGTTACGGGGCCGGCATAGACTCTCCGGGATGGTACCATTACCTGTGGCATCATCCGGAAGATGACGGCACCTGGTGGGTCAGCCGTATAGCGGCCCTTCTGAGGAAGAAGGACATGGACATCTCGGTGGCCCACGTAATCGAGACAGTCCGTCTGGCGCAGACGACAGCTGCGTTGCGTGGATTGCCCGCCCCGACGCTTGAGGAATACAACGAGGCGGTGACCACCGTAATGGGCTTCGGGGACGATATGCTGCTGCAGCTCGTCAGGGAATCGCTCATCGTGGGCAACTGTCTGGGCAAAGTGCCGGAAGCGGTACCCAAAGTCCCTCTCCTGATTGACGTGGAACGGCAGCAGAAACGCTTGCGTGTTCCTTTCACGGCGGAAATAAAGGAGATGACACTTGACCTGCGCAAGGAGACCGACCTGGAACGCAGCCTGTTCTTCCACCGCCTGGCCCTGCTTGACATAGACTGGGCCAAGCCGGAAACCGCAGGCGGCAAGGGTACTTTCAAGGAAAAATGGAGTCTTTACCATAGACCGGAACAGATTGTCTGCATCATAGAACGGGCAGTCTGGGGCAATACCGTGGAGGAAGCCGTGCAGAAGTACGTCTCTGACCGCATGACCGGAATCACCAGAATCCCCGAACTGACGGGACTTCTTGACCGGGTCATTCCGGCCAACCTTCCGGAGCTTGTGGAAGCGATGACCATCCGTCTTGACCGTCTGTCGGCGGCATCCACAGACATTGTGGAGATGATGGAAGCGGTTCCCGACCTGGTGAACATCGTCCGTTACGGCGATGTCCGCAATCTGGATTTCAGCAAGGTGGGCAACATGCTCCGGGCCATGGTGGCACGTATCCTTGCAGGAGGTCTGCTCGTCTGCATCAACATCGACGAGGAGGCAGCCGGAGAACTTCTTGAACACCTGTCGGCTACCAACTATGCCGTATCCACGCTTGATGACGAAGAGCTGAACGGCATGTGGTATGGGTTCGTGCAGCAGATCCGCAATTCATCAGGAGCGCATCCGCTGCTCTCCGGGTACGCGGCACGCATACTCTACGACAAGGGCAGGATATCGCGTGAAGAGATGCGTGACACCTTGAGCTTCTATTCATCGGTGGGCAACGCACCTTCCGACATCGCATACTGGTTTGAGGGATTCCTGCGTGCATCAGGTTCGGTACTGCTGCTGGACGACAACCTGTGGCAGCTCGTGAACGGCTGGCTCTGCGGTTTGAGCGACGCAAATTTCATAGAACTGCTGCCGGTGATCAGACGTACATTCAGCAATTTCACTACAGCCGAGCGCCGCAAACTCGGCGAGAAGGCCAAAGGATTCGAATTGAACGGAACCGATACCGGAATCGCCTCCGGGGAACATTCCTGCAATGACGGGGATGCATCCAAAGTAATACCCCTGCTCGGCAGACTTCTGGGAATCGGATAAAAAAGGAACAGAACATGGAAACAGAATATTTGAAAAGATGGCGTATGGCTCTCGGCGGGAATGCCGCTGACGGGACGGGTGTAACGCTGACGGTGGAAGAACAGCGCCTTGACAGTTCGCTGGAAGCCGTCTATGACAGTGACCGCCGCGGCGGACTCGGGTCGTCGGCCCCAAAGGTAAGCCGCTGGCTTGGCGATATCCGGGAGTTTTTCCCACAGACCGTCGTGCAGGTCATCCAGAGGGATGCCATCAAGCGTCTGCATATCGATTCGCTGCTTACCGAGAAGGAGATGCTGGCAACAGTTGTCCCTGACGTACATCTGGTAGCTACACTGATGTCACTCGGCAGGGCCATTCCCGAAAAGAACAAGGACATGGCCCGTCAGGTTGTACGCAAGGTCGTGGATGACCTGCTGCGGAAGCTCTCTTCCCCGACCCAGCAGGCCGTCACCGGTGCTTTGAACCGTTCGGCGAGAAGGCGCAATCCCCGTTACAACGAGATAGACTGGAAGACGACCATCATAAAGAACCTGAAGAACTACCAGCCCCAGTACAAGACCGTCATTCCGGAAGTCAGGATAGGCTACGGCAGAAAATGCAAGGCTCTGAAGGACATCATTCTCTGTCTCGACCAGAGCGGTTCGATGGGAACCTCTGTCGTATATTCCGGCATCTTCGGTTCGGTACTGGCCTCCCTGCCGTCCGTCAATACGCGTATGGTGGTGTTCGACACTTCGGTCGTTGACCTTACCGATGACCTGCAGGACCCGGTTGACCTGTTGTTCGGTGTCCAGCTCGGCGGAGGAACCGACATAGCCAGGGCCCTGACTTACTGTCAGGGTGTGATCACACGGCCGCAGGACACTGTGCTGGTACTGGTGACCGACCTCTATGAAGGCGGTGACGAGAAGGAGATGCGCAAGCGTTTCGCCTCCATTGTGGCCAGCGGTGTGCAGCTGATTGTGCTTCCGGCCCTGAACGATGACGGGGCGCCCTGCTACGACAAGCGTAATGCCGAGTATCTTGCCGGTCTGGGTGTTCCCACATTTGCCTGTACGCCTGACAAATTCCCCGACCTGATGGCTGCGGCATTGAGCAAGCAGGATATCGGGATGTGGGCATCAAAGAATATCAAAGAAAAATAGAGGAATATGGAACTTTCAGATGAACTGTACGACAGAATCGAAGAACTGTCAGAAACGGGAAATGAGGCGATGGAAAGCGAAGATTACGCGAAAGCCATCTCCTGTTTCCAAGAGGCACTGGACATCCTTCCTGAACCGAAGGAAGACTGGGAAGCATATCTCTGGCTCGCCGGCTCAATCGGTGACGCCCATTTCATGATGGGGAACTACGGCAAGTCGCTGGAGTTTTTCCGCAAATGCTACAATATCGGAGAGACAGACAATCCTTTCATCCTGCTGCGCCTTGGCGAGAACTATCTGGAAATGGAGGATGAAACCAATGCAACTGAATTTCTTCTCCGCGCCTATATGCTCGAAGGGGAAAAGATTTTCAAGGAAGACTGGAAATATTTCCAATGGCTGTCCGGGCATGTGAATCTCAAACAAAAATAATAACAAAATTATACGGCACTCATGAAAAAGGAAATAACAGACAGAATCAGGCTACTGGGCGGCAACGTAGCAAACCTGAAAGGGAATTCACTGAAAGAGGATCTCTGTGCCATTACATTCGATACGGCCTTGTTCCTTAAACCGGTGGACACGCCCTGGCTGGCTGCCGAAGATACAGAGCCGATTGAAGGTTTGGGCGATTGGGTGGATGAGCATATGGAGTTGTTCAATTCTGACAGGGAGGCGTTCTATAAGGAAATGACAGATACGTTCTTTACCTTGGATGAAGAACCTCGCCGCCAACTGTTTTGGGTTGCCAGACCATTTACGCCATTCCAAAAAGGGACACCGGATTTTGAAGAATGGAATGGTTGGTTTACGGATAATGCAGAGCTGGGTGAAATCATCAAGTATTCAAATTGTGCCACTCCGGATTTTGTAGAGCTGCTTTATACGGACGGTTATCCCAATTACTATCTCATCTGCCTGTCAGATAACGACCCTGAGAATCCTGTCATCTGGAGTACGGATCATGAGGAATTTTTCACGGAAGTAACCAATGAGGGACGACTGAATGATTTTCTCGACAGGTTCATGACTAAGGAGGAATTCCTGAAATTGGTGAAAAGTAAACTTGAAGAGTGAATATAATAGTTGGATTAATGCTTTATTTTATAGCAAAGCTATAAGAATGGAGAAATTTCTTCAAAATAAATATAATAAGCGGTTTGCCCCCCCCCTGAAAATCAGTTTGCCACAGAACATTATCAACCTCGAAAAATAAAAATATACGACATATGAATAGAATGTTGATACTATACATTTTTTTGTTGCTTTGCGGCACGGTTTCCGCACAACAAACAGTAGAATGGAATGATTTGCAGCCCCTGACGGATGATGCACACCGCACAGTATATTATAAAAAAGACAGTAAACGGCCGTTGCAGGGAAAATATCGCATTATACGAGGGCTTGACGAAGAACACGTGAAACTTTCAGACGGCATGATAAACGGTGACTATCATCGCTACCGTGACGGGGTATTGCGTGAGTCGGGCATATATGTCAAGGGCAAGCGTAACGGTACATTCACGGAATACTACCAAGACGGCGTTACTCCTCGAAAGGAAACACCCATACTACAAGGCAAGATAGACGGAACTGTAAAGACCTATTTCCGTAACGGAAAAATAGAGATAGAAAAGGAGTACAAACAGAGTGTGGAGAACGGGCGGGAACGTCGCTTTGCCAACAAGACGGGTAAGCAGATTTTTGAATCTCATTATATCGACGGGAAAAAAGATGGCGAGGAATGGGAAATCTTCGAGGACGGCCGCGCAATACGCAGCAAGACTACATGCCACTACCGTAATGGAAAACTCGACGGTTCGTATCGTGTGGAATCAACATGGGAGGGTAAACCCTATATAACCATTGAGGGACAATACACCGACGGTGAGAAATCAGGGCAATGGATACAGCATAACTATCAAGATAATACCCAAACCTGCACATGGCATGGTGAAGGTGGGGCTTAAACTTAGATGAAAACCGTCATCATAACACTACTTTTGACGGCTGCATCGGTCATGAGTTGCAAGCCGCCTATGCCTCCGACAGACAATGAGTCCGCCTGCACATCTTCATGCAAACAAGACCAACGGACAGCGGATGTTATTGGCGAAGCGGATATAATAACGGGGATTGCTTCCGATGATTTTCCCTCCCTTTTCATACAAGGCAATCATTTCCAGTTCCAACGCAAGAATGGATTATATGCTCCTTTGGGTATTGGGTTCATGGAGGTCATAGCCGAGCAGAACCCCGTCATACCATTATACCGGACAGCAACGTGCAAGGAGCCGGAAGATAGCATTGCACTGCATCAGTATCCGTTTGACAAGGATATTGCCGAGCGGAAAAGGAAGGATGACAATCCGCAGGAATGGCAGGACGGACAGAATAACGCTTCATGCAAAGATGGCAGATATTACTATCGTTACTCTTCGGAATCAGATACGTTAATGCCCTTGGCATGGAGATCCGGAAGCAACATACATGAATACTTAGAAGAGACGGCAAGTCTGACCTACACTTTTCCCATGCTCCGTTTTAGAGTGTTGGGCTTAATGGCGGGAAGGGCTGAAATTGTACTGAACGAGGAAAGCGGAAAAACGGCATGGATCAACTGTTCATCTGGGCAGATTATGATGCATGGAAACAGGATGCAACGCAACCGCAGCCTCATGCGGATAAATGGTATTCCAGCGAAAAGAACGCATGACTTTGACACCTACTATATCTCTTGGGAAGACTATCTTCGCATGGTGACGGTAGTCTGCTTCAAGGACAATACAGAAGTCCGAAAACCGTTTGAGGTACAAGGCGATACAATAAAGAGTGAACAAGGCTGGAAATTATGGAAACAAGGAGAAGAGCTACTGATAAAAGATATTATAGAATACTACCTTGAATAATGTCGGCTGCCGGACAAACGCCGGGGAACTCTTTCGGGCGGGACGGGGCGCGGGAAGTTTCGGCGAACAGCCGAAGCCCCGTGTGTCAAAGTGCAAGCGCAAGATAGTGAAAACCCTTTCACCCACGTTAGGGATTGCAGGGGAAAAGCCACAGCATAGCGAGGACTTGTAGCGGAAAGCCCGACCCGAAGGGGGAACGCCCAAACAACCACCCGAACAAACTGCTTTTTGGCAAGGATTGCATTTATGGAAAAATACGAAGTAGATTATAGTGAGTCATCCTATTTTGTTTTTTAATACAAACAATGCGATTTCGCCCAATAGCAAAGTCAAAAAGCTACCTATCCAAAGATAATAACCTGTTGACAAATGAAAAACTCCAAGAGTGCTTTCAATGCCCCGTTCCGGGTCTACGAATATCGGATTATTTAACCTGCCAACGGGTACGATATTAATTAGGGATATTCAGTAAATGTCCCTAAAAAATAAGATGGCATATGAAGATGATAGGGCATGACCACTTCATAGGCCGTTCTTATTGCCATTTTTCGGTGCTTTCTCACATAATTCTATCCGACAGGACATGACGTTCCGGAAGAAGTCTGATGACCTCTTCTGATTCTGTGAGTAACATCATATCATGCTGCTTTAGCTGTTTTGTTTCTGATTTTTTCTATCATCAGTATGGCATTTGCCGTATGTATTCCAAAGAAAATCCACAGTATTTCCGTCTTCCTGTTTCTGGCCTTTATCCTTGAGAGCGAGTAATGTTGCTTCTGAGTGCCGAAGCTTCCTTCAAGCCGTGTGGCCCTTTCTTTTGAGAGTTCGCTTCTAAGCACCTTCCTCAAAGACTCATCTTTTGCCGCCCTTCCCTTGCGCACAAAGGATGTGGATATCCTATATTTTGTACAGAACTTTCTGTTGGCATTATTAGCATATATGGAATCGGCAGCCACACATCTTACCCTTACATTCATAAGCTTCTGCTGCATACGGATACAGTCCTTCAAGCGTATACCCTCATTGAATGCCTTGAACGAGAGGTGTTCGATGAACGATATGCCGTCTATCTGTATATTATTGACCTTTGCACCAAACTCGACGGACTTGGTTTTCTTGCCTCTGACGATGGGACGTACATAATGACGGTCAATGCTGACGATGCGGTCACTGACTTTCCGCCCTTCAAACATTTCCTTTTCCTGTACAAGGACCTTTCTGATGGTGGAAAGACGCTTATGGTAATCCTGGGTATATCGGAGTAAAGCACCGTACTCGCTATGGATCCCATCCCTTTGACTGAGGAGCTTTTCAGGAAGCTTGATCATACGGCGCTTAAGCATTCTTGTCCTTGAAGCTCTCCTCTTTCTTTTCTTGCAGTAGGACAGATAGGATTCCGCCACATTCCTGTATTTGTTGCGCGGACGCCTTATGCCCAGCTCCCTGCAATGCCGGCATATATGCCTGTAGAGCCATTCGAGGCTTTCCCAAAGAAGTTTCATGTCCGTAGGAAAACGCATGTGGCTCTCATAGCATGTGGCATCGGTCATGCAGACGTGAAGGTTATCAAGATAAGGTTTCCAGTGTGAAGCCAGGACCTCCTGGAAAGAATCAATGTCAAGGCGGGATGCTATCTCATTACGGATGGCACTGACTATCTTGAAGTTGGTTATGGGAAGGGACGGGGGGATCATAATTCCACAGAAAATCTGGTAGTGTATGTTCCCGTTCAGATGTTCCACCAGTTGCCTGTCGGAGAATCCGGTGTATGCCTTCAGGACCATAAGGGCGATCTTTGCGGAAGGACTGAATATGTTCCTGCGGCCCAGGCGTCGGTCCGACAGGCCTGCGGCTTTTGCCATACATTCAAACGGAAAGACCGAATGAAGCTTACCAAGCTCACTCTCATTAAAACTCTTGCGGTATTTTTCCAGAATATCAAATTCTGTAAAACCCAAAGTAGGGTGAATTTCTGAAATATTTTGTATCTTTGCCATATCTTATTAGTTTGGGTATTTCCCCCGTTTTAGCCGTCAAACCTTGTTTTCGGGGGAATACCTAAAGATACAAAAAAGCCAACTAATTCGCAATAATTTGTGTATGAATTAGTTGGCTAATTTTATAATATTTAATGAATGTCCCTAATTAAACGTTTACGTCTTTTGCCGCATTAACCCAGCCTGTTGTCTCTGCATCAAACTGGATCGGATTCAACACAGCCTCTCCCTGATCATCATAACCACCACCGAAAATCAACGTGTAGATATGACGCTTGCCCTGTTCCCATGTATCTCCGAACGGAACATAAATTGTTTTGTATTCGCTTGCTGAACCCAACAGATAAGCTCCGGACTGCCGGATTTTGCAGGCGATCTCCAGATAACATTGCTTCGCATTATCGGCCTCCAACTTGCTTTTGGTGGCTGTTTCGGAAACTTTCCAAGCAGTCAGCTCCTGTGGTATATTCAGCATAGGAGTATTTGTGGTAATATCGGTAGCTTCGGTATTGCTATTGACCGTGATGTTTGCGTTTTTCACTACGGTAAATGCGTGTGGAAATGCTAAATCAGACGAACTCCAACTTCCCGTTCCATCGGCTGCCGCAGGCAATGTGAAGGCGCCGGCAAATTTGAAATTATGAATCTTGATCACGTCGATGTCCACCTGCATGTTATCGTATTGGGTCTTTGCTTTGAATACGACCTGTGACAGAATATGTTTGAAATTAAATTTCACTATTCCGTTGTTCATGTCTTTTGTCTGGCCTTTGGCCATGGCATACATCACGTCGTAGTTTGCATGAGTAGTACCGCTTCCATACTCATCCATGCAGGTATAACTTATCTTTTGGACATCCTTGGTGGCTTCCCAACTATAAAACACTATCATGTCTTCACTAACCGTTCCGGGATTGAACGCGTAAAAGTCCAAAGCCTCGGTAGGCCAATAACGAAGGTCGTTCGCATCGTCATAATCCCACTTACCATTTTTGTACACGATCTTCACTCCGTCATGTCCAAAATCCGTGTCTACCTTTCCCATGAAGGCAGTACCATCCGTCGTAAAAGCGAACACGTCGAAATCGGTGCTCGTCAAGTTGTCGGGGGTAGTAGGGATAGCCCTCGTTTCCGCCGCATTACTTAACACGTTAAAACCAATCGCATTCCGTGAGGAGGTTTCCACATTCGCAATCTCCTCGTCTGAGCAACCCATGAGTAGAGCTCCAAAGATTGCCCAAAGCATTACTGTACTTTTTTTCATAAATAAAAACAATTTAAATTGATACATATAATTAATAAAACTCGATTACAACACTATATCCACATTCACATCATCCCAATCATCAACGTCCACATCAAATCCCGGACCGCCACTTCCCGGCTCGGATGGTACCTCATAATCAAAATTCAACACCAGATGCACATCACCGATATGCCCCGCTACCGGGACATCATGCACTTGGTCGCTCACGTCCTGTTCCAATACAGACATGCTGCCGGAACGGTTCTTGAGATACAGCCGGAAAACATTGGGCTCTCCTTCAAGTGCGGAATGTCCAAACGTATAGAATCCGCCTATAATCTGATTCCGTGAAACCATTCCATCAAAGAGCAGGCTCTCCGAAAGACCGGCGGGCAAACTGTCGCCGGACATGTTAAGCGAGCCGGACATGCCGGAAAGAGCGGCCCGCAAATCCGCCACCCTATCCAGTCCCCGAAGACCGTTCACCTCATACGTGTAGTGACATACCATGTTTACGGGAGTTAGTCGTACTATCTCCGCGCTTCCTCCCGGAATGTCCTTGAGGATAACTCTGTCTATATGGTCGCCACACAGCCAGGGTGGGGTGACAGCCATTGTCCGGTTATCCGGCGACTGAACATCACGCGTATCGGCAGTAAAAAGCGTGTAACTGCCGTTTTCTTTCCAAACCATCCCGTCGGTATCGTAGTTGAAGCAAATTACCCGGTAATCATTCTCGGGGAGCTCCACTTCCCCATCCTCTCCTCCGGGGAAATCAAATATCCACGTGTTGCTTTCATCGTCGGTCGGATAAAATACGACCCTCATGCCTTCAGGCTTGTCATGATTGGAAATCTTGGTCCAGTCGAATAATACCCGCACCTTGGCAAAGTGCGGATGATCGTAACATAAATCCTTATGCTCACAAGCCGTCAGTCCTATCCATAAAAATATGAACACCAGACAAAAGCGTATCCGTATCACTGCCTGCCTCCTTTCTTCTCGTTGTAGTTGCCACGGCCGATCAACCACACCAAAGAGATACCCGCCTTGGTCGGGCCGAACCAGCGGCGGTTTTTAGTGGTCTGCCATACATAGTGACCGTCCAAAGGGATGTACTCCTTGTACGATCCTCCAAGGTAGCCGATTCCCAACGTGAAATCCACATTGAACCGATGTCCCACAGGTAACGAGTAGCCGTAAGCCACGCCTCCCCCGTAACTCCATTTATCCCCCAAGTAACCTTTCCCACCCAATTCGAAATCATAGGTGACGATCTGCCCGTACAATCCGACATGATGCCCGGAAAACGGTTTTTCCACCGCTCTCCGACCGAACCAGCGGCGCAACTCCACATCTCCCCCATAGATACGCCAATAATTATGCTTCCGATCACTTTTCCACCAGGCATACATCCAATTCCCGGCCACAGACCAGTTCTTCCCCAAACAGAACTCAACCCCGATGTCAGGTATCAAAACAGCGTCATAAAGCAAGTTTGTTTTCACCGCCATGCAAAACGGCCGTTTCTTTACCGGAGCTATGACGGTAACGGTATCACGGATGCACAACGTATCACGTGTATGTATATATACCGTATCTCTGACGGGATTTATCGGATCACTATCATAGCATATTTTCACCATCGACGAACGAAGTTTCGGAAAATGGAATTTATACAAATATGAGTATGGCCTCCCCCCTTTCAGTCTTTTCAGTTCTCCCCCCAAATAAGGGCTGTCCTGGTTTTCCAAACGGACGATCTTCTCCAACAAACGAAGGACATCCTCCCTCTCCGGAACATTCACATCCGCTCTCACCATCGTTATAAGTCCGTTCCAGTCGCTTCCCGAAAAATGAAAATCCCTCTCCAATACCGGAATCTTTATATAAGGTGATATATACCGCCACAAAACCTCTGCTCGTTTTTCAGACAGCCTTCCATTCAACAGCCCCCCTCCTTCCGGGGAAGCTCCTCCTATTATTTGAATTTTCCTGATAAGACGGACGGAGTCGTTCAATGCGGAACAGATTTTAGCAAACCGCTCCATCTCGTTCCCATTGTCAAGTAAACATGTATCTATATTTACCTTTCCTTGATGAAAATAGATCCTTACCGAATCACGCTTCTCCTGAGCGGATATTTCTCCGCTTATACTCAACACGAGCACGAACAATACACATTTAATATAAAAACCTCTTTTCGTCATTTAATCATTTGTTAATATGACAATCCAACCCCAGGCTTTTACACCCCCTGAATTTCAACCGCTAAAGATATGCACCTATAAACCAACCTCCAAAGCAAAAAACAAGTATTTTAAACTTATAAATACTTAAAAAGACAACCACACAACAGCTACAACACTTACCACAGCAGCCAATCACGCTTACACAACAATTAAAAACACTTAACATCATAAAGAAAAGTACTTAAACATACAAAAAAAAAAAACAGTTGTTTTTGCAGGAAACATTATACTTAATAACACTTAAAACAATAAAACACATGAAATTCAGCACAAAAGCCGCTACTTTTCTAAGTTCAATAAAAACTCAAACTTACGACAAAAAAGAAAGCGAAATGATAATAACGTATCAACAAAAACGTGTCTTTCATCTATCCCTGCTCATGCTGGCCTTATGCGCACCCATATACATATATTCAGTTCCATTTCCCAATGAACAGTTTTATTATATTAACAGCGTATTATTCCTGTTTATCATTATGTGCACTCTCGCTTATTTTAAAAAGAGAGTAAATCTGACCACGACCTTTTCCATTATACTGATAGCCATACATATCGAGATTTTTATCGAGATAATTTATTGCTCAATATGTAGCGGATATGAATATAGTTATCAAAGAGCATTGATAATGAGTAACATTACTATCTCTCTCTTATTTACCATGCTTTCCATCTGTGCCTATATGAGTAATATCTCCATCCTATTGTCCTCCCTTACCATAGCTTCCTATACAATCTGCACACTTATCACCGACGAACCGTTCCTATACAGTTATCTGCCTTTGATCATCATCATATACACCATGATCCCCTTATTAGGAAGATCCTTACACAGTAATATCAGCAGCTTGCTAAAAAGTAGCAACTTGCTAAAAGAGGAAGAGGAAATGCTTTTGAAACGTCTCCAAATGAAAAAGGAAGAACTATTCGCGTTCGCCGAGTTGTTAAGCGAGAATAACCCGGAAGAAAAGACAAGCTCCCTGTTAAACATAATAGGGGAACAATCCAAAGAAAATCTTTTTACAGCCCTTGCCGCATACCAGAAAAAGGAAAAAAGTAAACTTGATACAATCAGGAGAATATATCCCAATTTATCCCCGTCCGAATTAAACATCTGCCGTTTAATACTGCAAGACAAGACCGTCAGCCAAATATGCGAATTATTACATCGGAGTAGCGGAAACATAACCAGCCAACGAGCGAACATACGTGCCAAACTCGGACTGAAAAAAAGCGACAATTTAAAAGAAGCATTACAAGAACGCATGAGGCTGTATGAAGAAGAACACCACCGGCAAGAGGAGTTTTCAGCCATGCGTTAGGGATTGCAGAGTAAAGCCCACAGCCTTTAGGCGAGGACTTGAAACGTAAAGCCCGACCGTCCCACGGGAACGCCCAAAAGAAAAAAAATCCCCCGAACATTCATCCGGGGGACATTCAGGTCGTCACATGAATATATCTGTTATTTAATTTTTCACCTGAAAACTAATCCCGGGGAAACCATTGCATGAATATTCATCTGCCTTTAACACATCTAAAAGCAAAAAGTCCCTTGGCGCACCGGCGTCACAGGAACTTTTCACATATAAAAGACACATGTTCTTTCACTGTATGCGTATATATTCCGAATACCTGATTTCCACATACGGGTTGTCACTGGAAATGGACTGATGGATAGCCTTTACACGCTTCCAGAACCACCATCCCTTGTATTCTACCCAAACCGCCTGATTGAGGGTTACCGGAACTTTGATGTCGCCTTTGAGCCGTTTGTTCTCGATCAACCCGGTAAGTTGGATATACGGTGTAACCATCTCCACCTTCTGCCGCAGCAGTGGAACGGTATCACGGATAATGAGCGTGTCACGGATGGCGGCATCTATCGGGGCTTTCACTTCGACTTCATGCCGTGCAGCCACTTCGAGGTTCCTGATTTTCACGCCTAGCCTTTCGATGGTCTCGGCATCCTTGGCACGGAACTCTTTATACTCATCTATAGTCAGCCGCAATGCCTTGGCATCGAGGACCATCGTCGCTGAATCGATCTGCATCCGCTTCACATCGGAAAGCAGTGCGGTGCTGTTCATGCGGAATCGGTCGCGTTCTTCCGTGAGGCGTATTGTCCGCCGGTGCTGCAGCCAGAGGATGCTACAGAGCAGCAACACCGTTGCCAGAAGTATTCTGTTTAATCTACTCATATGATACTGATTCTTCGGGGATGAACCACAGAAATTCATCCATATAGATTTCTTCCAACAATACAAGGCCGCCCCGGTTCTTTTTTCGGTTCTGCGGGAGGTCTTCAACGACCAGTCCACGGCGACCGACCAGTTCGTCCAACCTCATTTCGGAGAGTTCAGGCGAAGCGATGATGGTAACGTATGCATTCTTTTTCATAACTGGTCTTTCCATGATGTTTTTACTTGTGCGTTCCCTGACATTTGAGAAGTTCACGGATATCGGCACGGATTTCGTGCAGGTCATTCTGTACCGTGTTGAGCTGCATCATGGTTGCCTCGAACACGGACTTGTCCAGCTTCATGGCGTTGATACGGTCATACTGGTTCTTGATTTCCACTTCCAAACCGATACATTTGGTTTCCAGTTCTGCAATTTGGGCGGTGTTGTTGACATGCTGTATGTACAGTGTCAGCGAGAACGAGAGTACCACGACAATGAGCTTGAAGTACTTCATTACAAATTCTTTGAGTTGTTCCATATCTTATTCCATTAAAAGTGAGAATGCGTCCCTGATAGCCCTCAGCAGAGTCTCGGCTGCCGCACTATCCCGGAACCCATAGATGACAAGCGCGATCATCATCGCCAGATAGACCCACCAGGCGATTTCTTCCTTAGTGATTTTACGTTTCCGCTTCGCCATCTTTTACAGGATTTTGGGGTACGATTACATTGAAGATAACATTGCCGTCGCTGCCTTCGATACGCAGGCGGTTCTCCTCCTTGTGCCTGATGGGGAAGATATCCATCAGCGCCTTGGCGGCATTGACCGACACGGCCCTGAGCGGTGCCGGAGAGAGCGGCACACCGAAACGGTCTGTATAGTCCGAAGTGGCCGTCTCGTCCATGATTGCCTTGAGAGTCTCGGTCACCTGCAGCTTTACAGCCATCGTCTCCATCTCGAACCGTTCCGAGGAGAGCAATGCCTTGATATGTGCCAGCACATGCGGTTTGTTCATCAGGTAATTGGCCGAAGCATACGGGTTCTTCACCGTATCCTCACCGAATACCTCCACAAAGCATTTTTTCGGCTGTCCGGCATATTCCAGCCCGCCGTTCACATAGAGGTTGCAGAATTGCAGCTCCTGCTCCGTGAGCGGGTTCTCTTCCGGCCTATCCTGCGTGTTCGTTATCTTGTCTGACATCGGTTCTTCCTTCCTTTTCTGAAAGAGTAGCGGGTTTGTATCCCGGAGGTTTTACAAAATCCGCCTTTTCATTGAGCAACTGCTCCATTAATGCGTCATAGAATACCTGGGCCAACGCATCGGCACACGCCTCCGCATCCGCTAGCGAGTTGATGAGCCGCAGGTTGAACTTGATTTCCAGGTCGTAGCCCGATATGAACGCCATCAGTTCGTTCCCGTCATAGCCCAGCGCCCCGTAGGTCATCCGGTCCGCCGTACGGAATGTAATGGTCTCGGGAATCTGTTCCCGGTCAATGCCTTGGGCTTCCTTATTCGTGTCCATACTCATATCTTGAAATATTTACGGGTTTTCTCTTTCTTCTGCGTAGCGATTGCCGCCCCTTCCGTCTGGCGCAGACGGGAGGTATAGACCCCCAGGATGTCAAGCGTGGCCGTCACATCCGCAGCCGCATCGTGGGCATCGTCCAGTTCCACCCCCAATTTTGAGGCTACCAGTTCCAGTTTATACGAAGTAACCTCCGGATCAGCGGCAAAAGCCAACCGTCCCATGACAAGCGTGTCGATGTAGTGCGGCTGGAAGTTGCCGTAATAGTCCTTGGTACCGGAAAAGGTCTTTTCAAACTCGGCGGCCAGTCCGGCATAGTTCATCAGCTGTTGCAGGAATCCGATATCGAAAGCGATGTTCTGTCCGACCAGCACGGGCTTGCACTGATAGCCCTTCGAGAGGGTGCTGCGTTTGGCGAAGGCGATGACTTCTCCGGCGACTTTCTTCATGTCCACACCCTGTGTGCGCAGCATCTCCATGGTAATGGCGGAATAGTCCAATGCCGTCTGTTCGTACTTCATCGGGACATATTCCGGTTCTTTCGCCTGTTCATGGCGGGTACGCAACACCTTGCGTCGGGGAAGCCCCGCGTCCTGTTTCCCGTAGGGGGCGATATACGCCTGATAGCGGTCGAATACCTGCCATGTGTCGAAACGGACGGCTTGCAGGGCGATCTGTGTACAGGCGCATTCACGGCAGTCCAGCCCTCCGGTCTCGAAGTCCAGCCCGATGCCTACATATATCTTCTGTTCTGTCTTGGGTGCCATATCTTTTCAGGATTGAATGAATAACAATGAGTTCCTATAGGTCTGTAATGTATTGCATCCGTTGTAGTCGCTGTAACGGATGACGGCAGTGAGGATGACCACCCGGTCTTTGAGCGACTGGATCTCGGTGTGGTGTTCCATGTAATAGTCGTTCCAGCATACACATTCCGCCAGACGGTTGTTCTGGGAGAGTGTCAGCTTGGCGAAACGCTTCCGGCTTCCCGTCTCCCTGTCCTTGTAGGTATGTTCGGTTACATCCACCACCGTGGCGCAGACAGTCGCACGCCTGCCGTCGTTCTCGTCCCGTGCCACCTCGTCCAGGGTCAGGTAAGAGGCTTTTCCCTTGACCTGCCTGCGGGCTTCCGAATTGTTGAAGATGCGGCGATAATCGATGCTGCCTATGCCCGACACGGCAATCTGCTGCTGCGACCAGAAGAAATGCCGCCCGCGCATGTCCTGCGGGAAGTCTTTTTCAGAAAGGGAGAATCCCAGTTCCCGTGCTGTGCGTTCGAGCAGCGCGCAGCGTTCGGTAACCGCCCCGACTTTTTCGATACGGTCGAAGCATCCGGCAAGGATCATGTGCTTGACATGCCGGGCGTTCACGGGGACTTTCACGGCCTCTTCCGCGTTGTCGGGGTCGTCCCAGTAACTGTATTTCTTGAGTTTGTAACGGAATATGCGGTGGATGAAGTTCTCGATACCGGTATATGCCCCGCCCCGGTCGCGTTCCGTGACGATGTATTCCACTGTCTTGACACCGACCTGTTTGATACGGGTAAGCGACCAGAAGATTTCATCGGTGGCATAGTCGGTGAAGAACTCCGTCCCGGAGCGGTTGATGTCCGGCGGCACGATCTTGGCCGACGAGCAGCGTTCCATCTCCGCCATCAACGAAGGAATCTCCTTGTCGTCCGCCCATTGCAATGCCACCGTGTAGAATGCCGAGGGGTAATTGGCCTTGAGCCATGCCCCGCAATAGGCTGTAAGGGCGTATGCCGCGGCATGGGAACGGTTGAACGAATATTTCCCGGCTACCTCTATCTTGTGCCAGATTTCCTCCGCCTCATAGTCCGGGCATCCGTTCCCGACGGCTCCGGCAATGAAATCCGCCTTCAGCGTGGCCATCAGGTCGGCTTTCTTCTTTCCTATGGCCTTGCGCAGATAGTCGGTCTTCCCGAGGTCGAATCCCCCGAGCGTATGAGCAACGGACATGAACTGCTCCTGGTAGACCATGATTCCGAAAGTGTTCTTCGTTGCTTCATAACAGCCGTAGTTATAGACCGGGGCCACTTCGCCACGCCTGAAACGGACATAATCATCGGTGGCACCGATGTCGAGTGTGGCGGGACGGTACAGGGCATTGATGGCGATCAGGTCCTCGATACACTCCGGCTGTACATCCTGGATAAACCGGGTAATGCCCGGCGAAGAGAACTGGAACACATTCTGCGTGTTGCCGTCCGAGAGCAGTCGGTAGGTCTTCCCGTCTTCCAGCATATCCTGCGTAATACGCCCGATAGTAAGTTCCTGCCCGAAATTCCGGTTGACCAACTCGATGACGGCACTCAGTTTGGCAAGTTCCTTTGTCGCCAGCACATCCTCCTTCAACAATCCGATCTCATCGACCGAATAGCCGTCGAACTCCGATACCAGTGCCCCGTCCATCTTACGGACCGGCAGGAAATCGAAGCATTCGGCGGGCCTGCCGTCCCGCGTGTCCGGTGTGACAACGATGGCCGAGGCGTGTATGGAGGCCGCTTTGGGCTGTCCGAGCAATCCTTGCACGTCCTCGATGACCAGCGGATAGGTCTGGATAAAGTCCCGAAGTTTTCTGTTGAAGGCAGCCTGTCTGAACAGTCCTGTCCAGTCCGTGCCGTCATCTATCATGGCGGTAATATAGTTCACGATGGAGTGAGGCACGCGGTGTACGCGTGCCACGTCCTTCAAGGCGGCTTTCAGTTTCATCGTGGTAAAGGTGCCGGCGGAAAAGACACGCTGGCGGCCGTCCGCGTTGTACCGTTCTTCCAGGTAATCCTTGATCTCCTGCCGCCGGTCGGAGGCATAGTCGACATCTATGTCCGGCAGCGAAGCGTGGCCGCCTTCTGTCAGTCCTTTGTCCACAAAGGCATCCATGACCGTCAGCGGTCCGTCTGCTTTCCTGATTCTTATATGTGTTACTTTCATCTGATATATTTCTTGTATCGTATTATCGCGCTTACCGTCTGGCGGCTGACACCGTACTGTTTTGCCAGGCTGTTCTGGGAAGCCTGGCCGGAGGAATACCTCACCCGTATCTCTTCCGCCTGCCCGTTGGTCAGTTTGGCGTTCACGCTTTTCTCGCCGTAATCCCGTTTGAGGCCACCCGCTATGGCATGTTCCATATTCCGCTGGTGCGTACACATTTCCAGGTTATCCGCACGGTTGTTGTCGCGGTTCCCGTCGATATGGTTCACCTCCAGTCCCGGATTCCAGTCGGGCAGGAAGTGCTGTGCCACCAGACGGTGCACGGAGAACTTCTTTCCGACACCGCCCTTGTAGAGTCGGACACAGTCATAGAGCGAAGTCGTCCCACACCAATGACACATGATACGTTCGGGTTGTGTCCAGGTGATACCGTCATGCGAAACTTGCCGTTCCAGACTCTTGACACGCCCGAGGTTGCTGATCTTGTACTTTCCTTCATAGTTCTTGATATCCACCCAGATTTCCCGGGTGTCAGCCATGGGTTATACGGTTTAGTGCTGTCTGAAAAATTCCCAGGTCTATCTCCACGCCGATGAACCGGCGTCCCGTATTCCGGCAGGCCACGGCTGTACTGCCGCTGCCCATCGCAAAGTCGAGGACGATGTCTCCTTCGTCGGTGTAGGTGCGTATCAGGTATTCCAGCAGGGCGACAGGTTTCTGTGTCGCGTGCAGGCAGGAGAGCTGCTTGTCCGTCTTGAATTTCAGCACACTGCGCGGATAGCGTTCCGTGGATATGTAATCCCGGAAATTATCGTGCTTCCGGTATATCTCGCCGGCATCGCATTTCCGCTGGTGTTCGGCCATCACGACCTTGCGCTTGTGCCCGTCCGTCTTGATCGGATGATACTTCGGCAACCTGTCGTAAAAGACCAGAATGTCCTCGTGCGCCTTCATCGGCATACGCCTGGCGTTTAGGAAGCCTGTCGCCTGCGTCTTCTCCCATACCCAGGCATACCGCAGCCTGCGGAGATTGGAGCTGCCCAGCAGGCTCGTAAAAGGATGCTGGCAGAACAGCAGTACGGGAGTGTCAGGTCTGGATATGCCCTGTACAGCATTCCACATCCCGGGGATGTCTATCACGGCGTCCCATCGACAATGTGTCGTACCGTATGGAGGGTCTGACAATACCATGTCGGCAGTGATGCCTTCTTCAGCCAGCAGGGGCAGCACATCGAGTGCATCGCCCCGGTAAAGGTCGCAACCGTCATAGGGACGGTGGTGTTCGTAGGTCGGATTCATGGGTTTCGAGTTCCTTTAGGTTCCACAAGCAATCTCGGCGGTCAAAAAGGATTTCGTCGCCACACATCAATTCATCTGCGTATATCGTCCGCTCTTCTCCGTTACGGATTACCCGCATCCGGGCATCCGTGCACAGACGGTAAGTCTTGCCTTCAGATTCCATCTCCACATAGCGTTCGCCCTTGCCGAGTGTGATGTCCGGGGCAAGCACCGTCAGTTCGTCTTTCCAGCTGAGCCCGCAGCGTTCCGGCACGAGGAAGCGCGAGAAGATAAGGTCGTATTTCAGCGGGTCGATGGAGGTTATGCCAAGCAAGTAGGAAACCAGCGAGCCCCCGGCGGAACCGCGACCTATACCAGTTGCGATGCCTCTCCGGTGCGCCTCCCGCACCATATCCCACTGCACCAGGAAATAGTCCACATTGTCGGTCGATTCAATGATATAGACTTCCTCGTCCAGCCGTTCCCGATAGCGTTCCCGCTCCGGTTCCGGCACTTTCCGGTCCAGCCCGTCGTCAAGCAGTCGGAGGAACATCGTACGGCGGTCACCATACCGTTCCCGCTCTTCCGGTCGCATACGGTATTCCGGCATGAACATTCGCCCGGTCTCGAATGAGGCGTCCGCACGTCCGGCAATCTCCACCGTGGGACGGCACATGCGCCTAAACAGGGAATCGAAGTCCCATTGCCCGGAGAACAGAGGACGGAGCGTGTCATACAATTCATCCGCTGTCTTGAAATACTGGTCATCGCTCTGTTCATGGGCGGTTCCCGTGGCAATCTTGTTCACCACGATTCTGTACCCTGCATCGTCCTTGTCCATGTAGTAGCAGTCCGGAATCAGGACTGGTTCTACTGTAAATGAATCCGTGTCGGCATCATAACAGTTGCCGAAATAATATTTCAGGGCTTCCAGTTGCTCCCTGTCAATGCGGTCCGCCTTGTATTCGTTGGCATCAATCTGGTAATAGACCGCTTCGGCACCTTTTCGGATACGCTCCACCTGTTTGGGATGTCCGGTCATCCAGTAGACTGAACGGGTGGCAAAGACCGGCACACAACCTGCGGCATACATCAGCAGCTGTTCATAGCGGAGGGTGTTGTCTTCCGAATCGACCATGACGGCCCGTTGGATGCGCAGCAGATTATGCAGTCCCTCGTTATCCAAGGCATAAATCTTCAGCCCGACACGTTCTTCTTCGTGCGTCATTGTCAGCGAGTAGCCGAATATATGTTTCAGCCCGGTATTGGCGCACTCCTTCTGAAGGTTCAGCGTGGCGGCCATTGTATTACGGTCGCAGATGCCGACAGCCGTATGCCCGAGCCATTTCGCCTTGCGGCACAAATCTTCCGGCGAGCCGCAGGCGTTCAGCAGTTCGTAGGAGGTATGGATGCCGAGGTTCACGAAAGGTACATCGTGTACTGGAGGCTTGGGTCGGCCGATATATCTCAGCAGGTTGAAACGGAATTCTTCCCGCAAGTCATAATAGTACCAGTTCCTGCCGAACGGGAAGGCCACATGGAAGATTCCTTCTTCCATCAGCACATCCGGACTTTCCATCAGGTTGAACACGAGCTTGTCCCCGTCGCTGCGGAAAATGGATTCCACTCCCGACAGGTCGGCCGTGAAAAGCCGCCCGAAGCCGGGAATATCCACCACTTCCGTATCGACCGGGATATAGGTTATCCGTTGTGCATCGAGCCATGAGAAAAGTTCTTGTATCATCTTTCCTGTACTTTTTTGAGTTTGTATTCAAGGACGGACAGCAGGCGGCAGGCGAAAATCCCGTAGATTTCCGCTTCCGTGAGTTCGTCCCAGTCTTTGGCGGCATCGGCAATGTCCGCGATGAAAACCTCGAAATAGGGTTTCAGCCGTTCCGCCGTCCGCTTTACCGACTCGACGGCATCACCATCGTAACCGATGACTACAGTTCTGACGCCTTTCGATTGCAGCTTGTAGATCTGTACATCGGATATTTTCTTTCCGAAAGTGGCCACGGCTGCGACATGGGAATTGTCATAGAGTTCGAGTCTGCGGGTCAGGGCGATGACATCGAAAATACCTTCCGCGAGGATGACCGTATCGGTTTCATCCATACGGACGGCATCGTAGTTATAAAGGAGTTTGGAAAAGTCGTTTTCCGTGGAGTTCCGGTAACGCAGGATCCTGTACCCGCCGCTATGTCTGGTCTTGCGGTTGTGGGCGTCTATATCCTCTTTCGGCCAGGTATGGCGGGAGACATAGCCGACAACCGTACAGTCATCGATGACCGGAAAAACGACATAGTCAGCGTAGCGCGGATTGAGCCTGCCGGTTATCCCGACTGGGAAATACTCGTAATCGTCGAAACAGAAGCCGCGCCGCTGCAAATACGGATGCCGGAAAGTGCGCTTGTAAAAGTCCGGCAATTCGACCGGCATCAGTTCGTCGTCTATTTCTTCCGCCTCGTCCTTCTCCAGCAGGTGCAGGTTCAACGGTGCGGCAATGTCGGCTGTCTGCAAAACCATCAGGTCCATGCGACCGATAGCCGCCAGAAGTTGCTCCAATGTACGGGTGGATGCCCCGCAGGAGAAGCAGTGGGCCATGAAAGGCCAGCGGTGGGCAGTCGCCTTGCCGATGTAGATACCGAACTTACCGCCCGACTTTCCGCAGAACGGGCAGCGCGGAACGATAAGGTTCTTACCGCTCCCGTCCCGTTTGGCACCCGTCTCGCGGGTTATCTCCGAAACCAGATATTGATATTCCTGTACCGACAGTTCCATATTAAGGTATAGTCGTGACCGCTACAGGTTGGTTTGAAATGTTTGGAAAAAGAATCCGGATTAGCCCAATAAAAATAGACCGGCAGAATCATGGAAGGTCTGTTCCACCCAAAGGAAAAGAGAAATTGTCTTCCCGGCTGGACAAAAAAGACTGCTTTTGTCCAATCGATAAAACAATATATAAATAAGGAGATTGAAAATCAGCATTGGCTGATTTTCAGGTGTAGAGATGTACTTTTCTAAAATGATCACTCTCTACATAAAAAAAGCGTATTTTTTGTGCAGTACAATAAATATACTGAATGAAAAGTATCGTTTTCCAATTACTACAGATAATGGATTTGTATTTGCGAGGTCATTCGAACTTTCCTCGAACAAAGGTCGTATGATATCTCGAACGCCAAGACCCGTGAGCGGAAACTGAAAGCCTTGGAGGCGGCAGAGGAATTGAAATGTGAAAACCTGCTGTTGATAACATGGGGAACGGACGATATGGCGGAATACAAAGGGCATACAATAAAAATCGTATCTGTCCGGAATTGGTTTTACGCATGTAAGCTGCCATATATTCTCAACATTCCAGTCGTTACAAGTCAAAAAGCCACCGACACACCGCATCCGGATCGATGGCTTTTTATTCCCTGTTCAGATTCAGTGTCCTCTGCCCGTCATAGAACACCTCATTGTCGTAGTCGGTGGCAATCCTGATAGTGTCTCCTTTCTTGAAGAACCGGCTTTTGGCCACGTGCAGGCGCATAACGTTCTCCTTTCTTTCAGCCGATGACTGGTTGAGCGAAACAAGGTGCGTGCACGGGCGGGCCAGACCTTTGGCCTCCGAACAGTTGTACTCGGTCAGCACGTTCCGCTCGTCATTCAGCCACTCCCGGTCTTCGATGGTAGACTGGTAAGTCACCACCATCCATACCTTTTCGTCCGCCGCCAGGTCCTTCAGGTCATTAGCCACCGCGATACGCTTCGCCCGTTCATGGTCGGCTCCCCATGAACGGCGGTTGGCATCCGTCAGCAAGTCCATCGAATCCACAATCACGATGTCCGGATTATATCCTTTGAGCTTCCTGTATTCCGAAATGCCGTTCTTGATGTCGAGTGTCGAGACCTGGGCATTGAAACGCGGGTAACTGCGCACCGTGATGCTTCCGGCATACGAGGCGACCAGTTTTTCCAGATGTCTCATCTCCGTATCCGAAATCTTTCCCCGCTCGTAATAGTAGGCGTTCCTGGAAATCAGTCCGCCGGAATAGGCGTTCAACGCCTCTTCTTCCGAACCTTCCAGCTGGAAATGCAGCACATGCAGCCCGTCATCGATATCCGCCCTGACACCGATCCATTTGGCGATGTGTGACTTTCCCACGCCTGTGCTGGCCAGGAAACAGGTCAGCTGACCTCGCAGGTTACGTCCGGCATTGAGCGCATCCAGATACGGGATATAGAAGCGGGACACACGAGGGGCGGCCGAGCGTTCCTCTTCCTCCTCGCGCCGGCGGTTCCTCTCGAAACGCTCCTTGAAAGTCGCGGCCACATCGACGAACGAGGTGCTCTTCAGCGTGAACCCTGCCAGCCACTCGGCATATTCCCGAAGAGTCTTCTCCGCCTTGTCCTGTTTGTTCTCGTTATACAGTTTCCCGACCTCCGCATAGACCGACTGCAACCGGACCCCCTTGATGTAGGACTCCAGCATGTCGGTCATCACCTCGGCACTCTGTCCCTCGTCATACTCCCGGAAAGTGTCTATCAGCTCGATGGCGTCGTAATCCTCATGGAAGGTCTGTGCCAGCACGGCATACGACGGCGGTGTCTTGTATGTCTTGAAGTGTACGGCTATCGCCTCCTGTACCTGCTGGAACGAACGGTCCGGCAGGTATTCCTTGCGCATATGCCGGGCTAGGACGGCACACAACGGTTCCTGTCTGAGCGCCGTGGCATAGAGTTCATACAGGAACTCGGCACTGAGCGGATTGACGGCACTCATGGCTTCGCCTCCTTTTTCCGCCACGCCTCACAGCGGATACGGTACAGTTCCGGATAGCGCGCCTGTGTCCTTCTGCGGCACGGCTCCGCTTTCGCACATTTTGAGCATGACGGGGAGAAAGGCGTCCACATCAGCGTGGAGAGCGCACAGATGAGATATCCCGCTTCGGTGGAGAGCAGTCGCCGCTTGGTCGTCTCCTCGTATTCCGGATAAATAAAACGCCCGAACGGATGGCTGCGGCGGTCTTCCACTGCCCGCGCCAAATCATGCCGTGACAGCCCGAAACTCTTCAGCCACCGGTCCTCCCGGTAGCGGCGTTCCTTTCCCGAGCGGAGATAGCGGTCGATGGCTTTCTTTCCGAATGAATGCGAGACGTTCCATTTCCTGCGATACGCGGTATCATATCCGGAAATGGCATATGTCTGGCAGATACAGAAGTCGGACAGGCGTTCCGCACTGACGGAGACGACCTCCCGGCACAAGCCGTCGAAACACATCCCGAGCTGCCTGTCCGACTTGCCGCCGGTAGGGAACACAAAATCCGCCCACACCGTGGTGCGGACCAGCCGTGTAAAGAGCCTCCGGCATCCGTCAATCCATTCTTTTCTCTCCATCGCGTGTCAATAGTTTGCGCAGCTGCGTCTTGGCTAGGAAGATGCGGCTTTTTACCGTTTCTACGTTCCTGGTCTGCAAAGTACCGTTGTTATAGGTGATTTCCATGATTTCCCCGAGTTTGTAACCAGCCTGCTGCAAGAGCAGGGCTTCCCGGTAAATCGGTTTGAGCCGGTCCAGTGCCCAGAGGATGTCATCGTTATAGAACTCGCGGTAGTTGTCCATCCCCATGCTGTTTCCCGACGGTTCGTCCTCATCCGACAGCGAAGAGGATATTTCCGAAATGTCGATATTGTCGTCCGGGGGCATGCGGTTCCTGTTGCGGTTGTTCAGGTCCGCCACAAGCCGTTTGGTCACGGCATAGATCCAGGTCTTTACCGGACGGGCCGGGTCATAACTGTCCATATACTTGAAGAAGTTGGCCAACGCCTCGAGGTAGTTGTCCTCGATGTCCTCCTGGTTATAGGTATATTTGATACAAATGCTGTATATCAGATTCTTGTGCGGCATCACATATTTTCTGAGAAGTTCCGCCCTCTGTCTCGCGGATTCGTCTTCAGGCTGGAGAACCGCAATAAACACATCTTTCTTTTCCACGTTTCCACTGACTGAAAAGGTTGATAATGAATCTCATGTCCTAATCTGTCAGCTACCGTGAGCGTCAATTGAAAAAACGGGCGGCAGCATTACCGCCGCCCGAAAAAAATCCAAACCGTTGTCGGCTTGTCACAGCCTGTGCCTGCGGATGTAATAGTAGAAGAGGTGGCAGGCATCCGCCGCGTTGTCATCCACCGGGACAATACCGTACCTGTCCTTGCAGGCCGCGACCATCTGCGTCTTGGTGGCGTGTCCGTCTCCCGTCGCCCATTTCTTGAGGACAGCCGGGTTGACGAACTCCGGTTCCGGGATATCCAGTTCATCGCACACTTCGAGCAGGACGCCCCTGAGTTCCGAGAGCCGCCGCATGTCGTAGAAATGGCGGTTCACGCTCACATCCTCGGCCACGACGCGGCGGATGCCGTAACGACGGAGTAGCGAGAGCAGCGTAGTCCTGAAAGCGCCGTGCATCTTGTTGCCGTTGCGCCGTTTGCTTTCGGTGAAGTTCCATGTCCCGGCCTCATGCAGGGAGAAGTATCCGGTATGCGTGGCAATGTCCAGCGCCAGTACCTGCTCCCGGGTCAGTACGCTATTCTCCGAGTCTTGATTCGCCATTCTCTTTCACGATTACCAGTTTATGCGGATACCCCTCCGCCACATTCCCGTGCGAGACGACCAGCACGGTACCGCCGAGCGAGTTCAGCGCCTCGAACATGGAGGCCAGCCCCGCTTCATCGACCGCCTCAAGTATCTCGTCCAGCACGAGCAGGTCCAGTCCTTTGTCCCCGTCGCAGTTGCTGTTCACGAGTTTCTGCATGGCAAGGATGGTCGCCAAATTCACACGGGCGGCTTCGCCTGCCGAGAACTTGCCGAACGAGCCGCAGTCCATGCCGTCGCGCAACAGCGAGATGGAGATTTTCTCCCTTACCTTACCGCTCTTGAGAATGGTATACCCGTCGAAGCGGATACGGATGTCGCTGCCGATGTTTTGCAGGAATTCGTTGGTAATACGGCTGAGCGCCTCGATTTTCGTGTTGGCCAGATAGGTCTTGAACTGCACGAACCGTTCCCGCTGTATCTCCAGTGCACGGACCCGGGTATCGACGGCCGTCTTGCGCCCTGCCGCCTCGTTAGACTTTCCGCGCGTTTCACGGAGAGTGTCCTTGAGCGATTGTATGAGGTCGGGTGAAGCCGCCTCATCCAGCTCCCGGATCGTGGCCTGCAAAGTGTCGATGGCGCAGGCCGCGGCCTGTATATCTTCCTTGCCTACCCGTATGCCGCGGTTCAGTGCGGCATTGCGCTCGTCTATGAATCCGAACACCTCGTCGAATACCTTGCGGCGGACACCTTCGATTTCACTTTGCAGGGCGGTAATTTCGGAAGCGATGCGTTTATGCCCGCTTTCCACCTCTTCCACGTGGCGGGTGGCATTCCTGACGGCCCGTTCGTGCCCGGCCAGCTGCTCCTCCCATCCGGTGCGTCTGCCTTCCAATATCCGGCGCTCATGGTTCAGCCGGTTCTGCTGCAACTCCACGGCATCCGTCTCCTCCTGCTTCTCATCGATACGGCCGTTGATTTCCGTGAGCTGCCGTTGACGGAGCTTCAGTTCCTTCATGCCGGCCTTGATGTCGAACTGTGGTTCTGCCACCAGAAACTCATACCCGCAGAAAGGACAGGTGATGGAGCCGGCCAGTTTGTTCGAGAGGCCGTCAATACCGGCAGAAACGATACGCCGTTTATGGCGCAGTTCCTCGATGCTGCCGGACAGGTCGCGCAGACGGATGTCGATTTCCCGCAGTCTCTCCGCAGTCGTATCGGACTGATCCCTGTATGCCTCACAGAATGCGGCATACTCCTTCTTGAACTGTTCCCAGCCGTCAGTCCTGTTTTTCAGTTCCTGTTCCGCCTGTTTCAAGACGGCATCGCAATCCTTCAACCGCTCTGTGGCGGTCTGTAACCGTCCTTTCTTTTCGGCAATGACCTTGTCCCAGTCCGTCTGCCGGGCATCGGGAAAGAGGGACATCATTTCCGCTATCTTTTCCAGACATGCTTCCAATGCGGTATCTCCGGCTTCCAGTTCCTGCAAAGCCTCGTCCGCCCGCTGCACTCCGGCAAGCTGTTCCTCAAGCCTGTCCACGTTCTCGTGCCCGGTACGGATCTGCTCCCTCTTGGCCGCTATGGCCGTTTCCAGTCCCATGATACGTTCCACACGGGTACGCCCCCGCTCGGCTCCGGCTTCCTCCTCCTTGCGTATCTGCTCCTGTAACATCCCGATACGCCCGTCCAACCCGGCCAGTTCCAGTTCCACCTGCCGTTTCTTTTCAGAGAGCGGCACGATGTCTTCCTCCACTTTGGCGATGGCTTCATCCACCAGGATACCGTTGGAAAAGCGGTTGATGACCTCTTTCTTCTCCTTGTCCGATGACGAGAGGAAATCCTCATACCGGTATTTGGAAAGGATGAAATTGTTGAGCAGCTCGTCGCGTGTGACACCCAGTTTGTCAAGAATATACCGATTATAGGCGTCAACCGAAGGTTGTACCGCCTCGTCGGTCATCACCTGCCTGCCCCCACGGTAAAGCGTGCAGCTGACAGAGGAGGCCCCCTTGCGCGGGATACGGCGGTTGACGAGCAGTTCCTCGGCGGCGGAATCGTTGATGAAATGTAAGGCGACGCGGCATTCTTCCGCCGCATCGTTGATAATCTCCTCTGAGCGTATCTTTCTAAGCGGGCTGCCCGTGATACCCACGGCGATGCATTCCAACAGGGCAGACTTGCCGGCCCCGTTCGACTGCTGGGAGTCATTGTCCCGGTTATCGCCGAAAATCAATGTCGTCACGCCTTGCCGCAGCGTGTAGGACAGCGAACGGAAGGCGCAGAGATTTTCGGCTTCTATCGTCTTTAATTTCCACATGATCTGTTTTCTATTTTAGATAAATACTCCAATCCCATCGACACATCCTCGATCTGTTTCTCCCGGCAGAAGTCCTCGTAGGTTTCCCGGATGCGGCGGCTGTCGAATTTCTCGAAGAGCGAAGAGGATACCGCTTCCGGCGGCTGCTCGTCATCGGCAACCAGTTCCACCTTCGCCGCTCCGGCTTCCAGCAAGACGGCCTTGTCCACCGATTTCATCGCGGCGGCAGGTGCATGGATACGCACCTTGACCTTGTAGCGGCCGTCGGCCTCCATTTCACGCAGCTCGTCCATCAGGTGCAGCCCGGCACGTTCCGCCGGCACATCCATGACACGGTACCGCATGTTCACGCGGTTCTTGACAAACTCGTGCGTGCCGTCCGTGTACAGCACCGTGTATCCTTTCTCCTCGTCCTCCCCGAAGTTGTGCTGGCGCGAGGAACCGATATATTCGATTCCCGTCCCCGGAATGACGGTACGGTTGTGGTAATGGCCGACAAAGACCTTGTCGAAAGGAGAGAATATCCTGGCAGGCAGCTCCTTCTCCGAAGGCTGTGCCAATGCCCCGTTGATACCCTCATGGATGTAGAGGAAGTGCTCCGGTTTTCCGGAAAGCGCTTCCGCAGCCAATCGTCCGAGCCTTTCGGCAAAAGAGCCGTCTTCCGGAAAATAGCTCATTACATGGAGCGTGAACTTCCATTCCGGGCGGCACAGGGTCAGGTACTCATCCACGACAGTCACATTCGGATGCCGGTCGAAGACATGACAATATCCGCGCAGGGATTCCTGGTTCACCTTGTCGTGGTTCCCTTCCGCCAGCGTGACATGGATGCCATGGTCCGCGGCGGATACAAGCATATCCCTGACGGCCAGCAGGACATCGAGTGTCTGGGCGGCACGGGAAAAGAACAGGTCTCCTCCGACAACCACTTCCCGGATATCCCGTTCCCTGCAAATCCCCATGGCCTCCTGCCAGTTGGCCTGGAATGCAGGGATGTTGTCTTTCGAGATGTGGATGTCATTCAATAACAAAAGGCAGGGTTTGTTCTCTTTCATACTAAGCGATTGTGATTAGGACGGGAGGCCCTGATGCCTCCCGTCGGATTAGAATTCAAGAACTTGTGAAAGGCTTATCTGCGGCGGCGGGGACGCCCGGCACGCTCTTCCGTTTCCTCCGGCTGCTCTTCTTCCTCCCCGGGGGCATCCTCCGGTTCGTCACCGGGCTTCGGACCCTCCATCTCGCTTTCGATCAGGTCGAGCAGTTCACGGTTGCTCGTGGAGCGTGTGACACGCACGGAGAGTCCTTCCTGCTCGATGTAGCCGCGGATCATCGCACGCAGCTCCTGGCCCTCCTCGGTCTTGTCACCGAGTTCCTGCCGCTGAAGCTCGTCATAACGTTCGAAAAGGTCGTCCAGCGAGATGCCTCCGCCTTCACGCCCGTTTTCCCTGTTATCTTTCGTACGGCGGTCGAACGAGAACGCGGATGTGTCCTCCTTGGGCAGTTCACCGTCCAGCGTGTCGATGACCGTCTTCATTTCATCCGTCTCCATGAGCGACATGCCGTAGATGCCGTCGCACTGTTTGAGGAACTCGACGGTGGCTCCCAGATGATAACGGGTGTAGCGGTAGATGATTTCCGGGATACGCGGCGCACCCATCAGGGCGGTCAGCTCCTCCTTGGTCAACGGTACCGGTTCCGATTCGTTGTCAATGGAAATGACATACTCGGTCTTGGCTCCGTTCTTGCGCTTTTCAATCTCCACCGGATAGGCGTCATACACCGAGGAAACCGGGCACGGGTAAGACGGATTCTTGGCCAGTTTCTTGCTCCACAGCTTGAACTTCCTCTCATCCAGGTCCTTAAACTGGGCATGGGAAAGGGTCATCATCTGCACGCCTTTGGCACGTTCACCCAGGTCGAATACATAGAGACAGTGGCCATAACTGTATTTCAGACCGCCTCCGAACGAGCCCCCGGCAATCTTTTCCGCCAGTTTGTCGTCCCCATCCTCTTTTGCGGCTTCGACGGCCATGCGGCGGTAGGTCTCGATGGGATCAACGCTATATCCGGCATCGGTAGCGCGGGTGACAGTGACATACATCTTCTGGGGCTTGTTCCCCGTAGCGGGTTTCTCCAGCTCCAGAAGCAGCTGGTGGACGGGATACTCATAGCCCGGACGTGTCGGCGAGCCGTCCGGATTGGGAGCGATGGGCAGGATACGGAGACGGTAAGTCCCGAACTTGTCCATGCGGAAGAACTCCGTACGGGCGAAAGCCCTGTTCTCCTCCTGGGCACGCAACTGTGCCTCCTGATAAGATTCCTGAACGCCGAGGAACATTTCCTCGACAGACATGCCTTCCATGCCGTTGTTCTTTTCTTCTTCTTGCATAAACGCTTTGTTTTATGGATTTAAAAATGCCCGAAGAATGCGACACGGCATACCCGCATCGCAAAGAAACTGGTAACAGGACGGACGGGTTCGGTTGCACCGTCCGCGTTCAACTGATAAAACTGGGAGAGGATGTCTCGCTGACCGTATCCCGAAAGAGGATACTCATTTGATAATATGGAAAGGTCTTGCAGCGACCGTGGAATACAAAATTAGGCAAATCACCCGGAACAGCCATACATGTACATGAATGTTTGTCACCGGTATTGTCCTTCAACGCATTACCGTTTCATTTTAAGAATGCTTTTAATCTCCCCGAGCAGTCTGTCGCCGCCCGGCGCGTTCCGCGCTTCGGCAAGCAACCTTCTGCGGTTCCGGCGGATATACTCTTCTCTCTTGCGGCGGCATATGCCTTCATAGTAGGCTTTGCGCCCCGGCGTGAGCCGTTTCCCGCGTCGGCAATAGACCCCGTCCCGGCGGTACTCGTCCAGGTAGCGGCGGAACTTCGCCTTGCCGCAGGAAGGGTCTTTCGATGCCTCCGCCACCGACCGTATGACCTGCCAGTCCGGCTCGAAGGGCTGCTGCGTGGCGCATAACCTGCGGAGCAGATGATAGACTACCGGCATCTCATACCGGAGCATGAAGCCTATCCGTGTCTCGTCGAAAGGAAAGCGCTTAAGCGTCCCCTGCGGTCTTCCGTCTTCTCGCTTTCGGGGCTTCTGCTGCCGGGGAGACGGTTTCTTCTGCGGCTGCCGCCTGATTTTCTTCTGTTTCATGATGTTGCGGTTGAATGGTTTGCTGTACGGTTTCACGGACGGGAGCGTTCCTGCGCTCCGCAATCCTCCGTCGGCTTTCGATATCGCCGTTTACATTGAGTTTATGTTTCATGACTATACAAAATAGGTGAAGTTGAGTTCTACATTGACATTGTACATACCGCGCTCGTAAAGCTGTATCCTGCGCGAACCGCCGTAGATGGTGAACGAGGAGCCCCGGTTGTACTTGTGGTCATCGTTCCAGTCAGCGGCGCTGCAGCGCACGCTGTATCTCGGGGGCTGTATCTTGTTCGGGATGACGGCCACGATGCCGCCCCAGTTGCTGCCGTCCCTGCGTGCGGTATTGATATACCCCTGTATGGACACGATATTCCCGATCTGGCGGACAAACAGCCCCTGGGTATCTGTTCCCGAGCCGCTGTTTTCCATCCGTATCCATCCTGTATCCGCCAGCAGGGGCTGGTATTCTTCCGCATAGGCGGCACCGATAGCGCGGCAGGCCTGCCGTTTCGCCTCCGCTGTCGGCAAGGACAGGTCGGAAAGTTTGCCGTCCTTGCGCAGGTAGTCCTTGACGATTTCGTCTTTGGACAGCACGTCCAACTTGTTCCGCAGGAGCTGCCGGGCTTCCATGGGGGATTTTCCTTGCCCGGTCAAAAAGTCGATGTAATCCTGGAACAGGTTTTCAAGCGCGGCGAAGCGGGCGTCCGCCCCGACCTTGGTATACAGGTTCAGGTTGGTAGCGATGGTATCCTTTTCGGAAGCGTTGTAGCCGCCCATCAGCCGTTCCGCCTTTTTCTTGAGTTCCCTGACAACCTGCGAGGTCATCACGTATCCCTCGACCTGCGCGTGCGAAATGCCACCTTCATCTATGTAGGCGAACGAACCGGTCTTGATTTCCAGCAGTTTGTCCCTGAGTTCGGCTGTGAAGACAATGCCCTCGTAAGCGGAGTCAGTCCCGAGCTTGCCGTCCATCATCCGGTCTATCTCGGCCGTGGAATAGACTTCGAGGTTCTTGCGTGCCTTGCCCTTGTCCGGAAGGTCGGACAGGTTCGAGGTCTTGGTCAGTTTCAGCTCCCCGGTACCTTTCTTTTCGGCATCGAGGGTATCCCTGACGGCCGCCTGCCGCTTTGCTTTCAGTTCGGCGGCTTCCTCTGCCGTCAGCCCGCTGATCTCGTCCGCCGTCAGGCGCACCAGCTCCTTCAATCCTTCGGAGATTTCCAGAAATACCTCCCCGGCTTCCGCTTTGGAATAGACATCGATATTCTTCCGGGCGGCAGCCTTGTCCATGACATCGGAAAGGTTCCCGTCGGCGGAGAGTTTCATTTTCAAAGCCGCCGCGACGGTTCCCGATGTGACATAACCTTCGCCGCCCTCCGTCAGTTCTCCGGTAGTGATAGCCGCCAGTTTCTTCCTGTATTCGGTCGTGAAGTCTTCGGTAGAGAGCTGTTTGCCTTCTACCACATCCACTTTCTTTCCCATCGCCTCCGTAAAGGCCCTGACGGTCACATAGGTGTCGGACACGGATTTTCCGTTGATTTTAAGCGTACCGAGCACATCCACCGCTCCCAAAGGGGCAAGCACGATGTCGCCCAGAGCGTTCCTCAGCGCAAAACGGAAACTGTCAGTGGTGTCGAAACCGACGGTGGCGAGCAGCGCGGCGGCACTGTCACGCCAGGTAATCAGGTTTGTCAGCCTGGCATTGTCTTTCGTATAGGCGGTATTCTGAATATCGATACCCCGTCCGGTGCTTTGCAGGGAGAGCAGTCCGCCGACCTGCAGGGTGGCGGTACGCCCGATGACTTTCAAAACAGGTGTGGTGCAGGCTTTTCCGTCATGCACGGCAAAGTCACGGTATTTTGTTCCGCCGCCCTCCGTGCCGTGGTAATTGATACGGATACAACCCTCATCCGTCACATCCGAGGTGTTATAAATGTCGTATCCCTTGATGCGGACAGCCCCGATCCGGGCGTTTTCATTCAGCGAAGTACCGCAGGATATGCCGTCTTCCGTAACCCTGGCCAGTTCCTTGCCTTGTTTCATGAAACTGAACGTGCCGTCCGTCCGGATGACAATCTCGTTGACAAGCAGACCGTGCAGGTAGGCACCGATGGCGGCATGGCCGTCCGCCTTGACGATGCCTTTGAGCATGTAGCCGTTCCCGCCGCTGACGGAGACGGCGGTCTTGGAGCTGATTTCTTTCTGCCCGGTGAACGTTCCGGCCAGCACCAGATCCTTCTTGACGGTCTGCCGGGCAAAAGGTGTATCGAGCAGGACAGCATAGCGTCCGAAGAACTTGTCGATGAACCGGGGCGCGTAGCTCTCCGTCACCTCGATGGCCGCCGGCAGTTTGCCGGTAACCGGATCGACCGTATCTGGGACAGCCTTGGCCCCGGCACAGAGATAACAGGTACGCCCGCGCTTGTTGACCTCATTGGCGTAGACCACCGATTCATGCCGGTTGATTTCGTATATATAATAGGGATAGACAGCATCGGCGCAGCCGTCGAAACGGCGTACCTTTCCGCCGAGCCAGACATAACCCGGGGAGACGCGGGGACCCTCGATCTCGCATCCGGAGATGATGAAGTCCGAGCAGCCGTCAAAAACGGCACTCATGCTGAGAGCCAGTTCCTGCAAGTTCAGGATATCGTCCGAGTAGGTATACCGTCCGCCGGTTTCCGCAATATATTCTTTCATTGTCCTGTATTCTTATTGGGGGTGTATTCGTCTTCGTCGATCTTGATCAGGTAGGTCTTGCCTGCTGTCTTATAGGTGTTCACCACATAGGAAAGCATATAGATCAGTTCCTGCGGAGGTATGGTGACAGGCGGGACGCAGACCATGAAGCTGACCTTGTTGATCAGCTTCTCTTCCGCCAGCAGGTAGAACGGACGGGGGCGTTCCGCCTCGTTGTCCGTCGTAACCTGTTCCCCGTTGTACCATACGGTGAAAGGACGCTGGTATTCCGCCCCTTCGTGATACAGGTCCACACCGACACTCGTGCTGTCCTTGATGAAGATGCGGTCCTTGCCGTCCTTGATGTATTTGCCGAACCGGTAGTTCAGGAACCACTCAAAATAGATGACCTGCGAGGTCATGCGCGCCTCGATGTGCCGTTCCCTCGTGAAACTGCGGAACCACTCGTTGGTGCGTTGCAGCGGGTAGAGGCAGCTCTGCACGAACAGGATGAATTTCCGTCCCGACAGGTAGTGCGGGACAAGGCGGTTTACGGTGCGGTCTATGGATAACTTATACCTCATGGTTCTCTATTTTCAGGATGATGGCCTCACGGAAGTTGGGTAGGCCGGCCTCCTCGTCCTTGCCGGATGATTCTTTCAGGTATCCCGATGCGGTATGGGTCATGCGGGCGACACGCTGCGGGGGCCGGATATGGCCGTCGGTATCGTGGCTGGCTATGAAGATTCCCTGTTCGGGTACCGCATCCTCGTCAATATGAACATCGGTCACATGTTCCGCACGACGTACGGCATCCGTCAGACGGGAGACATAGACGGCGGCATCGAAGTCGATTTCCATCATATAGGCGTTCAGCTGCTCCTCGATGGCGTCATATACCTCGGATTCAGGTACGGCCCCGTCATGGAAGACCGTCAGGCGCGGTATCAGCACATCGCCCTTGGTGGAGATGACCTCCACCCGTGTCCCGGCAAACTTCAACTTGCCGATATAGGCGTTGATGGGTACCAGGTCTTCAGGCGGTATGGCGGAAAGGTTGCCTTTCGTGCCGGTGGCCACTTTCAGGATCAGCTTGCTGTCCAGATTCCGGTCATCGGTACTCTCCACATACGATACCTGCGTGATGATGCGTTTGCTCTCGTCGACATTCGGATAGCCGAACGCCAGCCCGTCTTCCCGCACCGTCAGTTCGTCCCCCTGCTGGTACTGCAGCAGGGCATTGGCATAATAGGCAGGCGTACCGTTGATACGCCCGTTGATGGCTTCGGAAATATCCACCGCGAAGACATCCAGCAGGGTCTCGAAACTGTATATGGCTGCCGCCACTACCCAGAGGATGCCGTTCATGACAGACAGCTTGGAGTCACTGGCAAACTCTGCCAGCTCCAGCCTCCGGTTGCGTTCCGCAACGGCCTCGTTGTATATTTCCTTGATCGTACGGCTCATTCCACTGTATAGGTTTTATTGTCGATGATAAACTCCCAGGCTCCGCCCTCGTTCCAGCTCTCCTCATGCAGGATGACCCATATGGCCTCCATACCCGATATGATACGGTAACGCCCGGTCGTTTCGTCCCGGTCCGGCTCCCTGTAAGTCCCCGTCGGGGAGACAGGCAGTGTCATCCGGCAGTTACGCCGGTTGCCGTAGCGTTCCACGATAGCCATCAGGTATTCGTCCAATACGGTCGGCCTGATCCGCGCCTCCGACAGGTCGAGTTCCATCAGGCCACGGCATTCGACGAGCGGCAAGAGGTCGGATATCATGCTTCCGGACAGGTCTATCCGGTAAGTGCCCGACAAAATCCGGAAACCGTCCAGTGCAAGGGCACAACCCCGGAGCGTCAGTTCTTCCACGTGCAGCTCACGGAGAAGGATGACGGACGAGGGGTTCATGCCGCTCCAGTCGATATGGCGGAACGAGGCATCGGCAAACCACCGGATCCTGCGCTTGTGGCGCACACGGCTGTTGAACGTATGGTGCAGCGTGTACGGTGTATGGCCGAGAATGACGGTTTCCGCTGCACTGTCATCGCCCCAGTCGATTTCCAACGTTCCCGTTCCGGAAACCTCGCACTGCACGGACACAAGTGCCGCTGACAACGAAAATACGGCCGCCTGCGGGAGGGTGAAATGTTTGGGATAGACATGCCGTTCACCGTTGGAGGGTACAATGCCGTGCATCTCGTTATAGGCGACCACATCGGCATTGATGATGAATCCGTCGGTATAGGTCAATTCCTGCCCGGTGCGGAGTTCCGTTTCCAGTGAAAGATCCGGATTGTTGATAAGCAGGTCCACAATCCCTTCGATGCTTCCGTACAGATGCAGGGCCACATCATAGATGTTCTGTCCGGTGATGACTCGGTAATTACCCATGGTTGTCCTCCTTCTCCTCGGTTTCCAGCAACAGTTCTCCTGTTGCCGAGTCTATATAGGCGTTCTTGATGACGACCTTGTCCGCACCAAACTCCGCCTGCAGTTTGGCGGCCAGGCCGTTGTTCTCCATGTTGGAGTGCAGGAAGTCTATCAGCCCCACACCGGTAGTCGGATGCTGGTAGAGATTGCCGGCCACGGCCTTGAGCAGGAATGTCCCGTTCTGCATCTTGGAGGCTCCGATCCCGAAGTCCGTCTCCTCGCCGCTGTAGACAACCAGGCAGTCTTCCCTGATCATCAGGTTATAGAGGCCGTCTTCATTCAAGGCATAGAGCGAAGGCAGGGTCACCGCCTGCCTCGTCCCGTCACCATATTCCTGCATGACAGGGAACCAGCATTTGCCGGTGGCTGCGCAACGCACATATTCCACGCCGCCGGACCCGCTTTCCATGGCAATCCGTACCGTCAATAACCGGTTGTCGGGCGTATAGGGAATACGGATATGAATACCTTTTGCATCGCTATACGATGAGAGGAAGTCCGCCGGTACGGTTATCTCCCCGTGGCGGAAGTCCGCATTGTCGGCATCTTCCACGCTGTCAAGCAGGCGGAAGTTATGGAAAGTCTTTCCGGCAACCCGTCCGGACATTTCCACTTCCCCGTATTCGGCATCCATTATGATATCCTCTCTGGCCATGGTGTTGATATAAAAATCCCGGCCGCACCCAAGAGTACGACCGGGGTACTCTTTGTGTAAAGAGTAGCGGCAGACAGAAATTTCGGTTTATGCGTTGGAGATTTCGTTATAAATCGCCTCCACGGTGCCCCACATGTCGTCGGGCAGTTCCTCGTCCGAGATCTTCTCGCAGGCGGCTTGCAGGTAGGCCATCTCGTCGGCGGAGAACTCTACCTCCAAGGGATGCTCTTTCTCCACGTCCCACTCGATACGCTTGTCTTCCGCATTTTCACGAAGGTTGATGGCTTTACGCTCCTCGTCACCGATGGCGATTTTACGCAGGATTTCCTTTTTGAGGTTGAATTCCTTGAAGTTGCCGCGTGCCGGCAGGAAGGTCGGCAGGTAAAGGCGGTCCTTGACACTCAGTTCCATTATGATTCTTTTTTAGGATTGATACTTTCACGGATATATTGCTGCATCTTGTCGAAATCCCGGAATATGGGACCCAGTTCCCTTCCAGCGGGAAGATTACAGGAGATGTTCCCCTGTTCCATGTAGATAATCCCGATGGGGGATATGTTCCCTTCCGTATCCGCTTCCTTCTCATTCACGGAAACATGAAGACGGCTCAGCTCGTCATTGACAATGGAATACTCCAATACATAGGAGGCGTTCTCCGTCTTTTCTTCAGCGGTCTTGGTGACAGTGATGTTGGTAATGTTCATACGCTTTGGCTTTTTAATAAGTATAGGGCAAGGCTATGGATTCCGGTTACTAGCTGTTGTAATTTAATGCCTGATAGTGGAATGACGGGTAGTTGCAGCAAAGAAGGGTCAGTGAATCCCCTCTCTCCATACCGTAGTTTGTCGTGCCCCCGTTCTGGTTCCTCACATTCATGATATTCACGTGTCCACCCCAGTTATAACTGTAGAACAACGTGAACACGTAAGCGAAATCCGATGGAAGGCTCGAATACCCGAACATGCTCGCGACTGACGATGCGCTGGGGAGGCTGACATTATAGGTGGCATTGGCATAGATGCAGAAGATGTTGGCGGCGGAGAAGTCAATGGAATACCCGGAGCCCGTAAAATATACGGTCTTCATCTTGATGCCTATGGCGGCAGGACCGACCAATGCCGCGTTGGACCACACACCATAATTCCTGTATCCATTCTTTACCTCGATATACAGCCCGTAGTTGTTCAGGTATGAATTATACTTGTTGTTCACGATTCTGCCGGTGGCGCATGTACCACCTGTGGATGCCGGAAACGTGTTCGCCCCGAAAAGGACATAGGAGGTGGTGTTTCCCACGCGGAACAGGTCATTGTAAATGGCCAGTCCACCCCCGGAACCGCTACCCGAAGCGGTAGAGCCGATACGTCCCTGACCGATGGAAAAGCCCCCGATGGTCCCGGCGTTGGCATTGATCGTTCCGGTCATGGTCACGTTACCGCCGGCGTCCCACTTGATATTCTGGTTGGCAAGATACCCGGAACCGTCAGCTGCAAACGAGATCTTCCCGCATCCGAACGTGGCGGAACCGTCAGTCTTCAGACCCCAGTAATCTTTTCCCGAGGAAGGATTGTCATGATAGATATAGCCGGATGCACTGATGACAATGCGGTGTCCGGAACTTGGGGCGGATGCTGTAAGCGAGCTTGTTCCGATTGCCCACCCGCCGATCTTACCGGCCACGGCCGTGATGCCTGTCCTGTCAAGGGTCACTTTGACAGCGTTGTTCGCATCCCTGACGGAGACACTTCCGTTATAGGAACTTCCGCCAACCACCAACGCACTGTCCACGATTATCTGGTTCGCCTTCACGGTACCGGTGTATACCCCATTAGCGTCAATGGTGGTGGTATATTTTTCCGTCGATGTCAGGTCAAAGACCGTTGCATAGGCCACATACCAGGTCAGCGGGGTGGAAGCCGTTCCCTGTGCCCCGTCGATATAGAAGTAATGGGTGCTGGAGAAATTCGAGGTCCCGCAGACGACCTTGTAGATGTACTCCTTCCAGTCTCCCGTACCGGCCGTGGGGGTGAGCCAGCGACTTGAGCCGCCTGTGCCGATGCTGTTGGTCGCCCAACAGATGTTGCGTCCGGCCGGTATCTTGGCGATGATACGGGCGACCAGTACCTTGCGCGAGCTGCAAGTCGTTCCGAAATAGAATCCCCCGTTGCCGGGGCTGGCCGTACCCTTGGTTTGTATCTTCAGTACGTACTTGCTGTCATTGGGGGCGGCCGTGTCCTGCTCCCGGGTAATCGTCACCATGCCGTTACCGGAATTGTTATAGACGGCAGTGCCGTTGTTCCCTTTCCAGAAAGTGGGGTCACGGTAAAGCATCTTGCCGAACGCCATGGCCGAGGCAAGTTCCTGGGCGGTCGTGATTCCGGTCGTCCATTGGGCAGACACGGAAGAGGCGAAAATAACGGAACCGGAAGCGTTCCATGAGATATTACCTCCCGCAATCTGCCCGCTGCCGTCGTTGTTCAGTTTCCATTTTGTACCGTTCGTGATCGAACCGTCCGAGCCCAACGAGATGTTGTTCTTCCAGATGTGGTTATGGTCGAATGCCCACCCAGCAATGCGGTTATAGACCTCCTTCGCTCCGCTTTTGGTATAATTGGCCGACAGGCAGAAGTATTCCAGATGGTCCCAGGACATCATCTGTATGCCGATGAATCCGGTCTTGACCGTATTCCCGCTTGCCGCAATCTGTCCGAAGACAATATGGCCGGCATTGCTGCTCTGATGCCAGGTCAGCGTAATGCCCAATGGTTTGTACCCTCCCGTGTACCAGTAACCGCTTCCGGCTGATGCCGAGCGGATCTGCAAGGGTATGGCACCGGCTGTTCCGACACTGCCGACGGTGATGTTGTCGCTCCCGATGGTAAAGCCCCCGATTTTCCCCTTGGTGAAGGTACAGCTCAGACCGTTGATATAGGCCGTATTGATGATCGAGGATTTGATACTGGCCGCATCAAGTTTGGAGGCATTGATACTGCCCGCCGCAATACGGTCAGCCGAGAGTGTCCCGGCCTTGATGCTGGATGCGTTGATGCTGACGGCATTGACCTGCGCCGCCGTCAATGTTCCGGTGTAAATTCCCGTAGAGCCGATATAAGTCAACGGATGGGCGGCAAGGGTACTGTCGCTGCCTTGCGCCAATGCGATAAAGCGCCTGCGCCGTATCTCTTCCTCCACGGAAGCGGTCAGCGTACGGGGAGCCGGGGCGTTCGCTTTCGTGGAACCGCTCTGGAAAATCAAATCCGAGTTATAGGCGATTTGGGGAGCCGCCGGTATGGGGGACGGGCTCATGGCACTGCTGACGATCGGTTGGTCGGAATAGATATGGTAGACCGCACCGCCCGTCCCGCCGCCACGCAGGAACACGGCGAACATGCAGTTGTTACCGCACAGGGCGGCCCCGGCAAACATGCGGCAGTACATCTCGGAAAGCTCGTAGATGTCCCAAGAATAGGCGATACCGCCCCAACCGCCGAAATTGGCCTTGACAAGCAGGATCAATCCGCCTTTATGGGTGGAGGTGTTCCAACTGTCAGGAGCCTGCTCGCTATAACCGCGACGGATCAGGATATCCCGCTTGACGGTTTGCTCGCCGCCTTTGAAAATGACAGGATAATACACGTCTTCCTCTCCGTTGATGACAATCTTATGGTAGTAAGGATAGCCGTAATTGGATTTCCGAGCCGCCTCTATGTCGTTTTTCCACAGCAGGGAGACAGCGGGGGAAAACGAGACTTTCCCGGCTGCATCCCACGAAATGTTTCCGGAAGCGATCTGACCGCTGCCGTCATTGTTCAGCTTCCATTTTGTACCGTTCGTTATCGAACCGTCACCGCCCAACACCACGTTGCCTTTCCGGATGGAAGACACATCTATCGTCCACCCGGCGATATTGTTCTGTGAACCGAGACGGGCGATACATGCCCCCGCGCTGTTGGTCGCGTACAGCCCGAAATCACTGTCGCTGCCATAATACAGCTGTACCCGTTGTCCGGCTGTCGCGCTGGAGTTCAATCCATAGACCACCAAGCGCCTGTTCCCGCTGTCAAGCAGGATATGGCTGCCGCTCAATGCCGTCGCTCCGATCATCCAGCCTCCAATCTTGCCCTTGGTGACATTCAGCGTAAGGGCTTCGATGTTGCCTGCCGTAACCAGCGAGGCTTTCACGCTGGCCGTATCCAGTTTGGAGGCATTGATGCTGCCCGCCGCTATACGGTCGGCGGAAATGGTACCGGCAGTAATCTGACCGGCGGTAATGCTCCCGGTATAAATACCTGCCGCGGTGATTTTGGTCAGTTTGGGGTAGGTGTTACCACCCAGAGCGGTGGTTATGGAATCAATCGGGGCTGTCCATTGAAGGGAAACGGAAGCGGCGAAAGTAACATTTCCGGAAGCGTCCCACACGATATTGCCGCCCGCCACCGCACCGGCTCCCGTCGATTCAAGACGCCATTTATAGCCACGGATACCCGTTGATCCGACAGTCATCGATCCGGATGCCGCCGTATAGGTATTGGCAGCATTCTTCTTCGTTCCGCGATAGATGCTGTCACTGTCGATACTCCACCCTCCGATGCTTCCCTTGGTGGTCGTGAGGGTCAGGGCATTGATGTTTCCGGCGGTGATGAGCGAGGCTTTCAGGGAGGCCACGTCGATACGAGAAGCTGAAATCGTGCCCGAGGTGATTTGTGTGGCATCGAGATGCAACGTTTTCACGGTATCGGCGGAGAGTTTTCCGGTAAAGATGCCGTCCTTATCGATATAGGCCGCACCGGCCCAGTTCAGGCTGACATCAGCCCCGAACTCGATTTTGCCGGTGGAAGCGTTGTATTTGATGGACTGGCTGCCGTTGCCTAACTGCACGTTGCCCCCGTTGTCCACGTAGAAGGTCTTGTAACCGTCCTTGAAGCCATAGATGCCGTTGACAGTTTCGACAGTAACCGTTCCGGAAGCTGTCTTTACGGAAAGTGGGAATGAACCGATGGCGATACCGGAAACAGTGCCGTCGCTGTTCTTGATGCCGGTGAACAGTTTCGGGGTAATGACCGTGTTGTTGTTGATAAGTGTCTTGCCCGTGTTCCACTCCTTGACCCAGTCGAGCATGGAGGCATCTGCACCGTCTTTTCCCGGCGTACCGGATTTGGCTTTCGACCAGACAAATGACAGGGTATAGGTAGCTCCGGATATGATGACGGGAATGGAAACCGTACCATGGTCGGCCAGCGTGGCCGTACCCGCCGCAATGTTATAGGTAATGGTCTTGTTGCTGTTGTTGACGGATATGGAAGAGAACCCGGCAGGTTTGACAACCGGTCCGATGGAGAATCCGTAAAAATCGGAATCCCCGAGCGTTACCTGGATGGTGGAAGTGACGGATACGGCGGAGGGTATCTTCCCGTCCGCATCCGCGGGGAAGACATATTCTCCGAGCGACTGGCTGATGGTATAGCCGTCTTTCTGTATGTGGATTGTCGCCTGCCCCCGGGCGACCAGTGTCTTTACCATATATGCTCTTTACGGAAAGTATAGGCCAAAAGAATGGTAGCAGGTTGCCGTCACAAATAAGAATATTGCCATTCAATAAATACGGCGACCGATTCATACCGGTCACCGTCCATTAAAATCAATAACGTTTCTATATTATTTCGATACCTCGCACATGAGTACGCCCTTGCCGGTCACATCCGCTTTCGATACGGTGATGGATTTTCCCGTATAGGTCTTTATGACCGATGTTCCGGCCGAGTTCCACAATTTCCATGTATAAGTATAGGCTGTGCCGTTCGCATCCAGTTCCTCTCCGTTGCGGTACAGTACCGCCTTGGCATCGACATCGTTGCCGTTGTTCTTTATCGTGAACCCTTTCTGGCTGACAAGATCCACCGTGATGGGGTCCGACATGTCCGTGAACGAGATGATATCGCAGACCACCTTGTTTGCCGAACTGTTGCCCGCTGATGTATCCGTATCCTTGATGGCGCATTTGAATGTCTCGAAATTCAGCACGGCATCCGCCGTAATGGTAATCTCGTTCGTGGTCCAGCCTGCCGTCACTCCACGGGGATTGGCGGAAGTCAGGCAGGCCCATCCGGCCCCCAGCATTGCATTGTAATACGGACAGGATACCGGACTGCCAGAAGCGCTGGTTCCCGTGAGTGCCGAAGTCAGCGTTACCACTTTGGTTGAAGCGCTTACTGCCGATATGGTGTACTGCACGGACCCGATAGAGATTTTACCCCCGGCTTCCATATTGGTGACGGAAGCGACGGTAACGGTGGTCGCACCGGTTTTTGCCTCGGCTGTAAGGGTCGTGTTGGCGAATACCGCAGAGTCCTTGATGCCCCAGGCATAGGTCACATTGGTCGTATCGATGGTGGCGCCCCGCCACAGGTCGCAGTGCGCCTTGAGCGTAGCCACTTCATCGTTCTTGAAGACAATGCCGTCGGGGGCATAAGCCACGGCGGCAATCATCGCCCCCGCGTTCAGATGCTGGGTGAACTGTACCTCCGCACGGAAAGGAATCTCCAGCCCGTTGGCATCGATGTAGATTGCCTCGAAAGTATACCGTACCTGCGGGGCGGAAACGGTCATGTGGTTTGCCTTGACGGTCAGGGCGTATTTGGCGGAAGCGGCGCCGATCGTGCAGCTGTCCTGTCCGGAAGTTATGACCGTGCCGTCCTTGTACCATTTGGCGGAACCGCTCTTGACACCGGCTGTCAATGTCGCCGCGTTGCCGACGGATGAGATCTGGTCTACGGCCGCCTTGCCGCTGACAAACAGAGAAGGGGTCAATATCAGGTACGGGGATGCCGCCCACGAGGGGGCATACGCGCCGGTATCCTTGTTGAATACCTGGGTCAGCGGTTGCGAGGAACCGATAAACGCCTGTAAGGAGACAGCATCATTCTGGTCGATGATGGTGACTTGTCCGCGTGCTACTTTGATTGCCATATGCTTATTGTAATGTTGTTGATATATTCACTTCACAGTCGAAAACGGCCTTGCACCACACGTCCCCGCCGGTTATCTCTATCTCCCTGCCGTAACGCGGTGCGGCGTTCCATATCCTGTCACTCTCCGTATCGCGGCTCGTCCGTATCCAGCGGAAATTGCCGTCGGGAATGAGCGATGTAATCTCTTCACCGCCCCTGTACACCCTGGCACGGAGTACCGTCGAGACGATTCCGTTGCGGAATGTCGTGCCGTTTTCAGACTCCACATAAACAGTATAGGAGGGAGATCCGTCGTAAAGTTTGAAAAAGGTATGGGTCGCACTGATTTTTTCATTACGGTATGTTGCCGTGTAGCGGAGGGTCAGCACGTCGCGCCCTTCCCAGCCATGAAACGGGGGTGTCATTTCAAATACGGTGGCATTGCATCCGGCATCTTTCCATATGCCGTCAACGGCAAGGTATTCCCACTGCCGACTTTCCGGCTCGAAATTGTATTCGGTCGCCACAAGCGGGATATTCTCCGGCTCGCATGCGCCTGAAAGCTCGTCCTTGAAATGGAACGCCGTGCCGCCTGTCAGGGAGACGGAACGGGGCTTGAGCAGTTCCTGCGCCTCCTCATCGAGGTCTTCCCAGCGGATGGTCACATCGCGCAGTTCGATGGTATCCTTGCCCCACTTGAACCGTCCCGAGGCGAAATGGCCCGTCCCGTCCGGATGGATGACGAAAGAACCGTCCCGTGAAACGATCGAGCCGTCTTCGTTCAGCCGCAACAGGGGATTCTGTATGGTACCCCCGATACCTCCCTTATTGAACCAGGCACCGTAATCGTCCGTGTAGGACAAGGCTTCATCGGTCGCCTGATAGGGGGTCACGTTCCTTCCGGCCTCCAATTGAGGGGCGGACAACGACAGGGGGACGGAAGCGGCAATGCCGAGACACATGACGGGGGAATCTGACCCGCGTATGAGGAACGGGACATTATAACGGACCCATCCTTTACCGGCAGCCACCGTCCGATCACCGACAAGATGTTCATCCTGATAGAACCGGATGGCTGCCGTATCTTCCGCTTTTATCCAGACTGAGAAACAATAACAGACTCCTGTATGAGCCTCCCGCCAGGCGGCACTTTGCGCACCAAGAAGACTGTCTCCGGCTATCCGTACACACCGCCCGAGTCCGGCGGGAGATGTTTCATCCAGCTCTTCCGAATGGCTGAACCGGCAGGACAGGCTGTCGGGTATGACATTCTTGTGGATTTTGCCCACATAAAACGTGCTTGAAAAACCGTTCTCGTCTCCCGCGGTAAGCGTGCCGGCTATATTGACATTGCGTGTGGCATAGAGATTCTGGAAATAGGCCCCGTAACCATCCAACATGCCGAAGACCGGATCGATGATGCCGCTGACCTTTCCCACACGGGCCTTGCTCGCCTCGCTGAAAGCGGATACGGAGGCAAGACGAACAATGTTCAGGTCGGCGACCTCGCACCAGTCCCACTCGGAGGCCAGGCTTGATGTCAGGTCAAGAAACAGGCTCCGGCTGTACTGTGCCGGGTAATCCACGGTGATGACCCATAACTTGTACTTCCATTCCCGGCCGATGGAGATTTCATCTTCCGCATCCGTCTTTTCACGGTTCGTATAGCCGAATCGGATCGGTACGGAACCTGATGTTTTGGAAGACCTGACCTTGAACGATACCAGCAGGCGCTCCGGGTATCCGACCGGTTCTTCCAATGTCAGCATCAGCCCGAAGGAATCGTTTCCTGCCGGTTCCGCGTTGCGGATAATGCGGACAATGCGTGTCGCTTCCGAATCGGCATCCAGATATTCCGTTTGCAGCATGCTGCCATAAACGGCGTACCTGGACTTGTCCGGCACTCCCGCCATGCCTCCGTCCATGACGGGATAGCACAGGGAGCGTTCGGTCGCCATGCCGTCGATGACATCCATATAGGGTGAATCGCTGTCAGAAGCCGTCAGGTACAAGGCGCCGCTACGTGCCGTATCGAACAGGTTGGTAATCCGCACGAAGTCCAGCAGTTCACCGCCCTGCGGTTCGTCCCCGTCCAGCAATGCCCCGATGAAATAAGGGGCGTCCTTGTCTCCGACAAGCTCCGTTCCGGTTTCTGTCACGCACATCAGCGAATAGACGGTACGCTCCCGTTCGGCATATTGCCTGCGGATGATATCCCCGGCTTGCAGTCCCTGTGTCTTCTGCGAGTCGGGGGCGATACGGATCTTGTATGTCGGATAACGGAATACGGACATGGATTATGACAGTTTTTCCACGGTGTCTCCCGAACAGCTGTCGCTGATCCAGAAGGAACCGTTGGTTACCGAAGTCTTTTCGACCTCGAACTCATAGGCGCGGAACTTACGGCGGGCCACCACCTCGTCGAATGTGGCGGAGACGCCTCCTGTCGTCCGGTTCCGGCGGACAGCCCATCCGCTTCCGGAAAGGCCCGGGGAAAAGAACTCCGAAGAGAGCGACCCGGTAAAGACGCTGTTTCCGTAATGCCGGATACCGTCCTCCACCGCTTGCAGGCGTAACGCCTCTGTCAAGTATAGGATTCTGTCAGTAATCCGGGTGGGCGACGCATGGATTCCGATATGCCCGGCTGCTTCCAACGGAACAGCGACCGTAACGAAATCGGCATCGGTGCGGATATGGAACGATTCGCTGTGACGGTTCTGCGGGGCATAACAGCTCACGGACGGACGGTGTGAAAAATCCGTGCTGTGAGGGATAGCCGTCCTTACGTCCTCTTCCTCGTAGATTACCTCGGAAGAAAGCGATACGCGCTCCCTGTCGCCTGTGAACATAAATCCCTCTGCTGTGCCCATCCGCAAGCGCTTGTGGATAACGATACCTTCATCGGAAGTGTCTACCCGGTATGAGGAGAGCAGGTCGGCGCCGTAGTTGTGGCGGACAGTCAGCGAGCCCGGAAAACAAGCCTTTCCGTAAGGGGAAAGCATCAGACACTCGCCGTCCACGTCCGATATGCCAGAGAACAGGCGTATCTTCGGGGTATGGTCGCCGCCTAAAAGAAGGTCACCACCGATACTCCCGAGCTGTATCTTGTCCTTGTCGGTACAGAGCAGTACGGAAACATCTCCGATCCGGATGCCGAACCCGTCCAGGAACGAGAGGAACCCGCCGAGCGCGACATCCTCTTCCGAAAACGAAAGCAGACATTTCCCTTTGTCGCCCAGTTCCACGCCTTGCAAGGCTTTCAGTCCGCCATCCATGACCGTACTCCCTCGCACCGTCAGATTCCGTCTCACCATGCCGTCCCGCATCATCCAATCCACCGTGTCCGTATTGGCGTTGCCACGATGATAGACATCCTGCCCGCCCACGGCCAGCCGTGTCGGGGAGATGGATATTCCTGTATCCTCGTCCCCGATAATCCATGCCCCTTTGGAATGTACCGTCGCATCCAGAAAGTCTATATGGGAAGCGTTGATTGTAGCGGTGGCCTTGTCCGCGTCGTAACGGAGCAACTGCCTGCCGCCGATATGCAGGCTGTCGCCCCCGACTTTCAGGTTGCCGGTAATCCTGATACCGTACTCGATGGCAGTTACCACACCTTCCGGATCGGTAATGTCCTGCGAATAGGTTTCCAGGATACGGGTGTTTCCAATGCCGGCTTCGAAACCGTAATTGGCACTGAGCTTGCCGGTCATGTCACCGCCCGATTTTTTCAGGTAATCCAACAGCAAGCCACCGCTTCCGGAACCGCCTTCTCCCGTAACGGCTCCGGCAATGGCGGATGCAAAACCGTAAGCGGTATTCTTCAGTCTCAGGCTGGTCTCGTCGCCTTCCTCGATGCCGTAAGGATGCTCGTCGTCCTTTTTCTGCTGGGCATTGAAAAAGTTATGGTACAGCTGTGCATAGATGGAATAGCACAGGCTCTCCTTGTCGAGGGTTTCTATATCGGGATGCAGTTGTACGCTCATTTGGTATAGCTGGTCTTGGAAAGAAATTTCTGGATACGTGATGTCAGCGAGATGAAGTTCGGCATATTGATCGGCGACATCGTGCCCATCAGTGTGGGAGTCATGATTTTCGAACATTCCGTCAGGAAGTCGAGCATCAGCCGGGCAAGCTCATTACCCAGAACCAGCGGCTCGGTGGCATTCTCGTCACCGAGCGTCACCTTGTTGTCGGCAACGGCAACGGTCGTGGAATTGACCTTTTGTACCACTTTATCTGCTGTCTGTCTGACTTCAGACTTGTCCACCGTATGCGTGATGCTTTCCGCATCGATAACGGTTGTCGCTTCCTTGTCCTTGTCATTCCTGACGGTTGTTGTGACGGCAGTCGGCGTATAGTGGGTGGAGGTCTCGTTACCGGTGGTTTCCAGTTCGTCGTAGTCCGGGGAAGAGTCGTTTTCCGGATCCAGTTCCTCCATTTCGGTCACGCCGATGACGGTTTCCGTGCGGGCATTGAGCCGCAGGATATCCACATGGGAGAAGTTAACCACATAGGCATAACGGGTGGCGGCATCCATGAAGATGGTCACGTCGGAAAAAAGTGCGGGGACGATCAGGAAGCCGCCTTCGCTGTTGGTGGCGGCCGAGAGCAACACGCCTTTATGGATAACAGGTTCGGCGGAGGCCGTCTCGTCCGGGTACTCGCCGACATCAATGGTACCGCCGTAGTCGGAAAACTCCTCGTCCGAGGGGTTGTCGTGTATCTTGGCTACATAGCCGTGTATCATGCGGGCCGTACCGATACCGGACATGCCTCCGGGAGCCAGATTGATACGCTCCATACTCCGTCCCAAGGCTATCTTGCGGATAGCCTCACGGATAAGCAACTGGTTGGATTTGTCTGAAGACATGAGTTTTTTGAAAGAATAGGAGGAGCATAGTTTATTGGTTGCCAATTATTTTGTACTTTTGCAAAGACAATGATATTACTTATGAAACAAGAAATTTTAGAATCCTATATTACATATATATTTGATTTCTTTCAAAAATCAAGATGCTTTAAAGCCGGGCAAGGTAACATGCTCAGAAATTTTAGATTTGCAGCTGAAAAGCAATTTACTCGTAATCAATTGGGTATATTGTATTTCCTGGTAAATACCCTCATTGATAATGGCTATCTCTACTTAAAAGATAGAGATTTTATAGCTCTTACGGAGAATGGTGCCGATGTTATAAATGGGGGAGAGTGTGTTATTCCTAAAATTTCCCTTGAGCGGACAATTTATGAAAAAGAGACCAGTAGATCAGATATATATGAACAGCTTTGGAATATTATCGGATCGAACAAAGAAAATGATTATGCGCCGCTGTATGTAGATGGACCATTGTTTTATAATACAATCAGGCCATATTTAACAACATTGTCGTTACCTCATACATATGGGGAATATATGGCAGAATTGCGGGAAAAGGAAGGATTTACATCAAGAATTAAATGGTATAGGACTTTATTTTTAGCTCTTGATGAGAATGATGTACAAAAATTCCTCAAAGATTTGTCTATCAAAATAAACAGGCTGCTGCTAATGAATACTCCAAAAGATGCGATACAAGAAGCTTTGAATCCTTGGGCAGATGTAGACATTCCTACAATCGATAATACGCCTCTGCCTGAAATTCTCAATAAAGTGGCGGAAGAACCAATTGTGAATAAAAACAAGCCGTTTGTGTTGATTTCGTATGCGTGGGAGGTAGAAGACAATGTCTTTATGAATTGGATTCAAACTTTCGCCAAAGATTTGCGAAGACGAGGGATTGATGCTCAAATAGACCAGTATCAACCTCATGGAACTGACTTGCCTAAATTTATGCTTGAAAGCATCCGTAAGGCAACTAAAGTTCTGTGCATTCTGACTCCAAAGTATAAAGAGAAAGCTGAATCCGGTAAAGGAGGTGCCGCTTATGAAGGGGGTATAATATCACATGAAATATATAACAATCAGGGAACCACTAAATTTATACCGGTTGTACGCAAAGGGTCTTTTGAAACTTCGACACCGGATTTCATTAGTGGAAGAAAAGGTTTTGATTGCTCTACTGACGATAAATACAATAGCGAACTTCCGAATATTATCAAGGTAATAAACGAAGAACCATTGATAGAAATTCCTCCTGTTGAATAACGGTAAATCTTATTTCCTAATTTTATACGGAATACTCAGTTGTTGCCTGTATCCACCCACCCCGAAAGTAGTCGTTACCTCTTCCACGAGGTATACGCCGTTCTTGGAAGGATTACGGTAGTCGATCAGTTCCACCTGTACGGCAGGAGACAGTCCGAAATCCCCGAATACTGTCACATTGCCGGTGATTCCGTTCAGATTGTAATTCCGAAAGTATTCCGTCGTCTCTTCTACAAGCCGGTCGGAATTGATTCCGACATGAGGTGACATATATGGTACGATGGTATATGTGGATAAATCCACCTTGGTCCTGGTCTTCGCTCCTGATGCCGTCGTGTTGCCCGTTACTTTGTGCGTCTTTTTTGAAATCTGCGTGGCATTGACCGTCTGAAACTCCTTGCTGCCCGGCGTCGCCGGGTCGTATTCAGGATTCATGCGTACTGTCACCTCAAAGAATTTTTCATCCGTCCCGAGTGCCTTGCCCGTCACCGCCAAAAACTTCGGATCGGTCTTGACCACTTTCAGGTTGCTCTGCGCCACATGCTCGTTGAAGTATATCCTGTACGGTCCTGTCGATTCATCCTCCGGGAATACCGGCTGAGCCTTGCTGGACGAATAAGGACGCCCGACGGCAATGGACGGTATGGCCCCGTCATCATCGGCATCGTATTTTAAAAAACAGTAGACCTTGTACTTCGACCATTCGGAAAGGATATCCGCTACCGTGAAGTTGTCCGTGACCTTTACCTTGCCGATATGTATCTCAAACCGCTTCGTATCCGAGTGTATCCTGAAGCCGGTATCTTTCAGGATATTATACTTGCCTTCCAGCACCTCGTTCACCGTCGTCCCTTTCGCCGGGGTCTCGAAATGAGGTGCCTGTTTCAGTTTGAGTTTGTAGGCCATATTCTCACACTGGATTTCCAGCGTGCTGTCCGAATTGTATCCGGTAATGTATCCGTCGAACATATTTTTCAGCACGCCGTTGTAGCCCAGCTTGATATTGATGCGCTGTCCGACCTTGAATGTCGTCTCGTCAACCAGACGCTGCGCGCTGCGTTTCTCGATGATGACACCGTCCTGCATCACCTCCGTCGTTATCCTCGACACGTCCTTGCCCTCCAATGTCACGTTCCCGATAATCGTGGAGCGGCATACCGACCCTTTCGGGAATATCACTTTGGCCGTTCCGATCAGCTTCTTGTAACTCTCGTTGATTTCGAGCGACTGGACTTCCGTAATCTCCACGCCGTTCTGTATCCTCATCGGATTGGATGGGTCGGCATCCCCGATGGTGATGCGACAGCAGAGGATATCCATTGCAGCTATACCCATAAACGTGTCAGTTTAAGCAACGAGGCGGGGTCGATGACCTCCGTACCGAATTTAACATACTTGATCCACTTGTTCGTGTGCTTGATGGCCGTGTCCACCTTTTCCTGTTCCGCCAGTTTCAGTTCCACGGCTTCCGATGGCTCCACGGCGACACAGTTCAGCGAATACGGCTGCACGTTCCGGCAATCCGTAGGCTGTAAGGTATAGCCCTGTATAATCAACCGTGAAATGTTGAACTGGCGCAATACCGTGTTGTCGCAATCGATGACACCCTTGTATTGTACCAGCCTGATAAACTTGGACACTTCCGCCTCGGGATACACGTCCGGGTATTTGGAGGTGATCTTGCCGTTGATGGTAATCTCGAGGTCACCCCCGGATATATATTCCTTGCGGGTATAGTCCCGCCCCTGTACCCGGGTCAGCAGGATATTGTTCCGGCTGCTGACCTGTACCTGCGGTCCCAGGTCCACGAATGTCACCAGTCCATACCGGCTGTTCGGCAAAACCTTGCACTCGCTGTTGTCATAATACTTCCCCTCCTCTGATATGGACAGTTCCAGAAAATCCGCCACTGTCCGGCCGACGATGGAATCGATATGGTTTTTCTTCTGCGCCACCGCCTGCTGTTCCCTGATGAGCTGGTAGTACTGTCCGGTCTTGTTCGCAAGGCTGGACTGCGACTGTGTCTGAAGATATTTGTCCCGCACCTGCTGTTCCCAGTATTTGAGGTATCGGGGATAGGAACGTAGCAACCCGTAAGCCGTCTGCGAGGCAACCTGTATGGCTGCCCGTTTGAGCAGGTCATGGTGCCTGGAGAAGTAATGTACCTGCCCGTCCTGCAATTCGGCAAGCCCCATGCCCAACGCCAGACGCGTGGCGTTGCTGATGTATCCGCCAAGCGAACCGTGGTTGAGTATGCCTCCGCTCAACAAAGTCGAGGCCGCGATTTGTATCAGTCTTCCCATAATCCTTTCATTTTATGCGTTCCAGGAGGCATCGAAGTCATGCACGACATCGATGAGCGCCTGTGCCAGTTGTTCTTTCAGGTTCTGTATCTCTTCCGTCTGCCCCTCCTTCGACTTCATCAGGTCGATGGTCCTGACACTGAGCAGGCTCTCTATGTTCACGATGACCTGTTTAGGTGCCGCCGAGGACAACCGCCCCGTGCCGGAATAGTTGCCGCCGGCCCCTCCGTCATCCAGATGCGTGTTGGTAATCGGGTTGACAGCAAACGGACGTGTATCGTTGGAATCCGGTTCGTTGCCGTACTGGTCGGGAGTGAAGCCCGCCACGCGGAGGATGTTCTCGGCTGCCTCCGCCGAACCTCCGAAAGTCTGCCGGAGCGATGAAAAGAACTTCACGAGTGTCGTATGTGCCAGCTTGCGATGCGCGATGTTGTCTATACGCTGCGCATCGGTGGCGTTCTGCCCCAGTGCCCGCTGTTTCCATAGCCCGTTTTCGTCCTGCTCGAATCCCCAGGCCCTGAACTGGTCAAAGTCGAACCCTCCCTTACGCATCAGCTCATGCGCATTGGCGGCACTCGATATGGCATTCCGATAAGCGGTGGCGGCACGCACAATCTCCGGAACGGTCTGCGTGTTCATGTACCGGGCATAGTCGTATGTGCGGGCGGCAACCGCTTCCGACCTGTCCCCGATATCATTCACATAGACGGCCTTGCCATCCTGCATACGCCACAAAGACTTGTCGAGATCCTTCTCCTGTTGCCCGAAACGCTCCTTTACCGTCTTGAGGAAAGCGTCCACTTCCAATACCGTACCCATCTTCCCGAACTCGGCGTACGCGGCATCGATACGTGTCTGGCTGTCGCGTTTGGCAAGGGTGACAAGCGCATCCCTTATGTCATCCTGACGGGCTTTGTCCATGTTATACACATGGTCTCGCGATACCATCCCCTCAGATGAAGCGATGGCAAATTCCCCCAAGAACCCGGCCCACCAGTTGGATGTGAAGGCTCCGATTTTATGTCCCGAAGCCTCTTCGATACTTTTGCCGGCAACGACCTCGTCCACGGCACGCTTTGTCTTGACAGCCATGTTATAGGTCTCGCTCAGGGAGGAGTAAAGTGCCTCTATGGACGGATAACGGTACTTGCGGTTCGATTCGATCTCTTCCAGTACGGCATCCTTCGCCTCCTTTATCTTCCAGGTCTTGTAAGCCACCCATCCCAAAGTCCCGACCAATGCGGCTATACCTGCCGTGGCGGCAACCGCGCCTGTACTGATGGCACTCAACGAGGCGGCAGCACCGGTCAGTCCGCTGCCGGTAGCCACCTGTGTGGCAAACAGCGACTGCAGGACTCCTTTGGCTCCGATGACACCGCCCCCGGCCATCAAGGCGCGGTTCATCGCTCCCCGTCCCGCCACGCCTGCGGACTGCATGGCCGACACGATGGCCCGCTTCTGGGCAAACGAAACCTTACCGATACCACCCGCCCCCAGCAGCCCCTGCACGACACTGATTGATGTCGTGGCCGCAGACTGTTTGCCGATAAACCCCATGGCGATGCCGATATTCGTCAGGGCTCCCGCCACCTTGAACAGCCGGGTCGCGACAACGCCTGTAAAGACAAGCGGTTCTATCCAATGGAAATTGCGGGTCACCCATGCGCCGATATTGCCGATCACGGTGAAGATGTCCAACAAGGCATTCCCGATGGACACCAGGCCACGGGTAAATTCCGGAGCCTTGAACTTTGCCAGAAAAGTGCGGAGCACAGTGCGGATAGAGGGTTCCAACACCTCGTATGCCTGCATGAACCCTTCGGTCAGCTGGGAGGTCACCTGCGCCCACAATCCCTTGGTCGTATTCTGCTTTACCAATGCCAGTTCTGAGGAAACGCCCTGGGACCCCCGGTTATATGAAGTCAGTTCTCGTAGTTTGTCGTAGTTCTTCAGGAACATCATCGCCGCGTTACCGCCAATTTTCCCGAAGATTGCCTGGACATCCGCCATCGACGCGCCCTTCTTGTTCAATTCCTCGAAAATGTCCGCTATAGGACGGAGTTTCTCGACCTGCACCCCCTCGATGTCGCGCATTTCCGTGAACCGGATGCCCAGGCGGTCCAGAACTTCCTGTGCCTCCTTGGTAGGTTTGGCAAAACGTGTGGAAAGAGCACGCAACGAGGTTCCCGCCAGCGTTCCCTTCAGACCCATATTGCCCAAAAGACCGATGGCGGCACTGCTTTCCGTGAAGTCCACGCCCGCCATACGCAGGTAACCGGCAGCCATCTTGTATGACTCCGCCATCTCCACGATATTCACATTCGAGCGGGAAATGGTGGAGGAGATAATGTCCGCCACGCTGTCCATGCTGTCGTTATGGATATCATAACCGGCCATGATGTTCGTGGCCAGGTCGGCGATATACGACACGTCGTTGTCACCGATAAGTGCCAGGTTCGTGATCGGGCGGATGGACTTGTTGATTGTCTCGATATTCATGCCCGCCATCGACAGGTATTTGACGGCACCGGCAATCTCCACGGCTGTGTATTTCGTGTCGATGCCGATTTTACGGACATGACGGGCCATACTGTCAAAACGGGTCTCGAATGTCTTGAGGTCGCTGTCCGCCACACGGAGGATGGAATGTGCCGATTCCATGATGTTGGAATAGTCGATGGCCTTCGTCAGTTCCGAACGGATCAGGCTGTAACCCATATAGGCATTGAGCATCGAAGCGAACGGGAGGTTCCTGAGTGACGGCGCTTTCGAATACTGGATACGGTTGATGGCGGCACGGCGTTTACTGCGGTAGAGCGTACCGGCTGCAGTATGTTCCCGCTGCATGAGCCTGACGGACTGCATCGCATTGCGCTGTTCCTGCCGTCTTGCAGCCTGCTCGGCCTTTATACGTTCCGTTTCTGCCTTACGGCGTGCCTGTTCTGCCTGCCGGCGTATTTTCTCCGCAGCACGGGCGGCATTCTTGCACTCCCGTTCTTTAGCCCGCGCTTCATCGGCACGCCGCTTTTCCGCCGCGGCGGTTTCTGCCAGAGCCGCCTTACGGCGCTGGTCTGCGGTAAAGAGCTCCTCCGCGTGGACCAGTTTCTGGCGATGCAGCTGCTGTCCTGCATAAAGCCGTTCCATCAGTTTTTGCCGGGCCTTTTCGGGCATTACGAAGGCCTGCGGAGCATATGGCACCGGAACGGAAGGTGTGAGTCCTTCGGATGGTATGCCTCCCTGCATGTTGAAAGAAATGACAGAAGCACTTTTGATACGACCCAATAGGGAAAGTATCTGCTGCAACCTGTTTTCCGCCGTCCCGGTCTTGATTTGCAGTTCCCGGTCACGTTCCATGGAAACCAGGGCGGAGTTGATTTTCCCGATGGCTTTGGTAATGCGTTTCTGCGCGTCTGCCATCGTGCCAACGGACGAGGCGGCATTCTTTTCGATCTCCGCTTTGCGCATCTCGGCAGCCTTTTTCTCGTAAAGGCTTTTGGCGTTGGCCTTGATTTTCTTGCTGTCCAAAGCCTGACCGGCATTGATGGTCAGGCTGATGCCTTTGGAAAGCGTGGAAATATCCGTGAGTAACCCCTTGATACGTTCCAGCTTCTCTTCGCTTTTTTTCGTATCGATGGTCAGGCGGTAATCGAAATTACGTTTCTTGCCGTTCTTGGTGCGGAACACGCGGTCTATCTCGTCCATCATATTCTTGATGTTCGTGACGGCCGGAGTCAGGGACGCTTTCGCCTGTACCAGCTTGCCTACCGCCTCACCGAAGGCGATAACCTGCTTGGTGCCCTGAGAGGCATCCACGTTGATGGAGTAGTTGACCTGATAGTTCTGTTCCTGAGCCATGGTAATGGGTACTGCGTTAAAAGAATAGTCTTTCCGCAAGGGCGGAGATTATGAAACGAAGGCCGCCGCAAACCGGAAGCTTACGGCGGCAGGTCAAGGAGTCCTCTCCGGCAATGACATCGGAACGGGCATACGGCTGATGAGCATCTGCTCGTGCAGCCACAACGCCTCTTCGGAAAGCATCGCGAACTCCTCGTCGGAAATCGTGTCGAGGTTGACGCCGGGAAAGTAGTGGCGGACATAGATCATCCGCTGGCGGATGCGCTGCTCGTCGGTCACTACCCACCGGCTTATAAGTTTACCAGGACACTCTGGCGGGTGGTGATCAGCTCGGAAAGCTGTCCCATCAGACCGAACAGGAAGAGCGACTCGTCGTCCACGAGTTCCTTATCTCCGTCCACGAAGCAGTCGCGGGCCAACGTGCGCATGGCGATTACCTCGTCCTTTTTGGAAGCGGCCATGAATTTGCTGAACTGCGGAAAGCTCGGTTCGGACATGTAGGCCACATAAATCTCTTTCTCGCCGTTTGCGGTGTCTCCGAAAACGACCATCGGACAAATCTTGCGGAGTTTCTTCTCCTCTTTCAGTTTGAGGGCTTTTTCCTTGATCTTGATCTCCTGTTCCAATGAAAGCATTTTTTCGTCCATATCGAATTTGTTTTGATTCACCGAAAGAGTAGGACAAAGAATCGTGGAAAGGTTGAAGACACGGTTCTTATTCACTTGTAATCCATATGTTATACAAAAAACTTCTTTGCTCCTGATATTCCCAGATCAGTCTTTAAAGGAAATTTCGCTGAATATATTTCATATATTTCTTTGATATATAGTATATAATCGTTAATTTTGCATATTCTCAAACATAAATGATTATGTGCAAAATAGATGATTTTATAGATGTGACAAGCCGGTACATCGCTGAATTGCTTGATTTGAGGGCGGACATCAGGCCGGTCGAAAAGGATGTCTTGCATACATTCCCAGCCAATATTACTGCCGGTTATACATTTTGTACGGCTAACTTGTTGGGGCATGACGTAGTTCTTCTGTATAGTGCAGACAGTTCTGCATATACTCCGGGGCAGATGCGGAAACAAAAAGAACTGGTTGAGCGAAAAGCCCAATGCCCGGTAATATTTGTATTGCGTACAGTGGCGGCCTATAATGTACGGCGTCTTGTCAGACATCGTGTAAATTTCATCATACCGCAAAAGCAAATGTTCATACCGGATTTGTTGATAGATTTGAAACCGCATAAAAATAATATCGGGGGAGGTGAAGAAACGCAGATTCCTGCAATTGCCCAATGCATAATCCTTTATCATCTTGAAGTAAAGTCTCTCGAAGGGAAAGGAACTTATGATATTGCAGATCTTTTCAACGTGTCGTATGCCAATGTAAACCGGGCGGTCAGATGGCTGAAAGATAAAGAAGTTATCGCTTTATCCGGCGGCAAGACAAAGAGTATGATATTTCAGTTCAAAAAGCGTGAATTATGGGACAGGATGTTGCCGTTCCTGGCAAACCCCATCGAGCGGATTGTATATACCGATAGTCTGCCTGATGAAGTATTTTGTATTAGTGGAGTAAATGCCTTGTCGGAATATTCAATGCTGAACAAGGAAAAAAATGACACTTATGCCATTGCAAAAGAAGAAGCTCGACGGTTGCAAATCCGGACAGACAAGGAATATGGCGAGACCCGCATAGAGATATGGCGTTACAATCCATGTTTTTTCTCAAAAAACGGCATTGTAGACAAATTGTCTTTATTTCTGGCCATGAAGGATATGGATGATGAACGCATTCAAATAGAATTGGAAACTATGATAAATAATATGATATGGTAAGAGGAATTGATAAATTCAGGGAGTTTTTCACCGGATATGAAGGAAACTATGTCATCATAGGTGGTACTGCCTGTGAAATGTATGAAGAAATATATGCACAAACTCCAAGGGCGACCAAGGACATAGACATTATACTGATTGTGGAGGCGCTGTCTTCGGATTTTGCTGCAAAATTCTGGGAGTTTGTAAAAACCGCAGGGTACAGACAAAGGAATAAGGGAACCGGGAACGGGGAATGCAGGCATGAATATTACAGGTTCAAGGAACCGGGAAATCCGGATTTCCCGTATCAGATAGAACTCTTTTCACGAAATATCGGGGTTGTCAAATTCCCGGACGATGCCCACATTACCCCCATTCCGGTTGATGATGACCTGTCAAGTCTGTCAGCCATTTTGATGGATGATGACTATTATAATTATACCATTGAACACAGCACGTTGGAGGAGGGCGTACATATTGCGAACATTGAAAGTCTTATCTGTCTGAAATGCAGGGCCTATTTAGAAATGACCGAGCGGAAAAGCAATGGAGAACAAGTGGACAGCAAACATATCGTCAAGCACAAGAAAGATGTATTCCGGCTGGTTGCCATGCTTGCTCCTGCCGACACCTACGAAGTTCCTGATTCGCTTAAACAAGATGTTGACAGGTTTTGCCTGGCTGTCAAAGAAGAAGTGCCAAACTCTGATTTTTTCAAATCGGCAGGACTTAAAAGCATTTCCGGAGAACAGTTATTGGAACAACTTGAAGCCAATTTCATAACACAACAATGAGAATCCAATACGCATCCGACCTGCATCTCGAGTTTCGGGAGAACAGCAGTTTTTTGAAGCACAACCCGCTGGCTGTTGCCGGAGAAGTGCTTGTCCTTGCCGGAGATATAGGATATATCGGAGATGAGAACTACTCCAGACATCCGTTCTGGGACTGGGCTTCCGGAAATTACAGCCGGGTCATCGTGGTTCCCGGAAACCACGAGTTTTACAAGATGTTCGACATAGACAAGCTGTATAACGGCTGGTCGCTCAAAATCAGGGAAAACATCACCTGCCACTATAATGCCGTTATCCCATTGGGTAACGATATAGAATTGATCGCTACCACACTGTGGTCACATATCCTGTTGCAGGATGCCTATGAAACTGAGGCAGCCATCACAGATTTCCGCAGGATGCGTTACGGCAGCGAACCGCTGGACTGGACAAGGTTCAATGACGAACATTCGCGCTGTTTCCGTTTTCTGGAACAGAGCGTAAAACAAAGTACTGCCAGACATCTCATTGTCGCCACTCATCATGTACCGTCATTCGAACTGATGGCGCCGGAGTTCAAGGGCAGTCCGCTCAATGGGGCATTTACCGTGGAGCTTGGCGGTTTCATTGCAGACAGTCCGATTGAATACTGGATATATGGCCACTCGCACCGCAATATCAATAAGGTCATCGGAAACACCCGGTGCATATGCAACCAGTTGGGCTATGTGTTCAGTAACGAGCATACGTCATTCGATAAGGAAGCGCATATTTCGATTTAAGTCTGCCATACATAAATCCCGTCTGTCAGCCAAGGTCAATATCCGGCAAACAGACGGGTTATTATGTAACAAATTTATGGTTGACTATTGAAGTCGTGGCTTCACCAACTTCCCGTCGATACCGCATGTTTCCAGAACCGCGGTATTTTCTTTGTTGAAGGCGATCAGGCATGACGGCGCTCCGGCCGTACCACCCTGTTCCCCCGTAACATGGTAAAAACTGAGCCGTCCCTTGATAAAGAGTATTGAATCGGCGTTTGGGAATATCAGTTCGTGGAACAGGCGCGTGTCCGTGCGGGCAAAAGTGAGCGCGACGGCATTCCTGTGTTCGACACACCTGCGGATAAACCGGACAATCAGTGCAGTGTCATAGGGAGGATTGCAGAACACACGTCCGAACCAGGGTTGTTGCAGGCCGTCATCCTCAATGGTATAGTGATGTCGCGCCGTATCCCATGGGCGGTTTACGGGCGAACACGGATCCAAATCGAACGGCCCCAGCCTCCGAAGCAGGCAGGGAGGCGTGAGCCATTCGTTCTTTCCGGTAGAAGATTTCCCCTCGAAAGTTACATCCATGACAGCTTAGATTGTATCACCCGAGCCGATTTGGATATCGAACGGGTTGAGATCGAATTCATGGGTGATATTGGTATCATCCTGCTGTGACTCGAGACAATCCTCCGTGAAGATGCAACCTTTGAGCGTTACGGTCGTCGTTGTCCAGTCCTCGCCGGCCATCGGGTTGGCAAAGCTGATAATCAGGTCGAACTCGCCGATTTCGAGCAGCGAGCCGTACACCGAACGCAACAGCTGTTGCGTGGCATAGTCCATCGTGATGCTCGCCGTATAGGTAATGTTCCCGAACCCCCTCGACACCGGCCGTCCTCCCATGCCGTAGTTACTTTCGACCTTGCGCTTCTTCGACCATTTGATGGCCGACACGCCTTCAAGGGTCGTGGAACCTTCATCGATTCCCAGGGCGGTCGATGACAGGGTTATCATCGACCACGAGTATGCTACATTGTTGATTATTGCCATATGCTATGTCTTATTTGCGGTTAATGACAGTCCTTCCTCTACATAAATCTTCACGGCCACGCCCACCGGGACAAGGACATAGGAGATGCGCAGCGTGTCGTCCACCAACACGTTCTGGTTCGGGTCGATAGTGACGGCGTATCCTGAAATTTCCTGCGCCGCCTGCATCTTGGCCAGTATATCCCCGATGAGTGTCTTGAAAGCTGTAATCTTCGACGGGGCGAGGAACCCGGTTGAAGGATTGACCATCAGCGGTGAGTTCACATACGGCAGCAGGGCTGCACGCACGGCACGGCGGCTCTTGTTGATGGTGCGGTTCCGGGCAATGGTACGGAAATCCCCATGTGAGCATGTCTGGTCTTTCGAGATGTAGATCCCGTTCTCGCGGCCGGCATACTTGATGGGAAAAATATACCCCTTATCGTCGAGTTCGTCCAGCAGTGACGGGGAGAGTGACTCGTACCGGTTCAGGCTGAGGAAGTTCTCCTCTGCCTCGTCGAGGTTGATGTCCCCGAACCCCAACTCTATTTCCTGGAAATCGTCCGCGAAGAGATTGAACTGCTTGACCCATGCGATGGATTCGTGCACGTTGGCCTTTGCTATGGCTCCCATAACCGCTCCCAAAAATCCCACGGGCGTATGGTTCCTGTTGCACATCTGCATCGTGGAGATCTTTTCGTGATGCGCCTGGCCGAATATACAGCTGATACGGCTTGATTCACAGATGCATGAAGGTATTTTATTCAGGTCAATCTGACGCCCCTCAGTCGTATCCGCCCCCGTATTGGAAGGATTGGCGGAAAGGATGAGCGAGAGCGGCTGGTTCTGCTCCGCAAGCCCCACGGCCACGTCGTTGAGCCCCTTTACCAGATTGAGGTTGTATTGTTCCGATGCGCCGTTCGCTTTCCACAGCGGCTGTTCCGTCCATATGCCTATCTGGTTGATCATACCCCCGGCAGCACGCTGCATGATTTCCAGCGCATCCCAGTTCGCCGAACAGTCCGCGAGCATCACGTAGAGTTTTCCTGAACCGCCCGGATTGCCGGACATGCGGAAAAATTCACGGATATGGTATGCCGGGATGCCGTGCAGGAAATTGACATTCATCTCCTCCTCGTCGGTTGCCTCCACACGTTCGATGATACCGAAGTCGTTCACGGCGGACTTGAACGAGGTGATGTAGCAGACATCGCCAGGCTTGAGCCTGGTCTCATTGGTTTTACCATACCCCTCCGTGAAAAGCGTCGGCTGGAGGGACACGTCGAACAGCAGTCCCGTCACCTTCTCGCCCGACGAGCCGGTATCGTAAGGAATATTGCCGTCCACATCCTTGATAAATACATTACCGAGTGCCATTATGATTTCTTTTTAAGTTCGTTGTAGAAAGGATTCCTGTAGAGTACGGCCTTGCCCCTGATGGCGGCCGCCGTGTCCGGCGCATAGGTTCCTCCGTGCGTGTCGATGTACAGCGACGGATATGCCGGGAACTTTTTCAACAGGGACAGGATGTGAGGCTCTGTCGTCTCCTCCGACCCTGCATTCCCTTTCCCCGCGGTCTTGGCCGGCAGCCTGTCTTCAGTCTCGCCGCCTGTCCCGAGGTTTTCCGATGCCGTTTCCGGAACGGGCACCGCCTGAGCCTCCGGTGCAGGAATATTATTGTTGTCTGTCTGCGGAGTTTCCTCCGTGTTGATTTTCTTTGCCATAACAGTAGAATGAAAATGGGGAACGGGGCCTTGCCTCCGCTCCCCGGGTGGATATTGAGAATGAAGAAAGGTGTGTTATTCGCTCTTCTTGTAGGCGGTATGGACCACGATCTCCGCCGGGCGGACGATGTTCACGTCCATTTTCATGCGCATCTGGAAAAAGAACAGCTCGGAGTTGGCCTGCAGACGGTCGATTTTCAGGATGTCCGTGTCGTTCGCGTAATCCACCCCCATCCACAGGTTGGAGTCCATGCCGGTGGAGAACTCGCCGAGCACCATCGTGTGTTCGGGGATTCCCACGACCGGGACGATGCGCTTGCCCTTGAAGCGATAGCGGTTGACCTCGGTATTCTCGGAATACTTGACCTGCTTGTCCGAGATATATTGGTCATACGCGTCCCAGGCGTCCCATCCGACCACAAAGGTCAGAGATGTCTTCTTTCGGATCTGCTTCGGACATTTCCTCCACATCGCATAGAGCGCCGCCTCCACCGCGGCCCCGTCCGTCAGCTCGGTCGTTCCCGAAATGATGCACTGCCCTCCGGCAACCACCTCGGCATCGGAGGAGTTCACATTGTCGAGGATCCGTTTGATGACCCCGTCAAAATATTTCTCCTTGTTGGCTCCGATTTTCGTGCAGCCTTCCGGTGCGGTAATCTTGGCCACCGTCTCTCCTCCGCGGGCGGAAGTCCAGATGGCGTTTCCGATATACTCGTTTTTCTTGTCCATAAGGAGACGGAGCATCGTCGCCTGGATTTTCGGGTCGAGCTCGCGGAACACGAGATTGCCTTCCGGCTGCGCGAAACGCCAGTACTTCTCGTAGTCCCTCGGGTTAAACTCGAGATAGACCATAAAATCGGACGGCTCAAGATGGCGTTCGGTGAACTGGTACTCGTTCGTGCCGTCATCGCCCTTGGCTCCGTGGATGGGTTGTGGGGTCGGCACGTTGTCCTGGATAATGTTGCCCAGCTTGATGGCAGGAAGCGTATAGCGGTGCTGGATGCCCGTCTTGATATGAATCAGTCCCTCGCGGACTGTATCATTGCCCTGCACGGTATAGGTCAGCAAGTCCTCAAGTACTTCGCCGCTATACCCGTTTTGAAGAAAGTTTACTGTATCAGCCATTGTCGTTTTAAGTTTTCCGTTGAAGAATGAAACTCGGCCGACTGGCGGATACCTGCTGTTTCCGCGCGAGACACTGCGGTCTCCGGCATGTCAGTTAAAATCGGGCGGACGCCCGCGGATAGTCTGTCAGAGCTTTCGGAACTTGAAATCCGCACCGACCACTTCCGCCACCTTCTCGGCCATCAGCTGTTCGGCGGTCTTTGTCGCTTCCGCCGTGGCCTGGATGTTGGCAGGGTCATCGGCGATTTCCTTCGAGATTTTCTCCCGCGCGGGAATGGAAGCCAGCGTGCTTTCCGCCAACTCGAAGTTGGAACCGGCCATCTCCACCCACTGCGTTTTCGCCTCACGGTCAATCTTGCCTTCTGCAATGGCATTCTCCACCAATGTCTCGATACGGGAAGCCTGCTCGTCCTTCTCTTTCTGCTCGTAGGCGGAAAGGCGTGCCGTCGCTGCGGCCAGGTCTGTCTGCAAGTTCCGGATGGAGGCGTCTTTTCCGGCGATGACGGTCTGCGCGTCGCTCAGTGATTTCTGTATTTCTCTGTATTTGGGTTCCATCGCGGCCAGTTCAGAGATACGTGCCATCACGTCCTTGACCTCACCGTCCTTCATGCCCAGCGAGGCTGCAATCGCCCCGTACTCAAAGCCTTGTGTCTTGTTTTCGTTTGCCATATCGTTTTCCGTTTCTGTAAGAGTAGGTTCAATGCCTTTGAAAGGTTTATTTCCCGCGCTGACACGGCTCATCAGTTCCTGGATGGCGGCCGTATCGGTCAATCCTTCTATCTCGTCATGCACTTTACGGCAAAGCTGCTTCGAGGTATGGATGACATGCTCCGCAGGTATGATGCCGGCCTTGACGGCAGCCTGTGCGTCGAAATAGGTCCCGTCCTTTCCTGCCTGTCCGTCCATGATGGCCCGCACATGCTCCGCTTTCAGGCCGAACCGTTTCCGGTAAATCGTCTCGATCTGTTTGGTAAAAGCCGTTACCATGTCCGACGGTTCCCCTCCGTCATCGTCCGGCAACATCGGGTTATGAATCATCAGTATGGCATAATCACGCATGAGAGAACGCTTGCCCGCCGCCCAGATGATGGAGGCCATCGATGCCGCGACCCCTTCGATGATACATTCCGTATCCACCGTGGCATTGGCGATGGTGGAATAGGTGGACATGCCGTAAAGGACACTGCCGCCCTCCGAGTTGATCAACACGCGGATACAGGAGGGACGGATGATATTTTCCAAAAAGTCGAACTCGTCATTGAAACGTGAGGTCGTCTCTTCCGTCACGCGACCGAAGAAACGGATAACAGCCGGCTGGCCTGCCTTCGCCTCTCCGACGACATATTGAAGTGTGTTCATATCCATATGCAAGGGTTATTTGAACAAGAGTAGGCGGTGGAAAAAGAAAAGGTTTTGCACTGCTATTTATGGAAGTGGAAATATGAGAATCCATCCATTTATGGAAATGCGATTATCTTTACAGTATAATAGATTGTTCAAATTACAGACCGGTTGCAACTATTTGTATCAAGACCGGCATGCTGAACATTCTAAATTCAGCAAGTACAGAAAATGTATCATGAGTCTTGTATTATCTGCTGATTCATGTCTGTTTATACGCAGTGCGGATAAATCTCCTGCATGGATTTCAATTTTCCGATCCAGTATCCGAAAAACCAGATACTTCGTCATGTTCCGGACGCGGATGGAAGCCGTGTCCGCCGCTGTCATGTTGCGGCGCATCGCTGTGTTGGGTGAACGGGGGCATGACCACATACCTTTTTACCCAGTCCCTGTATTTCCACGCGGAAGATTCCCTGAACCATACCTCGTAGTCTATCCAGTACGCCTGCAACATATTGGTTGAAAGCGGCATGTCGAAATAGGTCAGGTTGCACCGCTCGCTCAGCGCCGGCTCATGGTTCTTGGCATCCTGTATGGCTACATTGAGCCGCTGGAAGACCAGAAACGCCTCGCATTCCTTGTCTTCGTCCGCATTGTTGAGCGTATTCAGGATAAACCGCACGCGCATGGTGGCGCGTCCCTCACCGATACGCTGTTGCTGTACCAGGTACCTCACGTTGATAAAGTGGATGAACACGGCAGGGAACACAGTCTCATACTCCGTGTTATCGTCACGGACAATGCGGGCGAACTGGCCGTTGTCGATAGCGACGGTTTTGAACAGGGGCGGCGACAACGGGTCGTCCGGATTCTCCCGCAGGGTCAGGACAGCCCGCTTAACGGCCCGGTATATCTCCACGAAAGGGTTCGCGGAAACTTCTTCAGGCAGGCTCTCCGCCGGTGCCGACGGTTGTGCGGGCTGTGGTGCTGGGTGTTTGTCTTTTATCATAACGGCTGGTGTGGAAATCCTTTAAAAATCATATCTATGAAATGGGCGGCGATATAGTCGTCCGTCTTCGGTGAGAATCCGATGAACTGCCGGTGTACGGGACGGCGCGTGGAATACTGGTTTACCGTGTACAGCCCGAACTTCGGATCGGTATTGTGTATGGCGGCATAATGCCCGTAACGCTCCTTGCTGCGTCCCCGCTTGCCCTTGACTGGAAAGCTCTTTTCCGTAGTCCACATGCAATACCTGGCGCCTTTCCGGAAGATGCGCGTACGGTCCGAACGCCGTCCCACTATGTCTGTCCGGCCGGCTTCCGACTGTATGCTCCGGGCCAGAGTCCCCGTATCGTTCATGAGAGGATGGGTGAACCTCTTTCCCCATTTGGAGGTACGAGGCGCCCATTTGCTACCGTTGAATCCCCCCGAAGCGAATGAGGACACGAACTGCTGCCTGGTATAGTCACCGGCAGCAGTTGCGAAGTCGAATACGTTGAACTCCAGCCGGCTGGCCATGACGCGCGTACTGGTCCTGCTTACCCAGTGGCTGCAAAACTCATCAAGCGTTATCTTGGGCATAGGCGAACTTTCCTTTAATGCGTTTCACAATATCATTCATGTAACCCGGAAGCGGGACGGAGAAATAGCGGTGCGCATCGGAAAAGATACGCCCGCCGGTTGCCAGGCTCTCCCGGAAGACCGGATCCACCTTTTCCAGATAGTCTCCCTTATCCGGCAAAGCCGCCCGGACAGCGGCGAACCCCTCCGCGACCAGAAAGCAGCGGCATCCCCATTCGATCGGCGGTATCAGCTCCGGAGGAAACTCGGATTTGCGGAAGGAAATCCCTTCCAATGAAAGATGCCAGGCACGTACCCGTTCATCGCCTTGTGTCATGTAGGTAAGCACGGTATCCATATCCACCGCCATCCACCATGCGGCCATCGAGGCCGCGAAGAATACCTGGTTGTTCTCTTCCTCCGCATGGACGAGGTTATACCTGCGGCATATCTTTTCGTATGCTTCCATGTCCTGTTCATCCGCTGTCTCGGGCAGTTCCCCGAGCATGGCATACTCCTCTGCCGCGGCAAAATCCACCAGGTTGTCTATAGCTGCAATCAGGATGTCACGCTGCTGCCGTTCCCTCTCTGTTGTAAAGGAGTTGTGATTTTTCAGTATCTCCAATGCCCGGTCCATATCGATTCGCAGACCTGTCAGCGCACGGTCTATGAGGAAAGAGGCACGCAGGGTGATGATGTCCTCTATAATGTCGAGACGTTCCGCGCTGTTCTCCCAATAGAGGATCAGCCTGCGGAATGCATCGAAAATGACACGATACTCCTTTTCCGTATCGGATTCCGTGGTTGCAGATGCCCTGACAGCCCTGAACGGAGCGTTGTCCGGGAGCGGAAGACGGGCTTCTATTCCGCTCCCCGCAGAAAATTTCCGACCTTCGCCCCCCGGGGGCGTCCGTAACGCCGGAAATACTCCTCGTCCGACATGATGCCCCGGTCGTTGTGGCTGAGACCGGATGAGCCGCCTTCGGCTCCGAAACCTAATCCCGGGATAACATTGAGCTGCCGGCCCACATTGATACCGAACTCTTTCTCGATCTCATCGGCCGCCACTTCATATTTGTCCGTGATCAGCGAATAGAGCTTGATGCGGTCCTCGTTGCTCATCTCTATCCGGTTCGAATACCGGAACTCCAATCCTCCGGGGATATACCCGATAGCCACCAGGCGGGGGATTATCTCCTCGTTCATGACGTTTTCGATATACCGACGGTAGACTTCGATACGGTCGCGGAAAATGTCCTGGTGTGCTTTCGTGGAACCCACGTACGACTGCATCCCTCCGGCCATCGACTCGGAGCCGAGCACGAGGTTGGCAACTTCCTTGTTCACAAACTCGATAAGCCCGGTATATATCTTTTCCGAGTTGGACATGGTGAATGTCTTGATATCGACCTCGTCCTCAATGCCGGTAACCACCACCTTGTTCTGTGCCGCGTTGGCTATCTCGTTAGCCAGCCTCTTGCGGTCGGCGTTGCTCTCGCTGACCGTCTTTCCGTGGATAATCGGCTGTCCGTAAGTATGGGAAAAGTTCACATAGTTGGCCACCGTGAATTTCTTGGCCAGTATCAAAGGGGTCGTGGCGGAAAAAAGTCCCAAGTCGCCGGAGTTTACCAGTACATAACAACGGTAATATGCCGGGTCATGTAAATCCCAATGCGGCTCCCACAGTCCCTGCCGCTTCAGTACCGTTTTCTGGTCCGGCAACACATTACGCCGTTCGATGATGTTGACTTCCGCCAGCCTGCCCGTTCTGGGGTCAGTATGCGGCATGATTTCAAGCAGGGTGTACCCGTAGAGCTTGGATTCCACTATGCCCTTGATTATCTTGTCGAACTGCGAACCCTGTATCTTCAGGGAGTTCGCCACGTCCTTGATGTATTTTCCCTTTTCGTTTACACGGGCAAGCATATAGCGGTCGCCGAGAATCTGGCTTTCCAGTGTCTCGACAACGGAACGTATATGAGCGTCCTGTTGCAGGCAGGCTTCATACAGGTCAATGAGCCGGGCGCGGTCATCGAGAATATATCCCGAGCCGGTATCCTGACGGCATGAACGGTAGCGGTTGTTGCGCTCGATTTCGCGGACATACTCCTGAATTGTCTTTTTGGAGGTCTTAAAAATACTCTCCAAGAGTTCCCCGTTAAATGATTTGTCCGATGTAGCCATAATTTTTTTGTTTCTTGTTCAAAGAGTAGAGACAATCCTCAAGAGAGGTTTTTACGGCTAAAAGAATATATGGAGAACGGGACTCTTAATGCTTGATTTACAAACCGAAATATACAACTTAAATATATAGATATTTCGGTTTTATTTATGTTGTAAATATCTTATTATCAGTGATTAACAATTTATTAAAAGTGTAATTTATGTATATATTTATAGTGTATTTCATATTAAAAAGATATATCTTTGCACCACGTTAGATACAAATCCAAGAACAATGAAAAAGAGAACATGAAAGAAGAAAAGATTCCCTGCCGGATAATCCGGTACAGGGAGTTCCCCGATCTGCTTTTCGGAACGTTACGGGAAGACGGACCGGTCTATTTCGACGCGACACGCTTCATCCAGGCCAAAGGAGATGCACGCCGGCATAATGTCCGTGATTTCCGTGTCGCTTTCCATCACTGGGCAACGGCGTTGGCAGACGCCTACGGAATAGACAGGGAAAAGATGATCATCCGTGACGAGGCGTCGGGACACCTGTTAATTGATGAATGTCTGGCTCTATTATTTGTCGTTTACATCGATCCCGCGTTCGGTGTCTACCTTCTGGAGCGCGTGGACGAACTGCTGTCCGGTGGATTTACGGTTTCAGACACTTGGCTGGTACAGGCTGCCGGTCTTAGATTTACAAAGGAGGAATTAACGCAAATTTTAGAACAACATGAGACGCAGCACATTTAAACGACCCAAGATGGTGCTCATCTTCAACGGGGCACAGGTTCTTGTAGCGGTCACGCGCTCGCTGCACAGCGCGGCGGAATTGACAAAAGGCAACTTGCAGGCTATCTCATTCTGTTGCACGGGCAAGTATGTATGCAGCGGCGGACTCTATTTCAGGCATCTGCATCCGGATGTGGAAATCGAGCTGGCCGACCTCGGCACACTGATGCTGAAAGATTATGACGCCCTTTGCGGCGAGAAACGCACGTACTATCCGGTGCGCAAGATGGCACATAAGAGAGCCTTGCTTGAAAACAAACGTAAGTCTGATAACCAAAAGAAAGGAGGAAATACCTATGAGGGAAAATAGGAATGTTCCGTTCCGGGACTGGAACATAAGGGTTTCCCGGAACCATAACGGCCAGCTCCATATCTGCGCCGTGGATATATGCGATATACTCAAGCGGGACGAACTGCTTGAAAACGGCGCCATCGCCCGTGTTTGCCCGACGGCATTGAAAATCAGTTTCCGGAAAAACGGCAGGGAACAGTGGGGTTTCCGTCCCATCGATATGCGCCGGCTTTTACAACTGGTACGCAAGGAGACTATTATACCCCGTGACCTGCTTGATGAATTGGAAGTGTGGGGCAACAAGCTTCTGGAACTGGAAGCCGGGGAGCTGCACGCCGTCCCGCAGGACGACATCGTCATGCACTTCGAGGAAGGGTTCCCCGTCACGTTCCGGCGTGTCGGCGACAAGCTGATGGTCAACGCCACGCAGATCACGATGCACTTCGGGAAAATCCCGTCTGAATGGCTACGCATCGCTTCCACGGATATGCTCCGCAGGGAAATGGCCGGCAACGGACATACCGGGAAATACGAGTCGCAAGTCTTCACCACACGGGGGCGGGGGCACGGTGCGACCTGGTTGGAATCACCGCTTGTCATACCGTTGGCCAGATGGATCGCCCCTGACCTGTCTTTGGCGGAATGGTTGGGCGAGGCTATCGGCAAACTCTCCGTGAAACGAGGGAAGACAATCGTACGCGAACGCCCCAGGGTGGCGGCACCCGGTCTGCCCTGTATGGATTGTCCCATGCCGCAGGATATGGAATCGGCGACGAGACTGATTCTGGAACTGCGGAAGGTGGTGAGTGAATCCCTGCCGAAAATCGTATTCTACGAGGAGTTTATCGAGAACAGGGACTGGTTCAAGAGCACGCGCATCGCTGACGAACTCGGCATATCGCCGCGACAGTTGCACCAGTTCCTTGCCGAAGAGGGCATCTGCAAGTACGAGAAGCGGCAATGGGTGGTCTTTCCTTCCTGCCGGGCCTGGCAATGCGATGTGCCTTACACGTGGGAGAACAGCCGGGGCAAGGTATATACTTTCGGATCCACCAAACGATGGACACAGGCCGGACGGGAGTGTATCATAGAACTGTGGCGCAAGAGGAACCCTGAATACTGCCCACCGGGTGCATAGCGATGGAAACGGCATTACAGCGGATCATCCGCAAGACAGGAAGACGGCCGGTAGAGTGCCGTTGCCGTCTGTGCAGGCAGCAATGCCGGATACCGTGCCTCGGTACGCCGGAAGACATCCTCCGGTTGCTGAAAGCCGGATACAGGGAGCGTCTTGCACCCACTCGGTGGGCGGTAGGCCTGCTGTTAGGAAAAATCCCGTATATCGTGCCGATGGTACAGGCGAAACAGGAAGCAGGCGGGTGCACATTCTTTCAGGACGGACTGTGTGAACTGCATGCGGCAGGGCTCAAGCCCACTGAAGGCAGGTTGTCGCACCATACCATCACCATGGAGAACCTGAAGTTCGGAATGTCGCTCTCGTGGAACGTGGCCAAAGAATGGCTGGACGAGCGGAACTTCGACACGATACGGGAGATTGTCCGGATAATGGGAAAATAGATGAGGGACGGTTTCATGAATGAAGTATCAGTATAACCGGTTGATTCCTCCTTTGCCGATTTCATGGAACCGCCTCTTATTAATTCATACCATTTGCAAACAGTTCGTATTAGTCGCGGCTATCCTTTATCAGGAAAACATTTAAACGCGAATGATATGAAACTGAAAAGCAGAATGACCGTCGGGGAGATGTCGGAACACCTGACGGAACATACCGGCAAGTTCGCCAACCGCGTATCCGTGGGGCGTTACGCCAAAAAACTGGGATACGCCGTGTATAAACCGATGATAAACGGCAGGATATGCCAGTTCTATGTCAATCCGTCGATTAAGGATGACGGGGAAGCGGAAACATTACGGACGAACGAACGCGAAAACGGACATGAAAGGGAATGACGACAAAAGGCAACACGTGATACCGTTTATGAAATGCTTCACCGGGCTGGTCGGCGCGTTCACCCCGGAAGAGGTCATCTTCATGCTGTACATGGCAGACCGTACACGCCTGCGTGAAAAAGGTTACGACACCTTGCGCAGCAAGCGGTACTACATGGAGAACATGGAGATGGGTTCGCGGATTTTCGACAAGTGCGTGGAAAAGACAACGCGTATGGGATTGCTTGAACGGGTGCCGGTCAGCGGGATGTACGATTACCTGTGGCACATGGATTCCTACAACCGGCTTGTAGGGATATTGGCGGAACTTGGAAATCCTTTTTCTACCAGGGCATTCTGTCATCGGATGTTCGATGTGGAAAAAAGGACCGTGGCATCCGTCTCTGACGAAGAGGTCAGCCAATGGAAAGAGAGACACCGAAAAGTTTGAGCGTATCTGTCCACGGAACGTAAATGAATAAAAACAGACGGCATCGTTGTGATTTGCCGTCTGTTTTTGTGTTTTTGCGACATAAAATCCGATAAAACCGGAAGGAGGTGGTAGCCGGGTACAATATTATCCGGGCAAACGACAGAATATGCTAAATATACTTATTCAGTTCTTCCACAAGAAGATGCACCGTTGTCGAAGATTCCGCCTGTGCCGGCGGTATTCCCTCCATTCGGCGCAATACGGCTTTTGCGTTCGTGATGGCCTGAGCCTGTTTACCGCCCAGCTCCCTGAAAACACGACCGCCTGTACCGGCTTCCTTGTTGTAGGAGAAGCCCAACAAGCCGGATAGCTTTGTTTCATATTGATTTCTGTGCATCGGGCCTTGTACCAGGTTATAGTGCAGCAAGAACCAATACTCGAAAGCCTGGTTGCTGTATGCCACCCTCATGCCACCGGCTTCCGCCATACCGATAGCCCGGTTGAAATCCCGATCGGGAAAGTCATCCTTGTCAAATACCACCCAGCACTGGTCATACTCGCGTCCTTTCTTCCGCTCTTCTTCTTTCATCCGTAAAGCCTTTTGGACAAGACCTACCGTATTGAGTCCCTGGCCTACCGCTTTAATATTGGCGGAAGTCAGGCGAAATGCATTGAAATAATCCGGTTCCGTATTTACCCCCTCGCAGATGATCAGGAAGGATTGTTTGACCTCACGGACAAAACTGATACGCCTGAGTGTCCGTGCCGCGCGTGGATCACGCTTGTTCGTCCGTGCTGCCATATTCTTCCTCCCTCAGGTCAAATAACCGTTCAAACTGGCCGATGACAGGGATACCGCCATATTTCCCCATCAGGTACTCCTTTTCGAAAGGTGCACTGTTGCGAACCTTGTATTCCGCCAACGAATAGAGTTCCGAGGCTCCAAACGAATCTTTCTGTGTAAACCAGATCTGATCCCTGCGGAACAGGCTTGCATTAAGCAGGTTGGTGTCATGTGTCGTGAAAATCAACTGTGCATTCCTGGGATTTGTCACTCTGGAATTGAACAGCCCGATGATGCGACTTGTCAACAGAGGGTGCATTTTCGAGTCGAACTCGTCGACAACCAGCCTTTTGCCATGATCCAACGCGTCGATTATAGGATAAGCCAGCGAGAAGTATTTGATCGTACCCTCCGATTCGTTTACGCGGAACGGGAAAGTGACCGTCTTCGTGGCGTTGCCCTCCTCGTCATATTGCTGGTGTGAACTGATGACTGTATTGTCAACCTTGCGTATGTCGTCGATTCCGAAGTCTGCAAACCGGGCAAACTCCACAATACGCCTTTTCATGGACGGATCATCGATCTGGGCTATCGCCATTTCCCAAATCCGCTCGTCGCTGCTGCCAAGAACAATCGTGGTGTTGGCCAACCATCCCATGATTTCCACCGAGACGCTTTCGTTGAACTGTGCTGCCACGGAAAGAAGCAGCGCATTGTCGCGCACCATTTTTTTGGCGACAACCTCTTTGCCGACCGAAAATTTGGGATGCAGTTCATACTCATCGCCGTCACGCAGGAACAGTTCCACCTCCTTTGCCTTGCGCTTGTTGCCCTTTTGATAAAGCCACTCCCGGTGTACACGTTTTTCATCGACTTCGAACCCATAGCGGTATTGGACCGTTTCGTCGGCAAAGACCGCCTCAAAATAACTGGGCTCCTGTTCCGTCCTCCGGTTGAGACGGAAACTTTCCACCCGTATGCTTTCGCCGGACTGCACGCCTTTGGAGGAATTGATGACAAACCATTTGAAGAAATCGAGTGCTTTGACCAGATTCGATTTCCCGCTGGCATTGGCCCCGTAGATGACCGCACTCTTCAGCAAAGAGAGGTTCGTACCTTCAAGCTCAAAAACAATCTCATCGGACCGGGTCTGTTTTTCTTTCAGCGCGGAAGCAGCCAAAGACAAGGTCGCCGGCTCCTTGAACGAAAGGAAATTTTCGACTGTGAACTGAATAATCATATTATATCGCAGTTATATGTAAATTTTATGCAAATATAGGGGATATTTTTCATATATAGATGTTTTATCGGATCTCTTTTTGCGGTTATTTTCCTGCACGTGAAAATCAGACCGTTTTCGTTCTTGCAATGCTGCCCTGCAAAAGGCGACTGCAATTTTCCGAAGCGGCAACATCGGCTTGCGATTCATGCTCCCGATAGTGGAATTTGGGTGGAAAGACGCGAAATTCGCCACATCTTTCCCCTCAATGTGGTACAAATGTACCGTGTATCTGACAGGAGGGGTGTTACAAATGTAGCAACAATACTATAAGTAGTATTATACAAGAAGAAAGAAGAAAGATGTACTTTTTTCTTTGACGCAAAGAAAAAAGATACCAAAAAAGAAACAAATCATGACAGACGGCACGCCGTCTGTTTTTTTGTTTTTTTGAATCGGAAAGTGTTGAAAACGGATAAGATGAGGATTAAAGGACCACTTCCTCCCCAGATACAAGAGAGAGAAACAGAACGAATACCTTATACCGTCACCCTCTTACCGTCTGGCATCCTTGTCGCGGTTCAGCCTTACGACAGAGCGCACGCAGTCACGTACCAGTTCGGCATCCCTCCGCTCCATGAAATAGTTCCCGCATTCCAACCGTTTCCTGTCCGCCGGCCTGTTGTTGTCCCTGCATTCACGGATTTCCAGTATGTCATTCAGGTAATAGTACTTGTCACCGCGTCTGACACGTGTTGCCAGCCGTTCGAGTTCCTTCAGCCGTCCGTTCCATGCAAGCCCTTTCTGGCGTAGAGCATCGGAAAGCCTGCTACGGCCACTGGTTCCGATAGGCAGTATCTGGAGATTCACCGCGTACCCGACTGTTTCATGCAGGGAATAGCGCAGGCTCCCGTCTTCGTCCAGCAGGCAATACAGCACAACACGTCCTTTTGCGTCGATTTCCTTGAAAGCCCCCAGTATTACATGCTCATCCAGGATACTGAGTTTTACCAACTGTCCGTCTTTGGGAGCATAGAGAGATTCCGAACATACACCCCGGCGCTTGTCCCATGCAAGATGGCCTTCGTTCAGCAGGCGTTGGAGGGCAATCTTTTGCTCTGCGCTCGCTTCCCGGCAATCATTCAGAAACATGACCGCGTCATCGGTAACGAGTTCTCTGCCCGCAGTCATCCTTACCGGAACCGACACGCAATTACCCGTGACATCTCCCACAAGTCCGGTTTCCGATGTCCCACCGTTGAAGACGACCATTCCCTTGCGAATGGACGACCCACCCGTGCTGTCTTTCGGAATACTCCCGATTTTCTTCTTATGATATGATTCCATTCTTTCGATTCTTTATCCAGATATTTCCTGTAACAGCAAAATGCCATACTTCATACATAAGTGGATACAATACGGCAAATATACGTATAATTCACCAAAAAGGCAGGTGACTGAACCCCATTTCTTCTGCATTTCCACGGTTTCCTGTATAAAGTCACAAAAACCGTACAAATAAGTCGGAATCCATGTGGATAGCTTCGTTCTGTATATTCTATATGATTAAGGAACAAAACATTACAAGATTGTCCGATTGTGAAAAGCATATCCGAACATACTGAATGACAGGAATACACATCCTCCTTTTCCGTCGTCCAATCCGGTTAAGAACAGTCAATATACCGACGTGTCTCTATATATTTTTTGATGCGTTTTCAGCGTATCTAAAAAACAACTTCAAGCCGGAACCCGGAAATCGTGCAGAAAGTCTGTACACCCGTGAAAATTGAAAGGACAGGCATCCACAAATGAGAATATTTCAAAAATATGGGACATGGTGAACACCAGCACCTTAAGCAACCATGATAAATACAAGTACTTTACTGTATATTTTTTGATACCTGCTTACAGTTTCAATCCGAAAGCCGCATTTTGAGCCATTTTGGAAAACCGGACTTGAAAAAACGGCCCGAGGACAGAGACCGAATCCGCACCCGAGGGTACACCCTCCCTAATCTTTTTATTTTTATTACACCATTGAATATCAATAATTTATTAGGTTTACTTTTGTATAAAGTAAGCCTAAAAACGTCTTTTACATTATCTTTGCTTACAAATTGAAAGTAAAAAAATCTTTTCAGTCCTATTTTATCCATTTTAAGCAGCTAATAATCTGATAATCAATAGACAAAACTGATTTTGATTTTATACATACGTTGAAACGGGGCTTTTTTGATTTTTGCAAAGGAAAAATTTTTTTCAAAGAAAATCATTTTTTTCTATTTTATTGATATTCAACTATTTACAAATTCACTTCGCGCGTGCGTTCCATATTCGCAAAAAGGCTGTTTTTGGAACGTTCCAAATTTTTTTTCTCAAAAAGTTTTGCAGTTCTGAAAAACGGTTTTATAATAGTCATGTACTCGAAAGCCAAACAAACGGCAAACAAGTACGGAGAAAAACGAATAAAAAAATAGATAGTAAAAAACAGAATTAAAAAACAGAAAAGCAAAGACCGCCGAGAGCGAGAAACAAAAACGGCGTTTACACGAAAGTGAGTTGTTGAGCCGTCAAAGGGTAACACCCGAAACAACACCGTGTGCGTTTAGGTACGCTTAAAGAGTGCGTTAAATAACCACGCTTCGCACGGGGCAATAATACCAGTATTGCCAACCTACGAAAGTAGGGAAATTTATGGAACGGGATAAATCGTATTTATTCCGAGTGCCGGAAATACGTCAAGACTTTTGCAAGTCGCTGGGAGTATTGAGAATACCGCCACTGAAAAGGACGTGCAAGAATAATGCCATAATTGCGCCCTTGTGCGCACGGAGATAAAATGCACGGTAGCGGAAAAACAGTCCGCACGGAGCTTGAGAAAAGAGCATTGCCAATGTTATGCCCATAATCACCAGCCGCCCACCGCCTTACTGTTAGCTGCCGGATTGGAAAAGATCCGGAACGTGCCAGAGAAGCGTCTTGCCGAAATTGGAGTAAAGCAGCGCAGAGCCACGACACGATGAGTAGAACTCGTGCAAAGATACGATATGCCGAAAATGCGCTCATTTGGATAGCTCTGCTATGGGGTACGTTTTAAGTGCGACAAAGTTACGAAAAATTTTGCCGTGCAGGGTGAAATGCACGGCAAATTTTTGGGCGCGTGGCAGGAAATGCCACACTTTGCGCTATGGTGCAAAGTTCGGGGTTCGACTCCCCGAGTGCCCGCAATGCGTGATTTTGCGCAGTGTTTCTAAAATTTTATCATTATGGCAACTTCTAAATTGAACAAGGAACAGTATGCAAACATCGGTTCGTTTGCAGGTATCATGTTGGTTTACAACTCTACCAACAAGGACGGTGAACTCGTGCAGACGGCACAGCACTTTTTCGGTGCGGACTTTGAGCCTGCCGACAAGTCGGACAACGAGATTTTCCGTGTGATTAAAAACATGGTCGCAACTATGTGGCACACCATTGCGGAGGAAAAGAAACTGCGTGCCGATGCCGACGGCATACGCTCGAAATTCCGTGCCACAACCCCTGCGGAAATCATCATCTGCGAGAAGTCGGGAAATCGTATCAAGAAGTACGACCTTACCGACAGCGTTTGGGCGCGTATCGGTCTTGTGCCGACCAAAGTAGACCTCGAGAAGTCAAACCGTGATTTCCAAAAGACAATCCATGCCGCTGCAAAGGCTATCCGCAACGCCATGGATTTCGCCCCGAACCTCGCCAGCCTCGAAAAGCCAACCGAGAAAACGACCAAGACCGGCAAGGCTGAAAAGGTGGCGGAACAGCCTGCCGGAACGGTTGCCGACGAAAGCAAAAAGGCGGCATAAGGGCAACGGAGTAACTGAAACCTGCCCGAAAAAGGCAAAAGGACGGCAGGCAGCCCGCTGAACGTGTGGGACTGCCTGCCCTTTTCGTATCTGCCGTCGTAAGCGCGTGTTCTTGTGACGTATGCCACGGATACGCGCTTTTCATTTCGGGCGAAAGCAACTGTAACGTGATAGGCGAAAAGAATTTCCCGGCAAAAAACGGTGCCGGGACTGTACCTCCGCCGCAGGACGGGGAGTACACCGTGGACGACCTGAAGACCGCTCTGGAAGAGTCCGAGCGGTCGCTGCATGATGCCGTCTTCATAGCCCGCCAAGTGTGGGAGAAGGACTGCGATGCCGTGAAGTTCGACATCGACGACCTTGTGCAGATAGAATCGGCATTGCAGGAGATATGCAACATCACCGCAGGAATTGACAGCGGGGACGATGGCGAGTGACATGACGCGCACACGTGCTGCGGAAACTGCGGGGCGTGCGCGCTTTTTCGGGCATTGATATACACTGTGTCAGGATTGCACCCTGAAATGCCCGCACTTTTCTAAAATTCCCTCCGATATGACTTCCTTGCGCCGTGAGGCGTTGTGCCTACCTTGTATATAACACGGTTAAGCACGGTCTGGCGTTCTGCGGAACCGCCTGCCGTGCTTCCGCTGTTATCCTGTGCGGGGAAGCGGAGAACGGATGTGCCAATAATAAAACGAATAAATATGATAGAAGTGTTTGACGCAAAGCGCACCCGCAGTTACGGGTGCTTTGCCAGTTTCAAGGCTGCCACCGATACGCTTGACAGCCTTGCCGCGACGGGACAGCTCGGAAGTGTGCCCGCTGTCAGCGTGGCGGCGTATTGCAGCGGCGTGTTACAACGGGAATATGAAGCGGTGTTTGTCGGTGGGAAATGGCGTGTGCCGAAATCTCCGAAAAGGCGGATGCCGGAAACGAGACCTGCCCGTGGGAGACGTCGGCGGAAATGGTGCAAGGAGTACGCTACGGCGGAGCTGATGTTCCGAGAAGGGTTTCCCGACCATTTGAACCGCAGTTATCCGCTCTCGGCGGACAGCCTGAGACGGTGCAACCGGAAATGCAGAATTTATATGCAATAATAAAAACGCAATGAGTATGAAAACATTAGCAGACGTGAAACGGAAAATGACGCTTGGCTCGAAGTGGCGGTGTGTCCGGCTGTTCGAGGGCGGAAAAGACCTCGGCGTGCGTGAGGTCGGGAAAGTGCAGGGTAATGCCGTGGCATTCCTCAAACCCGACGGGAAACTCTCGTGGCTATGGTGGCCAAAGGCAAAGGACGTGCAGGTGGAAGAAAACGCCTTCACCGTGCTCCAGAACGGAGTGCCCAAGCTCAAGTACATCTATGCCGGATAGGTGTTCCGGAAAAAATCATGCAAAATAATATGAATTAATAACAACTATGGGGGCGGAATGCCCCTATGCTTTTATAAACGGATAAAGAAAATGACAGAAATAACGAGAAAGCAGATATCTGGTCTGCGGGTAAAGATGTATTAACGGCTATGGGAGAGGAACATAGAATCAACGAGATAAAAGGTGTCATCATCAGCCGTGCCCTGCTCAAGGAATACGGGTATGATGGCGATATGCCCACCGACAAACAGATGCAGGTCATCGGCAACGGGTTACTTGAATACTGGGGCGTAAGCGACGGTTTCAAGGAAGCCCTCGCCAGTACAATGGAGAACATGTTCGGTGTAAAAGCAAAAGATTAGGTCTATGGAAACGAAAGAACTTACTACCCACCAGCGTGGTGTTATTCTACGCGGCATCTGCGGCGGGGCTGCATTGAAAGACAAGTCGCCGCAAATATCTGAAAACAATACCGTCATAACCTGCGCCGGAGGGTTGGAGATTTGGGACATCTGCTGCATCAGCAGTGATGCCGAAGCCTTCGGCCTGAAACCGTCCTTCGGTTATGACGGGCACACGAGAATCACTTTCACCCCCAAAGAATAAGCGGAATGAAATCATATTACTACTTGGACTACCTGCACCGTGAAATCTTCCTTGAAGAGGAGGATATTCAGACCGTTCCGGAATCAGGCAGGGCGGACGATGCCTGTTCCGCCATTGCCGAAAAGCCGTATGTCGTGGAGCAGTTCATGGCGGACTCTTTCCGGACACTCAAAGATGTGGCCAGCCGCCTGTGCGATTCCCCTGATATTAAAAGCCGCCACGATGCGCTGATGTATATCGTGTGGAGGGTGGCACTGGACATCAAGGAGTGGCGGACTCTGAGCCATAGCGAAGCCGCCGTCAAGGTAACCCGTGAGGACGGTTTCGTGTGGCTGCTTGTATCGGCGGAAAATGCCCGGAAGCTATGGGAGGCAGACGTATTCTCCCTGTACAGGCTTTATGCCGATGATTCGGAATCCCTGATCGAAAGCGAGGCGGAGCTGGAATCGACTATCAAGGGCGGATACCAGATAGGTATCGAGGTGGGGTTCGCCTCTGTAATGGACCATGCCGCCCGGATGAAGCAACAATAAAAATCGGAAACAATCAAATAACGAAATCAAGAAGAAAGGTATGGAAACAACATTATTGACAAAGGAAAATGCCCATCGTGTGACCATGGTGCGGCGTGTGGATGCCCCGGAAAGCGAACCGGTAGCGTTTCTTTTCAGGGGAAAGAGACACGGGTATTGCAGCTATTCCCATCTTGTAGGGAATCCGGGCAAGGAAGAAATCCTCGCCCCGGCGGACTTCAAGGACTGGGAAGTTGTGGAAGTGGCGCACCCGGGCTATCTGGAAGAATATTTCAAGCAGGCGTGCAGCTCCTACAACCTCACCTCCTTCTCACCCGACGAGCGGGGTGAGTCAGACATCGCCTCGCACGAAAAGGAACTGCACGAGGATTTGCAGTCGATGCCCGAGCAGCAGCGGGAACGTTACATGGAAAACTACAAACGCTATTTCTCTGCCATGATCGCCGCCAACAGCCGTTGTGCCAGCGCGATGATTACGGGACCTGCACGCTTCAACACGGGCCGCAACGAAAAGGCCTGCAACAGCCACGCCAAGAGCGTCACGGCGTTCCGGGAATGGCGAGAACGTGCACTCGAAGCGATTCGCAAGGCTACCGAAGCGGCCAAGCCCGAAGAACAGCGTCTCGAGGAGGAGTGGCAGAAGGTCAAAGCCTTTATCGACGATGCCGCCTCGACCATTCACGGTATCGATACGGGTACGGCACGAGGCTATAGCCGGGCTCTCTTCGTCAGCAACCTCGCCGGGCGACTCTCCACCTATGTCAACCATGGCAACGTGGAAATCATCGACCGTGCCGTCGCTCGTCTGCGAGAGTGGAACGACAAAGTCAAGAAACCTGTCGTCACGGCACGCCATTCAATCTTCAAGTATACCGAACTCGTCCGCAAGGTGCGGGAAAAGCAGCAGGAACGGGCAAGCCGTGAAAATCGTGAGATTCCGTTCGATGGCGGCAAGGTGGTCTACAACTTCGAAGAAGACCGCCTGCAAATCCTCTTCGACAAAATACCCGATACCGATATGCGTACAACCTTGAAGCGTAACGCTTTCAAGTGGGCGCCACGCAACCAGGCATGGCAGCGCCAGCTCACCCGCAATGCCGAATATGCCGCCGGTCAGGTGTTGAAAATAACCATTTAATCCAGTGCCCATGAGATACATCATCGATTCACGTTATTTCGACGGGACATGCCTCACGTCGATGTCGGATGACATGCACAGCGACTACGGCGGCGAGACGCTGGAAGCACTGCGCGAAAGGGAGAAGAACCCGTACCTGGTCGCTGTATCACCGGTACGCATGACACTGCTTGTGAAGCGTTATACCCGGGCACTTTGCAAGCCCTTCCATGAAATTACGGAGGAACGTTATTACGAACTGCTGGAATGCCTGCCTCCGGCCCGCATGCAGAGCGACTGGTTCTTTGTCGGGGAACCGTATTACCGAAACCTGTACGCGCTCTGTTTCGAGTCGGACGGCAGGTATTTCCGGGCGGAACGTCCCATACGTCTTTCCAATGCGGAAATCTACCGCCAGATTCGGGAACACATGGAGAAAGTAAACCTGCATCCCGCCATCGTCAAGAAGGCTTCCTTTGTCAAATATGTCAATTGGTACAAAAAGACGGTCACCTACATACCGTACTATTTCGAGTATGGAGGTAAAATATATTTCCTGAAGAACCTCGCCACTCGGACGGGATCCGAATTTGGCGACCGCCGGGAACGGAACGAGATGGCGGCATTGCTGAGGAACCTGCGCGGAAACCGCTACGAATACTGCACTTTCTACTCCCAAAAGAAGGACATCTTCGAGTTTTTTGACTGGCTACGGAAGAACAAATACACGCTGGAAATCCAGGGCGACTTGTTCGACTTTGCGGATGACCGCTCCCACGTGGACTTTCACGGCAATGTATGCGAGTATTCGGCTGTGTTCCATTACCGCATCTATTCACGCGAGCTTTTTGGCCATATCATTAACCAGCTACGCACCGTGAAACGGTATCACGCGTGGCATAAAAGGAGGGAAATACGATGAAAATCTCAAATGAACCTACCCCATACCTCCTGCTCAAGGCAGGAACTGACAGTGCATGGGATTGCTGCGACTTTGCAATCGTGTACCTGTCAAAAGAGTGGAGACAGACACAGTCCGGCAGGCTGGAAGCCGTCAAGCCATTCAAGGATGACATCAGTTTCCAGTCTTTGAACTTTTATGACATATCGGTTGGTTTTTACCAGCCGGACGAGGACGGGATACTGGGCAGCGAGGACTTGCCGGAAGACAATAACTGGTGCTTCGTGGAACTGACCGAAACGGAACTGGAAAGGTTGGTTCCGCCGGACAATGTGCTGGTCAGCCATATCTTGGCGGTATTTGCAAACGGGGAAGCCAGATACCGGGCGTACGGCAAACATACCGACGAGCGATTCTATACTGAAAAATTCCCTTTGCAACAGATTTTGGATATACTGGCGAGTCATGAATCTTAAAATTTCAAAGCAACTATGACAGAAATCATCAAAACGGACGGAACACGCCAACCCGTGCAGCCAGCCAATGGCTCAGACTTCACGCTGGAGGAGATGCAGGCGATTGTCGGCGGCTACATCGAACTGGTGGAACTGGACGGGAGCACGACAATGGTCGTCAACGAGGAAGGCAAACTTATCCCTCTGTCCCTCAATCTTGAAGCGAGCAGGATATTCCGTGCTCATCACCCGGCGTCGAAAGACTTCATCGTTGGGGACGTACTTGTGTGCAATAACAATCAAATCAGATAAAATTATGGATAAAGAGAAAGCAAAAGCGCTCAGCAAGACCCTCGCATGCTACAAAGAATTACAAGAGAATAACAGTGTAAACCTGATCGAGTTCCATACCGCTGACGGGCAGAAACACGGTATCGGCAACCCGGAAGCCATCAAGCTGTTGCTTTCGGTGGCCGTCATCGAACTGGAACGCCAGCTCCGGACCGCACAGTTCGGTGATATTCCGGAAAGCCTGGAGAACAGCCGCGAGTACAAGGCGGCCAAACAGCTGGAATACGCCATGAACGATTTGGGATTCAAGTCCGAACGTTTCGCCCAGGCTCTTCCTTATTTCCACAAGACACTGGAACAGACATTCTTCAGAACGGTAAAGGCTTCCATTACCGCTATGGCAGGGCGTGATTCACGCTGCATTGACGACCGCAACCGTGCTTCATACGAGATGTGTCAAATGCTGGCCTCCATGCTGGAAGATACCCGTCTGCCCTTTATCTAAATGCCATGTTCATAGACGAGAGGACACAAAACCGCCTCCATGCCGTGCCGGGAGAGAGTATCTCCCACGGCACGATGCGCACGCAGGACCTGATTCCGGCGTTCTTGGACGTTATCCGTGACACACCGGAGTACGTGCAGGTGATGAATGCCATCCCCGCCCATGCCATGGAGGACAAAGAAGCAGACTGGTGGAACAGCGATGACGCGGCGGGATTGCTGGAATCGCTGTTCGACACGCTCGATAGTTACTCACCGGAGGGGTACTATTTCGGTGCTCATCTCGGTGACGGGTCCGATTACGGATTTTGGAAAATGGACAAGTGAATGTCGGAACATGGTACGGATTACAAAAGACAAGCGGCATGACATTCTCAAAGACGGGATTTGTATCGGGCAAATCTATCTTGCCCGTGCCGAAAGCAGGAAATTAAGATACTGGGCAATCTCTTGCATGAGTGGAATCGGCTTCAACACTTTCAATGAAGCCCGCAGTTATGCCAAGGATTTCCTTTAATAAAAGAATCGCATGAAAAATTGGATACAACAGATGCTTTTGTGGCGTAAAAAGACGGACAAGGGCAGAATGACACTCGGAAAGGTGCAGAAAGAGTATCGCGAGAATGACGTATGCATGGGAGAACTCCTTGATGCCCTTCCCGCCGACGGCCTTTCCATAGAGGAAGCTTTCGAGCTGGCTATCACCGCCAAGAAGTGGGCGGACGGAGACCGTTTCTACCGGAGTATCAACGATGGAGAACCAGAAGAATTGTAAGGTAAATAACAATAAACAATAATGACAAATGAGCAGATATGATTTTATAAGATTCGGCGGCTTTGTCAACTGGGCGGACGAGGACACGGACACGTTCCGGAAAATGAAAGTCTGCCTGCCGGTAAAGGAGCCTGTCGAAGATGACACGAAAATAGGACTGATTTCCACGGACGAGGACAATCCGGAAGAAATCGCGGTTTCCTATTCCGTCAGGGCAGCCGAACTCATCCCTTGGACGGACTCATTCCAGGAAGGATACTGGAAAGCCCTGATAGTGGCAGAGGCAAACGGAGCAGGCACGGACGTATTGCTGCCCATGCTCAAAGATGCCGGACTATGCCTGATGGAATGTGTCTTCCTGATGCTCCGGAGCGATGCCTGCAAACTGTTTCCGGTCCTGTGCCGGCTGTTCCCGGAAGTGGAGGAAATGTTTGAGATTATCACATGGAATGACAGGGAATATTTTGTCAGGGAACTGACGCTGTTCCGTGGAACGGGCGGGGAATACAAAACCCTAGTCTCTGTAACGGGTCTGCAAGACGTGCTGGTCGGCAAAGACGGCGCACCCATATCGGACGAGGCGGAGGCCGTGGACCGGAAAATCTGCTATTACTTCACGGACGAGGAGTTCCTGCTGCCGGAAGAGCGGCTTGTAGCCCTTGCGGAGGATGCGTGAGAAATCATAATGTATGTACAAAGACCAGAAAATGAATAAAAGAATGAACAAACAGCAAACCACTCCCGTTACCGACACTTTTAAGGGGATGCTACTTATGTCAATGGGTGTCCCTGTAGGAAACATCCGTCCCTACCGTTTGAAGTCGGCACCTTCCTGCCTCGGCGGTTTCGAGCGCATGAGCGTAGCGGCAGCACGAGCCTCGGGAATGGATATCCCGGAGACGGAGAAAGAGAACGATGAAGTTTACATATGCCGCTTGGGACCCGCCGTCTTCCATAAATGGATGCCTGTCTGGATGTTCGAAACCGCTTTCGAACCGGTTCCCGAGCAGAGACGCGGTGACCGCATCCGAACACTTACGGAAGAGATGAACAACCATCACGTGGCGGAGAAAGCCCTGAATGAAAAATGTTACGCCCTGTCCGTGGAGCTGCTTTCCGAGTGTGGCGGCAGCCTTGATGACAACGGTGAACAATCCTCGACCTATCTCCATGTTGTGGACCGTGACCCCGTGGAACTGGTCATCACGAACGCGTCGCTCCGGAAAGACGGGAAAATCTTCATCATGGGTTACAGTTACTACACGGGCGAGGAGTACGAGCAGGAATGTGACGTAGAATCCGGCATGGACATACTGAATTTTATCCTTTCCCAAAAAAGTTTTGAGTGCTATGAATGAAGACAAGATATTGCAAATGTTCTTCGACATAGGCCAGTGGACGAAGGCCATTGAGAAAGGCGTGCTGAAAGACATTAGGAAAGACCAACTTATTCGGCTGACCGACGAGCATACCCGTATGGCGATGGCCTATGCCATGCGCCGGGGAAAGTACGAGATTTCCCCTCCCCACACGGCGCAGATACCCAAGGACAACGGTGAGTTCCGCACAGTGTACGTAAACGAGCCGATGGACCGCGTAGTACTGGGTATCGCCAACGACCTGCTCTTCGAGTTGATGCCGGAGATGCTGCACTCTTCGTGCAAGTCCTACCAGACCGGTATAGGGTGCGGCAAGGTAGTTACGGAAGTCAGCCACCGGATGACAGAAACCGGCAATAGCGGCTGTCTGGGCTGGAAGTCCGACCTTTCCAAATACTTCGACAGTGTTCCGATACGGTTCATCGACGAGGCGTTCGACAAGGTGGAGGCCAAACACGGCCAGTCTGCCCTGATAGACGTACTTAGGAAATATTACCACTCGGACCTCTATTTCGATGAAGATAACCGGTTGCAAAGCAAGTATCAATCCTTGAAACAGGGTTGTGCTGTGGCTAGCTGGCTGGCGGATGTACTGCTCTACGACCTAGACAGGGAACTGTCACAAATGAACGGCTACTACGTCCGGTATTCCGACGATATGCTTTTTATCGGCAAGGATTATGAAAAAGCGATGGACACACTCCAAAAACGCCTGGAAGATAAATCCATGAAGCTAAATCCCAAGAAAGTGGAATACCTGGCAGCCGATGTCTGGTTCAAGTTCTTAGGATTCAGTATCAAGGGCGGCATGGTCTCGCTCTCGTCATCACGCATCAAGACCTTCCAGCACGAGATCGAGCGGCGGACAATCCGCTGCCGGGACACGACACTGGCAAAAGCCGTGGACGCCGTGAACCGTTACCTGTACAAGGGCGAGTTCAGCTGGGCGATACAGGTATTGCCGGTCTGTAATGTGAAGAGTGACCTCAACGAGCTGAACAAGTTCGTGATGGACTGCTTTAGAGCCATTCAGACGGGCAGGTGCAAGATCGGCGGTCTGGGATATGTCCGAACCAAACCGGATGGCTGCATCGTCCGGGGACGGGGACGCAACGTGAAGGCCAACCGCGATAAAACAGACCGGGACATACCGGGTTACCTGACTGTCGGCTGCATGCGTAACGCCCTTCTGACCAGCCGGGCGGTGTACAACACGCTGGTGGCATCGCTATAAGTTACGCCGGGCACACGGCAGAACGGGTGGACGGGCAGGCTATTCAACGTTACAGGCTTATAACCAGAATCCATATCGAGATTAACCGGTCTAACACCCGGTTAATCCCATCTCGATTCTGGCTGCGCCTGTAATGTATCGGGAAATTAAAGTCATGTGCCGTCTGTCCCGCACCCGTTACCGGAGCACACCGGGAAAGTTCAAGGAATAGGTTTGGGCATCGCGTACCAACGTCTTCTTTCCGAGTCTGAAGGCGGCTGACCGTCGCCTTCGGACTCCGCAGAAGACCCATACGCGGGATACATCGGAAGCATAAAGCCATGTGCCGGTATTATGAGAACTTTCAGTCTTTTCCAGCACGGGAACGTGCGGTTCGGGGGAATGGATTCAGCCTGCTGTCCCCGATAAGCCCGTCTCGCGCCGTCGTATCCCTAACGTTATACGACGGCGCCATTCCGGCTTCCGCCACAGCAGACATCGGACCTGTAAAGGAACGTGCCGGCATTCCGGGAACCGCAAAAAGAACAGCACAGGGCAAAGGGGGCAAGGCCGGGATTTCAACAGAGCCGCAATTCACACGGCTGGAGCCTGTGTCATCTCCTGCTAACACGACAGATGACACAGGTTCCAGCTGTACTCGCGGCCCGTATCAGGTTTTTAAAGGGATGTGCCGTCCGGATGAGTCCCCTGAACAGAAGGTAGCGCGACCGCATATGCACGAGGGACCCAAATTCAAGATACAGTATTCAAGCTTGGTCCTGAGCCAGGCAACTACCTGGTTCAGGACCGAAGTCCTACTGTATTTATCAGGACTATAAAGATACGCGCTAGGGGTTTGAGTGCCATTAATTGTAAACAGGTGAGAAAATGGAAGATATTTACCGAGAAACCGTCACCGCCATAGAGAACGGCGCAAATTTCCGGATTGATTTCCAGTCCAGAAGTTTAAAAGTAAACGGGAGACACATGATACGGAACGGCAGGTATGATGGCGCTCCGTGGTTGCCGGAGTACGGCTGCGGGGATTTTTTCACGGATGTGGAGGAGCTGTACCGCCGCTATAAACATTCGATACCATCGGAGCGCAGCCAGAGCAAGTCCCGCCGGTATTTCATGGCATTGCCCGAAAGTGACCTCGAGGACGGGGACATGCTGTACGGGCAACACCGGGATACCGCGCAATTCGAGCTGGAATTCTATATCCTCTGCCGGATTATAGGCGGGTTCACATGGAATCCCGAAACGATGGGCAAATGGTTCTGGCAAAGCGAAAAAGACAAGGACCTGGTGATACTCAGAAAATGGGTGGAACCCGGAAGTAATCAACTATTAACAAATTCACAATGAGCAGAAAGAAACAAGAAACAAAAGTCCTGTGCCCCGGATGCGGCACGGAATTCGCCATCGCGGACAAGGAATTTGCCGCCACGGGCACCGTTATCGGCAAGAATTCGGATTTGGGCACCGTCTATCCGGTGGTGGCCGGCCATAATTCTCCCGCCGGACTTCCCAAAGGGGCGCGGGAGCGTATCGAGGCACTCCGCGGTGCCGGTGTGGACGTGAGCTGCCTGTTCGCCATGCAGGGAGCCGAGGGCGGCGAGTATATCGCCTCCAACAAAGACGGGAAACTTACCATCCTGGATGACAACGACCCGATATTCGGCAGCATCATGGCACAGGGTACCGTTCCCAACAACCGACTCTTCCGCCGGTGGGTCATGGCACAAATGTTCCATATGATGTCATACACGCATTACCGTGAAAAAGAGCCGGCAGGGGTGACCGAGATGATTCACCGGAAAGGCTATGATTACCAGTGGAAAATGCTCTTGAACGAGCTGCACGCCCAGATGAAGATGGAACACAAGGACATCACGGGTTTTGCCGAGAGAAACCGCTGGTTCAACCGTGATGTGGTTTTGGCCATCGCGAGCGACTATGTCAACGCGCTGAAAAAACACGTGGGCAACCTGGAAACAAGAAAATGCAAGGGAGTTCCCTACAAGCGTATACACGGCCGTAATATTTTCGTGGAGGACCTGCAATCCAAACTGTACTACCCGCTTTCCATCGCGATAACCCACATCAGGCACGCGTTGGACGCCACACAGCTTTACAACGCGGTCAGACAGTTCAATGACCGTCGTATCCGGCTGCCATGGGGCACTCCTCAAAGCAAGGCATGGATGGATGCCTATAAGGGAGCCGGGGCGTTCTTTACCATGCAGAACCTGATTCGTTTCCACGGTTGCACAGCTGTCAATGACCGGGGTCGGCGTCTGGACAAGTACCAGTCACTGGCGTTCCTGTCAGCCAAGGCGGAAGAGTATAAAAACGGAGAAGGCTGGCGGTTGCTGGCAGTCCTGAAAAAAATGCTGGCGGACAACAATATCAACATCAAAAAGAAGATGGCGGCATGGCGTAAGAAATAGGCCGTCATCTCCATCCGCCCGGTAGGCGGCACGGTGTGGCGGGTCAGAATAAATTAGTACTCCCTCCATTGAAATGATGCTCATCCCTGTTAACACAAGATGAGCATCTTTCAATGGAGGCATTACATCGAAAACGTAAAGAGATGCCCCTGTTTGACGACCACACCGCTATTCTAATCAAAACGACATAATCCTTTATACGATGAGCAAGAAACAACTACGACGCAGGGCCTACCTGCTGTACCGGTTACGAAAACAGGGTATCCGATGCCTGACACGTTGCCGGACCATCTTCTACCCTTACGGGGAGGATCCTAAATCAGTACCGCAGATCTGCAGCCTGATAAGCGAATTCCATTTCCATGTCCAGTTTGAAATACCCGCCTGACATGAAACCGGGAGACATTGCAACGCTGAAAGTGCCCTACAAGGGCTATCGCCGTATAGAGCTGTTGGAACGGCTCCAATACACCTGGCTGGTACGCATCTGCGAGAGCGGGAAGGAGATCGAGGTCTATGAAGACGAGTTCGAAACGGATTAAAGGCACGGAACAATGAAAGGAGAACAACAGGAAGAACGCATACCGAACTTTATCGGCAATGCCGTCATTATCCTCACAGCCGCCCATCTGGGCTGCGAGGTGGAGATGCTCGCCACCGCACAGGAGGTGTGGCGGACGAAACGCCTGCCCGAGGCGGTACTGCTGGGCATGTACGAAAAGGCCGCATGCGATGCCGTGTCGGCTGTCCGGAAGAGAGGTCTGGCGGAACAGGCTGACCGTCTCGGAGAGATATTTTACAGGACGGGGGAATTTCCCCCGCCGGAAGAAGACAATACATAAAAAGGAGTAACAAATGAAAACAAGGACTTTTCAGGAAATATATGATTTCTGCCGTACGGACGATACCTACCGGAGCTATTTCGAGGCATCGGACGAGTCCCGCATTACCGGAGCAAGGGCAAGAAAGTACTATTACGGCGACATCCGCCGAGGCCAGTGCCGCGTGGGGACATTCATCTACTGCCAGTCGATGCGGCAGCTTGAAAGGTTCCTCGAGGGCGCAAGGCAGGACCACTACATCCATGTTGACCCGCCGGCCTGCCGGGAAGTGAGCCTCAAGGACGATATGTTCCCCGGCCAGACCGCCTATATCGTGGTACATGTCAGGAGGCAGGGTGTGCAGATTGAAATCGAACACCCGTTGCATGGTGGATGGGTGCATTTCACGGCACGCTCCCACCGTCCCTTCACCAGGGAGGGAATCATAGCCGAGGCGAAGTCCTACATTGACAGCCACATCCTGCTGGCACCGGGAAGATACCGGGACTTGCAGCTGGAACATATGGTTTCCAAGGAACAGTTCCCCGCATGGTACAGGCAGTATAAAATGAGGCTGCACGACCGGGCGGAAGCCGAACATCGGGATATGGTGGACAGATACAGGCACAGGAACGACCTTACCTACGGAGAAGCCCGTGACATGCTCGCGGCTTCGGGTATATTCTTCGACCTGAACTGCGACGAGTTCGAGCGGGACGAGATTACGGAACAATTTGTAAGACTTTGTAACAAAACATAATACCCAGGCAAATGAATCTATATAATCAAATCAAATATAACGGGTATCGCATCAACATCTATTATGATGATGACGCCCGAAGCCCGCGTGAAGCGTATGACAATCTCGGTACGCTTTATACGGCACATCGTCGCTACCGCCCGGAGAAGGAGTTTGATGACCACTTCGATATCGACAAGGTTTTTGAAGGGCATATCGGAAATTTCCGGGAATCGTTCCTGAAGGAATATATCGCCCTGCCGGTCTACCTCTACGACCATGGCGGCATTACAATATCCACCTCGCCGTTCAGCTGCCCGTGGGATTCCGGATTTTTCGGAATCATCGCGGTACCGTTGGACAAGGTGCGCCGGGAATACGGGTGGAAGAACATCACCGCGAAACGCAGGAAGCGGATCGAGGGATACCTGCAAGACGAAATCAGTACCCTTGACAACTACTATACCGGGGAAGTTTTCGGGTATCGCATCATGCCGGAAAGTGACGATGACAATGAACTGGACAGTTGTTGGGGATTCTATGGTACGGAATGTATGAAAGAACTGGAAGCCGAATGCAGGCATATTATCGACGGGCAGAACAAAGCGGCAGCATAAAATAGAAAAATACGCATAATAACTGGAAATACAATGAAGACATCATACGGACTTGAATTTGACACGGTAACAGAAATCAATCCTGAATGGAGCGACTATGACAAGACGATAGCAGGATGTCACCTGGCCAATGCCAGGGTGGTCATCGTGGATACGGAATACGGGCAACCGATAGACAATGAGCATGACCTTGAAGAAATCTACCGGATTCTCGAAAAGAAAAAGACAGGCCATACTAAAAATGAACGACATGGAAGAAAAACGAGATAACAAGGAAATCAGGGTACGCCTGCACCATATCGACCGTGGAAACTGCACGGAAGTATGGGAGGTGCAGACAGAGAAGGGGAAGCCCAGACGCTATCTGGGACGTGACGACGGTTATGGACCGAAGGAGTGGTACACGCTCTGCGATGCTCCCTACGGCTATTGCGAACGCGACTGCCATGTGAGGGAGGACCTCACCCTCATTGTCTGCGACAAAGATTGGAACGAGGTGTTGCGAGACGGAACGGACAGGGAACGCTTTCCTGAAAGTTTCCCTTCACTGGATGAAGCCTGCAACGAGGCATGGAGCAAGGTCGTGAAAGTGCTTCCGCATGTCACGCACAAAGGTTTCGGGCAGTGGATCACCAAACAGTCATTCCTCCCGCTCAGCCAGACCGAAGAATTGAATTGGCGGGATAGCTACTATGAGGAAGAAGCGAGTGAGATACTCTCACGTTTTACATGGATCGGTGAAGAGTATGCCATATTCAAGGTTACCCAGAGGCACACCAAGTGCGACGCCCAATGGTACGAGTATTACGCGGGGAAGACAAACCGGCAGGAACACGAGTGGTATACCCGTTTCTTCGGTTACGAGTACCATGACCGGCATATCAGCGACGTACTCCGGACACTCGGAAGGCGGTGCGACGACATCATCCGTACTGCGGTGGAAACCCGCACGGACCACTATTACGGGCGTACGGTTTCCTGTTTCATGGACGAGTTCATCGGTTACGACCTGTCCCATGAACAGGTCCGTGACGCCAAGGAATGCAGATTGCGCAAGGCACGGGAAGACTACGACGAAGCGAACGCCTACTATTACAAACTGAAAGAGAATGAGGAAAGCATCCGTGGTATCGAATTGATGCTGCACTGCATAAGACAACAAATCCGAAAAATGAAAAGATAATGGCCAGAAAACTACATGTAGCCAGAGTTTGGCAAATCGAATACAAATATCCGGGTATGTATGGCGGGGACGGTCAGGATATCTTTTATGATATCCTGACAATGTTCGAAGTTGATAACTCCGCAGAAGACGCCTATACCGATGACTTCGAAATAGCCCGTTCGGGTCTGCAGCAGCTAAGAAAACATATCTCAGAACAGGATGAAACCTTCCGGCAGAATGCCGAAGAATTTTATTCCTGCCTGGCAAAGGTCGGGATGGACCGGGAAAAGTTTATCGAAGTACTCGATTGTCTAATCAACGGCAGTGACCAAAGCGATGCCTATGTGCATGTCTCATGGTTTTAATGATATGCCATGAAGGCGTTTCGAGCAAACCTGCCGTAACATCAAACCTGTATGAAACCTAAAGATAACGGGCTGGCCAACCTTCATGACCGGAAACGTGAGGAACGCGGTTTCTGCTGCATGCAACTGATCATATTCCTTACAGACAATGGAGTGAAGAGCTGGGATGAATGGCACCGGGCGCATACCGACGCGGCCCGGGGCGAATGCAGATACCGCAAGCGGTGCCCGGTTTATGGACGTAGCAAACATTTAATGAACAATAAATAATATGGTACTTAATATTGTAAAAAACGACCTGCCTGCCTCATGCATTGCAGAATATGTAAGATGCGTATTTGACAATGCCAAAGTAAACATCAAAGATGAAAATGCAGTATCCGTCGACATCGAAGTGACCGGAAAGAACGAGCTGCACTCTTTGGAAGGATTAAAAGAGTTGGAATACTATTTTAAAGATTATGACATAAGAATATGGTGACCGCCATGCAACGGGCGGCAAACCGGAAATTGTTCAACTACAGATAAAAAACAAGCAACATGGAACAGGAAAAACCTACAAAGCCGGAAACAGACAGAACCTTTCCGGAAGACGATGACACACTTTACCGTGAAATGACAGTGCACATGCCCCGCTGCTATTTTCCGACTTCGCTAGGCGAGAACAGTATCCTCAAATTTGCCGGAGAGGAATTCCGCCGCGTCAAGAATATTGTCTGCCGGCGCTACAACTTTAACGAGGACAAATATATCCGGGAGAACGCCGGCGTATCCCCTTTCGACTCTGTTCGAGGCAACTTCGAGCAGGAAGTGTACAGACGTCTCCGTAAGGATTATGCGCACCTCAGTATCATCTCCATCAGAAGATCACTTATGGAGAAAATCCGCGACGCCGTGAAGAAGGAGAACAACATCATCGGCACGTTCTACCGCAACTGCGGCGTACATTACCGGGAGGCGGAATCAGCGGAGTATGAAACCTCCCCGATAGTGGTGGTCCACAATTCCGCTTTTTACGGATACGGCGGTTATGAAAGTGCGACCGTTTATGAACTTTTCATCGACGGGAACGGCAAACTGCTCTGCACGCTCAACGGCGAAGCCGGCGAGGATTTCGATGAGCCCATCGGACAGGTACAGACCGAGGGATTGCTTGAGATTGCCCACTGGCTGGAAGAACACGGGTTCATCTCCGCTGATGTCAATGACGACGAGATTGTCGTATGCGAGGGGTGCGGTTCAGACAATATACAGACCCAGGCATGGGTGGATCCGAATGCCCGTACATTCATCGGTACCACGGGTATAGACCGCTATGATAACTGGTGCGACGAATGCGAGGACCATCAGCCATTCTGTACTTTAAAAGAGTTCAAAGAACGCATGGAGGAATGGTGGAACTCGTTGGACGCAAATCAAATGGAACAGATCACGGGTTGCCGTCAGGACAAGTGTCCGGCCGGAGACAACCATCAGGGGTTTGCCGAAACCTGCAATGAATGGTGGGAAAACAAGGGCTATGACGAGAAACGTAAAATCTGGAAAGAACATAATGACTGCTGATTATGATTTACAATCTTCTTAAACGCATACAGAACCTGTTGGCTTCCAAGCCGTCCGGGACAAAGGAGGAACAGGAAATCCTGAGTCTGGTCAGCCAGGCGCTTCCTGCAATGCTCAATGGGCATGATACGGAAACACTTGCCGCCAATGAGCTGCTGGTACGGATATGCCCCGACACCAAACGGCCGGTCCTCGTATGCCATAACGGCAACGGGCAGTGCCTGTGCCTGCACAATGGGACGACGGAAGAGGATGCCGTCGACGTGGACTTATGGCTGCGTTCCAACGGTAGAGAGTGTAACGGCTACAACAAGTTGCAGGAGGCTGTCGTGGACCTTGCCTACAATGCCGGGGCGGACAACCTGTGGGAGGACAGGGACTCCCGTGCCGTCAATGCCGAGATCGTCCAGTGGGCGGAAGAATTCGAGACTGAGCATGCGGGCACTGATTGGGATGCGGAGGACTACTTCCTTGCCATCGACAGGTTTTACAAGGAAAAGACAAAACAAATGAATCCGGTTACAATACCGGCGAACTGAAAAAATGGCAACCGAATGGACAAGGAAATTGCAGAAGAAATCATCCGGGAAAACCGTTATCCGTCCGGATATGACATACAAGACTATCTGTTTGACAATGAGGATACTGTGCTTCCTCTGGAGGACGGAACGGAGCTGCTTGATGACTTCGACCTCTGGAAAGAACGTTCCGACCTCGAACTTGAAAAAATCATGGACCGGAACTACTGGTCCTCGACTGGTGGATATTAGATTAAAAACAGGAATATAATTATGGTAAGAGAACTTTATCAACGGCTCAGGGAATATTTCAACAACTTACCCGAACCGACAGAAGAGGAAAGACAATTTATCCGGGAGCTGAACGCCGGGTATTTCCCTATCACGTCCGTCCACCGCGATGACCTGGAAGGACAAGGTTTCGATGTGGAAAAGATCAGCGATGACGACATGCAGAATCTGGCGGAAAAGATGGCCGACGATTACTGCGAACAGTTGTTCTGGCCCAGCATGGAAATCATTGCCGGAGAAATCCTGAGTTTCCCGAAAGTAAAAACAAAAGACATTATCTGTCCGAAATGCAATTCGGAAAATATCCGTTATGATATTCACGAAAGTCGGTTCCACTGCGGCGAGTGTTCCCTGGCATGGGATGACAAGTTATATGCACTCGTGGAATTTCCCGAGGAAAGTGCTCCTTTCGAGGAAGAAGGAACCGGTTATCCGGCATGGGGAAGCGGGGAGAACGGGGCGCTTTACGTGCCCGAGGAAGACTATATACGCCATACCGGCAAATCTCCCGAACGGGACAAGTGTTACCGTGCCGTGTGTTGGCCGGACTCCCAGAAATACATGGGAACGAAAGGTTGTGAACCCATACAGGATGAAAACGGGATACGGGATTTCGGCACATCGGCATACTGGGTGCCGCTGCTTCTGACGGAAGAAGCGGCAGAGCGACGAATGGACAAGAAAAAGGTACCGGTATGCCCCGAATGTGGGGGCACAGATATTGACATTCTGAGTGACGAGGGCGTGGCCGTATGCAATGACTGCTGCCTTGAATGGCCTTACGCGGAGGATTGAGAATGGAAACGGTAGATGTTTATACGGAACGAGGCGACCTGGTCACCTGTTCCGATTGCGGCAAGGTGATGCTCCTGCCGTATGGAGCGGATAAATGTCCCGCCTGCAAGAAAGAAGGTTGCCTGGTATGGACGGACGAAAGCTTGCGGGAAGCCGACATCGACTCCCTGCTCGAGAGGCACTGTAACCTGCACCAGAAGAGCGAACTGCAACCGGAGGAGTATCTTTCACTTTCCATACTGGTGACCGAGTATATTCCATATCTGGCCGATAAACCGCAGACAGCGCGTGAAACCCTGTTCCTACTCCTTGAAACCGGCTCTCTTTTCGAGAAATACTGGCGGGATACAAGATGCTTCCAATCCGAAAATATCTACACGCCCGCCATCAAGACACTGCTTGACAAACTGGACGTGAAACTGCGAGAGGGCGACACGATTCCGGTAGAATACCAGGATTGCCGCTCCCTGGAGGACTTCTTCAGGGTCGTTGCCGGCGAGCGTCCGGCAAAGGAAGAGGTATCGTTTTCTTCAGATAAGGAGGGAAACTATTATTTCAACGGACGCAAGGTCAAGGTGGAAAATTCTGACGAGTACGCCTACCGCCTGCTGAAAACCAAAATACAGACGAGCTACCGGCGTCCGGTAGATTTTTACTTCCGCTTCCTTGCCCGTTTCGGACCATACGGAACTTATGGCAACGTGTATTACCCGAGTATCACGGACCTGATATGCAGGCGTTACCTGCCTGAAACCGCAAAATGAATTCCGGAAAGGCGATGGACAACGGTTCACCGCCTTTCTTATTGTATAACTTTTTTAATATCAATCATTATGGCAACAGCATTAGCAACAACGGCCGCCCCCGTGCAGTTCGATTTCCAGAACAACAACGTCGAGGTGATGACGCTCGACACGCTCCGGCGCACACACAAGGAAAATGACATCTATGGCAACCCGCTCAAGGGAATCTACCATTACGAGGTGATAGAGCGCATGGCGGACATCTGCCAGAAACACAACCTGAATTACGAGGTGGAGGAAATCTTCGCCGCCCAGAACAAGAACAAGGCACAGCCCGGCGTGGTCGTCCTGCTCCAGGTGGAACAAAAGTACGGGGCGATGGCCGTCGAGGCGCATATCCTGCGCCGCGTTTATACGACCATCCGCATTAAGGAATGGGAAACGGACGAGCTGACCACGACGCTTGTCATCGCCTTCCATCAGGACGGCATCCAGGCGGCCATCGGCCCGTGCGTCAGGGTGTGCCACAACCAGTGCATCCTCTCCCCCGAACGCAGTGTGTCGAACTACGGGAAAGACAAAGTCACCACCGAAGAGCTTTTCGGTCGTGTAGACGAGTGGCTCTCGAACTTCGAGGTACAGATGAACGAGGACAGGGAACGCATCCGCCGCCTGAAAGCGAAAGTAATTACCCCGGTGGAGATGTACGCCTACATCGGATTGCTGACAGCATTGCGCGTATCGCATGACAGTTCCGACAAGCGTCTTTCGTCCAAGGTGGAGACCTATCCCCTGAACCAGTCCCAGATTTCCATCTTCACCGAGGACCTGCTCAAACTCACCGAAGAGAAGAAGACGCTCACGGCGTGGGATATCTATAACGTGGCAACCGAAATCTACAAGCCCGGACGTACGGACATTCCGGCCATGATTCCCCAGAACGGGGCGCTGGCCGAGCTGATGCTCTCGGAAGGGTTGCCGGAATCTTAAAAGGCTGCCACGTGACAAGAATCAAGGGACAACTGACGACAGCCGACTACCTGCCCATAGCGGAATATAACAGGCTGGTCCGCGGGCTTGAGAAGGACGGCGAGTACCTGTGGGAGACCTACTGCTGGCTGTCGTTCTGCACGGCATGCAGGGCCTCCGACGTGAGGACCCTGCGCTGGAAAGACATCTTAGGAAAAAGCACCATGACCCGCATCGAGCAGAAAACAAAGAAAAACCGCCTGATCAAGTTCAACAGGGACGTGCAGGAGAAGAACCGTTTCCTGTACGAGATGCTCGGACAACCCGCCCCCGAACAGTACATCTTTCTCAGCCCGCGTACCGGGAAACCTTACTCGCTGGAATACATCAACAGGCTGCTCAAGGTATTCAAGGTAAGGTACAGGCTGCCGATCAGGGCATTCTCCACACATACCTTCCGCAAGACTTTCGGGCGCTATGTCTACGAGCTGATGGGACGCTCGGCCGAGGGCCTGATCCTGCTCAACCAGATATTCCGCCATTCCAACCTGGAAACCACCCGGCGCTACATCGGGCTGGCGCAGGAGGACATCGACAAAGTGTTCGATTCCATACGTCTATGAGAATATTTTCAACGATGCCCGGAACCCGAGCGGGAGGTTCCGGGCTATGCTTTATATAACATATCAAAATCAGAACTGTAAATGGACACACCGATATATATCGACACATACTTCCGCGTCGAGTCCGGCTATGACGGCGGTCGCATGCCGGAAGAGAAAGCCGGACGCTTCTTCGACGAGGTAAAGCGCCTTTTCACGGAAACAGGGTTCAGCATCAAGGAAAACAAATACAAAGACGGTTGTCCCGAGGTGTATCTCGGAAAGACATGCCTGTACTGTCATCCCCAATCGTTATCGGGCCCTGTTCTTAAAGAGCACATGGAGCTTATCGAGAAGATTCTGGCACAAGGAACGACCTTCCGGTACCTACGTACTGACACTTACGGCGAGATTCTCGACCTGACGGAGGAGGAAGAACTCGCGTATTACCACAAGACTCATGACATGACTATCGGGGGTGTCTTTCTCGACGCCTTCCGCACCAAGCGCCGGAACCTGTACAAGAGCCGGGAGCAGGTGCTGGAAATACTCGTCGAAAAGCTGCGTGTCAAGACACTCCGTGGGAAGTCCGTTTATTCGAACACCTCCCCGGCATACCGTTATATCAGGGAAATGTACGGGAAAATGGTGTCCGAAGGACGGCTCGTCGAGGGATGCAAGCAAACCGCTTCCGGGAAACTGCCGCTCTGCCGCACGGCAACCGGCAGGGAACTGAAAATGAAAAGACGGGAAGACGACAGGACGGAATGACACGCGGTTCCGTACCGGACATGGCCGGATACCAGTCCGAAGACTTCTGTAAATCATAATTTTCAAGCCGGACTGTCAATCGAAAGAAGGACGACCCGGCTATACTTCAACAACAAGAGATAGCACTATTATGAGCATACAAATCGGAAAACTGTTGCCGGACGGCAGTGTCCGGCACATCAAGGCGCTCCATGAGACGCTTTCAAAAGACCTTGTGAGGAAACTCCGGGTGTTCTATCCCAATGACAGACGGGTAGATGCCCTGCTGTCGCTGGGCGACATACAAAAACTGGGACCGTCACCCTATGGAAAATGGACAGGAACCGGCGATACCGTCCACTGTTTTTCAAAGATCCGTGACGGACGGGAAACACCGCGGCAATCCGCATCACGCATCGCGGACAACGCAGACATTTTCGGCCGCATGGAGGACACGTGCCTCCTGTTCGATAACGGCAGATGGCATGTCATGGACAAGGGAGAATACTGTGAACTGCCGCTCTTCGTCGAAGATACGCCCTCCCATGACAGCATGAAACCGATCACGGTATATGTGAACAACCATGTCCGACTCGAAAAGATAAATACACCGCAGCACTGGCAGGGACTTGAGGAACTCGCCGAACGGGAATCCAGGATACTCTATGTCTACCGGGGGTGCCGCCTTGTGAGAATCGTCCGTTCGTCCAACCTTAAAAAGAAACTGTATGCGGCACAATAACATCGTATCGGCCATAGAATGGCTGCCGGAACACCTGTTCACGGAAGAGATCGTGGAAGCAGCCGTCGAAAGCAAGGAAATAGAGGTGCTGAGCCATATTCCGGGACGTTTCCTCACACCCGGACGTATAGAACGAATCATCGCGGGCAGCACGGAGAGCTGGCACAGCTTCGAGCTGCGCAATATTCCGGAGGCGTACCGTTCGGGAGCAGTCTGTGACTACGCCATGCGCAAAAAAACGAAGAATATCACGGCCGTTCCCGAAGCAATGGTTACCCGAGAAATGGCAGAAGCGGTCATCCGAAACGGACGCGGGGATTTCGACATTCTCGCCTTCATACCTGAACGCCTTTGGGACGCACAACTGGCATACCTGGCCTTGCGCAGCTATATTTACGACCCGTATTACACGGACAGCAGGACAGACGCCGTCATGAAAACGGGGCTTATCCTCGGATATGTCCCCGTTGAGGTAAAGACTCAAGAGTTCTATTACGGGATGCTCGACGGGATGAAAATATTGAGCACGGTTACCGATGCCGTCGTGCCGTCCCGTTTCAAGACTGCGGCATACTACCGCAAGATGGCGGAACATGACCTCTCGCTTGTTCCCGCCCGGTTCTATTCCTATGAGATTCTCCATGCGGCTGTCTGTTCGACCGAAGGAAAAAACTTCATCACAGACCCCCAGTTTTTCAAGCCGTTGTCGGTATATCTGGACGACATGCTGGCGGACCGGCTGATGGAGAAACACCCTTACATGTTCGGGGAGTTGCCGAAGCGGTTCAAGACACCGGAAAGACTGGTCATTGCCATCGATAACAGCAAACGGGAGACGAACTGCTATATCGACGAGGAAACTGAACAATCCCTGCTCTCGGTGGAAGTGTGCAAGGCATTCATCCGAAGAAACGGCAACTGTCCCGAATTTCCTGAAAATGTATGGACGCGGGAATTTGTCGACTACTGCATGGAGCACGGGACGTGTTTCCGCTGGTTCCGCCAGATGCCCAAAAAGTTCCAGACCTACGCGAACACGCAGGCGGCGTATGATTACGGCCATCACCATATCTGTGACTTTGCCAAACGGTTCATCACCCCACAAATGGCGAAGGAGTGCTACCGGGAGCGCAGTTATGCACGTGCCATCCCCGGACATTTCCTCACGGAGTTCTGCCGACAGACCGGACTGCCCGAGAAGTTCTACGGCGGGGAAACCACGATGCTGTCGCTGAAAAACAGCCGTGACGACTATACTTACTGCAAAGTCGGCAATACCTGTCTGGCCTTTTACCTGAAAGAACAATACGAGCCGTCCTCGGCACATCTGATGATGACGCGGTCGGATTCAAAATACTGCACACCGGAGAAGGTGTTCGACGTGCCTGTCGGAACCTTCCACCGCACGTGGCTGGAAAAGATCGTGGCGGAAAACGACCCCCGCTTTGTCAAACCCCGTGTGGACAAAGCGTTGAAAGCCGTACAGGCGGTCTGCTATTACGGTGTCGAGAAGTTGAAGGACCTGAACCGTACGGAAATCTTCCGCAACACCTTCATGGGCGAGACCATCGGTTACTGCGCCCGCCGCAGGGACCTGACCTACCACAGCGACAACTGCGGGACCCTTATCGAGGGCTTGAAGTTCAAGATCCGGGGAATGGCTGTCCCCGTAACCCTGGCGGAAGACATGACTCCTTATACGGCCGACATGCTGCACCGGAAGTTCGGCTTCTGCTATATCGGAATGACGGCATTCGCCACGGACTACGGCCTGGACATGGAGAAGGCATACACCTTTGCACAGATGCGCCAGATCGTAAGGGAGAAAGGGCACAAGCCGTCATTGAGAAACTACAAACGTGAACTGAAACAAATAAACATCATACAATGAAAAAATACCGGATAGCTATCGAAGAGACGCTCCGTAAGGTCGTGGAGATCGAGGCGGAAACGCCCGGTCTGGCCGTCTGCAGGGCGGAAGACGAATACAATGAAGAGAAACACGTGCTGTCAGCCGACAATTTCGCAGGAGCTGACATCGCGCTCTCGACTGATGACATCACGGTCATGGAGACTCTGGAAGACGTGGGTTTCATCGGATACGTGCAACGCCGTTTTGAGGAATGCCGGGAGTCCATATCCGTCGAAGACAAAGTCCGGCTGGCATTCGGAAGTTTCGACAACGCCCTGTATGAGTTCGGCGAATACCGTAAGGAGGCGGCCCGGAACCGCCCGCAGGTCTACCTGCTGTACCGGAGCGATGCCTGGCACAACCGTTCTTCCATGGAGCTCATAGCCCCGTTCTCCTCCCTCGAAAACATGATGGAGTACCTGCGGCGTAAGAAGAAGGAATTCCGCCTGACGGAAAGTGATCTGGAAGAGTTCAAGAACAACCGGCAGACGAAGGGGCGCGGCGAAAACTACCTGTACGAGTCGGATTATCTGGATGTGCTGCCGGAACAGGAACCCGAACTGCCGCCGAAAGATGACGCTTTCTATGACAAGGTTTTCACCTGCGGGCAATCCGAGCTGTCACGCAGGGAGTTGGAATCTCTGCCGGAGCCGTTCGATACCTACCATGTTACGGACGAAGAAATGGAACAGATTGTGTACGAAACGGAAATGGAGACACGGGACCGGCTGCGGCTCGGTAAAAGAAAGCCCATAGATTTTGACAATGACCGCCATAGTGAAATCTGGTGGGAAGAAATGGAAAAAGCAGTGGTAAGGCACGGCGTACCGTACTACGAGGCCGAATAACGAAAATAGAACCTGTTCATCACATGCCATAATGATGACGGGCCGTCGCGGCTACGGCTGCGGCGGTCTTTTTTTTTCAAAACGAGGTGAGTATTCCACCCCTTATACAAAACGATTACCTACTCTTAAAAAAACGGATTTATGAAACAGACAAGACAGGATTTCTTCACGGCGAACGGGGAAGGAATCAAAATCATGACATTTACGGAGTTCGCCCGGCATATCCTGCGTATGGAATGCGGGGAAAGTCTGGAACTGTATGCCGTTGTGAACCGGCAGACACGGGAATGCTCCCGGCCGCTCTCTGTCAGAAAGGAACAATGGAACGGTACGCCCTTTTACCTGCTCGGCGGGCACGGGCAGGAAGTCCGTACCATCAATTTTGCGGGTCGTCCGAAAGAGGAGTTTGAAACGACCTGCCATGATGCCTTGGACAGCTACGATGCCGTGGAAAGTATCGGGGCGGTCGTGTCAAGACTGCGTGAATTATCTCCTGAAGAACTGCATAAGCGGATTGCGGAAGAGATGAAGACCGGCTGTAAATACCTGTTGGTCTACCGCAGCGAGGAGGAGATGACGGCCGCACTCGACGGCAAGATATACGCCATCAGCGATACGGACGGCAAATTCCTTTGCGACCTGTATCAGCCGGATTATCTCCATCTGGAAAACGGGGGCGATATTGTGGACACCGCATCCATTCCGGACATGCATTTCCATTCCGATTGGGCAATCGCCAACCCCACGGTACGCGACAAGGTGCTCTCCTCCCGGATGGTGATTATATATACCCACGAAACGGTAACGCTATGATAGAGATTGGCAACAGGATAGAAACGCCGGAAGGTGTGTTCTATGAACTGGAATACGGAGGGGAAGGAAACATCTACAAGAACGAGGATGCCTTTCTCAACCGCCCCGATGAAGTGTGCTATATACCCGAATACGCGGCAGAAGACCGTGAGGACTGGCGTGTGCCGGAGAGCAGTGACGGCTGTTTCACGCATAACTCACTGCTCGCCCTGTGCAAGGGTAATGAAGAGGTGTGCCAGGATCTGTTTTACAGCCTTGAATGGACGTACCCGACCACCTTGCTGGAAGAATGGGACTCGAACGGCTATTTCGATGAGATCGAGGGCTGGTATGACAGTAACGATTAAATGGAACGGCATATCATGGACAGGAAATACAAAATCACATACTCGGGAAAAATCACGGGCAAGACCCCGAACTACATATTGAGCCTGCGGGCGCATCTGAAAGGCATTTTCCCTGAAATGGAACGGTATGGTAAGGAAGAATTCGACCACGTGCTTCATTGCATCAGCTCGTTCATTGATGATTTTACCTTCAAGGTACGCAATTCCCGATACCGGGGAGACATCCTGAAAAGGACTATCAGTAACGACTGCCTGAAAGTGTTCAACCTGGGTGACGAGAAAGTGATACTGACCGTCTCCTTCACCCCGCTGGAAACATGAAACCAACAATATGACAGATATGGATAAAATACAGAAAGACAATGCGGAGCCGGGCAAAGCCCCGGACAAAATGAGCGCCGACAAGCTGCATCTGTTCGCCACCCAGTACGCCTTTATCGACGGACGGCTGCACGAGGCCGAGCAAGCCATGCTGAAATTCATGCTGGAGTTCCTGGCACAATATGGCCGCGTATCACTCGGCCTTACAGAAGAGGAGGAACTCGATGACAACAACTTCCCCGTCACGACAACCTTGTACGGGAAGCACGACACGCCCCGTATCAAGCTTACCGATGTCTACCTGACGGATGACGGGGAATATCTCCTTGCTGACGGAATAGATGCGGAGACCGGGGAAAAACGGGACGGATTCTATATCTACAGCGAACAATACGCCGATATCTTCCAGTTCGTCGGCCACGCTTCGGAGATGAACTGACGAATGAGGAACAACCATAAAACGAAATATCAATGGACTGTATCAAAGATTTACAAGACGCCATCCGCAACATTCTCGTGAACAACGGTCTTACGGAACTCTGTCTGGGAGAGCCTGACGAACTGGACGATCCCACCTATATCATCTGGTATGACAGGCACTGTGAGCCTCACGAAGACCCGGTATTGAAGGTTTGCCTTGAAGATGAGGGCATTGCCGTTGAGGTCGAAGCCCGCAGTTTCGGGAACACGATAACCGTCTACGATTATGACATAGACCGTATTGAATGGTGGAAAGGCATTCATGCCAATATTCTGGAAGTGCTGGAGCGTGACGGCAAGCGCCGGTGTCCGGCCTGTGGCAGGACGGTCAAGGAAAAGCAGCTGTATTGCAGTGCCGGATGCCGTGATTTCATGACTCCCGGACCGACCGTGGAGCAGGTCGCGGAAAAAGCCAACCGGAATATCCGCAAACTGGCAAGCCTTGCCGCCGGAAAGGACAAGGCGTACCGGAAGCGGCTGATAGAGAAATATACCGTCGGCCTGTCATAGGCCGGCTTTGTGACACTAAAAAATGTATGATATTATGGCAACAAGAACCATCTACCTGACCGTACGGCTCGATATCGACAACCCGAAGGCCGATGAGATAACGGACGAAGAGGTTGACGAAATTATCAGCGAAGTGGACTATGAATTCAAAAATTACGGGGACTATGAAATCGACACGGAAATCTGCGGGAAAAATGACGAAGGTGGTCTTTAGACGCTATCCCGACGGACAGGTCATCGCCCTGTTCCCGGACATACCGTGGAGCGGACGGCGGGGTGAAATAACCTCCTACATGCATGTCGGCCAGCATGGCGCAGCCGACTATGCGGGCGTGATCGCCATGACACGGCCAGCCCATGAAAAGGAGTACCGCAACCCGCTTTCCGAACTGAGAGCCATCGGTTACGATGACCTACACATCATGCGGCGTGCAAGACCGAAATTCATAAACAGCTAAAAACAAATCTTATGTCTCATAAACCGAATGCCGTTCCTGTCTTGCAGGAGGGAACGGTCTATACAATTATACTTGACAACGGACGAAAGGTCCACGACGTAATCTATCATGCCTGTGTCGCCTCCGGCAAGTCGTATTTCGCCAAAGGCGATAAGACCTATCCCGCCGAAAAGGTGCGGAACCATTCAATCACCGGACATGCCGCATCGGACGGCTCTAGAAGGAACGGCACACCCAATCCCGACCGCTTCGCCATCACGGATGAAGTGTGCGAGGTCGTTGATGTAGTTACCACGCCGGAAACCAATCCGGAAATGTTCCGGTGTCGTGTCAAATGCCTGATGTATTCAGGCCTGTCACAAGCCGAGGCTGAGAAAGTCATCGCTTCAACGCCACTAAAGCTGGAACTCTTCTACGACGTAGGCCGTGGCAGTTTCGCTATTGACGCCGAGGCAGTTGGCAACACACCGCTGTATAATCCTTACACGGGAAAGGAAATCCCGGATGAAACTTAAGCCGAACTACATCGAATATGAGAGAACTATATATCAAGAATCTCTGCATCGAGATTACCCGACGTTGCAACATGCGCTGTACCCATTGCATGCGGGGAGATGCCGAATCCGTGGATATCCCTTTGAAACATATAAGCAACCTGCTGCGGCATGTCAGGCATATTCGCCATTTCAACATCACGGGCGGCGAGCCGTCGCTTAACGTCCGGGCCATCCGCCATATCCTCGAACGGGTACGCGCCTACGGTATTACTGTCAATGACTTTTATATCGTAACCAACGGCTCTGCCACATCCCGTTCGGAGGAATTCATAGAAGCCTGCGCCGCACTGTACGAGTACCAGGAGGAAAAGGAACAGGACTCCGGCCACATGCTCGAAATGAGCGACGACCGCTTCCATGATCCGGCAGAGCATGCCGCCACGCTCGCGGCACTTTCCCCGTATCCCTTTTTCGGAGTCCGGGGACAGGCCGAGCGTATCTTCCTTTTCCGGGAAGGCCGCAGCACGGAGGGGTTTCCGAACCCTGTTCATGGGATTTATCTTACGGAGGAGAACTACGTTTACGGCGACCTCTGTCTCAATGCTGAAGGCATGGTTCTCTCCAACGGGGACCTGAGTTATGCCCGCCAACGGGAACATGCCCTGTGTCCCTGCGGGAAACTGATGCAATATCTCCGGATGACCTTGAAAAAGCGTCAAAAAGAAAGATTGTACGAATAAATACACAAATCAAAAAACTTATGTCAATCGTATGCAGTATCTGCGGCGGCACTGGAGTGAAATGTACCGCCGTCATCGACCCGAACACCAGACAGTTCCTCGAATTTACCCGCAACGCCTTGTCGGACGGCCGGTGCAGCCAGTGCGGCAACGTTGCCCTGACCGACCCTGACGAAGTAAAAGCCGGGCTGGACAAGCTTTGGACGGAATATACGGCGCGGCATCGTGCCGCCCCTAACTACATCTGCTGCGACATTGTCCGGCATGGTGATTACGACGGGTGTGAAAAGGCGTATATCCGCATCGGAGGCCCGTCAGACGTGGTCGAGAAGTATCCGGTCGTGGCCGTGTGCCGCGACCTCGAAGAGCTCAAATCACTTGCGCTCCCTGACCCGACGCGAGAATTTACCCTCATGGGAATTCAAGGGTTCGAGTTCCACGACGTGTTGGAAAACAAGACCTACGAGATCGGGGTGGACGACCTGAAAATTCCCGTCACGACGAAAGAGGTGCTGGACTTTTACCCGGCGGAACATCGGCTGAAAGAAACGGACATCGAACAATATGCCGCGGCTTACACGGCCCGTATCAAGGCGTACAGGGAGTATACCCGTCAGCTCGACGCCACACTCGTGCGGCGGCTTCTCGACGAAGAGCGGCTGATGAAAGTCGGCGAGAGCGACGGTTTCCGCTTGAAACTCCATTTCGACTGGTTTGTCATTTTAAAGCGGGAGAACGAAAGGATGTACGCGCCTTTCAAATACGCTGTAAATGCTTATTGTCTGGATAATATCCAAACTTTCGACCGTCGTTATGTCACGCTCGAAGATGCCTTGCTCCACTGCCTGAACGGTTTCAACGAGAACGCGAACATTCCTAACCGTTACAAGTCCATCGGGCATTACCTGTCGGGGAAATCCTGACGACGGGCAGTGTATCGACGGGTTACCGGAGGCCACGGGTGCTTTCCCCTTGACCGGAATACCGTCGGAACAAGTAACAATGTAACCAAAGAATAAAAAATATGATGAATGATTATAAAATCAAGAACATTCTCGAATCCCTGAAAGAGGAGGTCGAGAACGGGAAGGTATCCCTGCGGGAAGCTGCTGTCGAACTTCATAAAGCCGGCTGGACGAATTTCATCGACATCGACGCCACGAGGAACCTACTGAAGACCCGGAATGTAACGGGGAACGGAAATGTCCCGGGAGTTTCCGACATGATGGGAAAATACCGCGAGATGAAAGCGGCGCACCCGGATGCCCTGTACATTTTCCGAAACGGGGAATCTTGTGAATTGTATGAGGATGATGCCATCGCCGCTTCCGGCATTTTGGGCATTGCCACCGCCGAACGCGTCGACGGGCAAGGGAAAGGCGTCAAGGAACTGCGGTTTTCTTTTCGTGACCTGGACGTGTATCTCCCCAAACTGATACGCGCCGGAAACCGGGTGGCTGTCTGCGAACCGAATCAAACCGGTTCGGGCAAACGAGTTTGATAACCATTAAATAACAAATATTCAAAACCCAAAGACACATGATAAAGATAACAACGATTTTCGGCGAGGACGCCGTACGGGAATATGAAGAGAACAATGAACTGCCTTCTGAAGAATGGCTGGCGGATAACGGGGGCGTCGTGGACGAGAAAGAGTTCGAGACTGAGGCGGAGTACAATGCCTACATCGCCGGGGTAAACGATGCCGACGGATGGAGTGATTATCATATCATACGCCACCGGTCGGAAGAGGCGGACACCTCGAGAGAGGAAAATCTCTGGCTACGTCTCGGAATTAGCGTCCGGGGCAGCCGGGAGGACATCGAAAGGATTCTAAACGGGGACACCGAAACCCTTCGGAAACTGCTCGATGCCGGACGTTATGGGATTGGCGGAGAGACCTATGTCCCTGGTTCGACCGTCGAGGGGTACAACGAGGACCACGACACGGAGTTCGAGGAGGAAGACGTGGAGTTCCATTTATAATAAAACCACACCATCTGCAATAATGATAACAGTAAAAGTTCTACTCGGTAAGGATACTGTAAGCATATACAGGAAAACCGGGGATATCTCGTCGGTGGAGAGCACGGCCGAATCCGGGGGATATGTGATAACCAGACATTTCGAGACCGAAGCTGAATACAAAGCCTACGCAATGGCTGTGGAAGACCTGGACGGACATGAAGACTGGCAGATGCTGGCTCCTGCCGTTACGCCGGAAGCTCCGTTCCGCAAAGGGGAATTTGTCCGGCTGACAGACGATGCAATTAAGCGGATACGTGAAAGTTTCGGGGACGGACCGGCTGACTACAGAAAGGAAATGATTTTGGAGGTGATTGCCTGGTGCCGCTATGAAGGCACATGGATCATTGAAGTCCGAGATATCCGTGAAGACGATACTCAGGAGTTCGATGCCGTTTTTCTGCGCCCCTTGACGGCACGGGATCTCGTGGCTATTTCCGCACCCCGACACCCGCTATCCACTGCGATATATCCTATTCACATCCGATAACTTAAATGATGCATGATGGAAAATATATTCATACTGCCCGGAAACGAACAGGAACTGTTTAACCGGTATTTAGATAACAACGAATACGGCCCTCTGAAAGAACGGCTGGAACTGGTCAGGAAAGCCTTGAGCAACAAGCTTTCCCCGGATGAACGCAATAAGCACGGGCTGAACGTGGGTGTGCATGAACTGTCCATGGAACGTAAGGAACTGGAAAGAAAGATATTCCAAATGGCACTCAAATCCTTTGCAGAACGGGTTTGTGACGAGCAACGCGCTCTTTGCGAACAGGGGTTCTGGCAGGCACCGTGCGGCAAAGAGGCGGAATATATCTCCTCCGCTCCGGTTCCGGACCTTGTAACGGACGTGAAGCAGTACAAGACCATTTGCCGCTGGTGGGAGAAGCTGTCCGATACCAGGAGGCTGAAGGTAGCGGCGATGTTTGCAAACGAACTGGGACCGATATACGGGCACGACACCGAAACGCTGGAACGGATTTATAGCCGCTGGTTTCTACTCTCCTTAGATGGCAAACAACGCATCTACCATTCATGGACCACAAACGAAAAACAGACTTCACCATGCCATACAAAAGCTCGGGAATAATCATCAGCGGGACACAATATGACCGCAGGCAGAAGCTCACTCCTTTTCAGAAGGCTGAAATTTTCCACCGTTACATGACAGAAGCTGTCAGCCAGCGCCAGCTTGCCCGGGAATACGGTGTCAGCCGCAGGCTGATAACCTTCATTGTGAACCCAGAAAGCGAAGAGCGGAACAAGGAACTGCTGAGAGAGAACAAGGCAAAAGGCTTGTATAAATATGACCGGAAGAAACATACCGAAAATATACGCAACCACCGTCGTTACAAACAGAGATTATTTCAAGAAGGTAAAATCATACTAAAAGATGGATAGACAATGAGAATACAGGAGAAACAAAAAGCGTTGGAACAGGAAGTTATAGCCAACCTGTGTGCGATACCGAAAATGCCGGAAAATATGTTGCCCCATACGGTATATGTCGAGGAGGAAGGGGAAGACGGGTATGGCCACGGGATACCGGTATACACCATGTACCGGTTGGAGGAGATACGCACGGACGGAAGCTGCACGCTTTACAACGCGGAAAGCCGGGAGCGTTTCACCTGCCGCCACCTGCATGAGATTAACATGGACTGGCTGGTGACAGTCTGGGAACGTTATCTGGAACTCTGTGTCGAGCAGGATATCTGGAAAGGGAATGCCGTTGCATTCCTGAAAGACCGTACCGGCAAACCGGAAGAGGAAATCATTTCATTCGTGGAAACCTCGTGGGACAAATGCCAGGCTTATACAGACAACCTCAAGGCGTTTCTTGGGGAAGATAAAGACCGGGAAATATGGATATTCTCTTTCCCGCTGGACGAATTTGAACGTGACGTTCCGGCCGGGAAAATCATCGTTGATTACGAAAATAACCCCGCAACGCGGGTTGAGAAGATGACACCGCTGGAATTTACGGCCAACATCAATGATGAATGTTTTGATGACCGGAACAATTGGGTAAGAGCCATTGAACTTCCCAAGCAGGAATAATAAACTATTTGAATCAATAAATATGATTACAAAAGAAAACATTGGCAACGAGACCTTTGAGTCTATGACCATCAATGACACGCCTGCATTGTTTACGGATATGCGGATTGACCGGAATGCCGTTCCGGAGGGACTGTACGCATACGATATCCGGGAGTCGGATGACGGGGACCGTCTGGCGACCATCGAACCGACGGTGATGGTAAATCATGGCGGAACCATCCTGACCAGGAAAGAGTTTATCACGGAAAAGGACGGCTATGTACAGATTGACGAATACGGTTTCGAGGACTCCATGACACTGGAAGAGTGGCTTGAGGAAAACAATTAAATGTATAAAGGATATGGATATTAAGGAACTGACAGAAAGGTATCGGGATCGTTTCGATGCCCATTACCTGCAAGACGATAACGGAACCGGCAGAAAAGGTCGGAAACGGAAAAAGGAAGTTGAGACCCCGAATTTTCTCAAGGATGTTATCCGGCCGATCCTGGACACTTTGCCGGACTTGTTGCCGGAGTACGGGTTCACCAAAACTACGGATGATTACGCCATGTACGGCGAGTATTACCGTATCAAGGCGGGTATCGTCCTCGTGGGAGGTTTTTCCATCGATGAGGATTTTAACCTGTACTTCACGCCATTGTTCCATGGCAAAGCCTGCGGTAAGAGTCACAAAATCGACAGCATCGGACAACTCGTTGAAATCATCCGCGAACAATTTGAAAGAAGGGAGGTGAAGATGAAAGGATAGTTTCATGCAATAGACATGGGTCGTTCCGTAATTTATTGTATATTTGTCAGATGAAGAAAGTCTGTATATGTATTTCGGACGAAAGCCCGGCAGTTGAACGGATTACAGGCACTTTCATGTTTGGCTGACATCAAACCTAATATATCTATTTGATATGAAAAAGGAAGAGATTATTCGCCGCTGTTACGGCGGCATGAAGGAAAGGCATGGCGTGGAAACCATCATCCTTTTCCATGTCGGAGATTCATTCGAGGCGTATTTTGATGATGCCGAAACGATTACCCGGATCACGGAAGTGCCCCGGTTCAAGATGACGGCGGCAGGTATACCTGCCATCAGGATTTCCGACGCCGCCTTGGAAGAATGTAGAAACCGGTTGCTGGATGCAGGATGCAAGGTATGCGTGTCCGAGGTCCGGGGGGTATCCGGCCGCCACATTCTCAAAATCAATGAAACAAATACGGAAACGGGCCGATGAATTGATATTGATAGCGGCAGCAATAGGTCCTTGGACACTGTTGGTGGTAGCGGTATTAATCATCGGAACGCTGAAATGCTGTCTGACCACGGACTCGGACAGCATTGACGAAAGTATCAACAAATCACCGGGGATAGTCGCGCATGTCATGGTACTGGACAGTACGGATAATGGTTTTCGGGTGGTTTATGCGACGGCTGAGCCGGTAACGGATGAAAGGTTTGCCGAGATATGCGACAGGCCGGGTATTCTGGAGGGGTTCGAGAACCTGAAACGGAAAGCTCCCGAACACTTTGGCGGCAACCTGCTGGAAACCGACATCTGTGACTTCGCGTTGTACGCCTACCGGTTTCCTATCGATAAGGACGTACGGATACACAATATCTTTGTCGCCGGTAAAGAGAAAATGGACTTCTATGTCCGGAACAACCCGGACCTGCCCGGGTGCGCTACATGGATGCACCACGGTACGGAACAAGGGAACCAATATCTGAATGCTGACGATATAAATCACTGTATACCCAACGGAAGGCGGATTTACCGTTATTGGAAATGCCGTTATCTACTGCAAACTTCTGATACTGACGAGCGTTTCAGTCATTTTACAGAGGAGGAAAGGCTGTACTGAATGCAGCCTTTTCTCTATATATATTACACATAACCATCTGAAAATTAATAACTAAAACGTTTTGTTGGCGTGAAAAATTGGCATATATTTGTATGGAAAAGTGACCCATTGAAAACAGATTGTCAATTGAAAGCAATAGATTGAATATGAAAGAACAGTAATATGACATCGGAAAAATCGCAACTGAAGTTTGCGAGATCGGAAGAGACGGGCGAACTGATAGGGTTCGTTTCGCGCCATTCCAAGACACGTAAATTGATGGGAGTCCGTGAAGACTCAAGATTCGGCAAGCAGATTTGTGTCCTTTCGGAAGACCTGAAAGGAACTCTCGAGCCAAACATACTATACTCGGTAGAGTTGAAACCCATGCACAAAGCCAACGGGTATGTAGTCGTTGCCGCTACCCCCGTGTTATTTCAGGCGCATGTGGAAACAGTGATCGTCCCGAAGACATTGTATCAAGTAACTGTGACGTTCGGCAACAAAAAGATTTTCTTCGACCCGAAAGACGGCAAGAGCGTAATGAGCCGCACAATAGACGGTGTGCTGGAAATCCTCAAGGGACGCAAGGATATCAAGTACAAGGAAGGTGTCATCACCGACTATCTGAATCAGGCGCGTGCTCTGGTACGACGTATGGAATCCGACGGGTTCATCTATACGGGAGACAGACATCAGGGAGGAATTCAATGAAAGAAAAACCGGTCGTGGGTATTGCGACCGACGGTGCCCATTCTGCAAAAGAGAGGTTGACACGCTTCCGGGCTGTCGACCTCTCTTCAGGAAAAGAACTCTTTTCCAAAGCTATCGGTAACTGGACGAACAATATCGGGGAGTTTCTCGGCATTGTCGAGGCGGTCAGATATGTCATGGAACATCCGGAAAGTCCGCGAACAATCTACTCGGACAGCATTACAGCCATCACGTGGTATTGTAACAAACAGACAGCCTCTTCACGCAGATGCCCGGCATTGCAGAAAGCGGAGATATTCCTCAAAGTGATGGAGGCAAGAATCAAGGACATCGAAGTGCTGCACTGGGACAACCGCCTGTGGGGTGAGATTCCTGCCGACTTCGGAAACAAATAACAACATCAATATGGCAAAATTAAAATCACAGTCACAGAAATATGTTGAGCTGAAGGAGGAAGACTACCTGCTGCTCATCGAGAATACCATCAAGATGGAAGCCCTGAAGATTGCCGGTATCGAAAAGATGCCCATATACAAGGCTATGGAACATATCCTTGAACACGAGCACATCGACCTGCTCGTCAAACCCGTTTCAAGGAGATATTCTTGATTTTTTTAGGTGGACAATAATACACCCCACAAGCAAAATCAATGCTTATCAGTACCAAATGATAGTATATAATAACAATTAATGTAAATCAATGCAAATCAGATGATTAAGAAAGTGGCGCATGTACGGAATTATCTATACCATACATGCGCCACTTTGCTCTATACACTTTTTGATTTCCTTGATTGATAAAAGAAGGTTCTTTTCCAGTGTTTTACAATCCGACTTTTTTATATACTTTTGTCTTCAGTATCAGTTGGTTATTGAAACCCTCTATGTATGCTTATAAGTAGAGATTAGCTTTTTTAAGCGAAACTAACTACTGGTTATCAATCAATTATCAAACAAAAAAAGTTTGCCCAAAAATGGCACAATGCCATTTTGGCGTGATTTCCGCATCTATAAAATGACCGGATGTACACCATAGCATGCTTCCAAACCAAACCGTAAAATACAAAAATGTCACCCAGTGCTTCATGATATAAGGCATTTGTTACAAAATTAGCAAATTGATTTGAAAATATCTATTTGAACGGGAAGATTTTTCTCCAAGACTTGTTTCTGCGCTTCACGATTTATACCCTTGTGGGTGCTGTGGGTGCGTTTTTTTGTATTGGAGTTACGAATGTTTACATAGATATTTAATTAAGTAAAGTCTTGCGGGATAGTATTTTGTTCTTAAACACAATAAAAAGTTTGCACTGGCATTTTATGAAAACCATAAAGTTGTTAAGTTAGACGAATTATTTCCGTAAACATTTGGATTTACCTGCTTCTTTTCTGACCTTTGGAAAAGAATAAACGATAAAAAGATAGAACTTATGGAGCAGTTGTCGGATGTAGGCTTGATTGGGCTGGGCGTTATGGGAGAAAACCTTGCGCTGAATATGGAAAGAAACGGGCGTAGGGTCTCGGTGTGGAACCGGACTGTGCCCGGCGTGGAAGAAGGTGTTGCGGAACGTTTTGTGGAAGGACGTGCTGCCGGAAAGCAAATTCTGGGCTTTTCGGACTTGTCAGAGTTTGTGGCATCTTTGAACCGACCGAGAATTATTATGATGATGGTGCGGGCAGGTAATGCAGTGGACGAACTTATCGACCAAGTGAGTCCTTTTCTGGCAGAGGGGGACGTTTTGATAGACGGAGGTAATTCGGATTATGTGGATACTGGACGGCGGGTAGCTGCTTGCCGCGCTCATGGATTGCTGTTTGTCGGGGCAGGAGTTTCCGGCGGGGCAGAGGGAGCCCTTCGGGGGGCTTCCATCATGCCGGGCGGAGCGAAAGAGGCTTGGCCGTTGATTCGCCCTCTTTTACAAGATATGGCTGCAAAGGCAGCCGACGGAACCCCTTGTTGTGACTGGGTGGGGCCGGACGGAGCCGGACATTTTGTTAAAATGGTGCATAATGGCATAGAGTACGGTGACATGCAACTGATTGCCGAAACCTATTTCCTGTTGAAACGGGCCGGTGGAATGGACAATGAACGGATGAGTCGCTTGTTCGGTCGTTGGAACGAAGGCCGCTTAAAAAGTTATTTAGTGGAAATAACATCCGAAATCTTGGCTTATAAAGAAGCTGACGGTGGGTATTTGGTGGATCGTATTCTGGACGTGGCCGGGCAGAAAGGTACGGGACAATGGTCGGTGAAGAACGCGCTCGAATTGGGAGAATCGTTCGGATTGATAGCGGAAGCTGTTTTCCAACGTAATATCTCTACGCAGAAGGAACTGCGTGTGGAGGCGGCACGTGTATATGCTTCCCGGTTGGAGGAAGAACCGTATGCTTCATTCTCGGCTGATGAAGTAGAACAGACTTTGTTTGCCTCCAAGTTAGTGGCTTATGCTCAAGGGTTTGATTTGCTGTCGAGAGCTTCTGAACAGTTTGGGTGGAATCTGGATTTGGCCATGATAGCCCGAATGTGGCGGGGAGGCTGTATCATTCGGTCGGCTTTTCTGGACGAACTTGCCCGGGCTTACGAGGCAGGGGGAGGACGAGGGAATCTGATGTTGTTCCCAACCTTCTCCACGCAAGTCAGGGAGGCTTTGCCTGCATGGCGTAGAGTGGTGGCTACGGCTGTATGTGAAGGGGTGGCTGTACCGGCATTTGCCTCTGCGCTCAATTATTTCCATTCTTTGACTACGGACTTTTTACCTGCCAATTTGATTCAGGCGCAACGTGATTATTTCGGTGCGCATACTTTTGAGCGGACGGATGGTGAAAGGGGAAAGTTTTATCATGAAGAATGGGTCTCACTACAATAAAATAAGGAGGAAATATGAACAAACCGGATGCTTTGACTCTTGTGATATTTGGCGCGTCGGGAGACCTGACAAGGCGTAAACTGATGCCGGCACTTTACCTTTTATATAAAGCGGGACGGTTGCCCCGCCGTTTTGCTGTGTTGGGGATGGCGCGTACGTCTTATGATGATGACCGTTTCCGTACATCTATACGTGAGGGGTTGCTTTCTTTCGTACGACCGGACGAGGTGGACGAAAAAGCAATCCATGCATTTTTGTCCTGCTTGCATTATCTTTCAGCCGATCCTTCGAAGCCGGAAGCTTATGCGGAGTTGAGGATACGCTTGGAGGAGATAGATCGGACAATAGATAATCCTCATAATTATTTGTATTACTTGGCTACTCCGCCGTTGCTTTACGGCGTGATTCCCCGCCATTTGAAGGCGGAGGGATTGAATCGGGATGGCGATGGTTTCAGGCGTATCGTCGTGGAGAAACCTTTCGGTTATGACTTGTCGTCGGCGTTGGAACTGAACCGTATTTATTTGGATGCCTTTCGGGAAGAGCAGATCTATCGCATCGATCATTTTTTGGGGAAAGAGACGGTGCAGAATATACTGGCTCTCCGTTTTGCCAACAGTGTCTTCGAGCCTTTATGGAACCGGAATTATATAGATTACGTAGAGATTACGGCCGTGGAGAATATGGGAATCGGGACGCGGGGAGGTTTCTATGACGGAGTAGGGACCTTACGCGACATGGTGCAGAACCATTTGGCACAGTTGTTGGCTGTGACAGCCATGGAGCCTCCTGCTGCCTTTGATGCTTCGGGATTCCGGAATGAGGTGGTGAAAGTCTACCAGTCCTTGACGCCATTGACTGGAGAAGACATCCGTCATTCGGTGGTGCGTGGGCAATATATGGCTTCTGAAGGCCGTAAGGGATATAGAGAGGAAGAGCAAGTGCCAACTTTGTCTCGGACGGAAACTTATTTGGCTATGCGGTTGGAGTTGAACAACTGGCGGTGGGGCGGCGTACCTTTTTATATCCGCACGGGTAAACAGATGCCTACAAAAGTGAGTGAGATTGTGATACACTTCAAGCCGGCACCTTATTCCTTGTTCCGTTGCGAAGGAGGTACTTGTCCGGTACCCAATCGTTTGGTGATACGTATACAACCCAATGAAGGGATTGTATTGCGTCTCGGCATGAAAAAGCCGGGTGAAGGCTTCGAAGTACTCCCGATGGATATGGACTTCAGTTATGCCGAATTAGGTCGCCTGCCTACGGAGGATGCTTATGCACGCTTAATAGAGGATTGTATTGCGGGCGACCCTACGTTGTTTATCCGTAGCGATGCCGTAGAAAGCGGATGGCATTTTTTCGATCCGATACTGAAATATTGGCAGGATGTGCCGGAATGCCCGCTTTACGGTTATCCGGCAGGCTCGTGGGGGCCGTTGGAGGCAGATAGCCTGATGGCTCGTCATGGAGCGTCGTGGACCAATCCGTGTAAGAATTTGACGAATACTCATTTATATTGTGAGCTATGAACATACATGTAGCGGATAATGCCCGTGAAGCGGCAAGAATGTTGCTTCGGAATATGCTAGCTGCCATTAGGCAACCTTCCGGGACAGGGGGTGAAGGCGACATGGTCAATGTTGCCTTCTCAGGAGGCAGTACACCGGCTGTCTTGTTTGATGTGTGGGTAGAGGAGTTCGCTGAATTGACGCCTTGGAATCGTTTCCGAGTGTATTGGGTGGATGAACGTTGTGTTTCTTCTGGGAACAAAGACAGCAATTACCGGTTGGCTAAGATACATTTGTTGGATAAGGTTCCATTAACTTCGGAACAGGTTTTCCGGATACGCGGAGGGCAAGAGGATGCGGAAAGAGAAGCTTTGCGCTATTCTTCGATGGTGTTGTCGCAATTACCATTGGACGGGCGCATACCAGTGTTTGATTTTGTGTTATTAGGTATTGGAGCAGATGGGCATACCTCCTCTGTCTTTCCCGGACAGGAAAAGTTGCTTCATACTTTGGCTCCTTATGTACTTAGCACTCATCCCGTCACCGGCCAACGTCGCATTGCTATGACCGGTGAAGTCATGGTTCGTGCCCGTCATACATGGTTTTATGTCACAGGGCAGGATAAAGCCGACGTTATACAGTCTTTATCCTGCCCTGAAGTGCGCAACCGTTATCCGGCTGCTTATGTGTGGCAATCCGCGCTTCATGCGGAATTGTTTACCGATATTCAGGTCATTTCACCCGTTTGATTCCTTCGTGTGTAGGAATGACCGGTTTGATGGTGCCGTCTTCGTTGAATTCCATTTTGTCGATACATACTTCGCGGTGTACGCCCGGCTGATGTTTGATATAATTCTTATTGATGCGGTGATATACGATGTACCATTCGTCTTTACCGGGAATCTGTAGGACGGCGTTATGTGCCGGGCCATAGATTTCCTGTTCGGGACGTTGGATGAGGATAACTGGATTTTTGGCTACTTCAATCGGTCCGAGCGGAGATTTGGCTGTACCATAGGCTACGTGATAGTTGGGAGAACCTGTGTCGTCCACGCTCCACAAGAAATAGTAAGTGCCTTTGCGGTAGAACACGTAAGGAGCTTCTCGGAAGGCATAATCTTGCAGCGTACCGCCTTGTGGGGTCATGAGTGTTTCCGTTTCCGGTTTGATGCTCATCATGTCTTCGTTCAGTTCTGCACCGGCCATGTAGCCGTTGCCCCAATAAAGATAGCTTTTTCCGCTTACGGGGTCTTCAAACACATCCACGTCTATCTGCTGCCCGTGTTTCTGACCTTCAGGCCGACGGTCTATGATAGGATGTCCGGCATCGGTGAACGGTCCGCAAGGATGGTCTGCGGTAGCTACTCCGATGGCTTTCCCGTTGGGCGTGTTGCCGCTGAAATAGAAGAAATATTTGTATTTCCCGTCTATTTTCTTTTCGATGATGCACGGTGCCCACGCATTACCGTCGGACCACTTCACTTGGTCGGTACCCAAGTCGAGCATGATACCCTCGTGGCGCCAGTCGGTCAAATCTTTGGAACTGAAGACCGTGAAATAGTATCCGCCCCATCCCGGAGTTCCGTCGGTAGTGGAATAGATGTAGTACTTGTTGGTTTGTTTCGCATACAGGATTTCAGGATCGGCATGAAATTCCGGGAGTACGGGATTTCCTGTCTTGGCTCTTTGAGCCGAAAGATGTGCCGGGATGCCCAGCAAACCGGCCATGGCGAGAATGGTTAATGTTTTTTTCATCATGTTTATATTAAAATTAAAAATGTGTCAGCAACCCATGGTTTCACGGTAGAAGTCCAACATGTTGAAGATTTCGTCCTTTCCGGCTGTACGGTTGATACGGATATCTCCTATGCCGCCCAATAGTGTGAAGTTGACCTCTCCCGACGTGTTTTTTTTGTCGTGGGTCATGAATTGGTATAGCGTTTCGTACGCCTTGCAGTCGAAAGGGAACACACCGTAGTACCTTTTGATGAACTCTGTAGTCTGGCGTAGCTTGTCTTTTGGAAAATCCTCTCGCAGGCAACTCAGGTAAAGTTCGCATACCAATCCCCAGGCCACTGCGTAACCGTGCAGTACGGTACGCTCTTCTGCCAAGGCCAAGCTTTCGAGTGCATGCCCGGCTGTATGCCCTAAGTTCAGGGCCTTGCGGATACCCTGTTCATACGGATCCTGTGCCACGACATTTTCCTTGATGGCTACGCTTTGGGCCACCATCTCTTGCAGTTGGAGATAGTCGATGTCGTCCAAGTCGAATGAGACCAATTCTGCCCAATGCTTTTCTGTGCTGATAAGGCCGTGTTTCAGCATTTCCGCATATCCGGAACAGATGTTCTTGTAGTCCAGTGTTTTCAGGAACTCTGTATCCAACAATACGCTTGCGGCGGGTGCGAAAGCTCCTATTTCGTTTTTCAAACCGTTGAAGTTAATGCCTGTTTTTCCGCCTACAGCTGCATCCACCATGGCTAGCAAAGTCGTAGGGATGTTGATGTACGGGATACCTCTTTTAAAAGTGGAGGCTGCAAACCCTCCAAGGTCGGTTACCATTCCCCCGCCTAAATTGACCAACAGGGAATGGCGTGTGCCGCCTTTTTGACTTAATTCGGTCCATACTGAAATGAGGGTCTCTATGCTTTTGTGTTCGTCTGTGGCACTGATGACGATGTGTTCAGACTGTTGCATGGACGGGAAACCGGAGATAACCGGCCAACACTTTTTATATGTGGTTTCATCCGTCAGGACAAATAACTTGTCATGAGGTTGGTGGGTTATGGCCTGTTCCAAACTCTCCCTCAGATTTTGTGAAATAATGATTTTCTGCTTTTGCATAGCGCATGTTCATGATAATTCGATTGCAAAGATAGGTTTTTTGGAAGATAATGTTCCATTTTGCCTTTTATTTCTTGTGGATTATTTAATTTTGCAGGTGGTTAGGTGATAAATACATTTTTTTTTGTTAAAAAGCACCCGTTGGATTAAACCGATAGGTGGGTTGTTCGTCATACTACCGAATGGCGTTTAAAAATTAATTTTAAGATCTGGATAAACATGAAAAAAAGAAACGTGCTAGCTTTTGTGCTATGTATGTGGAGCTTGTGCTTATGGGCGCAGGATGCGGCGGTTGGAGAACAAAAGAAAACTGCCGGTAAGAGTGTGACGGTGAGTGGAACTGTGATAGAGGAAGACACTAATGAGCCGGCTTTTTCAGCATCAGTGGTGTTGCTCAAACCTGTAGATAGTACATTGGTTGCGGGGGCCAGTTCCGGATTGGACGGTAAGTTTTCCATCAAAAGCGTGAAACCAGGGAAATACATATTCAGAATTACTTCGGTGGGGTTTAAGCCTTATTATAAAGATGTACAGGTGGCGGCTTCAAAACCTTCGATGGCAATGGGCACCATCCTTTTGGAGACTAATGCGGCTGTACTGGATGCGATCGAAGTGACAGCTCGTCAGGCACAGGTGGAAATGAAGGCGGATACTTTCGTTTACAATGCCGGTGCTTATCGAGTGCCCGAAGGCTCGGCTTTGGAAGAGTTGGTGAAGAAATTGCCCGGTGCTGAGGTCGCGGAAGACGGGACGATTACCATCAACGGTAAGGAGGTGAAGAAAATCATGATTGACGGCAAGGAATTTTTTGACAACGACACCCGGGTGGCGATGAAAAACTTGCCGACCAATATGATTGAAAAGATAAAGTCTTACGACCGCAAGAGCGACTATACGCGGATGACTGGTATCGAGGACGGTGAGGAAGAGACGGTTATCGACCTTTCCGTGAAACTGGAAATGAAAAAAGGATGGATTTCTAATGTGGACGGGGGATATGGTACGGAAAAGCGATATACAGGACGTTTCATGGTGAACCATTTCACAGACAAGCTCCGCGTGACTGGGCTCGGGGGGGCCAACAACTTGAACCAAAACGGACGGGAGGCCATGAAAGAGGCGGGAATCGACTTCGTATGGGAGAACGGAAAGAAAGAAAATGAGGCAGGCCGCCTGAGGGTGGGGGGGAATGCACGTTATTACCATCGTAACACGGACCAACTTTCCATTACCAATTCCGAAACATTCCTTTCCGCAGGGGCGAACAGTTCTTTTTCCAATAATTCTGGCCGGACACGGTCGGGTAACACGAACGTGAATTCTAACTTCCGGCTTGAATGGTCGCCGGATACGATGACGCGCATCATGTTCCGTCCCAATTTCTCTTATTCGGAAAATTACAGCAACGGGCAGAGCAGTAGCGTGACGTTCAATGATGACCCGTACGCATGGGGCATGTCCGATCCGCTTTCGCAATACCGTGATTATGTGGCAGACAGTATCGTGGTGAATGATAACAGGCGTTGGAACCACAGTGACGGGAAAAGCTATTCCGTGGACGGAATGCTAATGGTGAACCGTCGCCTGAACAGCAAAGGACGCAACCTTACTTTGCGTATGAGGGGAGGGCTTTCCGATTCGGAAAACAAGTCGTTCAGCATATCGGAAGTGAATTATTTCCTCCGGCGCAAGCCTGATGGGAACAACGAAAAATCTTACATGCACCAATATAATGCGAACCCTTCGAAAAGTTATAACGGGAGTGCGGATTTGAGCTATAGCGAACCGTTGTTTGAGGGCGCGCATTTGCAGTTCAGCTACCGCTACCAGTACCGTTATTCGGATTCCGACCGTTCGATGTATTCTTTGGATAGCTTGGTGTCCAAAGGTGTCATTACACAGGAACAGCTCGAGGCATTCCCTTTGGAGTATATTCCGGGTGTGGATTGGTTGGAATTGGCTCGCAATTACCAAAACAGCCAGTATGCCACTTACAAGGAGCATAACCAGGAGGCTACGGTGATGTTCCGTTATGGGAAAGACAAGATACGTTTCAGTGCGGGTGTGTCTGTGCAGCCGCAGAAAACTTATATGGATTATACCAAGGGGAGTCTTGATACTTCTGTGGTGCGCAATGTGCACAATTGGGCGCCGCGTATAGATTTCCGTTATAAGTTCTCTGAAACCGGACAGTTGCGTTTCCGTTATAACGGGCGTTCCTCGCAACCTTCAATGACGAACTTGTTGGATGTGACTGACGATTCAGACCCGTTGAACGTGTCGAAAGGTAATCCTGGGTTGAAACCTTCGTGGAATAACCGCATGGAACTGTTTTACAACAATTACATCCCCGATTTGCAACGCGGGTGGATGGTGCATATGAACATGAACATGACGAAAAACAGCATCAGCACGGCCGTGCTTTATGATGAGGCTTCGGGACGGCGTACCACCATGCCTATGAATATCGACGGTAATTGGAATACTTGGACGGGGCTGATGTTCAATACGGCAATCGGGGAAAAGAAGTATTTCAACTTTTTCACTTTTACCTCTTTCTATTATGCGAATGATGTAGGTTATATAAGTTCAGACTCGGATGTAAGTCAAGATGTTACATCCGACCAAATCGTAAACCTCAGTCAAAAGAGTACCACGAAGAATTCCAATATTGGGGAACGGGTCAGGTTTAATTTCCGTAATGACCTACTTGAGATAGGAGTGAATGGCAACATCAACTACCAGCATGCCCGGAACGATTTGCAGGAGAATGCGAATCTGGATACGTATAACTTTTCTTATGGGGGAAACGTGCAGGTGAATATGCCGTGGAACATGAGTTTCTCGTCCAACATAGACCAAAGCAGTCGTCGAGGATATGATGATGCGACGATGAATACTAATGAATTGATTTGGAATGCGGAACTTTCGCAGAGTTTCTTGAAAGGGAATGCTGCCACGGTCGCAGTGAAGTGGTATGATATTTTGCGCGAACGGAGTAACATTTGGCGTTCGGTCTCCGCTACGCAACGTACGGACTCTTGGAACAATTCCATTAACAGTTACGTCATGGTCCATTTCATTTATAAGCTCAATTTGTTGGGAGGGCGTAATGTTATAGGTGAAGAGCCTGAAGGAAAAGGCCATGGAGGAGGTCCCCGGAGGGGGCGTGGCGGTTTCGGAGGTCCACGTTTTTAAGCGGGTGTCCAAATTCATTGATTACGGTGGTCCAAAGTTCCGTTTTCCGGGACTTTGGACCACTATTTTTATGTTTTGGTGGAGTTGTGTTGCTTTTTCTTCCGCTTCTTGGCCGGATTTCAATACTTTTTTGTATGTTTGTTATAAAGAAACCGGATTGAGACGTGTTCGATGTGGTAATTTATAGTGTACTTGGTGCTTTTTACTTGTTTATAGTTTTGAGCCAGATGCTGGTGGTGATTTTGGAAAACCGTCAGCCGGTGAAGACTGTGGCATGGCTGATGGTGTTGTTTTCCTTACCTGTCATCGGATTAGTTATTTATTTTTTTTTCGGTAGGAATCGTAAGCGGGAACATTTTGTAAGCCGGGCGTGTGCCAGCCAGCTTGCACGTCGTTCGGCCGTGCGTTTCTATCAGGGAGGTTTTCCGGAACTTCCGGCAGAGCATAAGCCTTTGATTAAGTTGTTCCGTCGGCAAAGCGGTTCGTTTCCCTATCCTGACAATAAAATGCGTTTCTTTATCTCGGGAGAGGAAATGCTTGATAACTTGTTACGTGACATAGCTGCGGCGCGGCATCACATTCATGTGGAGTTTTATATCATAGAAGATGACAAGGTGGGACAACTGGTGCGCGAGGCTTTGGCAGCCAAGGCCCGCGAAGGAGTGAGCGTGCGTTTGGTGTACGACGACGTGGGATGTTGGAATGTGAAGAACCGCTTTTTCAAGCAGATGGAAACGGATGGCATACAGGTGGCGCCTTTCCTTCCGGTACGTTTCCCGAAATTCACCAGTAAGGTGGACTTCCGGAATCATCGGAAGATTGTGGTCATCGACGGCATTATCGGTTATGTGGGCGGCATGAATCTGGCTGAGCGTTATTTTTATCAGGTGGATAGAAGCCAACCTGTATGGCGCGATACGCATGTGCGCATCATGGGGAATGCCGTAGGCGGTTTGCAACGTGCCTTCCTTTCAGACTGGTATGTGGCGGCCGGGCAGACGATTACAGACCAAGTCTATTATCCTCGGGAAGAGGAGTGCCGTAAGATCATGGCCTGCGACCGTGAACCCTACGTGAGCCGGAATGCCTTGATACAGATTGTGACCTCCATACCTACGGCACCGTGGCCGGATATCATGCAGGGAATGATTCTGGCGCTCCTGCGTGCACGTCAGTATTGTTACTTGCAAAGTCCTTATTTCATGCCTACGGAACGTATGTTGTTTGCGTTGCAAACGGCTGCCCTGGCGGGAGTGGACGTGCGTTTGATGATACCGGAGCGCACGGACAAGCGGTTCCTGACGTGGGCTTCGCGTTCGTTTCTTCACGACGTGATGCGTGCCGGAGTGAGGGTGTACCTTTATCAGAAAGGTTTCCTGCACTCCAAGACGTTGGTGTGTGACGATACGTTGATGTCCTGTGGCTCTACCAACATAGATTTCAGAAGTTTTGAGCGCAATTTCGAGGTAAACGCTTTCGTGTACGACAAAGAGGCGGCATTGCACATGAAAAAAGTGTTTCAGGAAGACCAGAGCCATTGCAGGATGTTGAACTTGGAGACGTGGGAGACACGTTCCATTTGGTGCCGTGTAGCCGAATCCTCTATTCGCTTGCTGTCTCCTTTGCTTTGAAGAAGGAAAAGTTCACGCTCCCGTATGCGCGGTGTTCTTTGAAAGAAGGATGTGTGCTGAAGTCATTGGTCTTGCCATGTTCCAACACGAACAGGCCGTCGGGTTTCAGCAGGTTGTGCCGGAACACGAGGTCGGGAAGTTCTTCCAATTCCTTCAGGGCATAGGGAGGGTCGGCAAAGATAAAGTCGAACTGTTCATTGCACCGGTCTAAATAACGGAATACGTCGGCACGCAAAAGGTGGCAGTTGGGGGCTTTCAGCGTGTCGATAATCTGGCTGATGAAGCGGAAATGTTGGGCATCACGCTCCACGGAAACCACCTTTCCGCACCCTCTTGAAAGCAGTTCTATGGTAATGCTGCCGGTGCCGGCAAAAAGGTCCAACGCCTCCGGCTCTTCTTCGAAATCCAGATAGCCGTTGAGTACGTTGAACAAGTTTTCCTTGGCAAAATCCGTCGTGGGACGTGCCTTGAAACTGCGGGGGACATCGAAATGCCTGCCCTTGTATATACCGGTGATGACTCTCATAACGATGATTTATATTATATCACATGAACCCATAAGGCCAACAGGTCGAACGGGAGCTGCTGATTCCGTGCCAACGTGGAACGGCGGTAAATATCGGCCGTATCCGTGTTTCTGACGTTCTGCAAGTATCGGGTAAGGATCCGTGCCGTGTCATTCTTTATATTGCCGTTGCCCAATAGTATGCATTCCTCCTGACGTACATCCATTTTCAGGTCTTTCCATACGGAAAGGATAAAATAGACCGCATTGTCTGCCATGTCGGCCGAAAAGGCATTGGCATAGCATAACCGTTGTTCCCGATAGCCGAATACGAAAACTTCTTTTTCGTCGAAATAAGCGTATAATTGCCGTTTGTCCTGTTGGGACAAAAGCCACAGCTTTTCCAATATCATGGTATGGCTGTGATAAAAACGTATGCTCGGAAAATATTGGCTGAGTATGCGTTCCACTTCAAGGTCTACTGTAAATATCTGGGCTATTTCCAGATGGGGCAGGATATTATAATAGGTTTTGCCCGTTTTTTCCTGAGCATATGTCAGGCGATAGAGCGCATGGGCTTCCTCTTTCCGGAAACATTCTAAAGGCACTTGCATGGAGAGTCCTGTCACTAAGCCATAAACCACGGAGTTATTCCTTTTTTGGACTATGGCAGATTGCCCGATGGCCTTTTTCAGGGTTTCCGCGACGCTTTCTTCTTCATGATAAATATAGTCTTCTATAGCTACCGGTTCCGTCGTTGCCGGGTTGTAGCTATAAAAAGAAAATCCATCCGCGTGCAGGCGGATGGACAGATTATAAGTTTGACTTTGATTATTCCCAGTTTCCTGCATTGTTGTTCGGGGTCATGAGGTCACCAATTTTCAGTCCGGCATAACGGCCTTGTTTCTCAGCCGCATCTGTCAGGTTGTAAATCTCGCGTTCGCTCAGGCCTTTCAGGTAAGCAGAATAAGGAGCACGGCATTCCATCACATTTTGAGTCACACCGGAGCGGCCTACGTGGATGGTTTTCTCCAATTCAAAAGTCTGTCCGTCACTATACGGGATGAATTTGAGTGAATCTGCGTTACCGTTTGTACCCACAATGGCTTCGGCCATGGGAGTCCATGTCGTGTCGCGACGGAAATTCTGCAACCCGTTGGCTGCGATGGCGGCAGCGTCTCCGCTGTTTACAATGGCTGCAGCCTTGGATTCGGTCAGCCCGCTTTCCATTTGTTTGTCACTCAGTTCTCCCACCTTGGTCACGTGGGGGATTTGTGCCGTTTTAATGAAGTTGATCAGCACGTCGAGCGTGTCGCAGAACTCACCTTGATGTTGTTGGCGGTACTGTTCTTCCGCATCTTTGATTTGAATCAAACGTGCCTTAACTGCTGCTTCCCGTATGTCCTTCTCCTTGTTGAACTGGATGGGTTGCATGATGCTCTCGTAGCAGAGATAAAGCAAAACCACTGCGCATAAGCCCAGGATGACATTAATTGCTTTTTTCATGATACATTTATAATTTTTATTTGTTACATTCGCATCGCAAAAGTAAGATAAATAAATTTAATATTCGACTTTTCGGCGAACTTTTTATCTCGGTTTTATGATAAATAAGGATTTAGAGCGGTTTATAGAGGGAAAATGTCCCTTTGAAGTTACAAACGGGCAACGGGAGATGATAGCCATGACGGCAGATTTCCTTTTGTCGGGGGACAAGGACGGGCTTTGTTTGTGGCGCGGATATGCCGGTACGGGCAAGACTTCCGTATTGAGCGCGTTGGTCAGGGCCTTGGACGATTTGAAGCAGAAAACCGTCCTGATGGCACCTACGGGGCGGGCGGCCAAAGTCTTCGCCCTGCATGCGGGGCATCCGGCCTTTACCATTCATAAGCGCATATACCGTCAGAAGACTTTTTCCAATGAGACGGACAATTTCTTACAGAATGTCAACCTGCAGAAACATACCTTATTTATTGTGGACGAGGCTTCCATGATTTCGGGGAGTACCGGCGGAGTGGGGCATTTCGGTTCCGGTTGCTTGTTGGACGACTTGATACAGTTCGTTTATTCGGGCGAGGGATGCCGTTTGATGTTGGTGGGCGACACGGCACAGTTGCCTCCCGTGGGGGAGGAACTCAGTCCGGCCCTCTCTCGACGCGCATTGGAAGGATATGGCTTGCATGTATGGGAAGGAGAACTGACGCAAGTGGTCCGGCAGCATGACGAGAGCGGCATATTGTGGAATGCCACACGCCTGAGACATTGGATTACAGCGGATGAGTACACCGGATTGCCCCAAGTGCGCATCCAGGGTTTTCCCGATATCCGTCGCGTACCCGGAGATGAATTGATAGAAGCTTTGGAAGAAGCTTACAGCCGGTGCGGACTGGACCAGGCCATCGTGGTGACGCGGTCGAACAAACGAGCCAACATTTATAACAACGGCATAAGGGGGCGCATCTTAGGGCGGGAAGAAGAACTTACGGGAGGCGACCAGTTATTAGTGGCCAAGAACAATTATTTCTGGACTGCGGGACAGAAGGACTGTCCCTTCGATTTCTTGGCCAATGGTGACGTGGCGGTCGTGCGGAAAGTGCGGCGTACGCGTGAAATGTACGGGTTTCGCTTTGCCGATGTGTGGCTGCGCTTTCCCGATTATGACGATGTAGAGCTGGAGGCGACGGTATTGTTGGATACGTTACAGAGCGAAGCACCGGCCTTGACGAAAAAACAGTCCGATGCCCTATTCTTTGCCGTAGAAGCGGATTATATGGACATTACGGTGAGGCGTGAACGGTTGAAAAAGTTGAAAACCGATCCCTATTTCAATGCCTTGCAGGTGAAATATGCCTATGCCGTGACTTGCCATAAGGCACAGGGCGGACAGTGGCAACGGGTCTTCGTGGATCAGGGCTATATGACGGAAGACATGCTTACGCCCGATTATGTCCGTTGGTTGTACACGGCCTTTACCCGGGCCACGGAAACCTTGTATCTGGTGAACTGGCCACCGAATCAAGTGGAAAGCAGGATGGTATAGAATGTTTCTGTACGGATTTCTGATGGGTGCATCCGTGGCGTTTTTCAACATGAGGAGAACGGAAAATCAGTTGGCTGAGATTGATTTTTCGTTCTCCTCATGTTGGTTTTTTGTTCTCCGCAGATTGATATAAGGATATGAGGAGATTTGTATTGCATTGTATGATAGGCTTTTATAAAAATCTTTCCGGATGGGGCGAGAAAGAATGGAATGTCTTGGAAATTCATAGCATTTTCATAAGTCAGGATAAAGGAATAAAAAGGTGGGGAAGAGCCATGCTCCTCCCCACTTGCTATTCGATGCCGGGGTGTGGTGCGGTTTATAATGCCGCCAGTTCGACGAACTTGTCTACGGCCGCGCTCAGCCCGTCGGCATTCTTGCCGCCGGCTGTGGCGAAGTGGGGCTGTCCGCCGCCACCGCCCTGAATGAGCTTGGCTGCTTCGCGGACGATTTTGCCCACGTTCATGCCGTGTGCCTTTACCATATTGTCTGAAGCCGCAGCCGTCAGCATGGGCTTGCCTTCGTGCAGGCTGCCGATGATGACCAATGCGTCTTCCGCACCGTTCCGAAGTTGGAAGGCCATGTCTTTCACGAGATCGGCAGGCATGGGGAGAATGCTGCGGTATAGCGTAACACCGTTTACGATGGCGGCCTGCGAGACGATACGTGCCTTGGCCTGTGCGGCCTTTTCTTTCATGCTTTCTTCAATCTGCTTCTTCAGGGTTGCGTTTTCCTCAATGGATTTGAGGATGGCTGCTTTCACGTCCGGGGCATTGTTGAACAAGGTTCTCAATTCGTTAGTCAGGTCTTGCAGGGTATAAAGCATGTTTTCCACTTTTTCGCCTGTGATGGCCTCGATGCGGCGGATGCCGGCAGCTACCGAACTCTCGCTCAGGATTTTCACCATGCCGATGCGGCCGGTGGATTTGGCATGGCAACCGCCACAGAATTCCACGCTGTCGCCGAATTGCACGACGCGCACCCGGTCGCCGTATTTCTCACCGAAGAGCGCGATGGCGCCCAGTTCCTTGGCCTTTTCTATCGGCATGTCGCGGTGGTCTTGCAGGGGCAGGTCTTCGCGGATTTTGGCATTGACGATGCGTTCCACTTCGCGCAGTTGTTCGTCGGTCACTTTCTGGAAGTGGGAGAAGTCGAAGCGCAAGTATTCCGGGGTGACCAATGAACCTTTCTGTTCCACATGTTCGCCCAACACCGTGCGCAGGGCCTGGTCGAGCAAGTGCGTACAAGTGTGGTTGGCTTCGCTCGCAGCACGCAAATCAGTATCTACGCAGGCCATGAAGTCGGCTTCGGGGTGTTCGGGCAAAGTCTTGGCAATATGTACCGGGAGGTTGTTTTCCCGTTTGGTGTCAACGATTTCTATGGTTTCGTGTTCCGAACAAAGTACACCACGGTCGCCCACCTGTCCGCCCATTTCGGCATAGAACGGTGTATAGTCGAGTACGATTTGATAGAACGTCTGTTTCTTTTGTGTCACCTTGCGGTAGCGGAGGATGTGGCATTCGTGTTCCGTGTAGTCCCAACCTTTGAACTCGGTTTCTCCTTCCCTCACTACGACCCAGTCTCCCGTTTCCACGGCGGCGGCGTTGCGTGCGCGTTCTTTCTGCTTCTGCATTTCCGCATGGAACGTTTCTTCGTCCACGGTCATGCCGTTCTCACGGCAGATGAGTTCCGTCAGGTCGAGTGGGAAACCGTAGGTGTCGAACAGCGTGAATGCTTCCACGCCGTCTATGACGGTCTTCCCTGATGCGCGCGTTTCGGCCATCACACGGTCGAGCAGGCGGATACCGGTTTCCAAAGTGCGCAAGAAGGAGTCTTCTTCCTCTTTCATCACTTTGGAGATGAGCACCTTTTGGGCTTCCAATTCCGGGTAGGATTTTCCCATTTCCTGCACGAGCACGGGCAGGAGCTTGTACATGAAAGCTTCTTTTTGCCCTAAGAACGTGTAGGCATAGCGTACGGCGCGGCGCAGGATACGGCGGATGACGTAGCCGGCTTTGGCATTGCCCGGCAACTGGCCATCGGCAATGGAGAAAGCTATGGTGCGCAAGTGGTCGGCCACTACGCGCATGGCCACGTCCTTCTTCGGGTCTTCACCGTACCGGCAATCCGATAAATCACCGATTACCCGGATAATGGGTTGGAACACGTCTGTGTCGTAATTGGAACGTTTGCCTTGCATCACGGCGCACAAACGTTCGAACCCCATACCCGTGTCGATGACTTTGGCCGGAAGGGGCTCTAGGCTTTGGTCGGCCTTACGGTTGTATTGCATGAACACGAGGTTCCATATTTCGATGACCAACGGGTTGTCCTTGTTCACCAGTTCGCGACCGGGAACTTTCGCTTTTTCTTCCTCCGGACGCAGGTCGATATGGATTTCGGAACAGGGACCGCAGGGACCCGTGGCACCCATTTCCCAAAAGTTGTCGTGCTTGTTGCCGTTGATGATGTGGTCGGCCGGAAGGAACTTCTCCCAATAAGAGGCCGCTTCGTTGTCGCGTTCCAGTCCTTCTTCAGGTGAACCTTCAAAGACGGTGGCATACAAGTTGGACTTGTCAATTTTCAACACGTCTACCAGATATTCCCATGCCCATTCGATGGCTTCTTTCTTGAAGTAGTCGCCGAAGCTCCAGTTGCCGAGCATTTCGAACATGGTATGGTGGTAAGTGTCATGGCCTACTTCTTCCAAATCATTGTGTTTGCCGCTGACACGGAGGCATTTCTGCGAATCGGTGCAACGTTTGCTTGTGGCGGGACGGTTGCCCAGGATGATGTCTTTGAACTGGTTCATGCCCGCATTGGTAAACATCAGCGTCGGGTCGTCTTTGATGACCATCGGCGCAGACGGGACAATAAGATGCCCCTTAGACTCGAAGAACTTGACGAACGAGTCGCGGATTTCGTTTGCAGTCATTTGATTTTTATTTTATGCGTTACTATTTTCCAAAAAGTTTTGCAAAGATAGGCCGTTTTGCCTACTTTTGCAAGGAAATGACTGGAAACGAACGGAAAAAGAATTGAATTATGGCACTGAATCCGAATAAGGAGTTGAAACTTTATTATTCCATAGGGGAAGTGGCGGAAATGTTGGGCTTGTCCGAGACTTTGCTACGCTATTGGGAGAAAGAATTTCCCTCGATAACTCCCAAAAAGGCAGGGCGTAACGTACGTCAATATTCCCAGGAAGACATTGATCAGCTGAGGCTTGTCCGCCATTTGGTCAAGGACAAGGGCATGAAGTTGGCTGCGGCTCGCAAGGCGTTGAAGAATAATAAGGATGGTGCGGAACGCGATGCGGAGATTGTCGCCCGCTTGCGGAGCATCCGGGAAGAGTTGATGCAAATAAAAAAGGAATTAGACGGTTTGGTCTGATTCCTTTCTATGGTATATGGAGGGGATGCCTCAGTCTATTCTTGTCGCTTCTTCAACACCGGTCATGTTTTTCAGTTTGTTGCAGATGGTTTTGACATCTTCCACGTCGTGTACCCCTAATTGTATTTCGCAATCGAATATGCCATCCTTTGTCGTGACGGTCAATTTGTAGATATTGATGTTAAGTTGGTTGGACAGAACACCGGTCATTTCATGCAGGATACCGATATTGTCGATGCCGCTGACTTTGATGGTGGCGGGGAAGAACAGCGTTTTATGTACGTCCCATGTGGCCGCAAGAATATGGTTGCCGTCGCTGGTTTTGAGTTTGGCGGCCACGGGGCATTGGCGTTTGTGGATGTAAATGTGCTTGTCGCTGTCGATATATCCCAACACGTCATCTCCCGGGATGGGGTGGCAGCATTCCGCAATGGTGAAATTCTGGATGTTTTCTTCGTTCAGGATCACTGTTTTCTTCCGGTCTATTGAGACCGGTTGTTCCGGGGTTGGTTTCTCTTTTGTTTTTGAAGAAGGAGACTTCTTCTTCAGGAAAGGGATGAAATGTGTCCAACTGTTGCCCTTGTTCCCTGATTTCTCATGAAGTACGTTCAGGTCGGCCGTGCCCAACACGATATTTCTGGTGCCTATGGCCTGAAAGAGTTCTTCGCGGAACTTGATGTGGTGCAAGTCACATAGTTTGTCCACGTTCATGCTGTTGGGTTCAATCTCTGCTTTTTCGAAAAATTCGTTGAGCATTTCTTCTCCTTGCTTCTGCTGTTCGCGTTCTTCGCGGCGCAAGATGGCCTGGATTTTGCCTTTGGCCTTGGCCGTGGTGGCAAAATTAATCCATTCCTTCTGTACCCGTTGGGTTTTCGAGGTCAGGATTTCCACTTGGTCGCCACTTTGTAATTTATGGCTGAGCGGTACTAATTTATGGTTCACCTTCGCACCGATACAATGGCTGCCGAGAAACGTGTGGATACTGAATGCGAAATCGAGTGCCGTGCAGTCGGCCGGCATCGTCTTGAACTCCCCTTTGGGCGTAACTACGAAGATTTCCGAGGCGTAGAGGTTCAACTTGATGGCATCGAGGAAGTCCAAGGCGTTCGGCTGTGGGTCGTCCAGGATTTCTTTGATGGTGTGGAGCCATTTTTCCAGTTCGTCTTCGCTGTCTGCTGTCGTTTTGCTGCCTTCTTTATATTTCCAATGGGCGGCAAATCCTTGCTCTGCCATCTCGTCCATTTTTGTGGAGCGGATTTGCACTTCTATCCATTGGCCCGTCTTGCTCATAAGCGTGACATGCAGAGCTTGGTAGCCATTGGCTTTCGGATGAGTCAACCAATCGCGCAACCGTTCGGGGTGCGGCTTGTATATACGGCTGGCACACACGTAGATGCGGAAGCATTCGCTGATTTCGTCCTCAGCCCTTTGGGGTTCGAAGATGATTCTTACGGCCAGAATGTCGTAGACTTCTTCAAACTCGATATGCTTGTTTTGCATTTTGCACCAGATGGAATGAGGTGTCTTGATGCGTGCCTTGATGGTATAGGTAAGTCCCATCTTGTCCAATGCCTCGCGGATGGGGCGCGTGAAATCTTCAAAGAGGGTTTCACGATGGGCGCGGGTCTGTGCGAGTTTGTCGATAATCTGTTGGTATTCCTCAGGGTGTTCGTACCGGAAACTCAGGTCTTCCAGTTCTTCCTTGATTTTGTTCAGTCCGAGGCGGTTGGCTAGCGGCGCATAGATATAAAGGGTTTCCCCGGCTATCTTATATTGTTTGTTGGGAGGCTGTGAGCCTAACGTACGCATGTTATGCAACCGGTCGGAAATCTTGATGAGGATTACCCGGATGTCGTCGCTCATGGTCAGCAACAGTTTCTTGAAAGACTCGGCTTGGGCAGACGCCTTGTCGCCGAAGATGCCTCCCGATATTTTTGTAAGCCCGTCTACGATTTGGGCGATTTTAGGACCGAAGATGTTGGAGATATCTTCCACGGTGTAGTCTGTGTCTTCTACTACGTCGTGGAGCAAGGCGGCGCAGATGGAGGTAGAACCCAAGCCGATTTCGCCGCATACGATTTGGGCTACGGCCAACGGATGCATGATGTAAGGTTCGCCGGAAAGGCGGCGCACTCCTTTATGGGCTTGTTTGGCAAAATTAAAAGCCTTGGTAATGATTTCCACCTTTTTGCGGTGGCGCGATGCCAAATAAGTGTCTATCAGATGCTGAAAGGCATCGTTTACCATTTTATCCTCCTCAAATTGCTTTTTGGCTAAGTCATCCATAATTACCTCCTTTTCTCTTTTGCAGCTGTTTTATCTGACCCTCAGTGTTTTCCCGGCCCGTATGCTTGTACCTTTTATGCCGTTGAGGCGTTTGAGTTTGGATACGGTCGTTCCGTAACGTTTCGCAATCGTCGAGAGAGTCTCTCCCGAGCGTATGGTGTGGGTTCTCGATTTGCTGCGGCTGTTCTTGCCGCTGCGTGAACGTGTAGCGGATGATTTTTTTGCAGATTGGCTTACTTCCACCTCGCTACGGTTGGTAAACAGTTCATCCGACTTATAAGTGTAAACGGAATCTCCGGCCGCAATGAACGCGCTGATACCGTGAGTGGGCAGGCGGAGAATGCAACTTTTCTTGGCACCCGGAATAAGGCCCGTACGATATTGCGGATTAAGGGCTTTGACTTCTTCCGCCTTGACGTTGCATACGGCTACGATTTGGTCGAAATGCACGTCACGGTCAACGATGATGGTGTCCGTGCTAGGCGGTAACGTGGTGGTCATCGGGCATATATTATGTTCGCAATAATAGTTCATGACGTAATTGGCGGCAATGAAAGCCGGAACATAACCTCTTGTTTCCTGCGGAAGATAAGGATAGATTTGCCAATAATCCCTGCTTCCTCCTGCGCGTCGGATGGCTTTGTTCACATTGGCCGGCCCGCAGTTGTAAGCCGCAATGACCAAAGTCCAGTCGCCGAAAATCTGATAGAGGTCTTGCAGGTAATGTGCGGCGGCATACGAGGACTTGATGGGGTCACGACGTTCGTCTATCAGACTATTGACATCGAGGCCATATACTTTACCGGTAGAAATCATGAATTGCCACAATCCGGCTGCACCGACCCGTGAGGTGGCTCCGGGGTTGAGGGCGGATTCGATGACCGGCAGGTATTTCAGTTCGAGGGGTAACTGGTAACTTTCCAATGCCTCCTCGAATATAGGTACGTAAAAGTTATTGGCTGCCAACATGTAGGATACGGAGCGTCTCAGCCGTGTACAATATTGGTCGATGAATTTCCGTACCACTTCGTTGTAGGGCATTTCTATGACATTGGGCAGGCGGTTGAGGCGCGAGATGTATTCCTCCTTGCTGTATTGCGGATTCTCGTCCGAACTTTCGCACTTCTCATCCAATCCCAGGTAGTTCTTGGTGTTCCATTCTTGCAACAAGCTGTCTATTTCGTAGGTCATACCTTCCGGGAGGCCGATTACTTCGTCTTTTCCCGTCTGGTCGTCGTGTACGGTGATGTCGTTTTGTGCTTTCATCCCCGTAGCCAATAAAGCTGCTATACAGAATAATCCGATTTTCTTCATCATGGTTTAAAAGTTTAAATTACATTGGACGCCTACCGAAGCCTCCCGTCCCCGTCCGCCGAAATTAAAGACGGCAGGTTCGAACTGTAGGCTCAAGTCCTTGGAAATGTCGAAAGACGAGAGTTCCGCGTCCACGTATGCGTCTACTACCGAAAGCAGGTATACGGCTATCATGGCGAATATGCTCATGTCGCGATACTTGCGGTAATAGTTCTTTTTGTTCTTGAATATTTCTTTGTATTGCTCTTCCCGGCCTGCAATGCTGTAATTCAACGGGAGCATGTTCTCGTAGCTCTTCGTGTTGGGGTCATCATCCATGATATCCAGATAGGCTTGTGAATAGTCGCCATACATCTGGTTGTTCCATGTCAGGGCATAAAGACATCCTAAAAAGCCTCCATAGACAATAGGAATCTTCCACAGTTTACGGTTGTAAATCTGGCCGGCTCCCGGAATAATCAGGGATAACCACAGTGCACGCTGTGGATTGGGAATGAAACGCTTTTCCATAAAAGGGGGCGTGTGGCGGAGCAATGAATCGCTTTTCAGGCCGACGGCAGTGGAATCCAATGCGGTTGCGGTGGTGTCCGTCAACGTTCCTGCGGACGGCAAACTGTCACCGGGCGTGGGGGACGTTTCGGTGATAACGGGTGGGATGGTGTCTTTGGCCGTAACGGCCAACGTGTCGGTGAGCAGGGAAACTGCGGTGGACGCAGAGTCGTGTACGGCAGGCCTGCTGTCTGCTGTCAGAGGTGCTTGCCCCCAAACTGAAGACACCCCACCGTGCATGAACAAGATGCCGAGCAGGATGAGTGAATGATGATATAAGAGTCTAATACACTTCAACTTTTTAAACGGTCAAACAGTTCGATAATACGTTCCAATTCCTCTTCGTTCGCAAACGGAATGCTAATCTTCCCCTTACCTTTATCCGAACAAGTAAGTTGTACTTTGGCTTGAAAGAATTTAGATAGACTTTGTTTCAATACGTTGTATTCCTCTGGCAAGCGTGCTCCTTTCGGTATGATCTTTTTGCCTCCGCTTTTTACGCTTTCGCCTTCCGTGAGTGCCTTGACCATTTCTTCCACCTTCCGGACGGAAAGGTTCTCCTGGATGATTTGTTGGAATAATTTAATTTGCAGCGTAGGGTTGTCCAAGGCGAGTAAAGCGCGTGCGTGTCCCATGTCGATGTCTTTGTTTTGCAAAGCCATCTGAATAGGGGCGGGCAAACGGAGCAGACGCAAATAATTCGTGATGGTAGAGCGGTTTTTGCCGATGCGTTCACTCAATTTTTCTTGTGTCAAGCTGTACTGTTCGATAAGATGTTGGTAGGCCAGTGCTATCTCCACCGAATTCAGGTCTTCGCGTTGGATGTTCTCTATCAAGGCCATTTCCATGACATTTTCGTCATCTGCCGTACGTATGTATGCCGGGATGGTGTGCAAGCCGGCTTGTTTGGAAGCTCTCCAACGCCGTTCTCCGGCGATGATCTGAAACGTGTCATCCTCCATTTTGCGGAGTGTGATAGGTTGTACGATACCTATTTCCGCAATGGAGGCGGCCAGTTCGCGCAGACTTTCAGGGTCAAAATCCCTTCTCGGTTGGTTGGGATTCGGAGATATCTTGTCCAGTTCGATTTCATTAATGGTAGAGGAACCGTCCGTGTGGACTTCCTTGGTGGAAATCAGAGCGTCCAATCCTCGTCCTAAAGCAGGGTATTTCTTGTGTACAGCCATTCTTTTTTCTGTTATTTGTCTTTTTCAATAATTTCTTTCGCCAAGGCCAAATGGTTCTTGGAACCTGTGGAATCCGTATCGTAAAGGATGACCGGGAGACCGTGGCTCGGGGCTTCGCTGAGTTTGACGTTCCGTTGGATGACGGTTTTGAAGACCAGTTCCTGGAAATGTTTTTTCACTTCATCATAAATCTGGTTGGCCAAACGCAGGCGGCTGTCATACATGGTCAGCAAGAAACCTTCGATTTCCAAAGACGGGTTGAGCTTGGATTTGATAATCTTGATCGTATTGAGAAGTTTGCTGATACCTTCCAATGCGAAATATTCACACTGGACCGGGATGATTACGGCATCGGCTGCCGTCAATGCGTTTACGGTGATGAGACCTAATGAAGGGGAACAATCTATCAAAATGTAATCGTATTCGCCCTTCATGGGGGAAAGGATGCCCGTCAGCACTTTTTCCCGGTTGGGAAGGTTCAGCATTTCTATTTCCGCACCGACCAAATCAATGTGGGAAGGAATGATGTCCAATCCCTCGATATCCGTAGTATAGATGGCATCGCGCGGATCTGCATGGTCGATGATACATTCATAGATAGAGCAGTCTATTTCTGATACGTCTACTCCCAAACCGGAAGATGCATTGGCCTGAGGATCCGCATCGACAAGCAAGACCTTTTTTTCCAATGTCGCTAAAGAGGCGGCCAGATTCATCGAAGTCGTGGTCTTTCCGACCCCTCCTTTCTGATTTGCTAAAGCAATAATCTTTCCCATATCCTAATATTTGGTTTGCACAAAAGTAACGTATTCCTGACTACTGCGCTTTAGAGAATGCAGATAGAAACGTTAAATTGTTGAAAACTCGACTGTATTGTTAATAACTATATGGAACATCATGCCGCAAAGATAATGTTTTTCAGTGAAAGCACTGAGCTTTTAAACCTTTTTTCGTACTTTTGTAGAAACAAATATAGGTGAAAATGAACGACATGAGGCCGCTTATCCTACTCTCGAATGATGATGGAGTACAGGCAAAAGGATTGAACGAATTGATAGATATGTTGTCGCCTTTGGGAGACATTCTTGTTATGGCACCGGACGGGGCGCGTTCCGGTTCTGCCTGTGCCATTACGGCGCACGACCCTTTACGTTATCGCGTCATGGCTGTACGTCCGGGCATAAAAATCTGTGCGTGTAGCGGGACTCCGGTAGACTGTGTGAAACTGGCACTTGAAATGGAAACCGGTCGTAAACCGGACGTGGTGGTCAGTGGTATCAACCATGGGGACAATTCTTCTGTCAACGTGCATTATTCGGGGACGATGGGTGTGGTGTTAGAGGGGTGTATGAAAGGCATCCCGTCTGTCGGTTTTTCCTTGTGTGATTTCGATGAGGACGCTGATTTTTCTCCTACCGTCCCATACGTGCGAGGCATTGTGGCGCGTGTGTTGAAAACGGGATTGCCCGCAGGGGTATGCCTGAATGTAAACTTTCCCCAACCGTCGGGACAGGGGTACCGTGGAACGAAGGTATGCAGGATGGCCCGTGGGATGTGGTCCAACGAGTTGTATGCGGCCGATCATCCTCGGGGCGGAAAGTATTTTTGGCTTACCGGTGAGTATACCAACAAGGAGCCGGAGCGTACGGATACGGATGCTTGGGCTTTGGCACACGGCTATGTGGCGGTGACTCCAGTCACGGTGGACGTAACGGCTTATCAGGCCATGGACGGACTCAAAGACTTGGAGGTTTTATGAAATATTATCTGATTGTCGGTGAGGCCAGTGGGGACTTGCATGCGTCTCATCTGATGAAAGAACTGAAAGCCCGGGATGCCGAAGCGGATTTCCGCTTTTTGGGAGGAGACCTGATGAAGGCGCAGGGCGGGACTTTGGTACGTCATTATAAAGAATTGGCCTACATGGGGTTTATTCCCGTGTTGCTCCATCTACGTACGATACTGCACAACATGAAGGCATGCAAACGGGACGTTTTGGTGTGGAACCCCGATGTGTTGATTCTGGTGGATTATCCCGGTTTCAATTTGTCTGTGGCGGAATTCGTGCATGCGCATAGTCCCATACCGGTATATTACTATATCTCTCCCAAGATATGGGCATGGAAGGAGTATCGTATCAAGAATATCAAACGAGATGTGGATGAGCTTTTTTCCATCCTTCCGTTCGAGGTGGACTTCTTTGAGGGTAAGCATCATTATCCTATTCATTATGTGGGTAATCCTACGTTGGACGAAGTGGAGGCTTACAAAAAGGAAAACGAAAGGGATTTTGAACGTTTTGCGGAAGACAACGGATTGGAGGGCAAGCCTGTCTTAGCTTTGTTGGCCGGAAGCCGTAAACAGGAAATCAAAGACAACTTGCCCATGATGGTAGAGGCTGCTTCCGTTTATGCCGGACAGTATGAGTTGGTGTTGGCGGCGGCTCCTAATATAGACCCTGAATTTTATGGAAAAGTGTTACGGGGCAGCCGTGTGAAAATCCTGTACGGACAGACCTATCGTATATTGCACCATGCCTGCGCTGCTTTGGTCACGTCTGGGACGGCTACGTTGGAGACTGCACTTTTCCGGGTGCCCCAAGTGGTATGTTATTATACAGCTTGCGGAAAACTGGTCTCTTTCTTGCGTCGGCATATTTTGAAAGTCCGTTATATTTCGTTGGTCAATCTGATAGCCGGGCGAGAGGTGGTCAAGGAGTTGGTGGCCGACGGGATGAGCGTGGGGAATATACGGGAGGAACTTTCTCGGATTCTGCCCGGCGGAAACGGACGCACAGCCATGTTGCAGGGCTATGAAGAGATGGCTGTCAAGTTAGGGGATACCGGTGCGCCCGCGAAGGCGGCAAGTCTCATGCTCCGTCTGTTGGGGCGTGGCGTGGAACGGATAGCCTCTTCTGATAGCTGCCGTTAAGGCAGGCCTGTACGGATAATGAAAGGGCGGGAACCGTTGCTTCGAGCAAATGGTTCCCGCTTCTTGTATCAGGTATGGCCATCATGGCCGGGTTGCCTTTTTCTCTTTAATTTATAATAAAGTAAGGGTGTAGAGGTAGATGACAGAAGCCGGAATGGCCAGTAATGAGCTGTCGAAACGATCAAGCATCCCTCCGTGTCCTGGCAGGATATTGCCGCTGTCCTTGATTCGTAACTGCCGTTTCAAAAGGCTTTCCACAAGGTCGCCCCATGTGCCGAATATTACCACTGTAAGTGACAGTCCCAACCATTCCCATCTGCCGAGCGACGGTTCGAAGCAGGCAAAAATCTGTGATGCGGCTACGGCTACCAATCCCCCGCCTACGGAACCTTCCCACGATTTGTTCGGAGAGATACGCGGAAACAGTTTGTGACGACCGAAAAGCGAACCGAAACAGTAAGCTCCGGAGTCACTGGCCCAAAGGAATACGAATACGGAAAACGGCAGCATGCCCGCATAGGCCACACCGATGCTGTAAGACGCTTCGGGTTGGTAAGCCAATATATTGAGCGATGCAAACGGCAAGGCCACGTACATCTGGCTCATCATGGTATAGGCCCAATTGTTCAGTGCATGTTCGCTTTTCAGGTAAAGTTCACTGACCAACAGGTACACCACTGATAGCAGATACGGGATGAATACCCCGGAAGGGGTAAGGTTGCTGCAAAAGCCCGAAACGGCCAAAAAGAGGTAAATTCCGGCCACCGTACAAATCACTGCATTGGTTTGTACGTCGGCCCGCCGGTTCACCACTTGGCAAAACTCCCGTACGCTCAGGCCCGTTACCACGGCAAAGAGCAGGGTGAACGTGACGTTACTCCATAAAATACCGCCCACCAGTACCGCTACGAAAGCGATACCGGTGGCTGTGCGGAGACATAAATTCTTTATTTTATCGGTCATTTTTCTTTAGGGGCTTGTGCGTCTTGCGGTTTTTCAGCCTCGTGAGCGTCTGCTTGTGCCGTGGTTTCCGTAGGATGTTCGGATAGCATATCCGTCGGTTGCTCCTCCGAGGCAGTCGCAGGCTGTTCCTCTTTTTGCTCGTCAGCATCCTGAGCCATCTCGTCTCCCGGGAGTTCTTCGTTCATGCTAAGCAATTCTTCCGTGCGGCTAGTCCACGGACGTTTGCCGAAAATCTTCTCCACGTCTTCGGCGAAAATCACTTCGCGCTCCACCAGTATTTTTGCCAGTTCCGCATGTCCCTCTTGATGTTCGCGCAACAAGGACTTGGCACGTTCGTATTGTTCGGCAATCATCTGCTTCACTTCCTCGTCAATCAGTTGTGCGGTCTGGTCGGAATAAGGCTTCGTAAAGTTGTATTCGTCGTTGTTGTAATAACAGAGGTTCGGCAGCCGCTCACTCATACCCAGATAAGCAATCATGCTGTAAGCCTGTTTGGTCACGCGCTCTAGGTCGTTCAACGCACCGGAAGAGATGTGACCCGTGAATAATTCTTCGGCAGCCCGGCCGCCCAATGTGGCGCACATTTCGTCGAGCATCTGCTCTTTGGTCGTAATCTGTCGTTCCTCTGGCAAATACCAGGCTGCGCCAAGTGCACGTCCGCGCGGCACGATGGTCACTTTAATCAGCGGATTGGCGTATTGCAGGAACCAGGAAATGGTGGCATGTCCCGCTTCGTGCAAGGCAATGGTCTGTTTTTCTTCCACCGTCATGACTTTGGTCTGTTTTTCCAATCCTCCGATAATACGGTCCACGGCACTCAAGAAGTCATCTTTGCTCACGGCCTTTTTCCCATGCCGGGCTGCAATCAGGGCGGCTTCGTTACATACGTTGGCGATGTCGGCACCGGAGAAACCCGGTGTTTGGCGGGCCAACAAGTCAATGTCCACCGTGCTGTCCGTTTTCACCGGACGGAGATGGACTTTGAATACGGCTTTCCGTTCATTCAGGTCCGGCAGGTCCACGTGTATCTGACGGTCAAAACGTCCGGCACGCAGCAAGGCTTTGTCCAGAATGTCCACCCGGTTGGTGGCAGCCAGGATGATGACGCCGCTATTGGTGCCGAAACCATCCATTTCGGTCAACAACTGGTTCAATGTGTTTTCCCGTTCGTCGTTTCCTCCCATGGCAGGATTCTTTCCACGTGCCCGTCCCACGGCGTCGATTTCGTCGATGAAGATGATGCACGGGGATTTTTCTTTGGCCTGACGGAACAAGTCACGTACGCGGCTGGCTCCTACGCCAACGAACATTTCCACGAAGTCGGAACCCGAGAGGGAAAAGAACGGTACGTTGGCTTCTCCGGCCACGGCCTTGGCTAATAATGTCTTACCCGTTCCCGGAGGGCCTACCAACAGAGCTCCTTTGGGTATCTTGCCTCCCAAATCGGTGAATTTCTTTGGGTTCTTGAGGAACTCCACGATTTCCGCCACTTCCATTTTGGCACCGGCCTGTCCGGCCACGTCCTTGAAAGTCACTCTCGTGGCTTCGCCTTTCTCTATGAGCTTGGCTTTACTTTTCCCTACGCTGAATACGCTGCTCCCCGTCGGGCTTCCGCCGCTCATCCGTCTCATGATGAATACCCAAATGGCGATGATGACGAGCAAGGGGAAAAAGTTCCAGAAGATATTGCTCATGAAGTCGCTGCTCTGCTCGTATTTCAACGTGCCCTTGAACGCACCGGTGTTTTGTGCTTCATGTACCAAATCGAGTAATGCTTTGTTATCGGCATATTCCACGCTGATGACGGGCAGGCCTCCGATGCCTTTGACATCGTTTGTGCCGAACACGTCAGCGCGGTGCTCTTTTTTGACTCCCATTTGCAACACGCCCTTGTCTTTTTGGGCGATGATTCCGGTGGCGTAACCCTTTTTGACGTAAGTCTCGAAAGTCGTGTAGTCCACCGTTTTGGTGGAACTTCCTCCCGTTCCCGTGAAGAAGAGGTATACCAATATCACGATGATTATGCCGTATATCCAATTCATGTTGAACCGGGGCATCTTATTCTTGTTCTCTTTTTCGTTCATGATGTTTTAGGATGAGTTTAGTCAATGTCGGGAAGCGCGGTCAGTTGCGCGTCTTCCCATAGGTGTTCGATGTCGTAAAACTCTCGTGTTTGCGGCAGGAAGACATGTACGATGATGTCCGTATAATCCATTGCCACCCATTCGGCGTTCCTCAATCCGTCCACGGCTACAGGTTTGGCGTGCGCTTTGAGCCGCGCGGATTCCTCTATGGATTCCGCTATCGCCCGCACTTGTGAGGGAGAGTTCCCTTGGCAGATGATGAAATATTGGCAGATGGTGTCGCCTATGTTCGTCAAGTCGGCTACGACGATGTTCTTTCCTTTCTTTTCCTGTATGCCTTCCGTGATGGCATTTACTAATTGTTGCGTTTCGTTCATGCGTTAATCCATACATAAATTGTCGGGCAAAGATAGTATATAATATGTTATCATTCCAATTTTTAGGCTCAAAACCCTTTGCTTTTTATCTTTTTTAGATAATATAATCCGGTTTGTGCGTGGCGGTACGCCCGGAAACATAGGGCGGCTGCTGTGGATTGGGATTTATGTGGATACGGCAGTTCCCGCATGAAAAAAGGGTATAAAAATTTGTGGGTTCAAAAATAAGTCGCTAAATTTGCACTCGCAAAAAGGACAGTGGGCTATGGTGTAATGGTAACACAACAGATTCTGGTCCTGTTTTTCCAGGTTCGAATCCTGGTAGCCCAACTGCAACAGTGCCGGTGGCATCTGTTTTTTGTGGAAGATTGGACTATGGTGTAATGGTAACACAACAGATTCTGGTCCTGTTTTTCCAGGTTCGAATCCTGGTAGTCCAACAACCAATCAAAGAAAAGCCTTAAGAAACAATTTCTTAGGGCTTTCTTATTTTTTGAGAGCCCCAAATAGAGCCCAAAATGATGATACTTCCTGACACTATACAATTATAACTATAACCATAATATGATAATTTTTAGTTGAGCCCAATACAGAGCCCAATATTGAGATTACTTATGCAATCTAATGATACTTATCGCTACTAATAATCAACAATAGTGATATTAATTAATGTATCAACAAGTATCAATAGAATGCAGTACAGAATGATAATTGAAGGATTGGTAGTCCAACAACCAATCAAAGAAAAGCTCTAAGAAACAATATCTTAGGGCTTTTCTTATTTTTTGAGAGCCCCAAATAGAGCCCAAAATGATGATACTTTCTGATATTATATGATACTATTATAATGCCCCTATATCCCTGATATTACAATATACGGCACTCGTGGCACTTGGCACTCAGCCTGCGAAAGACCTTGCTACGATTGGGCTTGTAACAGTTTACAAGTGCCAAGAAGTGCCAATTAGTGCCATTGATAGTGTGCTAAAAGGGATATATTTCCTTATATCAAGAGCTACATTGGGCTCTGAGACCAATCGGAGACCAATCAAAGCCCACAATATAGATATGACGACTTGTCAAGCCTGTATTTACAGTGATTTGCCTGCAATATTCTTTTGATATGACGAGTATTGTCGTGGAGTATTCCGTATATTTGCCGATATAGAAATCGCATATCCTTGATATGACGGCTTGTCATATTGAGTTATCAAGGAACGATTCTTGATATTATATTACTGATAAACAATCAACTATGAACAATAAAAATACTATAAGAAGAGACTATCTTATCATTCGTAGGATTATGAGAGGAGACCACCCAAGTGCATCCGTATTGTTGCAATACTTGGAGCGGAACGACATTGCCGTTACATTGCGGACATTGCAACGTGATATGGCAGATATTAGGAGTAACTTTGATGTAGAGGTTATCTATGACAGCAAAAAGAACGGCTATTATATTGATGAAACTTGTAGCATGGATATGGATAAACTGCTGTACTTTCTCGGATTAGCTGAAAGTTCAGATGTGATATTATCCAATATCAAGGATAGGCAAAAGCTGCTGAAATATCTGTCAATAAGCCCCAATCCGCATGCTAAAGGAGTAGAGAATATAGGTGTATTGTTGCAAGCAGTACAGCAATGTATGGTTATCAGTATTGACCATCTTAGCTATCAGACGGAAGAACAAAAGCAATATACCGTAGAACCTTATCTCTTGAAAGAATTTGAGGGAATGTGGTATCTGTTCGCCTATTGTGAGGATATGGGAGTGTTCCGCACATTCGGACTTGACAGAATCAGACAAATACGGATTACAGACAAGGTATTCCAACGTAGAGAAGAATTGGAGCAGAAAGCAAAGAAGTTTGATAATGTATATGGGCTGGTGTATGAACCTGCTAACAATCCCAATGCCCCGATAGAGGAAGTAAGGCTGAAAGTATCTGCCGTTATGCTGCCTTATATCCAATCTTTGCCGATACACTCCTCACAAAGTATAAACGGAGATATAATAACACTGCATCTCATAATAAATCCAGAGTTAGAAAACAAGATAATGAGCTATGGAGAATACATAGAGGTGTTGTCTCCACTTTCATTGCGAAACAAGATTAAGGAAAGGATAATACAATTACTCTCAAAATATGATGATTGACCGATATAGAGACCGTTACAGCAATGTAACGGTTATTTTTTGCCCATAAATCAAGAAATATAATGAAAAAAGCAAGATTACCGACTTAAACTGTCGTACCCATAATCCGATATTTGCAGCAAACTTACAAGTCTGTATCAAGAGGAGGAAAGAAATCGGCAGGAGAACACTCAAATTCCTGTGCTATGACATACAACTGATGAACGCTGTATTTCATATCGAATTTGTCGCTCTCTATCTGTCCGATGAAGCTAGGAGAACAACCAAGAATTTCAGCCATACCACGCTGTGATATGCCAAGCTCCTTACGCTTCTCCTTAACTTTCTGTATGACAAATATATCAACCTTTGACTTCATGCAAAAAACTCTGATTAACAACTTGTAAAGTTGAAGAAAAGATTTATCTTTGTGCTTAGTAATACTTAGCGCTTGGTTAAAATTCAAGGATTATGGGAAAGAAAATTATTGAAAAAGGATGGCTGTATGAGTATGAGAAAACAGCGGAAAGCCAGATAATAAACGGCTATGAAGTTACAGGGGTAAGATATGTATTGGGAGAACAATTTGATACTTCCTGTAAGAAAGCATTAATCTGTATCGGTATAAATCCAAGTACGGCAATACCTGAACAGCTTGACCCGACACTAAAAAGGGTACAGAAATATACCAAAAGAAGCGGTGAATATGGAGCATGGTATATGCTGAATGTGTATTCGCAACGTGCAACCAATCCCGATGACATGGATATAGAACCCAATATGGAAATACACCGTAACAATCTGACTGCCATAAAGAACTTGTTATCCGAAATAAAAGAAGCAGATGTATGGTGCGCTTGGGGTAATCTTATCGGAAAGAGGAAATACCTGTATGACTTGTTGTTTGGAAATAAAGAAAAAGATATTGACGGTATTATCAGCCTGTTCAGTAGGAATTATCACTTCAAGGCATACGGAGCTACTACGAAAGGGAATCCTAAACACCCTCTTTTGATAGGGGAAAAAGCTGAATTGAGCAGTTTGGATGAAATCGGATTGAAAGAATTATCGGATAGAATTATTAATAACATTAAGAAATAACATCATGAAATTGAAGTATTTATTGGCTGCTTGTACAGCCTTTTTTCTTGTATCTTGCAGTAATGATGATGAACTGCCCCAACTGCCCCAACACGGTGATATTGTGGGGCTGAATATCAAAGATGCAAAGTATATCTATACAAGTGGAACTAACACCCGTTCTTCTGCTGCCCAATATCGGCAGATTAAGAAAGACGGTAGAGACATGGAATTATCATGGATTGACAATAAGGGTGATACGGTTAGAATAAATGATTTGTCTAAAATATGGGATATTAATGAAACGTATCTGATGATAAACACAGAAAGACCTATAAATTATAAACCCTCATTTGATGAGAATGGGAATATACTTCTTGATCCAATAATAGATGGAGGACACTCTTACCTCATTAATAAAGAGACAGAAGCGATATATGATTTAGGTATAGGACTAAATGGAGAAAACGCTATAACAGATAAACAAGAAAATATCTATGCAACACAATATTCTGGTCTTGTCTTGTATAAAATACATACGCAAGATGTTACAAATTTGAAATTGGAAATGTATGCACAGGCTTCAGTACCCCAAGCTCAATTTGTTGTGAATAATAAAGGAATATGCTTCTACGATTACAGATATATCCGTCCGTCGTATGGTACGCAACAGTTTATCATTTCTAATTTTATCCCCCAAACAGAATATGGAAACGCTTTTGTTTCTCACGACAACGAGGATTTATATCTCACGGCTGTGAGTGGAGAATACGATTCTTACAAACTTGTAGTTAGCAAGTTGAATGAGAAACAAGAACTCCAAAGTCAAATTATGGCAGAGACGGAACTTCTTGATTATTGGGGAAGACCACAGCCTAATGATATACAAGTGAAATGGAACGAACGTAGGGCTACGATGCTGATAAATGTTTATGGACGCACATACGAATATATACTTGCAACAAGGACATTGACAGAAATCCCTGTTAATCTAAACGGATTCTTCACTAAGAATTATTCTACCTATGTTACAGCAAATGCTTTATATGCACGGAAATCTGTGGATAAATTGGATATTATAGCATTAGAGGACTACAGTATCAAGGAATTGGACTTGTCAAGTAAAGGCATTGATTTTCGTTCCATTTATACAATGGACGGTTCTGATTTATTGTATTTTGCAGGTTTTCAATATAGTACAAGCCAATCTGTTATTGGAACGATTGATATAGACGGTAATATGGAAATTACGGAATCAACACCTAATCCTATCACTAACATAATACAAATAAATTAGGGTATGAAAAAGCAGCTCAAACAATTAGAAGAATTTCATCGGGCTTTTGGCTTGTACATAAATGAACAGCCAACTTTGCGCATTCCCCAAGATTTACATGAACTTCGTATGCGTGTGATGAAAGAAGAAGTTGATGAATATGCAGAAGAATACGCAATCACAGGAGATACAGAGGATGAACGGCTGCAAGCGGTAGCCAAAGAATTAGCCGATATAGCTTACACCTTGTTGGGAACAGTCGTCTCTCACGGTTTACAAGATGAATTTGAGCGTATCTTCGATGCGGTGCATGAAAGCAATATGAGCAAGTTGGACGAAAATGGAAAACCGATTTATCGTGAAGACGGTAAGATACTGAAATCAAGCCGTTACCATGAACCCGATTTGAGTTTCTTGAAAAATAAGAAATAATTTCTCTATACCAACCGCTATGATTATGAAAAATTGTAGCGGTTGTTTTCGTAAATAAACAAATCCTACGTCAGAAAATGTCGCAGGTCAGGTAATAACTTTGCAATGTATTAATCATAAAAATTAGAAAATATGAAATGCTTTGGAAGAAATGGATTAGAGGGAACTAAAAAACCGAATATAAAATCGGGATTTCCTGAATTGGATAAAATAACAAATGGGTGGAACAATGGCGACTTGATTGTTATTGCTGCTCGTCCTGCAATGGGAAAGACAGCCTTTGGAATGTCTTTATTAAGAGAAATAGCAGTAAAGAACAGAACACCTACTGCTTTCTTTTCTCTTGAAATGTCAAATAAACAAGTTATAAACAAATTTCGTATGGCATTAAGCAAAGTGAATGGAGAGAAAATAATGGTTTACGACAATGGCTATACGGATACTTTAAACGAAGAAGAAAAACGCAGACTTGAAGATGCTGAAAAGCAAATGGATATTGCTCCTATTTACCTTGATGACTCTCCCTTTTTGTCCATACACGAATTATCCCAACAAGCAATCCGATTGGTTAGTGATTTCCAAATAAAACTGATTATTGTTGATTATTTGCAATTAATAAGCGCAGGACTTCTATTCTCAGATAGAAATGAGGAAGTGGCTTATATTATACGTAGATTAAAAGCATTGGCTAAAGACTTGAATATCCCGATTATAGCATTCAGTCAACAGAATCGTGGCGCAGAAGATAGTGTTGGAATAGAGGGCAAACGTCCTAAACTAAGAGATTTACGTGGTAATACCATTGAGGAAGATGCAGATGTGATATGTTTTATTCATCGTCCAGAATATTATAAAATTTATAGTGATGAAAATGGTAATGACTTGCATGGTAAGACAGAAATAATTGTTGCCAAAAACAGGAATGGAAATACAGGAATTGCACGTTTAAAATTTAATGGAGAATATTCAAGTTTTGATAATTTAGATGAATAAGCCATAGCAACTCATATCCATAGAGCTATTATTCCAATTACGGAGTAGTGGCTCTTTTTCTGTACCTACGTCTAATTCTGTCGTAATTGCCAACCTACCTTTGTTGCAAAAAATCCCATGCAAAGGAAAATATTCAAATTCAAGATAATAAGCAAGGAGGGTAATTGTACCCTGTCGCTTGATTATACTAATCTGACTAACGAGATTATCCGTCCAATCACGAAAAATCTAATCAAGATAGAACCTAACGAGAAATGTAAATTGCTGTTTGTAGGGAAAGAAGATTGCAGGCTTACATTGGAAGATGTCTATAATCTGTCGAGCCTGTTCCAATCGGTTGTAGGTTCGGGTTTGGTATGGGATATTATAGGAGATTACCTATATACGGACGAGAGCCAAGACTTGGACGGTTACCTGCTTATTAACCCTGATATTATCAATCAATGAGCAACACACTACCACTATTCCAACAATACACTCCATACGATACGGAGATTGTAAAGACCGCCACCCGATATGGCTTATACCTTATCGGTGGAACGGCAATAGACTTGCTGTGTAGGTATTACTCCATTCCGTTTTGGAGAAACAGATCTGATAATGACCTTGATTTTTGGACAGCATACGATAACAGCCATAAGGACAAGTTTATCCGCAATATCAAGCACACTTTAGGGTTTGTGGTTAAGGAAGATTCAGACTATATGCTATCTTTGGAATCTTCCAATATCCATACAGACACGGATATACTTATTGATTATGAGTACAATAACAGCAGGTTCGGCTGTATTATCAATGATATAAAGGTCATGTCCCCAATATACCTATTTGCATCCAAGTTTGACCGTTATGTAAACTGCAGTAATGTACAGCGTAAGACTACCGATTTCAAAGATTTACAAACCCTCCTATTATTAATTGAGCGGACAAATGGTTTTGATGAACTTGAAAACCACTTATCCGCTCTGAATTATGACCAAAGAGCCGAAAATTTACTCAATGACATTATAGCAAGTATGATATGACAATACAGATAATTACCAAAATAGGAGCTTATTCTATATCGGATATTACATCCAAATCAACATCCGACACCGAAGCCGAAGACTTTTTGGGTAACAAGCTATCCACTTCGTTAGGGTCTATCGTTATCCCCAGTTCCTCAATCGTACCAAGTTCTTTCTTGGGAGACAAAGAAGAAAGCATCTTACTTAATTGAGGAATATTGGCTTTCTTGCATTTTATCTCTTCAAGCGTTTCACCATCTTCAGGATGATTTTCTTTCCAAAAACGAATGAGATAATCTCCAATATCCAAGCCTTTTGCCTTATCCTCTTCTGTTATTCCCTCTTGTTCTTCCAAATCATAAATGCTGACATCAAGTCCAGCAGCTAGCAGTATTTCAGCTTTTTCAGTCCAATCTTCGGTTGCGTTAAGGTCAGGAAAAAGTATAATTGGCTGGTTTGCATCTTTCAATACTTGATATACTTCGTCTGTTGTCCATTTACAACCATTCTTGCCACCTGTTGCAAGCCAAATATATTCGGGCATACATATATCGCATATAATGGCAGTCTTTTCAGATTCCACTATTGCAATAGGCTTGTCTACCTCACCTGCCAACAAATGTTCTCCGAAGAAACACAACTTGTTTTCAAAGTCATAATCTTTCATTAGGCTTTTTCCTGCGTAAAGTATTCTGAGTCCGTCATTGTCTGTCTGATAACTATTGGTTTTATAGTCATACTTAAATACGCTTTGCTCTTCCTTTACCCTTTTACCTGTATTCGGGTCATAAGCCATTTCCTTTACCTGTCTGATAAGACCATCTTTTGCTTTCATAATAAAAGCAGCTCCATACTTGTTGTCCTTTCTAAACAGCATTGATATTCGTACATCGTATTTCTGAAAGGCAGCCAAAACTTTTTGTTTACCAAATATTGTAACCAAAAAGCAGAAAAGAGCATTTTTTACATAATCAACAATTTTAGAATAACGTCTGTTTACTCTTTCTTCTTTAACAACTGATGTTGTTTCTTTGGATTCATTTTCTGTGTACATAAATTTGTTATTTTTATTAATAATTTCTTCAAAATACTTTCTTGGCGGATAATGATACCTACAAGAATTAATTCTCTCACAACGACCTACATAGTCTGCTAACGGTAGTCCTGTATCTACATCAATGTACAAAGTAAATTTTTCTGCCCCACAATGGGGGCAGGCATGATACTTCCGTCTGTTACCGCTTGGCTCAAGGATGTATTTATGTTCATTCATCAATAAATGTTTTTTTATAGATGCCTTTACCGTTTTTCTCAAAATATGCTTTATTCCTTGAAATAAATTTCTTTGCCACATCAAAGGTTAATCCCATTTCCATACCTAAATTTATTCCGTCTTGCAATCTAAAGATTTCGGGAAGTGCATTATAAAATTTCCTTTTCTGCTCATTCATTTCTTGGCGTATATCCCTGACAAAGACCAAATCAAATACTTTCTTTGCTTCTTGCATAAAGTAGTCAGCCAAGCAAATAGCGCCCTTAACAGCCCTTAAACCTACTTTATCCATATCCTCCTCTCCTGCTGCATAATACATCATTTGCAGAATAAGGGAAAAACGAAGTACGTAAATATCCATTTTACCGTATGCACCAACATAATATTCATTCTCATTTTCTTGAAGAACTGCCTTATGGGTTGTATTTCTCCATGATATGAGATATTCTTTTGCTTCAGCAGAGAAATCGAGTACAGTAGAAACTATACCTTCTCCAACTGTTTCAACAGGAATATCAAACATCTTTTTAATAAACTGAAAATAGAAGTCTTTCAATTCAGAATTTACACTCATTTCAGTCCACTCCAAAGCCTTTAATTCTTGTGGCATTACAAAAAGTATTCTATCTAAAAAACCTTGATGCAAAAAATCTTTTGTCATTAGTTCCGATAAGATGCCTGTCTGTATTCCACCAATAATTGATAAAAACGGTTTTTGTATTCTAAGATTTTCCGTTGTTTTTCTATCTACGGATATATCTTCTTCGCTCCAAATGCTTAGGTAGGCAGCAATATCTGAACCGCCTGTATATTTGCCCATATTACGAACCCACCCCATAATTTCATCCATATATAAAAGTGTTCCTCTTGGGTTATTTTTAAGCTGTGAGCATAAGGCTTCAATAGTAAAGTCTCTAATGATAATCTTTCCCAGCACTGGAACAGGAATATCAATGGACTTATCCTCCTTCTTTGCTTGCAGATATTCAGCCAATTTTTCCTTATACTTTTCGTATAATTCAGAATCTAACTTTATTATCGGCTCAAGAGCAAACTTTAACGGATGCGTCTTTCCTGTATTGGGTTTACCTACTATAACAATATAAAGCAATGCTGATACAATAAAATCATTATTAAAACGTATAGTTACACTGCGTCCTATCGCAATAGAAACAACTATCAGTATGGCTGCTGTAAGAAAGTGTATGTTATAACCATAACATATAATAGTTTCATTCACGAACTCCATAATTTTAAGAGGAAAGATTTCTAAAGGAAATTGTTTCTTTTCCATGTTTTAAACATTTAAAGTTAGTATTATATTTTCGACATCACTCAAAAGGAACAAGGACTTTCTGCCCACTTTTCTACAGGGTAGTGTTCCATTATTAACCATCCTGTGTAAACTACTAAGGCTGCACCGAAGATAGTCGGCTGTTTCCTGCCTTGTTAGATACTTATTATTAGGAGAATTTTTTTTATTCTCCATTTTGCTTAACTTTGCCTTTACTGTTTCGGCAATTTCCATTAATGAATCAACCTTAGCTGCTAAGGTATCATCTGTTATTAAGAAATTTTTCTTCATTTCTCTTTGTGTTTTTAATTTTGCACAAAGGTCAGGATTTCACTTCTAATCCTTATTGATGTGTCCTTAGGACAGTTTGGTTAAAAAAGGTCAATTTAGAAACAGTGCTTATTTTTTTATTATTGATTTTCAAATACTTAATCACATAGACTTCATTGGATAAAAAAAGTAATCCCCCTATAAGTATTGGTAACTTATAGGGGGATTACATCAAGACAAATATAATTATTCTTTTACTTCTTCCTTAAAAAGAGGGGTTGTACTAAACGCATTATCAATAAACCATTGTCTCATTTTATTAAGTTGCTCCTTATTATAACTTCCGTCTTCAAGATAAGGTTGTAATTTCTTAATTAAATTCTCAATTTGAGCTTTAACTTTATTTCTGCTATTTTCCTTATCATTTTTAATTTTATAAATCTCCTTACGAATCTTTTTAGGGTCATAATTAAAAAATACATTTCCAACACCAGAAATATCAGTAGGACTTAAATATTTAAAATCAAAATGGCTTAAAAAGGATATCATTAGTAACACTGATTCATTTAATGTAAAAGTTTTAATACCATTTTTTTTATTCTTTCTTTCTTGAGCATATTTTAGAGCGTAATTTAATACTTTTTCTGCTTCTTCTATATCTTCGTCCTTGTCCTTGTCCAGCCCTAATGCATCTATTATTTCCGATAATGGTATATCAATTTTTTCAAGAGTGTGTTTTTTACCTTTTAAATTAACAAAATAATCTGCTACTTCCATGTTTCTATTTAAAAAATTCGTAATTACTCAATATCTCTGCATTTTCTTCCTTACCGATACGGATATATTTCATAAAGGAAGTTTCTGTTCGGTGTCCTGTCAGTTTCATTATTGAAAGAGTGGGCATACCGCTTTTATAGGCATTGGTCGCAAACGAGCGTCTTGCGGTATGAGAGCTTACCAGTTCATATTTGTGGTAAGTTACCTCTGTACGCTTTCCGCCTATTGTTTCGGTTCGGGTTATAAGTTCCGTTATTCCTGCTGCCTTACAAATGGTTTTCAGATTTCTGTTTGTTGCTTGGTTGCATTGTACCTTAGGCATTGCCTGATTATATTTCTCGAATATTTCCCTTACCTTTGGATGGATAGGAATAACAACCCTTTCCTTTGTCTTTTGAGTATCAATCTCTATCGTACCTGTACTATCGTGGAAATGCTTCTGTTCCAAACGAGCCATATCGCCATATCGCAGCCCTGTATAACAGCTAACGAGGAATGCGTCTCGTACTTGTGCCAAATTTTCGGGTAATTTAAGATTATACAGGGCTGTTAGTTCGGTTTCATTCAGATATACCGTTTCCACTTCTTCACGGAATACCTTAAATTTACGGTAGCTGTCATTAAGGGTATAGCCATTCTCGTGGGCAAATCGGGCAAAGACTTTAATGCTCTTGACTATCTTTCCTATGCCGTTAGTCTTATATTTTCCCCTGTCGTGCTCCGCTTCAGTAGTCATATATTTTAGGAATGCTGCATAAAAGTAAGCATCTACATCTTCTAAAGATAGTTTCTTTATATTGGCATATTCGCAGAACTCCCTAACAATTTTCACTGCTGCTTTATGGTTATAGATAGAACCTTTGGCAAACTTCTCCCCCTTTTGATTTAGAATAGACTGATTCTCACACAACTCAATATAATAATTGGCTAACTCAAAGAAATCAGTAATCAAAGGTTTGCTTTCTTTTTCTTCTTCCTGCTCTTCGGGTTGCTCTCCTAACAATTCTTTCCTTAACTCTGTGCGAACCTGCTCCAATGTCGGAGTTACTCCATGAGCTTGACATAACTCCAATATCATAATTAAAGCATTCTGGGTTTTCTCTATCTCCTTATTAATATTACGCATAATCAACTGTAACTGCGGATTGCCCTTTAATTGCGGATTCTTCTTTGCATCCTCAATGGCTCTCCCTGCTTCACTGTCCCAACAGGAACGATTCAGTTTGTACTTTGACGGAAGATAATAAGAGAATCTTTCACCATTAATATTGGTACGCACTCTGATAGTAGAGACTTCCAATGCAGGGTTCTTTAGTGAGAACTTGACTTTGTTAGTGGAATAAAAGGTTTTGATTAGCCTGTTCATATATAGTTTATTATGATTTTCTGTGGTTATTAAATCAAAAATCGTTCCACGGAAAAAACAGGGTAATTTAAGGCAAAAAGTGATTTGAGGTGATTTGGATAACTTATACTATTATTATGACTAATCGTCAGATTATTAGACAATTTGTCAGTTGATTTGCTCCTGAATCTGACAAATTAGTCATAGAGATACCCAGCATTTCTTGGATTTTATATGTTTTGTCATTAACGTATATTAACCTTGTCGCCTATAATCTGATTATCAATGGCACTAATTGGCACTTCTTGGCACTTGTAAACTGTTACAAGCCCAATCGTAGCAAGGTCTTTCGCAGGCTGAGTGCCAAGTGCCACGAGTGCCGTATATTGTAATATCAGGGATATAGGATAGCAGGGATATATTGGATTATTGATTTGGTCTCCCTTTGGGGCTCTCTCACCACAAGAATAGCAAAAGCTTTTGCTTTCTTATATTCTCTGTACAATAAGTTGTAGGACTACTTGTCTTATAATCATCATTGTGGTACTATAATTAAGTGATGATTTATTATAATTAATAGGATATAACCATATTACAACAATTAATGTCAAAATTATGCGATTGTAATAATCATTATTATCTTTGTACATCGTTATTATAGCGAATAATGATAATTATCAGTTGCGCCCAATGCAGAGCCCAATATTAAGACTACTCATGCAGTCTAATGATACTTATCGCTACTATTAATTAATAATGATAACATTAACTAATATATCAACGAGTATCAGAAAGATGCTATTCAGAGCGATATTTGAAGGACTGGTAGTCCAACACGAGGCTTTCCTCATTTCGGGGAAAGCCTTTTTTGTGCGCGGTGGTTGGTTCCGGGGCGATGTGAAAATGGTATTCTTTTCCCTCACAGGGATTTTTCAAAAAAGCTCCTTCATCTTTCAGGTCTTATCGTAAGTCTCTTAAAAACAAGTTTGTTGTGCCCTGAAGGATGTACCGGCCATCTTTCAGCCGAAGGTGTCTGCATACCTTACGGAAGACGGGAAAGGCTCTTCCTTAAAAGGGCTTTTTTTCTGCGCCAAACGATTTTTCAATCTCAGCCAAGCGATTTTTCGTTCTGCGCCAAATGATTTTCCGCTTTCAGCCGACCGGTTTCCTGTTTTCATCCTGAAGGAAGGCTGAAAGATGGATGTTCTATCCTTCAGTTATTGTACGTATTGGAACACAGTGTGTTATCGTTCGGGCTGAAAGATGAAGCCATTTTTCTGAAAACTCTTGGGAGAGGGGGATACAGGGGGCACGTCAAGGTGTGGGGGATAGGATTTTATGGTGTGGCTATGTTCTTTTAACACTTGTTAGGTAGAAACGCCGTTTCATGTTTCGGGCTGACGGAATATGCCTGAAGGAAGCTGTTTGGGAAAAAGAAGCCTGACGCGTGGAGGCGGCAGGCTTTGAAATCAGAAGGCTTCGGTGATGGCTTTGAGGATTGTAATCAATGGGCACCAGGCTTTCTGCCCGATTTCAATCTTTATCCTTTTGGCCTTTATTCTCATGTGGCATACGGAGTAAATATTAGTTTAAGACGGGGCTTCCCCTGCCGGCCAATCTGTAAGAAGACGCTTAGTCGGCCTCGGCGTCTAATATGTGGAGTAGGGTGAATCCTTTTCTTTGTTATGGAATTCACACTTTCCGTGTTTTCCCGTTGGTGCCTTGTATGACATTAAATCCTTATGTACGGGTGGGGAAGAATACAGTCATCAATGGAGAAAGTTACCTTTCTGCTGCTGAAAAAGAAAATGAACTTTATTCGTTTTTCAATCTATCGCAAACCGTATTTTTCCATCTTTTTATAAGGGTGATATTTCAGCAATGCTAAAATTCTGGTATCCATCGCTGATCTTATACCATACAAAGAACAACATATTAACGAATAATTAAATGAGGATGAACTGTAAAACATAAACCGTGACTTCTTTACCGATTATAATGAATACTTTTAAGGTTGGTAATATCCCTGCATGCTCATTTCCTTTGCCGTAAAATATTGATACTTATCCTCTTCTAGAGGATAGTCCCAACATCCCAATTGATGATAGATTTCTCCACCAAAACCATGTTTGAACTTATAAAGCCCGTACATGGGATGTGAGGCATCGGCATACGGAGCGATACCGAACATATCATACTCCAAGCAGTTGTGCTCACGCGCCAACTGTATAGCTCTCCATTGCAAGGCATAAGTGGGCATTAGGTTGCGGTGAGATGACGAAGAGGCTCCATAGAGGTAAGTAGCCCGATGGGATGAGAACACCAAGAACATCGCAGCCAACGGAGTGTTGTCATGATAGGCTATGAGTAACTTTACATTCACTTTGGGGTCGTCACATTCCATCTTTGAAGCAAATATGGAATGGAAATACTGAATATCGTTCAGGTGAAGCCCGTTACGGAAAGCAGTTTCTTGATAGAGGCTATGCCAAATCTGTAATCCTTCGATTCCTGCCGAACGCACCTCTACTCCGTGTTTCAGTGCCAAGCGGATGTTATAACGTGTCTTGGGTTTCATCCGTGCAAGTATTTTCTCTTCATCGGTGGATAAATCAAGTACAATGGTATTGGCCGGCAGAATGTTGGTGTTGGCTTTACGCAGGTTATGGCAGCAAGTGCCATAGTTGAGTTTTATTTCTTGAAACTCTTTTTGGGGAAGTCCTACCCATCGGCCTGCTTCGTCAAAATCATCAGCTTTGCACCAATGGCTTTTCCAATTGAGGTCATAACGCAGGGCTATGCAATGCTTGGGCAGGAAAGAGCGAAGTGATTCGGAAAGTTCTTCCAGAAAAGTACCTTGATTTTCTTCTGATGGTTCTATCTCGGGGCCATAGGGCAGATAAGCGATATAATCCTCACGGTTGAGATGTTGAAAGAACATAATGAAATCGGCTTGAGTGTACGCATAACCTCCCACGTGGGTGTAAAGGTCACTGTTGCGCACGCTGTAATCGAAAGCGCAGGAACTCATGCCAAGCTGTTCTTTTACTTTCGACCAAAAGGAAGTTTGCTGAACAATGGGCGTACTATAAGCATCTGTAATCTCTTTGGGTTTCAGTCGGATATTCATTTGTGAAATAGTTTTTTGTGCTCTTTCAGATGACGAAACAAACAGAGCGAATTAACAAAAATGCAAAATTAGCCTTTAAAAGTTTGACAAGCAAGGAAAAAACGACAAATACGGGTTATTTGCCATCTTTTGCCATTTGTTGAAAAATATTAAGAATTTATCCATACTACGTATGGGGCTGTAAAAGTCCCGGATGCTAGCCAATAACGTTTGTTTAACCGTATGTTTTTAGTATCTTTGCAAATACATCGTGCAACAAAAGCCTTTAGAGGGCAGAATCATCGGGACAATTCTTAGTTGAAAACAGGTCCGTTTATCTCACATGATTCAGACTTATTAGTATCGCCCCTATTGTAGTTGTTTTCTGAAACAATAAAAAAGAAATGATTGTTATTCCGTATGGAATGACAATCGAATTTCAGTGTGTCTATTTGCTTATCAAATAGACATTCAACTTGTTTTGTGTTTAAGCCGAAGAAAAGATTAACGAATGAAAGAAAGGTTTGTTTATGAATGAAAAAAAGAAAATAGAAGTGATGAAACTCTACCTTATTTTCGGTCGTGAACGGAACAAAGCGTTCAAAATGCTGATGAAAGGAAAGAGTAAACAGGAAATCAAAAAAGAAACAGGATGCACTGTCGCTGTAAATGGAGCCAACTTTACCATCAACGAAGGTGAGATATTCGTCATTATGGGGTTAAGTGGAAGCGGAAAATCCAGTTTGTTACGTTGTATCAACCGGCTTAATAAACCCACCTTTGGGGCAATTGCGGTCGATGGCAAGAACATCGTCACCATGTCCGATGAGGAACTGCGTGCCGTCCGACGCAAGGAACTGGCTATGGTATTTCAGCATTTCGGCCTGTTGCCTCACCGTACCGTGTTGCAGAATATTGCTTTTGGACTTGAGCTGCAAGGCATAGGTAAGGAAGGGCGCGAACAAAAAGCACTGGAATGCATGAAACTTGTAGGGCTTGACGGCTATGAAAATCAGATGATAAACGAGCTTTCAGGCGGTATGCAACAACGTGTCGGATTGGCACGTGCTTTGGCGAATGACCCTGAGGTGTTGTTGATGGACGAGGCTTTCTCGGCCCTGGACCCGTTGATCCGGGTGCAGATGCAGGACGAGCTGCTGGCCTTACAATCAAAAATGAAAAAGACCATCGTGTTCATTACCCACGACTTGGAAGAAGCCATCAAGTTGGGTGACCGTATCGCTATCATGCGCGACGGTGAGATTCAACAGATTGGCACCTCGGAGGAAATCCTCACGGAACCCGCCAATGGCTATGTACAGAGTTTTGTGGAGAATGTGGATCGCAGCCGTATCGTCACAGCCGCTTCGATTATGGTGGACAAGCCTCTGGTGGCACGTTTGGGTAAGGAAGGACCGGAAGTGCTCATACGCAAAATGAAGGAGCGTAAACTTACCGTACTTCCCGTAGTGGATGCGGGCGGTATTTTGCAAGGCGAGGTTCGGTTGGGAGATCTTGTGAAATTGCGTGAAGCGAAGGTGAAAGACATCGCTTCGGTCATAAAAAGCGAGGTTCATTCCATTACCGCAGACACGGTGGTGGAAGACATCCTTCCGCTGATGACCAAGACCAATTCGCCGATCTGGGTGGTGAATGAAGAACGCGAATTTGAAGGAGTGGTTCCACTTTCATCGCTCATTGTGGAAGTGACCGGCAAGGATAAGGAAGAGATAAACGACATTATCCAACAAGCAATTGATTTATAATACAAAAAACGATATATACAATGATAGATATAGGATGTTATATAGAAGCAGCCATCGAATGGCTGGCCGAGGAAGGCGCGTTTTTTTTTGATGCGTTGAATGTAGGCGTAGAAAGTTTTATTGATAGTTTCCAACTGGCATTGTACGCTATCCCGTTTTATGTTTTTATTCCACTGACCGTTTCACTGGCTTGGTGGAAAGTAGGTAAAGGCATGGGGGTTTTTACTCTTCTGGGACTGTTGTTGATATGGGGTATGGGATTTTGGGAGGAAACCATGCAAACGCTCGCCTTAGTGCTTTCCTCCACTTGCATGGCTTTGCTGATAGGAATCCCACTCGGCATTTGGGCGGGAAAAAGTGAACGCTGTAACCGGATGCTCCGTCCCGTTCTGGACTGTATGCAGACCATGCCCGCTTTCGTCTATCTGATTCCTGCGGTATTGTTTTTCGGATTGGGTACGGTTCCCGGTGCTTTCGCCACCATCATCTTTGCCATGCCTCCGGTGGTGCGGCTTACGGGATTGGGCATACGGCAAGTACCTAAAAACGTAATAGAAGCTGCCCGATCGTTCGGAGCCACTCCCCGCCAATTACTTTTCAAGGTACAGTTGCCCTTGGCTTTACCCACCATACTAACCGGCATCAACCAGACCATCATGATGGCACTTTCCATGGTAGTGGTGTCTGCCATGATTTCAGCCGGAGGCTTGGGAGAAGTGGTACTGAAAGGCATCACACAAATGAAAATCGGACTCGGCTTTGAAGGCGGCATTGCCGTTGTGATACTGGCTATTATTTTAGACCGTATTACCCAAGGTATCGCCCAAAAGAAATAATCATCATATTTAGCACAATGAATTTATGAGAATATTCAGATTTATCACAACCATTATCAGCAGTACCTTGATGACATCGTGTGTCATCAATCCCAATAAAATAAGCATCGCTTATCCTAACTGGGCGGAAGGTATCGCAGTGACCCATTTAGCCCGTGAAATTCTTGTGGAACAAGGTTTTCAAGTAGAACTGCTCAATGCGGATATTGCCCCGATATTCACCTCGCTTGCACGTGGAAAGACGGATGTGTTTCTTGACAGTTGGCTTCCCGTTACGCATAAACCCTATTTTGAAAAATATCAGGGAAAATTTGAAATATTGGGGCAGGTGTTCGACAGTGCCCGTATCGGTCTTGTGGTACCGGCTTATGTCCCCATTAACAGCATAGAGGAGCTGCCGGAGTTCACAGAACGTTTCAATGGGGAAATTGTAGGCATTGATGCAGGCACGGGTATCATGAAATGTACGGAAACGGCCATACCAACTTACGGACTGGATTACAAACTGATGATTTCAAGCGGTCCGGCCATGACTGCGCTTCTTGACAAGGCGATTAAAAAGAAAGAATGGATTGTAGTAACCGGATGGACCCCCCATTGGATGTTCGACCGTTACGAACTTAAAGTATTGGACGACCCGAAAAATATCTATGGAGCCTCGGAATATATCCGGGCGATTGCCCGTACCGGATTCAGCAAGGAACATCCATTCGCTGCAGAACTGTTGGGGAATATTCATCTTACGGACCGGCAAATCAGTTCACTGATGAGTGCCATTGAGCAGACAAGGGGAACGGAACGCGAGGCTGTAAGGGAATGGATAAAACAAAACAGAGCTTTGGTGGACAGTTGGATACCCAAAGACAAGGAAACGAAAATATATAAACGATGGATATGATTTTAGAAATAACACTTAGATTATTTGTAGCTCTTCTTTTAGGCGGAGTCATAGGAATAGAGCGTGAATATCGTTCAAAAGAAGCCGGATTCCGTACGCATTTCTTGGTGGCATTGGGTAGTGCTCTTTTTTGTATTGTATCACAATATGGCTTTGGCTTTGATTTAAAAGACTCATCGAGAGTAGCGGCACAAGTGGTTTCCGGTATTGGTTTCCTTGGAGCGGGAACAATTATTTTTCAAAAGAATGCAGTGCGCGGTCTGACTACAGCCGCCGGATTATGGGTAACGGCAGCTATCGGGTTGGCCTGTGGAACTGGCATGTATATAGCAGCCGGCATAGCTACAGCCATGGTGCTTTTCGGGCTGGAAGTTATGAATTCCTTTATTCCGACTGTCGGAACTACTACGGTGCAACTTACCTTTACAGCTACTAAGAAAGAGAGCGTGAAACGTGTGGTCAACCAGATAAAGGATGACTGCATTGAACTCTATTCTTATGAACTGCGTGACCGTCGTACCTCACAAGGTGAAATCTTCGAGGCCAACATTGAGATGAAGGTTAAACGCGGTAATCACAATGAACGACTTATCGATTATATGGATGAATTTGATGATGTTACTATTTCAAGTATAGAATAAAAGCTGATTATCACTTCCAATTGGATCATGCTTGTATTTATATAACAAACAAGTGCCGGATATATCTATACAATATGTAAAACAGGAATAATAAACGATTTAACTATTTGTTTTTTCAATAAGAAATGAGAATTTGAATGTCTTGCGCAATGCGTGGTCAGCGGTATGGACAGGCCGAGCTGTTGCCCGATTTTCTTCAAATCCGCTACGTCCGACTTTTTCAGGTAGGCCATGTCCACGAACGGCATCCCACGGGTGAAGAAACTGAACATGAAGATGTCGCGGGCGAAAGCTGCCTGTGGCAAGCCGGACAAATCCATGCGGTAGATTCGTGATATGTCCTCTTGCCGGAGTGCCCGTTTCACGGTCTTGTCCACTCCGGTGTAGACGTGCCGGAACGGATGCCGGTCGGCAGTCAGCCCTTGTTCCACAGCCAGATTGTAACAGGTGCGGAACTGCCGGATGTAGAATGATGACGTGTTGCGGCAGAGACCTTGTTCCTTCAGATGGCTTTCATAACGTTGCACGAGGTCGGAGGTAACCTCGTCGTAATCCAAATCGGCATGATTCCGGAAACGCTTGAAGCTGTTCAGGGCGGTGAGGCAAGTCTCTGCGCCGTGCGTCCGTCCTGCGCTCCGCAACATTAGGCTGTGGCGGAGCATGAATTCAAAAACTTGCATAAAAAAAGCCGCGTCCGAAGTAAAATTCCGGATGCGGCAAATTGTTTTTAAATGGTTTGTCCTTTTATTCAGCCTGGGCGGCTTTGATTTCCTTGTCGATGGCGGCAATCTTTTCGCCAATCAGGTTCAATTCGTCTTTCAACTTCTCCATCTTCTTGTTCATTTCGTTGAGGAGGCTGCTGCCCTTCTTCGAACTGCAAGTCAGGAAACCCAGGTTGTTCTCGTACGTCTTGATTTCGCTGCGTTTGTTCTCGTAAGCCCGTACCAGGCGTTCCCGTTCGCGGGACAAGCCTTGTCCGCCTTCTTTGGCATCGTTCTTCAAGTTGTTCTTGAAGTTGTCCAGACGGCGGCGTGCGGCCGACATGTTCAGGGCCTTGAACAGTTGGTCTACCGTTTCGTGGTAAGCCTTATAGATTTTGTCTTTCTCCTTGAAAGGCACGAAACCGATTTCGTTCCATTCCTTCATCAGCTCTCTTACGGCATCCTGTTTGTTTTCTTCCTCGTTGGACTCCAACAAGGCTTTCAGCTTATCGATGACCTGTTCCTTCTTTTGCAAGTTCTCTTTTTCCTCCCCGCGTTGGGATGCCGTGTTCTTGCCCTTCTGTTCGAAGAAATAGTCGCAGGCACCGATGAAACGTTGCCAAAGAGATTCGGAATGCTTTTTAGGAACGGCACCGATGGCCTTCCATTCCTTCTGTATCTGCATGAGCTTGTCGGCCGTGGCTTTCCAGTCCGTGCTGTCTTTCAGTGCCTCAGCCTTTTCGCAGAGTTCCGTTTTCTTGGCCAAGTTTTGAGCCTGTTCCTCTTTCAGGCGTTTGAAGAATGAAGCCTTTTCCGTGAAGAACCGGTCGCATGCGCCACGGAAACGCTCGAAAATCTTCACGTTCATCTTTTGAGGGGCGAAACCAATGGTACGCCATTCCTTTTGCATCTCGATGATTTGCTGCGTCTGTGACTCCCATGCAGCCGCCGTCTTGATGGCGGTCAGGTCGATGGCTTCTATTTTCTCGCAGAGTGCGGTCTTGTGTGCCAGGTTTTCTTCTTCTTTCTGCTTCAGCTCCTCGAAATATTGTTGGTGGCGTTTGTTCACGGCGGTGGAAGCGGCTTTGAAGCGTGCCCAGATTTCTTCGCGCAATTCTTTCGCCACGGGTCCCGTTTCCTTGAATTCCTGATGCAAGGCTTGCAACTGTTGGAAAGCTGATATGACATCGGCTTCTTCGTTCAGCTTTTCCGCAGCTTCGCAAAGGTGGGTTTTGATTTCCAGGTTCTTCTTGAAATCGTACTCACGGAATTCGTTGTTGAGTTTCAGTTGGTCGTAATATTGCTCTACGTACAACTGGTAGGTTTTCCACAGCTCGTTGGCTTTTTCTGCCGGGACGAGTGTCAGTTCCTTCCATTGGTTCTGGAGTTCCTTAAACTCCTTGTAGGCTTGGTTGGCTTCCTCCGGTGTGGCGCTCAGGGTCTTGATGCGTTCCAAGATTTCCTGCTTTTTCTGCAGGTTCTCTTCTTTCTGCCGGTCCAGTTCGGCCTGCAATTCAGCTCTTTTTTGCTTGATGACGTTCATGGCCGCCTTGAATTCGTCCTCGAGCACATTCGGTACCGGAAGGAAAGCTTCGGGCTCGCCTCCGTTTTCGATGAATTGCGTACGGGCTGCTGCCACGTTTGCCTTATGTATTTTGTAGAAGGCCTGCTTCAGGGCATCCAATTCCTGTTTCTCGGCCGGAGCGTCGGCTTCGGCCAGTTCCTTCACTCGTGCTACGACTTCTTCCTGTGTTTGCGGCACTTCTATCGTTTGATTTTCCGTTTCGTTCACTTCAGGTGTTACGTTTTTTGTTACGTTCTCTTCCGTCTGGAGAGTTTCTTGAGAGTCCATCATGTTACTTGTTTTAGTATCTGATTCGGTTTTACTATTCATTTAATCGGCACAAATTAAGTATAAAAAACGGTGGAAACCTAAAAAATCTCCTGTTTTTTTACTTTGCCCGGCTTTAAATCCATGTTTTTCGCTTGAAATACCATACGAATGCCACTGTAATGCCCACGGTAAGCATCAAAGCTACGGGGAATCCCCATGCCCAATTCTCCATGCCGTTGACCAGGTTCATGCCGAGTAAACTGGCGATGAGCGTGGGGAACATGAGGATGATGGAAATGGACGTCAGCATTTTCATCACGCCGCTCGTGTTATTGTTGATGATGTTGGCGTAAGTGTCCATCGTCGAGTCGAGGATGTTGGCATAGATGGATGTCGTCTCGCGTGCCTGGCTCATCTCGATATTGACATCCTCGATAAGGTCGGCATCCAGTTCGTCCACCGGAAGTTTGAACTTCAGCTTGGAGAGCAACGTCTCATTGCCTCGGATGGAAGTGATGAAATAAGTCAGGCTGTCTTGCAGGCGCGACAAGTTGATGAGGTCCACGTTGTCCACGTTACGATCCAAGTGTTGCTTGGCTTTCTCGATGAGCAGGTTGATTTGCTTCAGCCGTTTCAGGTACCACACGGCAGACGAAAGGAACAGGCGGAACACCATGTCTACGGAGTCGGTGAATCCCAATCCGCGTTTTTGCTGGTAGCTCACGAAGTCAATCATCATGTTCGTCTCGAAATTGCACACGGTGATGCACACCTCTTTGTTCAGGATGATACCGAGGGGTATGGTCGTATAAGGCGTGCGCGAGCGTACTTCTTTCACGTAAGGGATACGCAGGATGATGAGTATCCAACCGTCGTCGAACTCATAGCGGGCACGCTCGTCGGTATCGGCGATGTCCATTAAAAAGTAATCGGGGATGTGGAGCGTATTCTCCAGATAATCTATATCGTCCTGAGTCGGACAAGTAACTTGCACCCAACAGTTGGGTTCCCACTTTTCGAGCGTGCGCAGGCCGCGGTTTGTATTCCAGTATGTTCGCATGAATAAAAATCCTCCATAATTATAACGGAACGGAGGCAGCTCCTTGCAAACCTCTGTCCTACTTAGTTCATATTTTCCGCGTGATAATCGTCCATTTTAAATAAATACTCTGATAAATTGCGGTGCAAAGATACGATAAACCGCTTGAAGTTACAAATAAAAAAACGGCTTTGAGGCCGTTTTTTTATATCTTTTCTCCGGAGTATGCCGTTTCGGAAGTTTCCCGCGTTATGGCATTGGTCAGATTGATGAAATCGGCCACGGATAATTGTTCCGGGCGGCGGCCGAATATCTCGGCGGAGAGGAATTCGGCGTGGTCTTTAGGCAGCCGCCCTTCCTGCCGTGCCTTGTGGTCGGCATCGGCCAGCACGGGGCGGATGGAGTTGCGAAGCACTTTGCGCCGTTGGTTGAATGTGGTTTTCACTACCTGTTTGAAGAGCCGCTCGTTGCAACCTAAGTCCGTCGTGGAGTTGCGTGTCATACGGATGACCGCGCTCTTCACCTTGGGGGGAGGATTGAATACGTGTTCATGCACCGTGAATAAGTATTCCACGCTGTACCATGCCTGGATGAGTACGCTCAGGATACCGTAGGTCTTGCTGCCCGGACCGGCGGCAATGCGTTCCGCCACCTCTTTCTGTATCATGCCCGTACAGCAAGGGATGAGGTCTTTGTAGTCGAGCATCTTGAAGAATATCTGGCTGGAAATGTTATAAGGGTAGTTGCCCGTAAGCACGAACGGTTGCCCGCCGAACGTCCGTTCCAGGTGCATTTTCAGGAAATCGTCTTCTATGATGTTTTCTTCCAACTGGGGGTAATTGGCACGTAGGTAGGCCACGGATTCGAAATCAATCTCGACCACTTTGACGGGGCGGCCCTTGCCGACGAGGAACTGGGTCATGACACCCATGCCCGGCCCTACCTCGAGCACCGGGATTCCGGGGCAGGCATCTACTGTATCGGCGATGTCCTGTGCGATTTTCAGGTCTTTTAAAAAATGCTGTCCGAGAAACTTTTTGGGCTTGACTGTCTTCATTGTTGTTTTTTTGTTTTATTTTTGTGGATACAAAGGTAATCAAAAATAGACATAGACGGCATTGGAAACTTCTAAGATCATTCGTCATGCGTTAAAAATAGCCTTCCCCTTGGCGTTGGGAGGCTTGATTTTGTGGTGGATGTACCGTGATTTCGACTGGAACGGGCTGTGGGAGGCTTTGAACGACGGGATGGATTGGACGTGGATGTGGCTTTCCATGCCTTTCGGTGTGTTGGCGCAGGTGTTGCGTGCCGTGCGTTGGAGGCAGGCATTGGCTCCGTTGGGAGAACGTCCGCGTTTGTCTTCGTGCGTGCATGCCGTGTTTCTTTCATACGCTTCCAGTCTTGTGGTGCCCCGGGTGGGGGAGGTCTTGCGTTGCGGTGTATTGAAGAAGTACGACGGCACTTCTTTTACGAAATCCTTGGGGACGGTGGTGACGGAGCGCATGGTGGATTCCCTGTTGATCTTGTTATTGGCTGCTTTGGCAGTCTTGCTGCAGGTCAAGGTGTTCATGGTGTTCTTTGCCGAGACGGGAGTAAGTTTTGAAGAACTGGCCGGACGCTTTTCTGCAGCCGGTTATTGGGTCACGGCAGCTTGTTTGTTGGTCGTGTTGGTGTTTCTTGCCGTTTTGGCCAGGCGGTTGGCGTGGTTCAACCATACCCGCAATTTGCTTCGCAATATTGTGGACGGAGTGTTTTCTTTGCGCAATGTCCGCCATATACCTATATATATAATGTATTCCTTGGGGATATGGCTTGCCTATTTCCTGCATTTCTATTTGACTTTTTATTGTTTTTCCTATACTTCGGGGTTGGGGGCTATGGCCGCCTTGATAGCTTTCGTGGTCGGCACGTTTGCCGTCTTGGTACCCACGCCGAATGGTGCCGGGCCGTGGCATTTTGCGGTGAAAACCATTTTGGTGCTCTACGGCGTATGTGAGCCGGATGCTGTCGTGTTCGTGCTCATCGTGCATACGTTGCAGACCTTGCTTGTCATGTTGTTGGGCTTCTATGCTGCCGGGGCATTGGCTTTTACCCGTCGGATAGGCCAGGAGGAAGCAGGGGGTGGAAGAAATTAAATCAGATTGTCAAACCATAATAATAGGTTGTTATGAACGAGATTAAGAACTTGGAACCGCAGGTGGTATGGAAGAATTTCCATGCATTGACACAGGTTCCGCGTCCGTCAGGACATTTGGAAAAAGTACAGCAATTCCTGTTGGATTGGGCGGCAGCCCATGGTATCGAGGCTTTCAAAGACGGTGGCGAAAACATCGTCATGCGCAAACCTGCCACACCGGGCATGGAGAACCGTAAGAAAGCCGTCATGCAGGCCCACATGGACATGGTGCCGCAGAAAACGGCAGAGAGCCGGCATAATTTTGAGACCGACCCCATTGAAACCTATATCGACGGCGAGTGGGTGAAAGCCAAGGGGACGACCTTGGGCTCGGACGACGGAATGGGCGTGGCGGCCATCATGGCCGTGATGGAAGACGAGAGCCTGGAGCACGGCCCGTTGGAGGCATTGATTACAGCCGACGAGGAAACTTGCATGTACGGGGTCAACCATCTTGCGTCCGACACGTTGACGGGCGACATCCTGCTGAACTTCGACAATGAGACGATGGGCGAATTTGTGGTAGGAAGTGCCGGAGGAGTGAACGTGACGGCATCGATTGCTTATAAAGCCGTGGAGGCAGACCCGGCAGACGTGGCGGTCAAGGTGACGGTCAAAGGGTTGCGCGGCGGACATTCCGGCTTGGAGATTTGCGAGAACCGTGCCAATGCCAACAAACTGATGGCGAGGTTCCTGAACATGGCCATCCGCGAGAACGAAGCACGGTTGGCTTCGTGGAAAGGCGGCAACATGCGTAACGCCATACCTCGTGAGAGCGAAGCTGTAGTGACGGTACCGGCGGATGATGTGGATGAGTTGCAAGGACTGGTGGATTATTGTGCGGACATGTTTGCCGAAGAATACCGTGGCGTGGAAGAGCACATCGTGATGACGATGGAGCGCGTGGATATGCCTGCGGTTCAGGTGCCGGAAGACATTCAGGACAATGTGTTGGATGCCATTATGGCTTGTCATGACGGCGTACTTCGCTACATCCCCTCCATTCCGCACATCGTGGAGACTTCGTCCAACCTGGCAATTGTCAATGTGACACCGGAACGTGCGGAAGTGCTGGTTCTGGCACGCAGTTCGAGCGAGAGCATGATGGACTATGTCGGGACCATGTTGGAAAGCTGCTTCAACATGGCGGGCATGAAGGTGGAATTCAGCGGTCGTTACGGGGCATGGCAGCCTAACTTCGATTCGCAGATTACGGCGCAGATGGTGGAAATCTATAAGGAGATGTTTGGCGAAGAGGCGTTGGTACAGGTCGTGCATGCCGGTTTGGAGTGCAGTCTTATCGGGGAAGTATATCCCGATATGGACTTGGTAAGTTTCGGTCCTACGCTCCGTTCGCCGCATACGCCGGATGAGCGTTGCCACATCCCGTCGGTGACCAAGTTCTGGGATTTCCTGAAGGAGTTGCTCCGCCGGATACCGGAGAAGGCGTAAATAAGCGGAATTTTGCATAGGGAAAGGGGATGTGTCGTGCGGGCATGTTCCCTTTTTCCATGCGGCCATGATGGGCTTTGGAGATTACGGGGGCATGTTGCGGAGCGGATGTCTGCATCGCTTTGTCCGGATTTCTTGTTATTCTTACGTGTATCTGTAAACAGCTGTTTTTTAGTTGGTTGAATGCATTAAAAAGTTCTCCTTAGATTCGATAATCAATCTGCGCCAAACGAAAAATCAATCAAAGGAGACTGATTTTTCGTTTGGCGCAGAACGATTTTACCACTTCCTCACTTCTCGTTTTGTCGTGGATTTTCAGGTTTTTGGGCTTTGGGTATGGGTGAATTGGAGAACCAGTTGGTCTGTGATGTATGGTTTTTAGAATATTATAACGTTGAATAGTTTCATTTTTCAAGAAGAATGCCGTTATTTGCATGAATCAGAACTAAAAACCAAAAGAAATAACTATGAAGCAAAAAATCTTATGGAGTATATGCGTGATGTTCCTTTGTTTCGGAACAGGGTGCCCGGCTGCGGGTTTCGATGATTTATGGAAACAAGTGGAAAAATATGAAAGACAAGATTTGCCGAAATCTGCTTATAAGGTTGTGGAACAGATAGCCGCCAAGGCAGACAAAGAGAGGCAAAAAGGTCAGCAGATGGCAGCTTTGCTCTACGGTTGCAAGCTCCGTCAGGACATCGTGCCCGATAGCTTTTATTCCGACATCATGAAACTGGAGCGGCTCAAACGGCAGACCACCGACGAGGTTCAACGGGCGGTGCTGGCCTCCGTGTTGGGAGAATTGTATGAAGACAATGCAGGCCGTAACCGGAATTACAGCGACCGTACGGATGCCCATCCCGACAGCATCCGCGAGTGGTCGCGGGAGCAGTTTATGAAGGTTGCATCGGAGAATTACCAACTGTCCATGGCTCGTCCGGACTTGTTGGCAGCGGCCAAAGCCGCCGACTACATGCCTTTTGTGGAAAAAGGGAAGGATGCCGGTTACTTCGGCGGGGATTTGCTGAATGTCATCGGGAGGCGGGCAGTGGCTATGAAACGGTACAGGACCGTTGCGATAGAAGATGTAGACAAGGACGTGTATGGACAAATGCTCGCTGTCTATCGTAAGAATGGAAACCGTGAGGCGGAATTGTTGGTGATGTTAGACTCTATCGGACATGTGGCACGTGTGTCGAATGGAGGTGTGGCGGAGCATGACCCTGACGGTGTGGCAAGGCGCGAACGGGAAGTGCTGCAAACCGGAACGTATAAGGCGTACGAGCGGATGCTCGCCCATTTCGGTGATTTGCCGTTGGCGGCAGAAATTTATCTGTGCATGCTCGATTTGGAGGTCAGTCCGCGCCTGAAAGTGCAATGGATAGAAGAAGGCTATGAAAGATATAAGGCTTATCCACGTTCGAAGGAACTACTGAATCACCGGAAAAGACTGGAAGCACCGGAAATGCGTTTCCGGATGTCTGAAAGCGTGAACCCCGACATGGGTTACGAAGCACGAGTGGAACACCGCAATGTGTCCGGAGTGGAGTTAAGTTGGTACCTGTTGCCAGAGGGAGAACCTGATTGGGATAAGGTGGAAAAGAAGTATAGGAGCGACCGCTTGGCTTACTTGAAACGGTATGGACGATTGCGGAAGACAGAACGCCTGGCATGGAAGGCGTATGCTCCATACGAGGCCGTGACAGATACTTTCGATTTGCGTGTTCCCGGTGTGGGCTACTATATGATAGTCGCAAAAGCGGATGGACAAGAAACATTGCAACCCTCCCAAATCCACGGGGTGAAGTCATCACGTTTGTTATTGGTGGGCGGTTTCTTGCCGGACAGCACTAGCCTTTGCACGGTAGTGGAGGGATGTACGGGGCGGCCCGTGCCATCGGCCACGGTGGAATGGTACTATCGTGACACGCTGTTGCATACCGCTTTGACGGATGCCGAGGGAAAAGCCCGTTGGCGCGATGCCGCTTATATCCGGAACCATATAGGGCATTACGGCCTGACGATAAAGGCTCGTAAAGGGGATGACCGTTATGCCCAACCTTGGCAGGAGCGTTTCCGGATGCCTTTCCACAAAGAAGAACGGGAACAGGTGCGGGAGCGTTTGTACACAGACAGGGCGGTGTACCGCCCCGGACAGACGGTGTATGTGGGTGGACTGTGTTACAATGAGCGACAGGCTGAAAGCCATACCGTGCAAGGGCGTAAGGTGGTGTTGGAATTGCACGACCCGAATGGGAAGGCCGTGGCGGAACAAAAAGTGGAGAGCGATGCTTTCGGTACGTTTTCGGGCACTTTCACTTTGCCAACGACCGGACTTTCCGGGCGTTATTTCATACGTACAGAATGGGGACATACGGATTTCAGGGTAGAGGTATACAAGCGTCCCACCTTTGAGGTGCATTTGGACGAGGTGGGCGAACACTTCGTCCCGGGCGACACGGTAAGCCTGATGGGTATGGCCATGAACTACAATGGGGTTCCCTTGCGGCATGCACGGGTGTCGGCCACATCTTTCGTCGTTCGTGCCCTCTATCGGGTGGTCGACGGGGAAAAGGAGCTTCCGCTCGATACGGTTTATACCGGTGAAGACGGGCAGTTCATGTTGCGTGTTCCGGTGCGTGAGACTGAAGAGTCATGGGGTAGTTGGGGGCTGCGCCAGATGGTGGAAGTGTCGGTCACGTCTGCATCTGGCGAGACGCAGTCGGCCAAAATTGGATTCCCTTTGACCAAGGAGGGATTGGAACTTGCGTTGGAGGGGGCATTACCGTGCGTGAAAGACAGCCTGCCTGCTTTTACGGCAAGGGTGCGTACGGCTGCGGGTGCCCTTTATACGGGACCAGTGGAAGTGACCGCCGACCTCTTCTTGTCGGAGAAACACCGACTGACGAAGAAAGTGTTGTCGGGTATCTGTCTGCCTGCCAACCGCGAGGTGCGGATTGCGGAGTTGTCAGCTCTTCCTTCTGCGGATTACGGATGGGTGGTACGGGCTGTGGCAGAAGGTGACACGGTGGAAACCTCCTACACGTTCAAACTTTTCAGCCTGTCGGACCGTCGTCCGGGCAACGATGATAACCTTTGGTTCTATTGCGTGAACGACACCGTCCGTCCGGATAAACCTGCCCGTCTGATGGTGGGTACGGCGGCCGACAGTGTCACGCTATATTACATGTTGTTCTGTGAAGACCGTATTTTGGAGGAAAAGGTTTATTCTGTGTCCGATACCATCATGGACTTCACTTATCCGTCCGTGCCAGATGGGGCAGACGGGATGCAGGCTGTGTTTTATTTGGTGCGGGACGGACGTTGTTCGACAAGGGAAGTGCGGCTTGTCCGTCCGTGTCCTGAACGGAAGTTGCGTCTTGCGTGGACATCGTTCCGCGACCGTCTGCAGCCGGGTACGGAAGAAACATGGCGGCTCCGGGTCACATTGCCCGATGGGCGGCCTGCTCCGGCACAGCTGATGGCTACACTGTATGATACCTCCTTGGATGCCATCAAGCCGCATGGCTGGAATTTTTACCAACATTTCTTTCCCTCGTTGCCTTCTGTCAGGATGGGTATGACGAATTGGTTCGGCAGCAATTATATTGCGTATGCTGCACGTGTCCCTTACACGGTTTCTAAACCTTTGCGGTTCGACTATTTTAATCCGGCGATGTTGGCGTGGGGCGGTCTCCGTACGGTTGAAGAAGTGCTCAATATTACGGATAATACTGTAGTGGTGGGCATGTCTCCGGGTAGCGGTAGGATTGCCGGGTTGGATATGGCGTACGGGGCGCAGGCAGCCGAGGCAGAAGTTGCACTTGCGGAACCTCCTGTGCTGCACGCACCCGTGGCGATGTCAGCCATGAAAAAAACAGCGGACGGTGTTGCGGCAGACGGAGTGTCGCAAGACGTGGTAATTCGTGAGAACCTGAATGAAACAGCCTTTTTCTATCCCCGTTTGATGACAGACACGAGCGGCGTGGTGACCTTGCGCTTCACTTTGCCCGAAAGCCTGACGACGTGGAAATTCATGGCTTTGGCCCATACGAAAGACATGATGGCGGGCTTGTTGACGGACGAGGTGGTAGCCGCCAAAGAGGTGATGGCCCAACTCAGCTTGCCGCGCTTCGTGCGGATGGGCGATCGTGCCACGCTTTCGGCCACGTTGTTCAACTTGACCGGGAAAACGTTGGAAGGCAAGGCCACGATGGAAGTGTTCGACCCGGCTACGGGAGAGGGCCTTTGGAAAGAGACGGTGAAGGTGGAGATGGAGGCGGAATCGGATACGGTGGTGTCTTTTGCCTACACGCCTTCAGGCAGTGTGTCCTTGCCGGCTTGTCGCATAATCTTCGAAGCCGGGGAGCATGCAGACGGGGAACAGCGTTATCTTCCTATTTTGGAGGACAAGGAATGGCTGACGCAGACCCAGCCTTTCGTGGTGTCGCACGAGGGGGATACGGTGATACGGCTCGGCGGTTTGTTCCAAGGCAACCATCCTGAGGCGGAGCACCGCTGTCTGACGGTGGAATATACGGCCAATCCCTTGTGGTATGCCGTGCAGGCCCTGCCTTCCGTGTTGGAGCCACGGACGGATGATGTGCTCTCATTGGGTGCGGCCTATTATGCTTCCACGCTTTCCTCTACATTGGCCGCACGGTATCCACAAGTGAAAACGGCGGTGGAACTTTGGCAACGCGAGGCGGGTGAAGAGCTCAAAAGTCCTTTGTCTGGCGGGGAAGACCTGACCGGCATCGTGTTGGAAGAAACACCTTGGGTGGCTGATGCCGAGATGGAGACGCAGCGGTTGCCGGCTTTGCAACAGTTGTTTGATGCCAACCGTCAGGCTGACCTGCGTCGCCGGTTTGCCGAGGCTTTGGGCAAGTTGCAGCGCGGTGATGGTTCGTTCGGTTGGTTCAAGGGGATGTCCGGCAACGCATGGCTGACAGAGCGTGTGGCTTGTCTGTTGCTCCGGAGCGGGGCGGGCGTAAAGACAGACAGCCTCTTGGCGCAGTATGTGGACGTGAAGAAGATGATGGTTTATTTGATGGGCAAGGCACACGAAGAAATTATCAGGGACAAGGAAAGCCTGCGCGAGCATAAAATCCATGCGTACGGAGGTTCCTATTGGTTGGATTACCTCTATTTGGCAAGCCTGAGCGACGTGACTTGGTTTGATGCATCTGTCCGTAAAGATTTGGGATATATGCAAAGCCGTATACTGGATTGTGTGGAACAAAGAGAGGCTGACGGAAAACGACGGATGGCGGGGGATAGTGACAGGCTTTCTCTTACCGAAACCGCCCAGGCCGTCATCGTATTGCGCTATATGGGCAAGGCTGATGCCGCCGCCGGACTGGTACGTTCTTTGCGTGAACATTTGGTGGACGGGGCAGAAGGGTTGCACCTTGAATACCCTTCCAACGGCTTTGTGGGTTCCGACCGGAAGATTGCGGTGCATACATTGTTGATGGAAGCATTATCAGCGCCGGGAAACGCGGATGAAAAGGAACAAGAGGGAATGTGCCGCTGGCTGTTATCGCAGAAGCGTTTGCAGGCCTGGGGGACTACTACGAGCAGCATGGACGCCGTGTATGCCTTGATGCAAGGGCAAAAACGGGATTTGGTCTTGCGCTCGAATGATGTGGTCCGGTTGGAAAGCCCGAAGGGTGAAGAGCTAGCCATATTGAAATCTTCGGAAAGCAAGTTGGCCGGTTTGGGTACGGTGACGGCTACGGTGGAAGGCCGTGAACTGTCGAAAGGTGCCGGTTTGTTGAAAGTGGAAAAGGCGGGAGACCGTCCGTCCGCTTGGGGTGCGGTGTATGCGCAATACCGTTTGCCGTTGTCCGAGGTCGGCAGTTCCGCTTCGGGTCTTCGCATTCGCCAGGAAGTGGACAATGATCGTCCCCGGGTGGGCGACCGCGTGACGCTCCGTTACGTGCTCACGTCCGACCGCGACTATGAGTACGTCCGCCTGAAAGCGGGCCGCGCGGCTTGTCTGGAACCTGTGGACTCCCGTTCGGGCTATGAATACCGCAATGGTTTGGGATATTATAAGGAGGTGAAGGACGCTTCGACGAACTATTTCTTCGAGCGTTTGCCCAAGGGGACTTACGTGATAGAGGCGGAATGCTACGTGGAGCGTGCCGGACGTTATGCCCTCGGTGCGGTGAAGCTGAACGGGGTGTATGCACCCGAGTTCAGTGCATACGGGGCAGGAACGGTATTGGAGGTAAGCAAATGAAATATGTATTGAATGTCATATTCGGTATGGTGATGCTGTGGCTCTCCGCAGGATATGCGGTGGCTCAGCAAGTGGAACTCTTGAAACCGAAAGATTTGGGACAGTGGAACATTCGGCCGGGGAATTACAGCGGGATTACGCCGATAGGAGACGGGCACTATGCCGTGGTGAGCGACAAGGAGACACGGGACGGGTTCTTTGTGTTCCGTATCGTACAGGATGAACGGACGGGACAAGTGACCGAGGTGGTGAATGAAGGATTCCGTGGAACGGATTCCGCTTTGAAAGGTGGAAGGGATGCGGAGGGTGTGGCTTTCGTGCCGGAAGATTCTTTGGTGTGGGTAAGCGGAGAAGCCGACCAACGTATTGTGGCCTATCGGACGGACGGCGCACCGGCACATCGGGAATTGGCTGTCCCTCCGGCATTGGGGCGGTCGGCCATTACGCCGAATTATGGTTTCGAAGCTTTGGGTTACGACCGTGAGTCCGAAACTTTCTGGACCGTGACCGAGAATGCCTTGAAGGTCGATGGCAGGGTGGCTGAACCCGGTGCGGGGCATGGCGTTTACCTTCGTTTGCAGAGTTTCGGGCGTGACGGGCTGCCGCGTGCATCGTATGCTTATCCGTTGGACATGCCCGTGTCGGAGGCCAAAGGAGAACAATATGCTTTCGGGGTGGTCGCGATCTGGCCGCAGGAAGGCGGACGCTTATGGGTGATGGAGCGGGAATTCAATGTACCGGAGAGGCGGTTGAAAGCCCGTACCCTGATGAAGATTTATGAGGTCGTACCCGGTTCAGGAACGGCACTTCCGGAAAAGCCCCCGTCGGAACGGTTATCCGGTTACGCTTTGAAAAAGGAACCGGTTGCGGCTTTTTCTACCCGCATGCGCTTGGTCAGGCCGAAATTGGCCAATTACGAAGGTCTGTGCGAAGGAAGCCGTCTGGCCGACGGACGGCGTACGTGGCTGCTCGTGAGCGATTCGCAGGGTGGTTATGGAAACAGATTGTGTCATTTGCGGGATTGGATTCGCGTCTGTGTCTCGCCTAAAGTAAAATGAATATGAAGAAGAAAAGTTTTTGGAGGCAAGGGATTTTAGCACTTTGCGTGGCGTGTATGTGTTTCGCCTGTGGCGGTGGAGAAAAGAAAGCCCCGTTGGGGCCATCCAAGGGACTGCCCGGGGAGTTGTTGCTGATTGTAGATGCTTCGCTTTGGAAAACGAGTGCCCGTGATTCGTTGGAAGATGTGCTGAAAGGCAGTGTGCCCGGCTTGTCGCAGTACGAACCCATGTTCCGGATGATGCGGATATTCCCGGAAAATTATTCGGGGCAATACTCCACGATGCGTAATATCATCGAGGTGCGTGAGGACCCTCAAGCCGATGGGGTGGAAATGGGAGTGGCGTATAATGTGAAAGCCGTACCGCAGACTTATGTGAACATCAAGGCGCGGGATGCGGCTTCGCTCAACCGTTTTCTGATGACCCATCGGGAGCAGATAACCGATTTGTTCCTTGCTTCGGAAATGCAGTGGGAAGTAGCGCGTTTGAAGAAAAAGTACAGCAAGGTTGTGGATGACGCGTCGCGGGAACTTTTCGGCTATACGGTGAAGGTGCCGGCAGATATCGCCAAGGTCAAAAAAGGGGAACAGTTTATCTGGGCTTCGTCAGACCGTCAGACACAAGACATGAACTATGTGTGCTACAGTCTTCCGTTGGCAGACAGCAGCATGTTGTTGACCAAACGGTGGGTAGATCTGCGTGATTCGGTCATGAAACGGAATATTCCCGGTTCGACACCCGAGAACTGGATGACCACCACACGTGAAAACGGCGAACCGTTGGTGGTACAACGGTCTGTTCAGTTGGCCGACGGGCGTCAGGTATATGAGATGCGCGGTCTGTGGGAGATGCGCAAAGGGGCGCTCGGCGGTCCTTTCGTGTCGTTGGCATATCCCGACTCTGCGCAGGGGCGTTTGTTGGTGACGGAAGGGTTTATTTATTCGCCCGATACGAACAAACGCGACCTGGTGCGCCGTATGGAAGCCGCCTTGCGTACGTTAGCTCCGGTGAAACCTTGAAAAAAACGGTTCCTTCCTTGTGGGATGGGGCCGTTTTTCTTATCTTTGTCTCAAAATGAAAGTACGAATATGTCTGTGAAAAGAACCTTCCTGAGCGTTTGGGGAATGATACTGGCGGGAGCCGTGTGGGCACAACCCCGGCTTGCCATAGACCGCGATGTGGCCAACATGGGTGAGATTATGTTTCAACTGCCTTCTAAAGTAAACTTTACGTTGCGCAACACGGGGACTGACCCGTTGAGTATCACGGAAGTCATCCCTTCATGCGGCTGTACGGCCGTGGACTGGACGCGCGAGCTGATAGCTCCCGGAGCGGAAGGTACGATTACGGCGGTATATGACGCCAAGATGCTAGGCGTTTTCCAGAAAGACCTTGAGGTGTACACCAATGCTTCGGACGAGCCGGTTTATCTGCATATACAAGGGCGCGTGGTGTCTAAACTGTCCGACTATTCAGGCTCTTTTCCCATCGATTTGGGTAATGTGCGATTGAATATCAATAATATAGAATTTGACAACGTGAACCGAGGAGACCATCCGATGGTGGAACTGCAAATCGTCAATTTAGGCCGCAAGAGCTACAAGCCTTACCTGATGCACTTGCCGTCTTATCTCTCGGCACAGTATTTCCCGGAGACGTTGAGCGGCGGGCGTATCGGCAAGATTATGCTTACGTTGGACAGTGAGAAGTTGCATCAGATGGGGTTGACGCAGACTTCCATCTACTTGGCCCGTAAGGTGGGCGACAAAGTGTCGGAAGACAATGAGATTACGGTTTCTTCCGTGTTGTTGCCCGACTTTTCGTCCTTGTCGGCGAAAGACAGGGAACAGGCACCTCACATGGAGCTTTCCGCCGACACATTGGACATGGGCGAACTGGGACGGAAGCGCAAGAAGTCTATGACAGTCCTTGTGAGCAATAAGGGCAAGCGTACGCTCGAAATCCGGACTTTGCAAGTCTTCAATAAGGCTTTGGCTGTGGGGTTGAGCGACCGGAATATCGAGCCGGGCGAGACGGCGAAGCTGAAAGTCACGGTGTTGGCTAAATATCTGAATAAAGTGAAGAGCAGCCCGCGCGTGTTGTTGATTACGAACGACCCGGCCCGCTCGAAAGAGATTATTACCGTAAACGTGAAGCAATAAAGATGACGGCTATGGAACATCCTGAGAACAGTGCGGAATATAAGGGGCTGACCGTGAACAGCGGCGTAGCCCAACCTTCGATTGTGAACCCCTACCTGAAGCGTGGCCGGTACCGGCATCAGCAGATGTCGGCAGGGGATTATGTGGAAGGCATCCTGAAAGGGGACGTGACGGTGCTCGGCCGGGCCGTGACGTTGGTAGAAAGTACGAACCCCGCCCATCAGGCCGTGGCGCAGGAAGTGATAGAAAAGTGCCTGCCCCATGCCGGGCGTTCCATTCGCGTGGGCATCAGCGGGGTGCCCGGTGCCGGGAAAAGTACGAGTATCGACGCTTTCGGTATCCATGTGTTGCAGGAGTACGGAGGCAAATTGGCCGTGTTGGCCATCGATCCGAGCAGCGAGCGAAGCAAAGGGAGCATTTTGGGCGACAAGACCCGTATGGAGAAACTGGCCGTGCATCCTGACTCTTTTATCCGTCCCAGTCCCTCGGCCGGTTCGTTAGGTGGCGTGGCCCGCAAGACGCGTGAGACGATCATCCTGTGCGAGGCCGCCGGTTTCGACAAGATTTTCGTGGAGACGGTGGGCGTGGGACAGAGCGAAACGGCCTGTCATTCCATGGTAGACTTCTTCCTGCTCATCCAGTTGGCCGGTACGGGAGATGAGTTGCAAGGCATCAAACGCGGGATCATGGAGATGGCCGACGGCATCGTCATCAACAAATGCGACGGGAACAACGTGGACAAGTGCCAGTTGGCCGCTACGCAGTTCCGCAATGCGTTGCACCTGTTCCCGGCTCCTGAAAGCGGGTGGACACCACAAGTGCTGACCTATTCCGGCTTTTACAATTTGGGCGTGAAGGAGATTTGGGACATGGTGTACCGCTATATGGATTTTGTGAAAGGGAACGGATATTTTGAACACCGGCGCAACGAGCAGTCCAAATACTGGATGTATGAGACCATCAACGAGCAGTTGCGCAACAGTTTTTTCCAGAACGGACAAATTGTATCCCGTCTGGCCGAAGCCGAAGCCATGGTGTTGTCGGGACGGCAAACCTCTTTCGTGGCAGCCAAACAGTTGCTCGATGAATATTTCGCCTCGCTCCGGTGAGCGGAGATGGCGCGTAGAAAACAGCCGGGACAGATGTGTGGCATCCGTCCCGGCTGTTTTTATTATGGACAGGAAGCCCCGTCCTGTCTGTTTACGGTTGCATCCGCTTCCGGATGGCTTCGGCGCATTCCTCCATCAGCCACTTCGGAGTGGACGTGGCCCCGCAGATGCCTACCGAACGGCAGTCCTCCAACCAGACGAAATCAATCTCCGACGCGGCATCTACCAAATACGAGCGCGGGTTCACGCTCCGGCATTCGTCATACAAGACCTTCCCGTTGGAACTCTTTTTGCCGCACACGAAGAGAATCACATCGTGGCGTGTGGCGAAATCGCGGATGTGCGGCATGCGGTTGGCCACTTGGCGGCAAATGGTGTCGTAGTAACGGAAGGTGGCTGTGGGAGAGATGTGCGCGCCGATGTATTCCACGATTTTCCGGAAACCCTCCAACGGTTTGGTGGTTTGCGAATACAGGCAAATGTCCCGGTTGAAATCCAGTTTGTCCACTTCTTCCGGCGATTCGATGACGATGGCCTTGCCATCGGTCTGTCCCACGAGACCGAGCACTTCGGCATGGCCGTTCTTTCCGTAGATGACGATTTGTTTGCTTTCCGTGCCCCCCGCCTGGTATTCCTTTTTGATGCGTTCCTGTAAGTGAAGTACCACAGGGCAGGTCGCATCTATGATTTCAATCCCGTTGGTTTCGGCTTGCCCGTACGTGGCCGGAGGCTCGCCGTGGGCACGCAAGAGCACTTTGGCGTGGTGCAAGGTCGAGAACGTGGCGTGGTCGATGGTGATGAGGCCGAGTTTTTTCAGGCGGTCGCATTCCTTGCCGTTGTGCACGATGTCGCCCAGACAGTAGAGCGTGGCTCCCCGTGCCAACTCTTCTTCCGCCTTGTTGATGGCGCGGGTCACGCCGAAGCAGAAACCCGACCCTTGGTCTATCTCTATCTTCATTTGTAAAAATCCTTTAAGTTTTAAGCACTGTGCCGTACAGTCCCTTTTCCCGTTTTGCTGAAGTTATCGTTTCGTTCTGCTCCGAATGGAAAATCAATCGAAGCAGAATGATTTTTCAATCTCAGGAGATTGATTTTTCATTCTCAGTAGATTTTTTAGCCAGATTTATCTTGTTGGTATGCAATGGTTCGCATATTTTTATAGAATACTCTTTATTCCGCTTCGGTAGCTTTTCGGAACTGGGCTGCAAGCCATTCCTTTTGTTCGGAAATCGTCATGTGGCTGTTGTCCAGTTCTATGGCGTCGTCGGCCTTACGGAGCGGACTTACGGTGCGGCTTGTGTCTATCCGGTCGCGTTCTTTCACGTTTTCCAGGATTTCCTCGTAACTGCCTTCTTCCCCTTTGGCCTGTAATTCGTCATAGCGGCGTCGGGCACGGATTTCGGGAGAGGCGGTCACGAATATTTTGAGTTCGGCATCGGGGAACACCGTCGTGCCGATGTCCCGTCCGTCCATGACGATACCTTTTTCCCGTCCCATCTGTTGTTGGAGGCTGACCATGGCCTTGCGCACGAAATCGAGTGCAGCCACGATGCTGACTTTGGACGATACGGCCAGCGTACGGATGTCGTCTTCCACCAACGCCCCGTCTAGATAGGTTTGCGGCCTTCCTGTCTCGGGATTGAGCTTAAAAGAGATGTTCAGGTGCGGAAGGGCGGTTTTCAGGTGGTCGGTGTCTACCTCGTCTCCGTGGAATAGCCCATGCCGGAGGCAGTAGAGCGTGACGGCACGGTACATGGCACCGCTGTCAATGTAAATATAGCCTATTTCGCGAGCTAAATCTTTGGCCATCGTGCTTTTCCCGCAAGAGGAAAAACCGTCTATGGCAATCGTGATTTTTTTCATGTCGTTCTGTATATTATAATAATGTATAAGCTGAAATGGGGACTTGTCTGTCCTTACAGGCGGTAGGACGCGTTGAAGACGAAAGACGGGGCGGACAGGTGGTACTGGGCGTATGCCAGTCCGAAACCGAAACGGGAAAGCAGGATGCCCGCACCGGCACAAAGACCGGCGGCGTGGGAAGAGCCTGCCGCCTTCATTTCATTGGCTTTCCGGAAGTTGTAACCTAAGGACAGGTACATGTAGTCGGTAGGCAGGAAATCCACGCCCGCTGCCAGATGGTTCATAAGCATCTTGCCTGTAGACAACTCTTCGCCCGATGCGAAATAGTAATCCTTGTCCCATCGTGTCAGGTCTACGAGGGTGACGGACACGCGGAATGGGGCGTGGTCGAATCCTTTCGTAAAACCGATTTGCATGGAAAAGGGCAGTTTTTCGTGGATTTCACCGAATGCTTTTACCTGTCCGCCCAGGTTGCGCGCTACGGCCGACAACGAGAAATCCGTATTCTCGTTGTAGTAATTTACGCCCAAGTCTACGGCCAGTGCTACAGACGAATAGTCGCCGTATTTCGAATAGATGAACTTGCCCGTGGCACCACCGGCCCACCGGTCGTTCAGGTTGTAGGCATACATTCCGCTCAAAGCCATGTCCATGGCCGAGAAAGAGCCCACGGTGACGTTGTCGGCCGTGATTTCGTCCATGGTGCCGTAGTGGGCATATTGTGCCGTGACGCCCATTGTGGAACGTTCTCCCAATATCTTGACAAACGCCGCGCTCCCCACGTTACACCCTTGCAGGTAAGTCATGAAGTTGAGATTCAGCGTCTTGTCGCTCACGGAACTGAGCAGTGCGGGGTTGCTGAAGACGAGCGACGCGTCATCCTCTATCAGGGAGATGTTGCGCCCGCCCAAAGCCGTGGAATGTGCGGACACGGGCATTTCCAAAAAGTTGAACACGGAGTTGCTTTCTTGGGCATGTGACGCGGCGGCAAGCAGGATATATAATGCTAAAATAAGCTTTTTCGTCATCTGGAATGAATTTTGTGGCCAAAGATACGGATTTTCTGAAATATCTGATTATATTTGCGCAATAATTCCGTATGGGGATACCGTTATGCAGATATAACGTGGAAAAGTCCGATTTAGGGTGTAGAACGAAAAAAAATGTGAGATTGGAAAAAAAATGGGGTGAAGCGCATGAGTATATAAAAAAAATGTGCTACTTTTGCCCTTGCATGAAGAATACGTAAAAAGCTAAATATAATATGGAAATTAAAAAATCATTGAGCGCGGATCTCGAAGGCAAGAAAGGCACCGGATTACTGATGGGCTTTGTCTTGGCTCTTTCGGCCATGTTTGTCGCATTCGAGTGGACACAGCATGACAAGAAGGTTATTGAAACGGAACCTGTATTCACGGCGGCGATTGAGGAGGACATGATTCCCATCACGCAGCAGCCCGAAGTGGTGGCGCCCCCCCCGGCTGCGGCCCCGAAAATTGCTGAAATCATCAATATCGTGGACAACGAAACGGAATTGGTGGAGGAGGAAGTGGAAACTTCCGAGGAAGTGAACCAAGCCATTGTGACGACTCCGGGTACGGGTACAACGGCCGTGGCTACGGGACCGGTAGGCCCTGTGGTGGAAGAAGTGGACGAAAACCAGATTTATGACATCGTGGAGGAGAATCCTCGTTTCCCCGGTGGTGAAGAAGCTTGTATGAAGTGGTTGTCCGACAACATCAAGTATCCCCCTATTTGTGTGGAGCAAGGTATTCAGGGACGTGTATACGCTCAGTTCGTGGTGAACAAGGACGGTTCCATTGTGGATATCAAGATTGTGCGCAGCCCGGATCCTTATCTGTCAAAGGAAGCAGAACGCGTGTTGAAGATGATGCCGAAGTGGAGTCCTGGTAAGCAGAGAGGTAAACCGGTGCGTGTGAAATTCTCATTGCCGGTGATGTTCAGATTGCAATAATATAAGATGTATAATATTAAGGAGGCTGCTCACGGCAGCCTCCTTTTGTGAGAAACATAGCCTATGTATAATTGGAAAGAAGTTTTAGACTACATTAACGGCGAGATAGCCGGAATGTCTTTCGAGCGTCAGCCTGCAGAACTCTACGAACCGATTCGTTACGTCCTTTCGATGGGAGGAAAACGCATCCGGCCGGTATTGATGCTGATGGCTTATAACCTGTATAAGGAAAAGGTTGAGGAAATCGGTTCCCAAGCCGTGGCCATCGAAATTTATCATAATTATACGTTGCTGCACGATGATTTGATGGATAGGGCCGATATGCGGCGGGGCATGGCTACCGTGCATAAGAAATGGGATGACAATGCCGCGATATTGAGCGGGGACTCCATGTTGGTCATGGCTTACCGCTACATGCAGCAGGGGTGTCCGGCGGAACATCTGGGAGACGTTATGAGTTTGTTTACGGAAACTGCCCTCGAAATCGGAGAAGGGCAGCAATACGATATGGAATTTGAGGCTCGTGCGGATGTCAGCGAAGAGGAATATATAGAAATGATTCGCTTGAAAACGTCCGTGTTGTTGGCTTGTGCGCTGAAAATCGGTGCATGGTTGGGGGGCGCTCCCCGGCAGGATGCGGAACTCCTTTATCGTTTCGGCGAGAACCTCGGCCTGGCTTTCCAGTTGCAGGACGATTATTTGGACGTATATGGTGACCCGGCGGTTTTCGGTAAGAAAATAGGAGGGGATATCCTGTGTAACAAGAAGACCTATATGCTGATTAACGCGTTGGGACGTGCTTTGCCTGCCGACCGGGAACGGTTGGAACAGTGGCTGAAGAAAGAGGAAGGAACTTATGTGCCGGAAGAAAAGATAGCCGCAGTGACAGCATTGTATGACAAGATGGGTATCCGTGCCTTGTGTGACGAGAAAATCCGTTTTTATTATGAACGGGCCCGTGAAATTCTGGACAAGGTAAATTTACCCGAGGAGCGGAAGGAACCTTTGTGGGAGATGGCGCAAAGTTTGTTGAATCGGAAGTCTTGAAGGAGCGGGGAAGTCGGTGATGAGAATAATTGATACGCATGCCCATTTGTTTGACGAGGTTTTTGCCGGAGATTTGGAGGAGGTGGTTTCCCGTGCCTTGCAGAACGATGTGGAAAAGGTGTTTCTCCCCAACATAGACGAGTCGACGATTCCTGCCATGTTGGACTTGTGCACGGGGCATCCGGGCTTTTTTTATCCGATGTTGGGGCTTCACCCCACGGAAGTGAGGGCAGATTATCGCGAGGTGCTCGGGCGTATGGAGGCACTGCTGCAAGCCGGCCATCCTTTTATAGGTATCGGCGAAGTGGGATTGGACTATTATTGGGATAGTACTTATTATAAGGAACAACAAGAAGCATTCCGTTGTCAAGTGGAGTGGTCGTTAGCCTACGGGCTACCTTTGATGATTCATTCCCGTTCGGCACAAAAAGAACTGGTGGACGTGCTCGCTCCTTTTCGTACGAGAGGGGTTGGGGGAGTTTTCCATAGCTTTGGCGGCACGGCGGAAGAGGCGCGGGAGTTGCTTTCATTCGAAGGATTCATGATAGGTATCAATGGTGTGCTGACTTTTAAAAAGTCTGCCTTGCCGGAGGTGTTGCGGCAGATACCGATAGAGCGGGTGGTGCTGGAAACCGATGCTCCTTATCTGTCGCCGGTTCCTCGCCGGGGCAAAAGGAACGAAAGCGCATATATCCGGCACACGTTGGTGAAAGTGGCGGAAGTTTACGGTTTGCCGGTGGAAACGGTTGCCGGACAAACGTACGAAAATGCGTTGAAAATTTATTCAGGCGCCCGTAAATGAAGCCGTCGAAAGGTTAAAATTAAACTTTTTGTAGGATGAGACGAACTTTTTGGGCTGAGTATGGTGGTAGTCCGGAAAAAAAAGAATATTTTTGTACTCGAAAACGGAGGCATATCGTTTTTTTTTGTAACTTGCGCCCGTTTTGAGAAGGAGAGATGCTCGAGTGGCTGAAGAGGCACGCCTGGAAAGCGTGTATACGCCTAAAGCGTATCGGGGGTTCGAATCCCCCTCTCTCCGCTAAACATAAACGAGGAAATAATAATAATTAATATTAATCTTAAAAAATTAGACACACAATGAAAAAGTTATTTGCAATTATTGCGATGTTTGGAGTTTTTGCATTCGGTGCGACTCAGGCCATGATGGCACAGACTGACGAGGCCGCTGCTGCGGAATCGGATTCGGCTGCCACTATGGTAGACAGTGCGGCTGTAGACTCGGCTGCTGTAGATACGGCGGCTGTTGAGGCAATGGATGCTACAGAAGAAACCGTTGCACCGGTAGAAGAAGAAAGCTTCCACAAGGAATTGAAGACGAAGTTTATCGAAGGTGATGCTGGCTTCATGTCATTGGTTGCTATAGCCTTGGTGTTCGGTTTGGCTTTCTGCATCGAACGTATCATTTACTTGAGCTTGGCTGAAATCGATTCTAAGAAATTGATGGCTCAGATTGAGGAAAGACTGAATGCAGGTGATGTTGAAGGTGCAAAGACGATTTGCCGTAACACTCGCGGTCCTATTGCTTCTATCTGCTATCAGGGCTTAATGCGTTTCGATGACGGTGTGGAGGATGTAGAGCGTTCTATTACGGCATACGGTGCCGTGCAGGCCGGTTATTTGGAAAAAGGATGTTCTTGGATTACCTTGTTTATTGCAATGGCACCGTCACTCGGGTTCTTGGGTACTGTGATTGGTATGGTGATGGCCTTCGACCAGATTCAGGCTGCAGGTGATATCTCCCCGACAGTCGTTGCAGGTGGTATGAAAGTGGCCTTGATCACAACTATCTTCGGTATTATTGTTGCATTGGTATTGCAGGTATTCTATAACTATATCCTTTCCAAAATTGAGGAAATCACTTCTAACATGGAAGAAGCTACTATTTCTTTGCTTGACATGTGCATGAAGTATAACTTGAAAAAATAATTAGCAATATGGCAGCAAAGAAATATATGACGTCATATTATGTCCTGTATGCTTGCTTTGCAATCATCGTATTGTTTTTTGCGGCATTCTTCGGATATGGATATGATAATCCCGTAGGAGATTATAACGCTCCTGTTTGTACGGAAGGATTGATGTGGTTGATGTACGGCATGTTCGCTGTGACGTGTTTGTTAGCTCTTTGGAGTGTCATCCGCGGTGTTAAAATTTCCATGGGCTCTAAGGGTGGAGATATTAGCGGTGTGCCGGGTGCTAAAATCAGTGCTGTGTCTTTTGCGATTTTGGTACTTTCTTTGGTTATCGGTTGGGTGCTCGGAATGGGCGAAACTGAATTTACAGCGGCTGATGGAACCGTGACTTCAGCGACAATGGTGACAGTAACCGATATGTTTATGGTTTCCATTTATATCATGTTGTTATTGACTACCGTAGCTGTGGTTTTCAACATGTCCGGTATAATGAAGAGAAAGAAATAAGAAAAACGTCTAAAACGATAAGGAATGGCAAGAAAAAAAAGAAAAGTACCCGGACTGAACGCCAGTTCAACAGCGGATATTTCTTTCATATTGCTGATCTTCTTCCTCGTAACGACTTCAATGGATACGGATTCGGGATTGGCAAGACGTTTGCCGCCCCCTCCTGAAGATGAACAAGACGAGGCGCAGATAGACGTGAAAGAGAGAAATGTGTTGATGGTCAAGGTCAATGCTGCCGGGCAGTTAATGTGCGGGGGTGATTTCATTGAGATTACACAGCTGTGTGATAAAGTGAAAGAATTCGTCAAGAATGAAAACAACAGTGCGACGATGCCAGAGAAGCACGCCAAGAATATTCCTTTGTTGGGGGTATGCGCTGTGACAGACAAGCATGTGATTTCAGTGCAGACAGACCGTGGTACGAGCTATAATGTGTATTTCCAAGTGCAGAATGAATTGGTACGAGCTTATAATGAGTTGCGTGATGAGTTGAGCAAAGCTAAGTTCGGAAGAGTTTACAGTGCTCTGGATGATGAGCATCAAGCTGCAATTCGTGAGTATTATCCGCAGAAGATTTCTGAGGCAGAACCTAAAAATTATGGAGGAAATGACTGATGGGAAGATTTAGCAGAGGTGGAAGCCGTGAGATGCCAGAATTGAATACTTCATCGCTTCCAGACTTGATTTTTACAATCTTGTTCTTCTTCATGATTGTTACCACCATGCGCGAAGTGACTTTGAAAGTGAAGTTTACGGTGCCTACTGGTACGGAACTGGAGAAATTGGAAAAGAAGTCTGCTGTGTCCTTCATTTATGTAGGACCACCAACCGACCAGTTGCGCGCAGCTATGGGTTCAGGTACGCGTATCCAATTGAATGATCGTTTTGCAGAACCTGCAGAAGTCATGGATTTTATTGCGGAGGAACGTACAAGAATGACAGACCAAGCAGCCCAAGTGGTTTCCATGAAAGTGGATCAGCGTACACAGATGGGTATTATAACAGACATCAAGCAGGTGCTGAGAAAATCGTGGGCCTTAAAAATCAATTATTCTGCAGCAAAGCGAAATTGATAGAAGGATATTATTAAAAAACGGTATTTTCATTATGAAAATACCGTTTTTTTTATGGATTTATACCAAGGTCTTTGTTTTTTCTTTATTTTTGCAATAAATAAACGAATAGATTATGGGGATTGCTAATTTGGATGCTCTTGACGAGCAGATTCTAAAGTTAATTGCTGACAACGCACGTATTCCTTTTTTGGAAGTGGCCCGTGCTTGTCACGTGTCTGGTGCAGCGATTCATCAGCGCATACAGAAGTTGACTCGCTTAGGAGTCTTGAAAGGTTCACAATACGTGTTGGATCCGGAAAGGATCGGTTACGAGACTTGTGCCTATGTGGGGCTTTTTCTGAAAGATCCTTCGGATTTCGACCGGGTGGTTGCGGAATTGTGGAATATTCCGGAAGTGGTTGAATGCCATTATACGACAGGCGATTATGACATGTTTATCAAAATCTATGCCCGGAACAACCATCACATGTTGAGTATCATCCATGATAAGTTACAGCCTTTAGGCTTGCAACGTTCTGAAACCATTATTTCTTTTCATGAGGCAATTAACCGGCAGATGCCGATTCCTGAAATAAAGCACAAGAAGGGCGGCACGGAGAATATGGATGTGGAAGTAGAGGAAGAAGAATAATTGGGAGAAAAGAAAAAGAGGTGGTCTCGTCAGGAAGGCGGACAACCTCTTTTTTTCTTTTTAAGTCTTGTATTCTATACGGTTCTTCGTTTGAGACGGAATTTCTTCTGGGTATCAATGGCGGCTCTTTCTCTGATAATCTTTGAAGGAGAAAGGATATTGATGTTTCTCGTCCCTATTATGTCGAGAACTTTGTATGAGTTCCCATGGCCGGATGTCGAAAGGGGGGAAGAAAGCATCCGCTTCTTGGGGCGTGTCTTCTATTTCCGTGAGATATATTTTCTGGGCGAGTGGCAGGGCCTCTTGATACACGCTTTCACCGCCGATGATGAATATCTCTTCTTCTTCCTTACAATGTGACAGGGCCTCTTGTAAGCTACTGAATGTTTCCGCACCGGGGAAGACGGCAGCTTTGTTTCTGCTCAGCACGATATTACGCCGGTTGGGCAACGCTCCTTTGGGAAAGGATTCAAACGTCTTGCGCCCCATGATGATGGTATGTCCGGTGGTGAGTGCCTTGAATCGCTTCAGGTCGTCGGGAAGCCGGTACAGCAAGTGGTTTTCAAAACCGATGGCACGGTTGCGTGCAATAGCTACGATAATGGATATCATGTCGGGATGGTTAGAGGGTTATACGGAAACCGCACCGGCAATGTGCGGCCAAGGGTTATAGTTTTCCAATGTGAAGTCTTCAAACTTGAAGTCGAAGATGCTTTTCACGTCCGGATTGAGTCTCATGCGAGGCAGGGGACGAGGTTCCCGGGTGAGTTGCAGTTTCACTTGTTCCAGATGGTTCTTATAGATATGTGTGTCTCCTAACGTGTGTACGAAGTCGCCTGCTTTCAGTCCCGTCACCTGTGCCATCATCATCAACAACAGGGCGTATGATGCGATATTGAAGGGAACACCGAGAAACGTATCCGCACTACGTTGGTAAAGCTGAAGGCTCAATTTCCCTTTAGCTACGTAAAACTGAAAAAAAGCATGGCAGGGAGGCAGGTTCATGTTCCCGAGGTCGCCGACGTTCCATGCACTGACGATGATACGGCGTGAATCGGGATTGTGTCTGATGGTATCCACAGCCTCTTGTATCTGGTCTATGAATCCACCTTTATAGTCCGGCCACGAACGCCACTGATACCCGTAAATATGTCCCAGATCGCCGTTTTCATCTGCCCATTCATTCCATATCCTTACGCCGTGTTCCTGCAAATATTTCACGTTGGTATCGCCTTGCAGGAACCAGAGCAGTTCATGGATGATGGACTTCAGGTGTAACTTCTTTGTGGTAAGCAGCGGAAATCCTTCTTCGAGGTTGAACCGCATCTGATGGCCGAATACGCTGAGGGTGCCCGTACCTGTACGGTCGCTCTTCTCCACGCCTTCTTCCATTATCCTATGTAACAGGTCGAGATATTGTTTCATTCTTAATATTGTTTTATTTTTTTTTCTTATTGATAAGGGTGGTCAGCCAATCGTTGGCGGCTATGCAGAGCATGACTACGCCCACGACGAACAACAAGTCTGTGAAGTCGATGATCCATTCAACGACGATAAGCCCTACCCCCCAACAGGCGTTCTTTATGGCAGATTGTTTGAGCATTTGGTTTCTCGTATCTTCGTCTATCGTCCGTCTTTCAGGGGCATACGCGGCTCTTTCTATCCTCCTGTTCTTCTCGCGGTGGGAACGGTATATCAGGTAGACGGCCAAAAGCACGAGGAGGGCAGGAATGAGGAACAGGATTACGGTAAGTATTGTAAAGAGCACACCGCCAATTCCGAGAAGTCCAGATAAAAAGTCCAAAACTCCTTCGTTTCCCAAATCGTCCATGAGAGAAAATGTGTGGGAGTAAACCGATGGGGGAGAACTCCACGTGCTATCGTCGGCCACGTCTTCCAAAGCCGACACCGTATCGGAGTAGACAGTGATGCCATTTTGTGCCAAGACAATATTTTGTGCGAGACAAGCCCATAAAAGGCAAAGCCATATGACGGGAAATATAGGGCGTTTCATGTGGTAAGCGGTTTGATTTAATGTACAAAGATAGCGAAAGGCGAGTGCAGAGACAAATGAAAACAAAGTTTTCTGGTTTGGCTATGCCGAGCCGCATCCTATCTTCGTGGGAACAAAGATAGCGAAAGGCGAGCGCAGAAGCAAATTAAAATCCGTCCGATTTTGTTGTTCGCCACGTTTTTTTTGCGTACTTTTATCCTCATAAAATGATACGACATGACACGACCGGATATATCTCAGGAGTTTAAAGACTACGCCCTACGTTTGCTTGGTACGGAGCGTTATGCACGTTTTGCCCAAGCTTTGGATGAAGAACCTTCCGTGAGTGTGAGGCTGAATCCGTTCAAGTCCTTATGGGCCGGTCTTTCGACGGAATATTTGAATGGGGGAGATGGCCCGGTGCCTTGGGCTTCCGGTGAAGGAGGTTACCTGAGCGAACGTCCTCCGTTCACATTCGACCCATTATTCCATGCCGGTGCCTATTATGTACAAGAGGCTGCTTCCATGTTTCTCGGGCAGGTCTTATGCCGTTATGTAACCCGTCCGGTGATAGCGCTCGACCTTTGTGCTGCACCCGGCGGCAAGTCTACCCATATTCGTTCGTGTCTGCCGGAGGGTAGTCTGTTGGTGGCCAACGAACCCGTAAAGGCACGTGCTCAGGTTTTACTGGAGAATCTGACGAAGTGGGGACATCCTGACGTGGTAGTGACCAACAGTTATCCAAGGGATTTTGCCCGTTTGCCAGCCTTTTTCGACTTGTTGGTGACCGATGTGCCGTGCTCCGGCGAGGGGATGTTCCGAAAAGAAGAAGATGCCGTGACAGGTTGGAGTATGGAGGCTGTCCGGATGTGCCGTGACCGTCAGCGTGAGATTTTGCGTGACGTATGGCCTTCGTTGAAGCCTGGTGGGTTGTTGGTGTACAGTACTTGTACGCTGAATGCTTTGGAGGATGAGGAAAATGTGGCTTGGATAGCCGAAGAACTCGGTGCGGAAATACTTCCTCTTGATGTGGAACCGGGTTGGGGAGTCGTGGGGAACCTGCTTCCGCTCTCCTCTGTAAAAGATACGGTGAAGGCGGAAAGGCTTTTTCCCGTCGCCCATTTCATTCCCGGTTTTACTCGTGGAGAAGGCTTCTTTTTGGCCGTTTTACGAAAAAATGGTGAGGAAGGGGCTTCGGATTGGGGGATGTCCTCTGACTGGTATAAAAGTGAGCGTGTGAAGTCTAAAAAGAAACGTACTGTACAAGCTTCCGTTCCGGCTTTGCCTGCTTCCTGCCGGTCATGGTTGCTTCATGCCGATACCTTTGATTTCGTTTCCGACGGACCGGTGTGGACGGCTATACGTGCTTCATTCTCTCGTCAGATAGGCTTGTTGAGAGAATCGGTTAAAGTATGGCAGGTTGGTGTTCCGTTGGCTACGGTAAAGGGGAAGGACTATATTCCGCTTCACGCTTTAGCGATGTCCGTCGACTTGAATCGTGCGGCTTTCCCGGTTGTCCCCGTTTCCTACGACATGGCGGTGCCCTATTTACGTAAAGAAGTGCTTGTCTTGCCTCCCGACACTCCTAAAGGTTACGTGTTGCTGACGTTTCGGGACACTCCGATCGGTTTCGTGAAAAATATAGGCGGACGGGCCAATAACCTTTATCCACAGGAGTGGAAAATACGGACAAGCTATCTTTCGACTTATAGTTTAAAAGGAGATTTACGGCGTAAATCAATAGAATAAAGTGAAAAATACTAAAAAATGATATATTTCTCTCTTGTTACTTGCTTTTTTATTCTGTAAATGCTATATTTAAAGCCTGAGAGTGTGAATGGATTGAAGCGATGAGAGTTCTACTCACACCGTAGATGTCTAATTGTCTAACTTAATCTATACAGCGCTATGAAAATTTTATTTATCGGTTCAGGGTGCGCCTGTAGGTTACCTTTTGTAGAATATCTTTTTAAGAAGAAAATACAAGAGGCAGAGGTGCCGGATATTGAAGTAGAGTCCGCCGATATGGCCATGTGGGGAGTCACTTCTCATGAAAGTGTGGTTCCGGAAAGCAGTGGTCCTGATAAAGTAGGCAACTTACTGAATCAGGCCGATTTTATCGTGGTTATGGAAGGACGGCAGCGCAACTTTCTGACACGTTTTATGGATTACAGTAGTTGGAATAAAATTCACTTATTCTTGGATTATTGTACATCTGAGAAGGAACATCTGGTAGGTTCCGTGTGTGGCGATCTCGATTATCAGACGCAGGATGAAGAGATGAGTAATGGTTGTATGAATCTGATAGCTCGCATAAAGGCTTTTTTGAAGGAGCATTTAAGCGAGAAAACGGAAATCTCCACATTGATGCCGGCTTAAACGATAAAGCATATCGGGCAGGGACATTCCATGTCGGGTATGCTTTATGATTAGAAATGAAGGAATATGTGTTTGGTGAAAACTATTGTGAGTCTCCTTGTGATGCTTATGGCGGGGTTGCAAAGTGTGCAATCGCAAAATTGGGTTATTGTGAAAGAACGGTCTGTAGGAGTGGATTCTGAAAGTTTGGGGGTTGGAGGCGTTTTGGGGAAAGCGAAAAAAGGTGTGGTATTATGCCAACGGGACGGTGTGGAAACAAGGCATGTATGGCCTTCTTATCGAAAAATATAAAGTATCCGCCAGTTTGTGTATCTGAAGAAGCGAGTGGAAGAGTATATATGCAATTTGTGGTGGAAAAAGATGGGGAAATCTGCCAAATCAGGGTGTTGTTTTCTTTACCGGTAAAGTTCGGGTTGAAATAGGCATGAGGAAAAAGATTACTGCTCTTTTGCCTCCGTGTTGTTTTTCGGGGTTTCCGGAGTATCGAACAAACCGTAAGTGGTACGGAGGACGCGGAATTCCGTCCGGCGGTTCAGGGCGTTGCAGATTTCCTGCTGTTCTTCTGGCAGTTTTTTGATGAAAGCCTCCGTCAATGTGTCGTTCTCATGCAGGAACGGGTACCGTTCCGTCAATCGTTTGCGGATGACTTTCGGGCGTGTCTCGCCATATCCGATGGGAGTCAGGCGGTCGGTAGCGACGCCGTGTGCTATCAGGTACTTCACCACTGATTCTGCCCGGCGTTGGGAGAGGCGGATATTGTATTCATCCCTTCCCCGGTAGTCGCAATGCGAGCTGAGTTCAATCGTGATGTTCGGGTTGTCTTCCATGAGCGTGACGAGGGAGTCCAGTGCAAGAGTAGAAGAGTCCGTGAGTTCCGCACTGTCGAAGGCGTAAAATACATTGTCTACCAGTACGGGAGCTGTGATGGAAGCCAGTTCGAACTGAAGTACGTATTCTTTGCTTATGCTGCTAGTGTCCACTCGCAGTTGTTCTTTATGGTTCAGGAATCCCTTGCACGTACCTAAGAATACATAGTCTACATTGGGTTGGATTTCTTGGGTAAAAGAACCGTCTCCTTTCACGCTCAGTTTCAAGTTTGTCCCGTCGTTGCCCACCATGTAAACCAGGCCTTCCGGCAGTTCATAGCCGTCTTTTTCGTAGACCCATCCTTTGACCGTAAGCAATACTTCCGGGCATTCGAAACTCATGATGTGGTCCCACCCTCGGGCATCTCCCCGGTTGGTGCTGAAAAATCCCCGGTTGTGCAGTCCGTCAAAAGTCATGGCAAAATCATCTCCTTGCGAATTCATCGGATATTTCAGGTTTTCTACGGTCCATGTACCCGCACTGTCCTGTTCGGCCTTGAATAAGTCTAATCCGCCCATGCCAACGTGTCCGTCGGAGGAAAAATACAAATCTCCGTTCGGACGGAATGAAGGGAACATTTCATTCCCCGGAGTATTGATGGGTTCGCCGAGATTATCCACTCCGCCTAATCCATGTTCTCCTATTTCTATTCGCCAGATGTCCAAGCCTCCTAATCCTCCCGGCATGTCGGATACGAAATACAGCCATCTGCCATCCGGCGATACGGTAGGATGGGCAAAGGAGGATAAAGTGTCTTTTGTGATTTCCAATAATTTGGGTGCACTCCAACTGGCATCCGTGCGTTCCGAGGTATAAATTTGTGCATATCGTGGATATTCGGGGTCATGCGTGCAACGGGTGAAATACATTGTTTTGCCGTCCGGCGAAAAGGCGCAGGCTCCTTCATCGTATTCGCTGTTTACTTCGGATTCTACCAGTTCCGGTGCCTGCCATTTCCCTTTATCGTCTTTTCTGGAGATAAAGATATCACCGGACTTGATACCCGTAATGCCGCTCAGTTCGTTGCCTGTTGCCTGTGGGCGTGTGGAAGTCAGATACAGCATGTCCATGTCATCACCTGCCAACATCGGGCAATAGTCCGAGCGTCGGGCATTGAGTAGCGGTTCTTTCCTTATCGAATACAGTGTCGGTTTCTGTTTCCAGATGGGTGCCATGGTACAGCCCTGTAGTCCGGGACGTGCCAATACGTCGTTTGGTTTGTACTGAAGGTAAATCTCATAATTCTGCAACGCCTTTTTATAATCGCCGTTTTTGCGTTGCATTTCAGCCAAATAAAAATAAACGATGCTGTCCGGGTAGTTGTATCGTGCTGCATTTTGGTATGATCCGATGGCCCGTGAAGTATAATTGATGCGCCGGTAGCAGTCCGCAGCTTTGTAGGCCCGTTCGCCCCTCTTGGCGCGTTCCTTGGGTTTGGTGCGCATATAGGCTTTACGGTATTCGGCTGCCGCTTCGAAGTATTCTCCTATGGCATAGAATTTATCTCCCTTTTTCACATTGCTTTCCGCGCTACAGCTTGCGAGCCATAACGTCACAAAAATACCCCCAAAAAGAGAAATCCATTTTTTCATATTCCATTCGGTATGCAAATATAATTTTTTTATTTCATTTACCGTTGGAACTAACGGATTTTTTTGAACCGAAATGGATTCAGGAGTATCTTTTTGAGGGTGTCTTGTTAGATAGACGGAACGCTAACGAATGACAACCTTTTCTTGTTTCATGGTGCCGTCGTTGAACAGTGTCTGTCGGATATAAATGCCTTTCTGCAAATTGGTAGTTCGTATGCCGTCTAATGTATAGTAGAGTTTACGTATGACGGTATGGTTTCCCGTTTGGGTCTCAGGTATGCTGCTGCCTTCTATGGGAATAAATTCAAAAGGATAATCGTTAGGTTCTTCTGTTGCAGCGAAATTTATGTTACCGTTTTCGTCCACATTCCAGAATATTTTACCCGATCGTGCGGATTTCTGTATGGCCAGAGGTGTTATGCCTTTGGCTCCGCTGAGGCGGAACATCCTTGTGGATGTTGTTTTCCATGTCCCGTCATCTTTCAGATAGGCTTGGTCCAATAAAGACATGAAACCGCACGCCGTGGAAGGCGGCCTGTTGTCCACATACCATTGTTGGGCTTTGTTCTCTTCTCTTCCTTTCGGTTCAAAGGATGGAACCGTGCCGTTCCCATGGTTGGTCAGGTAAGTGTCATATCCTCTGTGTCGGATATAATAATAGCCGACCGGGATAGTTCGGTAATTGTCGTCTTTTACATAAATTTGATAGTTGAGGGTGGTGGAGTGGTTTCCTGCCGTATAAGAAAGGCTATACGTCCCGGAAGTCTGTATGTCGTTGATTACAAGTTCGTCTCCTGTCGAATCGTCGTTCCATAGGTAACTTCCGTTCACCATGAAGTCGGATGGGGTGACAGAAAGGGTCACGTTGTCCCCTTGTTCCACTATGGCCATGGAGGAGTCCGTGTAGCGTCCTCCGTTGACAGTGATGTCCGGACGGGCAATTTGCACGTTGATATGGAATGTCACCTTTTGTTTCCGTCCACCTTGTCCGATGAATAATACGGATACGTTCCGGCTAGTTGTCACGTTCGGCAAAGTGATGGACGGACCGGTGGCTCCGTTTTCCCATGTGTAATATCCCCAACCCATCTTTGCTTGGACTTCGAGGGTTACGGGGTTGCCGTATAGGATGTTGACCGTGCGGGTTTGCAATTTGTTTCCATTGGCAGTAATAAAAGGTATAATGTCGCTTTCTTCGCAATCTCCTGCTACGGCAATGGTGAACGCCTGTTCGCTTTCCACGCCTTTTTCATTGGTGTAAGTCACGCGCCATACACCGCTCTTGTTCGCCACAATCGTAATGTCCTTGGATGTCTCTCCGTTGTTCCATTTCCATTTCCCGGTGTCTGCCGTGCCAACCGGAAGTTGGGGCTTCAGCGTGACGATAGTGCCAACCGGGAGGGCGTTGGTCGGTGCTATGGCATAGGTGTTGGTAAGCCCGCCAAGTTCGTTGTGGGGTACTGTTGTTCCATTATATTCCATGACAGGGGTGAGTGGTGTGGGCACTTGGTCAGGTTGTGCGAAGTCTCGGGTGTTCATCAGCACGGAATAGCCCATGTGGTCGTATCCTCCGCTGACACTGCCCTGTCCGCCTCCGTCAATACCCATTTTTTCGTAAGCCATTTCAGAGAAAGGCATTTTCACGCCTTTGATGCCCTCGTAATGTCCGATGACGGTGCCCCAGTACGGACGAATTTGTTCTCCCAGTGCCGGTGATTTTTGTAGCCACGACCGGTTGTCCCACCAAGCTAATCCCCGGTCGGCATAATGATAGTCGGTCCAAGGCAGGTTAGGCACGCTTTGCGTCTGTGCCGCCAAATATTCGATGCCGGCGGCCAGACGGTTGTCCATGTAGGAAAACAGGTCGTCTCCTTGGTTCCATCCGATGTGTGCCACATCCACAGCCAATCCTGCAGCCATGGCAGCGTGACCGATGTCGCGACCGCTTTCCTGCATCTGTCCCAATTTTCCGTACGCACCTGTTTCCAACTCCGAATTTTGTGTCGTGACCACCAGATTGCCTATGAATTCCGTCAGTCCGTCATTCAAAATCGGGTTGGCTGTACGTGGGTCTACGAAAGTACCTACTTGGTCGTATTTGTAGAAAGAAAGGCCTTGGTTATAAAGGAACACGTCATCACAAAGGATGCCGATGCTCATTACGGCCAATACGTTGCACAATCCCCAGTTCGACCAATAATGCCCAGGGCACTTCCCCCATCCTCCGGAGTTTTCCCACGTGCCGTTTCGGCCACGTAGGAATCCTATACAAGAAGGATACCACACATTGAGCATCCATCGTTTGAACTCTGCAAAGTCTTCTGCATTCCAACCCTCGTAGTCGCGTACCAGTTCGGCTGCGTTGGCAAAAGCATAACCGTATAGTCCGGCTGCCAACGCATAATTGGAGTCTCCGCCGATGGCTTTCGTTGTGCGTGCCCAAGCCATAAGGACGTCTACGGCGTGGCGGGCGTGTTCTTCCGACCTGTCTATTTTCCAACGAAGCGCATTCTGGTAAGCGATGGTGGCACCACGTGCGGCGTTGATATAGTTTTCCCCTACTCCTCCGCCACGGACAATGGTTTCAACGGGATAGGTGGCGGCATTGGATTGTGAATAAGCCGCGTTTTTCAGTACATTGTATGCGGCTATGACTTTTGCGTTGCCGTCCTTCAACTGTTGCCGTATGCGTTCAAAGTCCTCATCGGTGTGGAGAGCACCGGGATGTCGGAATCCTTTATCCGTATCATAGCCTTCCACGACATCCTCGTCATCGAATTCAAATCCGTCAGTGGCTTTCAACGTGTTCTGTGCTGCGGCCAAGGCTTTGATTTGTTTGTCAATGACGTTTTGGTTCACTTTTCCTTCTTCAGCGAGGGTTTTGGCCATGTTGATTTCATCCAGGTAAATCGCCACGGCAGCTTCCGGATAAATTGCAGCATGTCCGGCCAAGAAATCTTCTGCTTCCCGGATGGCGGTTCGCAGGGCTGTGAAATCGCCGGGGGTACCATAGCGGAATTCATGCTCCAAATCTTCGGTGATTTGTGAGAGGGCGTTGATTTCCGCCGTGCCCAATACTTTGCCGTAAAGTCTGATGTCGCTCACGAGGGTTTGTTTCAAGTAATTGTCTGCGGAAAAAGGAGCACGTCCAATCCATACGTAAGGAATGGAGGCATTGAAGTTTTCCGAGTTGGCAGGCATCGAACTGTTTGACCCTTTGCGTACACCGTTAAGATAAAGCGTGCCGTTCTTTCCGTTTTGTGTATAAAGGACGTGTATCCACTGGCCTTTTTCCGATTCTCCTCCGATTTCAATACCCGTTTCGTGTTGATAACCACCTGTGGAGTTGGCAAACCGTTGTGCGTTCAAGCGGTAGGCCGAATATTTCCCCTCAGAAGCGGTGCAAGCCATGGATGTGGAGAAGGACCAAAGGAAGAATCCCGCGCCGGAAAGCGAGGCGTTTTCGTCTACCCGGTAGTACATGGAGACTGTATAGGAGTCCATTTCTTTGAATAGGGCGCCCGTTTTTTCGGTCAAATCAAGATAACCAGACTGGTTGCCCAAATTGAGCACATGGTATTTTCCCATTTCTTCCACCTTGGCACCGTTTTTCAACGAAGCTATGATGCCGGACGTAGAAGCGTCCGTGACGGAAGTACCGTTTACTTGTTCGAAGTCGAAGTGCAGTCGCAATCCGTCTTCCTGTGCATAAAGTCCGGTGCCGGTACATGCCACGAAGCAAGAAGCTAACAGCATGCAGAGTTTTTTCCTTTTGCTTTTCATGTCATTGTTCATAAGTGTAAATTAAGTAATGATAATAAATCTCTTTATGTATATACGAATAAGGACGGCGAATTACTTATTTTTTTAATATTAAAGATGGTTAAGACAATAAAAAGCCACGAATACGGACGAATGAGAAAAACCGTATTCCATGGCTTGGGTTGCGCAGGCGGTTCCGTTATGGTTTTACCTATGGAGATAGAGCCTGTGCAGGGAGGAGGATTTTTTCAGTGTTTCTGATTGTTCCAATAGTCTTCGATCCGGTCCGCCTCTTCTTTTGTCAGGTGGATGACGGCACCGTGCTTGGGCGACCGGAAGTTGGTGGTTTTCATTATGCCTTCGTTGAAGCGTCCCAAGTTCTTGAAGTGTACGAAGTCACAGGTTTCCACAAAGCCGAAGTTGTGCGGGTTGATGCCGAAGATGTCGTACATGAGTACCCATTTGTTTTCACCGATGCGTTTCCAAACGTTAGGTGCCTCACAGGCCACCGGTTCAAAGTCTATCCAACGCGGGTCGAACCGGTAGCTTCCGTCGATACGGTCGGAAACCGCCTGTTTGATGCCCGAACCGGATTCATGCGCCACGTAGAACAGGTGATATTCCATTTTTTGCCGTTCCTCGTTCCATATCGGGGTGATGTCGCCGTCGATGGCAGACGCTCCAGAGGGGTATTCAAACAAGATTTGCGGAATACTCTCGATACGGTTGAAATCTTGGTTTACGTAGACATAATAAAGCCTGTTTTGCTCGTTGCCGAACCGCATGGTGAAATAAATCATCATCCGTCCTGTGGCGGGGTCATAGACTGTTTCCGGTGCCCAAGCACAACCTATCTGTGCAAATTCCTTGGACATCTGGTCGAAACGTATGTTGGTGCGTGTCCAATGGATGAGGTCGAACGATTTCATCAGCACCAAGCCACGGTTGTTTCCCCAACCATAAGCTTTCCCGTCGCGCTCCCATTCCGTATCGCGGTAACCCTCGCGTTGTGCATAAATATGCAAGTCGGTCATGGCCAAGTAGAAGCCGCCGTCCGGGCCACGGTAGATATGCGGGTCGCGGATACCTTTCTGGTCGGCGATTGTATCGCCTGCAATAATGGGCTTGCCATCGTTCAGGGCGGTAAACGTATAACCGTCGCGGCTGATGGCTGCATGCAGGCAGTGGTCTTCGTCCTGATGGAATACCATAAGGTAGGCCGCCATGTCTTTTTCTTGCGGTGTGGCGTCACGGTAGGTGAAGTTGCGGAAAGTCGTACGTCCTTTTCCTGCGGACAGGAGTGCAGGACGGAGGGCATAGAACCCACCGTAGTTGTTGTGATGAAGTCCTGACACGTCGATATCCGTGGCCAGTTCCTTCCATGACTTTCCGTCCTTGCTGGCAGAGAGGGTCACGCGGTTGGCACGGTTGAGCAGGCGGAGGTAGAAATGCTTGTGGTAATCGGAAGGCATGGTTTCGGCTTTTTCCCCGTTGCGGTATATCGTGAGCGTCTTTCCGTCCGAAGCGACACCGGCGTATGCCTTCTCGTCATAGAAAAGGAGCAAACCGCCCGTGTTCCCTTTTCCGAGGGTGATTTCCGTTGTGAGCTCATAGTTCTTGTCTGTGGCTGTGGTCAAAAGCAAACGTCCATCCGTAGGAGTCTTGCCTTTGGCTTTGACGCTCATGCCGTCCTTGCCGAATGAGAGGCTTTCGGGGGCGTATTCCTTCCAAAAGGTCCATTGCAGGCCGAGTTGCTTGCCCGTGAAGTCATCGGAGAGTTCCAGTCCGTGTTTTTCAGGGTCTTGTGCCGGGAGCGGACGGGCATCATGCCGCAGCTTGACCCATCCGTCGGCTGTCCATTCCACCGGGTCTATCAGCGTCTGGCGACCCAACGTGTGGTAACCTTGTGCGTAAGCATGGTACACCACCCACCAGTTCCCTTCGGCATCGTCGATGAGCGTACCGTGTCCTTTCGACCACCAAGGGTCGCTTGCATTGTAGGTATGCACCAAAGGGTTGTAGGGGGAGTTCTCCCACGGGCCGAACACGCTTTTGGAACGTGCCACGACTACCATGTGACTCGTGGCCGGTCCGGCGGTGCCGCCTTCTGCCGATACCATATAATAATAACCGTCCTTGTGCAGCAGTTTCGGGCCTTCGAGGAACATGTCGCCATTGCCTTCGGTTTTCCAATCCTTGGGGAACCGCCAACCTTCGTAGACGGTCTTTTTCGGTCCCGTCACTTTCAGCCCGTCGTCGCTTAGCGGGGCTATGGCACCTTTGTCCACATATAAATACCGTTTGCCGTCTTCGCCCACTACATGTCCAGGGTCGATGCCCGTCAGGTCGAGTTTCACCGGTTGGCTCCACGGGCCTCGGATATCATCGGCATAGACCACATAGTTGGCTCCGGCAGCAGGATAGTAGATATAGTAACGTCCTTTGTACTTCACCAAGTCTGGAGCGTAGACCGAACCGTCGAGTGCATGGAGTGCACGGGCTATGGGGGTCCAGTTCACCAAATCGGTAGAGTGCCAAATGAGCAGTCCCGGTGCGTAATTGAAAGATGAGTTTGTCATGTAGAAGTCTTTTCCTTCCCTGATGATGGACGGGTCGGGATAATCCCCACTCAAAAGCAGGCGAGGGAAGGTTTGTGCACGGCCTGTGGTTGCCAGGCATAAAAATAGTAAACTAAGAATCAGTTTGTTGATACGAGTACTGTTCATGGTTTAAGTGATTAAAAGTTATTGGGTTGAATTTCTCTCCAAAGTTATATAAATAGGGAGTGAAGAGTGTGCTGTTTACACGCAAATGCCTGTGTTTTTAATACAGTTTAACCATTATTTATTGTTCTTCTGCGATAACCAGGATGGGGTTGGACATGTCGTCCAATGGATAATCATTTACCGCTGTTTTCTAAAAAAACGATAGCGAAATAAAATAGATTAGAAATAAACTGCTTGTGAGTCCTTTTTCAAATAACGGGGTAATGACTTGGCAACAGTCTCAAATTTAGTGAAATGCGTTGCTTTTCTTTCTGTCAAACAACTCTTATTATGCAAAAGTAGTGCAATTTGTCTAATGAAAAGCATTATGAGCGTTTTTATTATTGCTTGCCTTCTAGTTTTCCTATTCGCATAACGATAGAGGTTTGACTTCTTCCCATTTTCTCTGCGATGTGCTTTATACTCTTTCCTTCATGGTAAAGAGTAAGCAGAAACTTGTCAGCACTGCGTGTCCATTTCTTATTTGCATTGGGGTGCTTGTCATAACTTTCTTCCGTGACCTTTTCAGGATGTAAGAACTCGTCAACAAAAACAGACGGGAAACGCTTGTCGTAAAGTATATATGTTTTTATTTTCGCTCTGGTGATAGCCACATAAAATAACCTACGTTCTTCCCCATATGGATATTGGTCACTTTTGGTCAAAACATAATCAAGAACAGGGTCATCACTTACCATTGAAGGGAAGCCATAGGTATCTTTGTTGCATTGGAGTATTATCACATAATCCGCTTCAAGCCCTTTAGATTTATGGACAGTCAAGAATTCTATTTTTCTGCCTCTAATGAAGTAGTAAAAGCGATTGCCCTCTTTCACAGATTTGTACAGAAATGATAAATAGTAGTCATCAAATGAATACCGTCCCAACAGAAAGATGGATTTATCCGCAGGAATAGACGCTACCAATTGTCCGATAGCGTTACAATAGTCACGCCGTTCATAAGCGCAGAATTGTAATTCGGTTTTGATTTGCGGATTGAATGGGTGTATATCCTTTTTTAGCTGTGTCTTATTCCGTTGGATGAATTGCGATGACAGGCTTACCAAAGGCTCTCCAAAACGGTATGTCGTTTCGATTCTATTGATTTCTGTGGAGCCGAAATAATCAGAGAATTGATTGAAAAGAGCCATGTCACTTCCTGAAAAACGGTATATGGATTGCCAATCATCGCCCACGCAATACAATTTTGCAGGAGGATTGCCTTCTCGGAGTACTTTAAGGAAATTGTAGCGGTCAACTGATATGTCTTGGAACTCGTCAACGATGATATACTCATACTTTACAGGATGGGTGGAACGGCATATTTCCGTGGCTTGCAGAATAGCGTCGGTAAAGTCTATCTGATTGCTGTTTTTCAATTCTTCAATATACCGCTCATAAACAGGTTGGAATATTCTTTTGATAATGAATGTACTGCGTTCGTCTCCAACATTTTTAGCCTGTTTCAAAACTTCTTTTATGGACTTACAGCTTGACTTAATCAATGTCACAAAAGTTACAACAAGCCGAATGAAAGCCTTTTCTTGCTTGCTGTTTGGAGGAAGAACCATATCGTATAATTCGGCATCTGTTTTTTCTTGAACAGGAACGCCTATCTTTTCCAATGAAGCTTTTAATGTATGCCGAATATCTGAATAATGGAAATCAGCACTTGAAGTTGTCAATAATATAGTCCCAAACTTCTCATGGGCTGCTTTTTTCCATGTTATTCCGTCATTGTATTTTTGGTTTGCTTCTTCATAAGTAATGCCTTTGTCTTTTGCTAACCATGTGGGAACAAGTCCATGTTCATCCACACCAAAATGCTCTAAATAAATACGTTTTGTCTTGCCATCCTGCTCAAAGTAAATGGAAAAATCGGGTCTGTATTGTGAATGCATTTCATCAGCCAATGGATGTTCGTAAGGCTCTTCATACCTGAATTTCACACCCAAAGAAGATAATACAAAACAGATTTTCTGCTCCTGCTCACTACGAACATAAATAGTTTTCCCGTCCATGTCAGGGAATTGCGCTTTCAAGCGTGCTTCTTTTAATTCGGAGAGTTTTTGTCTACGCTCATTTTTGTGATGCTCCCAATCCTCTTCTTGCACTTGATAGTCAACAAAGTATTCTATAATACCTTTTTTGAACCACTTATCTTCTAATAGTTTATGATATATTTTCACAAACAATGCGTCTGTGTTATCGCAGATGGAGGGCTTTTGTCCTGTCGCTTTCCCGATGATGTCAATAGCAAGTTTATGAAAGGTGTATCCCCTTAGTCCTTCTATATCCATCCTTTCCGTCAACTCGGCAGCAGCTTTGTTTGTATAGCTGATAAGAAGAATCTTTTGAGGATTGATGTGCTTGATGTCTACCAGGAACCTTCCCTTTCCTACAATGGACGATGTTTTTCCACTTCCTGCACTACTAACCACCAAACAATTATCTTCCTCAGACACGATTGAACGCCTTTGCTGTGTGTCTAACGGGTATTTAAGACAATGGTCGAAAAAAACTTTGTGGGTGTCAAGAGTGTCTTGGATAACCTGCTCATTATGTCTTTTGACAATTGAGTGGATGTTTCCGAAATCATGTGTAAATTTTGAGATTGTCTCGGACGGTTTTATATGGAATGCTTCAAGACTTCTCTGCAAAGAATTGACTTTATGGAAGAACTCAGTATAATATTTTGTGAATTGTTTCTCTTCCGAAGAGGATATTATGTGTTCATTAAAACTATTCCTTAAATCGGTTTCAATATCAATGAAAAAACTTTCATTACTTTGCTTTAGTTCCTTTTCTCTGCTTTTTTGTATATCCTTATAAGGAGTTATGGTTGTAATTCGTTCCGACAGTTCATTTAATCTCTTTTTTAGCAATAACCGTATCGTTACTATGACGATACCTATTATAGTAGCGATACTTAGTCCTAAAACAAAAGATGAAAGCATAACGCTCCTTTTTTATTTCACGTGTATTGAAAAGAGTTGCCTCAATCCGAATACAAAGATAGTGGATTTTTACGATAATCTCTTATTTTCTAATGATTTTCTTTATTTCTTCAAAGAACTTAGGATAGTTGGAGATTGTTGGGATAGAAAAGGTATTTTGCCGGAGTCCATCATTTTCTGTATGTTTCCCCAAGGTTTTTTGCAAAAACATCCTTCATCTTTCAGATTGTTCGATAATCGGTTGTTATAGAATGAATTGTAGGATGAAGGATGTTTCAGTCATCTTTCAGCTCCCCTTCATGGCAGAAAGCAATGAAAAGTTCTGCGCCAAATGATTTTTTAATCTAAGCCGAACGATCTCTCGTTCTGCGCCAAGCGATTTTCCAGTCTCTGCCGGACGGAATGAAGCATGGCTGAAAGATGGCTGAAATATCCTTCAGCTTATAACATCAATGTTATGAGGATGTTAAAGTGCATCCTGAAAGATGAAGGATGTTTTCACGAAAAACTTGTGTAGGAGGCGGTATGGCATGCAAGGACGCGGCTTACGAAGAGATTTCCAACGGTGCGCGGAAAGTACATCCGTTTTTCCATTCCGAACAGCCGAAAGCGGTCTTGCCTTTGATGATGTGCCCCTTTCCGCAGAGCGGGCAGAGGTCACCCTCTTTGGGGGCTGGAGGCGTGGCCGGGATTATGGCTGTTTGAGGAGCGGCCGACTTTTTAGATAAATCGCTCTCGCCCGGCATAGTCAGGCGGGCTTGGTTCTGCTCTCGCTTGCTCGCGATTTTGCGTGCCGTTCTTGGTGCTTTAGCTGACTTTTCTTTTACGTTTCCCTTTTTCCCTTTTGGTACAGGCTTATCTTCCTGTGTTTCCGCGACGCGACGGTTGGTGTTGTCTGCCAGGACGGTATGCACGATTTCGGCTACCATTTGCTTGAGTTCTTCCAAAAAAGTTTTGGCATCGTAGGTTTTCTTTTCAATCAACCGAAGGCGGCGTTCCCAAATGCCGGTCAACTCGGCACTTTTGAGCAGTTCCTCATGGATGAGGCTGATGAGTTCCACTCCCGTGGGAGTGGCTATAAGGTTCTTTCGTTCCAACCGAATATAATGCCGCTTGAAGAGGGTCTGGATGATGGCGGCCCGGGTGGACGGACGGCCGATACCGTTCTCTTTCAAGGCATCACGTAATTCGTCGTCGTCCACCAGGCGACCCGCAGTCTCCATGGCGCGCAAGAGCGTAGCTTCTGTGTAAGGTTTGGGTGGCTGTGTCCATTTTTCGGCCAAGTCCGGAACGTGGGGGCCGCTTTCACCTTTCGTGAAAACAGGGAGCGTGCGTTCTTCCTCGGCGTTTTTTCCCAAGGTTTCCACCGTCTTGGCCTCCTGTGCATACACCTCTCGCCAACCCGGCAAGAGAATCTGTTTGCCGGTGGCTTTGAACGGGATGTCGGCCGTTTCGCCGAGGATGGTGGTGGTGGCGAATTTGCAGTCGGGGTAGAACGCTGCAATGAAACGCCGCGCCACGAGGTCGAATACCCGTTGTTCGTCCGGTGTCAAGCCGTGCGGTGCTACTCCTGTGGGGATAATGGCATGGTGGTCGGTGACTTTGGAAGAGTCGAACACCTTTTTACTCTTTTTCAACGCCGCGCCACGCAAGGGTTGGAGCAAGGCGGCATATTCGTCGGCTATACCGTTGAGGATGGCGTTGCATTTCGGATAAATGTCGTCGCTCAGGAAAGTGGTGTCCACACGTGGATAAGTCGTGACTTTCTTCTCGTAGAGCGACTGGATGAGTTGCAGGGTCAGGTCGGACGAGAAAGAAAACTTGCGGTTGCATTCCACCTGTAGCGAGGTCAGGTCGTACAAGCGGGGAGGGGCTTCCGTTCCGTTTTTCTTGGTGACGGACGTAATCGTGAACGGTGCGTCTTTGATTTGTTCAAGGGCTTTCCGTCCTTCTTCTTCCGAGGTGAATCCCCGGCGTGTCACATCGTTTGCCTTGCCGCTTCCGTTGCCGTTCGCACCTTTTTCCTGAGAAGCCGTTGCGGTTTCCTCTTCGTCTTGTTCCAACACAGCGGTAAAGACTGTATCACGGTAGTTGGTGGTCAGTACCCAATAAGGTTCCGGCTTGAAGTTCTCGATTTCCAGTTGACGGTTGACGATGAGAGCCAGTGTGGGAGTCTGCACCCGTCCGATGCTCAGCACCTGGCGTCCCTGTGCGTATTTCAACGTGTAGAGCCGCGTGGCATTCATGCCCAAAGTCCAGTCGCCGATGGCGCGGCTCAGTCCGGCTTCGTAGAGCGACTGGTATTCGCTCTGGTCTTTCAGGTTGCTGAATCCCTCACGGATGGCTTCTTCCGTGAGTGACGAAATCCAGAGGCGTTTCACCGGGCATCGGGCACCGGCCTTCTGCATGACCCAACGTTGTATCAGCTCCCCCTCCTGCCCGGCATCGCCGCAGTTGATGATCATGTCGGCAGCCTGCATCAGTCGCTCAATCACCCGGAATTGTTCTTCGATGCCCTTGTCGCTTTTTAGCTTGATGCCGAAGCGGGGAGGAATCATAGGTAATGAAGAAAGGCTCCACGCTTTCCAGAGCGGAGTATATTCGTGCGGTTCCTTCAGCTCGCAAAGATGACCGAAAGTCCAAGTGACCTGGTAGCCGTTGCCTTCCCAATAATTACGGTGGTCTTGCGTGGCGCCCAGCACTTTGGCAATGTCTTTACCCACACTGGGTTTCTCTGCGATACATACAATCATGCGTTTCTCTTCTTCATTATAGCGGGACAAAGATAGTGTTTTTTGCCGGAAAAATGCAGGGAAAGTCTTTCGATTTGCAAGTGGATACAAGGATGTCTGGGGATTGGGATTGTATTTTTGCGGTTGTTTTATAGTTAAAAAACGCCCGAAGCCTCTTCTTTTCTTTCTTTTTTATTATTTTTGCATTGTTTTAATGTAAAAAAGTGTGTCTATGAGAAAGTCTACTTCTATTTTTAAGGCAGTTTTGATTGCCTTGTTTGCTGTTTCATTGGGTGTGGAAATGGTTTCGGCAGCCGGTTTCCCTTCGGTTAAGGATTTGTATGGCCGCTATAAATTTAGTGGAGAATGCTCTTATGTTGACATGGTTTCTGGAGCGGCGGGCGAGGCTCCGGTTCCTGCCACAACGGATTATAATATGGCCGTGTTGCCGGGCGAATCAGAGAATGAAGTGAAGGTGCTCGGTTTCTTCGGTTATGGCGGTGGTGTGACGTTGACCTATAACCAGGAAGATGGAACGTTGAAGGGAGAAACGCCAACCGCAGTGTTTATAATGGGAATGAATTTAATGGTTGTAGCGGATGCGGCATCTACAGGAGGGACTGTTGTCTTTAATTATCAGGTGGCGGAGAAAGACGGCAAAATACAGATTACGGCGCAGAATGCATTGGAAGATGTCACCATTATGGATATGGAGAATGAGGTTATGGGGATGCTTTCTTACGCTTCTGCATATACCATGACCAAAGAGGAAGTCTCCTATAATCTTAGTGATGTGATTGGGGAGTACGATTTCGCGTCGACGAGAGTCGATAATATTTTGTTGGCTGATGCGTCTGAAAATTTTAAGCTGAAAATTACGGGAAATACCTCAGAAACGATTTCTTCCGGTGTGAGCTTAGGAAATTGGTTTGGGGTGGAAAACACGGATGTGACCGCTGAGTTCTATGCCGATGGTGGCATATTGGTATTGCCGCATGATATGAAACTGGCCAATGGCATGTGTTTCGGGCAGCAACCGACAGAGGAAGGTGGGTATAATCCCAACGAAGCTCCGTTCTTTTTTGTGGAAAAAGACAAGTTGGTGACTTCGGGCTATTTGGTATTAGACAACGGATTCGATGAGGTAATGGAAATGCCATTGCAAATGTCTGTCGTTGGCGGTGAGGCCGTGAAGACAGGAAGTGGCATTAGCAGCCGTTGTATCAAGGATGTCAAAATTTATAGTTCAGACGGCTCGATTCGCGTAGAAGGGTTGGAAAGTGCCGAAATCAGTGTGTTTGACGCACAGGGTATGTTGGTGTCGTCTGTGCACGGAGCTACGGCTGCATTCGGCGGTCTGAAGTCTGGGCTGTATTTGGTAAAAGTCGGCAGTCAGACAGCGAAAGTTGTAGTGAAATAACCTGAAGATATATATGTAAAATGAAGGGAACCGGGTCTTGTGGGACTTCTTTCTCTTCGTTTTATTTTTCTTTTTCCAAAGTGTTGGAGAAAGGGAATATAAAATGGTTGGCAGGAGTAATAATGTCCTGCTTTTTATATATAACGAAAGAAGTATGAAAATAAACTTGAGAATCGTATTTTTCCGTTTAAAGGCTTGCGGTGCCGGGTTTGCCCTTTTCGTTTTTGTTATGGCGCTTTCATCGGTCTCTGCGCTTTATGCACAGAACGGTACAGGTGTCGGAGGGGCGGTTCGTGCTGAAACAGTCGGAAGTCCGGAGAAAATGACGGTAAAAGGAGTTGTGGTGGACAAGGAGACTGGAGAGACCATGATTGGAGTTTCCATTCGCGTGTTGGGTACGGACGTGATTACGGTGACGGATATAGACGGTGCTTATTCATTAACTTTGCCCAAAGGACGTTATAAAGTGGTTTTCACTTATATCGGCTACGAAAAGTTAGAGCGGGAATTGGACGCGTCCCATACGGAAAGTTTTAAGAAGGTTGTGATGGCCCCGGCATCGAAAACCATGAATGAAGTGGTGGTGACGGGAATATACCAACGTAAGAAGGAAAGCTTTACGGGGTCGGCTGCTACTTTCGAGGGACCGGAATTGAAAAAAATCGGGGTACAGAATGTCTTGCAGAGTTTGAAAACCCTCGATCCATCTTTCAAAATCGCGGACAACATCCAGTTTGGTTCAGATCCCAACCGCATGCCGGACATCGAAATCCGCGGCAAGAGCAGCATCATGGGGTTGAAAGAGGAATATGGTACGGATCCGAATCAGCCCTTGTTCATACTGGACGGATTTGAAACCGATTTGCAGACGGTCTCGGATTTGAACATGAACCGCGTGGCTTCCGTTACGATATTGAAGGATGCGGCCTCTACGGCTATTTATGGTTCGAAAGCGGCCAATGGTGTTGTGGTCATCGAGACGGTGAAGCCGGAGAAGGGACGGTTGCGCTTGAGTTATAAAGGCGACTTCTCCCTGACAAAGGCCGACTTGACGGATTATAACCTGATGAATGCCAACGAAAAGATAAAGTTCGAAGAATTGGCCGGGTTATATACTGATTTGACGAACGACCCGTTAAACCAACTGAGGTTGGACAACCTGAGGAACGAACGTTTGAAAGAAGTGGCACGTGGAGTGGATACTTATTGGTTGAGTGAGCCGTTGCGTACCGGTTTCGTGCAAAAACATAATGTTTATGCCGATGGCGGAGAAGAGAAAATCAGGTATGGCTTAGGGCTGACTTACGGGAATACGGAAGGCGTGATGAAGGAGTCGAGCCGCCAGACCCTATCCGGAAATCTGGATTTGATTTATCGTACCGGGAAGTTTCAGTTCAGTAATAAACTGACGATTGATTATCTGGAAACGTCCGACCCTGTGGTCTCGTTCTCCGAATATGCTTTGGCTAATCCCTATTACCGCAAGTACAATGCCGATGGCGGAGTAGACAAGTATTTGTATGTTCCGGAGAATGACGACGAGGCTCCTGTTCCGAATCCGCTTTGGAATGCCCGTCTGAGCAATTATGACCGTGGGGATGAATTTGGCTTTACGAATAACTTCATTGCGGAATGGTTTGCCACGACGGATTTGCGTGCCCGTGCCAAATTCGGAGTGACGAAAACTACGGCCACAGCCGAAACGCGTTTGTCTCCGTTGCATACGGATTTCGACAGTATGAGCGATACGGAGAAAGGCTCATACGAACATTCCACTACCGCTGTCACGAAGTATGAAGGGGACCTGTCCGTGACTTACGGCAAGCTGTTCCGGGAAGTCCACATGCTCAATCTTGTCGGCGGGTTTAATTTTTCCAACACGGAGTCTACCCGTAACGGTTATAAGGCAATAGGCTTCACCGAAGACCAGTTCGGTGCACCTTCTTTTGCCAATGGCTATCCGGATGGTGGAAAACCGTCATATTCCGAAAGCACCACGCGTGCGGCCAGTTTCTATTTGAATGGTGGATACGCGTATGACAACCGTTATTTGCTCGACGTTAACTATCGGCGCGACGGGGCTTCCATGTTCGGGTCGAGCCACCGTTTCCGCGATACGTGGTCGGTGGGTATAGGTTGGAACATTCACAAGGAAAAGTTTATGAGCGGCACGGACCTGTTCCAACTGCTCAAGTTGCGTGCGTCTGTCGGCAATCCCGGTAATCAGAACTTTTCCGCTTATCAGGCTTTCACGACTTATCAATTCAATGGATGGATGACCAATGTGTTCGGTGCGGGTGTTTTGATATCGGCTTTGGGAAATTCCGACCTTCAGTGGCAGAACACTTTGAATTATACGGTAGGGACGGATATAGCCATGTTCGACAATCGTTTGAATGTAACTGTGGATGTCTTCCGCAAAATTACAGACTCGCTGTTGGCTGTCATTACGACACCGGGTTCGGTAGGCGTAAAGAGCGTAGCGATGAATGCCGGCCAGCAAAATACGAACGGACTGGAGGCTACGTTGCGTGTGTCTCCTATTCATAACGTGGAGAAGGGGATACAATGGACCGTCAGCTTGAATGCGCGGACGTATAAATCGGAGTACGCTAATATAGGCAATTCTTTGAGTGCCTTGAACAAAGCCGGACAGGCTTCGGTGACGGGGACGACGCGTTATTACGATGGGGGAAGCCCGACGGCTATTTGGGCTGTCCGTTCGGCAGGTATTGACCCAGCTACGGGTAAAGAGCTTTTTATTAAGAAAGACGGTAGTTATTCGTTCGATTATGATGTGAATGACGAAGTGGTCGTCGGTGACACGCAGCCCAAATTGGAAGGGGTCTTGGGAACGACCTTTTATTACAAGGGCTTTTCGTTCGGAGCTTATTTCCGTTACCAACTCGGGGGGCAGATATTCAATTCAGACTTATATAATAAGGTGGAGAATATCGATTTGAGTGACATAAACTACAATCAGGACCGGCGTGCGCTGTATGACCGTTGGTCCGTTCCAGGTCAGGAAGCGCAGTTTAAGGGTATCTCCTTAGTGCAGAAAACGGACAAGTCTTCCCGTTTCGTAATGGATGAGAATACGTTTGCCGGAGAGTCCTTCAATGTAGGATATGAATTCACGCAACCTTTCATTAAAAAGGTCGGTCTGTCGTCGTTGACCCTTCAGGCTAACATGAACGACATCTTCCGGGTGTCTACCGTAAAAGCGGAACGGGGTATTGATTATCCTTTTGCGCGAACTGTGTCATTTTCTGTTTCAGCCGTATTCTAAAGCTATAGAAATTATGAAAATATTAAAATATATCATATTGTCTTTTTCCGGCTTGTTTTTCACGGCCGGATGTAGTGACTGGCTTGAAGTGAAGCCCTACGACACCATGGCCGAAGGTGATTTGTTAAGTACCGAAGAAGGTTTCAAGAAATTGCTTAACGGAGTGTATATTGATTTGAACAAGGACGAGCTGTACGGCCAGACGCTTACCGTGGAAATGGTGGAGATTATGGGAGGGTCTTATCTGATTGGTACCGATCCATTGACTTGGGGCGATTATATTGATTTGAACAACCGGAACTTCACTACCGAGTATTGGCGTACGAGACTCGACAATACGTGGGACAAGGCGTATGCATTGATTCGTAATTGCAATACGATATTGGAACAGATGGAGAGTCGTAAGTCGGTCTTTACAGGCAACAATTATAATTTGATTCGGGGAGAAGCGTTGGCGTTAAGGGCTTTGCTGCATTTCGACATGTTCCGTCTGTTCGGTCCCGTGTATAAGCTGAACCCGACGAAGACCAGTATTCCCTATGAGACATCCACTACCTTGCAGGTGCAGGAACTGTTACCGGGGAATGAAGTGATGCGCCATGTCATAGAGGACTTGTCTGAAGCGGAAAAACTGTTGGCCGATGACCCGATTATCACGACGACGGACCATTTGGTCAATCATGCGACGACGGGGGGAAGCAATTTCTTGGAGTACCGTACGTTGAGGCTTAATTATTATGCCGTACAGGCGTTGTTGGCGCGGGCATATCACTATATATCCAGTTACAAGGATGAGCATCAGGAGGACTATAAAGCCAAGGCTAAAAGCTATGCCGAAGGGATTATTAATATTGCCCCGCAGCATTTCCCGTTTGTGAATAAAGCGGACGTGTTAGGGACACCGGAGAATGTGGATCGCATTTTTGCTACGGAAGTGATTTTCGGTCTGACGAATGTGAACCGTAATCTGATGTTCAAGAACAACAACGATCCGGATCGAAGCCCGAAGCCGGTGCTCAGGATGGATCCGGCTCTTCTGGAGATGCCTTATTTCGGCGGCGGAGCGGACTACGGCGGGTCTACTGACGACTATCGTTACATTGCCAACTGGAAAAAGAGCGGAAATGATTACTATTTCTATAAGTATGCGGACATTACCGAAGTGGGGAAGATAGAGAACACTATCGTTCCGATGATACGGTTGGGAGAAATGTATCTGATTATTGCAGACCTTTACGACGAGGTGAGCGAACGCCCTCTTATGGGCAATTGGGTGAATAAGTTACGGGAACACCGTGGAGTAGAGAAAATGGATGAATCTAAATATGCTCCGCGTGTCTTGGGATACGAGGTCGTGAGAGAGCTGTATGGGGAGGGACAAATCTTTTTCTATCATAAGCGGAACTATTCACCGGTATTGATTACTTTTGATCCTATTACGGAATTCATCCCGGTTTCGGAGAAATTTTTTGTAGTTCCTTTACCGGATACGGAATCAGACAACAGACAATAAACAGGTTATGATGAAGAATTTAAAAATATGGTTTCCGATGTGCCTTGCGCTTTGCTTGTGGAGTGCATGCGATGAACGTACGCCGGATTTGTATAGTGCTCCCGACGGAATTTACTTTAATAACCGGACTTCGGGGAGTGTGTTGGTAGATACGACGACTTTGACTTTCGTTTATGGGCCGGACGAAACGATGTATCTCGACGTACCGGTAGTCATACAGACCATTGGAAGGCAGGCTGATATCGATCGTCCGGTCAATCTCAAGGTTTGGTCGGACAATGCCGAGGAAGGAGTGGATTATGAGTTGCTGACACCGGCGGTGGTACCGGCTCATGCTTCCATGTTTTCCTATGTGGTTCGTTTGAAACGTACGGAAGCCATTAAAACGGAATTGAAGTCCATTTATCTGGAACTGTCGGCTAACGAGTATTTCACTACGTTTCTGGAGAGGGATTCTACGGGAAGCGAGGAACGTCCTTACACCGAGATGTTGAAGTTCCGGATAGATTTTTCCGACTTCTATTCTACTCCTCCGGCCGGATGGCTTCCCGAGTATGTCGGCGAGTTTTCAGAACGTAAGTTACGTCTGATGTGGAAGCTGTTCGATGATGTGGTGGATCGTGCCGACTATAATGTGAAGGGGGCTATTCCTTTCAATAAATGGGTGTACATGCAAAGGGAAATAGATACTTATATGACGAAGCAATTATATATATTGTTGGGATATGAACAAGGAACGGTGGATGTAGACGCATTGGTGGACCCGGCAGCCGAAGGGGATGATCGCCAACTGTTGGATTTTACTCCCATAACCTCTGATAACTAAAATGGAATGATATGGAAAGAATGAAATATATCCGTTTGCTATGGTTGGTGTTGCCGTTCTTATGGCAAAGCTGTGCGGAAGATAAGGGGAATTACGATTACAGGGATTTGAACGATTTGAACATTTCGTTCGATGACGCTTATTCTGCCATTTCCCGTGAACCTTTCGTCGTAAAGCCGGAGGTGGCAGCAAAAGAGTTCGTACCGGATGCTTATACTTATGAATGGAAGGCGTACGACCAGGCCGGGAGCCAGGAACCGGTTGTGTTGGGTACGGCTTTGAATCTGGATGTGGAATTGACTCTTGCACAGGGCAACTATCAGTTGGTACTGACCATTAGGGAGAAGGCGTCGGGGCTGTATTATCAAAAGTCGGCCACGTTGAACGTGGATACGCCGCTTTCGTTGGGGTGGTTGGTATTGTGCTCCGACAACGGGCGTGTGCGTCTGGACATGGTGTCGCACATCAAGGAAACGGATAATGTGTATTATGATTTGTTGAAAGGGACGGAGTTGGAGGATTGGCTACAACCTTACCAGCTGGTTTGCGACCCTGGGATGCAAGAGCCTTTCTATTTGGTGGCCGGTAGTGGGACTACGCGTTTGAGCAATAACGATTTTCAGTGGAACGACTCCTATATGATAGGTTATGAGTTCGGTAACGGAATGTATACCGGTACGGTACGTTGCTTGGCTTCTCACAGGCCAGGCAAGTTGTTTGTCGATATTGCGGGACGTGTGTATTATTGTAATACTTTGTCCGGCGACGGGTTGTTCGGTTCCGTCCGAGCCAATGGTTTTTATGTAGAGCCGGCAGTCGGTTATAATGCCAAAGGGACTCCTTTTATTCCGGCTTTTATGATGTGGGACAAGAATAACCGCCGTTTTGTGGTCTGTGCTTCGGAGTTCGCGTCTATCGGATTGGATAATGTGAGAGACGTGCCGATGGATGAATTGGCCGCCGACGGTTTCCCTACAGTGAATGAAGAGCTTTTCGCATGGCCGAAAAGAGCAGACCGGATGGACTTTATCTGTATGGAGAATACCCGCTACGACCGTAATCAGGACGGTAACGGGATGACATATGCCGTTTTGGGTAAAGACAACCAACGTTTCTTGTATGGCATCATTCTCAATGAACTTTACTCTTTTGCCGAAGCCAAATACGGTTATGCCTATGAGAAAGCTTATTATGTGGATTTGTCTGCTTGTACCGACATTGCCGGGGCCACACACTTTGCGTTCAGTTCCCTGAAGACATTTATGTATTATGCCGTGGGTAGAAAGGTCTATCGCGTGAATTTTTCCAATGCGGCTCCGGCGGCAGAATTACAGTTCGAATTGCCAGAAGGAGAAGAAATCACCTGTTTGAAATTCTATCTGTGGGAACAAGAAGACACAGACAACCGTTCTTACGACCTGATTGTAGGCAGCAAGAAAAATGATACGGGCGAGGGTACATTGCGTATTTATGACGGATTCACGAATGAAGGCAATTTCCAGAATGCCGTTCCGGTGGAACGATACTCCGGTTTTGCAGATATTGTGGACGTGATTTACCGCGAGAAAGTAATTTATCAACAATAATTAATAATGAATGAGATGATGAAAAATAATATGTGGTTTAAGACAGCCTTTTTAACGTTTGTCTTTTGTGCTTTGGGGTTCGTAGAGAGTCGGGCCGATATTCAGTTGACAGTCGATGTGGCAAATAAGACGGCTTCGACAGTTGTTGTGGTGTATCAGACTACGATCGTAGAGATTCCGTTGGACGACAACGGGCACGGTAGCCATACCTTTCAGCATATAGGTGCCGTACATGCCAGTCTGTTTTATGGAATGGACAGCAAAAATATTTTTTTGGAAGACGGAGATCGTATCCATATCTCCTTCGACGGGGCTGATTTCAAGGGAACCGTAAAATTTGAAGCGGATGGAGGCAAAGAGAAAATCTTTAAGTATCTGAATCAGGTGACCCTGTTGGATGTCCCGCAAGAGAAGATGGCCCTGCCATTTGATGAGTACGCCGCGTTGGTGGACAAGAAAGAAGAGTCCATGATGCGTATATTGAAGGCATGGAAGTTGGACGAAGTCAGTCCGCGTTTCGTTGCCGTCGAAACCGGCCGCATCCGTTATGCCTATGCTTCTTCGCTGATGATGTACGCTGTGGGGCATCCTTTTGTGGCTCAGGATACCACTTACCGCCCGGACGAAGCCTATTACGATACGCTTAAAAAGTATGCTGTGGCAGACGAAAACCTGGTAGAACTGAAAGAGTATCGTGAGTATATGAAGGAGATAGCCCGAATGTTCGGCTGCAAGAAAGAAGAAGCAAAGACACCATACGACCGTACTATTTGCATGATGAACTATATTGCCGACCATATCGAGGATGACAAAGTGAAACAGGCACTGTTGAACGTATTGGCTATCGAGCAAGTGGAACAGTACGGCATCAGCAATATAGATGAATTGCTGAATCTGCACGGCACTTACGTGACCGATCCCGTACTGCAGGCTGCCTTCAAAGAAAAATATGATGCTTGGGATTTGGCCCGTCCGGGTAACCCTTCCCCCGATTTCCGGGCATGGGATGTGGACGGGAAGTCATACACTGTGGCTGATTTCAGGGGGAAATATGTGTACATCGACCTTTGGGCGACGTGGTGCGGTCCGTGTCGCCGTGAGATGCCTTTCCTCAAGCAGTTGGAAGAAGAATACAAAGGGCGCAATATCACCTTCCTGAGCCTTTCTACGGATGCACGTAAGGCTGATTGGCTGAAGATGGTGAAAAGTCATCCGATGACGGGAATGCAGTTGTTTTTGGGTACGGGAAGCCGTTTCCAGACGGCATACAAGGCCGACGGTATTCCCCATTTCATCCTGCTCGATCCCGAGGGGAAGATTGTGAATGCCAATATGTTGCGTCCTTCTTCGCCCGACATTCGCAGTTACTTGGACCGTCAACCCGGTCTGTAAAGGAAGTGATATGAGGATAAAAGGAGCTTTCGGGCTCCTTTTTTTGTGGGGACAAGCCTTGTACGGTTACACTCGGAAATATCTTTTTTGTTTTTTTACGGCACGGACGGTTGACGAAGAATGTTATTTTTTTCATCTTTGTACAATTAAATTCCAAGAGCCGTAACTATGAATGTTTCCATTGAAATAGGATTGCTTGTATCCGCCTTTCTGATTTTCTGTAGTATCCTGATGAGCAAGACCGGTTACCGTTTCGGTATCCCTACCCTGTTGATGTTCTTGTTGGCCGGCATGCTGTTCGGCACAGACGGTCTGGGCATACAGTTCGACGATGTGTCGGTGGCCCAACATATCGGTATGGTGGCATTGTGTATCATTCTTTTCACGGGAGGAATGGACACGAAGATGGAGGACATCCGTCCGGTATTGTCGCCGGGGGTCATGTTGGCTACCTCCGGCGTGTTTCTGACTACGCTTTTTTGCGGATTGTTCGTCTATTGGGTTTCCGGTTGGCAACTGCATACGGGCGTCGGTTTCACCCTCATCGGTTCCTTGTTATTGGCCGCCACGATGTCGTCCACCGACTCCGCCTCCGTCTTCAACATCCTTCGTTCGCAGCAAATCAACCTGAAACATAATCTTAAACCGATGTTGGAACTCGAAAGCGGGAGCAATGACCCGATGGCCTATCTGTTGACCATCATCCTGATACAATGCCTGCAGGCCGGAGGAGTTTCAGGTTGGGAAATCCTGTGGTCTTTTCTGCTGCAGTTTGTAGTCGGCATAGCCGGGGGGTATCTGTTGGGACGTTTGTCCGTATGGCTCATCAACCGTGTGAGCCTGAAGAATGCCGAGCTTTATTCCATCATGGTGCTTTGTTTCATTTTCATCATTTATTGCTCGGTCTATTTGCTGAAAGGCAATGGGTATCTGGCGGTTTATATTGCCGGTATGGTCATCGGCAACAGCCGCCTGTTCAAGAAGAAGGAAATAGGAACTTTTCTCGATGGCATGACATGGCTGCTCCAGATTGTGATGTTCCTCATGTTGGGACTGTTGGTCAATCCCCACGAGATGCTTCCCGTCATGCTGACGGCTGTCCTGGTCAGCGTCTTTATGACCTTTGTGGCCCGTCCGCTTAGCGTATGGTTAAGCCTTCTGCCTTTTGGACGGAAAATCACGAATAAATCCAAGCTTTTTATTTCCTGGGTCGGTATCCGTGGGGCTGCTCCCATTATTTTCGCTACCTATCCGGTGATGGCGCAAGTGGACGGTGCCAGTCAGATTTTCAATATCGTGTTTTTCGTCACGTTGATATCTTTGCTTTTTCAGGGTATGTCCTTGTCATGGGTGGCACGTAAGTTGGGCCTTACGGAACCCTTGCCGGAAAAAGAGGACAACTTCGGTATCGAACTGACCGAGGATGTCGGGAGCACGTTACGTGAAGTGCTTTGTACGGAAGAGCTTCTGCAACGGGGACGTCATATTCGCGAACTGTCGCTTCCGGAAGGAACGCTGGTTATTATGATTAAGCGGGGCGACCGTTATATTGTGCCGAACGGTTCGCTGGAACTGATGTTGGGCGACCGGTTGTTATTGATGATTCATAATGTATAAATGACTGTTTATAAGTTATCTATATTTCCCTTTGAGGCTTTTTGTTCTTTTTGTGCCGGATGGTTTTCCATTTCTGCCGGACGTTTTTTGGTCTTGTATCGGGTGGTTGGCTGTTTCGTGTTTGGCTATTCATGATTTTCAGCGAGGAGTCCGACTATATGCTTTCTTCTTTTCTACCCCATGCTCCAGATATGGAAAACGGTCACCCCGACCTAAGCCGGAATGACCGCCATGAAGAAAAAATTAAGTGGTATTTATTCTTTGTCCAAAAGGATTTTCATCATTTCACAGGCTGCTTTGGCTACGGAGGTTCCGGGACCGAAGATAGCCGCTACGCCTGCTTTGTACAGGAAGTCGTAGTCCTGCGCCGGGATGACACCGCCTGCGATGACCATGATGTCCTCGCGTCCCAACCGCTTCAGCTCTTCGATGACTTGCGGGATGAGGGTCTTGTGTCCGGCTGCCAGCGAACTTACGCCCATGATGTTCACGTCGTTCTCTACGGCTTGGCGTGCAGCCTCGGCCGGTGTCTGGAACAACGGTCCCATGTCGACGTCGAAACCGCAGTCGGCATAACCCGTGGCACAAACCTTGGCCCCGCGGTCGTGGCCGTCCTGTCCCATCTTGGCAATCATGATACGCGGCCGGCGGCCTTCCTGCCGGGCGAACTCTTCCGTCAACTCGCAAGCTTCGGCGAAGTCGGCGTCTGCTTTACTTTCTGATGAATACACTTGTGAAATAGTTCTGATTACGGCTTTATATCGGCCTACGATAGCCTCGCAAGCGTCTGAAATCTCTCCTAACGTGGCACGTACGCTGGCTGCCTTTACGGCTAGGTCGAGCAGGTTGTGTTCGCTCTTCTTGCCTTCGTTGAACTCGCGTACGCATTCGGTGATGGCGGCCAATGCCTTTTTCACCTCTTCCTCGTTCCGTCCGGCTTTCAGCTTCTTCAGGTTTTCTTCCTGTTGCAGGCGGACGGCAGTGTTGTCCACTTCGAGGATGTCGATTGGATCTTCGTGGTCCAAACGGTATTTGTTCACACCCACGATGGTCTGTGCGCCGGAGTCGATACGGGCCTGTGTACGGGCTGCGGCCTCTTCGATACGCATCTTGGGCAGACCGGTTTCAATGGCTTTGGCCATACCGCCCAGTTTCTCGATTTCCTGAATGTGTTCCCAAGCCTTGTGGACGAGTTCGTTCGTCAGGGTTTCCACATAGTAAGAACCAGCCCACGGGTCAATGTGCTTGCACACTTGGGTTTCGTTCTGGATGTATATCTGCGTGTTACGTGCGATACGGGCCGAGAAATCCGTCGGCAGGGCGATGGCTTCGTCCAACGAGTTGGTATGCAACGACTGGGTGTGCCCCAAAACGGCTGCCATGGCCTCGATACACGTACGTCCCACGTTGTTGAACGGGTCCTGTTCCGTAAGCGACCAACCGGAAGTCTGCGAGTGGGTACGCAACGCCATGGATTTCGGGTTTTTCGCACCAAAGCTTTTCACGATTTTTGCCCACAGCAAACGTGCCGCACGCATCTTGGCAATCTCCATGAAATGGTTCATGCCAATGGCCCAAAAGAAAGACAAACGAGGCGCGAATGCGTCGATGTCGATTCCGGCGTTCACTCCGGCGCGCAGGTAGTCCATACCGTCGGCCAATGTGTAGGCCAGCTCGATGTCCGCCGTGGCACCGGCTTCCTGCATGTGGTAACCGGAGATGGAAATGGAGTTGAACTTAGGCATCTTCTGTGAAGTGTACTCAAAGATGTCGGCAATAATCTTCATTGAGAAGGCGGGTGGATAAATATAGGTGTTGCGCACCATGAATTCTTTCAGGATGTCGTTCTGGATGGTTCCGGCCATTTCTTCCAACTGTGCGCCTTGTTCCAGTCCGGCGTTGATGTAAAAGGCCAGGATGGGGAGTACGGCACCGTTCATCGTCATGGAGACGGACATCTTGTTCAAGGGGATTCCCTCGAAAAGCACTTTCATGTTCTCCAATGAACAGATTGACACGCCGGCCTTGCCCACGTCGCCTACCACACGTTCGTTGTCTGGGTCGTAGCCACGATGTGTCGGGAGGTCGAAAGCCACGGACAAACCTTTCTGTCCGCTAGCCAAGTTGCGGCGGTAGAATGCGTTACTTTCCTCGGCGGTGGAGAATCCGGCGTACTGGCGGATGGTCCACGGGCGGAACGGGTACATCATGCTGTACGGGCCGCGCAGGAACGGAGGTATACCGGCTGCAAAGTCCAAATGCTCCATTCCTTCCAAATCCTCTTGGGTGTACACCGGCTGGATGTCGATCTGTTCGGGCGTTTTCCAGTTGGCGGTGATACCGTTTTCTTTTTGCCAGTCCTGGCCGTTCTTTTGGCCGAAACCGGAGAATATGTTTATGTCTTTAAAATTCTGTCTCATTTGATTCCCAATTTTGCGTTATACTCTTTCAGTGTCTGGAGTTGGTCTACACGGACGTGGATGAAATACTCGATACCTGCGGCTTTCAAGTCCTCCATGCAGGCCGGAGCACCGGCCACGACAAACATGGCACGGCCGTCCACGGCTTTGAAAGCCGGGATGGCATATTCGGCGTATTCGTCATCGCTGGAGCAAAGCACCACGATGTCGGCACCTGCCTTCATGGCGGCTTCCACGCCTTCTTCCACGGTTGGGAAACCTAAATTGTCTATCACCTTGTAGCCGGCGCAAGCCAGGAAGTTGCAACTGAACTGGGCGCGTGCCTGACGCATGGCCAGGTTGCCTATGGTGAGCATGAAAGCCACCGGCTGCTTTTCGGCTTGTTCTGTCTGTAGGCGCAATGTTTCGAAATCGGCAGCCAGACGGCTTGTTTCCAGTTTGGCGAACGGTTTTTCGCAACTGTCACCGTGGCTGTGGCAGCAGCATGTGGCAGCCAATGGGGCTTTTCCTTCGCTCTTTTCGTTGAAGTTGGGGAATTGGTTCGTACCGAGCAGGAACTCCTTGCGCTTGCCTGCGTTGGCATGACGCTTGGCGTTGGTGTCGTTCACGGCCTTTTGGATGCAGCCTGCCTTGGCGGCTGCAAGGAATCCGCCCTCTTCTTCTACGGTAAGGAACAGTTTCCAAGCTTCTTCTGCCAACGAACGGGTGAGCGTTTCGATGAAATATGACCCACCGGCCACGTCTACGATTTTGTCGAAGTGGCTTTCTTCCTGCAACAACAGCTGTTGGTTGCGGGCGATACGTTCAGCAAAATCAGTCGGAGTCTCGTATGGAGTGTCGAACGGAGTCACTACGATGGCGTCTACGTTGGCCAATGCGGCACTCATCGCCTCAGTCTGCGTGCGCAGCATGTTCACGTAGCTGTCGAACACCGTCATGTTGTAAGTGGAAGTGGTGGCGTTGACATACATTTTGCAGGCACAGTTGCAGAACTTATCCTCACCCGTGTTGGTGCAGTCTTCGCGCGGACAAACCGGGTTATATTGTTTTACGATGTTGGCCCACATCATGCGTGCAGCACGGAACTTGGCGATTTCCATGAAATAGACACCGCTGATGCCGAAGTTGAATTTGATTTTCTTGGCGGCAAGGGCTGCCGGGATACCGGCCTCTACCATCAGGTTGAGGTATTCGTTCCCCCATGCCAGGGCATAGCCCAGTTCCTGATAGATATAAGCACCGGCGTTGCAGAGCGTGTCGGCATTGATACAAACGCAACGCATTTTCGGGAACGGTGCGAGGATATTGACCAGTTCCGCCAGTCTGTTCAACAGGGCGGTCGTATCCTTGCCCTTGGTCAGTATCTTCTGCATCGGGTCGAAGTCGATGCTGCCCACTAATGCGGCGCGGTCATATCCTTTTTCATCGTAGTATGCCGTCAGGAGACGGGCTAATTCTACGGTATGACCTTGACAAGTACTGAAATTCAGTTCCACCGCATCGGCCTTGATTCCTTCCAATAAAGTGGAGATGAACGTGGCGTTCAACTCTTTGGCCGGGACTTTAAACCCTAATGATGTGACTCCTTTATTCAGGAGGTCGAGTGCTTTTTCATTCGCTTCTTTTGGGACGGTCACTCGGATGTTTTGGCGGACATACCAACGGTTGTTGTCCTTCTTGTTCCCTCTAACATAGGGGAATTCGCCGGGAAGTGCATGGGTTTGCGCCATACCTTCCAAATCTTCTTTTCGGTAAAATGGTTCTGCGCTGAACCCTTCATTGGTTCTCCAGACCATTTTTTTCTGATAATCCGCACCTTTGAGGTCGACGTTGATTTTGTCGAGCCATTCTTGTCGCGTAGGTGCAATGAAGTCAGAGAAAAGCTTTTCTTTACTATCTGCCATAGCTATACTGTTAAAAAGAATTTTATCAATCGAACAAAAGTAACAAAACTTTTGTAGAAGTACAAAAAATCAGATGGAAAAACTCAGTTGGTGTCCTTTTTTTGAGTACTTTTGCCGACGAATAGGAAGAATTAAAAAATCATTTATATATAAAATTAAAGTAAAGCGATGAATTGGTTAGAGCAATTGCTGTTTGATTCAAATTCCATTGCCCATATCGTCTTGTTGTACACGGCGGTAATTTCTTTGGGAGTCTATTTGGGAAAAATTAAATTTTTCGGCATCTCATTAGGAGTGACGTTCGTGTTGTTTGCAGGTATTTTGGCCGGACATTTCGGATTTACCGGTCCTGTCTCCACGTTGAATTTCTTGCAGGATTTCGGTTTGATACTGTTTGTGTATTGTATCGGCTTGCAGGTGGGACCGGGGTTCTTCGAGTCTTTCAAGAAAGGTGGTGTGACATTGAATCTGTTGGCTTGTGGCATCGTGGCGTTGAACATCCTGGTGATGTTGGTTTTGTATTTTTGTGTGTTTGATACGAACGACCCGCGTAACTTGCCGATGATGGTGGGGGTACTTTGCGGTGCGGTGACAAACACGCCGGGATTGGGGGCGGCCACGGAGGCGTTGACTCAGGTCTTTGCGAACGGGCAGGCCATTCCGCAGATAGCTTCAGGTTATGCTTGTGCCTATCCCCTCGGGGTGGTGGGTATTATCGCTGCTACTATTTCCATTCGTTATATTTGCGGTATCGTGTTGAAAGACGAGGAAGACCGTATATTGGCGCAACAGGCAGAAAACCCGCACGCCAAGCCTCACAAGATGACTTTGAAGGTCACGAACACGGCCCTGCATGAAAAGACGTTGCTGCAGGTGCGCGATTTCTTGGGACGCAATTATGTTTGTTCGCGTGCCCTGCATGACGGCCATGTAAGTATACCGACCAAGGATACGAAGTTTTATTTGGGCGACCACTTGTTCATTACTTGTGCCGAAGACGATGCGGAAGCTGTCCGTGCCTTTATCGGACCGGAAGAATATATCGACTGGGACATGCAGGACATGCCGATGGTGTCGAAGAGCATTGTGGTAACTCAACCGAAAATGAACGGCAAGACTTTCGGCCAGTTGCATTTCAGTTCTGTCTATGGGGTGAATGTGACGCGTATTTCCCGTTCCGGAATGAACCTTTTCGCCGACCGTAACTTGCGTATGCAGGTGGGCGACAAGATTGTCGTGGTTGGGCCGGAAGATGCAGTCGACCGTGTGGCGAGCCTGATGGGTAACTCCGTGAAGCGTTTGGATCATCCCAACTTAGTGACGATTTTTGTCGGTATTCTGGTCGGCATCATATTCGGAAGCATTCCGTTTGCTTTCCCGGGCGTGCCCACGCCTGTGAAGCTCGGTTTGGCCGGAGGGCCGCTGATTGTGGCCATTTTGATAGGCCGTTTCGGTTATAAGTTCCGTTTGGTCACGTATGTGTCTACAAGTGCCAATTTCATGTTGCGCGAGTTCGGATTAGCTTTATTCCTGGCCAGTGTGGGGATAAAAGCCGGGGAGCATTTTGTGGAGACTGTTGTTGCCGGTGACGGTCTGACGTATGTGTGGACCGGTTTCCTGATAACTGTGATACCTATATTAATAATAGGTATAATTGCCCGGATGCGTTTCAAGTTGAACTACTTCACTATCATGGGATTGATAGCCGGTAGCACGACCGACCCCCCGGCCTTGGCTTTTGCCAATCAGGCATCCAGTACGGATGCTCCTGCTGTGGGCTATTCTACTGTTTACCCGTTGACGATGTTCTTGCGCATTCTGACGGCACAGTTGATTGTACTGTTGCTTTGCGGGGCATTCTGATGCCGTGCAGGTAGATTTGTACGTATGGCGCCCGGTTTATCCAATAAACCGGGCGCCATACGTATAATGCGGATTTTATAATATGCAGGATGAACTTTCCGTTCGTGGTATTTCTATCACCTCCAAGTCTTTGAAGGTCTGCCCCTCTACGGTGAAACGTACGAGCGTACGTACTTTGTGCCAACCCATGATGCCCGCAGCTCCCGGGTTGATATGCAGCAAACCTAATTTAGGGTCGAACTGAACCTTTAGGATATGGGAATGCCCACAGATGAACAAATGAGGCGGATGACTGTACAGTTGCGTTCGTATGTCGGGAGCATATTTGCCGGGGTATCCTCCGATGTGCGTCATCAGCACCTCGGCATCTTCGCAACGCCACCGGAGCTTCTCGCCGAACATTTTACGGATGTCCTCACCGTCGCAGTTTCCATATACAGCCCTGAAAGGGCGGAATGCAGACAATTTTTGTACCACTTCCATGGAGCCGATGTCTCCAGCATGCCAAATCTCATCGCATTCTTCAAAATACTCCAGATATTTCCGGTCCCAATAACGGTGGGTGTCCGAAAGCAATCCGATGCGCTTCATAGTTTCAGCTTCTGGGCTATGAAGTCTTCGACTATGTCGACAGTAGCTTCTATGCCTAAGGCAGACGAATTGATGCAAAGGTCATAGGACGCTGCGCTTCCCCAAGTCTTGGCACTGTAGTAGTTATAGTATTCGGAACGTTTCTCGTCTCCTTCTATACATTTCTTTTCTGCCTCTTTTTCCGTGATGTGGAGCATCTCGCAGACTCGTTTGATTCGGTCGGGCATGTCGGCCGTGATAAAGACATTCACGGTGTTGGGATAGTCGCGCAGGATATAGTCGGCACATCTTCCTACGAACACGCAAGAATCCTGTTCGGCCGCCTTGCGGATGGCGTCGCTTTGAAATTTGAAAAGCGATTCGTCACTGAGTTGGTTGGCGTATGGGTCGCTACTACCGAAGATGGGGGCAAAAGAGCTGAAAAGTATTTTGAGGAAACCTTTATGCTCATCATTGCGCTCGAAGAACTTTTTATTGAAGCCGCTTTCTTTTGCAGCCAGGTCCAAAAGTTCCTTGTCATAAAACTTGATGTTGAAATCTTCCGCAATGCGGTTCCCGATGATGCGTCCGCCGCTGCCTAACTGGCGTCCTACATTGATAATGATATGTTTTCTCATGACGTTATACGGCTAATTTTTTAAATTTTCTATATGCTGTGATTAACATGATTCCGGCTACTATACATGCGATGGCATCGGATATGGGCATGGCCAACCATACTCCTTTTACGCCCCAGAACTGAGGCAATGTCAGAAGCAGCGGGATGAGGAACAAAAGTTGCCGTGTCAGGGACAGGAAAATACTTTTGCTCGCCTGCCCGATGCTTTGGAAGAAGTTGGTCGTGACCATTTGCATGCCGATTAAAGGATAGAATATGACTACGATACGCATACCCTTCACGGCTATGTCGGTCAGTTCTTCGTCTGTTGTAAAGGCACGGACACACAATTCCGGAAGCAACTCCCCGATGAGGAAACCGGTTGTGGTAATCAACGTTCCCCAAAGCAGGGTGTAACGCAATACCTTGAGTACGCGATGGTAGTCCTGAGAACCGTAATTGTATCCGGCGATGGGCTGCATGCCTTGGTTTAATCCTATGACAATCATGATGAAGATGAACAAGACGCGGTTGACGATACCATACGCACCGATAGCCAAGTCACCCCCGTATTGTCCAAGTCCGCGGTTGATGAGGATTACGACGAGGCAAGCGCAACTGTTCATCAGGAAGGGAGACATGCCGATGGCGAAAGTATCCTTGACGATTTTCTTTTTCAGGCGGTAAATGCCACGTTTGAACTGGATAAGCTCCTTGGGGCGGCGGAAGACGCTCACCTGCCACAGCAACGAGACGATTTGTGCCAGAATCGTGGCCGTGGCAGCGCCGCGTATGCCCATGTCCATCCCGTAAATGAAAATAGGATTGAGGATGGTGTTTCCCACCACAGCCATGATGGTAGCGTTCATGGCCAGTTGAGGATGGCCCGTAGAACGTAGGATGGCGTTGAAAGTGAAGAAACTGTGCGTGATGACGTTACCCAACAATATAATTTCCATGTACTCTCTGGCATAAGGTAATGTGGCGGGGCTGGCACCGAAAAAGTTCAGGATCGGGTCGAGGAACACCAATGCCACGATGCTGAACAAGACACCCAGGATCAGGGTCAGGGTGACGACGTTGCCGAAAATGTCTTGGGCGGCTTTGTAGTCTTGTTGTCCCAATCTCACGGATATCAAGGTCGACGCTCCGATTCCGACCATGGCTCCGAACGCTGCGGACAGGTTCATGAAAGGGAACGTGAGTGCCAACCCGGAGATAGCCAAAGGCCCCACGCCATGACCGATGAAGATACTGTCCACCATGTTATAGAGTGAAGAAGCCGTCATGGCGACGATGGCCGGGAAAGCATATTGTTTAAGTAGCTTGCTGACGGGAAGAGTTCCTAAATCTAATGGTGAAGCGTGATTCGACATATTAAGTTAATTTAAGTAAGGCAAAGGTACGAAAAAAGCCCGTAAGGCCGGTTATCTTTTTTCGACTAATTTTTTCCGCATAAAAGGCTTGATGGAAATTCTTTTTTAGTACCTTTGTTGCAGCATGGCAATACTCAACCGCCAGAGTGAGGCGGACAGGTAGCAGATAGTGTTTCTTAAATCATATTAAGTATCATGAGTAATCAGTTAGAGAGAATCAAGGAATTAGTGGAACTCCGTGCCAAAGCGCGCATGGGAGGAGGCGAGAAGGCCATAGAAAAACAACATGCGAGAGGGAAATATACGGCTCGCGAACGCATTGACATGTTGCTGGATGAAGGCAGTTTCGAGGAAATGGACATGTTCAAGCTCCATCGTTGCACCAACTTCGGCATGGAGAAGAAACAATATTTGGGGGACGGGGTCGTGACCGGAAGCGGTACTATCGACGGGCGTTTGGTTTATGTGTTTGCACAGGACTTCACGGTGAACGGAGGCTCTTTGTCTGAGACCATGGCCGAGAAAATCTGTAAGGTGATGGACCAGGCCATGAAAATGGGGGCACCTTGTATCGGTATCAATGATTCGGGCGGAGCACGTATCCAAGAAGGTATCAACGCCTTGGGTGGTTATGCCAATATCTTCCAGCGTAACATTGAGGCATCCGGTGTGATTCCCCAGATTTCCGGTATTTTCGGGCCTTGTGCGGGCGGTGCCGTATATTCTCCGGCCCTGACGGATTTTATTTTGATGATGGAGAACACCTCTTATATGTTCCTGACCGGTCCGAAAGTCGTGAAGACGGTGACTGGCGAGGATGTGTCTCAAGAAGACTTGGGAGGCGCGAGCGTGCATGCCACGAAGTCTGGTGTGACGCACTTCACGGCCGAAACGGAAGAAGAGGCCATGCAGATGATCCGTACCCTTATCAGTTATATTCCTCAAAACAACATGGAGGAAGCACCACGGGTGGAATGTACCGACCCGATTGACCGTTTGGAGGATTTCCTCAATGAAATCATTCCGGACAATCCGAATCAGGCGTATGACATGTACGAAGTTATCGGAGCGATAGTGGACAATGGTGAGTTTTTTGAAGTGCAGCCCGATTATGCCAAGAATATCATTGTGGGCTTCGCCCGCTTCAACGGGCAGAGCGTGGGCGTGGTGGCCAACCAACCGAAGTGCTATGCAGGCGTGCTCGACTGCAATGCCAGCCGCAAGGGGGCGCGTTTCGTGCGTTTTTGCGATGCGTTCAACATTCCGTTGGTGACCTTGGTGGATGTGCCGGGCTTCCTGCCGGGTACGGGGCAAGAGTACAACGCCGTGATATTGCACGGGGCGAAGTTGCTGTATGCCTACGGGGAAGCCACCGTGCCTAAGGTGACGGTGACCTTGCGCAAGAGCTATGGCGGATCCCATATCGTGATGAGCTGTAAGCAGCTGCGTGGAGACATCAATTATGCTTGGCCGTCGGCGGAAATTGCGGTGATGGGCGCTTCCGGGGCCGTGGCCGTATTGTACGCCAAGGATGCCAAGGAAGCCGAAGACCCGAAAGCCTTCCTGGAAGAGAAGGAAGCCGAGTATAACAAACTCTTTACCAATCCTTACCAGGCTGCCAAGTACGGTTACATCGACGATGTGATAGAGCCGCGCAACACGCGCTTCCGTGTCATTCGTGCGTTGGCCCAGTTGCAGACCAAGAAATTATTGAACCCTGTGAAGAAGCATGGGAATATTCCATTGTAATCCAATATAAAGATGATGTTACACAAAAGATTTTTAGGAATCCTTGTTGGTTTGACGGTTGTGGCCGCTGCTTTCGGGCAGGGGGCCTTCAGCTTCAAAATCAATGAAGTGGTTGTGACCAACACGCACGGTCTCATTGACGAATACGGGGAGCGTTCGGGTTGGATTGAGATTGCCAACACTTCGTGGGGAACCAACAACATCCGTAGTTGTTATCTGACTACGAATCGTGAGGCTTTGAACAAAGACCTTTCCGTGCCGGAACGTGTCAAGTTGATGTCGCTCGTACCGAAAGGGGATGAACGCACGAACTTGACTGCCCAACAGCGCATCGTGTTTTTTGCCGACGGGCATACGAATCTCGGTACTTTGCACACCAACTTTACGTTAAAGGAAGGCGAGGAAAACTTCATCGCCTTGTTTGACGGAAACGGCAAGACGTTGCTCGATTCCATCACTGTACCGCCCTTGGCCGAAAACCAGTCATACGCCCGGGTGTATGATTCTGATAGCGAGGCTTACGTCTGGATGGTGCTTGATGCGGAAGAGGTGACTCCCGGGGCACCGAATGCCGGACAGGGCAAAGTGCAGGACAAAGTTGCGGAATTCAAAGAGAAAGACCCGTATGGCATTGCCATGTCCATCATGGCGATGGGGGTCGTGTTCGGGTGCCTGTTGGCCCTTTATGTCTTTTTCCGCCTGTTCGGCTATGCCGTGACACTGGTATCGAAGATGGCCCGTGTGCGGGCTATCCGTGCGGTGCGCGACCAAGCTGACAAAGCTGCCGTCATGGCCAAACAGGGTATGGAGACCAAAGGGGTGGACATGAAAGTCTATATGGCTGTCATTGCCATGGCACTCCGCGATTATGAGGAAGACGTGCATGACGTGGAGAGCAACGTCCTGACTTACCATACCGAAGAGCACTCCGAATGGAATGCGAAGGGCTACACCATGCGTGAGTGGCCGGAATAAAATCAAACGTTAAAGTCTAATCAAAAAAAGAATCATCATGAAAGAATATAAATATAAGGTAAAGGGTGCCGAATATACGGTGAAGATTAACGATGTGGAGGGGAACATGGCTCAAGTGGAAGTCAACGGGATTCCTTTCGAAGTGGAGATGGAACGTCCGATGCATTTGACCCACAAGCCGGTCATCCGTCCGGTAGCCCATGTGCATCATGGCCCTGTCACTCCGGCTGCCGCACCGGCAGCGCAGCCCGAAGTCCCGGTCGGGAACGGTACGGCCGTCCGTGCCCCGCTGCCCGGCACGGTGAATGCCGTGGCTGTCAACGTGGGACAAGCCGTGAAGAAAGGACAGACCGTGGTGGTGCTCGAAGCCATGAAGATGGAAAACAATATCAATGCCGAGTGCGACGGTACGGTAATGGCCGTGCATGTAAACAAGGGCGACTCGGTGCGTGAAGGTGCAATTCTGGTAACAATCGGTTAGGGCTATGGAAGTATTTGATTTCATCGGAACAAAATTATCCGACTTCCTCACCTATACGGGCTTTGCAAATGCCGAGTTGGGGAATTGGATCATGATACTGGTGGGTGCGTTCTTCTTGTGGTTGGCCATCAAGAAGGATTTCGAGCCTTTGCTTTTGATTCCTATCGGTTTGGGTATTATCTTGGGAAATATTCCTTTTAAAGCCGTCGGGCTTGAAGTCGGGCTGTATGAGGATAATTCCGTGTTGAACATTTTTTATCAGGGGGTGAAGACCGGTTGGTATCCGCCTTTGGTATTCCTCGGTATCGGTGCCATGACGGATTTCTCGGCGTTGATAGCCAACCCGAAGCTTTTGTTGGTCGGTGCTGCCGCCCAATTCGGTATCTTCGGGGCCTACATGATAGCCTTGGCCTTGGGTTTCGAGCCTAACCAGGCGGCAGGCATCGCCATCATCGGCGGAGCCGACGGGCCGACGGCCATCTTCCTGTCTTCCAAGCTCTCGCCGAACCTGATGGGGGCCATAGCCGTGTGCGCCTATTCCTACATGGCTTTGGTGCCGGTCATCCAGCCGCCTTTGATGCGCTTGCTCACCACGAAGAAGGAGCGTGTGATACGCATGAAGCCCGCACGTCAGGTTTCGCAGACCGAGAAGATCATATTTCCTATCGTGGGATTGTTGATGACGACTTTCATCGTGCCTTCCGGCCTCCCGCTTTTGGGTATGTTGTTTTTCGGTAACCTGTTGAAAGAAAGTACGAAGACGACTCGCTTGGCCAAGACGGCCGGTAGTGCGTTGAACGATGTCATCGTCATGTTGCTCGGCCTTACGGTGGGATGCTCCACGCAGGCTAGCGAGTTCTTGACGATGGACACGATAAAGATTTTTGCTTTGGGTGCCTTGGCTTTTATCATCGCTACAGCTTCGGGCGTGTTGTTCGTCAAGTTCTTCAACCTGTTCTTGCCGAAACACAAGAAAATCAATCCGCTTATCGGTAATGCGGGCGTGTCCGCCGTGCCGATGGCTGCCCGTATCTCGCAGAATCTGGGGTTGGAATACGATTCCAAGAACTACCTGTTGATGCATGCCATGGGGCCGAATGTGGCCGGTGTGATAGGCTCGGCTGTGGCTGCCGGTGTGTTGTTGGGCTTCTTGAGCTAACTTGGGCACGAGCCGTCAGACGATACTAAAGGCCGTTTTCCTCCAAGGGAAAGCGGCCTTTTCTTTGAAATAGAACAATCTTGACACCATGTCGGTATGGAATCCCGAATAGATGTTTTAGTAAGTAGTTGTTATACAGTATAATAAATTTTGACGCAGAATCGAATTTTAATCTCAGTAGATTTGAAAATCAATCTCAGGAGATTGATTTTTCGTTTGGCTGAGATTGATTTTCCGTTCTCCGCAGAATGATTCGGCTTCCTCCGGAGGCGTAAGAAATATTTATAGACGTGTCGGAAGACGCAGAAATAATTCTTGGTTTTCCCCTTACTTTATTTTTTTCTTCGTACTTTTGTGTAAAAGGACTTTCACGCTAACGGATATGGAACATGAAAGAAAGAAGGTATTGGTCGGCATGTCGGGAGGCATCGACAGTTCGGCGGTGTGCCTGATGTTGCAGGACGAAGGTTACGAGGTGGTGGGCGTGACGATGCGCGTGTGGGACTTGGCGCGCCAGTTTACCGATGCGGGGCAAGAATATCCCGATTTCATACAAGATGCCCGGGCCTTGGCCGCTCGTTTGGGCATCGTCCATTATGTGGCTGACGAGCGGACGGCCTTTAAAGATATCGTAGTCCGTGATTTCGTGGATGAATATCTTGCCGGGCGTACGCCGAATCCCTGTGTGATGTGCAATCCCGCGTTCAAGTTCCGCGTGTTGGTGGAGTGGGCGGACAAGTTGGGTTGCGATTATATTGCCACGGGGCATTATGTGAGAGTGAAAGAAGAGGACGGGCACTACGCATTATATTGCGGTGTGGACGGGAAAAAAGACCAGTCCTATTTCCTTTGGCGGTTGGGGCAAGACGTGCTGTCGCGCTGTATTTTCCCATTGGGCGCGATGAGAAAGGAAGACGTGCGGGGCTATCTGGCACGGAAGGGATTTGAGATGAAAGCCCGCAGCGGAGAATCGATGGAAATTTGTTTCATAGACAAGGACTATCGGGATTTCCTGCGTGAGCAGGTGCCGGACTTGGACCGGTGCGTGGGCGAAGGCAAGTTTGTCGACGTACAGGGGCGCGTCATCGGTACGCATTGCGGTTTCCCGTATTTCACGGTGGGGCAACGTAAGGGGTTGGGCATTGCCTTGGGCAAGCCGGCCTACGTGTTGAGGTTGAATGCCCGGAAGAACACGGTGATGCTGGGTGATGCGGACGATTTGGACGCGAGCCACATGTTGGTGTCCGGCATGCGCATGCCGGAGGACGGGACTTGGGACGACGGCAGCTTGTCGGTGCGCATCCGTTACCGAAGCCGCCCGATACCGTGCACCGTGCGACGGGTGAAGAACCTCTTTCCGGAAGAAGGAGGCAGCGAGGAATTGGGACTGGTGCGTTTCAAGGAGAAGGCTTCGGCTGTGACACCCGGCCAGTCTGCCGTGTTCTACGTCGGCGACAAGATGGTGGGCGGTGCCTACATCGGTTCGCAACGGGGGCTGCAAGCTTATTTGGAAGACTGAGATGGAGGCATTGACACTATATGAACTGAATGGGTTGGTGCGCGGCACGTTGGAACGTACGTTGCAGGCCGAATATTGGTTGCAGGCCGAACTGAGCGAGGTACGCGAGGCTTACAACGGCCATTGTTATCTGGAGTTCGTGCAGAAGTCCGTGAACGGCCGTGACTTGGTGGCCAAAGCTCGCGGTGTGGTTTGGGCCGGGACGTACCGTCTGCTGAAACCCATGTTCGAGCGGGAGACAGGGCGGGCTTTATCGCCGGGACTGAAGGTTTTGGTCAAGGTCGGGGTCACCTTTCATGAACTTTATGGTTATTCGTTGACCGTGGCAGACATCGATCCGGCCTATACGTTGGGTGACATGGCGCGTCTACGCCGGGAGATTCTGGCACGCTTGGAGGCAGACGGCATCCTGAACGACAATAAGGAACTGCCTTTGCCGATGTTGGCCAACCGTATAGCCGTCATTTCGTCGGCCACAGCCGCCGGTTACGGTGATTTCTGCAACCAGTTGCTCCGCAATGACTATCGCCTGCGTTTCACCGTCCGGCTTTTCCCTGCCGTGATGCAGGGCGAACATGTGGAATCATCGGTGTTGGCGGCATTGGATGCCGTCATGGCTCGGCAAGACGAGTGGGATGCCGTGGTGATTATCCGTGGTGGAGGGGCGACCAGTGACTTGTCCGGCTTCGACACCTATTTGTTGGCAGCGGCTTGTGCACAGTTCCCTTTGCCGGTGATAACCGGCATCGGGCATGAGCGCGACGACACGGTGATAGACCTCGTGGCGCACACGCGGGTAAAGACTCCCACGGCTGCCGCCGCGTTCCTCATCCATCACCAGTTGGAGGCGGCCTCGCGTCTGGAGGCTGTGGCACGCGAAATCCAACAGCAGGCCAAGGGGCGCATGGAAGGTGAGCGTTTGCGCGTGGAGCGTTTGTCCGCCCGGTTGTCGGCGGCAGCCCTGCAGGTGCGTACCCGTGGGGAGCGCAGGTTGGAGCAGATGGCCGCATGTCTGTTCCATGCCGGCCGGCAACGCCTTTCCGACGAACACCATCGCCTCGACCTGTATGCCGGGCGGTTGGGGCGCGGCATCCCCGTGCGCATGGAGCGTGAGCGGTTCCGCTTGCAGCTCCTGCAGCAGAAATGCGAGGCGGCCGACCCCGTCCTGTTGCTCAAGAGGGGCTACAGCATGACGTTTTGCGGTGGAAAGTTGGTGCGGAAGGCTTCGGAACTGAAAGGAGGAGAAGAAATCACGACCCGTTTGGCGGAAGGCGAGATACGCTCGGTCGTACAATAATATAAGGTATATGAAGAAAGAAAACTTGTCATACGAGGAGGCTATGGCGCGTCTGGAAGAATTGGTGCGCCGGATTGAGTCAAACGAGACCGGCATCGACCAGTTGGCCGGGGAATTGAAGGAAGCTCAACGCTTGGTAGCGTTCTGCCGCGAGAAGCTTTACGTGACGGACGAAGAAATCAAAAAAATACTGGAAACGGGCGAGAAAGAAGCCTGAGGCGGTTCCGGTTTCGTCCGGTGTATGGCGTTTTTCTTGTTAAATGATAAATTCTTTGCGGAAAATGCCTTTAAAATAATAAAATTCTGTAATTTTGTCTTTCAGAATGAAATTTAAAAAACGGAAAAGATGAAAGAAATCGATTGGGCGAACCTGTCTTTCGGCTATATGAAGACAGACTATAACGTACGTTGCTATTATCGCGACGGGAAGTGGGGAGAGATTGAAGTTTGTTCGGAGGAGACCCTCAATATCCACATGGCGGCTACTTGCCTGCACTACGGGCAGGAAGCTTTCGAGGGGCTGAAAGCTTACCGTTGTCCGGATGGCAAGGTGCGCGTGTTCCGCATGGATGAGAATGCCAAGCGTTTGCAGAGCACGTGCCGTGGCATACTGATGCCCGAACTGACTACGGAACGTTTCGAGGAAATGGTCAAGAAGGTGGTGCGGCTCAACGAGCGTTTCATTCCGCCATACGAGAGCGGTGCCACGTTGTACATCCGTCCGCTGCTTATCGGCACGGGTGCCCAAGTGGGCGTGCATCCGGCTAACGAATACCTCTTCGTGATTTTCGTCACGCCGGTAGGACCATACTTCAAGGGAGGCTTCGCCACCAATCCATACGTGATTATCCGCGAGTTCGACCGTTCCGCACCGTTGGGAACGGGTATTTATAAAGTAGGTGGGAACTATGCGGCGAGCTTGAAAGCGAACAAGATGGCACACGATTTGGGGTACTCCTGCGAGTTTTACCTCGATGCGAAAGAAAAGAAATATATCGACGAATGCGGGGCTGCCAATTTCTTCGGCATCAAGAACAATACGTATGTCACACCGAAGTCCACGTCCATCTTGCCTTCCATCACCAACAAGAGCCTGATGCAGTTGGCTGAAGACATGGGCATGACGGTGGAACGCCGCCAGATTCCGGAAGAAGAACTGGCCACTTTCGAAGAGGCCGGGGCATGCGGTACGGCTGCGGTTATCAGTCCCATCGAGCGTATCGACGATTTGGAGAACAAGAAGAGCTATATTATCAGCAAAGACGGCAAGCCGGGACCGGTTTGTACACAGTTATATCACCACCTGCGTAATATCCAGTACGGCATCGAACCCGATGTGCACGGATGGACTACGGTGGTGATGGACTGATTTATTCATTAAAAAATCTATTATTATGATTAGAAGTGCAAGTGAAATGCGGGCTGCAGCCCGGGCGTCGCTTTCTGGAAAATGGGGCGGCGCGGTTATGGTTACGTTGGTTTATCTGGCGGTTATGGGAGTGTTACCGGCTAGTATCGACTTAAAAGTTTATGATGGAGTAGGTTCCATTATACAGTTGGTGCTGATACCTCTTGGTTGGAGCATATCTGTGCTGTTCCTCGACAATTTGCGTAGTGGAGACGAGTATAAGGTCGGGCAGTTATTCGAGGGTTTTCGCGATTACACCCGTGTGGCCGGGACGATGATACTCACCGGTATCTATACGTTTCTTTGGACCTTGTTGCTTATCGTGCCGGGCATCATCAAGTCTTTTTCTTATGCCATGACGGTTTTTGTCTTGCGGGATAATCCCGAATTGAAATTTAATGGTGCCATTGAAAAAAGCATGAAGATGATGGAGGGGCATAAGTTCGACCTGTTTTATTTGTACTTGACCTTCATTGGTTGGGGGTTACTTTGCATCTTGACGTTGGGCATCGGCCTCTTGTGGTTGGTTCCTTACATGCAATCAGCTTCGGCGCACTTCTATGAGGATGTGAAAGCCGAGTACGAAGCGGCTCAGGCGCAAGGGGAATAAAGAGTTCTCGAATTCATGATTTTGAGCTGCCGACAAGAGGAAAAGTTTGTCGGCGGCTTTTTTATTTTTCTGATATTGCCTACCTTTGTGATAGATAAACAGATTGATATAAAAATAGAATGGGAAAAGGGAAATTAGCAAAGTTTGCCGACATGGCCAGTTATCCTCATGTGTTTGAATACCCTTATTCGGTCGTGGATGAAGTGCCTTTCGATATGAAAGGGCGTTGGCATGAAGATTTTTTCCGGAACGACCATCCTATCGTGTTGGAACTCGGGTGCGGGCGGGGTGAATATACCGTGGGGTTGGCCCGTTTGTATCCCGACAAAAACTTTATCGGGGTGGACATCAAGGGCGCCCGTATGTGGACGGGAGCCACGGAGGCGTTGCGCGAAGGCTTGCCCAACGTGGCGTTCCTGCGTACGAACATAGAGGTTACCGACCGTTTCTTTGCCGAAGGCGAAGTGGCCGAGATTTGGCTGACGTTCAGCGACCCGCAGATGAAGAAAGTGACCAAACGTCTCACGTCTACTTACTTCATGGCGCGTTACCGCCGTTTCCTGCAAGACCGTGGACGGATTCACTTGAAAACCGATTCCAATTTCCTTTTCACTTATACGGAATATATGGTGGAAAAGAACGGTTTGCCCTTGGAATTTTCCACCCGCGACTTGTATCACAGTACGTTGGCCGAGCATCCGGATACCGAAGAAGCCCGTATCCTGAACATCCGGACGTATTACGAGCAGCAATGGCTCGACCGCGGACTGGATATCAAATACATGCGTTTCCTCTTGCCGCAAGCCGGAGAACTGTCGGAGCCGGAAGTGGAGATAGAATTGGATGAATACCGGAGTTACAACCGCAGCAAGCGCAGCGGATTGTCGACGGCTAAATGAAAGAACGAATTAAAATACCGAACTTATGGAAATATATCCCAAATTGATTATGGACGCACTGGCTACCGTGCGTTATCCCGGTACGGGAAAGAACATCGTAGAGGCCGGGATGGTGGAAGACGATCTGCGTATCAGCGGGCTGCATGTCAGTTTTTCGTTGATTTTCGACAAGCCGACGAATCCTTTCCTCAAGTCGCTCGTGAAAGCTTCCGAGGCTGCCATCCATGCCTACGTGGGCAAGGAGGTGGAGGTGGAGATACACACCAAAACCTTGCAGGCTCCCCGCCCGGAGGTGGGGCAACTGTTGCCCGGCGTGAAGAACATTATCGCCGTGTCGTCCGGCAAAGGCGGTGTGGGGAAATCTACGGTAGCGGCCAACTTGGCTGTGGCTTTGGCCAAGATGGGTTATAAGGTTGGACTGCTTGATACAGACATCTTCGGGCCGAGCATGCCCAAGATGTTCCATGTGGAAGATGCGCATCCTTATGCCGAACCGGTGAATGGGCGTGATTTGATTGTGCCGGTGGAGAGTTACGGCATCAAGATGCTTTCCATCGGATTCTTTGTCAATCCCGACCAGGCCACTTTGTGGCGTGGGGCGATGGCCTGCAATGCGTTGAAGCAGTTGATAGGCGATGCAAACTGGGGCGACTTGGATTACTTCATCCTCGACACGCCTCCGGGTACGAGCGATATCCATCTCACGTTGGTGCAGACCTTACCTATTACCGGTGCTGTCATTGTCAGCACGCCGCAGAAAGTGGCGTTGGCCGATGCGCGCAAAGGCATCAACATGTACCAGAACGAGAAAGTGAATGTCCCCATCCTCGGGTTGGTGGAAAACATGGCATGGTTCACTCCGGCCGAGTTGCCGCAAAACAGATACTACCTGTTCGGGAAAGAAGGGGTGAAACGCCTTGCCGAAGAGATGCACGTGCCTTTGTTGGGACAGATTCCCATCGTGCAGAGCATTTGCGAGAATGGTGACAACGGTACGCCCGAAGTATTGAACGACGGGAGCCAGACGGGACAAGCGTTCATGGCCTTTGCCCGCCGTGTGGTGGAAGAGACCGACCGGAGGAATGCGGAACAGGCACCGACGCATATCGTAGAGGTAAAGAAGTAATTGTATATATTATAATGTATAAGCCGTTTTGCCGTGGGCAGGACGGCTTTTTTAACTTGAAAAGAGCGATGGTACAAAACGAGCGGAAAACTTCCACGGTGCACGTGGTGGGGAATATGGATTGGGACGGGCTTCACCGTCCGCAAATCTATTATGCCATGGTGGCTATTTTTTCGGGGTTGTTCCTTTCGGTCATCGATGGCACGATATGCAACGTGGCCTTGCCCACGATTGCGCGTCAGTTGCAAATCTCTTCCTCCGATTCCATCTGGATAGTCAATGCTTTCCAACTGGTGGTCGTCATGACCCTGTTGCCTTGTTCCGCGTTGGGCGAGCTGTTCGGGTTCAAACGTACCTATCTGTGGGGAATGGTCTTCTTTACCGTCGGTTCGTTGTGTTGTGCCTTGTCCGGTTCGTTTGCCCTGTTGGTTCTTTCACGCATGTTGCAAGGCGTGGGGGCGGCCATGGTGATGAGTGTGAACGGCTCTTTGGTGCGTCTGATTTATCCGAAACGCCATCTGGCCAAAGGTTTCGGGCTGAATGCCACGGTCGTGGCTTTGGCTTCCGTGGCCGGACCTACATTGTCCGGTGCTATTTTGTCCGTGTCTTCCTGGCCATGGCTGTTTGCCGTGAATTTGCCGTTCGGCGTACTGACATTCTTTTTGGCCCGTAGATACTTGCCGGGGAATCCGACTTGCGTCGAGGGGCGACGGTTCGATTTCCCTTCGGCAGTGCTGAACGCTCTTACGTTCGGTCTGTTCATCGGTTGTGTGGAAGCCTTTTCCCACGGGCTCTCCTTTCGTTGGATTGTGGTCGGAGTTGTCCTTTTGGTCGGGATAGGGGCCGTTTTCGTGCGTCGTCAGTTGCGCCAACCCTATCCGATGCTGCCTTTCGATTTGCTTCGCATACCCGTGTTTTCTTTGTCCGTGCTGACCAGTATCCTTTCTTTCACTTCGCAAATGTTAGGCATGGTGGCCTTGCCTTTTATGTTCCATCTCACGTTCGGGATGAGCGCGGCAGAGACGGGGCTGCTGATGACCGCATGGCCTTTGGTGATTGTGGTGGCCGGTCCTTTGGCCGGCACGTTGGCCACGAAAATCCATCCGGGGCTGTTGGGAGGTTTCGGGTTACTGGTGATGAGTGTCGGCTGCTTCTTGTTGGCAGATGTGTCGCCGTCGGCGGGTTATGGCGGGTTGGTGGCACGTTTGATGCTCTGCGGTTTCGGTTTTGGACTGTTCCAATCTCCCAACAACCACCTGTTGCTGAGTTCCGCACCGTCATATCGGACCGGTGGGGCAAGCGGGATGCAAGCCACGGCACGTTTGGTGGGGCAGACCATGGGGGCAGCCTTGGTAGCCTTGCTCTTTTATATCAACGGGGACCGTGCGCCCCATGCTGCCATGTTGTTGGCTGGCGGTTTCACGCTTTGCGGAAGCCTTGTGTCCTGTTCGCGTTTACGGGCACGTCGTTTTTGAACGATTTTGTTTTTTAGGTCCTGAAACATCGGTTTGTTTCCGGATGTTTCGGGTTTTATTATATTTATTCCTATCTTTGCATTTACATTCCACGCCGAGAGGGGTTTTTCATGTGGAGACACGGAAAAAAGTTGTAAGGCAATTTAGCCGTAAAACAGCGGTGGGGGTGTGCATATATTGAGAAGGCGTTTGCTTAGACGCTTTGTTCTTGACGCGTTGGAATCTCGCAAATTCGTAATATCAGTCAGGACATGGCAGCGGCAGATGCCCATGGGGTGTGTACAGGAGCGCATACCTTTATTGCCGTTGGTGCGTGTGCCACGTTTTAGTGGCACACCACATACGATGCCATAAAGGTGGGTGTTGTTCATATCGGCGTGGGACTGTGCGTTGTTGTTCTACTGATATGGGCAATGCGAGAGCCTCAATGCGTGGAACAGCAACGGGCGGGTTTTCCACGCTTTTTCGTATGTGCCCGGAATTATGTCGTTTAAAAAATTAACCGGTGCCTGAGAGGAAGACACGGGCACGAAGCCGCAGGATGACAGTGCGGCGAGGTTGCGCAGATGGAAAACAAACTATGCTTCAGTGTGTATGGTGAACTCTATGTCGTGGATCTCGACAGGATGTTGTATTTTGAGGCCGACGACCATTACACTCATGTCTATTACTCTTCGGGGACACATTTCATGATTCCTTTCGGCCTTGCCAAAGTGGAAGCCGCTCTCTCGGACAAGGGGAAGGCCGGTGACGCGTTCCTGCGCTTGGGGCGTAAATATATCGTCAACACCCGGCGGGTCTTTCATGTCAACGCGGTGAAACAGGTGGCGGTATTAGTGGACGATCATGGTACCAACTATACCTTGCACCTTCCCAAACCGGTGCTTCGCATGCTTATGGAGAACATCAGTGGAAAGTTGGATACCATGGTGACGCAACGTTGAATGCGTGCGCTATCCCGGCATGTGGCATGCATTTGTGCGATCACCCCTATTGGGACGATGCCGGGAACTCATAATTCTTGGATTTCTTCTATCGTAAGTCCTGTGGCCAGTGATATGTCTTCAGGCGGCATGCCCATGGATTTGAGCTTGCGTGCGGTGGATAAGAGGCCCTCGGCTTTTCCTTTCGCCCATCCTTCTTCCAATCCCTCAGCCCTTCCTTCGGCTCTTCCTTCGGCTCTTCCTTCGGCCAAGCCTTCCATTTTGGCGGTACTTAGCACGTCGTTTTGTATCATGATGGCATTGAGATGCTCGTCGTAGGCATGGCGTTCACCGGGCGTCATGCTGTAGTATTTCAGTTTTTCCCGTGCTTCGCTCAATCCAGGTGCTTTCGTTTCAGGTTCTATCTCGCCTGTCTTCAGGTAGTTTACCCATTCCTCCAACGGTGTTTTTGCTACTTTGTTGAACTCGTTCACGCGGATGATGTAGTATTCCGGGAAGATTTCTCTCGGGTATTTGGGTAAGAGGGCATCTTCTTGCTTGGTCGTGATTTGCAGCTCGTCATCGGTATGTACGCCGATGAAACGGTTTTGCCCATGGTAGAGGTAATCGTTACCCTTTCCCAAATCGAAATAGACGATGCTGATGGAGTAAACCTTCTTGATGTTTCCATAGCTCTCGCCTAATGAAATGTGTTCGGTGATGGTCTTGGCCACGCCGTAGAGAATGCGTTCCAGATAATAAACTTCCCGCGTGTTCTGCACCTCCACGAGTATGATTTCTCCCTTGCTGTTTTTGGCCTTGATGTCCACGCGGTTGAACTTGTCTGTTTCGGCCAACTGGTTGCCCTCACTTTCCAGTATTTCCACGATTTGCGTCTTGTCCTCGAAGAGCACGGTGAGCAACCCTTCCAACACGGCGAAGTTGGCTTTGTCGCGTAGCATCCGCTTGATGGCCCAGTCGAAACGTATGTATCTGTCTTTTAATTCGCCCATAGGATTTGTCTGTTAGATGTTATGTCTATGCAAAGAAAAGGAATTATCGGATAAAAACAAAGTGATAAGGAGGAAAAAATAGGGAGGACTGAAATTTGGTGGCTCTTGTCCGCATGCTTCCTTTCTAAGAAGGTTCAAAAATCATTTTTCATCTTTCAGGATGAGAGGCAATGTGTTGTCATATAGTATGTTACAGTGTGAAGGATAGGATGCCTGTCTTTCAGTTGCTTTTCATGGTTGAATGCCGTCAGAAGGTCTGCGCCAATTGATTTTTCGTTTTCAGCCAATTGATTTTTCAATCTCAGCCGATTGGTTTCCCGATTGCAGTCAAACGGAATGAAGTGTGGCTGAAAGATGCCTGAAACATCTTTCAGCTTATAACGTCAAAATTATGAGTGGATTACCATGCAACCTGAAGGATGAAGGGTCTTTTCACAAAAATCTTTGGTTGGATATATGCCTTCCCTTAAAAAGGTCGGGGTAGGATGCCCGTGCCGTAGTAGGGTGCGCACTTTTGCCTTTTGGGGTGGTGGGTCTCTTTTTTTGAAGTTGGGGGCATAGGTGTAATGCGTTTTCACGAAAAGAATGGCATGGTTCACGAATAACACCTTTTAGGTTTGCATGTTATTTTTGAATTGTAGGTAATTTTACCGATGCAAAATTAGGCGGGTGCCTATACTATATATAGAGATAGGTGGGGCATCTTGAAGAATAAAGAGACTTTAAAAGATAAGTATAGAATTTAAAACATTAAAAGTATGAAAAAGAAGACACTGGTTTCTGTTCTTGCAATGACATCTGCTTCTATGGCAGCCTATGCCAATGCAAATTTGGATCAGATTAAGACAGAAGTGGATCAATGGGTGGGAGCGGAAAAACCATCGTTGGTGAACGGTGTGTTGACATCTCCAAATGGTACCACGATTTCTCAGTCTTTGGGTTCCCTTTTACCTGGTACATACAAGTTGTCGGCTACTACCTCGATGAATGCTAAGTTCTTGGTGAACGGCAAGGCGTTGACAAACGGCGAGTTCAAAGTGGAAGGTACTGCGGCATCCGAGGTTACTCTTGCCATTGAGGCTGTCGAGACGGGAAAGGAATTCCGGGTTGGCGGTTTCAAGTTGGAACTGGTATTCGATTTTGCTAGAGCACAACGGACATTGCTTAATGCTGCTTCGAAGGCTATTGCAAAAGTGAGCCAAGAGGATGATGCGGATAAATATGCCGAATTTAATAAGCGGTATAGTGACCTGACGGTAAAAATCAATCGGGTGAAAGATGATGCTGCCGGTGATTTCGCTGCTTATACGGTGTATGGTGAGTATAAGTTTTACCTCAATGGCGTGGAAGGAAGTACACTCATGTCAGAGGTCAAGGCACTTGATACGGATATCGAGGCGCATTTGGCCAACTGGAGAGCTTATACGGCTTCGAAGGCTGTCGGTGAAGAACAAAAAACAGCTCTGAAAAGCGCTTGGGATACAAATATTGGCAATTTGAGTGATGCAGACGGAGTAAACAGCAAGCAAAGTGCTCAGGACTATGCCAAGGTGTTGTCCCAGAGCGAATATAATGCTGCAAAGGAAACAATCGATGCTTTCCTTCTTAAAATTGAAGGTTATTATGATAATGGTACTGCTGCTACTGAATGTACGCTAACATTCAACAGTGAATTTGCCAAAAAGGCATCGGAAGCTATAAAAAAATTCACCGATAAGTTGGTGAATGTCGATAAGAACCATACGGCTTATGACGAAGTGTTGGGGAAAATCAACTTTACTAAGGCTCATTATAACGAACAGTTGCAGGCCTTCATGAAAGTAGCGGTAGACCCTCAGGATTTCCCGGGCTTGTATGAGACGATGCGTACTGAGGCTCACAATGCATTTAACGAAGTGAACCTGGGCATTGTAGCTGTGGAGAGGAAAAACGGAACGAATGAGAACCATCAGACCGCAGAAGAGGGATATGAGGCTAACACGCACGCTTTGGACAGTTTGTACAAGAAAACAGACGAGGTGCATAAATTCTATACGGACAGTATCCAAAACAATGACAATATATACAAGGCTTTGATTGCTGAAAGGACAGACGGCAAGAGTCCATGGGCATTGCTTGCGGAATTGAAAAAAGACGCGGTGGTTTCCGAAAAGTATAAGTCCGAGTTGGAAAAAGCCGAAGCCGATCTTAAGGCAATCGAAACCGAGGTCGTAAATCAATACAAGAAGTATACGTTGGATGCTTATACCCAAAAAGGTGGTGCATACGAGACGGCTAAGGAACCGGTGACAAAGAGCCTGAATACCATCATTGAAAAAGAATACCAATCTTTGCCGAACTATCAGGCTAAAGTGGAATTGACCGCTGCGTTGGATGTTCAAACGGCTGCGTTCGATAAGGCCAAGACAGAAGTGCATGCCCTGAAGTATGGCGACGTGTCGGTGGGCGACATCTATAAAGATACCGATGAGAAGAAGTTGCAAGAGGAGATAGATGCATTCTCTTCGTATATAAAGAAAAGCTTTGATGAAGGGACTTGTGCCGATAACAAAGATACGAAGAAAACTGAAATAGAATCTCTTAAGGGCAAAATCGAGGGTTATGTGAATACTGCCAAGGCCGTCGTGAAGGTTTATGACAACGCTGCAAAGACTATCTCTGATATTCAAGCAGAAATCAAAAAGCTTTCGGACAAGGTCGGGAATGGCGACGGACGTTATGTACCGGTCTATACCGGAACGGAAACACCGGACGAAAATATCGATGATTTGCCAACTTATGGCGGCAAGTTAGACGAAATGAACAAGACATTGTCCGACCTTCAGACAGCTTTGAAAGCCGCAACGGTTGCCAAGGATGCCGATGGGGATACGCATGCTAACGGCATGAACAATGTTTTGACGGAGGCAACCAATGCCAAGGGAAATGAAACTACAGGTATCACGGGCGAGGTGAAAACCTTGGTGGGAACTTTCGATAAGCACAAAGAATGGTATGACCAGCAAGTAGTCGTAATTACCATCAACCGTTTGAAGAATCAAATCACTGCGGATATCAAATCTGTAAATGATGATCTGGATGGACTTTCGGTGACTACGGAGATTTACGGGTCTTTTGCAAAGAACTTGCTTGAAAAGCAGACGGTATTGTACAACTCTGTAGATAAAATAGAAAAAACGGTAACTGATTTGGACTACACAAGCGAGGATAAGCAGGCTGAAACTTTGGCAGCCTTGTCTGATGCCAGTGCTGAGATGGCGAAACTTCTTGAGGATGTCAGTGCCTTCATTGATGAGGTCGGTGAGGCGAAGGAAATCCACGCCAAGAACAACTCCGTACAGGCAAGTCTGACGAAGGTTGCTGATGGTATTGCGGGAAATATCGGTAAGATTGATGCGAATTGGACTCCTATTGATGACAAGGATGTGTCGAAAAAGCATTTTGATGACCTGAAGGGAAGTTATACCACGGAGCTTGGTAAGCAGGAGACGGCGATGGTGAACGCGTATAAGGGCGATACATTACACAATGACAGTGCCGCTATTCACGAGGCGATGAAGGTTATTGACGGCAAGGTGAAAGCGACATTGACCGAATTGGAAGTGGCCAGGAAGAACTTGGCGGCTTACGAAAGATTGGCCGTAGAAACCAAGAAGACGGATATCCACAACTTGATAGTAGCGGAATTGGGCGAACTGTCAAATTTGGCATTGGGCAATAGTGAAAACCATTACGTAAATGGCCTGTTGGGCGAGAATACCAACCCGAAAGGCATGTATGTGATAGATTTCGATAATTGGGTGGCTAACGTGAATGCGGCTTGGAAGAGCCATTACAACGACAATAGTGACGAAAGCTGCCAGACGCGGGAAGACAACTTCAAAGAGGGCTACACTGATATTTGTGAAAAGATAAAGCAGGTATCTAAGGATGCTGAGACAAATATCAAAGTGGATAACACACTGGATACAGAATACGCAACTGTGAAAAATTCCGTGGATAGTTTGTATACCATATTGACTGTAGGTGACCCGACTACGGCAGCCAAAGCCTTTATCGAACAATTAGAGGCGGAGAAGAGCAAACTTGAAGGACAAGTTGCGAAGGATATTGCCACAGCTTTTGAGAAGGGTAAATCCGATGAACAATATGGAACCATACATGGTGTATTGCAAACCATCAGAATGCAGGTGGTTACGATCGGAGCAAGTCGTGAGCAGGGTTACGTGGATGCTGTGAAAACTGATAACCAGACCCGTTACAATAGCTTTAACAGTGCCGTCGAGGATATGCGTAATTGCTACATCGAGGCTGTGGATGTGATAGGGCAGGTCAGCAAAGTACAGACTCCGGAACTGCTTAATGTCGTTAAGAGTGCGGTAGAAACAGCGAATGCAAGTATCCAAAACTACCTTCAAGAAATCAACAACATCGAGAATGAAGCTTTTGCAGCCTTTAGCGAGGCTCAAAATACAGACAAGATGTTGTTCGACCCTGATAAACAATATGAGGCCGACGTACGGGCATACGAAAGCAAGATTGACCAGATATTGTATACAATGGATGCAGCTGTGCAAAGTGCTACGTATACGTTCTTTGACGGAGAATATGAAACTGCGAATAAACTGTATGAAGATGCCCGTCAAGAATTGGTTGATGCCGATTATGTTACGGCTGATGAGGCGTTTGCTAACGTTAAGGCTGTCCTCGAAAAAGCAGAAGCTATCAAAGATTTCGTTCCGGGTCAGTTCAATATCACGAAAGTGGACGGCATCGTCTCTGATTTCGCTAATTTCGAAGCTTGGATTGCGGATGGAAAAGAACCTGCAGCAGTGTACGAATGGGAGACATTGTCTACCGATACCCTTAACCAATACAACAGCCATTTGACAGAATTGGAAGAATGGTATGAAAATGGTGCTTATCTTGAAGGAGTCGATGGAAAGAAATTCGTTGATGATATCAAGGCAACCCGGCCTACGTTGACAGAAGCTGAAAAGACGTATGCTGATAACACGGGCCATATTTATGGTGCTGTCATGGAAGAGTTGCATGCGAAGTTAGAACAGTTCGGTGTTCCAATGTATAAGGCTTATGTCGACGGGAAGAAGGAACATAACCTTTATGTGACCAATAATGACGTATATAACGTTCTTATTGAGAAAGTTGAAGCCTTGCAGGCTCCGTTGGATGAGGCTGCGAAGTATGTCGATGCCTATATCCTGACCGACACTTGCGGTGTGGAGGCTTTGCAAGCTCGTATCGACAGGCTGATGAGCGATTTGGAGACCAAACGTTACGAAGGTGGGTTGGATAACACTTACAAGACAACTGCCGAGAATGAATGCAAGAACATCACGACTTCTACCGAAAGAGTCTATCGATCGGCCAATATGAAAGAATCGGTTCAAATATTGGCAGAGTTCAATGTCTTGCAGGCCGCTTGTGCCGACGCACAGAATAAGGTGAAAGGCGATGCTGACGCTGAGGCAGAAGTAAACGCTTTGTCTACAGCTATCAAGGAAAAAATGGCTGCCTTTACGAAGGATACCGCTAAAGGCGGTGCAATCGACAACGCAGAAACTAAAGCCAAACAGCCGTTATTCTTGGCTTATGAGACTTGGATTGCAGGCATGCGTACGAAACTGGCAACTTACACGGATGCTGCTGCCACAGAGAATGCTTACACAGTTCTTATGAACCGTGCAGGAGAAGTGGAAGGAGATGTGAAGGTTGGACGAGAGACGCTTGCTGCATGTCATGCCAATGTACAGGGTAAATTCGAGGGCGATATGGCCGGACTTGAAAGTGATGTGGTAGCCGTGAAAGACGGTATAGAGCAGAACAAGGCGAACATGTTGTTCTATCAAGACAAGTTGAATCACAAGATGGATGTTATCTTGTCTGATTTGAAGACGTTGTTGTCCGACATCGCAAAAGATCAGGAACGTTATACGCTCAACGATGAGGCTTACGAGGCTCGCAAGGCTGATATGGCTCATTTGAATGACTCGCTCACCACTGTAGTAGACAAGTTGACAGGCTTTGAGTATTACAAGGTAGACGAGAAGGCTAATGCAGAAAGTATAGCTGACATTACGGCCCATATCGGCAAATACGGTAAGGCTATGGATGAATACTATGCTGACATCGAGTTGGCTGGAGTGGATGCCGAAAATACGCTTAAATTCATTATGGACAAAGTGTTGTGGCGTATCGATTCTTTGGACTGTAAGGCTTCCGGCATAGAATATACGGGTGTGATTGATAAGGCGCAAAGTGACAGGAGTGAACTTGTTAAGTCTGTGAACAATCATACATTCATTGTCGAAGTTGAAGATGCCTTGAGAGATACTTTGAATCTTGTCAATAAGGATTTGAATATAATCGAAGAGTATAACGAACAGGCTAAAGACGGTTACGTCGATATAGACATCAATGGTAATAATATTGTTTCGACATCGATTCACTACGTAAAGGAAGCCCTTCCGCAAATTCAGGCCGCACTTGCAAAGCAGGAAGAACGGATGGCAAACGTACGTGAGACGATAGAAACCGAATCGTTCATACGGGGTGATGTATTGCGTGACGGCGTTGTCGATGTACTCGACTACACGGAATTGATGATGTATGTGCTCGACCCGTCTAAAGCCGAGGCTATCGCCGGTACGATCAAGTAGTATGCCGCAGATGTGAATGACGACGGTCGGATCAACGTGGCTGACCTGACGAAGCTCACGAACAAGATTATGGGTTACAACACGATGGAGGTCAGTCAAGTGGCACCTCGTGTACGTTTGGCAGAGCCTGCGATGACGCAGACCGAAGAAAGCGTAGAGATGAACATGGAAGAAGTCGGAGGTACGAAGCGTGTAGCCATCCTTCTGAAAAACGTGAACCCCTACGTAGCTTGTCAGATGGACGTGACGCTTCCCGCAGGCGTAACTTTGTTGGGAGAATCTTTGGGTGGAAGTGCAGACGACCACCAGTTGTATTCCAATACATTGGCCGATGGGACGACGCACCGCATCGTGGTAAGTTCGCTCCAGAATAAAGAGCTTAACGCAAATGGCGAAGCCCTGGTTTATTTGGAAGTATCGGGTCGTGCTGCTTCTAAGATGACCGTAGGCAATGTGCTTGCAGCAGATGCCGATGGCGTACTTTACAGCATCGGTGGCAGTGGCGAAGGCGGCGTAACCGGTATCAATGGTGTGCAGGCCAACCCAAGCGTGAAAGAGAAAATATACTCTGTGGGCGGTCAGATCATGGACAAGTTCACAAGAGGTATCAACATTATCCGTAATGCTGACGGTTCAGTGAAGAAAGTTTTGAAGAAGTAAGTGAATAAAGTCTCTGTGTGTAGGAAGCGTGGCTGCCACGTAAGGTGGCCGCGCTTTCCTTCTAAAGGATTAATGTAGAACAATAAAAACAGAACGTATGACAAAGAATACAAATACTTCGATGCGACGGTTTGCGGCGAAGTGCCTATGGATATGGGGCATGGTGATGGCTTTTGTGGCAAGTGCTGAAGCTGAGAACAAGGTCACCATTGATAATTTCAATATCAAGGTGGAAGAAGAGAAGACGATTTCTGTCTATTTGGAGAATAGCGATCCTATGGTGGGTTTGCAGATGGACTTCAAGCTTCCCAAAGGCTTGGATTTCGTTACGAATAGCGTACAACGCGATGAGGTGCGTTTGAGCCGTTCTTCTCACAGCATTTATATGAATGAGGTGCAAAGTTCCATGGACGATATGGCCAAAGGTATCAAGACGGTGCGCCTTCTCATTCAGCCCAATGGGATTTATAATATTGCAGGCGACCGCGGTGCCGTGGCTTATTTCAAAGTAAAGGCAAATGAGAATATGGTGGAAACCAGTGAAATCGTGTTGGATAACATTGTAGGCAGCAGTTCGGAGTTTGACGAAGAGACCGGTAACATCAAGGGGTACCACCTTGAGTCCTATACCGCACATGTGAGTCCGAACGTGGGCTTTTTCTATCTTACCGAAGACTCTATTTGCATGAAGAACGACGGTAGTGTTAAAAAAGTAAGCTTGGGCTTGCGTAACTATACGAGTGTCCGTGGTATGGAGGCAGTGTTGTCGTTGCCCGAAGGACTGTCATTGGATACGGAGGCCAACGGTGCACCTAAGTTTGAATATGGTGAACGTTTACCACAGAATTTGTCTATCTCTTCCAGTATTTTGGAAGACGGTCGTACCAAATTGGTGCTGAGTGGTCTGACGAGTGATACCCTCAAAGGAGATACGGGTGTGGTGTTTTCTTTCTTTGTGAAAGCTTCCGAGACTTTCCAAGAGGTTGCAGAACTTTCGTTGGATGAAATTATTTTGTCGGATAATGCAGGGCATGGCATTAATATGGAGGGTAAGTTAGTCATGGAGGTGATTAATTCTTTCATCGCCTACTATACTCCTGCCAATGACTCCATACAGGGGCTGCGTACGCGTTATGAGGCTGCCGTGGAGAAAATCAATACGGAGGCTGCTGACGTGAAAGACAGTGCGGTCGTCGTGAATGCCGTCCAGGAAGTGGCTACCCGTATTGAGGATTTGCGGAAGTCTGTGGACGAGGCTTACGCCAATGAAACGCTCCCGGTTATTTATGACGAGGTGTTGGCTCCTGTGGTTAGCATTGATACGGCTATCGTGAAGATGGTGGACGACGCTTTGGCTTTACAGGCAGCCAAGGTTGCCAATGACGAGGCTTTTGTCCGTCTGACAGAAGAAATCGGGGCTTTGCAGGCTAAATTAGACGCCGCTAAGACAACGATAGAAACGGATTATGCAGAGGTGGCAGGGCAGTTCACTGCCGACATTGCTGCTTTGCAGGAGGACATTGATTCCATCAGCAACGAAGTGAAGGGCTTGTACGAGGAAGTGAAGCTGACGGCCGAAAGCCAGATCGATGCAACGGCCATCGAAGCCGGAATCGAGAAGGTTTTGGCTGATGCTGAAGAAGCCCATAAAGGCAGCAGCATTTATGGCGTGAAGAATGCCAATGGCGCAGAACTTACCGGCATCTATACGGTAGATGGTCGTCGTGCGGCAGAACCTGTCAAAGGGCAGGTCAACATCTTCAAGTACTCTGACGGAACAGTGAAGAAGTTTTATATGAAATAATAGGTTGGTAGTTGCGTGCGCTGTGAAGCGCGTGCACTAAAAAAAGAGAACGCATAGGGGATGATTTCCTCTATGCGTTCTTTTTGCCTTATAGGGGCTGCGGTTTTACTGTTTCCCTTTGAAATCTTTTATGATACCTTGGCAAATCCAGTCGGCTAAGGCTTGGCGGTTGGACGGGATGACGAGGCGTTTCCGGTCGCGTTCGTTTTGCAGGTTGCCCAGTTCCAGGAAAGCTGCCGCCGGATTGGATTTTTTTAATACGTAGAGCGAACGTTCGCTTACCGTACCCCGGAATCCCCGGTTCGGTTGGTGTTTGTCGTATTTCCGTTCAAAGGTTTTGTGAATGTTTTCCGCCAGACGTTTTCCTAACTTGCTGCCGGGAGAGTGGTAGAAGAATACATCCACCTGGTCTTTCCGCCCACGGCTGTCCACGTGGATGAAGATGGCACGTTTGTATTTCTCTTTGTCCTTATACGTCAGTCGGTTGATGGCATCGCACCGCTGCTGTAGTCGGGCTATCTGGTCGAGCGGAATCGTTTGCCCGAGGCAGGTCTCACGGTCGCTGTTGGACAAATATCGGTCATCGCGGATGCCGTCTTTCTCATCCTGGATGATGATATGTACCTTGGCGCCTTTTTCCATCAATGCACGTCCCAACCGCAGGATGATGTCGTAGGCATACTCGTCTTCGTGCAATTCCCGGTTACCTGCTTTCCCGATGGCTCCGGGATCGGGACCTCCGTGCCCGCTGACCAGATATAAGCAAGCACCGTCTAACTCATGGGAACGGACGGATACGTTTTGGTATGACGGGCCGAAAAGCGGTTCTACGACGCTAGTCTTACGGCTGCCTGCCCGCGCTTTTTTCCCGGACTTCTTACCGGTGGGAAGCCGATAACTACGTCCCAGTATCAAGCCTCCGTCACGGGTCAGTTTCCCTTTGTTGATTTCCAGAAACTCCTTTTGGGCTGCACGGGAAGTGTAGCCAAAACGTTGAAGAAATGTCGATACGCCTTCTCCGTTTTTAGGTTTGGCGCGTTCTTGGGCGTATAAAGTCGATGTCAGGCAGCAACTCGTCCAAAATGCAAAGAGGAAAAGTTTACGGATGTTCATGTTCACAAAGATAATGCAAATCGAATGCAAAATCTTAAGCTTGCTTGAATATTTTGCCGTGATACAACCTATTTTATGAAAAGATATGTTTTTGTGGATATGCGTACTGAAAAAAGCTGCCGGTAACCGGAGGGGTACGAAAAAGGCACATTCCCCCCTTTTCGGGATGGAATGTGCCGGATCCGGATTTGCAGTTTTTTCTGTTTAGTCATCCATATCCATGTCAATGACATTGAATTGCTTGTCGAATTTGATTTCCCAGAAGTTGGACAGTTTCACTTCGTAGGTGTAACGGTCGCGCTCCAATTTGAGGATGGCAGCATTGGGATGGCTTTCTTTTACGAACTTTGTGATTTGGGCGGGAACGGCTTTCGTCGGTACGCTACTGCGTTTGCAATCCAATTCTGTCCATTCGCCGTTCTTGTCGAACTCAACCCCGTTGCCGTTGACAAACACGACATCGTAGCTCGTGTCCAAGAATCCTTTCTCCATTTTGGTGAATGCCACCTTTTCCGTGGGGAAGTTCTGTTTGATGAAGGTCTGTGCTTTAGCAGGCAGCTTGTCGAATGTGATGGGTTTGTCGTTGTCGGCCTGAGCGACTTGTAAAGTGAATACACTCAGCAGTAAGAATAATAACTTTTTCATAATGTTCATTTTTTGAAAGTTAGACATTTGTTTCTTTTTGATGATACAAAGTAAAGGATTGATTCTGGAAAGAAATGGGAAAACAAACGGCAGGAGTGTTAAACTGTGTAAAATAAAATATCCCCGTCCTTTGGAGTAGAGGGCGGGGATATGGGTATATGCGGTAGTAACCAAACGCTTAGCGCATATCTTGATATTTGATTTCGTCTTTGTCGCTGTATTTCAAGTTCTCGCCGGCCATTCCCCAAATAAAGCTATAGTTGCTGGTTCCGGCAGCAGCGTGGATGCTCCATTCTGGCGAAGTGATGGCTTGCTCATTGTGTAACCATACGAGGCGTTCCTCTTTCGGCTCGCCCATCAAATGGCAGATGGCGTTGCCGTCGGTTACGTTGAAATAGAAGTAAGCTTCCATCCGGCGTGTGTGCGTGTGTGCGGGCATCGTGTTCCACACGGAACCCGGAGCCAGTTCCGTGAGTCCCATTTGCAGTTGGTTCGTGCCGCCGCCTTTCACTTTCTCCAAAACGTCTTTTACGATTAACTGGTTGACCACACGGTCGTTGCTTTCTTCCATCTTGCCGTAATGGTCGGAGATGCCCAATACATATTTCTTGGGGTTGGCTTTCTGTAACTTTGCATCTGTCGTGATCAACTGGGTGATGAACTGCTTGTATGCGGGAGCCGAGTTGATGTAGAATTTGGCCGGTTTGGCCGGGTCGTTGCTCTTGAAGGTAACTTCTTTGTTGCCGCAGCCTACGTAGAGAGCCTCTTTGTATTTCATTTCGTATGCTTTGCCGTCTACAGTTACCACACCGTCTCCACCGACATTGATTACGCCCAATTCCCGGCGTTCCAAAAAGTAGGTGATTTCCGGTCCGAGTTCATGGAACTTCTCCAGTTTCAGAACCTTGTTTACCGGCATCACTCCACCGTAAATCAGACGGTCGTAGAGGGTGTACGTGAGGTTGATTTCATCCGGAGCCATGACTTTGTCCATCATGAAGGCACTGCGCAGGCGTTCGGTGTCGTAGTGCTTGACATCCTGCGGATGGCAGGCGGTCTGTACTTTGTAGTTCATTTGGGCATTTGCCGAAAGTGCGCCGAGGCCGAGGCAAAGAGCCAATGCAAATCTTTTCATTTTCTTTCTGTTTTTGATTATGTGATGTTAGATTCAAATGCGTGGTATGCGCCCGCGTCTTAGTACTTCTTGCGGACGATGGCGCGGCGGTTGAGGGCAGCCAACCCGAGCGTGCAGGCCACGAGGACGGCCGGACCCACATATTTCACCGTGTGTGTCAGGTGGAAGATGACCCATGCCAACGGACTGGAGGCAAAGTCGAGTGCGCCGCCCTCGAAACCTTCGGGAATGGCTACGGCCGTGTCCTTCGTGATGTTGAACACATCGTGTGCCGCACTGGTGAAGTAGGGCGCGAGGTTCGTCACGAAATACAACCCGATGACCATCAGGATAAGGCCGATGATGAACGTCTTCACCACATTGCCGTTCGTGATGGGCAGGATGATGGGGAACACGTAGAACATGCCGGCCAACGAAGCTAAAGGAAGGAACTGGTTGCCCGGCAGGACGACGGCGAGGAACAGCGTGACAGGGATGAGCAGCAACGATACGACGAGCGTAGTCGGGTGGCCGATGACCAAGGCCGGGCTCATACCGATGTGCAGACCGGCATTCTCACCGAATTTGCGGGCAATCATCTGGCGCGTGGCATCGGAGATGGGGCGCAGGCCTTCGATGAACAGTCCCGTGATGCGGGGAATCAGCTCCATGACGGCTCCCATCTTGATACCCAGTCCGAGGATACCCGGAATGCCGTCCACCAGTTCCTGCCCGTTCTTGCAGGCCAGTGCGCCGATGCCGCATCCCACCAATACGCCGAGGAAGAGCGGTTCGCCCAGGATGCCGAATTTCTTCTTCATGCCCTCCGCGTCGATATACAGTTTGTTGAACCCCGGAATCAGGTCGAGCGCCTTGTTGATGAGGATGGCGAAAGGCATGAATCCTTGGCAGAAAGGCTGCGGGATGGAGATGCCATCCATCTTATCGTAGAATTTCTGGAATTTCGGAGCCGTATAGTCGGCGGCTATCAGCGTCAGGATATAACAGATGACGGCGGCGAAGAAACCCCATGCGATATTGTCCATCGTGTAGTAGACCATCGCGCCGATGAAGGCGAAATGCCAATAGTTCCACAGGTCGATGTTGACGGTCTTTGTCGTTTTGGTGAGGAGCATCAGGATGTTCACTCCGAGGCATACGGGAATGATGAATGCGCCTACCGACGTGTTATAAGCCACGGCGGCTGCAGCAGGCCATCCCATGTCGAACACTTCGAGGTTGAGGTCGTAAATCTCCACCACTTTCGAGAGCGAAGGACTGAGGCTGCTGGTGAGCAACGCCGTAATGACCGACAATCCCACGAAGCCGACACCCACGTAAAGGCCGCTTTGTAAGGCTTTTCCGAACTTGATTTTGATACAGACGCCCAGTATGGTAAAGATAATGGGCATCATGACTGCGGCCCCGAGGCCGATGATGTAACCGAATACAGCTTCCATATTCCTAATTTTCTTGGTATTAATTCGTAAATGATTAGGTGCGGCAAAATTAAATAAAACTATTGGTAACGCAAACAGAATTGAGAAAAAAAAGATGGGAAAGGGAAAATAAGGCGGACGAGGCAGGACGTGAAGTGCTGACAATATGTCAGCCTTTTACGCATAATCGACGGGTCGTAAAAGGCTCAAATAGAGAGGAAATGTTAAATTCAAATCGGGATAAGTCCCGTTTTATGTATTTATGACGCATTTCTTTTGAATTCGGGGTTTCAATCTCCTGAGATTGGAATTTCGTTTGGCTGAAAGCGGAAAAAGTTTTGGCGTAGAAAAAAATGGAGTTGTCCGCTTGGCGGCCGGAAACGGTCTTCCGTGCGGCGGAAAAGGGGGCGGTAAACGGTGTAAAAGGGAGGGCAGAAGAGCCTTTCTTGATTTATCTGACGGATTTCCGTGCGCCAAATCCTCATGCTTTTTGTCACGGGAAAAGGCTGGCGGATGTCATTGGTATGCGGGGCATGCCGCATGGCGGTGTGGAGAGGGTGTCTTTTTGTAAGCGAAAACCTTGCTTCCGGTTGCGGAAAGTAAAAACGTCGGCTTGAAATGCCGACGTTTTTTGTCACCTCGCCCGAATACGGAGGCGTATAAGCGATTCTTATGCCATCAAGACTGACATTTTGTCAGACGAAACATTCCGGTTCGCGGCGTGCACTGAAGTTCTGGTGCAACATGGCAGTATAAGGGGTGTCGAAAGTGCGTCCGCCTACGGGGCAGAACTTGACGCAAGCACAGCATTTGGTGCACAAGTCCGCACGGGTGGCAGAGCGTCCGTCGGCTATGGTGATGGCACCGGTGGGGCACCAGTCCACGCATTCTCCGCAACCGTAGCAGTTGTCATTCACTACCGGGGCCTGCGGTGTGGAGGGGCCAAGGGTCTTGTAGGGTACGTTGCCCTTCATCGCGGGCGCGGTCACAAGGTTTTCCAACGGGCTGTCGTAGGTCAGGGCGAAGTCGCGTGCATCCGTGGCCGGAGGGTTTTGCAAGTCCAGTTGGCGCAACAGGCTGCCGTATGCCTGCGCCCCGAAAGCGGCGGCCTTCTGCAAGTCGGCGGCATCAGGGCGGCCTTCGGCAATGGGCATGCCTGGGCGGCTGTAGGAGTGTTCGCCCACGAATGCCGCGCCGCAGAGGGGCGTGAACCCTTGGGCGTGCAGGAGGTCGCGGAGCTGTACCAAGGCATCCTCGTAGTCGCGGTTGCCATAGACCACCACCGGGATGGCGATGCTGTTTTCCGCCCGCAGGCGGGCGATGCGCCGGACGGCTACCGGGGCCACAAGTCCCCCGTAGACGGGGGCGGCCACGATGCAGATGGCATTGCGTACCGCAACGGGTGTGTCGTCAGGGTCGGTGGTCAGGTCGATTTCCTCACGGCGTGCGATGCGCGTGCCGTCGGCGATGGCGCGTGCGATTTTCATCGAAGTGTGCGTGGGCGAGAAACAGGCCACGCAAAGCTTGTCTAACTGCATGGTTTCCTCCTTCCTTTACATTTCCGAGATTTTGTAACCCTCTTCGGCCAACGCGGCCTGTAATTCTTCCAAGGGAATCACGTCTCCTGAGTATTCGATGACGGCCACGGGAGGGTCTAAGGTGACAATGGCGTTCACGCCCTTGATGTTGTTCAATGCCTTTTCCACATGTGCGCGGCAATGGTCGCACATCATGCCTTCCACTTTATATTCTTTCTTCATTTTTGCATAGAATTTTGAAATTTCGGTTTCTTCATGTTGCAGCCTGACCCGTTTCAGCCGCAGGCTGTTCGTCACGACGCATACGCTGCTCATGGCCATGGCCGCCCCGGCTATCATCGGGTTGAGCAGGAAGCCGCAAAGGGGGTAGAGAACCCCGGCGGCTATGGGTATTCCTATTATATTATAGATGAAAGCCCAGAACAGGTTCTGCCGGATGGTGCGCACGGTGCGTGCGGACAGCCGTATGGCATCCGGAATCTTGGACGGGTCGGACGAGATAATCGTCATTTGCGCCACGTCCATGGCGATGTCGCTGCCCCGTCCCATGGCGATGCTCAGGTCGGCTTGGGCCAAGGCGGCACTGTCGTTGATGCCGTCGCCCACCATGGCCACCTTCCGTCCGGCACGCTGTAGCTTTTCGATGAAGGCTACCTTGTCTTTCGGGGTTGCTTCTGCCTGGTAATAGAAGGTGCCGATAGCGGTGGCCACGTTGCCTACCGCGTAGGAACTGTCGCCCGACAATATACATGCTTTTATGCCCATTTCGTCCAGTTCCGCCACGATGCCGATTGCCGTTTCTTTGATACGGTCGCCTATGGGCATGACGGCAAGCACCTCCTTTTCATTGGCAAAATAGACGATGGTGGCTCCCGTTTTGTTCATCCAATCGGCCATCTCGTTCAGTCTTTGGCTGACGCTGATGTGGTGTTCGTCAATCAGGCGGCGGTTGCCTACGAAGTACGTCTTGCCGCCATGGCATCCTTTCACGCCCCAACCCGTGATGCTCTTGAAACCGGTGATGGGGACTTCCCGTCCCTGGATGTGCTTCACGATGGCTTCTGCCAAAGGATGTTCCGAACGTTTTTCGATGCTGTAAAGGATATCGGACAAATTTGCCGCACCGTCTTCTTCCCAGAAGATACCCGAGACGATAGGGTGCCCTTCGGTGAGCGTGCCCGTCTTGTCCAATACGACGGTGTCTATTTTCCGCGCGGTTTCCAAGCTTTCAGCGTCTTTGATGAGGATGCCGTGTTCGGCTGCCTTGCCGATGCCCACCATGATGGCTGTCGGCGTGGCCAGTCCAAGCGCACAGGGACAGGCGATGATGAGCACGGTGACCAAAGCCAGCAGGCCGTGCGTGAAACCGTCCGACGGGGCGAGTACCCACCACAAGGCGAATGAAAGGAGGGCGATGCCGATGATGGCCGGTACGAATATGGCCGCGATGCGGTCTACTAACCGTTGCACGGGGGCTTTGCTGCCTTGCGCGTCCTGTACCATGCGGATGATGTGGGCCAGTACGGTGTCGGCTCCTACTTTTTCGGCACGGAAACGGAACGCCCCCCTTTGGTTGATGGTGCCTGCGAAAACGTGTGCCCCTTCGCGTTTGGCTACGGGCGCAGGCTCGCCGCTCAGCATGCTTTCGTCGACGTACGAACTGCCCGAGACGATGGAGCCGTCCACGGCAATCCGTTCGCCGGGACGGACGGAGACGGTTTGCCCCCGTTGCAGGTCGTCGATGCTGATTTCATGTGTTTCTCCACGGTCGTCCACGATGGTGACCGTACGGGGTTGCAGCCCCATGAGCTTGCGGATGGCCGTCGATGTGTTGCCCTTGGCCCTTTCTTCCAAGAGTCGTCCCAACAGGATAAAGGCGATGATGACGCTCGCCGCTTCGAAATAGACGTGTGGTTCTACGCCCCGTGCCGTCCAGAATTCCGGGAAGAGCATGTTGAATAGGCTGAAGACGTAGGCAATGAGCGTGCTGTTCGACACCAAGGTGTCCATATTGGCCGTGCCGTGCCGCAGTTGCCGCCAGGCGTTGCGGTGGAAATCCCGTCCCAACCAGAGGACGACGGGGGTGGATAATGCCCATGAGATGAGGTCGGCGTATGGCGTATGCATGAAAAACATGCCGATGACGGCCACGGGCAGGGCGAGGATGATGGCCCAGACGGTGCGTTGCCGCAAGCGTCGGTACTTCTCGTCGTGCGCCTGTTCCGCCCGGTCTTCCAACAGTTTGCGGTCATCGCCCACCAACAGGTCGTAACCCGCAGCCTGCAAAGCCGCTTTCAGTTGTTCGGGGCTGCATTGTGCCGTGTCGTATTCCACGGTAGCCGTGGACGCCGCGTAGTTGACGGAGGCCGTGCGCACCCCCGGTTGTCCGTTGAGGGTCTTGTCCACCCGTGCGGCGCAGGCGGCGCAACTCATCCCCAATACGGGGAACGTCCTTTTTTCTATGTGTCCTTGGTTCATCTTGCTTGTCTTTTTCCGCAAAGATAATGCAAATAAGCATAGGGGCGAGGATATTTGTCGTATCTTTGCGCTTCTAAGACATAAAAATATGAAGAACGGATTGTTGGAAGCCGGATGTGACCCGATGGGGCAGGCCATCCGTGACTATTATGAGACAGGCAGGGCCGGTCGCCTGCGGGTGTTCTCCCCGCAGTTCGACGAAGACGAGATGCCGGTCGGCACGTTGTTCCGTGAAGAGGAGGATATGCCGCCATTGGAACGGAAAGCTTTGGACTTGTGTCGCGGGCGGGTGTTGGATGTCGGTGCCGGGGCGGGCTGCCACAGCCTGGCCTTGCAAAGGCGCGGGTTGGACGTGACGGCGGTGGATATCTCGCCGTTGTCGGTGGACGTGATGCGTCGGCGTGGGGTGAGGCAGGCTTGGGAGGCGGATGTCTTTGACGAGGCTTTCACCGGATGTTACGATACGGTGCTGATGCTGATGAACGGTTCCGGCATCATCGGGCGGCTGGAACGCATGCCCTTGTTTTTCCGTCGCATGAAGCAACTGTTGGCACCCGGCGGTTGCGTGTTGGTGGATTCCAGTGACTTGCGCTATATTTATGAAGACGAAGACGGCGCGTTGGACATCGACCTGAATGCCGGTTACTACGGTGAGTTGGATTTCCGGATGCAGTACAAGCGAGTGAAAGGCGCACCTTTCCCGTGGCTCTATGTGGACTTCGACACTTTGGCCTACTATGCACAGGAAAACGGTTTCCGTGCGGAACGGTTGCAGGACGGGGAACATTATGATTATCTGGCGCGGTTGTCCGTAGTGTTATAAATACAAGAGACGGCCTCCTCGCGGAGACCGTCTCTGACCAACCTTCCTTACTTCGTCCGTAGATGGAGAGAAAACGGACGGGCAAGGCTTTTTATGAGATTACTTTCTCTTTTTGTCATTATTTTGCACCTTGTGCAATGGTGAACGTCATGTCTACATGGTCGTCCGGCATGTTCGTGATTGCGCCCCACGGAGAATCGGCACTGATACGGATGGTTACCGTATAAGCCGTGGCGAAAGACGCTTGTTTGGCATCGTCCGTGAACGAAACTTCACCGGTAGAGCTGTCTACGTTGACATATTGGTCGGCAATGGCCGCTCCGGTCTTCGGGTCGATGACATGGAATGACGGGGCAGTCATGCCATATACAGCTGTCGAGAACGGATCCTTGCTGAAGTCGGACAACCAGTTGCCTTTATCGTCTTGGCCGGTCTTCACCTTGGCACCGTTTTCCCATATAGTGCGTCCGGCGACATCAACCCATTTGGCGCCTTCGGCCACGTCATAAGTCTTAGACAAGTCGGTGACGCTCATGGCCATCTGAGTCGGGTTCGTCCATGTTCCGCTCAATGCCTGTACGCTGATCTTACAGTTGGTTGCGCCAATCTTTGTACCGTTGTAGTCCAAATAGATTTCAAATTCAACGACTTTGCCGTTATATTGGGTCTTGTCGTAAGTAAGTGCCCTGGTGGCAGAGTTGTAGCTGACACCGTCAGTATTTGTGAGTCCCTTGGCTTTGATGACGAGGGTGAAGCCGAGGTCGGCGGCCTGTTGGCTCAATGCGGCATAGTCGGCGAACAAGTCTTCGGCATTGAACGTGTTGCCCACGCTTTCCACCTTGTCGGTTGAGCCGTCAGCCCATTCAATCTGCGGTCTGTATTCGATGGTCTGACCGTCTTCTGTCCAGCGGGTCGGGTTCTTCTCGATTACAGTGACAGGATACTGCATCTTGCTGACGTTTACATGGATGATGTAAGAGTCGGTCTGCGTGGTACTGCTGTTTTGTTCCTTCAATGTGATATCGAGTTTCTTGGCTTCACCGGTATTCATTCGGGCAGGAACGACGATGTACAGCGTGTTGTCGTTTGCTACCTTGTCGGTTGCTGCAGGCATTTTTTCCAAGATGTCTTTACCGGTCATCAGGCACAACTTGGCCAAGTCTGCCGGTTCGTTTTCATCGATAAGCTCCATGAAGTCACCGCGTGACAGTTCGGTCGCTTTGATGATTTCGTCCATTTCGTCGCTGCTCAGGGCAATGAACTGGATGTCCTTGTTCCATGTCAGTTCCTTGGTCTCTTTTACGCTATGTTCTACAACGCGGCGTGCGACGGTTACTTCTTTGTATGCCGGTGCCTTGAGTTGGAACGAACCGAAGTCGGCCACGGGAGTGACTGTGACTTTACGTCCGATCATGGCATTCGATGCATTCGGCAATGTAAGTTGGCCGTTATCAATCTTGAACCAGTTGTCGTCGCTCTTGTCGTCGTTCGTCAACGTGGACAGTTCGTAGGAAATCGTAGTCGGAACGCCGTATTCTCCTACCATGTCTTCCACGATTACGGAACCATCTTCAGCCTTACCTACGACTTTGCGGTTCTTGCTGTAGTCCAACATGCTGTTGCTGCCATCCGGATTCATGTAAGGCAAGCTCGTTGCGGAACTGTTGTCGTTCGTGATTTCAATGGTTTTCACCTTGTCCGTCACTCTCGTTGCCTTGAAATAGGTCGTGGTCAGGTCCGTGTTGTCCTTTGCGCTTCCCGTGCTTTCTTCTCCTTCGGCAGGTTGTGGGTCTACGGCCTTAATGACGGCGCAAACGGCCCAAATCTCATTCTCGCCAATTTCTGTCTCTACGGAGTATTCGATGATGCCGGATTCTGCGTCGACTAAAACGGGGGCTCCTGCCGTCTTCACTTTAGAGAAGCTTTTCTTGCTGATTAGCGAGCCGTCGAAAGTCAAGGTATATTTGGCGTTTTCTCCTATGAAGTCGTTGGCTTTAGAGGCCGGAGACACGCGGAATTGGATTTTGTTGGATGCTATGCCTTGTGCCACCGTCTCGTATTTGTCCGCTGTCGTGAGCTTTTCGTTGTACACTTTCAGCACGGAAGACTTCAACAAATAGCCTCCTTCTTCGGTAGAAGTAAGGTTCGGGATGTACACCACGCTTTGAATCATGTCGAACTTGGCCATTTCGGCTTTCAGTGCGTTGAATTGTTCAACCAAGCCCGGGTCGCTCGGTTCTACGCCCGGAGTTTCGCTGCCGCTGCCCGTCAATGCTTCTTGCAGCTCTTTGATGTCTTGGCAAATGTCGGCAAAGCTGCTGTATCCCGTGCCGGTCAGTAATTCGGTCACGATAGTGTTCTTCCATTCTTCAAGGGCGGCCAGACGGTAGAGGATGCTTCCGGCTTCCGTTTCCTTGCCGATTTGTTGTTGCAGGGTGGTAAGCGAACTTACCGTGGTGGGCAATGCCTTGATGGCTGCCAAGATGGCCGGGTCGGAAATAGTCGTAGCCGCTTCTTCGCTGATTTTAGCTATCAGGTTGTTGATCTGGCTTACGTTTGCAGTCAGTTTAGCCAATTCCTGTCCGTTGTTCTTAATCCATTTCTCTACTTCCACCAAACGGTTTTCTACGTCTGTAAGGTTCGTTACAGCCGTATCCAATTCAGACTTGATGCTGTCCACGGTAGCTTGGTCGGCTTTGTCGGCAATGGCTTTCTCCAAATCGGTACGCAGGCTGTTGACTTTGCTTTCCAACTCAGTCTTTTGTTTCTCAAGGTCGCTTTGGGTCTTATCCAAGTCGCCTTCTATTCCATTTACCTGTGCGACCAGTTCGCTGACCTGGGAACTCAATTCACCGATTTTGGTGATGTCGTTCTCTGTGATGGCTGTTTGGAGTGCAGCCACGGTTTCCTGTAAGTCCTTCACGGCCTGTGCGTCGGCTTTGCCCGCTGTCAGTGCGTTGATGTCCTCCTGCAGGGCGGCTTGAGCTTCTTGCAAGGCTTTCAGGGCTTCTGCGGTTGAAACATCTACCGTTTGTTTCAATGCGTCTACTTGCGATTGTAGATTGGCAATGTCGTCATCGTAATCTGAGCAGCCGACCCAAACCGGGGTACTGGCAATCAATGCGCAAAACATCGCAACACTAATAAACTTCTTCTTCATAATAAAACAAATTAATTAAAAAATATATGTTCTCTACTTTCCTGTTTTTAGAAGCATATTCATTTCTCTCTCTATGCAAGAGGTGGAAAAAGGGAATGTAGGCCTGTCTATTATATGTGAGTCATAGTGCTTTAGAACCATCTTCCAAATCTGTTCTTTCGTGTTTTTTTAGTAAATCGTTTGTTTTTCGGTGAAAAAAAGACCGATTATTTTGTGGGTTTAAGTATTTTATCTACATTTGCATCGGATTTATCCACCTCTTGCATAGAGATGGAATAATAATATTGAGGATATATTGCTGAATAGGAGAGCGTTGAAGTTTTTGTTGAAGGCTGCCTGATTCGTTTCTTTATTTTACTTCTTCTATTTGCCATTTCAAATATTTTTCTTGTTGCAGCATCAATGTTGCGGTGGTCCAGCGAAGTGAGATAGATGGAAGTGGTCTTTTCATTGGAATGCCCCATAGATTCGCTGATGACGTGCATCGGGATATGAAGCTTTAAGGCTTCCGAGGCCCATGAATGCCTCGGGACGTAAGAGGTGAGCGTGGCTTTCTCTCCTAACAATTCGGATAGCTTTTTTAAATTGAGATTGTATGTCCGTAAGGCTGAGTCGTAAACGGACTGTCGGAATTCTGTGGTTTTCATCACAGGGAAAAGAAAGTCCGATTGGGGAGAGGCGTATTTATTGATGATGGTTCTCATGATTCTGTCTACCTTGACAGAGAGCAGGCGTCCGGTTTTACTCCGATAATAGGAGAGGCGTCCGTTTTGCAGATTTTCCTTTTTTAGTTTGGCGAAGTCTATGAAAGGCATACCTTGTGCGAAAAAGCAAAATACAAATGTATCGCGACTGAATTCCATACTTTTATTGAGCTTCTTATATTGCATGAGTTTGATGATGACATCGATGTTTACAGCCCGTTTTCGGGTTTTGTCTACTCCCGTATAGACGTTGCCGAAGGGGTCTCGAAGTTTCAGATTGAGCATGGCAATTCCTTTTTTATAGGCCGCATGCAATGTGCGGATATAAAAGGAACTGCTGTTTTTGGTGATACCGCGTTCGTGTTGTAGGTAGGTCTCGTAAGATGCGATTAATTCTTCGGTGATAGATTCGAAGCTTATAGGGCGACAGTAGCCTTTGTTTTGGAGGAAATGTGTAAAGGAACGCAGGGATGATTGGTAGTTCGCAGATGTTTTGATTTTGTTGCGCATCTTTTTTTCTTGGATTTGATTTTGCATGAAAGACAAGAAGTCGGCTTTCTTGCTTTTACAGATTGTTGATTTCTTCATTTTACGATTTTTTGTGTAAGACAATACTGTGTTTTTTACTTTATCTTGCAGAAAAAAACAGACTGACTTTAGGTGACAGTCAGATGGAGGGCGGGCAATATGAAAAAAGAATCCTTCTTGCCGGATGAACTCCATGCAAGAAGGATTCTTTTTTTAGGTAAAGAAATAAAAGAGCCTTGTTTAGAACAGCTTTTCCGGGTATTCTCCTGCTGCTACTAAGGAGGCAATCTTTTCTACTGTGGCTTCACGGTCGGCTGCGTATGTTACACCGAACCATTTGCTGGTAGTGTCGAGCACTTCTACCGTAGCGGTACCTTCGTTGATGAGCTTATTCACCATCAGCGGGATGAAGAACTCGGCTTTCGGGTTTTCCATGTTCTTCGGATTACTCAGGAACTCTTTGAAATATTCTTCGCTATGCTGGAAGTAGTCGGGAGTGAAGCCCCACATGTTCATGCTGACCGGTACGTTCTCTTCCAACGGAATCCATTTGCCTTCTTCGTCTTTGTAGCAGATAGGACCGTCCACACGCATGATTTCCGTACGTTCCACCACATCTTTCAAGTGATGATGGTCGTCATACATGCAGACACCACGTGCTACGGAGCCGTTTTCGCTGAGCGTATTGCAGCAACGGAAGCCCACCATGGCGTATGTGTTTTGGCTGCCTTCCGGCAATTCGCTCAGGAACTTTCCGATGGTGGCGAATGCGTCGCGGCCGTAGAAGTCATCACAGTTGATGACACAGAACGGTTCTTTGATGACATCTTTACCCATCAATACGGCATGGTTCGTACCCCATGGCTTTACACGGCCTTCCGGGCATGTAAAGCCTTCGGGCAGTGCGTCCAGACTTTGGAATACCAACTCAGCCGGAATCTTTCCTTCGTATTTTGAAAGGATTTGTGTGCGGAATTGTTCTTCAAAGTCTTTGCGGATGACAAAGACGATTTTGCCGAAACCGGCACGGATGGCATCATAGATAGAATAGTCCATGATGGTTTCGCCATTCGGACCCAGTCCGTCCAATTGTTTCAAACCGCCATAACGGCTGCCCATTCCGGCAGCCAACAAGAAAAGTGTAGGTTTCATATTCGTTCGTTTAAAAGTTAAATATTTGCGTTTTGTATTGCAAAAGTAGCTTTTTTATTTGAGACAACCGTCCTTTCTTCTTCCTTTTTTTATGCGGTATATGAGTGTGCAGGCAAACGTTGTACCTAATATGGTATCCCGTAAGTTTAGAAAGGATAACCTACGGCAAAATGGTATCCCAGACTGTCTTTGAATTTCGGCATGTTGTAATAGCCGCTCTTTCCTGTGTCGTAAGGAGCGTGAAGTCCCACTCCGACATCGAAACGCAATACGAGGAAATCGAGGTCGCAACGAATACCCAATCCTGTGCCTAAAGCCAAGTCCTTGCCGAATCTTGAAATGTCGAAAGTTCCTCCCGGACGATTTACGTCTGCATCCAGAAGCCAAACGTTTCCAGCATCCAGGAATACGGCTCCGGAAAGCATAGAAACGATGGGGAAGCGATACTCAGCGTTCATTTCGATTTTGAAGTCTCCCATCTGGTCGATATAGGAATAGGCCGACGCGCCCGGAATATAGCTACCCGGTCCCACGCCTCGGACGGTGAACGCACGGATACTGTTGGCACCACCTACGCTGAAGAGGTCGTTGTAAGGAGCTGCGGTAGAGTTTCCGTAACTGAATATCACGCCGGTTCCCACTCGCGTGGCGATGCTTGTGCGGGGAGTAAGTCGGAATTCTTCCCTGAACTCGGCCAGGAAACGGATATACTGTGCAAAAGGCACGTTGAAAAGTTTCTTGTCTTTTTGGTTGAACGGTTTGCCGAAAGCAGCGTAAATACCGGAAGTGACGTTTCCGCTTTCTTTCACTTCAAAAATGAAAGTACGCGGATTACGTGCTCTGCGCGGACTGGAGTAAGTGAAAGTGTAGCGCATGGAAGGCACGAACTGGTCGCGCATGCTTACGTAGAGGGCCTGGTTGACGTTCATGATAGAGTCGAAAGTAGCGGTTGTACTCAACAGTTCGTCGTAATCCAAGCGGAACGGGACGAATTCGTGTTTGATGGTAGGACGTGCTTGGTAAGTATAGGCTGCCCGTGCGCTCAAAGACACCATGCCGAAATAGTTGGCCCGGTTCATCCATGTAGCATCCAATACGAACGAGGTGCTCGTTTTGGCGCGTCGGGAGAACTTACGTGCCCCGGGAAATATCAGTCGGGGATAGTCCAATGACAATGAAGTACCGTATTCGTAGGAGTTGATGACGGAACTGCGTCCTTTTACGGTAGAGTTGGTTTGCCATTCGTATGAACCGTGTACTTCGAATTTCAATTTTTCAGCACCCCGGAAAGCATTACGTTTGGACATGCTGAACGAGAGGCCCGGCCCAATCTGCCCGTTGCTTTTAGAGGTCACCTTTGTGGTGAACTCCCCGTCGTAGGGCTTGTCCAGGATACCGGTGATTTCGATGTCGAGCGTATCGTTGAGTGCAGTGGTGTCACGCGGAACGTATTTCAGGTTTACCGTGCTGAACACATTCATTTCGGAGAGTTGTTGTTGTACGAAGCTCATGATGTCCTGTCGGTAGAGCATGCCTTTCCGATAGAACATATTACGCCGGAGGGCACCGAAGCGCAAGGGAATTTTTCCTTTCTTTCCTCCATTATAATATAAGGTGTAGTCGCGAAACCGTAGCGTGTCGGTCAGTTCGTAAGATTCATTGTTGAACAGGTTGACGGTGGTTCGTCCAAGGTAATACCTTTTGTTGGCCGATGCAGGAATGCCGTCGGCCGGCACGACTTGCAGTTGTACGAATCCCGGTCGCTGTATGGTGTCTGCACGGTAGGTAATGTATTCTGGTTTATAGTAGAAATAACCGGAATTACGGAACATGTTATAAATACGTGTTCTTTCGGCATCGAGATTGATTACGCTGAACGGATCACCGCTGAAAAGGGTACGTTGCCGGAACGTTTCCCGTATCAGGCTGTCGCCCACAGCCGGAAAGCGAAGGTAGGCTATGGAGTCCAGGCGAAACAAGTTGCGCGGTCTGACGGTATAGCTGATTTTGGCCTTTTTGGGGTTCTTTTCCGGTAGGATTTCATAATCCACGGTGCCGTTGAAATAACCGTAGTTCCGGAGTGTGTTTTGTGCCACGAGTGCACGGGTCTTCGGGTTGACGGTGCTGATGAAAACCGGAGTACCTGCAAATGTGTCGAACAGCCATTTTGCGAAGCGTGACTTCTTACCCACCAAGGCGTTGTATATCCACAGTCCGGTGGGGAACGGAATACGGTAGGACGAACTTCCGAAAAGAGCGTTGTTGGGGGCGTAAGCCAGTGCCGCATCCACTTCTTCCTTCGCCGTTTCATACGCCTCTTCTTCGATACGTTGCACGGCGGCGATGGAATCCTTTTGCTCCTGTGTCAATTCCTCTTTCCGTTTCAGCACGGACAAATCTCTTTGTGTGAGTAAGTCGTCTACCGCTTTGTAAGCATCGGCAAGAGAGGTAATGACTCCCTCTTCCTCCTTTTGTTTGGCCTTTTTCTTGGCTTTCTTTTTCGATTTTTGGCCATAGTCTATTTCCTTGATACCGGTGTACAGAACCTCTTCTTCGGGAAGGTTCTTGGTCGTTGAGCAACCTGCGGCCAAACCGCAGCATAGGATAATGCCACAATATATCTTCAGTCTTGCCTTCATCATTTTTTCTCTTTTTCGTGTTGAGGTTCATTCTTTTTTCTGTTCTTGAAGATGAACAGTTCCCCTAAACGTGTCATTTTGCGTCTTAGTACGAGACCGGCTCCCATTTCGGTGATTTCGCCTTCCAACAAAGATTCATAACTCTTGTCATAGAATAGGGTGACATAACGAGTGGCACTCTTGTCCAAGCGGTATTCTAACGATACATTGTCTATTAATGACTGGCCGGTATTTTCCACATTCTCGCCCGTAGACACTTTGCCGCCCACGATGATGCTCACGCGGTTGCCCCAGAAGCGTTTGGCAAAGCGGAATGAATAATCCGTGCGTTCCGTCCCCTCGGCCGTAGTTTCTTGGTCTACGCCGAGGCTCAAGTCTATGGTTTCAAGAGCCTTGCCTGCAATGTTGGTGATTTCGCTTTGCAACAGGGCATTCAGGGCATTGGTCGTGGAGAACCCTCCGCTTTCATTATCCCCCAACAAGTACATGCCGGTGGCCAACATGGTGACGGCCACTTTCCCGCGCTCCTCTATCGACATGGCTGCGAGTTGGTTCTGCACGGTCATGTCTTCGGGGGCGGCGATGGTGAATTCCAAGCCCATGTTTTCCAACGTACGCGTGATGGACAGCCCCACTTCGAAGGAAACGGTGCGTGGGGTATCGTTTTCCGTTACGGTGGCACGCATACGTTCGGATGCTGAGATGTTCAAAGTAGGATTCAGGATAGGTCCGTTGAAATCCACATAACTGCCCGAGGCGATGGTGAATGTCTTCAAAGGGATAACCGGAAGTGAGTATTTCATTTCTCCGTTCAGCACCGTATAACGTCCGGTGAGCGTCAGTTCTCCCTGCGGAGTATAGTTCATGGTCAGCTCGCCGCCACCTTCCAGGTCCACGTATTTGGAGCGGTCGGCACTTAGCAGGCAGTGTACCTGTGTACCCTGGTCTATGCTGATTTGCATCATCACGTTCATGTTCATGGGCTGTACTTCTTCCTGGGTTGCCACGGTCGTAGTATCGCTGAAGTCCACGAACGTGACCAGACCGCTCAATCGGTCTTCCGATGAAAGCGGCGTGTCTTTCAGTACGTATGTCACATCGGTGCTTCCCAATACCCCCAAGCGTCCGTTGATGTTGATATTGTTCAGATTCCCGGCCATCCGTGCATTGACATCCACGTATACTTTTCCGTAGGCTGATGCCTGTTGGGTACGTTTGGCGTTGATAAGTTCGAAGTTGGATGCATTCATTTTCAGGTCGAGCAAGATATTATCGAAGTTGGCGAAATCCACTGTTCCGTCGAACACGAGCGGGTTCTTTCCTGTGGAATATACGTTCAGCTTGTCTAAATTCAGGTGGCTTTGCCTTACTTTGATGGTGTCATCCTCCAGACGCAGGTTCAAACTATATTCGGACGACGTTATTTTCATGGCTTTGGTGGCCAACCATCCTTCTACGACGGGACGGTCGGTCGGGCCGCTCACCTTCATGCAGCCGTCGGCCATTCCGCCTAACGCTGCCATTTGGGCCGGGACAAAACCGTTGGCCAACGACAGCGGGAACTCAGCCAAGTCCAAGTCCGCCTCTATCGTTCCGCTTTTGCCGTTGTCCTTGTAAGCTCCTGAAAGCGTAAGTACTTCTGTTTCATTGTGCGAGATACGTGCATCTACGAAATGTGTCCCGTCGTTGTTAGGCAGATAAACCAGTCCCAGTCCGATGTTTCCCAAAGGGGCTTCTTCGTATGCCATGTTTTCGACTGAAACGTCTGCTACGACGGACAGGTTTTCCTTCGTTTGTATCAAGTGGGCATCGGTTTGCATTAATCCGGAGATACGGGGTGCGTATGGAATGACGGCAGTCAGTTCCTTTAGGTTCACATGGTTCAGGTTGACAGACAGGTCTTGCAAGGCTTCCGGATTGGGCGTCGAGTAAACCCTGGCTCCCGTGCCGTCGTCGGCAAGCATATTCACATCCGCTTCCACCCGTCTGTCATTTCCCAGGAATATGTAGTTATCCTCGTTGATATCGAATTTTCGATAGGCGATAATCGGATGAATTTGTGAGAACACGACCTTTATGCCATTGTCTTGCACGTCGGCTCTCAGTCCCAGATCCACTCCTTTTTTACGCTTGTCATCCAGATAAATCAGATTGATTCCCGCTCCGGTGGAGTGCAGATAAGCATTCAGCCGGGACTCGAATACGAATTGTTTGTTCTTAGGGCCGTTTCGTACCCGTCCATCCATTTTTACGCCGGTCGTATCCTGAAAGATGTGCATCTGTATCGTATCCAGTAAGATGCCTCCTGCATTCATCGTGTAAATATGGCCGCCTCCGTTCAGGCCGATTTCAGGGTCGGCGTTCAGGTTTAGCTTCAATTCGTTGAGAGAATATCCCATGGCCGTCAGATAGTTGGCTACGGGATTGTTTTTCCCCGATTCCATATTGAGTGTCATGCGTGGCAGGAAAATTTTGAGTGAATCCTGGTTCAGGTGCCGGCGTTGCATTTGTTGGTCGGCCACGGCCATGAATTCTTCACCTTTCTGCATCAGGGTTTCGTATCCGTCGCGTCCGTCAAGATGCAGTTTGAAGTCGCCGGCCGAAATGTCGGCATACGTGGTGTCCGGAAGAGCCAGCACATTCATGGCCAAATCTTTGGGGCGGAATACCGAATCTAGCATCATGAGGGATATGTCCGATATGGTTCCGTGTACCGTATGGGCGTTTTTTAGGTTCGTACTGCCGTCCATGTGCAGGCACATACCCGCCTTGAACGGTTTGTCGGTCAGGCGCAGGGCATACAGGTCGATGCTGCGCATATCCATACTGAAAGTCAGGTCGGTATTATGTCGGCTTAGCAGCGCGTCGATTCTGGAGCGCATATCCAATAGCGGGTTATGGCTGTCGAGCGCGACGTGACCGTTGCCTTTTTGCAATCCGGCATCCAGTTTGATGTCACTGAGATGCAGTTGTCCGTATTGCAGGCTTTCCAATGTCATGTCGGCCTGCATCCGGGTATGTCGGCTGAATAAATCCGTTCCGACGCCCTTGGCAGATGCCGTGAGGGACAGGCCGTACAGGGAATCTTTGGGTAAGAAATGACGGAGTTGCAGGTCCTTTATGGCCAGTTTCGCCTGGTAGGCCCGTGCTGCGTCGAATCCTCCTTTTACTTGCACGCTTCCTTTTCCTTCCCTTAAACGGAGGTCGGCGGTGTATTTTTGTCCGTCCAACCCCACATTTCCGTCCAGTCGCATCGGGGGCAGGGCTATGTCTTCCAGAGCCTCTTCTCCGGCCAATGCCCTCGCAAAATCGAGATTGCGTGTACGCAGGGCCAGATTCACGTGACCCGACCTTCGTACGGAGTCTGTCAGCCGGAACATCTTTCCGTCGGCTTTCAGCTCGAAAGCGCCGGCCAACCGTGCTTCTGCGGTCGTGAGGTTCAGCGTATCCAGATTCCCGTCGGCCGATAACCGTAAGATGATGGGGGAGTTGGGATAAGCCTTGACAAAGGCAGGGGGCAATCCTCCGGCAAACAATAATACGTCCTGTTTGCCCAGTTCTCCCATAAGCCGGGCGGACATTTTCCCTTGGGGCTGTTCGGCTACGGAGGCAAGGTCCATGTCAGCCTGTGTCCTGATGTAAGAATCCGGGGTGCGGAGTACCAGTCCGGATACATGCAGGGAAGTAGAATCCATATTGAAGTGCCCTGTCAGCGAACGGATTTCCAGACCGCTTTTTTCTTTCATGTGCGTTTCGCGTAACGCCAATGAAAGTCCTAAGGTATTTCCGTCGAATGTGATACTGTCGATGCCCAAACCAATGTCCCCGAGTGCAATATGGTTGACATCCAGGCCTTCTGCGGTTTTCTCGTATGGCAGGTCGTAGAATAGCGAATCGGCCTGCAAGTCGAAAGTTTCCACTGTGTACAGGGCTTGTCCTAAGTCTATGAGACCGTTCCGCAGGGTCGCCGCAAGGATTCCGCCCGAAACGGTCATGCTGTCGTCCGGCATGCTGAACCGTACCCGGGTGCGTGTCAGGTCCACTTGCCCGAGGGCGATTTTCCAGTTCACTGGCGAACTGGCGGCCGTGTCTTCCGTCGTGGAATCCGTCAGGGCGATGGCCACGTCGGCATCCGAAAGCAGGGCCGTATTCACCGTCACCATTTCCTGTGGGATTTCTATACCATGGGAGTTTATAAAGAAGCGTCCTATGCTACCCTTGATTTCCACCCCGGCAATCATGGATTTGGTGTTGACTGCGGCACGGGTCAGTTCGATGCCTTCCACGTCAATTTCCCCGTGGAGCAGGGATGCGAAACTCAAATCCACGTTCAGGCGTTCTACGTCCAACAGGCTGTCGTCCTGCCCGTCTTTTATCTGTACGTCCTGCAAGTCGATATTGAAAAGGAAGGTCAACCGCAACCGGCCCACATGCACTTTCATGCCAGTGGTCTCGGACAGATAGGCCGTAGCCTTGCGTACGGCAAAATCTTGTATGGGAGGAAGATAAAGCAGTGTAGCCGATATGAAGAATAGTATGATGGGGGTGAGTAAAATGCCGATTACCCATTTCAGGATTCTTTTTTTCATAATCTCAGTTATAGTGTACTACAAAGGAACGGCTTTTTTTTGAATTCGGGAATATTTTTTCACTAAAATAAAACAAAAACTCCCCATATTCATTATTTTTGCAGGATAATAATCGTCATCCGTCGGTTGCATGAAATTGAAAAGTATGATTTATATCGCGTGCTGCATGACTGTAATGTCTTGCGGTCCGCAAAAGAAGAAAGCAATGGAAGAGACTGAAGTACTGATAGAAACCTCTATGGGCGACATGAAAGTGAAGTTGTATAACGATACGCCCAAGCATCGTGATAATTTCATCAAGTTAGCCCGGGCAGGGGCGTACGACAATATTTTGTTTCATCGTGTCGTACGAGGCTTTATGGTGCAGACCGGAGACCCGGCTCTCAAACCCGGGGGAATGAAACCGGCCGTGGATACTGCGGCCTACCGTTATACGATTCCGGCGGAGATCCGTTATCCGCACCATTTTCATAAGAAAGGCGCATTGGCGGCAGCCCGTATGGGGGATGACGTGAATCCCGAAAAGGCCTCCAGCGGTACACAGTTCTATATCGTGACGGGGAAGGCCTATACGCCAAGTTCGTTGATGGAGCTTTATTCTGCCATTTACCAAAGCCGGGTGGATACGCTTTACGAGGAACTTTCGCGAGGGCATCTCAAAGAAATGTACCTGATGCGCCGTCGTGGCGAAACCGAAAAACTGGAAAGTCTGAAAGACTCTTTGTTGCATGAGGCGGAAGCAAAGGTAGCTGCCCATCCGCCTGTGCCGTTTAACGAGGCGCAGAAACAGGCCTATACCACAGTAGGCGGTGCGCCCCATTTGGATGGAGAATACACCGTGTTCGGCGAGGTGGTGGAAGGGCTGCAAGTGGCTGAGGCCATAGAAAAAGTGCGTACGGCAAAAGAGCGTCCTTTGCAGGAGGTCGTGGTACGCAAGGTGACGGTATTGGAATAACCGTCAACCGTATTTCACGTACCCTAAACGCGTATATTTTACGCCCCGGCTCTCGTAATGCCCCATGACGCGGGCGGAGAGCGTGATGTCCATGCCGGGTGAAAACTGGCGGCTGAAGCAGCTCAAAGCTTTGGGCGTCTGGCTTTTTCCGGCCGCTTTTTCGGTGAAGATATAACGGTTTCCTTGGCTGTCTGCGGCCAAAATGCGTTGGTCGATATAAAAGTCTGGCTTGTAAGTGTCCACTTGCTGCTTGACGAATAGGATTTTCAAGCGGAGGGCTTCCAGTTTTTCTCCTATCTCCCCGACGTAACGGCTGGGCGAACGGTAGGCAGGCCGTCGTGGGGGACTGAGTTCCGCGTGTACCACGGCGAAACATTGTGCGGTTTCTTTCAGTTTCAGGAGCTTTTTCTTTTCCGGCTCGAAGCGGTTGGCCATCCACAGGACGTAGTTCGGGTCGATGTAGTAGACTTCCGCGATGCGTTTGCCCCGGTATTTTCCGAAGGGCAGCGTGTCGTAAGTCTGTTCGTAATAAGGAATGAAAAAAGTATTGTCCATCCACTTCAGAGTTACCTTGCAGTACTTCAGCAAGTCCATGGCTTTGCCTGCGGCCATGACGAATGTATCAGCCAACGTACGGATGAAGAGGGGAGGGCGTTCGTCTGCGAATATGCGCCACAAGGCATAATACCGCCGGTAAGGTGTGGCGATGCTGATGGCATAAAAACCGATTTCGGATGTCCGTCCGGAATTGAACGCTGCGACGGTAGCCGTGACGCGTGCCATGTCCGTTTCCGGAACCGGTTCGTAGAATCGTATGCTGTTCTTGGTTGCTCCTTTCTACGGCATGTATCACCGTATGCAAATATACAAAAAAAAGAAATCGTTTCCAAGTAATTTTGCAGGGAATAGAGGGCAAAAGGTTGTCATTTTGTTGCTTTTTGCATCCCATTTTGGTGATGGAAAACCGCTTTCAGTCCTTTTTAGGGTTTTTGTTTTGAATAAATATCCGTGTACGGAGTCGGTTATGCAACGATATTCCGTATATATGCAATTCATCATGAGGAAGAAAATTTTTCGTTTGCAGGCGAATGAAAAATCATTTGCCGCAGAACGGTTTCACAGGATGGATAAAAACGGGGACGAATGCCTGGGAAAGGGTGGAAAGACAGGAGGAAAAGTCCGTTTTTTCCTCTATTTGGAGACCGGAAAGTGTCGTCATCCGTGTGTCGTTTTGCCATGATAATCCTGTGTAAGCTGACGGGTTTCCATGGGGATGCGGACGGTTGGGCATGCCAGATGTCCGAATGAAAGCCGGATCGGATACAGGCTGACTTTTTGTTTATGGGTAAACACGCGAGAATGGCGTATTTGCACCGATTGTTCAGTTGGGCTGCAAATACGACATTCTCGTATGCTTGGATTTGACTTTTTGACAGAATGTCAAATTCAGGAAGGAGGGAGCCGGATCCGCTTTCTACCGCTTGCCCTCTTGAGGATGGTTGAGGGTTTGTTGCCGTTGCACCAGTACCTCGGCACATTGGAGCATGGCAAAACCGTATTGCTTCATGTCGCGGAAAACCGGGTCGTCCTCGGCAGCCTGTACAGTCATACCCTCCGTGCGGTATCGGATTTCCTGTTGCGTGTCCGGAAAATAAAGGAACAGGCGTGACGAGTCCCTCACGCCGATGAGGTTGTCGGCTGTGAAATACATATAAGGACGCTTCTCTTTCAGCAAATCCACACCGAAATCGTTTTGCACGTAACCGATACCTAACAGGCTCAAAAGGGTCGGGGCCAAATCCACCTGCCCGCCGTAAGCGTCCACGATACGCGGAGCTATGTCCCGCCCGTAAATCATGAGCGGGATGTGGTTATACGATTGCGGGCTTTCGCATTCGGGCGTGCCCACCAGTTTGCCGTGGTCGCCCAAGAGGACGAACAGCGTGTTGTCCGCCCAAGGACGTTTGAGGGCTTCCGTCATGAAGTTCCGGATGGACCAGTCGGCATATTCCACGATTTGTTCTTCCGTCGTCCGGCTGCGCGGATGGAAGTAGGGCGGGATGATGTAAGGCGGATGGTTGCTGATAGTGAGCAGGACGCTGAAAAACGGTTGTCCGCTTTGGGCTTGCCGGTCGAGCACGGGCAGGGCGTATTGGAATAGGAAGTCGTCTTGTACGCCGAATCCGTTGACCACCTTGTCCGCCGGGTAGTTTTCCTGCGAATAAATGTCGTCGAAACCGTTGGTACGGAAAAAGGCGTTCATGTTGTCGTATTGCGATTCGTGCGTCATGAAGAACATGTTATGGTAACCATTTTCTTTCAGTACGGTGGGCAGGCCGGAGTAGACCGGAATGACGGAGCCTTTCATGGCGTTGCGCTTCATCATGGCCGGGAACGAATAGAGCGAGGAATACATGCCATGGTTGGTGTGGATGCCGGATGAATAGAAATGGCTGAAGCTGAGCGATTGTTGCCACAGACTGTCGAGGAAGGGCGTAAGGCTGGTTTCGTGACCGAAAGTTTGCATCAGGTGAGCCGACATGGACTCCATGAGGATGACGACCACGTTGCGGCGTGTCGGCAGGCTGTCGACTTCCACGCGGCGTGCGATGGGCGATATGCCGTCCATGCCCTTCCGTCCGAGGAGGGTTTGCACGCGGGCTATGGCTTCGTCTTCCGCCATGAGGTGCAGGAGGCGGTTTTCCTTCCGGTTGTCGTCGATGGCACTGGTCATCAGGTTGAATACCGGGTTAATCCCTAATTGGTTCAGGAAGGCATCATTGCAGTAATACGCCTGGCTTACTTTTATGGGGTTATAACCCCGCCGTCCGCGGATGCCGAAAAAGCACAAGCCTATAAGGGCGGCTCCGGCCACAAACGTAAGGGCGGCGGCTTTCCATCTGTTTGCCGGGGGCGCGGCGTTCCGGCTTAAAAGGAAGAACGCGCGTGACAACCGGAGGGTGATGCAGGCAAAAGCCGCGATGGCTGCCAGTCCCAAAGCGATGGGAAGGTAATAGGACGTTTCGCCGAATACCATTCCCGCTGTGGTGCCTGCGTAGTCGAACCAGTTGAATATGGAGGAATTGATGGGCTTGAAGAAGTAGGCGAAATAAGGGATATTGGCTGCGGAAATGATGAAACACAGCGAATAGAAAAAGATGAAGAAGAACGCAGAGGAGCGGTAAAGCCAACGGGCGGTGTAGCCGAACCATCCGGCTATCCAGAATACCGCCAACGGCAGCAGCAGGATGTAACAGGCGATGACGTTGTCGAACCAGAGACCGCGCAGGAACGCCACGCTTTGCAAGGCATAGTCTTCCGATATCTCTTTCGGGAAATCATAGTCTGTGGCGATAAAAAGCGCGACACGGAGTCCGAAGAAGAACAGCAATGCTACGAGATGTACACTTAAAAGGTAACCTATCGAGCGGATGAAACGCCCGGCAAAAAGTCTTTTCATCATGATGACGAGGATGTTAATTTTCTGTAATTGGTCGCGAATTTAGGAAAAAAGATTGTATTTATATAAAATCAGCCGCTACTTTTTTCTTTTTAAAAGTTGAAAAATGCTTTTTGCCTTGGCAGAAAAGAATTATCTTTGCGTCCGTTATTATAAATAAGTTTGGGAGCGCGTGCGAGGAACGCGAAAAACACTTCAACTATGGACAAGAAAAAGATAATCATCATTGCTTCGGTCGTAGTCTTGCTCCTTTGTGCGGGATTAGGCTACATGGTCTATTCTTATATGCAGGAGAGTGCAGAGAAAGAGGAAATGCTGAAACTGGCGGAAATGGACAAAAGGGAGATGGAAAACGAATATGCCCGCTTTGCCCAGCAGTACAGCGAAATGAAAACGCAAATCAACAATGATTCGCTGATAGCCCAGTTGGATAAGGAGCAGCAACGGACGGAAGAGTTGTTGGCTGAATTGAAGCAAGTGAAAGCCACTGATGCGGCCGAAATCATGCGTCTGAAAAAAGAATTGGCCACGTTGCGCAGCATCTTGAGAAGCTATGTGCATGAAATAGATTCGTTGAACCGAGTAAACGAGCAGCTTCGTAGCGAGAACCAACAGGTGAAAGCCCAGTACACCCAGGCTACGCAGACTATCACGAACCTGTCTACGGAAAAGGAAACGCTGAGCGAGAAAGTGGCCATCGCTTCCCAACTGGATGCCACGGGCATTTCTATGGTCGGACAGAACAAGCGTGGGAAGAAGGCCCGTAAAGTCAAGGATGTGAAGAAGTTTGTCGTCAGCTTTGTCATTGCGAGGAACATTACGGCACAAGCCGGAAACCGGAGTATTTATGTGCGCATCACCAAACCGAACAACGAAGTGCTGACGAACGGAGGAACGTTTGTCTATGAGAACCGGAACTTGGAGTATTCTGCTAAAAAGGATATCGAATATAACGGAGAAGCTACGTCGGTGACGGTATATTGGGATGTCAATGAGTTTTTGAGCAAGGGTACTTATCGCGTGTCGGTTTTTGCCGATGGGCATAATATCGGAAACGCAAGCTTCAACTATGAGAAGTAGAAATGTTGAGGAATGTGCAATATGTACGAAAATAGGTTAAATCATGAGGATTTGACCTATTTTTGTTATACTTTTGCATCGTTGCCTATGCAATTTTCAGGTGACGATCAAGCGGAATATTAAAAACAGACAAGATGAAAAGACTTTTCGGCTTTTTGATTCTCGCGGCTTTTTTCAGCATGTTACACGCGCAGCGTGTGCTCAGCCTGGATAGTTGCCGGAATATGGCCATTGCAAACAACAAGAGCCTGCTGATAGCCAAAGAAAGGATGCGGAAGGCACATTATGACCGGAAAGCGGCATTTACCAACTTCCTTCCGGATTTCTCGGCCACGGGAACGTACATGTATTTCAGTGATGAAATTTCATTGTTGAACGACGGGCAGAAATCGGCTCTGAACCACATGGGAACCTCGTTGCAGCAAGGGTTGACACAGGCGGCTACTCCTATCATCCAGCATATCGCACAGACGAATCCCCAGTTGGCGGCTTCTTTGCAGCAGGCCATACAGAGCGGAAAACTGGACGGCATGTCCACGGCTTTAAACCAGTTGGGCAATGAACTGACGGATGCCTTGCGGACGGATACCCGTAACATGTGGGCCGGAGCTGTGACACTGATGCAACCTTTGTATATGGGGGGTAAAATCAGGGCTTACCACCGTATCACGAAGTTTTCCGAAGCATTGGCGCGTACGCAGCATGATGCCCAGTTGCAGGATTTGATTCTCAACACGGATGATGCCTATTGGACAGTCGTGTCTTTGAGCTATAAGAAAAAGATGGCGGAGAGCTTCTTGGACTTGGTAAACCGTCTGGACGGCGATGTGGAGAAGATGATACGGGAAGGAGTGGCTACCAAGGCGGACGGATTGACGGTAAAGGTGAAAGTAAACGAAGCTGAAATGCTATTGACTAAGGTTGACAATGGTTTGGCTTTGTCTAAAATGGTGCTTTGTCAGTTGTGCGGTATGGATTTGGACACGAAGTTCACGTTGACGGATGAAAATCGCGAGTTAGCGAGCGCAGAGACAAGCTCGCTTGCCTCTGCCGATCGTGAGCGATTTATGCAAAGCCGGACGGATTTGCAAGTGTCGGAGACGGTACCCGAGGATGCCGTACAGCGGGCGTGGACTAATCGTCCGGAATTGAAAAGTTTGGATTGGGCTCATAAGATATACGAAGACAAAGTACGGGTGGTTCGTTCGGAAATGCTGCCTTCGTTGGCTTTGACCGGTGGATATTTGGTTTCCAATCCTTCATTGTTGAACGGTTTCGAGAATAAGTTCCGTGGGATGTGGAACGTGGGCATCATGCTTTCCGTGCCTATTTTTCATTGGAATGAGGGTATATATAAGGTAAAGGCTGCTAAAAGTGAAGTCAATATCGCCCGTTTGCAGCAGACCGAAGCGCAGGAAAAGATAGAATTACAGGTCAATCAGAGCCTGTTTAAGAATACGGAAGCACAAAAGAGACTGGCTTTGTCGGAGAAGAACATGGAAAAAGCGGAAGAGAATCTCCGTTATGCCGATAAGGGATTCAAGGAAGGAGTGATTCCTGTGACGAATGTCATGGAGGCCCAAACGGCCTGGCTTTCCGCCCAGTCGGATAGGATTGACGCACAGATAGATTTGAAGTTGGCACAGACTTACCTGCAAAAGGCCATGGGTACGTTAGGCCCGGGATTATAATGAGAATGAAACCTTGACGATAATAAAATGTAAATGGATGTATGGAACTCAAGAAACAAAATAATAATGTGATATGGGCGTTGGTAACGCTCGTGGTGGTCATTGCGGCTGTAGCTGTGGCAGGAATGCTTCTGTTGGGGCACGACGATGAGTCGGTCCAGGGACAAATGGAGGCATCTGAATATAGGGTTTCCAGTAAGGTGCCGGGCAGGATATTGCATTTCTATGTGAAGGAGGGCGATCATGTGAGAGCCGGGGATACGTTGGTCGTATTGGAGGCTCCGGATGTGGCGGCCAAACTGTCACAGGCCGAAGCGGCCGGTCAGGCAGCCCAAGCTATTAAGGAAAAAGCCGACCGCGGGACGCGGGCAGAACAGTTGCAGGGGGCATACGAGATGTGGCAAAAGGCAAAAGCCGGTTTGGATATTGCGGAAAAGTCTTATCATCGCGTCAACCGTTTGTTCGAAGAAGGAGTGATGAGCGCACAGAAGCGTGACGAGGCTTATGCAAACTATCAGGCGATGAAAGCCACGGAACGCGCCGCCCGGGCACAATACGAAATGGCACGTAATGGGGCGCAGCGTGAGGATAAGGAAGCGGCAGCCGCACAAGTCGCACGTGCGAAGGGGGCGATTGCCGAGGTGGAGTCTTACATGAGAGAGACTATATTATTGGCGCAGATGGACGGTGAAGTCTCCGAGATTTTCCCCGAGACGGGAGAATTGGTCGGTACGGGAGCGCCTATCATGAACATTACGATGTTGGACGACCGTTGGGCGACATTCAATGTGCGTGAAGATTTGTTAAGCGGTTTGGCCGTGGGAAAAGAATTCACGGCGTACGTGCCTGCTTTCGGTAAAGACATCAAACTGAAAGTGACTTACATGAAGGACAGGGGAACTTATGCGGCATGGAAAGCAACCAAGACCACCGGACAATTCGACTTGAAAACGTTTGAGGTGCGTGCGGTTCCGGTGGGGGTGAAGGAAGTGCTTCGTCCGGGCATGTCGGTCATCATCAAACGATAAGGAGGTAACGGGCATGCAGGAGTCTCATGGTATAGCAGGCATTATGGTGCGTGAGTTACGGCGGCTGGTTTCCCGGCCGTTGTACCTTTGTTGCATGGTAGCGGCTCCACTCCTTTGTTGCCTTTTCTTTACCACGCTGATGTACGAGGGGCTACCCAAGGATATGCCCGTGGGAGTGGTGGACGAAGACAATACGTCCACGACGCGGGAAATATTGCGTAACATGGATGCTTTCAGCCAAGTGCACCTGACAGAAGATTATGCCTCGGTCAGTGAGGCGCGGCGGGCCATGCAACAAGGTAGAATTTATGCTTTCTACTATATCCCGGAGGGCACTACCGAAAAGATTCTGTCGAGCCGGCAGCCCACGGTGTCTTTTTATACCAATAACAGCCTGCTTATTGCCGGTTCATTGATATATCGTGATTTACGTACGATGTCCGTGTTGGCCAATGCTTCGGTCGGCTTGCAGACGTTGCAGGCCAAAGGAATGGACGAGCGTACGGCTATGGCTTTCTTACAACCGATCGTCATCGACACGCACGCTTTGTCCAATCCGTGGCTGAACTATTCGGTCTATTTGAACAATACGATTCTGCCCGGCATCTTGATGATGATGATATTCATGGTCACGGTCTTTGCCATCGGGAGCGAAATCAAGGAGGGTACGGGGAAAGAGTGGTTGGCCATGGCGGACAATCGGATGTGGAATGCCCTTGTAGGCAAGTTGCTTCCTCATACGGTCATCTTTTTCAGCGTAGCCGCAGCTTACGACGCTTACCTTTATGGCATACTGGGTTTTCCGTGCCATAGCGGTATCGGTCCGCTGTTATGTGCTGCTTTTTTGATGGTGTTGGCATCGCAGTCCTTCGGAGTATTTCTCATTTCTGTCCTGCCCACGTTGCGGTTGGCTCTGAGTTCCAGTTCGCTGTGGGGGGTCGTGTCGTTTTCCATTTCGGGTTTTTCGTTCCCGGTGATGGCTATGCATCCGGCTTTGCAAGTGCTGAGTAACTTATTCCCGTTGAGGCATTATTTCCTGATTTATGTCAGTCAGACGCTGAACGGTTACCCGATGGTTTATGCTTGGAAGCCTTATTTGGCTTTGTTGTTGTTCGTTCTACTTCCGTTACTATTGCTCAGGCGGTTGCGTACGGTAATGTTGAACTATGATTATATACCTTAATCTGTCATGAGAACGATAAAAGAATTGCATATCCTATTCCGTGAGGCTGTCAGTGATACGTTTTTTATATGGCGTAAGGAAGCCGGTCGTGTGGTGCGTGACCAGGGAGTACTGATCTTTTTTATTCTGGTACCGGTACTTTATCCCTTGCTCTATGCTTTTATTTATACGGGAGAAACGGTCAGGGAAGTCCCGGCGGTGGTGGTCGATGGGGCGAATACGGCTCTCAGCCGCGACTTTGTCCGCAGGGTTGATGCTTCTCCCGATGTAAAAGTCGTGGCGCGGACGGGAAATATGGAAGAGGCGAAAGAATTGATGCGCCGCACGAAAGCATATGGCATCATCCGTATTCCGGATGATTTCAGCCGTAAGGTCAACCGGATGCAACAGGCGTATGTCGGTTTGTACTGCGATATGAGCGGATTGCTTTACTACAAAGCGCTGCTGACGGCGTGTACGGACGTGTCTTTGGATATGAACACCGAATTGCAGATCAAACGGATGGGGAATACCACCGTGCGGCAGGATGAAGTGTCTACTGCACCTTTACGGTACGAGAGTGTGGCTTTGTTCAATCCGACGAACGGGTTTGCCAGTTTCCTGATTCCGGCTGTGTTGATGTTGGTCATCCAACAGACGCTGCTTCTGGGTATAGGACTGATAAACGGTTCTGCCCGCGAACGGGCCACGTTGCATACCCAACTGGTTCAAGGGACAGGGAGAGGTACGGTGCGTTTGGTGTTGGGCAAAGCTCTGTGTTACCTGATGCTGTATGCTTTGGTGAGCGTGTGGGTGTTGATTGTAGTGCCACAACTGTTCCATTTAGCTCAAATACCCCAAACGTCTGACTTGTTGGCGTTCATGGTGCCTTATTTGTTGGCATGTATATTCTTTGCCATGACGTGTTCCATTCTGGTGTGCCAACGTGAGACTTGCATGTTGGTATTCGTGTTCACCTCCTTGCCTTTGTTGTTCATTTCGGGTATTTCATGGCCGGGAGTGGCTGTGCCCGATTTCTGGAAATATGTATCCTGGTTGGCTCCTTCTACGTTCGGCATCAACGGTTTCGTACGTATCAACACGATGGGGGCTTTATTGGAGGATGTGGCATTCGAGTACGTCGGCCTGTGGATTCAGGCCGGGGTATATTTCTTGACGGCTTGCGCGGCTTATTATTACATGATAAATGAAAGCCGTAGAAAGGCAAATACATTAAACTAATCCATATTCATGAAAAATTTATTATTGATTGCGGTGACCCTTTGGGTCGGATTTGTAGGGACGGCGGCTGCACAAAACCATCTTTCTCCCGCCGAGGCTACGGTTTACGAAGGTAAAAAATTGGCCGACGAAGGCGCATGGTGTTGGTTTGCCGACCCGCGTGCGTTGCATTATGAGAATGAAAGCGGCACGATAAACAGCAGTTATGTCGGTTATATCGACGTGCATGGGGCTGTGAAGGCTGTGCAGTATGATTTTCTGAAGGGGCGGAGGTCGGAGGTGTTGGTACGTTCTTACTTCCAACCGGACGACCATAACAACCCGACGTTTCTGGTATTGCCGGACGAACGTATCATGATATTCTATTCGCGCCATACGGATGAGCCGTGCTTCTATTACCGCATATCGCATGCCCCCGGCGACATTACGACGTTGGGCGAAGAGAGGAAAATCCTGACGAAAGACAATACGACCTATCCTTCTCCTTTCATATTGTCCGACGACCCGGAGCATATCTATTTATGTTGGCGCGGTATCCGTTGGCATCCCACCATCGCGCGGTTGTCATTGCCGGATGAGAATGATGAGGTGAAGATGGACTGGGGGCCTTACCAGATGGTGCAGTCCACGGGCGCACGTCCGTATGCCAAATACTATTCCAACGGGAAAGACCGTATCATGTTTACCTATACGACCGGTCATCCGGATAACGAAAATCCGAATTGGTTATACCTGAACAGTGTCAACATCAAAACCTTGCAATTAGAAGACGTACAGGGCAAGGTCTTGTCTACTATTGCCGACGGACCGTTTAAGGTGAACCGTACGGAGCAGCATGCCGTAGATTACCCGGTAGCGGTCGTAGATCATACGCCCGGTGTGCGCGACTGGGTGTGGCAGGTGGCTACCGACAAGCAGGGCCATCCGGTAATAGCCATGGTCAAAATAAGTGGGGACAAGACGCGGCATGATTATTACTATAAGTATTGGGACGGACAAGCTTGGAAGGAAATCTTCTTGGCGCATGCAGGAGGTCATTTCCACCAGACGCCGGATATCGAACGTTGTTACAGCGGCGGCATGGCCATAGATCCGGCACATCCGGAGGTTGTGTATTGTTCTGTGCCCGTCAGTGGGGCGTTCGGGCGTGTGTATGAGATTGTCAAGTACACGGTAGATGTCCGCAGTGGGGACGTGAAGGCAGAGCCTGTTACCCGCCATTCCCGTAAGAATAACGTGCGGCCTTACATTCTTCCGGATTCCGAAAGTTCGCCTTTACGTCTGGCATGGATGCATGGTGACTATTTCGATTGGATTGTCAGTTCAGCACGTCCGGGGTATCCCACTTCCGTTTACGGCGATTTCCGGTGGACGGAAGAACCTGTGGATTTGGACAAGGGTGTGGTGGCAGGTAAATGCGCCGCAGGCGGGCAGATGCAGGAAAAAGGAAAAGGGATTAAAGTGGATGTCCCACGCGAATGGCAGAAAGGCGATTTCACGGTTTTCATCTCGGTGGCGACAGACGGCATGCCTTTACACGGTACTGTCTGCGAGGCAGACGGTTGGTCGTGGGCAGCCGATTCCGTTTCGTTCAAGCCTTGTTTGACGATAGGGCAGAAAGCCGTCCGGAGTTGCAACGTGTTGGGAACGGCGGACAGTTGGTCACGTTATGGCCGGGGGACGAACGGCAAATGGTACCCCGTGGTGCCCTATCCTCGCCTCGCGCTTGCCGTCGTGTCGGAAAACGGACGTTTGACCACTTATGTCAATGGCTTGGTCGACCAAACCATCGAGGGCGATTGCGGTTTGCGCCGTTTGGTCTTGGACGCTTGCAATGGCCGTATGGAAAGTTATACGGTCTACCATCGTGCCTTGAATCCGGATGAAATCGCCCGCCTTGGTTCACGCGGGTACTGATTCTACAGTCCATATAAGGACGAAAAAAGAATAGGGATGGACAGGAACAAGTAGAAAACGATGTTTTCTTTTGTTCCTGCGCCTGCCTTTCACTATCTTTGCAACAAAATTATAGAGCATTGGTATCAGTTGAAAAGTTAAAGGTGGAGTTCGGGGCGACCCCGTTGTTTCAGGACGTTTCGTATGTCATCAATGACAAAGACCGTATCGCCCTCGTGGGAAAGAACGGGGCCGGGAAGTCCACCATGTTGAAGATTATAGCCGGATTGCAACAGCCCACCTCGGGGACGGTGGCTGTTTCCGGCGGTTCCACCATCGGCTATCTGCCGCAGGTGATGGTGTTGAGCGACGAGCATACGGTGCGTGAAGAGGCAGAACAAGCCTTTTCCCATATCAGCCAAATGCAGGAACGGCTCGACCGGATGAACCAGGAACTGGCCGACCGTACGGATTACGACAGTGAAAGCTACATGGCTCTCGTGGAAAAGTTTACGCATGAGAGCGAGCGTTTTCAGATGATGGGCGGTATGAATTATCAGGCCGAACTGGAACGCACTTTGATGGGTTTGGGATTTGTGCGCGGGGATTTCGACCGTCCCACCCGTGAGTTCAGCGGAGGATGGCGCATGCGTATAGAGTTGGCCAAGTTGCTGTTGAGGAGACCCGACGTGCTGTTGCTCGATGAGCCGACCAATCATTTGGACATCGAGAGCATACAGTGGCTTGAAAATTTTCTGGCCACTAAGGCCAATGCCGTCGTCTTGGTGAGTCATGACCGCGCCTTTATCAATAATGTAACCAACCGAACCTTGGAAATTTCCTGCGGCCGCGTGTTCGATTACAAGGTAAAGTATGACGAGTACGTGCGGTTACGCGCAGAACGTCGCGAGCAGCAGCTTCGTGCATACGAGAACCAACAGAAAGAAATAGCCGACATCAAGGAGTTTATCGAAAGGTTCCGCTATAAACCCACTAAGGCCGTGCAGGTACAGAGCCGCATCAAACAGCTTGAAAAGATGGTGCCGATAGAGGTTGATGAGGTGGACAACTCGGCTTTGAGGCTGAAGTTCCCGCCCGCCTTGCGTAGCGGCGACTACCCTCTGATTTGTGAAGGCGTGAGAAAGGCATACGGGGAACATGTCGTGTTCCATGATGTGGACTTGACCATCAAACGCGGCGAGAAGGTGGCGTTTGTCGGAAAGAACGGCGAAGGAAAATCTACCTTAGTTAAATGTATTATGGGTGAGATTCCTTTCGAGGGGAGTTTGAAGTTGGGGCATAACGTGCAGATAGGTTATTTTGCACAAAACCAGGCGCAACTTTTAGACGGCGAACTGACGGTGTTCGACACGATAGACCGTGTGGCCAAGGGAGACATCCGCTTGAAGATACGCGACATATTGGGAGCATTCATGTTCGGCGGCGAAGCTTCCGAGAAGAAAGTCAAGGTGTTGTCGGGGGGGGAACGGAGCCGTTTGGCCATGATTAAGCTCTTGCTCGAACCCGTGAACTTCCTGATTCTCGACGAACCTACGAACCACCTGGACATGCGTTCCAAAGACGTATTAAAGGATGCCATACGGGATTTCGACGGGACGGTGGTTGTCGTAAGCCACGACCGCGAATTTCTTGACGGCCTCGTCTCCAAAGTGTATGAGTTCGGCGGGGGAATGGTCAAGGAACATTTGGGAGGCATCTATGACTTCTTGCAGCGTAAGAATATCGAATCTTTGAACGATTTGCAGAAACCTTCACTTTCCACATCTTCGACGGTGGTTTCTTCTGTGGAGGAAAAAACAGGAGCTTCCAATCGGTTGAGCTACGAACAGCAGAAAGAACAACAGAAAAAAATCCGTAAGTTGGAGAAGGCTGTGGAGCAGTGTGAAGCCCGAATCGAGGAGTTGGAGGCCGCAGTGAAAATGTTGGAAGAGCAGATGGCTACACCGGAAGGGGCTGCCGATGTTTCGATTTACGAACGCCATGGTGCGTTGAAGAAGCAGTTGGACGAGGCCGTCAATACGTGGGAAGAGACTTCGTTGGAACTTGAAGAGGCACAATCTTGAATATTCTACAAATATTATCTTAAATGAATGATATGATGAACTTAAAACAATTTATTCCGATGATGGCCTTTGCTTCTTTGGCATTGGCGGGCTGCGGCGGGCCGACTTCCAAGACGGGAATCGACCTGGCTAACTTGGATCAGACGGCAAAGCCGGGAGACAATTTTTATCAGTATGCCTGTGGCGGTTGGATCAAAGCCCATCCACTCACAGGCGAGTACTCGACTTACGGGAATTTTGAGGTCTTGATTGAGAACAACAACAAGCAGTTGCGCGGTTTGATTGAAGCCATGGCCAAAGGACAGCACGAAGTCGGGACATTGGAGCAGAAAATCGGTGATTTGTATAACATCGCCATGGACAGCGTGAAACAGAACAAGGACGGTTATGCCCCGATTAAAGAGGATATGGATGCCATTGCGGCCATCCAGGACCGCAAGGAAATCATAGCCCAGATGGCCAAGCTTGGCCGGAAAGGGCTTCCCGGTTACTTCGGCTTCTACATCGATGCCGACATCAAGAACAGCAGCATGAACCTCCTTCAAATCGGACAGGGGGGGCTGAGCCTTGGAGAGAAAGAGTATTATTTGGATAATGATTCGGCTACGGTGCATATCCGTGAATCATTCAAGGCATATATGGAGAAGATGTTCACCTTGTGCGGCTCTACTCCAGAAGAGGCCAAACGTAAGATGGAGGCTGTGATGGGCATTGAAACCCGTATTGCCGTTCCTTCTTATTCGGCCGTGCAGCAGCGTGATCCCGAAGCGAATTACCATAAGATGACGTACGAGGAACTGAAAAAAGACTATTCCGGAATAGATTGGGATGTATTTTTCAGTACGATGGGTATTCAGGGACTGAAAGAAGTCAGCGTAGGCCAACCCGAGCCGATTCATGAGGTGGAAAAGATATTGGCCGAAACTCCGGTGGAAGACCAGAAAGCGTTCATGGAATGGAAATTGATCAATTCGTCGGCTCCCTATCTTAGCGATGAACTCCGTGCCTGCCGTTTTGATTTTTATGGCAGGGTGATGAGCGGGAAGCAGCAAGACCGTCCGCGTTGGAAGAAAGCCGTAGGTACGGTGGAAGGTGTATTAGGCGAAGGCTTGGGCGAGAAATATGTGGAGAAATACTTCCCCGCAGCCGCCAAGGAGCGTATGGTGAAACTGGTGAAAAACCTGCAAGACGCTTTGGCTGAACGTATCAAAGTACAGGATTGGATGAGCAACGAGACGAAGAAAGTGGCTTTGGACAAATTGGCTTCTTTCTATGTCAAGGTGGGCTACCCCGACAAATGGCGCGACTATTCGGGTTTGGAAATCAAGGATGACAGTTACTGGGCCAACATCGTGCGCAGCAATGAGTTCGATTTGGCATATATCATCGACAAGAAGTTGAATAAGCCCGTCGACCGTGACGAATGGTACATGACTCCGCAGACTGTGAACGCTTACTATAACCCGACGACCAATGAAATTTGCTTCCCGGCCGGTATCCTTCAGCCGCCGTTCTTCGATATGGAGGCCGACGATGCTTATAATTATGGTGCCATAGGTGTGGTTATCGGTCATGAGATGACGCACGGATTCGATGACCAGGGCCGTCAGTTCGACAAGAACGGAAACCTGACCGATTGGTGGGCACCGGGTGATGCGGAACGCTTCGAAGCCCGTGCCAAAGTGATGGAGGATTTCTTTAACAATATAGAGGTGTTGCCCGGTTTGAAAGGAAACGGTGCTTTGACCTTGGGTGAGAACCTGGCCGACCATGGTGGTTTGATGGTTTCATATACGGCATTCCAAAATGCGATGAAAGAGAAGCCTTTGCAGACGGAAGACGGTTTCACGCCCGAACAGCGGTTCTTCCTGGCTTATGCGAACCTGTGGGCCGGAAACATCCGTGACGAGGAGATCCGCGTACGGACGAAGAGCGACCCCCATTCATTGGGACGTTGGCGTGTGGACGGCGCATTGCCCCATATCGACGCTTGGTACGAGGCTTTTGGCATCACTGAAAAAGATTCGATGTTCGTGCCGAAAGAAAAGCGCGTGACGATTTGGTAAGCCATTCGGCGCAGGCATATATTTTTTAGGCAAGCGGAACGATAAAGATTCTAAATCGTTCCGCTTGTTGCGTTAAAATGGTAGGCGTTTCGGTAAGATTTTGCTAATTTTGCGTGGTCATAGAAACGATAAAACCGATTATACATGCCATTAAATTTACCAGATAAGCTTCCGGCCATCGAGTTGTTGAAAAAAGAGAACATCTTTGTCATCGACAGCTCGCGGGCCTCTTCGCAGGACATCCGCCCGTTGCGCATTGTCGTATTGAACCTCATGCCGTTGAAAATTACGACAGAGACCGACCTTGTCCGTCTGTTGTCCAACACGCCTTTGCAGGTCGAGGTCTCTTTCATGAAAGTGAAGGGGCACACGTCGAAGAATACGCCGGTGGAGCACATGAAAGCTTTCTACCGTGATTTCGAACTGATGAAGGAAGAGAAGTTCGATGGTATGATTATTACCGGTGCGCCAGTAGAACATCTCGATTACGAGGAGGTGAACTATTGGGACGAAATCAAGGAGATTTTCGACTGGGCACGTACCCATGTCACTTCCACCCTTTATATCTGTTGGGCCGCCCAAGCCGGATTGTACCATTATTATGGCGTACCCAAATACAAGTTGGACCGGAAGATGTTCGGTGTTTTCAAGCAATATCCGTTGGCTCCCATGCTGCCGATATTCCGCGGTTTCGATGATGAGTTTTATATGCCGCACAGCCGCCATACGGAGATACGGCGCGAGGACGTGCTCCGGGTGCCCGGCCTTGAGGTCATTGCCGAATCTCCCCAGTCCGGGGTGTGCATGGTCATGGCGCGTGGCGGACGGGAGATTTACATCACGGGGCATGCCGAGTATTCCCCCTATACCTTGGATACGGAATACCGTCGCGATTTGGAGAAAGGTTTGCCGATAGACATGCCGGTGAACTATTACTGTCACAATGTGCCGGAAGAAGGACCGTTGGTGACGTGGCGTGCTCATGGGAATCTGTTGTTTTCCAACTGGCTGAATTATTACGTGTATCAGGAAACTCCTTACGATATTAACAGTATCCGATGATTAGACAAAGACCAGTGGAGCTTCTGGCTCCGGCCCGTAATGTGGAATGTGCCATGGCGGCAGTGGACCACGGGGCAGATGCCGTGTATATCGGTGCTTCCCGTTTCGGGGCAAGGGCGTCGGCGGGCAATTCCGTGGAGGACATCGCCCGTGTGGTGGAGTATGCCCATACGTTCCGTGTCAAAGTGTATGTCACGGTCAATACGATATTGAAGGACGAGGAATTGCCCGAGACGGAAAAGTTGGTGTGGGCGTTGTATCGTGCCGGAGTGGATGCGCTCATCGTGCAGGACATGGCTTTGCTGGAACTCGACCTGCCGCCCATCCCTTTGCATGCCAGCACGCAGATGGACAACCGTACGCCGGATAAGGTGAAGTTTCTCCACGGTTTGGGTTTCAGCCAGGTGGTGTTGGCACGTGAACTGTCTTTGGCCGAGATTCAGGCCGTTCATGCGGCTTGCGACGTGCCGTTGGAGGTTTTTGTGCACGGGGCACTCTGCGTCAGTTACAGTGGGCAGTGCTACGTGTCGCAGCATTGCTTCGGGCGGAGTGCCAATCGGGGAGAGTGCGCCCAGTTCTGCCGGTTGAAGTTCGATATGGTGGACAGCGACGGACGTATGATAGAACAAGGCCGCCACTTGCTTTCTTTGAAGGACATGAACCGGGGAGCGGATTTGGAACGCTTGTTGGATGCCGGTGTGACTTCGTTGAAAATCGAAGGACGTCTGAAGGACGTGGCATACGTGAAAAACGTGACTGCGTGGTACCGCAGCCGTCTGGACGAAATCTTCAAACGCCGTCCGGAGTACCGCCGGGCTTCATCGGGGCAGGTCTCTTTGGCGTTCACACCCTGTTTGGAGAAAAGTTTCAACCGAGGATTCACCCGTTATTTTCTGGATGGCCGTACACCTGATATTTTTTCGTTCCATACGCCCAAATCGTTGGGTGAAGAAGTGGGAACGGTGAAAGACGTCCGTGGAAGGTGTATTGTCGTATCCGGAGTCAAGCCGTTTGCCAACGGTGACGGACTGTGCTTTTTGGACGAGCAGGGTAACTTGCAGGGATTTCGCGTGAACCGTGTGGAAGCCAATAAGATTTATCCGGCGGAAATGCCGCGTGTCCGTCCTCACGCCCGTCTGTACCGCAATTTCGACAAGGCGTTCGAGGACGTGCTGTCCCGTCCGTCCGCTGTCCGCAAAATCCGGGTGGAATGGACGTTGGGCGAGTATGCCGAGGGTTTCACGTTGGAGGTGCGCGACGAGGACGAGGTGTCGGTAACCGTAGCTTTCCCCTATCCCAAAGAAAAGGCACGCAGCTCGCAGGCCGAAAACATCAAGGCCCAGTTATCCAAGTTAGGAAATACGCCGTTCGAGGCGGACGGAGTGGACATTCGTTTCCGTTCCGACTGGTTTATCCCTTCTTCCGTATTAGCCGATTGGCGCAGGACGTTGGTAGGACGGTTGCTGTCGGCACGCAAAATGAATGAGTTGCGAGAGGTGCGCCCTCTTCCGACAGCCTTTACGCGCAGCCGGGATGAAAAGCAAGGGAAGGCTCCGGTGCGGTGGGTTCCGGAAGAGGTGACGTATCTGGCCAATGTGATGAACCGCAAGGCTGAGGACTTCTACCACCGGCAAGGGGCAGTGTGCATTGCTCCGGCTTTCGAGAAACGGGAACCTGCCGGTGCCGTGCTGATGTTTTGCCGCCATTGCCTGCGTTACAGCATGGGATGGTGTCCGCGTTACGGGGGAGAGAAGTCTCCTTTCCGTGAACCGTATTATTTGGTTTCGTCCGACGGACGCCGTTTCCGTTTGTCTTTCGACTGTAAAGCCTGCCAAATGAAAGTCTGTGCCGATGCGGAAGAGTAGCTTTTTTCTGATTTACCTGTTATTAGGCAGTTTGTTGTCGGTCGGTTGTTATTACCAGAAGCCCGATTATTCCGACGAGTGGGATTTGACGGAGAAACGGAAGGATTCGCTTGATTTTGAGGCTTCCCATCATTATAACCGGAATTATAATTTCGTGGTGGTGGAAGATTCTTTGTGCCTGCAAACCGTACATCCCGTCCATAATCCGGTACATGCAGGTGTGCCGGAAGACACCGTGGCTGTATTTGCGGACGACCGTCTCGTCGTGGCTGAAGTCATGATTGTGCCGGAGGACACGGTGGATTCGGTTTGGGTGAAAGTAGCCCGCGACCAGTCCACCATGGGTTGGGTGCACGAGCAGGATTTGTTGGCACGGGTTGTTCCGGATGATTCCATTTCGCAGTTTATCCATGCTTTCAGCAATACGCACCTGATATATTTCCTGTCCGTTTTAGGCGTGCTGTTGGTATTGTGGTTGGTACGCCGTATGCGTCGCAAGCGTTTCCATATCGTGCATTTCGATGACATCGGAAGTTGTTACCCTACTTTGCTATGCCTGACGCTGTCTGGTGCCGCAACGCTTTATGCCAGTATGCAGAATTTTGTACCCGATACATGGACGGAGTTTTATTTCCACCCGACACTCAATCCTTTCGGATTGCCGTTTATTTTGGGCTTGTTCGTGGCTTCCGTGTGGCTGATAGTCATTCTGTCCATAGCATCGGTGGAGGACGTTTGCCGGCAACTCCCTTTTCAGGAAGCCATGCTGTACTTGTTTGCCTTGTTGGGCGTATGTGCGGGGTGTTACCTGTTCTTTTCGCTCACCACGTTGTATTATCTCGGCTATCCTTTTTTCTTGTTTTACGTCGGTTGGGCGTTGTGGCGTTATTTCCGTTATGCCCGTTGTCCTTACGTTTGCGGGCGTTGCGGAGCCAAGCTTCACAGCAAAGGGCGTTGTCCGCATTGCGGTGCATGGAATGAATGACCCGTCTGTCTTGCGGGGGAGAGTCAGAAATGCAGGCTGACATCCACTCCGAACTGTAACGGATTGCCCCGTTGTCCGAATTTCATGTTGCGGGTGGTAGCGGCCGAAGTAAAAAAGAAAGCGTCGTAGTCCGTATCCGTCAGGTTTTTGCCCCAGATGTCGATGCGTACGGAGCCGAAGTCCAAACCGGCATGGGCATTCAACAGCGCGTAAAACGGTTGGTGGTAAGCATTGTCCTCGCTCCAGTAGATTTTTCCGGCTCCCGTGGTATTCACGCCGAAGAAATAGCTTTTTATCTTATGGTGTTTCAAAGGTTGTTCGTATTCCACACCTGCCGCGAGCGTGTGCATGGGGACAAAAGGCACATGGTTACCGTCATATTTCACCGCCTCTTGCGCTGTTTCCGTCCGGGCTTCCTGCGCTTCATAGCGTTTGAATACGGAGTGCGTGTAGCCGTATGACGCATGCCACGTCAGGCGGTTGTCCAACCATCCGCCGCGCAGTCCTATTTCCGTACCGCAACTCCGTCCCCGTCCGGCGTTGACCATGACACGCCCCAATCCGCTGCTCACGAATTTGGAAATCTGTTGGTCGTACACGTCCATGTAGAACACGGCGGCATCCAGTTGTATCTTGCCGTCCGAGAACGAGAAGTGCCCGCCTGCCTCATAATTATAACTGTATTCCGGTTTGAAGCGGGTCTGTGCCGGAGTTCCGGAAAACTCCTCCTGCGGAATTTGGCTGACAATCATCTGTTTCACGGCTTCCGGCATGTGGGCGTACATCGGTCCGTTCAGCGTCTCCGCCGTCTTGTCCTTGACGGAGCGCATCATCCGGCTTTTCAAATCGCCTTGCACCAGGTCGCTGAACATCTGTACGTTGTATCCTCCGCTGCGGTAGCCCTTGCTCCAACTTACGTACACGTTGTTTTGCGCCGAAAAGTGGTATTGCAAGGCCACCTTAGGTAACCATTGCACGTAATCGTGTTTCAGGCTGCCCCGGAAATGGCTGTCGTCCGACAGGCCTTCGAGGACGAGCGGCATCATAGGGGAAGTAAGCTCCACGCCGTAGTCCATGCGACCACCGTAATCGTAGTCCAACCTCATTTTTTCATATTCCACGCGCAGGCCGGCCACAAGGCTCAGCCCTTCCGTCCCGAACAAGTCGTTGAACGTGCTTTGGTGGAAAGCGGCAAGGTCGGTGGTCGGGGTGTCGAAAGCCCCGTCGGCCACGTAGGGGGAAACTGGCATATCTAATGTAAGTCCCATACCCATCGGGCTGATGGCGACATTGGCTTTGTCGAACACGGTGTTCATGAACTCGCGGGTCAGAGATACCGGACTTTTCGTGTGTAGGGTCTGGCGCATGGCATAGATACCTCCTATCCATTCCCAACGGCGGTTACTGCGGCTTTTGAAAGTCAGTTCTTCGCTCCAGGAGTTGATGCGTTGCTTTTGGGTCAGGCTGAAATAGTCCGCTTCCGTGAAATCCTGATCAAGCGTCATGTTGTCGTTCAGGTTTTGGTAGGCCGTGACGGACGACAGGATGAACCGGTCGGCAGTATATTGCGCGTTGAGGCTGCTGTTCAGCAAGCTCCGGCGGTAGAATGAAGGACGGTTGTAGAGGATGCGGCCTATACGGTCGGGACGTGGCTCTTCTCCTTCGGTGACACCCAAATAGCGGTAGGGGTAACCCCGGTCTTCACGATACGAATAATCCGTAGAGAAGTCCAGTTTCCAAGCCTCTGCCGGAAGGTAAATGATCCGTACGCGTCCGCCTCCGGTTTCGCTTCCTCCTACTGTCTCATGCCGTGTGACGTTTTCGAAGAACCCTTCCGAATGCTTGTAAAACCCGCTCAAGGCGTATGCCATCCTGTGGCTTGTCTTTTGGTAATGCGATGCCGACAACTGGTAACCCTTGTCTTTTACCGAAGTCCCCATGCGGATGTCCGTACCTTGATAATGGAACGGGTTGCGGGTAAACACGCGGAGCAGGCCGCCCATGGCATTCCGTCCGTACAGTGTGGCCTGCGGGCCGCGCAACACGTCCACGCGTTCCACGTCTAGCAATTCAATGTCGTAGGCACTTTTGTCTGCATATCCTACGTTGTCCACGTACAATCCCACGGCCGGGGTGTTGATGCGCGAACCGATGCCGCGTATGTAAGCCGCCGAGGTCAGGCTGCTGCCGTAGTCCGGCATGTAGAAGTTGGGTACGAAAGCCGAAAGTTCTTTCAGCGAAGCAGTATGTTGGTCGTCTAATGCCGTCCGGTCGAAAAGGGAAACGGCGATTGGAGCTTGCCGTAATTTGCCGGTTTCTTTGGGAGAATATACGATGACCACCTCTTCGATGTCTTTTACCCGTGCGCTGTCTTCTGCCGTTTCCTCGATGGGGAGCGCGTATGAAGTTGCGCCCGAGAGGAATAATATTGCTGATATGATGCTCAATCTGTCCATCCGTGGTTTTTGTTTCGGGATGCAAAGTTACGATGAATCGTCGGGTGGGGCAATCCTTATTTATTAGGATTTTCCGCCGGAAGCAAAGGCATACGGAAGTGGTCATGGAATAGATTTTGTATATTGTTTTCTTTATCCTTGGCCTGCGGTTTCCTCTATTTTATTCTGTTTTTCCTTGTTTTTTCACGCCAAAACAGGAGTTAATGGAACTGTAAAACCGTTGCCGAATGTGAAAAATGACGGATTCAGTGCGCGTTTACCTTCAATTTCCCGTTTTTTATGAAGAAGAAAATTTTTCATTCGGCTGAGAAAACATTTTTTTTCTCCGCAGATTTTCCGGTTTTTCTCCGCAGGAAGTGGAGGAGTTTGAAGCCGGACGAGATGAAAATGTGCTGAAAATGCCGTTTTTTCGTCTAACTGATGGTTTTCGGATGACAAAAACGAAGTGTCGTTTTGTAGGCAGAACGTGCCGTAGGCTGACACATGGCAGCACGCCCTGCGGACGAAATCTGCCCAGGTCGTACAGATTGCAGGTGTGCGGAAGCGAAAGGGATACGATGTGTTTTGCGTCCGGTGCGTGAGAATCGCTCCGAAACCGTCACGTCGGGTTTGGGGTGGAAATACGCGAATCTTGGGTAAGGTTGTGTGGGGGTAAAGAGATGGTAACACGAAGGTTTGTTTAATGTTTTGCCTAAGTATAGTACCTGTTTATAAAAAGTGGTCTTAAAGCTAAAATAAATACCAAAAATTTAGCTTTCAAAATACGATGCAAATTCTTTTTTTGATAGGATTTTTGTAACTTGTACATATTCAATTAGATAGAAAAAATCTCGATATCTGAAAATGCAAACTCAAATATTTGGTTTCTACTCAAAAGTATGCTTAACTTTGCGATGTGAGATTTAAATATATGTGGAACATGAATAAGAATATTGCCTATGGAATGAAACATTAATGCAATGGTAGTGTGTAGAGTGAACAGATATTTAAAAACTAAAAAAAAGAGAACGATGAAAAAAGCAAAATATATTGTAGCAGTCATGAGAAAAGTTGTATTTTTATTGTTGGTACTTTTGGGGCAAGTGTGTTTGGCTCAGGGCGAGGTTGCTCCAAAGTCCGGGGAATCATTGGACAAGGAGACCGGTTCTTCTTTCTGCCCCCTTGATTCTATGCCGGATTGGGTAAAAGAGAAAACAACCCAAAAAGAATACGAATTGTGGAAAAAGGCATCCCGATATTACCAGGTGGATTATTCCGTTCTACAAAAGGACTTGTCCAAAGAACAGAAACGTAGGCTTTACGAAAGTTTGGCGGAGGCTTGTGAAAAGATGGAGGTTCGTGGGAAGCAAGACGGGGCGGGTGAAATGCTCACTTTTGCGTTACCTGCGCCAATAGATTCCACTATCGTGTGGAATACGTGCAGTTACGTGAAAATAGATGAAAATCTGTCTTTCAGGAAAATTGAAGGAATCGTGTTCCATTCAAAGGACTATCCCGAAGCCCAAGTGAAAGTGACAGTGTGGTGCGTGTACGACAAAGCCCAAAACAGCGTGCAGGTCATAAAAGAAGATATGCAGAAAGCAGGGCAGGCCATCGAAGTGAATGGTTCCCATACTGTCGGTTATGACCAGGTGAACGGGCGGCTGTATGGTTCTTGCGGAGGCTCTTTGGTCTATTGGGATGAGCATAAGGCTTATCAGAGCGAGGATTTCCACAAGGGATATAACATCCCATTGGAATAGGGATATTGGATGAGGGCAAAGCATGGCACTATATAGATGGGTTTGATTGTCCTTATTTTGCCCTTGGCCTTGGACTATGCGTTGTTTGTGAGGTTTAGACATGGGCAAAAGGTTACAAATATGCTTTTTTATCTTTCTGCTTTTTATCTTTTGTTTTCCGTAGTCATACTCGTCATGTGTGTAAGTCGGGCAGCTTGGGTGGCGTCTGTAATCAGTTTGATGTCAATGTTTTGGTTACGGATGAAGTGTGCGTGGATAAAAAAGTGTTTTGTATTGTTGGCTGTATTCGTTCTTTGTGTTCCTTTTTTGTATGGCATGTATGTGCTGAAAAAAGATTCGGCAGACGGTCGTTTGTTCATCTGGAAAATCTCTTATCCGGTGGCTAAACAACAGATATTCTCCGGGGGGGGGATAGGCGGTTTCCCGTATGTTTATGGGGAAGCACAAGAAGCGTATTTTCGGGATAAGAAAGGGACACAGGATGAGGAAATGTTGGCTGGTGCCCCGGATTATGCTTATAATGAATATTTGCAGATATGGATAGAACTTGGACTGCCGGGAGTTTTGTCTTGTTTGTGCCTTATGGCTTATATCTATATACGCCTTCTTAGGTGTCGGAATGTTGAGGTTGTCGGGTTATGTGGTGCAATGGTGAGTTTTATGGTGGTTTCTTTTTTTTCTTATCCTCTTCGATATTTTGCCACATGCTTATTATCTTTGTTTATTTTATTATGGGCTGCGTGGATGCCAATGGTGCTTGATGAAAAGAAAAGGTATGGAAAGGTTGGATTGGTGTGTGACTTGTTGGTTTTGATTGGAATGGGTACGATGGTATGTATCCGATTTAATAAATCTTACCGAACGTGGGTGGCCGTGAGGCATTGGGATATGGTGCGGCCATATTTTGATAGGGAAAAATATGAGGGCATAGAGAATTGTTACAGGGTTTTGTATCCCGATTTGAAGAAAGATGTTGGTTTCCTTTTTGAGTATGGAATGTGTTTGTCGTATAATGGTCATTACGAAGAAAGCAACATAATATTAAATGAAGGGTCAAAACGAAGTTCTGACCCCATGTTTTTTAATCTCATGGGAAAAAACTTTCAAGCTCTTGGCAGGTTTGAGGAGGCTGAAGAAATGTTTTATAAGGCTTATTATAGAGTTCCCCACCGTATTTACCCTTTATATCTGTTGATGGGGTTGTATGAAAAAGAGGGACGGGATTTGGAAATGTTGGAGAAGGCTCATCAAATAGTAGGGAAGAAAGAAAAAGTACCTTCTTCTTTGACGGGATATCTTAAAAAAGAAGCAGGGCTTAAATTGCAAGAATATGAAAGAAGCAATGGAAAGGGAAAAAATATGGAAATAGATTGGTTTTGATTGGAGAGAACTAAAAGTTTATAAGGAATACTCTTCAGATGCGGTCGGCCTCTATGTACCCGTTCATGACGGCATAGATAGTCAGTCCCGATACGGAGCGGACATTGAGTTTTTCCATGATGTTCTTGCGGTGGGAGATAACGGTGGTAGTGCCGATACACAAGTGGTCGGCAATTTCCTTGTTCGTCAGTCCGCGTACAATGAGTATGAGCACTTCGATTTCGCGATGACTGAGTCCGTTGGGGTCGGTATAGGCTGTGGTTCCCGATATGGGCTTCCTCATACCTTGGGGCAGATGTCGTCCGTGAGCATGCGCATACTGTTGCAGTTGCAGCAATGCACGCACCATATTGTCTTCGTTTTGGTAGATATTCAACGTATGGAAGTGGGAGGTTTGAGGGGTGCCGGTTGTCCCATTGGTAAGCACAATGGTTTTTTCTTTCCGTTCCACAAAGAAGGCGCTGTGCTCCACAAGGGTCTGGGCTGAAATAAAGTAGTGGAAATACATGTCCGGTGTGTCGCGCATCAGTTGTTCAAAACTGTTGAACGTGCGGACGACAGCTTGTGGCATCATCCGTTCAATGAGGCCGCGTAGTCCCATACAGGTCAATGTGTTGGCTTCTATAATGGCAATCTCGGGGGATAGTTTCATGTTCACGCTCATATTTCCATGCAAAGTTACTCAAATCTCGTCGTATCTTAAAAAGAAATAAGGATGCCTTATTCCAGACATCCTTACCTTATCAAAAATTTAATTGGTTTCAAACTAAGGTGCATTGCACTTAACAAGCTGCACCTGCATTCAGGTTTTTATTACCGAACAACATTGAAGTACTTGAACCCAAGAACTTACCGTTGCTCTTCTTTGAACCTGTTGCAACTGCCATAGCTACTACGACCGCTGCGATAATCATTAATCCTGTCATAATCTTCTTACCTTTCTTTTTTAATCTAACAATCTTTTACCTAAACATTGCTCCTTCACGGAGCTAAATACCTAAAAACTAAATATCTTTTGTTCCTTATGACATTACAAAGGTACGGCGATTCTTCCTGCAAAACAAGTAAAAGGGCATTTGTTATCATTTAAATGCCCTTTTCTTGATATAAATCAATGAAAAGGTCTTGGGATACTGATTTTTTTAATAACTTTGCAACGTTTTGTTCTGCCCGGCCTATGGGAAAGCCCTTTCAGGTCGGCAGATGAAAAGGGAATCGGGTGGAAATCCCGGACAGTCCCGCTGCTGTGAACTCATTGTGCGGTTTGTTTCAAACCTCAAGCCACTTCCTTATTTATAATAATAAGGTGGGAAGGCCAACAAGCCGGAGTAAGTCAGAAGACCTGCAAAACGTAGTCATGCCGGAATCTCCGTGGGATGGGAGGAAGGTGTCTTGAGTGAAGAATGAAGATATAAATGGGCGTATACAAGGAATCTCATAAAATGAGAGGATGGTTGCTTGTGTCATTTTGTATGGAGACTGTGTTCGTGCTCGCACAAAATGGTGCAGATAGCGTGGATGTGGGGCTGAAACAGATGAAAGGTCTGACGGTGACCGAGAAGGCTTTGCCTGCCACCGTACGTTCGGGTGCTCCTGTGCAGACGCTTGATAAGGCGGAGTTGGAACGTATGGGCGTGTTGGACGTGTCGGATGCCGTACGGCATTTTTCGGGGGTGACCCTGAAGGATTATGGCGGTGTGGGAGGGTTGAAAACTGTTTCCGTACGCAGTCTGGGCGCACAGCATACAGCCGTGCTCTACGATGGTGTGGCCATAGGGGATTGCCAGTCGGGACAGGTGGACATCTCCCGTTTCTCGTTGGATAATGTTTCTTCATTGACGTTGACTATCGGGCAAAGCGACAATATTTATCAGACGGCACGCATGTTGGCTGCTGCAAGTGCGTTGAGCATCGAAACGAGCCGGCCTGATTTTGAAGGCCGGGATTTCACTCTTTCGGTAAAGGTGAAGGCGGGGTCTTACGGTTTGGCCAACCCCTCATTCTTCTATGCCCATCGGTTCACGCCGCGTTTGTCTTGTTCTCTTTACGGTGAATATTTACGTGCCGACGGGAATTATCATTTTACGATGATGAACTTGGATAAACAGATAAAAGGACGGCGTAACAATAGCGACATAGGGGCATACCGTGCGGAGGTGAATCTTTTTGCCCATTTGACAGAACGTCAGGATTTGGATGTGAAGGGGTATCTGTTCGATTCCCGTCGAGGATTGCCCGGTAGTGTCGTATATGACAATCCCTATGCGGCGGAACGGCTTTATGACCGTAATTATTTCGGCCAGTTGAGGTATGAGAACCGTTTTTCGGAGAAGTGGAAACTGAAGGCTTCCGGGAAGTTCAATTATAGTTGGAACAAAGATACGGACAAGAAGGCTGCCGGGCCGACGGAAGGCCGTTTTCGCCAGACGGAGACCTACCTGACCGCGACGTTATGGGCGATGCCCGTGAAAAACCTTTCTTTTTCGTTGGCGCAGGATTTTGTGTATAACGATTTGGCCACGACGTTGGACCAATGCCAATACCCGGAACGTTATACCAGTCTGACGGCCTTTTCAGCACAATACCGTCAACCGCAGTTTCAGGTGACGGCTTCCTTACTGAATACTTTCATTACCGAACGAGTTTCTTTAGGGATGGCTGCCGACGACCGTAAGCGGCTTTCTCCGGCGGTAAGCCTGGCGTGGCGCCCTGTGAAAAAGGCGAGTTGGCGTTTGCGCGTGTCTTATAAAGACATATTCCGTGTCCCGACTTTCAATGACCTCTATTATCTGCTCATTGGGAACAGCCGCTTGCGTCCGGAAACAACGTGCCAATGGAATATAGGGACCACCTGGGCCGGACGTATGGGAAAAGTGGCGGATTACGTGAGCTTTTCGTTGGATGCTTATTATAATAAGGTGAAAGACAAGATTGTGGCAGTTCCGACGATGTTCGTATGGAAAATGTCCAACGTAGGCAAAGTGGAGACTTACGGCGTGGATGCCAATCTGGCTGCCGAATGGGCTTTGGCAAAAGCTTGGAATTTGAGTTTGACAGGAGCGTACAGTTTCATGCAGGCGGAAGACGTGACGAAACGCGGTAGCAAGTTGTGGCGTCATCAGATTGCCTATACGCCGAAACATTCCGGAGGTGGAAGTGTGGTACTTGAAATGCCGTGGATGAACCTGGCATATAATGTGGCATGGAGCGGTGAACGCTATCGTCTGCCGCAAAACAAAAAGAGCAATCTCGTGAATGCCTATTCCGATCATAGCCTTTCCTTGTACCGTGTTTTCCGGTTCAGGGATCATAAGTTGCGCCTGCAGGTGGACGCGGCCAATCTGGGTGGAAGAAATTATGAGGTGGTGCGTTACTATCCGATGCCCGGGAGGAATTTTAAAGTGGCAATAACATATTCTTTATAAACTTTTAATAACGAAAAAAATGAAAATGAAATGGTGTAAATGGGCCATAATGGCTCTGGCTTTAGGGTGTTTTACCGCTTGTAGCGAGGATGATGACACGGTTGGAGATGGTGGAAAGCCGGGAGAAGAGACTGGTGGAAATGGAGGCGGTGCCAATGGAAGTGACAGCACTGCGGTTCCTTCCCCCGTGGTCGCTTTGGGAGCTTATGTGTTGAATACCGGAAATTGGGGTGGAAATGATGCCAGTATCCAATATTTGGATTTTCAGACCGGAAAGTTGAGCGAAGACCTTTATGCGGCTGCCAATGGCGAAGGGCTTGGCGACTTGGGGCAAGACCTTTGTGTGTATGGTTCGAAAATATACGTGACGGTGAGCGGTTCTTCCAAAGTTGTCATCATGGACCGTAAGTGCAAGGTTCTGAAATCCATTCCGGTGGCTACCGAAGACGGTACTCCGGTTGAGCCTCGCTACATGGCAGCGTGTGAGGGGAAGGTTTATTTTACAGCATACGATGGGACGGTTTCCCGTATCGATACGACTTCCATGGCCATCGATGGCAAACTGAATCTTATAGATGCCGGGGCACAAACAGGTTATGACCATCCCGAGGCCATTACCTCCGCCAACGGCAAACTGTATGTCAATATTTCGGGGTATTCAAAAGGAAAGTGGTTGGCTGTGGTTGATGCAGCTTCTTTCACCAAGCTGAAGGATATTGAAGTGATGCTCAATCCTTATACCCAGTGCATCACGGCAGAAGACGGGTATGTATACTTCGTGTCCAATGGCAACTATGCAGGAAGCCCGTCCTTGACTCCGGACCAGTATATTTACGGTACGATGCAACGTCTCGATCCGGAAACAGACCAAGTGGAACAGGTGTGCCGTGCAACTTATATCGCGAATGCCGGGGAGAAAATGTACATCCTTTATTCAGAGTATTATATGCCGGAAGTGGCTCGTGCTTACGTCCGTGACTTAAAGACAGGAGATGAGCAAGAGTTTATGGACATGGCTGATTTGCAGAGTGCCAACGGTTTGGCTGTTGATCCAGCATCTGGCGATGTGTATGTGTTTGACGTACCTTACGGTGCTGCATCCGACGTACATGTATACGGGGCGGATGGAACTTATAAACGTACGTTTGAAGCCGGAATGTCCACCTCGAAGATGGTGTTTGTCACAAAATAAGGAGATGAAGGTAAGTAGCCTTTTTTATGGTTTGTTTGCCGTTTTGCTTCTGTCCTCTTGTAAGGACGGGGGCAAGACGGCTTCCTTTTTGGACGAGGGCGGTGACACGTTGGATTTAAAGTATGCAGAGAACCTGAAGGTTGTGTCTTACGACGGTTACCGGGTGGCTACGCTGAGAAATCCGTGGGATACGTTGGAAATACTGCACACGTATGTGTTGGTCGGACGAGACGAGCCATTGCCCGACAGTCTGCCGCAGGGGACGGTCGTACGCGTGCCGTTGCAGAAAGCCGTCATTTATTCGTCTGTGCATTGCGGGTTGATGGAAGAGTTGGGGGCACTGGCTGCCGTGGGCGGAGTGTGCGACCTCCGGTATATCGACCTGCCCTACATCAAGGAGGGATGCCGCACGGGACGTATCGCGGATTTGGGCAGCGGGATGAATCCGGACATCGAGAAGCTTATGGCGTTGCATCCCGATGCTGTGATGCTTTCTCCGTTTGAAAACAGCGGGGGATATGGCCGGTTGGGCAAGTTGGACATTCCCATCATCGAATGTGCCGACTATATGGAAACCTCTTCGTTGGGGCGTGCCGAATGGATGCGTTTCTACGGCCTGTTGTTCGGAAAAGCAGCCGAGGCCGATTCTTTGTTTGCCCGGGTAGAAGCCGATTATCTCAAGTGGGCCGGAAAAGTGGCCGGAATGAAAGACAAGCCTACCGTGTTTGCCGATTTGAAGTCCGGAGCCACGTGGTATGTGCCGGGCGGACGCAGTACGGTCGGACGGACGTTTGCCGATGCCGGTGCCGACTATGTGTTCCGTGACTTGAAGAACAGCGGCTCGTCTCCCCTGAGCTTTGAGACGGTGTATGAGAAAGCGAAGGATGCCGACATTTGGCTGATTAAGTACAACATGCCGGAGGATAAGACCTATCGGAATCTGAAAAACGATTATGCGCCATACGCCGGATTCCGGGCCTTCCGTGAACGGCGGGTGTACGGCTGCAATACCGGGAGGGTGCCATACTATGAAGAAACGCCTTTCCATCCCGAATGGTTGCTGGAAGATTTGATAAAAATATTCCATCCGGACGTGGCAAAGGCGGAAGGTGGCAGATATTTTCGTAAATTAGCGGACTGAAAAAGATGATTCCGGTGGAGCGTAAAGGATATGTGTGCGGAGGGATATTGGTCGTCGTCATTTTTATGTTGGCGGCGGCTAACCTGCTGCTCGGTTCGGTGGACATTCCGGCCGGAGCGGTCTGGGGCGCGTTGACGGGTGGGACGGTGGAAAACGAAGCTTGGTCGTTCATCGTGTGGGAATCCCGCGTGCCTTTGTGCGTGACGGCCTGGTGCTGTGGGGCCGCCTTGGCCGCCTCGGGCCTGATGTTGCAGACGGTGTTCAACAACCCGTTGGCGGACCCGTCGATTTTGGGTATCAGTTCGGGGGCAAGTCTCGGGGTGGCCTTGGTCATGTTGGCCGGAGGTGGAATGGTGTCGGCCGGCACTTTCTCTTTTTCCGGTTTTCTGGCCGTGGTGGCCGGTGCTTTCGTCGGTGCCGTGTTGGTCATGGGGGTGATTCTTTTTCTTTCCACGCTGATACGTAGCAGCGTCATGCTGTTGATTGCCGGCATCATGATGGGCTACGTGGCCTCGTCGGCCATTTCCTTGCTGAATTTCTTCGCCACGGCCGAAGGCGTGCACTCTTACATGGTTTGGGGGATGGGCAACTTCGGGGGCGTTTCGTTGGAACAACTGCCGTGGTTTGCGGCTTTCACCTCACTCGGGTTGCTGATGTCCATCCTGTTGATTAAGCCGCTGAATGCCTTGTTGTTGGGAGAACGTTACGCGGAGAACCTTGGGGTGAATGTACGTCGTACGCGCAGCATGTTGTTGGTGGTTACGGGAATCCTGACGGCTGTGGTCACGGCTTTTTGCGGCCCGGTGTCGTTCATCGGGTTGGCTGTGCCGCATGTGGCCCGGTTGCTGTTGGGGACGTCGAACCACAATGCCCTTTTGCCGGTGACGTTGTTGAGCGGCGGGGCGGTGGCCTTGCTTTGCAATTTGATTTGTATCCTGCCCGGTGAGGCGGGACTTCTCCCCCTGAATGCAGTGACACCCGTGTTGGGTGCGCCGGTGATTATTTATGTCATTGTGAACCAACGTAGAATACAGTATTTCAATTAATGGGAAAGCAGATAGTGCTCGAAGGGGAACGGATTGCTACGGGGTACCGCCAGGGAAAGCAGTTGACGGAAGTGCATCAAGGGTTGGATTTCAGTTTGTCGGGCGGCGAACTGACCTGTTTGTTAGGATGCAATGGAGCCGGGAAATCCACTTTGTTGCGTACGTTGGCAGGCATGCAGCCTTCTTTGTCCGGTCGTCTGGTGCTCATGGGACGGCCTTTGGATGTTTATACCGCACATGAGCGTTCCAAGATCATAGGCGTGGTGTTGACCGACCGCATGCAGGCAGGCGGGCTGACCGTTTACGAACTGGTGGCTTTGGGGCGTCAACCGTACACCGGTTTTTTCGGCCGTCTGGCTTCTGCCGACAAAGCCTTGGTATGGTGGGCGTTGGAAGAGGTCGGCATGGCCGGAAAGGCACGTCGTTATGTGGCGGAGTTGTCCGACGGGGAACGACAGAAAGCCATGATTGCCAAGGTGCTGGTACAAGAATGCCCGTTGATTCTCTTGGATGAACCTACGGCTTTTCTGGATGTGGAAAGCCGTATGGAGGTGATGCGCCTGCTCCGGAAACTGGCGGTGGAAGAACGGAAGGCCGTTTTGCTTTCCACGCACGATGTGGACCAGGCCTTGGCCATGTCCGATCGCTTATGGTTGATGACGCAGGAACGCGAGATGCTGTGCGGGACGACCGAGGATTTGGTGCTGTCGGGGGCGATGGACCGGCTGTTTGGCAGCACGTCCATCCGTTTCGACGCGGTTCGCGGCATCTACGCCCCGGAGAACCGTAACAACCGGGTGGTTCGTCTGGAAGCAGCCGATGAGGCTTTGCGTTATTGGGCACAGAACCTTTTGGTGCGGCACGGTTTCCGCCCCATTGCGCCGGACGAGGGCGGAGAGGGGGTAGCGAGTCTTGCAGTCATCAGTCCGCAGGATATGGTATGGACACAAAACGGTATCTCCTCCCGCTTTTGTTCGTTTGCCGGACTGGCCGAAATGTTGCGCCCGTTATGACGGGCCTGCATCGGGTGGTAAACAGACAAAGTGTCAGAGTGCCAAAACGTCAGTTTGGAAGTGGCGAGAATGGCGTATTTGTGCCCGGAAGGGAACATGATGGGAGAATGCGCACTATTTGGAAAGCTGAGGTTGTACATGGAGAAAGTTTTCGGGGCGTTTTTACGGTCTTTTTGAAAATGAAAAGTGGGCATTGGGCGTTGGAAGCTTGTAGAGGAGTAAGTTTGAAACGAAGTAAGCTTGCATTTTGTTTTTGTTTTTAGAGCGGTTGAAAAGCGTCGGTTAGAGAAAAAATCTGGCTTGACATCTCTTGTCTCGGGGATATTCCTGAATGTTTTTATCCAAAAAATGGAGTTTGAAGCACCAATCTGCGGAGAATGGAAAATCGCTTTCAGCCAAACGATTTTTTATTCTCAGCAGAAAAATGAGGCGAAACGGGCAGAAATGACGGATAGAATCAGTTCTCTTCCCGCTTTTTTAACTTACGGGCTTCTAAACGGCACTCCATCTTCTTTTTTATTTCAACTGCAAAACGCGGAATTGCTTTCCTTTTGTGATGAAACGAAAGTATCCGGAAACTTTTTGTCAATCGTGTGGTTTGGAAAAATTTTCTCCCGCATTTTTATGGTCACTCCGGAAAAACTCTGTACTTTTATCCTTTCAAAGAACAAGGAGATTCTATGGCAAAGGATAAGACCGTCTATGTGTGTGCGAATTGCGGACAGGAATCACCGAAGTGGGTGGGGCGTTGTCCTGCGTGCGGGGAATGGAATACTTTTAAGGAATTCACAGTGCGTAAGGAGAGTGTGTCGGCCATCGCGTCAGGAGGATTTCACCAGGCGTTGCCGGGGGAACCGTTGCGTAGGCGGCCCATTCCCGTGGGACAGATTGTGACCGACGAGGAACCACGGTTGGACATGCACGACGAGGAACTGAACCGCGTGTTGGGCGGCGGACTGGTGCCCGGCTCATTGGTGCTCTTGGGTGGGGAACCCGGTATCGGGAAGTCCACTTTGGTCTTGCAGACCGTACTGAAGATGACGGACAAGCGTGTGCTTTATGTCAGCGGCGAGGAGAGTGCGCGGCAGTTGAAGTTGCGTGCCGACCGTTTGGTGCCAAGGGCAGGAGGAAAGGCGGACGGACAGGAAGGGTTCTTGTCCCGTTCGTCTTGCATGGTCGTGTGCGAGACTTCGCTCGATCAGATTTTCCTGCACGTCCGTAACGAGCAGCCGCAGTTGGTGGTCATAGATTCCATACAGACCATCATGACCGAGGCCGTGGACAGTTCGCCCGGCAGTATCTCGCAAGTACGCGAGTGCGCTGCGCTGTTGTTGAAATTCGCCAAGGAGAGCAACATTCCCGTGATATTGATCGGCCATATCAATAAGGAGGGGACACTGGCCGGCCCCAAGGTGTTGGAACATATCGTGGATGCCGTGTTGCAGTTCGAGGGCGACCAACATTATATGTACCGCATCCTGCGCAGTATCAAGAACCGTTTCGGCAGTACGGCCGAGTTGGGCATCTACGAGATGCGGCAGGACGGTTTGCGGCAGGTGAGCAATCCTTCGGAACTGTTGCTCACCGAGAATCACGAAGGGCTGAGCGGCGTGGCCATCTCTTCGGCCATCGAAGGCGTGCGCCCCTTCCTCATCGAGACGCAGGCACTGGTCAGCACGGCAGCCTACGGCACGCCGCAACGTTCGGCCACCGGCTTCGACCTGCGCCGGTTGAATATGTTGTTGGCCGTGTTGGAGAAGCGGGTTGGGTTCAAGCTGGCGCAGAAAGACGTGTTCCTGAACATAGCCGGAGGGTTGAAAGTGACCGATCCGGCCATCGACTTGTCCGTCATTTCCGCCGTGTTGAGCAGCAATGTGGACACAGGCATCGAAAGCGGTGTCTGCATGGCCGGGGAAGTCGGCTTGAGCGGCGAGATACGTCCGGTGAACCGTATCGAGCAACGTGTGGCGGAAGCTGCCAAGCTCGGTTTCCGGCGAATGATTGTTCCGCGTCACAACTTGCAGGGATTCGACACGTCGAAACTGAAGATAGAACTTGTCCCAGTGCGGAAAGTGGAAGAGGCGCTCCGTGCGCTTTTCGGTTAAACGAACAGATAACGATAAGGATATGATAGAAGAATACCAACTCAGGGTCTTGCCGGAAACGGCGGCCAACGAGCAGGCCTTGCGCCGTTACATTGCGTGCGAGAAAGGAAAGGACGAACGGACGCTGACGGCCATTCGAGTGTTGAAACGCAGTATTGACGCCCGTCAACGCACGATATTCGTCAACTTGAAGGTACGGGTGTATGTCAATGAGCAGCCGGAGGACGATGAATTTGTCCGTACGGCGTACCGGAATGTGGAGGGACGACCGCAGGTGGTCGTGGTCGGTGCCGGTCCCGGCGGGCTGTTTGCCGCCTTGCGCCTGATCGAAGCGGGGTATCGTCCCGTCATCGTGGAACGAGGCAAGAACGTCCGCGACCGCAAGTTGGATTTGGCTAAAATATCGCGTGAGCATAAAGTGGACAGCGAGAGTAATTACAGTTTCGGGGAGGGCGGTGCAGGAGCTTATTCCGACGGGAAGTTGTATACCCGGAGCAAGAAACGCGGGAATGCGGGGAAAATCCTGAACGTGTTCTGCCAACACGGTGCCAGTGTGTCCATCCTGCAAGATGCCCATCCCCACATCGGGACGGACAAGCTTCCGAGAGTCATCGAGAATATGCGCAAGACGATTCTGGACTGTGGGGGAGAAGTGCATTTCGAGACCCGTATGGATGCTTTGCTCATAGAGAAAGATAGGGTCGTGGGGATAGAAACGAACACGGGGAAAACATTCCGGGGGCCGGTCATCCTGGCCACGGGGCACTCGGCGCGTGATGTCTATCGTTGGTTGCATGCCCATGGTGTGGAAATCGAAAGCAAGGGCTTGGCGGTCGGTGTGCGTTTGGAGCATCCGTCGCTCCTCATCGACCAGATACAATATCACAACCGGAACGGGCGGGGAAAGTATCTTCCGGCTGCGGAGTATAGCTTTGTGCAACAAGTGGAAGGCCGTGGGGTGTATAGTTTCTGTATGTGTCCGGGTGGATTCGTTGTTCCGGCTGCCAGCGGTCCCCGGCAGACGGTGGTCAACGGGATGTCGCCCAGCAACCGTGGGTCGAAATGGAGTAATTCCGGTATGGTGGTGGAGTTGCACCCGGAAGATCTGGAGGAGAAATCACTGGCCGATTTTATGGCTGTTTCCGGTTGGCAGCCGGACGTGCGGCATCCGTTGGCCATGATGTTCTTCCAGGAAGCCTTGGAAGAACAGAACTGGCAGCAGGGGAATTGCCGGCAGACGGCTCCCGCGCAACGGATGGCAGATTTCGTGAACGGGCGTTTGAGTTACGACCTGCCCGCGAGTTCGTATGCTCCCGGACTGGTGTCCTCGCCTTTGCATTTCTGGATGCCGAAGTTCATCACGGCACGGCTGGCAGAGGGCTTCCGCCGTTTCGGCAAAGCCTCCCGTGGTTTCCTGACCAACGAGGCCGTGATGATAGGAGTGGAAAGCCGTACATCTGCGCCTATCCGCATTTCGCGTGATGGCGAAACGTTGCAGCACGTGCGGTTGAAAGGATTGTTCCCCTGTGGCGAAGGTGCCGGATATGCCGGAGGCATCGTGTCGGCCGCGATGGACGGGGAACGTTGCGCGGAGGCGGCTGCGGCCTACCTTGGGGGTTAGAAGTCTACCCCCAAGGACATCGTGAGATTGCCCGTGCGGATATGCCCGTCGAAGTCGTCGTAATGGTATTCGCTATAATTTCGTCCGGCGATATTGAACAATCCTATGTCATAGCCCATTTCAAAATAAAAATTCTGGAAAGCCATGCCGCAGCCGACCCGTAGTCCGGCATCGAAGCGTTTATAGCGGTCGGCTCCGAAAGGGTCTATCTTGGTACGGGAATCGTAAAGTTTGGCCGTTCCGCCTACGCCTACGGCCATGAAACCACCGAAAAACGGTTGCACGGTAAAATCGTCGGCGTTAGTATTGAGCTTATATTTCAGGACAATGGGAATTTCCAGATACCTCATGTAGCATTTCTTAAACTCGACTTCCTCCGTGGCTTCTATTTCCGTCCCCTTTTCCGTGTAGATTAATCCGCTTTCCAAATAAAAGGGCAGTCCGTCTCCGAGCTTGTTCCCGTAAACCAACCCGATGTGGTAGCGCGGTAACGGGTTGGTCTGTGCTTCTCCTCCTGTCCCTTTGTATCGTACCGTAGGGACGTTCAGACCGAAACGCAGGCCGAAGTAAGAACTCCGCCGGTAATCCCTCCAACGGCTCGCATATACGGGTTCTCCTTCATAGAAATCCTTTCCGGCGTTCACCGGCATGGCAATCAACAGTAATAAGATATAGGGAAGAAAACTTTTTTTTGTCATGTGAATGTATACTTAATGTCGATGATTTATTAGGCAAAAATACAAATTAATTTTATTTCATAAGCCTTTTTAGATAAATAATTGCTATTTTTGCGGATGTTATGTAACGATAGAACAACTTTGAAATATTAAGGTCTCGGAGCGGTCGAGACAGGTGTTGTGGGCCTGCATGCAAAGAGATCCAATTCAGAAAACGTAGATATGAAAGTATTAAAATTTGGGGGAACATCCGTAGGTTCCGTAGAAAGCATCCTGAGTGTTAAAAAGATTGTTGAGGCTGAAGAGGAGCCTGTGGTGGTCGTAGTATCTGCATTGGGCGGAATTACCGACAAGTTGATAAAGACATCTAAGTTGGCCTTGGCCGGAGACTTGTCTTACCTGTCCGAGTTTGACGAGATTGCCGAGCGTCATCACCAGATGATAGAAACTGTAATTCCTTCCGGAGAAAATAAGGAACGTTTGTCGGAGACTATCGATGCCTTGTTGGATGAGTTGAAAAGCATTTATCAAGGCGTTTATCTTATCCGTGACCTTTCGCCTAAGACATCTGCTGCCATAGTCAGCTACGGGGAGCGGCTGTCGTCCAATATAGTAGCCGTGTTGATAGACGGAGCCAAATGGTTTGACTCTCGTACCTTTATTAAGACAGAGATTAAGTCGGGACGTCAGTTGTTGGCATCTGATTTGACGCACGAATTGGTCAAACAGGCTTTTGTCGACTTGCCGAAGGTCTCTTTGGTGCCGGGATTCATTTCCACGGATGCCGACTCCGGAGAGGTGACGAACTTAGGCCGTGGAGGGTCGGACTATACGGCCTCCATCATTGCAGCGGCATTGGATGCCTCTTTTTTGGAGATATGGACCGATGTGGATGGGTTCATGACGGCCGACCCTAAGGTGATTTCCACCGCTTATACCATCAATGAGTTGAGTTATGTAGAGGCTATGGAGCTTTGCAACTTCGGTGCGAAGGTGGTTTATCCACCTACCATCTATCCGGTTTGCGTAAAGAATATCCCGATTCTCATCAAAAATACGTTTAATCCTTCGGGAAAAGGCACGGTGATTAAGAGCGACATCGCCGAAGACCAGAAGCCTATCAAGGGTATTTCCAGTATAAACGGAACGACATTGATTACGGTTTCAGGTTTGTCCATGGTCGGTGTCATTGGGGTCAACCGACGGATTTTCTCGGCTTTGGCCAATAACGGTATCAGTGTGTTCCTCGTTTCGCAGGCTTCTTCCGAAAACAGCACCTCCATCGGTGTGCGCGATGCGGATGCCGATGCGGCTTGCGAGGTTTTGAATGCGGAGTTCTCCAAGGAAATAGAGACGGGAGCGATGTACAGGATGACGGCGGAAAGCGGTTTGGCTACAGTGGCCATCGTGGGCGAGAACATGAAGCACACGCCCGGTATCGCCGGTAAGTTGTTCGGAACGTTGGGGCGTAGCGGTATCAATGTGATTGCTTGTGCGCAGGGGGCATCGGAGACGAACATTTCTTTTGTGGTGGACGGACAGTTCTTGCGCAAGACACTCAATGTCATCCATGATAGTTTTTTTCTTTCGGAATACCAAGTCCTCAACCTTTTTCTGTGCGGAGTAGGGACGGTGGGTAGCAGCTTGATTGCGCAGTTGGCGCAGCAGAGTGAGAAATTGAAGAAAGAACGGGGATTGAAGCTTAAGGTCGTGGGTATTGCCAGCGGGCATAATGCGATGTTCGACCGAGAAGGTATCGGTCTGGAGAACTGCCGTGAACGGTTGACGCTTAGTGCACCGAGCGATTTAAACCGCTTGCGTGACGAAGTGATTGGCATGAACATCTTCAATTCCGTGTTTGTCGACTGTACGGCCAGTGCCGATGTGGCCGGGCTGTATCAGGAATTCCTGGAGCATAACATCTCCGTGGTGGCGGCCAATAAGGCTGCGGCCTCTTCCGATTACGCCACTTATCAGAAACTGAAATCTACAGCCCGTAAGCGTGGGGTGAAGTTCCTGTTCGAGACGAATGTGGGAGCCGGTCTTCCCATTATCCGTACCATGAACGATTTGCTGAACAGCGGTGATAAGATTTTGAAGATAGAAGCCGTATTGAGCGGAACTTTGAATTTTATATTCAACAAGATTTCGGCCGACGTCCCGTTTAGCGAGACCGTGCGGTTGGCCAAGGAAGAAGGATATAGCGAGCCCGATCCCCGTGTGGATTTGAGTGGAAAGGATGTCATCCGTAAGTTGGTGATTTTGGCGCGTGAAGCCGGTTACCGTATCGAGCAGTCCGATGTGGAGAAGCACCTGTTCGTGCCCGATTCGTTTTTCCAGGGCACATTGGATGAATTTTGGAAGAACCTGCCTTCCCTGGATGCCGATTTCGAACGGAGGCGTAAGGTGTTGGAGGGCGAAGGAAAACGTTGGCGTTTTGTTTCCCGTTACGAAAACGGCAAAGCCAGTGTGGAACTGTGTGAGGTAGGGCGCGAACATCCGTTCTATAATCTTGAAGGTTCCAACAACATAATTTTGTTGACTACCGAACGCTATAAGGAGTATCCTATGCAAATCCAGGGGTACGGGGCCGGGGCCGGAGTGACTGCGGCCGGTGTTTTTGCCGACATCATGAGTATTGCCAACGTATGACATATATATAATTAAGGTAAGGAGATAAAGATGAAGCATATTATTATACTGGGCGACGGCATGGCCGATTGGAAAGTTCCGGCCTTGGGCAATAAGACGCTGCTGCAATATGCCCATACGCCTAATATGGATTGGATAGCCCGTATGGGACGCAACGGACTGTTGCAGACCGTGCCGGAGGGTTTTCATCCCGGTAGCGAAGTGGCCAATTCTTCCATTTTGGGCTACGACCAACACAAGGTGTATGAAGGGCGTGGCCCACTTGAAGCGGCCAGTATCGGAGTCGAATTGGCCGATGACGATTTGGCGTTGCGTTGTAATCTGATTTGCATTGAAGAAGGTAAGATAAAAAACCATTCTTGCGGAAGGTTGGAGACGGAAGAGGCGGATGTGCTGATTCGTTTCCTGCAAGAAAAGTTAGGTAACGGGCGCATACATTTTTATACGGGAGTGCAGTACCGCCATCTGTTGGTCATTAAAGGCGGAAACAAGCACCTGCGTTGTACGCCTCCGCATGATGTGCCGGGCACGCCTTTCCGTGACTGTTTGGTGGAGGCAGAAATGCCCGAAGCACAGGAAACTGCGGACTTGCTGAACCACTTGGTTTTGGAATCGCAGAAATTGTTGGCCGACCATCCGTTGAACCTCCGCCGGATGAAGGAAGGCCGCGATGCGGCCAACAGTATTTGGCCGTGGGGCGGCGGCAACCGTCCGGCCATGGTCCCGTTGACGGAGACTTATCCTCAAATCAAAAAGGGTGCGGTCATTACCGCCGTAGACCTCATACGGGGTATCGGACGTTATGCCGGTTTGCGCGTCATAGATGTGGAAGGGGCTACCGGTTTGTACGATACGAATTATGAAGGCAAGGCCCAAGCGGCGATAGAAGCCTTGAAAGACGGTGATTTCGTGTATCTGCATGTGGAGGCAAGCGACGAAGCCGGCCATGACGGGAACGTGGAATTGAAGTTGCAGACGATAGAGAATCTGGACCGCCGTGCCATCGGTCCGATTTTGGAAGCCGTGAAGGGTTGGGAAGAGCCGGTGGCCATCGCCGTGTTGCCCGACCATCCTACGCCTTGCGCCCACCGTACGCATACGCCCGACCCGATACCGTTTGCCATTTACTATTCGGGCATAGAGGCGGACTGCGTGCAGACGTTCGATGAGGACGCTGCTAAAGCCGGAAGTTACGGGTTGCTTCGGGGCGATGAGTTTATTCGTGAATTTATGAAACATTAATCGAACATACTTTATGAAATATTATAGTACGAACGGTAAGGCCGACCGCGCTACGCTTCACGAAGCCGTAGTGAAAGGCTTGGCGAGCGACAAAGGTTTGTTTATGCCCGAGGTAATCCGGCATCTTCCGGAGTCGTTCTTCGACGAAATACAGGACCTTTCTTTTCAAGAAGTGGCCTACCGCGTGGCGGACGCTTTCTTCGGAGAGGATGTACCGGCCGATACATTGAAACAAATCGTGTACGACACGTTGAGTTTCGACTGTCCGGTGGTGAAAGTGACGGAGAACATCTATTCCTTGGAACTTTTCCACGGCCCCACGTTAGCCTTTAAAGACGTGGGGGCGCGTTTCATGGCCCGCCTTTTAGGATACTTCATCAAGCAGGAAGGGTGCAATCAGGTGAATGTGTTGGTGGCTACTTCCGGCGACACGGGGAGTGCCGTGGCCAACGGTTTTCTGGGTGTGGAAGGCATCCACGTGTATGTACTTTATCCGAAAGGCAAGGTGAGTGCCATCCAGGAATGCCAGTTTACGACGTTGGGGCAGAACATTACCGCCCTCGAAGTGGATGGCGTGTTCGACGATTGCCAGGCTTTGGTGAAAAACGCTTTCATGGACGAGGAACTGAACCGTCACATGAAGCTGACTTCGGCCAATTCCATCAACGTGGCCCGTTTCCTGCCGCAGGCATTTTACTATTTCTACGCTTACGCCCAGATGAAGAAGCTCGGTAAGGCCGACGAGTTGGTGGTATGCGTGCCGAGCGGAAACTTCGGAAATATCACGGCCGGACTGTTCGGCAAGGTGATGGGTTTGCCGGTGAAGCGTTTCATTGCAGCCAACAATGCCAACGACATCTTCTATAATTATTTGCAGACGGGAGAATACCATCCCCGTGCGTCGGTGCAGACCATCGCCAATGCCATGGATGTGGGCGACCCCAGTAATTTTGCCCGTATTTACGATTTATACAAGGGAAGCCACGCGGCCATTACGGCTGAAATCAGCGGGGCGACTTATACCGACGCGCAGATTGCCGAGACGGTAAAGGCTTGTTATGAAACAAACGGTTACTTGCTCGACCCGCATGGGGCTTGCGGCTTCCGTGCTTTGAGCGAGGGGCTGCGTAAGGGTGAATGCGGTGTGTTCCTCGAAACGGCACATCCGGCCAAGTTCCAAGCCACGGTGGAGAATATCATCGGTGGCTCGGTGGACATACCTGAAAAGTTGGCAGCCTTCATGAAAGGGGAGAAGAAGAGTATCCCGATGGGCAAGGATTTTGCCGGATTCAAGGCATACTTGATGAAACAATAGTTTTATCGTTTGTTGAAAGCATCGCGTCCCTGTATGGCCGGACGTTTCCCGAAGAAACGTGCAATGGCATACAGGGATGCGATGCTTTTTGTTTATGTTTTTTTGCCGTGCTAATTGCACAGCATGTGATTCATGTCGAAAGGTTTATCTGATGGTATTCGCAGTGTAGTCACGGACGATGTAGATGCCACTGCCGTCACTGGTGTTGAACGCACTCAGCCACAGTTGGGTATGCTCGTCTTGTAATTGGCAATAAAGGCGGAGAGTACCGGCTTGGAGTTTTTGGCCAATCTCGTTCCTCCAATTTTCATTGTTCCAGTCTTCTTCGGCTATCGGGGTATGGAGGCCGGGAACTGAAGCATCGTCGTAATATGTGGCCTTCACTTCCATGTTGAATCTCCTTTGGGCATAGTTCAGCAGGAGATAGAATTTTCTGGCGTATGTCTTTACGTCCTTATTGGAGTAGATTTCATATTCCGTGATTTTCGACAGAACGTCGTTGTTGAATATGAAGGCACGGTTGATGGTGGCGGCAGAACTGGAGGACAGTTTGTCCGCGAATGTGCCCAAATAAGTGCCGGGTTGCGATTCGTTTTCCGTGAGTTGGGGGTATACCTTCAGGGTGGTGGTTATATCATCATTCCAAAAACTGCTGAAAATGTTGCAGGTAATGACGGTATAGTCTAACGTACTGCTCATGTCCTTGTAAATATTGCCTTCCGCGTCAGGACCGAGGAACAAGTAACGGGCGTTAAACGATAAATTGTATTGCCCCGGTTCTTCGGGTGCGGTGAAGCTGAAATAGGCCGTGCCGTTTTCTTCCTTGTCCGAAGGATAGTTCAGGACACCCCATGTGTAAGTTGCTTCGCTGATGTTCTGCCCGCCTGTGGGGAGGGCGATGTAGGCTGTCAGGGGTTGGCCGGGGCGCACTTGGTCTTTGCCGGTGTTCAGGCTGATGGTACCGATTTTCGACGGTGCCACGCCGTGCAGGGTGGCATCTTCTTCACTACAGGCGCTTAAGGCCAATGCGGCGCAGCAAGCCGCCATGCAAACTTTGAACGTCATTTTCTTCATTTTCTGTTTTTGTTATATTAATAATGTATATGTCTGCGATACGTTCCATCATTTCCTCGCGACTGGAAGATGCGCCCTACCGGATATTTCTGCTTCGTCGGGTGATTGGGGATTGAAAGAAAAATAATCATGTTACAAATATAAGGATTTATCCTTGCGAAGTAAAATATAATGAAATAAAAAGAATAGAAAGAAAATGATAAACCGTTGATTGCTGACATTTTGTCGCTTCCTACGCCAATAGTGTCAGTTGGAAAAAAGAGTTGGTGCTAAAAAGGATTGCACAATTTTAAAATCAGTCCGTACAGGCTTAAAAAGGTTTTCAAAAGTTTAATCTCAGGCGGCCCGATGAAAGTTTGGAGTTGCCGGGTACGGGGTTTGTATTTTAATCAAGCGGACGGGGCAACCGGCAGGAAGGCCGTCCGGAAAGAAAAAAATGAATGTAAAACTTAAAAGATAGGAGATGAAGATTATGTCACCGATTAGAAAGTACAATGGACAGAATTGGTTACCGAGTTTGTTTAACGACTTTTTCGATAATGAATGGATGGGCAAGGTAAACGCCACGGCACCGGCTATCAACGTGATAGAAAGCGACGCAGACTATAAGGTGGAAGTGGCCGCCCCGGGAATGACGAAAGAAGATTTTACCATCCATTTGGGCGAAGACGGAGAACTGGTTATCTCGATGGAGAAAAAGAACGAGGTAAAAGAGGAAGACAAGAAGAACAAACGCTATTTGCGTCGTGAGTTTTCTTACGCCAAGTTCCAACAGGCTTTGGTTTTGCCGGATGATGTAGAGAAAGACAAGATCAGTGCAAACGTGAGCGACGGAGTGTTGAACATCACGCTTCCGAAACGCACGCCGGAAGAAAAAGCGAAAGTGAACCGTGTGATTGAAATACAGTAAGCAGTTCTTCTCCTTCTTGGCATAAGGGGTAAAGTAGGGGGATGTTTCGGGGTGTACCGGGGCATCCTCTTTTGGGTTGTCCCCGGTAGTGATGGCACGATACCGCCTTTCCGTTTGTAAGAGGACTTGAAGGCGCATTTTCATCGTGCGCCAAACGGAAAATCGTTTGGCGTAGAATGAAAAATCGTTTGGCGCAGAACGGGAAATCAATCTCAGGAGATTGATTTTAAGATTGTAATTTATTAGAATATAGTGTGTTGCGATTTCACGGTGCGAGGTCGTTTTGTTGGATAAAATGAACGTATGGGCTTTGCCATTGTTTCCGTCCGGTCATGGTGACGGTTCATTTTTCAGACCTTTCATTTTTATTATCACGGGTTTCGCCTTAACTTTGCGGCATAATCATCCATGATTCGTATATGGGAAAATTACATCCTTTCATGTTGGCCGGTACGGGGAGCGACGTGGGCAAGAGCGTACTGGCGGCGGCCTTATGCCGCATCCTCCGGCAAGACGGTTACCGTCCCGCCCCGTTTAAGGCGCAGAACATGTCGCTCAATTCGTATGCCACTCCCGAAGGGTTTGAGATAGGGCGGGCGCAGGCCGTACAGGCCGAAGCGGCCGGCATACCGTGCCACACGGATATGAACCCCGTGCTGCTCAAACCGAATTCCGACCATACGTCGCAAGTGGTGCTCAACGGGCGGCCCGTGGGGAACAGTTCGGCTTACGACTATTTCCGCCGAGGCGGACGGGAGGAACTGCGGGCGGCGGTGTGTGCAGCGTTCGACCGGCTCGCCATCCGCTATAATCCCATTGTGATGGAGGGTGCGGGCAGCATTGCCGAAATCAACCTGCGGGACCGCGACATCGTGAACATGCCCATGGCCCGCCATGCCAGGGCAGACGTGTTCTTGGTGGCAGACATCGACCGGGGCGGGGTTTTCGCTTCGGCTTACGGTTCCATCATGTTGCAGACACCTGAAGACCGTTGCCGGATAAAAGGAATCATCGTTAACAAGTTCAGGGGCGACCGTCGGTTGTTCGACGATGGTGTGCGGATGATGGAGGAAGTGTGCGGCGTGCCGGTACTCGGAGTGATACCTTATTTCCACGACATACAGATTGAGGAGGAGGATTCCGTGGAACTGGAACAGAAGAACGGACGTGCCGTAGCGGGACGGGTGAATGTGGCCGTGGTGAAGTTGCTCCATCTGTCGAACTTCACGGATTTCGACCGATTGGAACGCGACGACAGGGTGCACCTGTATTACACCGACCGGGCAGATGAGTTGCAGAAAGCGGATGTCATCGTGTTACCCGGTAGTAAAAGCACGTTGGACGACCTGCGCGAACTGAAACGCAACGGCTTGGCCGAGGCCGTGGTACAAGCAGCCCGGGGCGGCAAGACCGTCATGGGGATTTGCGGAGGCTATCAGATGATGGGCACGGAGGTGGCCGACCCCGACGGGGTGGAAGGCACACCGGCACGCTTGTCCGGTCTGGGGCTATTGCCCGTGCATACGGTCATCGGCCGGGAGAAAGTGACCCGTCAGGTGGAGTTCCGTTTTCACGGCTGCGGAACGCTGTGCCGGGGCTATGAAATCCACATGGGCAGGACGGTGGCCGACGAGGCAGGGCAATCCTTCATCCCCTTGAACCGATTGGCGGACGGGACAGCCGACGGGTGTTATGTCCATGACCGTTGCATGGGGACTTACATCCATGGTATTCTGGACAACCCTTCTGTCTTGGATTTCCTTTTGGCTCCTTATACGGAGGGGACAGCTTGCGGGACTACGGAGGACTATGCTGACTACAAAGAAAGGCAATACGACCTTTTGGCCGCCCATGTTCGGCGGCATTTGGATATGGAGAAGTTCTATCGCATCTTGTCGTCAGAGGAGGTAGAGTAAGACGCCCGTCAGGATCATCAGGATTTCCGCACACCGGTTGATGGCCACGGCCTGTCGCATGTCGGCAGTGGTGAGCGGGCGCAGGCGGTTTCCGATGTACGGTTTGAAACAATACTCGCCGAAGTAGTGGTGCGGCCCGCCGAAGCGGCAGTCCAATATGCCGGCCAACGCCGCTTCGGGGTAGCCGGAGTTCGGGCTAGCATGCATCCGGCCGTAGCGTCGGATGAAGCGCAGTTCTTCTTTCAGGTTGCGGGCGCTTTTGCCTTTCCGGAAGGGGATGCACGTGGCCAACGCCATCAGAAGGGCGGTGAGCCGGGCAGGCAAGTAGTTGGCGGCATCGTCTATCCGGGCGGCTGTGCGGCCGAAGTCCTTGAACCGTTCGGTGCGGTAGCCGAGCATGGAATCCATGGTGTTGATCATTTTATAGGTCAGCATCCCCGGGATACCTAGCACGTAGAGCCAGAATAACGGGGCGATGACACCGTCACTCAAGTTTTCCGCCAAGGTTTCCAAAGCGGCGGTGCGTATTTCCTGGTCGCTGAGGCGGCTTGTATCCCGTCCTACGATGCGGCTCACTTGCCGCCTTCCTTCTTCCAAAGAACGGTCGGCGGCTCGGAATACCCTGCGCACTTCCCGGACGAGCGTCGTGCCTGCCAGACAGTAAAAGATAAGTATGCCCGTCACGAGATAGTACAAATAAGTTCCCCAGATCTCCCATTGCAGGCAGGCTGCCCATAAGGTGGCCAAGGCGAGATGGGCGGATAGGAACAGGGTGCAGAGCGTGGCGATGGTCCAGAAAGTCCCTTTGGCACGCCGGTGGTTCCCGTGGTTGGCTTTCCGTTCAAAAAAACTGATCCAACGGCCGAAAGCCACTATGGGGTGCGGTAGCCGGGCGGGGTCTCCGGTGCAGAGGTCCAACCCCCATCCGATGAGTAAAGGAATAATGCTGTGCATAGTCGTGGTTATATGGAAAACATCCACTCTCCGATGGCGGAGAGCAGGCGGTCGTCTTCTTCGGGGGATTGTACGGCTATGCGGAAGTACCGTTCGTCCAATCCTTCAAAATTACCGGCATCGCGGATGAGCATGCCATGCGTTTCGGCCAAGTAGTCCTTCAGTGCCGAGGCCTTGCCCATCCGTAGCCGGGTCAACAGGTAGTGGGTCTCTCCTGGCCAAACTTCGGCTATGTGCAGGGCTTCCAATTGCCTGGCCACGCGTGCCCGCTCTTCTAATAAAGCTTGCAGGTCGAACCGAAAGTCTTTTTCATGTTCCGTCAGGAAGAGGGCGGCTTCCAATGCCAATGTGTTGACCGACCACGGCATTTTGTTCTGCCGGACACGCGCCGTCCATTCCCGCCGGGCGGTCAGGTAGCCGACGCGCAATCCCGGGATGCCGAAACGTTTCGTCAGGGAATGGAGCAATATGACGTTAGGCAGTGCGGCGGCTTCATGCGGAGAAAACAGCCTGCGCAGGGTGAAATCCTCATAACTTTGGTCGATGACGAACAGGACATCCGGATGCTGCGCGGCTAACCGTTTCATCTCATCGTGGGGAAGGACGGCTCCGGTCGGGTTGTTCGGATTACAGATCCACACGATGTCCACATCCTCCGGCAGATGGTCGGTGGTATAGATGGATTGTACCTGATGGCCGTGCAGGCGGCAGGCATCCGCATATTCCGAAAACGTGGGGGACAGGATGCAGGAACGTCTTCCGGAAAAAGCCTGCGCAACCAGATAGATGGCTTCTGTGGCTCCGCTCGTCAGGCAGACCGATTCTGCGCTTATCCCCATCGCTTGGGCCAGTTTGTTTTCTACGGCATACGGTGACGGTTCGGGATAGGAACGTACTTGCTCCCAACAGTTCTCCAAATGCCGGAACAGGGGGGCAAGCGATGTATGGTGATATACATTGCTGCTGAAGTTCAGGGTTATCTTACGGTTGTACCGGTATGAGTCGTCTCCGTGTCCGTTGAGCATGGTGATTCCATTTTGGGGCAAAGGTACGTAAAAATGATAAGATATGAGAGGGAGAGGGTGGATAAAAAACGGGGACGTGCACTCACTGCATGTTCCCGTTGGTTTAAGCCATGAAGAAACTTCTATGGATTAGAAGTTATATCCTAATTTGACCATAAACTTGCTGGTTTTGGTCTTTTCCGTGATTTCATTGAAATCGAGAGCATAACCGATGCCCACGTTGAACTTGCTGATGTCGAGTGTGGCTCCGATTTGCCATCCGAACTGCACACGGTTCCATTTCCAGTCGTCGGAACCATACAATTCGTTTACGTCGTCTTTGTCGAACAAGTTATAGCTTTCGTCGTATTCGTAATCGCTTCTGTCAATGTAGTCTTCAAACTCTGATGGAATATTAAGAGTGAATTCTTCCTTTTCTTTTGCCATTAGATTTACACGCAGATAGAAACCCGTGTAAGGCTTGATGGCCAACTGTTCGTTGATTTTTACGCCATAGACTAAATTTATGGGTATGTTCAAGCCTAATTGTGTGATAGAATTCTTGGATTCATATCCGACTGTATAGCCATAATATTCATCTGATTCGCTTTCACTGTCGCTATGGCGTGAGAAGTTGATTCCTATACCGGTTTGGATGAACAAGGGCAATTTCTTAGCGACTTTAAAAGCATGTTCGTAATCTACGGAGAATCCATTCATATCCAAGTCATCGGGGTCGTCGAAGTCTTGGTTGATGAATACGCGGTCATACGAGAACCGCAAACCTTTCCAAGCCTCTACGTCAGAAGATGATGAAGCTGATGAACCGCTGCCGTTCATGAACTGTGCGAAAGACATTGTAGAGCAACCCAACAACATCGCGGTCAATAAACACTTAAACTTTTTCATAATCCCAAATTTTGATGTTAGTAAATTATTTGATTAAACACTAATAGTTGAATGTCATACGCCAGATGTTGGCTTTGGCTTCTTTGTTTCCACGTTGCGACACAAAGTAGATGTAGTGTCCGTCCTTGCTCCACACCGGGCTGAGGTCGTCTGCGGCATGGTAGGTGAGTTGGGCAAATCCCGTTCCGTCCAGACGCGACACGAACAAGTCGGTATTGTAGTAAGAAAAAGAGCCGGTTTCTATTTTACTGCTTCCCACGAACAACAACCATTGTCCGTCCGGTGAGATGGAAGGAGAGGTGAAGTCGCGATCGGGTTGCGAGACGATGCATTCCTCCACTCCAGTCTCGTAGTTGACCTTCCATATCTCGCTGTGTCCCGCAGCATTGGGGCGCACGCAGATGAATGCCGGTTCGCCTTTGACGGGGTAGGGGTTCAGGCCTTGGGAGTAGTTGGCTAAGAAGTTGTTTTTCATGTCATGGCTCCAGATGCTGATGCTTTTGTTTTCCTGTCGGGCAAAGAATATCAAATTCATATTCGCCGAATAAATCGGGGAATAGTCCATGTTGCCGGTTGTGATTTGGCGGCATACGAAACCCTTGTCGGCAGACGTTTGGAATATCTGATTGGTCTTCCCGCGAGCCTCGGAGAACACGATTTGCTTACCGTCGGGTGAATAAGAAAAGTCCAATACGGCAGTACGGTTGGTTTTCTGGATGGAAGAACCTTGTTTACTCAAATCTTTAATGAAGATATTGGTCGTGTTGTTACGGAAAGACAGGTAGGCAATCTGGCTTCCGTCTGTGGAAATATCCAGAATGCGGTTGGAGAACCAACCGATGCCTCGGTTGCTTCGTTTGACTTCCGGCATGCACACATAATCTGTGGTCTGGGAAATTTGGGTGAAATCGGTTCCCGATTCTTCCGGAACAGACACCACCGAGTAGTCTACGCTTTGAGCCATAATTGATTCACAAGCTAAAGCGAGTAGAAAAAACATGCTATAAGGTTGTATTCCGAATCTCATATCTGTGTTTCCTTTTTTGGTTTAAATGTATATCTCTTCATAAGAGAGCAATTGTGTGGCGTTTCATCTTGTTATATAGTATGATAGCCTTCTTGAAAAGACGGTTTCTCTTAACTTTCTCAACATTTTGTGCACATAATTTGTATTTTATCGGAAGATAATTTTGCGTTATACAATCTTTTGAATATTTTTGCATTAAATAGTTGCTCTCTTATGAAGAGATAAATCAAATTCTTCCATCGTTTTTCTTATTAATTTTTACTTTCTTTTGTCCGTTTTGGATTTATTTGTTTCCAAAAAGTAGGATGAAGAATCTTTTTTCTCTGAAATCTACTTCAGATAGATTTTATTTGCGTATATTTGTGTGAGGTGTGATAAATGCGCCGATATTGTTTAATTTAAAAACTTAATTTATGAAAAAAATCTTTTTAATGTTGGTAGCAGCTTTCATGGTGGGGGCAGCTACGATGAATGCACAAGTGAAAGGTGGAGAATTCATCTTGCGTGGTGGTTTTGCGGCTAATAATTTCAAAGGGGACAATACCGCAGGGTTGGACATGTTGCCGAGCTACAATATTAGCTTGGATTATAACAAGAACTTTTATAAAGGTGCTTATTGGAATGTGGGCTTGATGTTTGGTACGCGTGGTTTTGAGGCCGACCACTCTGATATGAAATTTCGGGCACATAATTTCAATATCCCGGTAACCATTGGTTATAAGTACAATTTGACAAACAACTTTGCCATTGACGGACGTTTCGGTGCTTTCTTCGGTGTTGATATGGGAGGCAAGATTAAATGGGACGTTGATGATGATTGGGAACATTGGGAAGAATTCGTGGATGATGAAATTAAGATTGGTGACATTGATGATTACAACCGTTGTGACGGAGGTATCTTGTTGGGCTTAGGCGTATGGTATAAACGTGTTAACTTTGAATACACCTTCAAGCGTGGTTTCGGAGAAGCGTGGGATGACGGCCCGGCCGGTGCGGTAAACCATATGATTCGTTTGGGTTACGCATTCTGATTTAGCAAATAAGGTAAGACTTTATGCGGCTTGCACTTGTGTGTGGGCCGCTTTTTTGTACCTTTGCGGAAATTTTGTTCGATTATAGATAATAAGGATGGCGAAAATTACTACGGTCGTTTTTGACTTGGACGGTACGTTGCTTAATACGTTGGACGATTTGGCGGATAGTACGAATTATGCTCTGGTACAGTTCGGATTTCCTCCGCGCAGTGTGGAGGAGGTGCGCAGTTTTGTGGGTAACGGAGTGCGCAAATTGATGGAACGTGCCGTGCCAACCGGTACGGATAGTGGGCGGTTTGAGGCTGTTTTCGACTGTTTCAAACGCTATTATGTGGAACATTGCATGGTGAAGACCGGTTTATATCCGGGTATTGCGGATTTGTTGCATGAACTGAAAATGGCCGGTTATAAGATTGCCATTGTGTCGAATAAACTGCAAGGCGGGGTGGATGAACTCTATCGTCATTATTTTCAGGATACGGTACAAGTGGCCGTAGGAGAGCGTGCCGGCATACGTCGCAAACCGGCTCCCGACATGGTGGAAATTGCATTGCAGGAACTGGGGGTGGAAAAGGACGAAGCCGTTTACGTAGGAGACTCGGATGTAGACGTGGCTACGGCTGCCCATGCGGGGCTTCCGTGTATTTCTGTATTATGGGGTTTCCGCGACCGGGATTTCTTGGAACGAAACGGGGCCGTCCGTTTTGCGGACAGCCCTGCTGATATACCCGGTCTGTTGGAATCCATTTCCAAGTTGTGAACTCCGGTCAGTCCTCAAGCGAGTAGTCTATCGTCGTAACGACACGTACCTGTTTTATATAAGGTGTGTTCGGATCCCGGTTCTCGATGGAGAATTGTCCTTGGTAGGCGCGTTGTATGCTTCCCAAGCGGCTTTCCGAGTCTTTGGCAAACTTTTCGGCAGCCGTACGTGCATTTTTGGTGGCTTCCTCTATCATTTTTGGCTTGATGTCGTTGAGGCTCGTGTAGTCGTATGCCACGTTGTAGCGGTAATCTCCGGAAATGATGGCAACTCCTTGTTTGAGCAGTTCGCTTTGTTCGTTGATGAGACCTCTCACCAAGTCTACTTGTTTAGAGGTGACCGTGATGACCGTGGTTACATTGTAGCGGTAGGGTTGCACGGTCGTATTATAGCGTTCGGCTTTGGTGTCGATGATTTCCGGGGCGTTTATGCTAATTTCATTCTCCTTGACCCCTTTGCTTTTCAGGAATGCGATGATTTTTGCATTGGATTCCTCTATCTCATTATAAAGGGATACCATATCGTTTCCCAAGACTTTATAAGTCAGCGGCCACGTAACCTTATCGGCTTTTACTTCCATTTCGGCTAACCCCTTGACGGTTACTACACGGCTGTGGGATGAAAACTCGCTGAGGCCATTGCGTACGAATACGCCGGCTAATGACAATCCTACGGCCAAGATAATGGCCTCTATTCTCCAATTCTTCATGCGTTAAAGTTTTAATGAATACAATCGTAAAAAGCAAATATAGCTGATATGTGGTGAATATGGCAAGGAGAAGTATGAAAAATCCTAAATATGCCCGAAAAAAATGTCCCATCTGTATTCCGGCCTTGTTAGAAAGCCGTATACAGATGGGACTATGGTTTGTTGCGGAACGTGTTTAATAGAGGTCTTCCCCGAGACCTCCGGCTCCGCAGATGTCTATCGGAACCAGTTCCATGTAATCGAGGACGAAGTTTCCGCTTTCACTGCTTGAAAGCACGGAACGCAAACGTATGGTATGGTGGGTGTTTGCTTTTACTTCCACGTTACAGATTTTACGACGCATCAAATCGTTCTGGTTATAATGAGTTACACAGACGCTTGCACTGTATCTTGGTGCGTCAGTTCCGTCGTTATTGTAGAACGCACCCTTAGGGCCGCTGTAGTATCCGTTATTCTTCATGACACGTGCATTCTCTTCCAATTCCTCAGAAGTATAGATACCGCTGGAGTTTTCTTCTTTGTTTCTCCAACCCTTGAAGCCGTTGTAAAGGCCGCCTACTCTTGCGTCGCTAGGGCCGTATCGCATGTCTATAGGAATGCCTTGAGGTACGCCGTCCACATAAACCTGTCCGATTCCGCGGTCGGCCAAGGCGCAATAACCTAAACGCAGTTCGTAGGTGCCGGGAGGCACATTAGGCAGGCGGAAGGTCACGTCGTAACTCGTACCCAAAACGCCTAATACGTCTCCATGCAAACTCGACCAATATACGATGGGGCGCTGTATGAAGAAAGTGGTGTTTTCGCTGAATGTGGCATTCTTTAAGTAACCGGGTGGAAGATAATAATTGTAACCTCCGGCTTCTGTCCCGTCTTCGCTGTTGTCTCCGGCGTTATAGGCTTGTGTAGGATTACCGCACAAGCGGATGTTGTTATTGGTCAGTTCCGGCCACAACGTCATGAAGTCGATTCGCATACGGGTATTCATGACCTTGGCGCGCATGGTTTGGTCGTAGGCCAACACGTCGTCTATGTAGAAATAAGCCACATTCAACGAGAAGTTGTCGGTATTTTCAGGAGTCGTCAGATGGGCACCTCGGATGCGTTCATCATTGTTGTACGCGCTGGCATGACTATGGTTGATATAGTAATCACGTTCGTATTCTACCGCAGGGTCGATTGTACGGTAAACCCGTTCCAATTTTATTGTAGAAAAGTCTAACAAGGTGCCGACCCATTCCGTCGGGTCAAGATAAGCCGTATTGACTCCCCAACAGTTTACCAGTTTGGCCGTGCTAGTGAACAACCGGTCGAGGATATGGTAAGACAGGAACATGTGCAGGGGGTTATATTGGCTCTTCAATGAAGATTTGTTCCAATAAAGTTCTTTGTATGTCTTTCCGGTAGAAGGGTCTGTCTTGTCTAACCCGAAGATGCTAGCAGAAGTGTTGTCATCGTATTTTTCTTCAGCTAAGTCATACAGGGCGTCGATCTTTTCATCCATGGTCATGCCCTCGTTGAAACGGTCGTTGTATTTCTCGTAAAGTACTTTGTCGGGTACGATGAGAAGCGTGAAACCGCTATATCGATGATCCGGACGTTTGCCTACATAGTTTTCATTTCCGATACGCATGCTTTGTGTGAATGGAGCGTAGTTGTTTTTCCATTCTTCGTAGTCATCATCACGGTAGCGTGACAGGGAGTCGAGCAGTGCGGTCCGTTTGAGGGCTTCATAGAAGATGGTGAAATCTTCATGGTTCTCATCCAATAGGCTGGCTCCCAGACTGGTATTGGGTACTAAAACCTTGTCTACAGGATGTACTACTCCGTTTTCTACAGAGTCATTCTTCAGTTCGTTGATGATGGCGGCACGTCGGTTAATGACGCTGAGCGTCATACCGTTGGCATCGACCGTGTCACCATCGGTCACGATAATCAAGGGTAAATCCAATTGGTTGCTTTCCTGATGCGTCTCAGAAAGGTTGTATGTGTACAACGTTCGTTCTATAAGGCAGGCTTTTACCAACGTGTCGCAAAAAGATGCCGGAATGTCTTCGACGGAGGCGTATCCTCTTTCTTTTAGAAAAGCTTCCACGCCGGAGTTTACGGGCGGGAACAGCGTCCTCGCTCCCCGGCTTGCCAACAAGTCCATTCTGCCGGCTCGTTCTACGATGCGTTTGAACTGGCTGAAATCTTCACGGTTCGCCAAAAAATCACTCATCATTTCACCGGTGAAAGTGTAGTAACTGTCGGCTGCAAGGTCATCGTTACAACTTGTGAGAATCCCACCCTGTCCTATTAAAAGGAGGATGGCGCAGATACATGGGGTAATTTTGGATAGATACTTCATGGATCGAATAGGTTTTATTAGGTTAATTCTATTTTTTTTCGGGTTGTAAAGGTACTAAAGAAATATATAATATATTCGTTTTTTTCTGTTAAAAATGAAATTGCGTCCTAAAAAAGCAAAAAATACCTATCCTTCATTGTCAATAATGAAGGGTAGGCAGGTATGTGTACCGTTGTGGCAGGCGGTAACGGCTTCGCGAGAATTCAACCTGTCAATAGAGGTCTTCCCCAAGACCTCCGGCTCCGCAGATGTCTATCGGAACCAGTTCCATGAAGTCAAGCGTGAAATCAGAAGTTTCGCTACTGGTCAATACGGAGCGTAAACGCACGGAGTGGTGGGTATTGGGTTTTACTTCCACGTTGCAGATTTTGCGGCGCAGCAAGTTTACTGAGTTATAATAAATGGTACATGTGTTTGCGCTGTATCTCGGTGCGTCGTTCCCGTCATTACCGAAGAATACGCTTTTGGGAGCACTGTAATAACCGTTGTTCTTCATGATTCGGGCGTTTTCTTCCAACTCTTCCGTGGTATAGATTCCACCGGCATTCTCGTCTTTGTTGCGCCAACCAGCCCATCCGTTGTAGAGACCACCGATACTTCCGTCGTTTCCGAAAATGCGCATGTCCATGGGTAGACCCTGTGGAATACCGTCCACGTAGACCTGGCCGATGCCACGGGATTCCAAAGCAGTGTACCCCAACCGCAGTTCGTATGTTCCGGGCGGCACGCTCGGCAGGCGGAACGTGATGTCGTAGCTTGTTCCCAATATGCCTACCACGTCCCCGCCCATATTAGACCATTGTACGATGGGACGCTCCAAGAAGAATATGGTGTTTTCACTGAACTTCACGTTCTTCAGGTAACCCGGTGGGAGATAATAATTGTGGCCTCCGGCTTCGGTTCCCTCTTCGCTGTTGTCCCCGGCGTTGTAACCCTGAGTGGGGTTTCCGCAAAGGCGGATGTTGTTGGTGGTCAGTTCCGGCCACAAGGTCAGTACGTCAATGCGCATGCGTGTGTTCATCACCTTGTTGCGCATGGTCTGGTCGTAGGCCAACACGTCATCCACGTAATAATAGGCCACGTTCAATGAAAAGTTGTCCGCATTTTCAGGAGTTGTCAGGTGGGCGCCGCGGATTCGTTCGTAATTGTTATAAGCACAGGCTTGGCTATGGTTGATGTAGAAGTCCCGTTCATATTCCACCGCCGGGTCGATTGTGCTATACACTTTTTCCAGTTTGATGGTAGAGAAGTCGAGCATCGTTCCCACCCATTCCGTCGGGTCTGCATAGGCCGTGTAGATTTGCCAACAGTTGATAAGTTTGGCTGTGCTAGTGAACAGGCGGTCGAGGATGTGGTAGGAAAGGAACATGTTCAACGGGTTATGCCGGCTTTTCAGGGAGGATTTGTTCCAATACAGCTCCTTATAAGTCTTGCCGGTGGCAGGGTCAGTCTTGTCCAATCCGAAGATGCCGGCTGAAATGTTGTCATCGTACTTTTCTACGGCCAAGTCGTACAGTGCATCAATCTTTTGGTCCATGGTCATGCTTTCGTTGAAACGGTCGGAGTATTTTTCGTAAAGAACCTTGTCCGGTACGATAAAAAGGGTAAAACCGCTATAACGATGGTCGGGGCGTTTGCCCACGTAGTCCTCGTTCCCGATACGCATGCTTTGCGTGAATGGGGCATAATTGTTTTTCCACACTTCGTAATCGTCGTCACGGTAACGGGAGAGCGAATCGAGCAAGGCCGTCCGTTTGAGGGCTTCATAGAAAATGGTGAAGTCCTGGTGGTTATCGTCCAACAGGCTGGCTCCGAGACTGGTGTTGGGCACAATCACCTTGTCCACGGGATGCACCACGCCGTTTTCCACGGAGTCGTTCTTCAATTCGTTGATGATGGCGGCACGCCGGTTTATGACGCTGAGTGTCATTCCGTTGGCATCAACCGTGTCTTCGTCGGTCACGATGATTATGGGCAGGTCAAGTTGGTTGCTTTCCTGATGCGTTTTGGACAAGTTGTATGTATACAAGGTACGCTCCACCAAACAAGCTTTGACGAGTGTGTCGCAATATGATGCCGGGATGTCCTCGACGGAGGCGTATCCCCTTTCTTTCAGGAAATCTTCCACGCCGGAGTTCACGGGCGGGAACAGCGTCCTCGCTCCCCTGCTTGCCAGCAAGTCCATTCTTCCTGCCCTCTCCACTATACGCCTGAATTGGCTGAAATCTTCATGGTTGTTCAGGAAGTCGCTCATCATTTCTCCCGTGAATGTGTAATAGCTGTCGGCGGCAAGGTCGTCATTGCAACCGGAAAAAAGGGGTATCTGTACGACCGAGAGCAATAGGGCGCATAGGGATATCCAAGATTTGAATTTGTTTTCCATAATCTTAAAATTTGTAAGAATAAAAATTAGATTAATTCACTCTTGATTTCTTGTCAGATATGCAAAGGTATAAAAAGCTACACTAACCAGAATAGGATGATATTATCCGAAACTTGGATAATAAATGCAAAATCTTGTTCATTATGTCGGACTTAAGTGAAAGGACGCTGAAAGCCGCACGCCAATGACATAGGGTCGTAATGGTGTGCGGCTTTAAACCAAAGATATTTTAATCAGCCTTATTAGTAAAGGTCCTCTCCAAGACCTCCGGCTCCGCAGATGTCTATGGGTACAAGTTCCATGTAGTCAAGGGTGAAGTTTCCACTTTCGCTACTAGTTAGTACAGAACGCAAGCGTATGGTGTGGTGTGTATTGGCTTTTACTTCCACATTGCAGATTTTACGGCGCATTAAGTTATCTTGGTTATAATAAATAGTACAAGTATTTGCGCTGTATCTTGGCGCGTCGTTACCGTCATTTCCGTAGAATACACTTTTGGGAGCACTGTAGTAGCCGTTGTTTTTCATTACCCGGGCATTTTCTTCCAGCTCTTCCGATGTGTAAATACCACTGGAATTTTCTTCTTTGTTTCTCCAACCTTTGCCCCCGTTATAGAGTCCGCCTACTCTTGCGTCACTTGCACTATAGCGCATATCCATTGGGATACCTTGTGGAATGCCGTCCACGTAGACTTGACCGATGCCACGATCCACTAAGGCACAGTAACCTAAACGAAGCTCGTATGTTCCGGGCGGTACGTTCGGCAGTCGGAATGTTACATCGTAACTTGTTCCCAGTATGCCTAATACATCTCCACCCATGTTGGACCAATATACGATGGGGCGCGATATGAAGAATGTGGTATTGTCGCTGATGGACACGTTTCTTAGATAACCGGGTGGAAGGTAGTAATTGAAGCCGCCTGCTTCGGTTCCGTCTTCACTGTTGTCACCAGAATTATAAGCTTGTGTAGGATTCCCGGCCAAACGGATATTATTATTGGTCAGTTCCGGCCAAAGTGTCATGAAATCAATGCGCATGCGTGTGTTCATCACCTTGTTGCGCATGGTTTGGTCGTAGGCCAACACGTCGTCCACGTAATAATAGGCCACGTTCAATGAAAAGTTGTCTGCATTTTCAGGAGTTGTCAAGTGGGCGCCGCGGATTCGTTCGTAGTTGTTGTACATGCAAGCTTCGCTATGATTGATGTAGAACTCGCGCTCGTACTCCACGGCCGGATCGATTGTACGGTACACTTTTTCCAGTTTGATGGAGGAAAAATCCAGCATCGTTCCCACCCATTCCGTCGGGTCGGCATAGGCCGTGTTGATTTGCCAACAGTTGATGAGCTTGGCCGTACTGGTGAACAGGCGGTCGAGGATATGGTAGGACAGGAACATGTTCAACGGGTTATACCGGCTTTTCAGGGAGGATTTGTCCCAATACAGTTCTTTATAAGTCTTGCCTGAGGCGGGTTCTGTCTTGTCCAGCCCGAAAATACTGGCAGATGTGTTGTCGTTGTATTTTTCTACGGCCAAGTCGTACAGTGCATCAATCTTTTGATCCATGGTCATATCCTCGTTGAAACGGTCCGGATACTTCTCATAAAGCACCTTGTCGGGCACGATGAAGAGGGTAAAACCGCTGTATCGATGGTCGGGGCGTTTGCCCACGTAGTCCTCGTTCCCGATGTGCATGCTTTGTGTAAATTCTTTATAGTTATTTTTCCACACTTCGTAATCATCATCGCGGTAACGTGACAAGGAATCGAGCAGGGCCGTCCGTTTGAGGGCTTCATAGAAAATGGTGAAGTCCTGGTGGTTATCGTCTAACAGGCTGGCTCCGAGACTGGTGTTGGGCACAATCACCTTGTCCACGGGATGCACCACGCCGTTTTCCACGGAGTCGTTCTTCAATTCGTTGATGATGGCGGCACGCCGGTTGATGACGCTGAGTGTCATTCCGTTGGCATCGACCGTGTCTCCGTCGGTCACGATGATTACGGGCAGGTCAAGTTGGTTGCTTTCCTGATGTGTTTCGGACAGGTTGTATGTGTACAATGTCCGTTCTACTAGGCAGGCTTTGACGAGCGTGTCGCAAAAAGATGCCGGAATGTCCTCGACGGAGGCGTATCCCCTTTCTTTCAGGAAATCTTCCACGCCGGAGTTCACGGGCGGGAACAGCGTCCTCGCCCCCCGGCTTGCCAGTAAGTCCATTCTTCCTGCCCTCTCCACTATACGTTTGAATTGGCTGAAATCTTCATGGTTTTCTAAAAAGTCGCTCATCATTTCTCCCGTGAATGTGTAATAGCTGTCGGCGGCAAGGTCGTCGTTACAACTCGGAAATAAAGTCGTTAGCATGAACGAGAACAACACCGCACCCATAGATAAGATGGGGCTGATTTTATTTTTCATAACCTTAAATTTTAATATGTTGAAAATAAAAATTAGATTAATATAGTTTTAAAATTTTTTATACAAAGATATGAAAATAAACATCCATAAAATAGGATTATGTTATTCAGAAATTGGATAATAAATGCCAATTTGGAAAGGAAAATTAGGGGGATTTCTCATGCGCTCTTCCCAAAGAGGGTTGCAAAAAAGTCTTTCATCTTTCAGGATATGTGGTAAACGACTATCATATAATATATTGTGAACTGAAAGATTAAATACCTATCTTTCAGTTTCCTTTCATGGCTGAAGGTCGTCAAACGTTCTGCGTCAAACGATATTTCATTCTCAGCCAAATGATTTTTCATTCTCAGCCGATTGGTTTTCCGTTCTTTTCCAAAAGAAATGAAGCATGGCTGAAAGATGACCGGAACAACTTTCAGTTTATAATAATTTGATTATTATATATTTATATTGTGTACTGAAGGATGAAGCAGGTTTTTTGGAAAATTCCAGTGTAGGGGGATGTCCCCCGATGGCTTGCTGTTACCCAAAATGGAGTTAAGGGTTGTGTTCGTAAAAAACGAATGCCGCACACCTGCGGTAATGAATTGCGAAGGCGTGCGGCATCCAGATGTTTAAAAGTTTTTTTTACAACTTGATGGCCTGTGCTTTTCCGTTGTAACGTACGGAACGGCTAAACTGGGTCGGTTCTTTGTCGCCCGAAGGGGATTGGCGGTCTACTACGAGGATACGGAAGTTACGTTTCTTCAACATTCCTTTGTATTCGCCTTTACGGTCATCTATGGTCAGTGTGCGGGTTGCGTCATCCCAATGGAAACGGATTTGGCTGAAAGCTCCTTTTTCATAATTGTAATTGTCGCCTTCGTCTTCATAGAGGGTGAACTCGCCGTCGGCTCCCGGATAGATACGGATTTCCAAGTTGTCCCACTTCTTTTCGGATGTGTATTGCACTGCAGGGCCGAAGGCCATGATGGAACCGGCTTTCACGTACACCGGCATGATGTCGATGGGGCATGGCATATTGACCGTTTGCCCTCCGGCATGCAATTCGTTCGTCCAAAAGTTGTACCATTTGGCACCTTGGGGCAGATAGACTTTTACATTCTTCACGGCCTTGGCCACATCGGGTACTGAAGTGTATCCCTTTTTGGTCTTGGGGTCTAAATAGGTGTAAAGTGAATCTGTAACGGGCATCACGAGCAGGTTGCGGCCAAACATGTATTCATTGTCGGTCCGGATGGCTTTCTTGTCTTTGGGGAAATCCATAACGAACGGGCGCATGATGCTGCCGTTATTTTGGGTGGCTTCACCGCAAAGGCTATATATATAAGGCAAAAGCCGGTAACGCAGTTCAACGAAATCTTTTTGGACATCGTAGGCCCAATAGCCCGGTTCACCGAACTTGTAGATTTCGCTTTCCATGGGCGAAGAACAGTGGTTACGCATGATAGGCATGAAACAACCCCATTGCATCCAACGGACTTGCAATTCCTGCATGGCCACGTTGTGCCAGTCATTGTTATATTCCCAACCGAAGAAACCTCCTATGTCCGTGTTCCAGTAAGGGATACCGCAAAGCGAGTAATTTAATCCGCCCGCAATTTGGGCACGCATGACATTCCATTGTGAAGACACATCGCCGCTCCAACAGAATGAGCCGTAACGCTGTTGGCCAAAGTATGAGGAACGGGTCATGAGGAACAGGCGTTTGCTGTCCGATACGGCACGTTGGTGTTCGTATACGCCTTGGTTGCTGACAAGCGGGAAGGCATTGTGCACGCTACGGAAAGTGCCGTCTGCCGTAGGAAGGCTGAATTCTTTCTCACCCATGTCAAAGCGGTCCGGTTCCGTGGAGTCCGTCCACCAGGCATCAATGCCCAAGTCGTAAAGGTTCTTCAGGTAACGCCAATACAAATCCCGTGCCTTGGGATTGAAGGGGTCATAGGGGTGTACTCCGGCATTACGTGGCCATGTCTCGAACTTTAATAACGCATTCATGACATCCAGTTCCTTGTATTGGTCTGTCCAAGGTCCGAAGCTAGCCCATACGGAAATCATCAGGTGGGCGTTGTTCTTGTGCACATATTCCACCATTTCTTTGGGGGTCTTGATGCGTGGCTCCGGATATTTGGCATTGGGATCTTCGCCGTTAGGCAAATATCTCATCCATTCCGGGTCTCCCATTTTGTTGATGTAGCGCGGGTTCATGAACTTCATGGCATTCCAATTGGAATCGCATCCCCAGTATTGCCAGTCTTGCACGATACCGTCCAAGGGAATCTCCAAATCGCGGTATTTGTCCAATACACCACACAGTTCATCGGGGCTTTTGTAACGTTCACGGCATTGCCAGAATCCCATGGTCCAGAGTGGAAGCATGGAGGCTTGTCCTGTCAGCTCACGTACGCCGGCAATGACACCGTCTTGTGTGCCGTCTTTATAAATAATGTAATAGTCGCTCATCAGTCCGGCTTCGCTGTTGAAACTGGTTTCCTGCGGTGTGTCGGAGAAAAGGGTAGGTGACGGGTTGTCCCAATAGAGGCCGTAACCTTTTTCCGACGTGATGTAGGGGATACATATGCGAGTGTTTTCATTACGTAGCATCAGTTCTTGGCCGCGTTGGTTCAACTTGCCTGTTTGTTGTTGTCCCAGTCCAAAAATGGTTTCGTCGGGTTCGAGCATGAAACGTTGCGTCACGCGGTAACTGGCATGAGGGCCGTCTTTGCATGGAATGAAGTTCGTGCCAAATTCTTTTTCCTGTATCAATAAGTTGCCTTGGAGGTCTTTAAATGTGATTTTGCCGGAATTCTTATCCATGATGACTTCTAAGTTTTGGGTTTTCATGGATAAATTGCCGCCCTGTTCCGTATAGGAAATATCTATGTTTTCCGGTGTCTTGATGACCGGATAGCTTTTTTTGTCGGGCATTTGGCGTGCGGGGTACTTGATAACACGCACGATGGCGTCGGAATAGAAACGTATTTCTTCCGTCACATCTTGTGTGCGGATGAAATTTTTTGCGCCTTCCGCCGTTCGTGTCACCTCTTGTGCGTGCAGGCAGGCCATGCAAGCCAAGCCATAAAATGTCAATAAGGTTTTTCTCATGTCTTGAAAACTTTTAAAGTGAATGTTGATGGTGCAAAGTTATTCCAGAACAGATAAAAACCAGTAACAATTATGTTGAAACGTGTGGTAATTATGTTGATTCTTGCTCTTTTTCGGCGTATTCCGAAGGTCGGCAGCCAAATTCTTCCTGGAAACATTTGCTCATGTAGCTGGCCGAGCTGAATCCTACTTGTTCTGCTATGTCTGCCATGTTCATCCCCCCCTTTCGGATGAGGTCTGCGGCTCGCCGCAGACGAATGCTCCGGATGAACAGGCTAGGCGATTTGTCTATTAACGTATTTAATTTTTTATACAATCCGCTGCGTTCCATGCATAGGTCTTTACTAAGCTGCTCTACGGTGTATCCCGGGCTGTTCAGGTGAGCCTCAACCAAAGCTACGGCCTTGTTTAAAAAATCACTGTCATTGGCGCTGATAGGTGGTTCTTCTTTTTCTTGTGGTTTGTTGTCGCGTGTATTGGCTATTGAGGCTTGTTGTTCGTAACTGTCGCACCGTTCGATAAGGTGTTGGATGCGTAGGAGAAGAATGTCTTCTTTGTGCCGGCGCAGGATACGTCGTTTGGTCTGACGTATATATAGGCGTATTCCGATGGCTGCCAATAGCAGGAGTAGGATGGCATAACTTGCGTAAGCCCAACGGGTAAGCCACCATGGGGCATGGATCGTGAATGTGACATCCGTGACAGGGCCATCCCAAAGGTGGGATTGTGTGGAAGCCATGACTTCCAGGCGGTAGTTTCCGGGTGGGAGAAGGGAAAAGGTCAGATGCAGGTTGCCTTTGTGGTCTATGATACTGCTATTGGCTTGCGGGCGTACTATATGCCATGTGGAGTCACCTTCGTGGATGAGACGGTAACGGTAATAGGTGTGTGTAGGCCAGGCATAGTTCAGGGCAGAAAAGTCGAAGCCGATGTGGTTCTGCCTGTAATTGAACTCGAAATGTTTGACGTAGGGCGGGGCTTGTGGAAGAAGAGGATGCGTGTGGGTGGAATCCTGTGAGATGTGTACTGGCTCTCCGTACAAAGACAGACTGATGAGAAGGGGGAGGAAATCCTTGCGGGGGATTTCCACGCTGTCGGGGTGGAACATCGTCCATCCGTTCACTCCCCCCATCAAAATGCTTCCGTCCGGCAAATTTTGTACTTCTTGGTTACGGTACTCCCCTTTGAGCGTTCCGTCTTCCTGCCGGTAATTGGTAAACCATGCCGAATCTGCGTTTTCGTTGACGGTCAGGCGCGAGATGCCATCACTTGTGGACAGCCATATTTGCCCGTGCCCGTCTTCCGTGATGGCATGGATGAAGTTGTTGGGTAATCCGTCTTCCGTATAGAATGTACGGTATTGGTCTTGTCCGGGGAAGAAAAGGCGCAGCCCGTCCGGCGTGCCGGCCCATGTCCGCCCGTGGCGGTCGGTATGCACGTCATTGTACTGTTGCCCTTTGAAAATGGGCGGGCGTCGTGCCCGTTGTCTTGTAGCCGTTTTCAGGGAATCCTCAAATGGCAGTTCTTCCTGCGTGGCCGTGGAGATGAATTTGAAACGTTCGGGGTGGGTGTAGAGTATGCCACGGTTTCCTGTGCCCAACCAAATGCCCTGTTGGCGGTCTTGGTATATGGTGTTGAGGTCGGTCTGTAGTTGCTTGCCGTCGGTCGTACGGAGGCTAGATTGGAAATGGGCTTTGCCGTTGGCCAGGTTGATGGCCCAAATACCGTTCAGGCTGCTGATGTAAGCCATTTGGGGAGATGGGACTATCAACGTGTGCAAGGGGCTTTGGGTATCCAATAATTGCTTCCATGTGCGCGATTTTGGGAAAAAGGCGAACAATCCGGACTTCATGCCGCTCCTGACTTGGTAGAAGTTGCCGTCAGGTCCCTTGACCACGAGCGAGGTGCGGCCGTAGTTTGCATGTTCGCTTTCCGGATAAGCCGTTGCCCGGTAAAGCAGTTTACCTTGGTTTTGTGAGTAGCAAAGCACTTCCCCGGAACTGGAAAAAAGGTAAATTCGTCCGTCCGAGACTTCAACGTCCTGCAACTCGCCGGCATCTTTCGGGAGTAAAAGGTAACGTTTCTTCCGGGTTTCCCAAATTCCTTTGGAAGAGACCAACCATAATCCCTTTTCGGAGTCCACGAACAAGTCGTTTACTTTTTCCCGTATCCCCGTTTCTGAGAAAACCTGTTCCGGTTGCTTGAGGTACCGTTCATGCCGGAGGTCGAGGCACCATGCTTTGCCGTAATCCTTTACCCAAAGTCTTTCATGGTCGCCTACATATACATGGTAATGCCCATGGTAACCGTCGATGGCATACACGTCGGAGTCGTTCCGGTGTATGTAATGGAACCGCATGCCGTCGTATAGGTTGATGTTACCTAATGTCGTGAAGACCATCCGTCCGTCCGGCAGTTGCAGGATATGTTGCACTTGGTTGTCGCTTAGGCCGTCCGACGCATCCAACCGGCTGAAAACGTACGGAAGGGCATTGGCGGGAAGACAGGCGAGGAAGCAAATGAGCAGGACGGGATAAAGCAATATATGTTTCATGATGCTCAGATATTGATTTTCACTACGCCGCCGTAGGATGTCAGATGCTTGAAACCGTCTTCCAACGGGATGGCACCGGCATAAACTTGGGCACAAATCAGTACTCCGCCGTGGGCGAAGATGGCTACACGCCGGTAGTCCTTCCTGTTCAGGTCGTCCAAGAAGGCTGCTACTCGGGCATAAAGGTCGCGGAACGATTCTCCGCCTGTGGTCGGTTGGTTCAGGAAGTCGTCGTACCAAAGTTGTAACCGTTCGTCGATGATGTCATCGAAACGTTGCATTTCCCAGTCGCCCATATTCATTTCTTTCAGCCGTTCGTCCCGTTCGGCAGCGGGATAACCGCAGAATGTGGCTAACTTGGCCGCCCGGCTGAGCGGACTGGTGTACACGTGGTCGAAAGTGAGGTTGCCAAGCCGTAGTCGGGTGGCAGTGGCTTCGCGCCGGAATGTGGCACGGAGGGGAACATCCGTAAAACCGTAGCAAGTGCCGCGTGGGACGTCTACTGAGGTATGTCGGGCTAAATAGATTTCCATGACGGGATTATATGAAATGGTAAAGTATGACAATAGATAAATAGAAACTCAACTCACAGAGCAAGAACAAGGCACCGCAACAGTCGCCCGTATAACCTTGCAACCGGCGTTTCATCCAGCCGGTGAGCAGAAGTTCCGTAACCGGGGGAGCCAGAAAAGCCCAGAAAGGGAAAACGGTCGGGCCGGACAGGAGCCACGCTACGCATGGGACAAGGGCGAGCAGGCAACGGAATACGTGGCTAGCGATAGCCTGTTTATTCCAGACGGAGTAAACGACCCCCGCTTTGGCTTGTTCTGCCGTCCGGGCGTAGGGGAGTTGCAGGATGATGAAACTGCTGCATGCTTTGGCATACACGTCGGCTGTGAAGATAATGGCCGGAGCCATACAAAGCGGCAGAGCCGAGACCAGACTGATTAGCAGTCCGATGTAGAAGACCAGTCCCAGGACACCATACGTACCGATATGGGAATCCTTCATGATGGCCAATGTACGTTCGCGTGTGGTACCTCCGCCGAATCCGTCACAGAAGTCAGCCAATCCGTCTTCATGCAAGGCACCGGTAAGCCACAAGCGTGTGCCTGTCGCTGCCAAAGCAGCCGTGGTGACCGGTAGAATCCCTGAAACAAGCCAGAAAACGAGAGCGGCCGTACCTCCCGTGAGCCAACCTGCGAACGGCCAGTAGTCTACCACGTGTTTGAAACACTTGGCGTCCACTTGCCGGATGCGCCAGAAAGGCAGGCGCGTGAAGAAAATCAGTGAAGCCCATAGTCGGTCTGTCATAGTGGGATGCGGGATTAAAAGTATTTGGTAATGTGAGCGTTTTCGAAGTTGTTCATTTCGTTGAGCATGCGGACGGCGGATTGCAAGAGCGGATAGGCGCACAAAGCACCTGTGCCCTCACCGAGGCGCAAGCCTATCTGGAGCAGCCCTCGGGCATGCAAGGCTGCGAGCATCCGCCGGTGTCCGGCCTCGTCGCCTTCGTGGCAGAACACGGCATAGTGGCGTATGGCCGGATAAAGCCGTGAGGCCATCAGCATGCAGGCCGTCATGATGAAACCGTCCACCAGAATCACCATGCCCAATTCGGCGGCACGCAGCATCGCACCGATGGCCGCCGTCATTTCGAAGCCGCCGAACCAACGGAGCATTTCCGTGGCGTACTGGGTTGAACAGACATCGGCATCTTGCAGGTCGGGATGATGGGCGCGGAAATGCTGTACGGCATTTTGCAGGACCTCGTATTTGTGGCGGATACCGGCATTGTCCAGTCCGGCTCCTGCCCCCACGCACATTTCCAACGGCGTGCCGGTCAGCAAGTGCATCCAAATGGAAGAAGGAGAGGTGTTGCCAATTCCCATTTCGCCTATGCTGACGACGTTACAGCCCCGTTCGTGGCATTCTGTCACCATGCGGGCACCGGTTTCTATGCATCGGTCCGTTTCCTCTTCCGTCATGGCCGCTTCGTGAAGGAAGTTCCGTGTACCACGTGCTACTTTACAGTCGATGATGCCGGGATAGGAATGCAAATCGTAGTCCACTCCCATGTCTATCAGGAACAGGTCGAAACCGTGTTGGCGGCAGAACATATTTACTCCGCCTCCCCCGTGGCTGAAGTTAATCATCTGTTGCCAGGTGATTTCGCGAGGGGATATGCTGACTCCTTCGCGTTCGATTCCATGGTCGGCACCGAACAGCAGGTGGCAAGGGTGGCGCAATTCCGGTGAGAGCGTGTGTTGTATCAGGCCGATTTGCAGGGCTAATTCTTCCAACCGTCCCATCGACCCTTTCGGCTTGTTCAGGTTGTCTATTTTGTTTTGCAGGGCAGGGCGCAAAGCCTCGTCCGGAGTCGTAATTCGGAATGTTTTCATGTTCATTTGATTTTCACAGGGATACCGCTCACCATCAGGTAGACCTCATCGGCCTGGGACGCTACGAATTGGTTGGTCCAACCCAACAAGTCGGTAAAGCGGCGTTGCACTTCGTTAGTCGATACGCCTCCCATCCCGATTTCGTTGGTTACGAATATGAAAGTCGCCTCCTGCGAAGTGAAGCGCAGGAATTCTTCTTTCACGGCTTGCAGCGTCTCCTCTACTTGCCGGATTCCGGCTTGGGCCTGTCGGCTTTCCACGGTGTCGGAGGGATTCGGAACCCGAGAACCCGGCTGCGGCGTATAGTCGAAAAAAAAATTCGTGGTCCACAGCGTGACGCAATCCACCAACACCGTCCGTCCCCTCAGGTCGTGGCGGCTCAGGTATTTTTCTTCCTCAATGTTGGTCCATTGCGGGCCTCGCCGTTCGCGGTGGATATGTACGCGTTGGCGGAACTCCTCGTCCCAAATGCGTGCCGTGGCCATGTAAACAGGCTGTTCGGACAGTCGCAGTGCCAACTGTTCGGCATACATGCTTTTACCGGAGCGTTCTCCTCCTGTAATCAGAATAATTCTTTTCATGTCCGCAAAGATAGCCATTTATTTTCCTATTCATGTCCGTGGTTATTGGAAATCGTTCCCTTTTTCAAAAAAAGTCCAACCGCAGGTCCGGACGCTTGTAGAGTGGGTCCGGGCTTGCGGTTGGGTATGGAGCCTTCGGGCGTTTTTTATTTGATGTTTTCCCGGATACGTGTCAGGTAGCGGTTCAGCCCTTCTTCGTCGCGCTCGTCGATGATGTGGATGAGGCTTTTCAACTCTTCGCGGATGCGCTCCACATGACTTTTGGTACGCGGGTTGAAAAGGATTTCCCGAAGGAGGCAGTCGTCTTCGCTCAGCACGCCCTGGGCTATTTTCAGATGGCGTTTGAATGTCGTGCCCGGGGCATCCTGATGTTTCATCACCGCAGCGAAGGTGAAAGTCGATACGAAAGGAATACTGAGCGAGTAGGCCATGGTCTCATCATGTTCCTCGAACGAGTATTCGCAGACATGTAATCCGAGCCGACTGTATAAGTCACGGAAAAAGATGCGTCCCATATAGTCGCCTTCGTTGATGACAATGGCGTTCTCGTGGTTCAGGCTGCCTAAGTTGGCAAACGTGGGGCCGAACATGGGGTGTGTGCTGACATAACGCATGCCTGCACCTTCATAAAACTCCTTGAATCCCGTTTTGACGGACGAAATGTCGCTCAGGATACAGTCTTGAGGCAGGTGGGGAATCACTTGTCGGAAGACATCCAGTGTATATTTCAGTGTCACGGCATTGATGACCAGTTCGGGGCGGAATGCGTCTATTTCGTCCATCGAGGTGAAACGTTGCGTATTGTACATGAACCGTAGCCGTTTGGCATCGATGTCGTATACTGCCGTCTCATGGTCGAAACTCAGCAAGTCCACGAAGAATGAGCCCATTTTCCCGGCTCCTAAAATGAGTATTCTCATGATGTTTGTTCTTTTTGTCCGTGCTTACTTGTTAATGATGTCCATTTGTTGGCGTACGCTTTCCTCGTGGATGGCTTCATAGATTTTCCTGACGAAATCTGCGTCCATTCCACAGAGTACGCCTTGCGCCCCCCGTTTGTCAAGGATTTCAGAGTAGCGTCCGGTTTGCACCACGGCCATGTCGTGTTCCTTTTTATAGGTCGCGATTTCGCGGCTCACACGCATCCTGCGGGTCAACAGGTCCATCAGGTCATTGTCCAAGGTATCTATCTGTTTGCGCAGGGCTGACAGGCTTTCTGTCATTTCCACGTTCTCGCGTACCACCAGACGGTCAAGTATGAAGTCGAGCACATCGGGCATGACTTGTTGTTTGGCGTCGCTCCATGCACAATCCGGGTTACAGTGGCTTTCTACTATCAATCCGTTGAAGCCCATATCCATGGCCTGTTGGCAGAGCGGGGCAATCAAGTCGCGGCGTCCGCCGATGTGGCTCGGGTCGCAGATGAGGGGCAAGTTGGGGAAACGGCGGTGCAGTTCGATGGGGATGTGCCACATGGGAGCATTGCGGTAGATTTTCTGGTCGATGCTGGAGAATCCGCGGTGGATGGCCCCCAAACGGGTGATGCCTGCCCCGTTGATGCGCTGTAAGGCTCCTATCCAAAGTTCGATGTCGGGATTCACCGGATTTTTGACCAAAACCGGGATGTCCACACCTTTGAGGGAATCGGCCAGCTCCTGCATGGCGAAAGGATTAGCTGTAGTACGTGCTCCGACCCAAAGTAAGTCCACTCCGGCTTTGAGAGACGCTTCCACATGCTTGGGCATGGCCACTTCGGTGGCTATCAGCATGCCGGTCTCTTCCTTGACGCGTTGCAGCCAGGGTAATGCCGTCTCGCCCATACCTTCGAATCCTCCCGGTTTGGTACGCGGCTTCCATACACCGGCACGGAATATCTTGAATCCTTTTTCGGCCAGTTGCCGGGCGGTGGCCATGACTTGTTCCTCAGTTTCGGCACTGCAGGGGCCGGCGATGACGAGTGGTCGCTTGTTTTCGTCTATTCCCGGAAGGTTCAGGGAAGTTAATCGTAAATCGTCCATATCGTTATGTTTTTAATTCAATGCTTTTTGGTGCTTAAAATACTTTTCGGATACGTTCCAAAGCTTCGGCTATTTTCTCTTTTTTGGCGCAAAGCGAAATCCGGATATACCGGTTACCGTTACTGCCGAAGATGAATCCCGGCGTGATGAAGACCCGTGCCTCGTGCAGAATCTTCTCCGTAAGTTGTTCCACGTTGTCGCAACTTTCCGGGATGCGCCCCCAAAGGAACATGCCCACTTGCGTCGGGTCGAAGGTGCAGCCCAGTGTGCGCATGATTTCCTCGGCCAGTGCCCGGCGTTCGGCGTACACGTGTATGTTGGCTTCTTCGTGCCATTGGGCATCGTTCCGGTAGGCTGCTGCTGCTGCGAGCTGCATTGGGCGGAAGGTTCCCGAGTCGATATTGCTCTTCACTTTGAGAATCCATTGCACGAATTCCGCGTTCGTGGCCAACATGCCTACGCGCCAACCCGGCATGTTGTGGCTCTTGCTCATGGAGTTGAACTCGATGCAGCAGCGTTTGGCGCCAGGGACTTGCAGGATGCTGAGCCGTTCGTGGTTCAGGATGAAGCTATACGGGTTGTCGTTCACGATGACAAGGTTGTGGCGCAAGGCGAAGTCTACCAGTTTTTCGTACGTTTCGCGCCGGGCGTTGGCACCCGTCGGCATGTTGGGATAGTTGGTCCATAGGATTTTCACGCCCGTCAGGTCCATTTCTTCCAAGGCTTTGAAGTCGGGTTGCCAACCGTTTTCGGGCTGCAAGTCATAATAGGTGATTTGTTGGCCGAGGATTTTGCTGAGCGACGTGTAGGTGGGGTATCCCGGATTGGGCACCAACACGCGGTCGCCCGGATTGGCCAGGGCCAACGTGACGTGGAGTATGCCTTCCTTGGAGCCGATAAGCGGCTGTATTTCGCAGGCCGGGTCCAAATCCACGTCGTACCACCGTTTGTAGAAATCGGCCATGGCCCGGCGCAGTTCGGGGATGCCCGTTGTGGGTTGGTAGCCGTGTGCGTCTGCATGTCGGGCTTCTTCGCACAGCGTTTCTATGGTTTGGGGCGAAGGGGGCATGTCCGGACTTCCGATAGCCAGGCTGATAACGTCCTTACCTTCGGCGTTCATGCGTGCCACTTCTTTGAGTTTCACTGAGAAATAGTATTCCTGTACGGAACTCAGCCGTTCGGCTGGCTGTATGCGGAATTTATATAGTTTGTCTTCCATCTTGATATTCTCCTAATATTTTGAGTTCTTTGGTCAGCGGGGTAATGGCATCTATGCTTTGTGAATAGCGGGTATAATCGTCGAAGCCCAAGTCTACGTAAAACATATATTGCCACTCTTTTCCCACGAGGGGGAGGGATTGTATTTTGGTCAGGTTCAATTTATAGAAAGAAAGGATGGACAACACCTGCGAGAGCGAGCCTTCTTCGTGGGGAAGGGTGAATACCAGGCTGGCTTTGTTGGTCTGGCGTATATCACGCAGCAGGTTGGCGCGTTGCGGTTGGCTGAAGACCAGAAAACGGGTGAAATTGTGTTTGTTGGTCTCGATGCCTTCTTCCAATACTTTCATGCCGTACAGCGGGGCTGCGAATTTGGAACAGATGGCGGCTTGTCCGCGCAGTTGTTCCCGGCTGATGATTTCCGCCGAGCCGGCCGTATCTTCTCCTTCCACGACTTTCAGACGAGGATGCCGGGCCAGGAATTCGCGGCATTGCATCAGGGCTACCGGATGGGAATGTACCTCGGTGATGTCCTCTATGTTGTCGTCCGGGAGGCAAAGCAGGCTGTGGGAAATGCGCAGCTTATGCTCGCCTACGATGGTAAGTCCACTGTCGCAAAGCAACTCGTAATTGTGCAACAGGCTGCCCGCTATGGTATTCTCGATGGCAGCCATACCGAGTACCGTACTGTCGTCCTTTACCGTGGCAAATACTTCTTCAAAGGTGGAGCAGCAGATAAGTTCTATGTCCTCTTTGTCGAAGAAGTAGTGGGCGGCCATGTCGTGGTACGACCCTTTGATACCTTGGATTGCAATTCGTTTCATTGTTTTTGTTTTGTCGTTTTTACAAAAAAGTCCCGCTTCGGTGGGAAGCGGGACCTCATGTCTTATTGGATTAGTATAATTCTCTGTTTGGTACACATACGAACTCCCGCTTCACTTTATGGCTAAAGTAAAAGTAAAAGAAGAAATAAAAATATGTGTTGAATAATTCTTTCATCTTCGTATTTTTGAATCTGTTGCAAAATTAGGGATTTTTTCATTCCCGGCAAATGTTTTCGCCGCTTTTTTCCTCTTAAACGGGAAAAATGTGAAAGAATACCTGATTTTGATTACATTTAGAAACCGTAAGGGTTACGGTTTTTGTATTGTCCGTTCATCTCTTGTTCTATGTTGCTGAACTGTCCTTCGACGGCCTTGGCTGCTTCCGGAGAGGTTTCCAACGCTTTTTTCAGGTCATCGGTCGCCCCGGCCTTGTCGTTGAGCATCAGTTTGATGCGTCCGCGTTCTTTGTATCCTTCGCTGAAGTCCGGCATGAGTTCCACGGCTTCGTCCAGTGTGGACAGTGCCCGGTCGAGCTGACGGTTGGCGGCGTATGCCGTGCTGAGTCCCACGTACGCTTCTCCCATTAGAGGGTTTTGCGTTTTCACCTTATTATAATAGGTAATGGCTGTGGGAGCATCCCCTTGCTGCAGTCGCAGTGCGGCTTTCAACATTACGGCTTCTTCGGGTGCAGGTCGTGTTTCCTCGCTTTCAAGTAAGTGGTCGATGTCGGCTTCGGCTTCTGTCAGGCTGCCCATGGCGCGGAGGATTTCTGCGCGCAACAGGTAAGCTTCCGTCAAATGGCCGTCCTGTACGATGGCTTGTGTCAACAGGGCCACGGCGTTCAGTTCGTCGTGCAAGGCATGTTTGGCTTGGGCCGAGCGGTAGAGCGCTCCGGCATGGCAACTGTCGATTTGCAAGGCGGCCTGGCAATCTTCGTCCATGCGCGTATAATCCTGCATCATTTCATCGGCACGGGCCATGGCCAACCGTACGCCGATATGGTCCGGCAGTTCTTCGGCCAGTTTTGCCAATATGCTCCGGCCTTCTTCAGCCTGTTTGTCGGAGAGCAAGGCTTCGGCCAGATAACTTGCGGTTTCGGAATCGTTCCGGAGGGCAAGTGCTTCGCGGAAACAACGTATGGCATATTTGACCTCCCCCATTTTACAGGCGCGTACACCGTCATATTTCAGTACGTTAAAATCCCGCTCGCGGCGTTTCTCGGTTTTTTCTTCCGGGGACTCTTCCCGGGCGCCGAACAATGTTTTTAGAAATCCCATTTTATTCTCGTTTTTTTCTGTGCGCAAATATACTAAAATTGCTTAAAATAACGTACATTTGTACGATAAATCATGTTTAAGCGTTTAGACTTTACTAAGTTTGCTTTTGGAAAAATAAATGGAATATGTGTGGAATAGTCGGATATATAGGTAAGAGAGAGGCTTACCCCATTTTGATAAAAGGACTTAAGCGTCTGGAGTACCGTGGTTATGACAGTGCCGGCGTGGCTTTGATCAGTAATTCGGGAGATTTGAATGTGTATAAGGCGAAAGGCAAGGTCAGCGATTTGGAACGCTCGGTGGAAGCAAAAGACGTGAGCGGGCATATCGGTATCGCCCATACGCGTTGGGCCACGCATGGCGAACCATGTGCAGAAAACGCCCATCCCCATTATTCGGCATCGGGCAACCTGGCGCTGATCCATAACGGCATCATCGAGAACTATGCCACGTTGAAGGAACGTTTGCAGCAACGCGGCGTGAAGTTCCGCAGCCAGACGGATTCCGAAGTGTTGGTGCAGCTCATTGAATATATCCAGGTGAGCAATGATTTGGATTTGTTGGGTGCCGTGCAAGTGGCCTTGCATGAGGTCATCGGTGCCTATGCCATCGCGATATTGGACAAAAGGCATCCCGAACAAATCATCGCCGCACGCAAGAGCAGTCCGTTGGTGGTGGGCATCGGGCGCGACAATGAGTTTTATCTGGCCTCGGATGCCACCCCTATTGTGGAATACACTGACAAGGTGGTGTACTTGGAAGACGGGGACATCGCCGTCATCCGTCCCGGAGACGAGCTGAAGGTGGTGGATATGGACAACACGCGCATGCACCCTACGGTGAAAACGGTGGACATCAATCTTGGCCAACTGGAAAAGGGAGGCTATCCGTATTTCATGCTCAAGGAGATTTTCGAGCAGCCGGATTGCCTGCTTGATTGCATGCGCGGGCGCATCAACATAGATGCCGACAACGTGACGCTTTCGGCGGTCATCGACCACAAGGACAAGTTGTTGAGCGCGAGCCGTTTTATTATCGTGGCATGCGGAACGTCATGGCATGCGGGGCTTATTGGCCAACAACTTATCGAGAACTATTGCCGTATTCCCGTATACGTGGAATATGCTTCAGAGTTCCGCTACCGTAATCCCGTCATTTTGCCTACCGACGTAGTGATTGCCATATCGCAGTCCGGCGAGACGGCCGACACGTTGGCCGCCATCGAACTGGCACGCAAGCAAGGGGCGTTCGTGTTCGGTATCTGTAATTCCGTGGGTGCTTCCATACCTCGGGCCACGCATACCGGGGCTTACATCCATGTGGGGCCGGAAATAGGCGTGGCTTCTACAAAGGCGTTCACGGGGCAGGTGACGGTATTAGCCATGTTGACGTTGGCTTTGGCCAAGGCGCGCGGGACGATTTCGCAGGATGAGTATGTCAAGATGGTGCGGGAGTTGGTGGCCATACCCGAGAAAATGAAAGAGGCACTAAAGGCTAATGAACAGATAGCCCAGATGGCCAAGATTTTCACCTATGCGCACAACTGCCTCTATCTGGGGCGCGGCTACTGTTATCCTGTGGCGCTCGAGGGCGCCTTGAAGTTGAAGGAAATTTCTTATATCCATGCCGAAGGCTACCCGGCTGCTGAGATGAAGCATGGTCCCATTGCGCTCATCGATTCGGAAATGCCGGTGTTTGTCATCGCCACACGCAACGGGATGTACGAAAAGCTCATCAGCAATATCCAGGAGGTAAAAGCCCGTCAGGGACGTGTCATTGCGCTCGTGACGAAAGGCGACACGAAGATACGGGATTTGGCGGACGAGGTGATAGAACTTCCCGAGACAATGGAATGTTTCGAGCCGTTGGTGGTTTCCGTCCCTTTGCAGTTGTTGGCCTACCATATAGCCGTATGCAAGGGCAAGGATGTGGATCAACCACGTAATTTGGCCAAGTCGGTCACGGTGGAGTAATCGTATTTCGGCTTATTTCGTTTTCTGGTATTTTCGTAGGAAACTTATATACAAAAATCAATCTGCGCCAAACGTTTTTTCAATCTCCTTTGATTGATTTTTCGTTTGGCGCAGATTGATTTTTCATTCTCCGCAGATTGATTTTGAGGATTCAAATGCTTGAAAATCAAATGAGATTCTGTTTTTATGAATCTTTACGTTTTTTCTGTCTTGGGATGGCTTTTACGGTTTGTCCTTCGTGCAGGAAGCCATGTTTTCCGGTATAAAGCCCTTTGTGCCCGTTGGTGAACTGTGTTGGGCGCGTACACACCGTTAATTTTTGTTCTTCCGCTTGCAAAAACGATGGACTTTTACGAACTTTAATGTGAAATCGGATGGCATTTCCCCGTGGTAGAAGGCAAGGAAATGCGGGACCGGTTCTTTAAAAATAATCACAACCTAAAAAACTTAATTTACAGTTTTTCGACATGAAAAGAAAAGACTTATTGTCAATGTGTCTATGCTTGTTGGCTTTTGCGAGTGGCGGGCAGGCTAAAAGTGTGTCTACACGTATTAATTTGGGGGATACTCCATGGAAATTTACGAAAGTGGTGCGTCAGGAAATCAATTTGGCGAAAGACGCGCAGGTGTGTTTGGACGGAAAGTCCGTTCCCGTGGTTCACGACGGTGATATCCATTCGGACTGGAAACTTGGAGATGCTCCGGAAGGAGGAATATGGAGCGTGGATTTGGGCAAGTCCGTTTCCTTATCTTCTGTGAAACTGTGGTTCGACACGGACCGGACGAGGTTTGCAGAGGTCAAGTTGGAAGTATCCGCCGACGGTAGTACTTGGCAAACCCTTTCGGAAGGAAAGAAACTCTGTGTGCTCCATAAAGAGGGCGACTTTACGACCGTGGGGCATACCGGAACGGTGGGGTATACCGAGACGGTGACGGCTACTTATTTGAATTTGAAAGTTAAGGGGACGGCACGTTATGTGCGTTTTTCCGGATTGAAATGCAAGGCAGAACAGGGACAGGATGTGCCTGTAACGTTGAGTGAAGTGGAAGTGAACCCTAAAGCAGGGCAGGATTATGAACAGGCCGGGGCCATGGCTTCGCTTTCGTTCGACGATACCGGATGGCAGACGGTAGGGATTCCTCATTGTTATAATGAGCAGGACACTTATTTGAATACCAGTACGGGAGAGCGTTGTTGGCGTGGAGAAGCGTGGTATCGTAAGAAAATAACCATAGACGAAAAAGACCGTGGGCAGATGTTCTTCTTGGAGTTTCAGGGAGTGAACATAGGGGCAACGGTGTATGTGAACGGAACTCCGATAAGAAGCAATACAAAGGTGAAGCAGCCGGAAGCTGTGACCCATGTGGGGAGTGCATTGCCTTTCGTGGTGGACATTACGCCTTATTTGCGTTATGGAAAAGAGAACCAGATTGCGGTAAGGGTGTCCAATGCCGAGGGCACGTTTTTCACTTGGCCCGGTTTCGGGACCAACGAAGGCTTCGGTCAGGCCATGGGAGGTATCGTCTGCCCCGTCTACCTGCACAAGAAGAACAAGGTGCACATTCCTTTTGATTCTTATTCTCCTATGGGCAAGTGGGGAACTTACTTCGGGACGGTGTCGGCTACCAAAGACAAAGCCGAAGTACGTTTTCAGGTGAACGTGGAGAATGCGGGTACGGAAGCGTGCGACGTGGAGCTGCGCACATATCTGAAGGATGCGAAAGGCAAGACCGCTTTGGCTTTCAAGGACACACGTCGTGCCGCAGGCGGTCAGACCGTATTGTTTGACCGGACGGGAGTGGTGGAGCGTCCCCGTTTGTGGTATCCGATAGGGACTTCCGGTACACCTTATTTATATAAGGTGGAGAATGAAGTTTACGTGGACGGACGACTGGTGGACAGGCAAAGCCGTCTGTGGGGCATCCGGCAAATCACGTGGGACGAGGATTTTTGCTATGTCAACGGTGAGAAATGTTTTTTGCGCGGCTTCGGTTACCGGAATAATTACCCGGGATTGGGGGCCGCTGTCCCTGCGGCTTTCTGGTGGAATGACATGGCCCGGATAGCGCGGTGCGGCGGCAACACGCTGCGCGTGGGGCACCAACCGCCTTTTCCCGAAGTGTTCGAGGCTTGCGACCGCTACGGCATCTTGTTGGTTGTCAACAGCGGCGACAATGAATGGGCGTTGAAGGACGAACCGGCTATTACTTACAAAAGGGAGTACGACCGCGATGTGATGGTGGCCTACCGGAACAATCCGTGCGTGGTCATTTGGGAGTCGAATAATGGTTTGGCGTACGATGGGGAGAAATACCTGCCGTCTTATACGCTGGAACAAGTGAAGAAATGGGATTACATCCAACCGCGTCTCGTGCAGAACCGCGACGGTTACCCACCGGAGTGGGACAAGAACGAACCGGTCGTGATAGGTTATACAAACCGTTATGAGAAAGTGGAAGGAAGTCCTTCGTGGAATACGGAAGTCTACGGGACGAACTGGTCGGGCTTGCCCAGTTGGTGCATCGCCCGTTTCGACTACGATAATGAAAAAGAGTTCTCGATGGACTATGTGAATAATTATTTTGATAATATGGACAAACGCGCATGCGGATGGATTAATTGGATGTTGGCCGAGACGTATGGGGAGGGGTACACCATTTACCTCAACGGCATGCGCAACCAAAAGAGCCTTGGTTCGTGCGCCATGGACGGCAACCGCTTCCCGAAATTGCTGTACCGGATTTTCGAGAAAGCCGTTTGGGTGCCTTTCGACGAGCGTCCCGGTGTGGCCTTGCAGAGCCATTGGAACTTCCGGGGATTGCAGGACGTGGATGCGTGGAGCAACTGTCCTTATGTGGAACTCTTCGTCAACGGGGTATCCCGTGGGATTGTGGAACCGGAGGCGCGGACGCGCCGCTGCACGTGGAAAGGCATCCTATGGGAGCTGGGTACGGTCAAGGCCGTGGGGTTGGACGAACGGAAACGTCCCGTTTGCGAGGATGAGATCGCCTCTGCCGGCGAGCCGTACGCTTTGGAAGTGGAAATCGAAGAACCGACACCAAAACCGGACGGGGAAAGATTTGAATTGAAAGCCAATGCTTCGGATGCTTTCATCGCTACGGTGCGCGTGGTGGACAAGGATGGGCATTGGTGTCCTTTTGCCGACAACCAGTTGAAGTTTGAAGTGGAAGGCGAAGGGGTGTACAAAGGTTCTTACAATTTCTATGTCACGGAAGGAAAACCTTTGGAATACCATGCCCCGGGCGATACGGAGTTGCAGGCCGAAGGTGGTTTGATGCGCGTGGCGGTGCGGACGACGTTTAATCCTGGAAAAATTACGGTTAAAGTATCTTCGGGCGGGTTACGTTCAGGAGAAGCATCCGTCTGGTCGAAGAAGATTTAAGTATGGCACATTGGGCAAATATGGCCTTCCGTTCCTGTTTGCAAGGAGCGGAAGGCTTTTTTATGTCTAAAATAGCAGGACAATGGAATATATTCTATATATTTGGGCAAAGAATGCAAAGTGTGAAATTTTTAAATGGAAAATATATGGCGAAAAGCGTAAAAGAGTATATCGAAGAAAATGAAGCCCGTTTTTTGGAAGAGTGGTTCAGTCTGATTCGCATTCCGAGCGTGAGTGCCGACCCGGCGCATAAGAATGATATGGTGGCTTGTGCCGAACGTTGGAGAGATTTGCTTTTAGAGGCTGGAGCAGATGAAGCGCGGTTGATGCCTTCTTCAGGAAATCCTTTGGTGTATGCGGAAAAGCGTGTGGGGGAGGATGCGCCAACGGTTTTGGTATATGGCCATTACGATGTGATGCCTGCCGAACCGTTGGACTTATGGAAAAGTGACCCTTTTGAACCGGAAGTGCGTGACGGACATGTATTTGCCCGTGGGGCGGATGATGATAAAGGGCAGTCTATGATTCAACTAAAGGCTTTTGAGTATATGGTGCGGGAAGGGGCTCTGTGCCATAACGTCAAATTCATATTGGAGGGGGAAGAAGAAATCGGGTCTCCCAGTCTGAATGCTTTCCTGCAAGAGTACCGTGAGCTGTTGGCTTGTGATGTGATTTTAGTGAGCGACACCAGTATGCTCGCGCTCGACCTGCCTTCGCTTACGACGGGACTGAGAGGTTTGGCTTACTGGGAAATCGAGGTGACAGGGCCGAACCGTGATTTGCATTCCGGGCATTTCGGTGGAGCGGTAGCTAATCCGATTAATGTATTGTGTGGTTTGTTGGCTCGTATGACTGACGAAGATGGGCGTATTACAATACCGGGTTTTTATGATGAAGTGGAAGAACTGTCGGAGGAAGAACGTCGGATGCTGTCTGAAATCCCGTTTGACGAGGAACGTTATAAACAAGCTATCGGTGTACATGCTTTGAAAGGAGAGAACGGATACAGCACGATCGAGCGGAATAGTTGCCGTCCGTCGTTCGATGTGTGTGGTATTTGGGGCGGTTATACGGGAGAGGGTTCTAAGACCGTATTGCCGTCTAAAGCCTATGCCAAGGTGTCTTGCCGTTTGGTTCCCCATCAACAGCATGAGAAGATTTCCCGGATGTTTGTCGATTATATCGAATCCATAGCTCCGGACTACGTGCAGGTGAAAGTGACTCCTATGCACGGTGGCGAAGGCTATGTCTGTCCGATAACCTTGCCTGCTTACAAAGCTGCGGAAGAAGGTTTCACCAAGGCGTTCGGGCGAAAGCCGTTGGCTGTGCGCCGTGGTGGCAGTATCCCTATCATAAGTGATTTTGAAAAGATTTTGGGAACCAAGACTGTTTTGATGGGATTCGGTTTGGAGAGTAATGCGATTCATTCGCCTAATGAGAATTTCCCATTGGATATGTTTCGGAAAGGTATCGAGGCTGTGGTGGAATTCCATGAATCCGTGACGCTTTGAACACGTGAGACGTAAGCCTGGACGATTTCATATATGGGTATGCGGGGGAATGACGCGATTCAAACATCGGAATACGTTAAATATAATAAGGTGTAAATTAATCCGGTTGATATTTTTTTCGGTTTTTATTGGCAAACGTTTGGCAGTTATGGTAAAAGGTTGTACCTTTGCACTCGCTTTCGGGAAGCAAGGCCTTGTGTGGCCGCTGCGGAGCGGGGGCGGTAAATGAAAGAGTTCATTGAAAGTCTTACATAAAGAGAGAAAGTAGTACAAGAGCTTGGATGTTTTTTTGGAGGTTGTTTCCTCTTTGAGAAATGTCCAAGGGTAAAAAAGAAACGAACCGTCATACCCCTCATTCGAGTTGAGGGGGAACCAGGAGCGGCACGCCGGTAGGCGTGACAAGTTCGGGGAGTCCGGAACAGACGATATGCCCCGCCGTAAGGCGGGTCAAAAAGATATTCTACAATGGAGAGTTTGATCCTGGCTCAGGATGAACGCTAGCTACAGGCTTAACACATGCAAGTCGAGGGGCAGCATGAACTTAGCTTGCTAAGTTTGATGGCGACCGGCGCACGGGTGAGTAACGCGTATCCAACCTGCCCTTTACCCGGGGATAGCCTTCTGAAAGGAAGTTTAATACCCGATGAATTCGTTTAGTCGCATGGCTTGATGAATAAAGATTAATTGGTAAAGGATGGGGATGCGTCCCATTAGCTTGTTGGCGGGGTAACGGCCCACCAAGGCGACGATGGGTAGGGGTTCTGAGAGGAAGGTCCCCCACATTGGAACTGAGACACGGTCCAAACTCCTACGGGAGGCAGCAGTGAGGAATATTGGTCAATGGGCGCGAGCCTGAACCAGCCAAGTAGCGTGGAGGACGACGGCCCTACGGGTTGTAAACTCCTTTTATAAGGGGATAAAGTTGGCCATGTATGGCCATTTGCAGGTACCTTATGAATAAGCATCGGCTAATTCCGTGCCAGCAGCCGCGGTAATACGGAAGATGCGAGCGTTATCCGGATTTATTGGGTTTAAAGGGAGCGTAGGCGGGCAGTCAAGTCAGCGGTCAAATGGCGCGGCTCAACCGCGTTCCGCCGTTGAAACTGGCAGCCTTGAGTATGCACAGGGTACATGGAATTCGTGGTGTAGCGGTGAAATGCTTAGATATCACGAGGAACTCCGATCGCGCAGGCATTGTACCGGGGCATTACTGACGCTGAGGCTCGAAGGTGCGGGTATCAAACAGGATTAGATACCCTGGTAGTCCGCACAGTAAACGATGAATGCCCGCTGTCGGCGACATAGTGTCGGCGGCCAAGCGAAAGCGTTAAGCATTCCACCTGGGGAGTACGCCGGCAACGGTGAAACTCAAAGGAATTGACGGGGGCCCGCACAAGCGGAGGAACATGTGGTTTAATTCGATGATACGCGAGGAACCTTACCCGGGCTTGAATCGCAGGTGCATGGGCCGGAGACGGCCCTTTCCTTCGGGACTCCTGCGAAGGTGCTGCATGGTTGTCGTCAGCTCGTGCCGTGAGGTGTCGGCTTAAGTGCCATAACGAGCGCAACCCCCCTCCCCAGTTGCCACCGGGTAATGCCGGGCACTTTGGGGACACTGCCACCGCAAGGTGCGAGGAAGGTGGGGATGACGTCAAATCAGCACGGCCCTTACGTCCGGGGCGACACACGTGTTACAATGGGGGGTACAGAGGGCCGCTGCCCGGTGACGGTTGGCCAATCCCTAAAACCCCTCTCAGTTCGGACTGGAGTCTGCAACCCGACTCCACGAAGCTGGATTCGCTAGTAATCGCGCATCAGCCATGGCGCGGTGAATACGTTCCCGGGCCTTGTACACACCGCCCGTCAAGCCATGAAAGCCGGGGGTGCCTGAAGTCCGTGACCGCGAGGGTCGGCCTAGGGTAAAACCGGTGATTGGGGCTAAGTCGTAACAAGGTAGCCGTACCGGAAGGTGCGGCTGGAACACCTCCTTTCTGGGGTCCTTCCCGCAAAACGGTCCATTCCGCGTCCGCTCCCGGGTAGTTTCCTCTTGTACGGCTGTCTTTCTTGTTTTGGTATGTGAGGCTTAAAAAAGGATAAGTGAGGGATGCAGGAGGCTCAGCTTCCGCCCGGTGGCGTTTCCGCCGCCCGCCCGCATCCGGGTCACAGGGTCACGCCAGTCCCATAGCTCAGTTGGTCAGAGCGCCACACTGATAATGTGGAGGTCGGCAGTTCAACTCTGCCTGGGACTACGCGGGTATTTTCGGGGGGATTAGCTCAGCTGGCTAGAGCACCTGCTTTGCAAGCAGGGGGTCAACGGTTCGAATCCGTTATTCTCCACCCGGCCCCGAGGGGGCATGCGATCATTGACATGTTGGACAGACAAAACGTAAAGAAAGCGAACGAGGTATGTTTTAACGAACATGTGCAGGCAGGCCCGCCTGCCGTATCTTCCCTGGTGGAAGGCGGCCGGCGGCCGAGGCGAAAGTATTCAAGGGCGCACGGCGGATGCCTAGGCTCTTACAGGCGATGAAGGACGTGATAAGCTGCGACAAGCCGCGGTGAGGCGCAAATGGCCATTGACCCGCGGGTATCCGAATGGGGCAACCCAACGTTTTGAAGAAACGTTATCCCGCGAGAGCGGGAGGCGAACGCGGGGAACTGAAACATCTTAGTACCCGCAGGAGAAGAAAATAAATAATGATTCCCCCAGTAGTGGCGAGCGACCGGGGAATAGCCCAAACCGGCGTTGTCCAGGCATCGCCGGGGTTGTAGGACCGCGATGTCGCAAGAGTGATGGCGAGTGGAAGGAACTGGAAAGTTCCGCCATAGAGGGTGACAGCCCCTTACACGAAGCCATGCGAAGCGTAGCGGAATCCTGAGTAGCGCGGGACACGTGTAATCCTGTGTGAATCAGCCGGGCCCATCCGGCAAGGCTAAATACTCGTAAGAGACCGATAGTGAACCAGTACCGTGAGGGAAAGGTGAAAAGCACCCCTGTTAGGGGAGTGAAAAAGATCCTGAAACCGTGCGCCTACAAGCGGTCGGAGCGCCCATTGGGCGTGACGGCGTGCCTTTTGCATAATGAACCTACGAGTTGCCGTCACCGGCAAGGCCAAGGGGCATGAGCCCCGCAGCCGCAGCGGAAGCGAGTCTTAAAAGGGCGCAGGAGTCGGTGGTGGCAGACGCGAAACCGGGTGATCTACACTTGTCCAGGATGAAGTCCCGGTAACACGGGATGGAGGTCCGCACCAATAAGCGTTGAAAAGCTTCTGGATGAGGTGAGTGTAGGAGTGAAAGGCCAATCAAACTCGGAGATAGCTCGTACTCCCCGAAAGGCATTTAGGTGCCGCCTGTGGAGTTCCCGGCGCGAGGTAGAGCGACTGATAGGATGCGAGGGCTTCACCGCCTGTCAAGTCCTGACAAACTCCGAATGCGCGCCGGCCAATCCATGGAGTAAGGGCACGGGTGCTAAGGTCCGTGCCCGAGAGGAGAAGAATCCAGACCACCGGCCAAGGTCCCGAAATGCTGGTTAAGTTAGACTAACGCAGTCCGTCCCCCCAGACAGCTAGGATGTTGGCTTGGAAGCAGCCATTCATTCAAAGAGTGCGTAACAGCTCACTAGTCGAGGGGATGGGCGTGGATAATAATCGGGTATGAAACCAGTTACCGAAGCCGTGGGATATGAGAATATCGGTAGGGGAGCATTCCATCCTGCGTCGAAGGCGCCGCGCGAGCGGCTCTGGAGCGGATGGAAAAGCAAATGTAGGTATAAGTAACGATAAGGAGGGTGCGATCCCCTCCCGCCGAAAGACCAAGGTTTCCTGAACAACGCCAATCGGTTCAGGGTGAGTCGGTCCCTAAGCATAAGCCTAAGGGCGAGGGCGATGGATCAAACGGTTAATATTCCGTTACTGTCTTGGTGTGTGACGCGGCGACGGAGAAGTGACACGGCCGCCCCCTGACGGAAAAGGGGGTTTAAGCGCAAAGGTTACGAGGGAGGCAGGCAAGCCCACCTCCCGAGCCGAAGCGCGAAAGTACGCGGCGCCCTTCTGGGCAACGCGACAGCGCCGGTAACCATGCTCCCGAGAAAACCCGCTAAACTCCAGCACCAAGTCATCCGTACCGTAAACGGACACACGTGGTCGGGTAGAACATACTAAGGCGCTTGGGAGATTCACGGTTAAGGAACTAGGCAAATTGACCCCGTACCTTCGGAACAAGGGGTCCTCGTGTAAACGAGGCGCAGAGAATAGGTCCAGGCAACTGTTTAACAAAAACACAGGGCTGTGCAAATTCGAAAGAAGCCGTATACAGCCTGACACCTGCCCGGTGCCGGAAGGTTAAGAGGAGGGCTCATACTTATGTAGAAGGCCCGAATTGAAGCCCCGGTAAACGGCGGCCGTAACTATAACGGTCCTAAGGTAGCGAAATTCCTTGTCGGGTAAGTTCCGACCTGCACGAATGGTGTAATGATCCGGACACTGTCTCAACCGTGATCCCAGTGAAATTGTAGTATCGGTGAAGATGCCGATTACCCGCGATGGGACGAAAAGACCCCGTGAACCTTTACTACAGCTTAACGTTGTACCCGGGCCGTCGATGTGTAGGATAGGCCGGAGGCGTAGAATGAGGCACGCCAGTGCCTTTGGAGCCGTCGTTGAAATACGGCCCTTTGGCCGTCTGGGTACTAACTTGTTGGATACAAGGACCGCGTTTGGCGGGTAGTTTGACTGGGGTGGTCGCCTCCAAAAGCGTAACGGAGGCTCCTCAAGGTGCCCTCAGGCCGATTGGTAACCGGCCGCAGAGTGTAATGGCAGAAGGGCGCTTGACTGGGAGGCCGACAGGCCGCACAGGCAGGAAACTGGAGCATAGTGATCCGGCGGTTCCGCATGGAAGGTCCGTCGCTCAAAGGATAAAAGGTACTCCGGGGATAACAGGCTGATCCCTCCCAAGAGCTCATATCGACGGAGTGGTTTGGCACCTCGATGTCGGCTCGTCACATCCTGGGGCTGGAGAAGGTCCCAAGGGTTGGGCTGTTCGCCCATTAAAGTGGCACGCGAGCTGGGTTCAGAACGTCGTGAGACAGTTCGGTCTCTATCTATCGTGGGCGTTGGAAATTTGCGTGGTTCGGGCACTAGTACGAGAGGACCGTGCCGGACCGACCTCCGGTTTGCCGGTTGTGCCGCCAGGCGCACCGCCGGGTATCCGCGTCGGGTATGGATAAGCGCTGAAAGCATCTAAGCGCGAAGCCTTCCACAAGATTAGATTTCCTTTTAGAGGGCCGTCAAAGACGATGACGTGGATAGGGTGCAGGTGTAAAGGCGGCGACGCCAAAGCCGAGCACTACTAATAGCCCGAAAGCTTTCGCCGTTCGTGGTATCCCTGCCCGCACATGGCATTCCTGTTCGTCATCCTTTCGTTTTGTTTGTTTGACTTGTGTCCCACACTCGGTCCGCGCCCCGGCGCGTGCCGCAGTTCGAATCCATCATGGTGGCTATAGCGGCGGTGTCCCACCTCTTCCCATCCCGAACAGAGAAGTTAAGCCCGCCCTCGCCGATGGTACTGCCCGCAAGGCGGGAGAGTAGGTAGCCGCCTTTTTCCATTCCGTTCCCCCGCGCACGGCCCATGCCGGGCGGGGGAACGGGTTTTTTTATGGCCGTTGCGAGGTTCCCCTTTCACATCCTCCGGCGCTAATATGCTGTATAGGCATAAAGGGGGGGAGCCACTGTGTAGAGAGAATTTGTAAAATGACCTCACTTGCTTCCATTCCATCTCAAGGCGTAAAGACGGTGTTACATTGAATTTGGAAGTGACTTTCGCTTGTTTTTTTGCTTAAGAGTTTAAAGTCTCACGAAAAAGTATTACCTTTACGCGCAGAAACCATAAATCTATTTGATATGAAAAGAAAAATACTTAGTTTAAGCTTATTTTTGATGTTGTTCTCCTGTACATTCCAACTTCAGGCACAGGAATACGTGCAGCAGACAGATTTGCCCACTATTTATATCGAGACGGAAGGCGGCCGACCTATAGTGAGCAAAGAAGACTATGTGGATGCCGTGTTGCATTATGTAGACAGTAATGGCGTGAAGACGTACGATGCATTAGGTGTTAGGGGACGTGGAAATTCTACTTGGAATTTGGATAAGAAACCTTATAGGATAAAGTTTGCCGAAAAGCAGGAATTCATGGGGCCGGAACGGGCAAAGGCGAAGAGTTGGACACTGTTGGCTAATTTTGCAGATAAAACTTTGCTTCGTAATGCTGTGGCTGCCTGTATCGGAGATTTTGCCGGACAGCCTTTTACGGCCGGTGCCCAGTTTGTGGATTTGATACTGAACGGTACATATTTGGGTAATTACCAACTATCCGACCAAATGGAAGTAAGAAAGAAGCGTGTGGATATTGATGAACAGGATGAGATTCCTACGGAGGGTGCTAATATAACCGGTGGATACTTTTTGGAGGTTGATGGTTTTGGTGCGGCTGAACCTGTACATTATAAAACGAAACGTAATGTGTTGGTAACGGTAAAATCTCCGGATGAAGAGGTGATTATTCCTAGACAAATAGAGTATATTAAGAACCACATGCAATTGTTCGAAGATGCCTTGTTTTCTTCGGATTTTGCAGATCCGGAAAAGGGATATCGTCCTTATGTGGATTCCTTGACTTTGGCCAGTTGGTATATTTCAACAGAGTTGACCGGTAATGTGGACGGTTTCTGGAGTACCTATATGTACAAGAAGAAAGATGACCAGAAATTCTATTGGGGACCTTTATGGGATTACGATATTGCTTTCAATAATTGCAACCGCGTGGGAGATGTATCAGAGAGCTTGATGATAAATAAAGGTTTTGGAGGAGACTTGACACAGAAGTGGGTATTACAAATGTGGAAAGATCCTTGGTTCGTACAGTTGATAAATCGGACGTGGAAGGAGTATCTGGCACGTGGGATAGAAGAGCACGTCATGGATTATATCGACAGTATGTCTGTAGTTATAGACCGTTCGCAAGCCATGAATTTCCAGAAGTGGCCTATCGACCGGCGGGACTATAATGAGATTGTGCTTTTTAGTACATATCAGGAGGGGGTAGATTATTTAAAATCATTTCTGCATACGCATTGCGCATATTTGACGAATACTTTTGCCAAAGCAGCGGAAGAGATGGGGAGCATGGAAGAACCTACTCCGGAGTTTACGTTGGATACGGGATTTTATTATCGTCTTTTTAATAAAGGTACAGGCAATGCCATTGATGTTTTAGACAGCGAAGGGGATAAAGTATGTACATGGTCGCCGGCTCGTGAGCGAGAAACCCAACAGTGGGAGATTCTGGCGGTAGGAGAATACTATCAGATCGTCAATCGTGAAAGCGGCTTGGCTTTGTACGACTGTGCCGTGAAAGAAGGAGAAATTTATAAAACAGGAACACAGTTGGAGTTACGTAAACCGCGTAGTTCCCAACACCGTCAACAATGGAGTTTTGTACCGGTAAATACAGGCAACACTTACATATTGGTCAATAGGCTGACCCAATTGGCTATAAATAATGCGGGAGGTTCTGCGGAAAATGGAAATAGTGTGTTAAGTTGGACCAATGATTCGGAGAACAGTTTGAAAGATACCCGGCAATGGCGTATTGAGAAAGATGAAGCAAAAGGGGAGACCTCAGTGGAATCGTCTGGTCGCGAGAGTCAGTATTGGGTATTGTATAATCCGGACACAAAACAGTTGCATTTTGAGTCCAATGACATGAAGCAAATAGACGGGCATGCTTCCATTTATGCGGCAAATGGTGAATGTGTCATGCAGTTTAGAATAAGCCAGACAGCAGATTTGTCTTCTTTTAGAAAGGGTATTTATATTCTTACTTGGATGGAAGAAGAAACAAAACGTACGGTGAAAGTAGCCATTAAATAGCAAGTGTATTCCATATACGTTGAGGAATGAGATTCTCAGGGATGAGGAAGAAACAATACGCCATTTTGAATACGTACGGTTTCTTCCTCAATCATTTGGTGCAGAAGCTGTGCTGTCTTTTCACGGGGAATGCCCGGGAAAGTCATTTCCGACACACTGTGCTTCTGGCCGTCCTTTAAAGTCTCCAGTATAAGTGCGATGATTTGTTTGTCCGTAGCATCCGTATGCGGATGAGATTTCCGTTTCCGGCAAACGTCACATTGTTCGCAGGGGGGTGCGTCTTTTTCACCGAAATAGTGCAAAAGGACTTTGCTACGGCAAAAGTCAGCCTCTTCTGCATAGTATAACATGGACTCAATCCGCTCTTTAAAATTTTTCTTGCGTTCGTCGTACACGGAAGGAGGGAATACGATACGTTCCTTTTCGATGCGTTTACAAGAGAAGGTGATATAAGGCGTTTTTTTGCGGGGGATGTAATGGAGGATTCTGGCCCTGCCAAGTGCCAACAGTCCATGGTAAACCTGGTCTGTGGTCAGCCCGGATAAAGCCGCAATACGCCGTTCGTCCATAAAGACATAATCGCTGAACACGCCTCCATAGCTGCGTAAAACCCATTGGATGAGTTGTTCCTGTTCTGCCTCGAGTTCATGAATGCGGTATAGCTCGTCGCGGCGGAGCAGAAAGTGTATGCGGGAGGCGTTGTCTTGTTCTTCCGTATATTCAATATAGCCTGCCCGTTCCAATAAATGTAGCGCACTGTCGGTCTGGACCGGAAAGTGTTTGAAGTTACGGCAGAATTCGTCTAAGTCGAATTCGCGGGTTACGTTGTAACCGTCTCCCATGGCCATCTGGTAATAATAACAAATGTGTTCGTACACATCCCGTATGGCATCCTTGTCCGGAAAAGTATCGGGGATACGTTTCATCAAGCGTGTACGGTCGTGTCTTTGGTATAGCAGTACTGCGTAAGCCTGTGCACCGTCACGTCCGGCCCGCCCCGCCTCCTGGAAGTAAGCCTCTATGGAGTCCGGCAGGTCGAGATGGATGACCAAACGTACATCCGGCTTGTCGATTCCCATGCCAAAAGCATTGGTCGCTACCATAATCCGTATTTTGTCCTCTTGCCATTGATGTTGGCGAAGGTCTTTTTCCGCATCGTTCAGTCCGGCATGGTAAAAGGTCGCGGACATACCGGCAGCTTGTAACTTCTCCGTGGTCTCCCGGGTATTCCGGCGGCTTCTGGTATATACAATGGCCGATCCTTTCGTGCTGTTTAGAATATGGATGAGTTCCCCAAACTTGTCTTCTGTATGCCGGACAATGTAAGCCAGATTTTTCCGCTCAAAACTCATACGGAAAGCATTCTCCTCCCTGAAAGCCAACTGGCGTTGGATGTCCTTGACCACTTCGGGCGTAGCCGTGGCCGTTAGGGCAAGAACCGGAATGTCCGGCAGGATTTTACGGATTTCCGCAATCCGGGTGTACGAAGGCCGGAAGTCATATCCCCATTGGGAGATGCAGTGCGCCTCGTCCACCGTAAGGAAACTCACGGGCATGTGGCGCACCTTTGCGAGGAAGATATCCGAGGCTAACCGTTCGGGGGATACATAGAGGAACTTATAATTGCCGAAAATGCAGTTCTCCAGCGTAACGAGGATTTCCTCACGTGACAGTCCGGAATAGACGGCAGCAGCCTTGATGCCTCTTCCGCGCAAGTTACGTACCTGGTCTTTCATCAAAGCGATAAGCGGAGTGACCACGATACAAATGCCTTCACGGCTAAGCGCAGGCACTTGAAATGTAATGGACTTGCCGCCACCGGTTGGCATAAGCCCCAAAGTATCCCGTCCGTTTCCGATACTTTCTATGATTTCCCGCTGTATGCCGCGAAACCCGTCATACCCCCAATACTTTTTCAATATGGACAGATAAACGTCTTCCATGCGAGGATCTTGTGAAGCTTATTCTTTACCGGAGGGGCGGATGTCCTCTATCTGAAGTTGCACTTCGCCCCGTTTATGTGTGTTTTCTTCGATAGTGTAGCAAATATCGAAAGAACGTTTGGTCTTGATGTAACGGGCCTGTGAACTTTGCCCGAAAGCGATGCCGTTCATGACGTTGTTGCTCTTGTTGTCCACCAATTCCAATTTGATATGTTCTTGTTCGCGTCCTACGACCTTGCTCGTTCCGTAGTCATATACATGTTGCGTGCAGAACAGCGGTTTCGTATTGTCCGGTCCGAAAGGGTTGAACTTTTTAAGGTCATGGTGGAATTTGCGCGTGATGTCCTTGAAGTCTATTTGCGCGTCGATGTTCAATATGGCCGAAGTCTGTTCCGGCAGGATATGTGTTTCCACGTAAGCTTCGAAACGCCGGTGGAATTCCGGTACGTTTTCCACTTTCATGGACAAGCCCGCAGCATACGTATGTCCTCCGAAATTCTCCAATAAGTCCCGGCAACTTTCGATAGCCTTGTAGACATCGAATCCCGAGACGGAACGCGCCGAACCCGTGGCCAGATTGTCCGTGCGGGTCAGTACGACCGAAGGCCGGTAATAGATTTCCGTCAGGCGTGAGGCTACGATGCCGATAACCCCCTTGTGCCACTCTTCGTTGTAAATGACGATGGATTTTTGTTCGCTTTGTTTGTCCAGTTTCTCTACGATACCGTTTGCTTCCTCCGTCATAGACTTGTCCAAGCCTTTGCGCATGTCGTTGTAGCGGTTGATTTGTTCCGCCATTTCATGCGCTGTCTGATAGTCTTTTTCCACAAGCAACGCCACGGCCTCTTTTCCGTTTTGTATGCGTCCCGAAGCATTGATACGCGGTCCGATTTTGAAGATGATGTCACTGATGGTCAGCTCCCGTTCCGACAAGCCGCATACGTCGATGATGGCCTTTAGCCCGATGCTCGGGTTGGCATTCAGTTGCCGTAGGCCGTGGTAGGCCAGGATTCGGTTTTCTCCCATAATCGGTACGATGTCCGACGCAATGCTGACGGCACAAAGGTCCAATAACGGGATAAGTTGGCTGAACTCGATGCCGTTGCTTTGTGCGAAAGCTTGCATGAATTTGAAACCTACGCCGCAGCCGGACAAATGGGGATAGGGATAAGTTGAGTTGAATCGTTTGGCATTCAGAATCGCCACGGCCGGCGGAAGGATTTCGTCCGGTACGTGGTGGTCGCAGATAATGAAGTCGATACCCTTTTCTTTGGCGTATGCAATCTCATCTACGGCCTTGATGCCGCAGTCGAGCACGATAATCAGTTTGACCTCGCTTTCGTATGCATAGTCGATTCCTTTGACCGACACGCCATACCCTTCTTCGTAACGGTCGGGGATATAATAGTCGATATTGGAATAATATTGTTGCAGGAACTTGTAGACCAATGCTACAGCCGTGCAGCCGTCTACGTCATAATCTCCATAAACCATGATTCTCTCCTTGCGTCCCAAAGCTTTGTTCAGGCGCTCTACGGCCCTGTCCATATCGGTAAACATGAACGGGTCGTACAGCCCTGTGAGCGAGGGACGGAAGAATTTCTTGGCATCCGCCACCGTCGTGATATTGCGTTCTATCAAGAGACGACCGAGAATGGGGCTGATGTTCAGCTCTTTGGCCAATCTCTCAGCCGCTTCCTGTTTTTCCGGTGTAGGAGGTTCTAATTTCCATTTATAGTTCATTATATGTATTTTTTTCCTTTTTATGCTATCTCCGGGCGTGAGGCTTGTCACGTGGCCACACGGTTATTCATGTAAAAGTAGGAAAAAAATATAAGAAAACCGCAGTTTCCCCATCTTTTTTGGAAAACTGCGGTAGCTTTTTACTCTCTTTATGAGAAAGCGGTTGTTCCTCTGTCTTTTTTAATTCAGCCCCAATTTTTTCCGGATTGGTTCGGGGATGGCATTTTTGTTCACTACGATATTCATGGTCTTGTAGGCAACGAATGCTTTCGAAGCGTACCAGATGCCTTTGTAAGTTCCGGCATCGCCCCACGAGTTCTTCACCATGTAGTATTCTTTTCCGTTCTGGTCTTTGGCGATACCGTAAATCTGCATGCCATGGTCATCCGTCGTTTCCCAGTTGTCGTAAGCCATCTGGCGCATTTCCTGAGTGACTTTAACCTCCGGAAGCGGTTTGGAAGTCAGTTTCTTGACGATTTCCGCACGTTTGCTGTTGTTGCTCAATCCGAGCCAACGGGCTGCGTCTGAACCTACCAAGTCTTCTGCCTGCTTCACGTCCGGCATCACGGCGATACCGTTGCGTGTGAAGCCTGTCTCGCTCACGTCCGAACCCCACGCGATGGTAAACCCGTTGTTAATGGCATAGTCGAATACCTCCATCAATTCGTCGATTGGCAAGTTGTAGGATTGCGACCAACGCCAGTTGTCTTGTACTTCGATGACAAAAGGTTTGTAGAACGGATGATGGGTATAAGAAGTCAGGGACACGTAATCGTCCATGTCCAGGCCCAACGACTGCATGTAGCTTTGCGGAGTGTATTCCTTGCCTTTGTAAGTGAATTTCTCGGGGCATTTGCCCAAGTAGGCATCATAGATACCGCAAAAAGCCTGTTTCCATACGGGAGACAGTTTTTTCAGGTTGCTCGTGGCCAAAGCATCTACGAAGGCTGTGGCTACGAGGTCCACCTCATTGTGGTTGGGCAGTGTGTCGCCGTAAAGCGTGCCCGGCTCCGGCATGGCTTCTTGCGGTACGATACCGTAATTCTGCATGCAGTAGATCACGTCGTAGAAACTTCCTCCTTGCGCGAACGAGACATCGCCGTGCGTGCGGACGGTTTGGGCGGCACGGTCTTCCATCGTTTTGTGTACGACGAACATTTCGCAAAGGTCATGTTCGCCTTTTCCCATGCGGAGCAGTTCGGATTCGAAAAAAGACAGCGTGCTGAAGCACCAGCACGTACCGCTTTGGTTCTGGTTCTTGATGGAAGTGATAGGGTTTTCTTTCACCGTGGTAAAGACGAAACCGGTGTCGGCTTTTTCCACGTGTTTCTTGGCCGATACGCCCAGTGACAGGCAAGCACATGCGATAAATAAAAGTTGTTTTTTCATTTCGGATATTTTAGTGATACATTAATTAGTCCTTTGTGCCATAAACTCTTCCACGTCTTCTATATGGTACGGGATGCGTTCATGTCCCAACATGCGGCAACCGTTTGCTGTAATCAGGATGTCATCTTCTATGCGGATGCCCCCGAAATCCTTGTAGGTTTCCAGAAGGTCGAAATTGATGAAATCCTTGTTGATTCCTTTGCTTTTCCATTCATCAATCAGGGCCGGGATGAAATAAATGCCCGGTTCGTCGGTCATGACCCAACCTTCTTGCAAACGGCGTCCGCAGCGCAGGCAGTTCGTGCCGAATTGCGTGGACGGCTGCACTTCGTCGTCGAAGCCCACATGCCGTTGCCCCAATCCTTCCATGTCGTGCACGTCCATGCCCATCATGTGTCCCAGGCCATGCGGGAAGAACATGGCGTGCGCTCCGTTGCGTACGGCTTCTTCCGTGTCGCCTCTCATCAGGCCGAGTTCTTTCAGGCGGTCGGTCATGAGGCGGGCTACACTCATGTGCACGTCCCACCATTTGATGCCGGGGCGTGCGATGTCCAGTACGTGGTCATGGCAAGCCTCCACGATGCTGTAAATATCCCGTTGGCGGGAGGTAAACCTGCCGTTGATGGGAGTGGTGCGCGTATTGTCCGAGCAATAGTTCTCGTTGGTTTCCGCTCCTGCGTCGCAAAGCATCAGCCGTCCGTCTTCCAAAGGACGTGTAGAAGGGTAGCCGTGCATGATTTCCCCGTGCATGGAAAGAATGGTGGGGAAACTGGTCATGCAACCTTTGGCCGAGGCAATACCGCTGATGGTGCCCGCGATGTATTGTTCGCTCACTCCGGGGCGGCAAAGGCGCATGGCCGTCGTGTGCATCTCATGGCCGATGGCGCAGGCCCGCTCGATTTCCTTTATTTCGGCCGGCGTTTTCACAGCCCGTTGGTCGATGACCGCCATGATGAGTTCCAACGATGCTTCCTCGCGTTGCCGTGAAGGATGTATGCCTGTCAGGTCCATGAGTTGGATCATCAGGTCGTGGCGGTAAGGAGGCAGGAAGTGGATTTTTCGTCCTTGGCTTCGGGCTTTTCTTACCAATTCCTCCAGACGGCTCATCGGGGCACTGTGTTCCACGCCGCTTTGTGCGGCAAGGTCGGCCACACTGTCCACGTCACCGAACCATACGATGTCTTCGATGTCAATATCGTTGCCAATCAGGTATTCCTTGTGATTGTCTATGTCGATTACCCCCACGAGTCCTTCGCGGTGCTGTCCGTAAAAATAAAGAAAACTACTGTCTTGCCGGTATTTGTATGCGTTGGCCGGATAATTGGACGGTGCATCGTTGTTCCCGAAAAGCAATATCAAGCCTTCTTTCACCTGACGTTGCAGCCGGTCGCGTCGGGCCATATATGTTTCTTTGTCAAATAACATAAACGTAGTTTAAAGATGAAACATTTAATAAAGTATGCAAAAATACTGATTTCATTTGGGATTTTCATTAACTTTACTCGTAAATTAGGAATAATTATGGAGATAGGCAAGCATACGGGTTTAGTGTTGGAAGGAGGGGGCATGCGCGGAGTTTTTACCTGCGGGGTGTTGGACTGGCTACTCGACCATCACGTTGATTTTCCCTACACGGTGGCCGTGTCGGCAGGGGCGTGCAATGGCTTGTCCTATATGAGCCGCCAACGCGGGCGGGCGAAGTACAGTAATATCGACATGCTTAAAAAATACAAATATATCGGTATGCGTTTTTTGTGGACGCAACATAGCATACTGAACCAAGAACTGCTGTACAAGGATTTCCCGGAGCGCATCGTGCCTTACGATTTCGAGGCTTACCGGGCCAATCCCGGGGTGTTCGAGATGGTGACCACCAATTGCCTGACGGGGCGTGCCAATTATTTGTTGGAGAAAGAGAATTATAACCGACTGATACGGATAGCCAAAGCTTCTAGCAGCTTGCCATACGTTTGTCCCGTGGTCATGGTAGACCGGGAGCCGATGTTGGATGGTGGAATCGTGGATTCCATACCGGTGGAGCGGGCGATGTCGCTCGGTTATGAACGCAACGTAGTCGTGCTGACGCGCAACCGAGGCTATCGCAAGACGGGCCGGGACATCCGTATTCCTTCTTTTATTTATCGCCGTTTTCCCCGTCTGCGGGTGGCGCTCAGCCACAGGTGCGAATGTTATAACCGCCAGTTGGAGCTGATAGAGCAACTTGAGGATGAAGGAAAGATTCTGGTGGTGCGTCCGCTTGAAAAACTCGAGGTGGACCGTCTTGAAGACAATATAGGGAAACTGACGGCCTTGTACGAAGAAGGATATGCTTGTGCCGAGACGGTTTTAGGAACGTGTATTTTTAATGAATGACGAAAGATGACAGAAGAGCAAGAACAGAAGCCTGCGGTGGAAAAGAATCCGCATATTTATAAACCGGCATATACGAAACAGGAAGTGGACGAGCTGACGCATTGGTTTGAAGAGCGGATGGACCGCCTTCCCGCGACGTTGCGGTTGAACGAGGCAACCACTACTTCCGACCTTCCCCGTACGGTGAAAGCCCTGTTGGCGGTGTTGAAAGTGCATAAAGAGGATATATCCGTGACTTTCAGCGGATACATGTCCCATTTGGACTTGATTCGTTTGCGGTTGAAAGAACAAGGCCTGGAGTAAAGAGCAAAAGGGGAAGGCAGATGAAAAGACGGATACGTACGATATGGGCGGGCGTTTTGTGCCTCTCTCCGGTGTTGGCATTGCAGGCCGGGTGGGGAGATTTGCAGGAACAGTTGCGCCGTATGGTGGCAGACAAGAAAGCGCAAGTCGGAATAGCCGTCATATTGGACGGGAGGGACACGCTGACGGTGAACAATGACGTGCGCTTTCCCATGATGAGCGTATTCAAGTTCCATCAGGCTTTGGCCGTGGCTGACGCTTGCGGGCAGCGTGGCGTTTCTTTCGATACGTTGGTGCATGTCCGGCCGGACGATTTGCACCCGGATACGTACAGTCCGTTACGGGACAAGTATCCGGACGGAAACCTGTCTCTTTCCGTGGGCGAGCTTTTGAAGTATACTTTGCACCTGAGCGACAACAATGCCTGCGACATTCTTTTCCGGGTGTTCGGAGGCCCGGCTGCTACGGATGAGTATTTACGCAGCATGGGCTTGCGGGATTTTGCCATTGAAGTCACGGAGGACGATATGCACCGCAATCTGGCGGATTGTTACCGGAATTGGACGACTCCGTTAGAGGCGGTACGCCTGTTGGAATGGTTGGTTTCGGGTAAGGCGGCTAAGGGAGCATACCGGGATTTCATAGAGCAAACCATGATTTCCTGCCAGACGGGGCGCGACCGTCTGCCGGCACCGCTTGCCGGTACGAAGGCGGTCATCGGGCACAAGACTGGTACGGGCGACCGTAACGGAAAGGGACAGATTATCGGGACAAACGATATCGGTTTTGTTTTCCTTCCGGACGGGCATCGTTACAGTATTGCCGTGTTGGTCCGCGATTCGGAAGAAAGCGAACAGGCCACGGCCCGGGTTATAGCCGATATTTCGGAGGCTGTATATAGGTATGTGCAACAAAAGGAAAATCAAATAAATTGAAAGGTTTTTAGATAAGTTTAATTGTCTTTACATTCAAATTAAAACTATTAGAAATGACGGGACTAAATCGCATCAAAGTTGTTCTTGTTGAAAAGAAAAGAACAGGCAAATGGTTAGCAGGCGAATTGGGTAAAAGTTCCTGCACGGTCTGCAAGTGGTGCTCTAATACGGCACAGCCTGATTTACGTACATTTGGCCAAATCGCCAGATTGCTTGAAGTGGATGTTAAAGACCTATTAAACAGTACGGAGAAAAGACAATAGCTGTATGATAAACATAAGAAAACTGGAAGCGGAACTTTGGGAATCGGCAGATATGCTGCGGAGCGGGTCGAAGTTGACATCAAACCAATATTGTATGCCAGTGTTGGGACTGATTTTTTTGCGCTATGCTTTTAGTCGTTTCAAATTGGTCGAACAGGAAATCCTTGCCAACCGTCCCATGAGAAACGGGCGGAAATTACCTGTTGAAGCAAGCGATTTCAAAGCCAAGTCCGCCATATTCCTGCCCAAAGAAGTACAATATGATTACCTGGTGAACCTGCCTGCTAATGTGGCGTCATTGCAGTTGACTGGCCTAAACGGGAACACATTGGGAAGTCTCGGTGAAGTGGTCAACAACGCAATGGAACTGATTGAGCAACAATCGGAACAGTTGCATGGGGTCTTACCAAAAAACTATACCATTTTTGCCCCTGAATTGCTTTCCGAATTACTCCGCATATTCAACAACAGTGCGCTTTCCGAAGTCGGGGGCGATATTATAGGCCGCATTTATGAGTATTTCTTGAACAAGTTTGCCAAGAATGTGGCAAGCGATGATGGTGTATTTTTCACGCCCAAGTCATTGGTCAAGATGATAGTCAACGTGCTCGAACCCAAGGAAGGCATACTGCTCGACCCGGCATGTGGCTCTGGCGGCATGTTTGTGCAAACGGGCGACTTTGTGGAACAATCGGGCATGGAAGCCAATAGCAAGATGACTTTCTACGGACAAGAAAAAGTGGAATACAACGCCCAACTCTGTCTGATGAACATGGCCGTACATGGTTTGACTGGTGTCATCAAATCGGGCGATGAAGCAAACTCTTTCTATCACGATGCCCACAACCTTGACGGTTGCTGTGATTACGTGATGGCCAACCCGCCTTTCAACGTAGATAAGGTAAATGTGGAGAATGCCATGAACGCTGGTCGCTTGCCTTTCGGTATTCCCGGTGTTGACAAGTCGGGCAAGTCGTTCAGCAATGCCAACTACCTTTGGATTTCCTATTTCTATTCCTACCTTAATGAGAATGGTCGTGCGGGCTTTGTCATGGCTTCTTCTGCCACTGATTCTTCCCGTAAAGAAAAGGACATCCGGCAGAAGATTGTGGAGACAGGCCATGTGGATGTAATGGTCAGTGTGGGCAATAACTTTTTTTACACGCTGTCTTTGCCATGTTCGCTTTGGTTTTTCAACAAAGGGAAAGCCGAGGACCTGAAAGACAAAGTGCTGTTCATTGATGCACGAAACTATTATACCGTGGTTGACCGCACACTTAACGAATGGAGCGAATGGCAGTTGCGCAATCTGGGTGCCATCGTTTGGCTTTACAGGGGAGAGACTGATAATTACAAAAGGCTGATACAAGATTATTGGAGATATTTCTCACAGATAGCCGGGAAATATGACAATATGGTTTGGCATACGGAAAATCCCACTTTTGAAGATATATTTCAAGCAGCGAAATCCACCGAAACCACTTTTGCCAACAGCCTGAAACAACACCAAGAGGCACTGAAAGCCACCAAGAAGCGCAAGGAAAAGGCGGAACTGAAAGCAGTCGTGGCAGAGTTAGAAGCGCAAGTGACCGAATTGAGGGAATCCGTGACCGTGGCGGAAGAAGCCGTATGGCTCACTTCAAAATTCGGCTATGACGGTGTTTACCAAGACATACCCGGCTTGTGCCGCATAGCGACCATCGCGCAAATAGCCGAAAAGGACTACAGCCTCACGCCGGGTGTCTATGTGGGAGTGGCGGAAACGGAAGATGACGGTGTGGATTTCACCCAGCGTATGAACGAAATACATGCAGAACTTGCCAAGCTGCAAACTGAGGCGAATCAGTTGATGGCTAAAATACAACAGAATTGGGAGGCGTTGAAATGACATTCCAAGTTGAAAAATTTACAAGTGGGGAATTGCTGCCAAAAGGTTATACCGAATGGCGTAAGGGCATCATTGAACTTATTGAAAAAGCCAAGTATCAAACCTCCTTACGGGTCAATGCCGACCTGCTCTCGTTGTATTGGCACATAGGCTGCGACATCCTTGAAAAACAGAAACGTGAAGGATGGGGAGCGCAAGTGGTCAATCAGTTATCGCGGGATTTGATGCAACGCTTCCCTGATGACAGGGGATACTCCGTACGTAATCTTAAAGAAATGAGACGATTTGCCGATTCTTATCCTGATTTTCCAATTGTGCAAGTCTCACTTGCACAATTACAAAAATATCCAATCCTAAAAACGACACTTGCAGAATTACAGAGAATACCAATTGGGCAAGTCGGACTTGCACAAATTAAGGCGGACGAGGAAATGGTTCAACTCCCGCTCACCCAAATCACATGGTATCACCATATCTCGCTGCTTTCAAAGGTAAAAGACCCTGCCGAACGCGTGTTCTACATCATGGCCACGGCATCGGAAGGTTGGACGCGCGACACCATGCTTACGCAGATAGCCAACGGATATATCCATGCCAAAGGGAAAAGCATCAACAACTTTGCCGTCACACTTCCACCCATTCAATCCGATTTGGCAAGGCAGGCATTCAAAGACCCGTATAAATTCAGCTTCTTAGGGACGGTCGCCCTGCAAAACGAACTTGACATTGAGAAAAGACTTACAGAGCGGATAACCGACTTCCTGATAGAAATGGGACGGGGATTTGCTTTCGTGGGTCGCCAATACCATATCACGGTGGACGGGGATGACTATTATATCGACCTGTTGATGTACCATCTCAAACTGCATTGTTATGTAGTTGTGGAACTGAAGGCCGTTGAGTTCATACCCGAATTTGTGAGCAAGCTGAATTTTTACATATCGGCTGTGGACGAGTATGTGAAAACACCGGACGACAAACCGACTATCGGCCTGTTGCTTTGCCGTACAAAGAGTGATACAAAAGCGCGTTTTGCACTGAGGGGCATAACGCAACCTCTCGGCATTGCCCAATACGAAACAGAAAAGCTCTTTGCGGATGTGGCATCAGCCTTGCCGCAAATTGATGAAATTGAAAAAGAATTGGAGGAGGATGAAGTATGAACGGGTTGAAGACTGTAACAATTGGATTTTTAGGTAATGTTGTAACGGGCAGCACGCCACCTAAAAAAGATAAAGACAATTATGGCGATTATGCGTTATGGATAAAACCTACAGACATAAATGAAAACGAGAAATACACTCGCTCCACAGAAGAAATGTTCTCGAAAAAATCCGCAGAGCAATGTAAGTCGAGAATTGTCCCTAAAGATTCTATTTGCGTTCCATGCATTGGGACTATAGGGACAAAACTTACTATGACTCCGTGCGATTGCTTTGTCAATCAATCTATAAATGCCATTATTCCTAATGAAGACTTTGATAACCATTATGCTTATTACCTTCTTCGCAACTTTCTCCCATCACTGAAGTTACACAACAAAGGTACAGCTTCAGGGCGTGAGTTTATTGCAAAAGCAGCCTTTGAAGAGATTGAGATTAAAGTTTTTGAAGACAAACAAATACAACAGAAAATAGGCTTGCTTCTTTCCGCTTACGACAACCTCATAGACAACTACCGTTGTCAAATCAAACTTTTGGAGGAAGCCGCACAGCGGCTTTACAAAGAATGGTTTGTGGATTTGCGTTTTCCGGGGTATGAACAAACTAAGATTGTGGATGGAGTGCCGGAGGGTTGGGAGAAAACAGATATCAATTCTATAATGACCTTCCATCGAGGCTATGATTTGACAAGAAGCAACATGCAATACGGTAAATATCCAGTGGTAGGTTCAACCTCGGTTATTGGTTATCACAATAAATACAAAATTCATGGACCAGGCATTGTAACAGGTAGGTCTGGCAGTTTGGGGAAATATCAGTTGATATGGGAAGACTTTTGGCCTCACAACACATCATTATATATAAGTGACATGAAAGAGCATCATTTTCTTTATCTTTATGGTATACTGCAAACTGTGGATTTTTCAGTTTTGAATAACGGAGGAGCGATTCCAACATTAAATCGCAATACACTATCTGCCATAAAAATGCTCAAGGCCCCAAAGCTATTACAGGAACAATATGTAGGCATTGTTGAGCCTTATTACAATATCATACGAAATGTTGAAAAAGAAATTATCCTTCTTACCGAAGCACGCGACCGCTTGCTTCCTAAGTTGATGTCGGGCGAAATAAAAGTTTAGAGCCATGAACGAGTATTCAGAAAACATATTGGTGCAAGAAAGCGCAGGCCAGTTGCTGCACGATGAATTAGGTTGGGATGTGGCAACAGCCTACAATCAGGAAGTGTTGGGTGAGAATGGTACATTCGGGCGAAAAAACTATCGTGAGGTTTTGCTGAAACGCCATGTGCGTCAGGCCTTGCGGAAACTGAATCCGTGGATGAACGACACGCAGGTGGAACAAGCTATCAGTGCGCTCGAAACACGGCTTTCGACGGCATCGCTCATACAGGTAAACGAAGAAAAGTATCGGCTGATACGCGACGGGATAGACATTGCCGTGAAAAACAGCAAGGGTGAATCCGACACGCGCAAAGCCATGCTCATTAACTTTGGTGAACCAAAAGAAAACCATTTTCTCGCCGTCAAGGAAATGAAGATACACGGCGAACTATACCGCCGCCGCACCGACATCGTGGGCTATGTCAACGGCCTGCCCCTGCTGTTCGTTGAATTGAAAAAGAACACCGTGGAGGTGGAGAATGCCTACAACGACAACTACCGCGACTATCTCGACACCATACCGCAACTGTTCTACTACAACGCCATCGTCATGCTGTCAAACGGCCTTGAAGCCAAGGTCGGCACGTTGGGCAGCCCGTGGGAGTTCTTCCACGAATGGAAACGCCTGAAAGAAGAAGACGAGGGCAGTGTGGAACTTGAAACCATGTTGCGCGGCATCTGCCGGAAAGATAACTTCATAGACCTGCTGGAGAATTTCATCCTTTACGACCACTCCGATGGCAAGACGGCAAAGATTCTTGCCCTAAACCACCAATATCTCGGCGTGAACGAGGCGGTAAAGGCATACGCGGAGCGCAAGCTCCGAAACGGCAAACTTGGTGTATTCTGGCATACGCAGGGCAGCGGAAAAAGCTACTCGATGCTGTTTCTTGCCCAAAAGATACGCCGCCGCTTCACAGGTTCGCCCACCATTGTGGTGCTGACCGACCGAGATGAATTGAACGAACAGATTAGCGGCACATTTGAAGGTTGCGGATTGCTTGGCTCCACCAAGGCCGAGAAGTACATAGCCACAAGCGGTGAGCGGTTGGTAGCCATGCTGAAAGACAATCCCGGCTTCATATTCACCTTGATACAGAAATTCAACAAGCCCGATGCAGAGCCTATCAATCCCGATTATGACATTCTTGTCATGTCGGACGAAGCCCATCGCAGCCAATACGGGTATTATGCCGAGAACATGCGCCGCTTGCTGCCTACTTGTTCGCGCATAGGTTTTACAGGCACACCTTTGTTGGCCAACGACAACATCACCGAGCGGACATTTGGTGGTTATATTTCCATTTACGACTTCAAGCGGGCTGTGGACGATGGTGCGACCGTGCCTTTGTTCTATGAGAACAGGGGGGAACAGTTGAACATACCGATGATGGATAAGGACAATGCCGAACTGAACCGACGTATAGCCGAAGCCATTGAAAAGGCAGACCTTGACCCGGCTCAAGAAGCAAAACTCGAAAAGGAATTTGCCAAAGAGATACACCTGCTTACGGCAGAAGACCGCCTTGACAAAGTGGCGAAGGATTTTGTGTACCATTACACTGGCCTTTGGACAAGCGGCAAGGCGATGTTCGTCTGCATCAACAAAGTGACCTGTGTGAGGATGTACAACTTAGCACAAAAGTATTGGTCACAAGTAATTGCCGAGACCGAAGAAAAGCGCAAGCACTCCACCCAACAAGAGGCATTGGAGATTGACCGCAAGTTGAAGTGGCTACGCGAAACGGAAATGTGCGTGGTGGTGAGCCAGGAACAGAACGAGATGCAGACATTCGGCAAGTGGGGACTGGATATAGAACTACATCGTAGGAAAATGGAAAAACGCCCACTTGATAAAGAGTTCAAACAGGCAGACTGTCCATTCCGGGTGGTGTTCGTCTGTGCCATGTGGCTGACGGGATTTGATGTGAAAACCTTGTCTTGCCTGTATCTCGACAAGCCTTTGAAAGCACACACGCTGATGCAGACCATAGCCCGGGCAAACCGAAAGGCGGAAGGAAAAAGCAATGGGTTGATTATCGACTACATAGGTGTTGTAAAGGCGTTACGCAAAGCCTTGGCAGACTATACCATGCAGAAGAATGGCACCGACGGCGGTTCACCTGCCATAGACAAGGAGGAACTGATAAGACGCATAGGAAAGAGCATAGAATTGGCGACAACGTTCCTTTCCCAATGTGGTTTTGAACTCCAAAAGTTAATGGATGCCACAGGCTTTGACAAGTTGGCTTTGGTGCGCGATGCAGCCAATGCTGTTTGTGAAACCAACGAAAGCAGAAAGACCTTCAAAACATACGCGAGCGAATTGGCCAACATGTTCAAATATGTCAACCGCGAAGAAGTGGACGACTTCACGCTGAGGAAGAAGAATGCCATAACAGTTATAAGCGGAGAACTGAACAAGAAAATCAAACATGCCGACAACACCGACTTGATGGTGGAACTCAACAAGATAGTAAACGACTATGTGCAAGTGGTGCCGGGTGATGGGAATAAACCGGCCAAACAATTTGACATCAGCAAGATTGATTTCGACTTGTTGCGCAAGGAGTTCGCCAAGACCAAGACACCAAGATTGGTATTGAATGATTTGGAAGACCTTGTCAAGCAAAGGATTGAACAAATGCTCAATAACAATCCCATGCGCATCAATTTTTATGAGAAATACACGGAAATCATAAACCGTTACAACAGTGAGCAAGACCGTGTCGGCATAGAAAAGACATTCATGGAACTGATGGCATTGTCGCAAAGCCTTGACCAAGAACAAAAACGCTATGTGCGCGAAGGTTTTGAAAGTGACGAAGAACTTTCTGTTTACGATTTGCTGTTCTCTGACAACCTTAGCAAGAAGGACATTGAAAGCATCAAGAAGGTGTCAGTCAATCTGCTCAAGAAAATCAAGGAAAAGATTGCCGAGTTTGACCATTGGACAGACAAGCAAGAAACCAAGGCGGCGATAGACAACTTGATTCGCGACACATTATGGGCGGAACTGCCGGAATGCTATGATGAAAACAGCATAACGGAGTATCGGCAGAAAATCTATGAGTATGTCTATACAAGATACAAGGAGGTAGCTTAAGTCTTATTTATATCAAGCACGGCAAAAGTTATTTCTCGCAGAAATGGGCTTTTTAAGGGGCGAAAAGGTAATGGTTTTCACGCTTGATAGGACGTAATTCTTATAGGAATAAAGCTTATAAAAAGAATGCGTTCCTTCAACAGGGAACGCATTCTTTTCTATTTATCAATCAGGGAGAAGCTTATTCGCTCCAGTCCATCTTGGTCATGCGCACGTAGCTCTGGTAACGCTTCTTGGCCATATCCTCGCAAGCGTTGAAGAGGTCGGCGGCTTCGGCCGGGTATTGCTTCATGACGGAAGCAAAGCGGACTTCGCCTTTCAGGTAATCCTGGAAAGCATCCCAGTCAGGCTCTTTGGAGTCGAGCGAGAACGGGTTCTTGCCTTCGGCTTCCAAAGCCGGGTTGAAACGCCACAAGTGCCAGTAACCGCACTTCACGGCTGCTTCTTCCTCTGCCTGCGATTTGCCCATGCCCTTCTTCAAACCGTGGTTGATACAAGGAGCGTAAGCGATGATGATGGACGGGCCGGGATAAGCCTCGGCTTCGCGGATGGCCTTCAGGCACTGTGCCTGGTCGGCTCCCATGGCAATCTGTGCCACGTACACGTAACCGTAAGTGGTGGCAATCATACCCAAGTCTTTCTTGCGTACGCGCTTACCGGAGGCGGCAAACTTGGCAATGGCACCGAGCGGGGTTGCCTTGGAAGACTGGCCACCGGTGTTGGAATATACTTCGGTATCCAATACGAGGATATTGACATCTTCACCCGAAGCGATGACGTGGTCCAGACCACCGTAGCCGATATCGTAAGAGGCACCGTCGCCACCGATAATCCACTGGCTGCGTTTTACCAAATAGTGTGCCAGTTCGGACAGTTTGGCGCAAGCCGGGCAACCGGCAGCCTTGCCTGCCTCAATCATCGGGACGAGTTTTTCGGCAGCGGCCTTGCTGGCATCTGCGTCGTCCTTGCCTTCGAGCCATTCCTGAGCGGCAGCCTTGAAGTCGGCCGGAGTCTCATCGGCAGCGATGGCACCCTTGAGCAGCTCTTCGATACGTGCACGCATCTTCTTGTTGGCCAATGCCATACCGAGGCCGAATTCGCAGAAGTCCTCGAACAAAGAGTTGGCCCATGCCGGACCTTGACCTTTGGCGTTGGTCGTATAAGGAGTAGAAGGAATGGAACCGGAGTAGATGGAAGAACAACCTGTGGCGTTGGCTACGATTTCACGGTCGCCGAACAACTGAGAAATCAATTTCACATACGGAGTTTCACCGCAACCAGAACATGCACCGGAGAACTCGAACAACGGCTGTGCGAACTGTGAGTTCTTCACGTTGCTCTTGATGTCTACCAAGTCTTGTTTGCTCTTCACGTTCTTGGCGCAATAGTTCCAGTTCGGAGCTTCATCGAGTTCTTGTTCCAACGGAACCATCGTAAGTGCCTTGCCCAATTTCGGGTTGCCCGGACATACGTCGGCACAGTTGCCACAACCCAAGCAGTCCATCACGCTCACCTGGATGCGGAAATTCATGCCTTTCATGGCTGCCGGAGCCTTCATTTCGATGACCGGAGCGTTGAAGCCCTTCATTTCCTCAGCATCAAGGACGAACGGACGGATGGCAGCGTGGGGACAAACGTATGCGCACTTGTTGCACTGGATACAGTTGTCGGGGTTCCATGTCGGAACGAAGGCTGCCACACCGCGTTTCTCGTATGCGGCCGTACCTTGCGGCCAAGTACCGTCCTCGATGCCCTTGAATGCGGAAACTTTCAGCAAGTCGCCGTCCTGTGCGTTGATAGGACGAACCACTTCGTTGATGAATGCAGGGTCGTTGTTGGCCGGAGCAGCATCGGCTTCGAGTGTGGCCCATGCCGGGTCTACGGCCAGTTCCTTGTATTCACCGCCACGGTCTACGGCAGCATAGTTCTTGTTCACCACGTCTTCACCCTTCTTGCCGTAGGACTTCACGATGAACTTCTTCATTTGTTCAACAGCGAGGTCTACCGGGATTACGCCGGTGATACGGAAGAATGCAGACTGGAGGATGGTGTTGGTACGGTTGCCCAACCCGATTTCCTGTGCAATCTTGGTGGCGTTGATGTAATATACCTTAATATTGTTCTTGGCAAAGTAAGCCTTTACCTTGTTCGGCAGGTTCTTGGCCAGTTCCTCGCCTTCCCAGATGGTGTTGAGCAAGAACGTACCGTTCTTCTTCAATCCACGGGTCACATCGTACATGTGGAGATAAGCCTGAACGTGGCAAGCCACGAAGTTAGGCGTGTTCACCAAGTAAGTGGAGCGGATGGGAGAATCTCCGAAACGCAAGTGAGAGCACGTGAAACCACCGGACTTCTTAGAGTCGTAAGAGAAGTAAGCCTGGCAGTGCTTGTTGGTGTTGTCGCCGATAATCTTCACGGAGTTCTTGTTGGCACCCACCGTACCGTCGGCACCCAAGCCGTAGAACTTGGCTTCGAACATGCCTTCGCCGCCCATGGCCACCTCTTCTTTCTGAGGAAGCGAAGTGAACGTCACGTCGTCCACGATGCCGAGGGTGAACTGGTTTTTCGGTTCCGGAAGAGCCAGATTCTCGTATACGGCCAAGATTTGTGCCGGAGTCGTGTCGTTAGACCCGAGGCCATAACGTCCGCCTACGATAACCGGGGCGTTTTCCTTGCCGTAGAAGCATTCTTTCACATCCAGATACAGCGGTTCGCCGTTGGCACCCGGTTCTTTCGTGCGGTCCAGTACGGCAATAGTCTTGGCTGTGGCCGGAACGGCAGCCAAGAAATGTTTGGCCGAGAACGGACGGTACAGGTGAACGGCTACCAAGCCCACCTTTTCGCCCTGTGCGGTCAGGTAGTCGATGGTTTCGCGGATGGCTTCGGTTACGGACCCCATGGCGATGATGACGCGTTCAGCGTCTGCGGCACCGTAGTAAGAGAACAAGCCGTACTTGCGGCCGGTGATTTCAGACACCTTGTTCATGTAGTCCTCTACGATGGCGGGAACTGCGTCGTAGTAATTATTGCAAGATTCACGGTGAGTGAAGAACGTGTCGGGGTTTTCGGCCATACCGCGTGCCACCGGATGTTCGGGCGACAAGGCACGGCTGCGGAATTCCTTCAAAGCCTCCTGGTCTACCAAGGGAGCGAGGTCGTCGTTCTCCAGCATTTCAATCTTCTGGATTTCGTGAGACGTACGGAATCCGTCGAAGAAGTTCAGGAACGGCACGCGGCTCTTGATGGTAGACAAGTGTGCCACGCCGGCCAAATTCATCACTTCCTGTACGGAACCTTCGCACAACATGGCGAAACCGGTCTGACGGCAAGACATGACGTCCTGATGGTCGCCGAAGATACACAGTGAATGAGAAGCCAAGGTACGGGCCGACACGTGGAACACGCAAGGCAGCAGTTCGCCTGCAATCTTGTACATGTTCGGAATCATCAGCAACAAACCTTGGGATGCCGTGTAAGTCGTGGTCAGCGCACCGGCCTGCAACGAACCGTGGACGGCTCCGGCGGCACCGCCTTCCGACTGCATTTCTTGTACCAACACTGTTTCGCCGAAGATGTTCTTACGGCCCTGTGCTGCCCATTCGTCCACGTATTCTGCCATGGTCGACGACGGGGTGATGGGGTAGATGGCTGCAACTTCCGAGAACATATACGAGATATGCGCTGCGGCCTGGTTACCATCACAAGTGATAAACTTTTTTTCTTTTGCCATAATAATGATTAATATTACGAGATTAAACTACAATTTCTTTATATTCAACTTAATATAGGAATCCGAACAACCATATCGGTATTTCGTTCCCGTGCCCTATTTCTATCTTATGCCGGGCATATATCGTTTCGGCGTTCCGCCGTCGTTCTTCGTTGGGGCAGATTTTGAATTTCAGGTTTTCGTCCACCAGGAACGAAGTGCCCTTTTCTCCCTTGTTCAGTTTATGGTCTTTCCACATCGTGTTTTGGAAGAAAGTCTCCAGGATGTCCTGCTCTTCCAAGCGGCACGGGTAGATGACGTACATCAAGTTGCTGTTGTGCATCATGATCCGGGCCGGTTTTTTGGGAAAGGTTTCCCCTTTCGGATAAATCATGTTGATGAGCCGCGCGTCGGCCAGATACTTGATGTAGTTCATTACCGTGGCCCGCGACGTGTGGATGTCCTCTGCCAACTGGCTGACGTTGGGAGCCACCGGGCTGTCTATCGCGAGCAAATATAGTAATTTTTTGATTTTCGCCAAATATTTCAGCTCTATTTGTTTGATGAGCAAGATGTCCACTTCGAGCATCATGTTCATGGTCTTGAGCAGGTTTTCGGAGAAATTCCGCTTTTCTAAGAAGAACGGGTAGAAACCGTGGTGCAGATAGTCTTGGAAGAACTTCAGCGGACTGGCTTTAGGCAGGATGCTGCGTACGATTTGTTCATGACGGTTCAGGATTTCGTCGAGCGTATAAGACGGGAAGTCGTTGCCCGTCTGCAAGTTGAGAAACTCGCGGAAAGAGAAACCTCTCAGGTTGTATGATTTCACCAGGCCGTTCAGTTCCGGGTTTTCCGTCTTCAGCCGCATGACGGACGAACCGGTGAATACGATTTTCAGCCCCGGCAGCGTGTCGTAGCATTTGCGCAGGTCCGTGCTCCAGTCCGGTTGTTTGAACACCTGGTCGATCAGCAATACTTTTCCCCCGCCTTCGTAGAACTCTGTGGCGAATTCGGCAATGCCCTTGCCCTGAAAATAGAAATTGTTCAGATTGATGTAGAGGCATTTCCGGTCTTCCACGTGGAAGTGTTCTTTGGCATATTGCAGGAGGAAAGTGGTCTTTCCTACTCCGCGTGTACCTTTAATGCCAATCAGACGGTCGTTCCAGTCTATCTCGTCCATGAGGGCGCGACGGACAGGAGCGTGGGTGTGCTCCACAAGGTACGCATGTGTTCTGAAAAAAGACTCCATCCTTTGGTGCTTGATACAATATGCAAAGATAGTGTAAAACCGCAAAAGTGCAAAGTCGGGTTGGCAAAATCTTTGTTTTTTCTTCATTTTCTTATTCGAAGCATGCAGATTGTCAAATTGTCAATTTCGGCCTTGTAGGAATGCGTCATTTGGGGCTGAAGGCGGGGAAGTGCGGAAATACGCGATTCTCGCACGTCGGGCGAGTGACATTTTGAACTCCCTTCGGCCTGTCGGGCTTTCAAGATGCACGGCATGCAGGCACGACGTGCGTGCGGGGGCGGGATTCGTGGAAGCATGAAACGGACTCCGTAGGGCATCCTGTCATTCGTTTTTTGCAGTCCGACGCGTCTCGTTTAGGAGAAAAACGAGCCGTATGGGCATATTTTTTTTCTGTTTTCAGGGCTTTTCTCCACTCGCATGCGGAGAAGGATGCCCCATCACGAGGACAAAAAAAATGTTTTCTCAGCCGAACGAAAAATCATTCGGCTGTGATTGAAATGCGTTTAAGCTGAAAAAAGTCTAAAAACAAGGTTGAAATGTGAATTTATGTATCTAAAAAGGGGTGAAAACAACATGGAACGTAGCCGGAACATGGAGCGTCTCATTCGGAGAAAATCCGTGGAACTTACGTTTTGTCGGTAAAAAGGGGGTATGTCCTTTCATTTGTTTATTAGGAAAGTTTCCTGTGCTTCTTATTCCGCTTGTCGGAAGGACTTTTTAAGCGGCAAACGGGTACGTCCTAAAGGGAAAGGATTTTGCCGTTTGCCGCATCTGAAATGGAGATTAGGTAATGGATTTGGTTTTTTACTGTTTGGCTTCTTCTGGAGCTCCTCCCCATCTTTGGTCCAGACGGGTGGCCTCTTCGCGGGTGATGCCGATGACGGAACCATGGCGCGGATGGAAGTCTTTGGCGAAGGTTTCCGGTTTGGAACTGAAATGGATGAGGTCCTTGCTGCGTTGGAATTCATAGCGTCCGCTGCTGTAAAGGTCGTACATCAGGATGTATTCGTCCGAATCGTTCAGTTTGAATATGCTGGAGCCTTCCACGTGCGTGCGGGTTCCGGCATACGCGTCGAGATATGCGAAATGTTCTTTCCACGGGCCGCGTAATGACGGGGCCGTGGCTTGCTGTATGCCGCTTTTCAGTTCTTTGCCGTTCCGGTCTTTGGTGTTTCCTTTATAGAAGAAATGATAGGTGCCGTCTTTATGGATGATGTCGCCGTCTATGGCACCGTATTTGGGGGCGAACATCAGTTGGGGCTCATTTTCAAATGCCGTGAAATCTTCGTTGGCGTATGCGCAATAGAAATTGAGGGCGGTGTCGTATTCGAAGCGTACGGTGAAGTAGACCAAGTATTTCCGTGCTTCGGGATCGTAAATGGTTTGGGGTGCCCACACCCATTTGATGTGGGCGAACTTCTCGGGGTAGGATTTTTCCAAGTCGACGATGCCGTGTGTCCAATCGGTCAGGTTGCCGGATTTGAGCAAGACGATGCCGGGATTGTATTCCCAACCGTTCTTTCGGGTGAACATGTCTGTGGCCGTGATATAAAAGGTATGCCCGTCTTCTCCGCGCAGGATGTGCGGGTCGCGTATGCCCCCCGTTTGGGATATTTCGTCCGATGGGATGACGGGGCGGTTCCCGTTCAGGGCTTTCCAGTGTACGGCATCCGCACTCACAGCAAATCTCAGTTGTTCTTGTGCCATCAGTTCGCCCGAACCTTCAAAGTAAGCAAACAGATAGGCGGTGTAGTCCTGCGTTTTTTGTGAAGTGCAACTTGTGAAAGACAAGATGGAGATGCAAGCTAAGATAAGAACGTTTTTTCTCATGTTTCTTTGATTGATGTTTGATATTTGACAGGGCAAAAGTAGGCTCTTTTTTCAGGAAGGACTGTTTCTCTTGTTGCATGTAATGGAAGATTGGTTTCAAAAAGGCGGATTTTGCGATAATGGGGGCGGGGAAGTGTTTGTGGGGTGAAATGTAGGGCAGATTATAGGTGGAGTGGAAGTAAAGCGTTATATTTGTCGGATAAATTTAAATGTGGAATTAAAAAACAATTCGAAAAATGAGACTTATTTCTGTATTTTTAGCATCCTTTTGGCTGCTTTCAGCCGTACGGGCGCAAGTATATGAATGGAAAGCGGAAGGAAATCCCGTGGTGCGGCATAAATATACAGCCGACCCGGCAACCCTGGTTTATAAGGATACGCTTTGGATTTTTGCGGGCGAAGATTTTGAGGGCAACCAGCAACGTACGCACATGGAGAATTGGTGCGTGTTCGCTACGACGGATTTAGAACACTATCGGGAATATCCCGTACCGTTGCGCGCGGACGAGTTCAAGTGGTCTTCGGGAATTGCATACGCTTCGCAGGTGGTGGAAAGGAACGGGAAGTTTTACTGGTATGTCAGTACCGACCATACGGGCATCGGGGTGGCTGTGTCCGACCGTCCGGAAGGCCCTTATAAAGATGCGTTGGGCAAACCCTTGTTGACCGTGGCCGATTGTTTCGCGTCTCAGAAACAGTGGGCTTGCATCGACCCGACAGTTTTGATTGACGACGACGGGCAGGCTTGGATATTCTGGGGCAACGGGGAATGCTATTATGCACGGCTGAAAGAAAACATGGTTGAAATCGAAGGGAAAATCCGTCAGGTGAATTTTGACGGGTTTGTGTTTGAAGAAGCTCCTTGGATTCACAAGCGCGGTGATAAGTATTACCTATCTTATGCCAGCGGTTTTCCCGAGCGTATCGCTTACGCCATGGCCGACGATATAGAGGGGCCTTGGGTTTATCAGGGCATTCTGAACGAATGGGCCGGGAATAGCAGCTCAAACCATCAGGCTATTCAGGAATATAAAGGCAGGTGGTACTTTTTTTATCACAACGGTGCCTTGAAGGGTGGGACATCGTGCAGCCGGAGCGTATGTGCCGATTATTTATATTATAATGCCGACGGCACGATGCGGCGCGTGCTGATGACCTCGGAGGGCGTTTTGCCGGCCGGGAAGTAAAAGTCCGGGTCTTGTTCTTCATTCTCCTCCATGACCTTGCATATATTCAATCCCGAGAACGACCTGGCGTTGGCCTGCCCCAGTCCGTATTTCATCCCCCCGGCTTCGGCACGGAAGATGGCCGACGACCTTTCGGCATTGCCCGTATGGTGGGCGCAGACGGGGGATGCCGTGTGCGTGGACTCGGTGGAGGTTGCCCGGTGTTGGGCGGAAGGAACTGGCGGGATTTGTCCGGAAGTGAGATGGATCGGGCGCGACGGCTTGCCTTCGGATGCCGACGTCGCCCCTTGGGGATGGAGCCCATTGATGGTGCAACGTCTGTTGACGGGCGGTGCGGACAGAAGCCGTTTGCCTGATGAAGCGCGTTTGGCGCGTTACCGTGAGCTGTCGAACCGCCGTCATGCCGTGGACATGTTGGCTTATTTATGCAGCCCCGATTCGGATTTGGGGCAGGAGTGGAGGGATAGGCTTTGTGGCGTTTCTTATTACTGTACCGGCGAACAGGACATCATCCGAAGGATGCGGCAATATCCCGAAACCCTATTGAAGGCGCCGTGGTCGGGCAGCGGAAAGGGCTTGCGTTTGGGGCGGGGAGGTTATGCGCCGCCGCTTTCGGGTTGGTGTCTGCGTCAGCTTCGTGAACAAGGCGGGGTAATCGTAGAGCCTGTATATGATAAGGTGTCGGATTTTGCCATGGAATTTTATGCCGACGGTACCGGAATCGTGAGGTATACGGGGCTTTCGGTTTTCCTGACCACCGCACGCGGCACGTATGCCGGGAATTGGGTGGCTTCCGAAGAGGATAAGGTGCGTTGGTTGACCGATAGGGTTCCTTTGCCTTTATGGCAGACGTTGAAAAGGGCCGTTACGCAATATTTGGCAGGTTGGTTGGGCAACGGCTACAGCGGCCACCTGGGTGTGGATATGATGTTGTGCCGTGTACCGGGGGCCGAATACCTGTGTGTGCATCCTTGTGTGGAAATCAACTTGCGCCGCACGATGGGACAAGTTTCTGTCGATTTGGCTTCTTTCCTGGCTCCCTCTTCGGAAGCGCGTTTTGTGATAGACTATGAGAAGGAAGCGGGGCGGTTGTGGTCGGAGCACTGCCGATGTGAAGAAACGCACTCGTTACGCTTGTCCGGAAGAAAGTTGCTTAGGGGATATCTGCCGTTGGCTCCGGTGTCCCCGTCCGTACATTACCGGGCGGCGTTGTGGGTGTTTCCCAAAGGAGGGAGGGACGGGGGTAAAACATGAATTTATCGTGGACAAAAAGATTTTTATTTTCGTGGGAATACGGTGAACCATTCTTTCTTCAATATTTTTATAGATAGTGTGTATATAATGACAAAATGATATGAAAACTCTTTTTTATACAATATGTTGTGTTGGGCTTTTATGGCCTTCAGGGCTGCGTGCGGCAGAGGATGATGAGAGTATGAACCGTTTTGTATCTTCCCTTTTGAAGAAGATGACGTTGGAAGAGAAGATTGGACAGTTGAGCCAGTGTGCAGGAGGTTTTGCCACGGGGCCGGATAATACACAGTTGAGCCGTACGACGGATATCAGTAGAGGTTTGTTGGGTTCCATGCTGAACGTGTCCGGTGCGGCAGAGACCCGTAAATATCAGGAAGCGGCGATGAAATCCCGTTTGAAGATTCCTTTGCTTTTCGGATTGGATGTGATACATGGTTTTCGCACCGGCTTCCCGTTGCCATTGGCTGAGGCGGCAAGTTTCGATTTGGAGGCTATCAAGATGGGGGCGCGGTGTTCCGCACGGGAGGCTGCGGCAGCCGGGCTGCATTGGACGTTTGCCCCGATGGTGGATATCAGTTGGGATGCCCGTTGGGGACGTGTCATGGAGGGGGCGGGCGAAGATCCGTATTATGGTGCCAAAGTGGCCGCTGCCCGTGTACGTGGTTTGCAAGGTGACGACTTGTCGGCCGACAGTACGATTTTGGCTTGTATCAAGCATTTTGTGGGTTACGGTGCGGCGGTGGCCGGAAAGGATTATAACAGTGTGGACATGTCTTGGGGGCATTTTGCCAATTTCTATATGCCGCCCTACAAGGCTGGTGTAGAAGCCGGAGCGGGCACGGTCATGAGTGCGTTCAATGATTTCGAGAATCGCCCGTGTACCGGTAACGAAGATTTGCTGCGTGGTCTCTTGAAAGAAAAGTGGGGTTTCCAAGGATTTGTTGTGTCCGATTGGGGTTCTGTGGGAGAGATGGTGAACCATCGTTATGCCAAGGATCAGAAGGAAGCCGCCAACAAGGCCATCACGGCAGGTTTGGATATGGAGATGGTGTCGGAATGTTATGCCCGGAACTTGGCGGATCTGGTTCGAGAAAAGAAAGTGCCGGAGGCTTTGTTGGACGATGCTGTCCGCCGTATTTTGGAACAGAAATATAAGTTGGGTTTGTTTGACGACCCTTTCCGTTATTGCAATGAAGAACGGGAGCGTACCGTCATCGGGTCGGAACGGTCGCGCCGGGAGGCACGCTATATGGCAGAGCGCTCTGTGGTGTTGCTCAAGAACGAGGGGGCAGTGTTGCCTTTGGCTTCATCGGTGAGGCGCGTGGCGTTGATTGGTGGTTTGTCAAAGTCGCAGAAAGACATGTGCGGCTCATGGACGTGTGCCGACGAGAGTAAGGTGGTAACACTTTACGAAGCCATGCAAAAGCGTGGTGTGGAAGTAGACTTTCACGAGGGCTATGATTTGGAAAGTAATGAAATTAAGGATTTAAAAGGAACGCTAAAGGCTGCCCGACGTGCTGATGTTGTTGTCGTGGCCATGGGCGAGCGTGCTTGGGAAAGTGGAGAGATGACTTCTAAAGGAAACATATCCATTCCGGAACAGCAGCAGCGGTTGGTGACGGAATTGGTAAAGGCGGGTAAGCCGGTGATTGTATTGATGATGTGCGGTCGCCCCGTGATTTTCAACGAGGTGCGTCAGCAGGCTCCGGCTATTTTGTGTACGTGGTGGTTGGGTAGCGAGGCCGGACCGGCCATTTGCAACGTGTTGTGGGGAGATTATAATCCTTCCGGTAAATTGCCGATGACCTTTCCTACGCATCAGGGACAGCTTCCTTTGTATTACCAATATAAGAGTACGGGACGTCCTTATGCGAGCAGCGGGTGGTGTGCCAAGTACATTGACATACCTTCCGAACCGGCCTTCCCTTTTGCGTTCGGCCTGTCTTATACCACTTTTGAGTATTCGGCCCTAAAGGTGCTTCCGGGCGATGGCGGGAAGGTGCACGCCCGTGTGAGAGTGGAAGTGAAGAACACTGGACGTTATGAGGGAGAGGAGGTCGTACAATTGTATGTGAGGGATGAGTCTGCCTCTATAACCCGTCCGGTCAAAGAACTGAAGGGCTTTGAGAAAATAGCCTTGAAGCCGGGAGAGGGCAAGGAGGTCGTGTTTGATATTACCGATGAGCAATTAGGCTTTTACGACAATCGGATGAATTTTGTGGTGGAGAAAGGCGACTTCACCTTCATGGTGGGAACGAACAGCAGGGACGTGGATGCTGTATCGTACACTTTATTGTGAGAGTGAAACATCAGATAATATCAGATAACAGTTGCAGATGGCATGGTAGATGCTTCCCTTTTTTATCAGGATGTGTATGGCATCGTGAAAGAGATTCCGGTCGGTCGGGTGGCAACCTATAAGCAAATTGCCGTTTTGGTCGGCTTTCCCCAACATGCCCGTTGGGTCGGTAGGGCTTTGCGTAACGTACCGGATGCGCTCGGCCTTCCCTGCCACCGGGTGGTGAATGGCTGTGGACGGCTTGTCCCGTCCTGGCCGGAACAGAAGGCATTGTTGGAAGCCGAAGGTGTGGCTTTCAGAAGAAACGGAAACGTGGATATGCGGCGTTATGCTTGGAGTCCGGATGGAGCGGCATCCGTGACCTTTTGATAAGCGATGCGCGGCGACTCGCGGGTGTAGATGATGCCGCATTCATGGAATCCGTTGGCCTTCAGTAGCTTTTGCATGATGAGGTTGTCGGCGTGGGTGTCTGCGCGTAAATTGTGGTGCTGGGCAAAACACCATGCGATGCATTGCCGGGCGACGCCTTTGGCCTTTCCGTTGGATGCCAGGCGGTGAATCACACCGTATGGCGCCTCGTTCAGCCATTTCCCTTCGATATGGGAATAGGTAGGGTCGTTTCCCACCGAAAAGCAAAATGTGGCTACCATGCCGTCCGTTTCGTTTTCGCAGACGAAGCAGTGTCCGTGGCGGATTTCCGTTTCTATGAGCTCTTCCGAAGGATAACCGTCTGTCCATTGGTGAGGGTTGCCGTTAGCCCTCATAAATTTTCGGGCGTGGTCGAATATGCCCATGATGCCGGGCATATCGGAGGATTGTGCAGGTCTGATGTTCATTTTGTGTCGGGTGTGGTGGTGTCTTGTGTCTCTTTCCTTTGTCGTGCTGTGGGCGTTTCAAAATGCGCCCCACAGTCTTTGCATACATATTCCCAATGCGTCGTGCCCGGAGGTGCGCCGGCCAGGATACTGAATATGGCGGCCATGAACGCCCTGAAACTATGAGACTTTTTCAATACGAACTTGATGTGGGGCGAATGGCAGCAGGGACAGTATTTTAATTGTTCCGGTATCATCTGGTTGCGTTCGAGCAGGGCCATGGCACGTTCATAGTCGTCTTCATACACGAAAATATCCACTCCGGAAATCGTGGGAGTGAATCCGCGCAGGATGTTGGACGTGTTTTCGTTGTGCAGGACGGAGGCGATGCCTTCGTTTTCCAACGCCCCCTGAATCAAACGGGCTTGAAAGGCTCCGTCACAGGTGATAAGTCTGACTGTTTTCATAAGACGGTCGAATTTATTTGATAAAATATCCGATGTGTTTTGAGCGTCCTTTCTTGGCCAAGGTCCTGATTTCATACAGCCCTTTGGCTAAATGCCCGATACGGACACGGCGGCTGTAAGGTGCCGTACTGACGATACGCCCGTACGCATCTACAACCGCTACGTAAGGGCTGTCCTGTTCAGGGATGTCCAAGGTCTGCGAGTCGTGGGGAAGGAATCGCCTTGGGAAGTCCGGTCTGCCGGACCATCCGGACGGGAGCTGTGCCGGTTCGCTTTCATTTCCGAAACGGTCTATGGCCGTTACTGCGAAACTGATGCCGTTGAGGGTGCAGAATTCCCCGTTGACGGGAAGGCTGCAAGAATCCACATTCACGGCGATAAGGTTCCGTGCGGAAGCGATGTCCACGGGAGAGGTCCGTGAAGCGTACACGTTGTATCTCACATCTTTTCCGCATCGGTTATCGACAGACGGCGACCATCGGAGCACATACGTTTGCGCTTCCCGGCTTTTGTGTAAATTTCCCGGACGTTCCGGCGGGATACTGTCCAGGCTGTTACAAGCCGATGGCAGGGCCGGGAAGGGGTAATATACGTCTTTCAGGAAATCAAACAAGCCTTTGTGGTTGTCGTTCAGATACGCGTAACGGAAGAATGCCTGCCCCCCGAGGTCTAAAGAGCGTGTGAAATACAACTCGCGGGTAATATCCTCCAACGGCCAGTCCTTTTCTTCCGGACTAAGGAAGTAGATGCCCAATCCCGGGACGACCGACCGGCCGTAGTCGTTTTCTTTCCAGTCGATAGCGAAAGGGTAGAAATGATTGCCCCGGAAGTACATCATCGGGAACAGCATGTCTTGTATTCCTTCACGCAACCAACCCTGTGCATCCTGATGTACGGCAGAGTAGGCATTCCAGTTATAGGACGGATAGCGGCTCAGGTCGCTGAACTTGCCCACGGGCGAGGAGCTGACCTTGACCCAGGGCTTGGCTGCTTTCACGGCCCGGTACATCGCCCGTACACAACGGGTCATGTTGCTGCGGCGCCAGTCTGCCTTGTTTTGCCTCTTGCCGTATTTGCGGTAAGAGGCGGCGTCGTTGAATTTCACCGCGTTTTCCGGATAACGGATATAGTCGAAATGGATGCCGTCCACGTCGTAGTTCGCTGCTATTTCACGGCAGAGGGAAGCCAGGTAGTCGGCGGTTCCCGGTTGCCCTGGGTCGAGATACCAACTGTCTCCGTGGCGTACGCAAAGTTTGGGATGGGTTTTCAGTACGGAACGTTTTCCCATGCGTGTGGCAGCGGATGCCTTGAAACAAGGTATGGCTACAAGCCACGCATGCAGCTCCATCCCTCGTTTGTGGCATTCCCGGATGGCAAAGGCCAAGGGGTCGTATCCCGGCGCACGTCCCGGGGTGCCGGTCAGGCAGCCATCCCACGGCTCTATGGCCGAAGGGTAGATGACACTTCCTCTCACCCGGGTCTGGAGCAGCACGGTGTTGATGTTCACTTCTTTGAGCCGGTCGAGTATATGGCACAGTTCATCCTGTTGTGCCTTGATGCCGGCCGGGGAGTCCGCTTTGTTTTTCGGCCAGTCCAAACTGCTGAACGTGGTCAACCACACGGCTCGGGTTTCCCGTTTTGGGGAGAAGAGTGAATCGAAACGTTGCGTGGCCATTGCTGCCAGGCAGCCGGTGACACATATATATAAGGAGAAGATATATCTTTTCATGTAGGTGTATGCAGCTTTATCAGGTGCAAAGTTAAGCTTTTCGGGGTATAAAATGAAAGTTTCGGGGACAAATGCCATGGTTTACGATACAATTTATTATTTTTGCGTGATTTAATTGATAACCTGATATGATAACATTCACTACGGCATTGGTGCTACTGGTGTTGGGCTATATCGTCTACGGTGCCTTTGTCGAAAGAGTATTCGGGGTGGATGCCTCCCGAAAGACACCTTGTTATACGATGGCCGACGGTGTGGATTATACACCGATGCCTACGTGGAAAGTCTATCTCATCCAGTTTCTGAACATTGCCGGGACGGGACCTATATTCGGTGCGATTCTGGGTATCCTTTACGGGCCGGCGGCTTATTTGTGGATTGTGTTCGGATGCATATTCGGCGGGGCGGTGCACGACTACCTGTCCGGCATGATTTCCCTGCGGAAGAACGGATCCAGTCTGCCCGAAGTGGTGGGCGACGAACTGGGGGCGGGTATCCGCCTGGTGATGCGAGTCTTTTCCCTGATTCTGATGGTCTTGGTCGGCACGGTATTTGTCACCACGCCTGCCGGGTTGTTGGCTTCCATGACCGGGGACTGGGGCGCATGGGGTTCCGCTTTGTTTTGGAGCGTTGTGATTTTCGTGTATTACGTGTTGGCTACTTTGTTGCCCATCGATACCCTTATCGGACGTATCTACCCCCTTTTCGGTGTGGCCTTGTTGTTTATGGCTGTCGGTGTGTTGATCGGCATTTTCACCCACGACGGTTGGATGCCCGAGATTACGTCGGCTTTCGAGAGCCATCATCCCGATAAGAACCTTTCCATATTTCCCATGCTTTTCATTACGATAGCCTGCGGGGCTATCAGCGGTTTTCATGCCACCCAAAGCCCGATGATGGCGCGTTGCATGAAGAACGAGAAATTGGGGCGGCGCGTGTTCTACGGTGCTATGATAACCGAGGGTGTGGTGGCTTTGATATGGGCGGCTGCGGCCATTAAGTTTGCAGGCAGTTATGAGGCGTTGGCCGAACTGATGTCACCGTCGGGAAAATCCAATCCCGCCATTGTGGTCAATGCCATTTGCCAGGATTGGATGGGGACGGCCGGTGCCGTGCTGGCGATACTCGGTGTGGTGGCGGCTCCCATAACTTCGGGCGACACGGCCTTCCGGTGCGCACGCCTGATAGCCTCCGATTTCCTGCATTATAGGCAAGACACCATTTTGCGCCGCTTGATGATTTCATTGCCTTTGTTTGTCATCGCCGCAGTGTTAATGAATATCAACTTTGATATATTGTGGCGCTATTTTGCGTGGTTTAATCAAACTTTGTCTATCTTTACGTTATGGGCGGTTACCGTATGGCTTGCGCGGAAAGGAAAGACGTTTTATGTGACCCTGTTTCCGGCATTGTTCATGACGGCTGTCTGTACGACCTATATACTGGTGGCTCCCGAAGGATTCGGGTTGTCCTACGTGCTGGGTTGCGCAGTCGGGGGAGGGGTGGCCGCACTCTTATTAGGAATGTTCATGAAATGGTATTTACAATTTAAAAAGACAAGGGTATGAAAAGAAGACGGTTCCGGAAATCCACCGTTATCTTGTTGGGATTTACTTTATATTCCGTAGCGGTGTATGCCTATTTCATCCCCCGTACGGATATGGGCAGCCGGCATATTTGGGCTACGATGGCCTTAAATGCCGTGATACTGGTGGCGTTGTGGTATCTTTACCGGCGGCGTGAAAAATTGGCGGATAAACAAGAACATGATATGAATATTAATCAAGAAAAAAGATAATATGAGAAAGTTAATGCTGTCCTTGCTGCTGATGATGGCGGCAATGGGTGCGAAGGCACAATTTGAGAAGGGGACTACGTATGTGTCGGCTTCCACCACCAGTTTGGGGTTATCCTATAGTTCCAACGAGAAGTTGAATTTCGGTTTGGAGCTGAATGGAGGTTATTTCATACAGAAGGCGTGGATGCTTTATGGAAAGTTGGGGTACGACCATACGCGTTGGACCGACCATTTCCAGATGGGAGTAGGCGGGCGTTATTATTTCACGCAAAACGGCATTTATATGGGCCTTGGTTTGCAGTATGAGCATGCCACCAAGAGCGTGAACAACGTGCAGCTATGCCCCGAGGTGGGGTATGCCTTTTTCGTGAACCGTTTCATCACGATAGAGCCGGCGGTATATTACCACATGAGCCTGAATGACTTCTCGGACGGAAGCAAGGTCGGCTTGAAGTTAGGATTAGGTTTTTATTTCTGATAAGAAATATCCGATAGGGCTGTGCCGGAAGGCTTGTATGGGTTTTCCGGCACAGTCCGTTTGGGCTTTCGGGGATGTCCGGTTTGTTCCGAGGAAAACAAGACCTGGCAAATTGTCGCGTTTGTTTCTTGTTTTATTGCAGGATGATAGCTTTTTCCTTTTTTCTGTGAAGTGAAAACCGGATATAATGGGGTGGAAAAACGCGAGTTTTGAATAAATATAAGTTTTAGGCTGCATATATGCGGCCTTTTTCTGTATATATGTATTTCAATCTCAAGAGATTGGTTTTTCGGTCTCTTGAAGAAACACTTTTTTTCTCCTCTTGTCAGTGCAGCGGTGTGTTGAAACGGAGGTGGAAAGGTCTTGTTGCGGTGGAAAAAACGAGGTTCTCTCTTCGTTTTTTCTCTTATTGTGGCCTGTTTACGGGGCAGAAACGGAAATCAGGATGTCGGCAGATACGGGGATGAAGCTTACGTGCCGTCGGCTGACGTGCGGTTCAATGACTTGTTCGTCTGTCTGCGTGTACACGAAATGCCTGTGTAAGATGTCATTGGGATAAAAGTCCGGCGTGCGAGATTTCGTTTTTTTCGTGACTGTCGGTGGCAGAAGGGATATGGATGATTCTCGCAGTGGTTGGCTTGGCATTTTGACAATTTGTAAAATGTGTAGGGAGGATTATGAAATCGCTTCCAATAATATGGGGACGTACAGGGCTTGGGAGCATGGGGCGTTTTTGGCAAATAAGTTTTCAACGGTTTTTATTTTGGTGAAAGAACACGAGTATTTTGGTCTTTATAGTTATAATCAGAAAGGTTTTGTTGTGTAAGTGCTAATAAATCGCAATCTATTCAAATATTCTTTGTAAAAAGGAAACCGAATTTATTTATTGAGCTATCAAAAAGACATAACTTTGCATTAAACAAAAGCATATTGATTGATATTTGTGGTTATAGTTATACAAAAAGAAAATTTCTACGCGCAGAATGGAGTTGGTATGTTATGTTTCATATAAAAAGGTAAGAAGTATGATGGAGAAGATTCAGAAAGCAATGGCCTTAGGGATGGCGGCAACGCTTGTTCCGGTGGCAGCAGGAGCGCAAGACAAGGTGGAAGCCTCAGTCGGGGCAGACTTGGTGAGCAGTTATATTTGGCGTGGCCAGGAATTAGGCGATGTCAGCATACAGCTTTCCGTTTCGCTTTCGTGGAAAGGCCTTTCGCTTACGGCATGGGGTTCAGCCTCTTGGGGCAGCGAATATGCCAAAGAGTTCGATTTGACTTTAGGCTATGCCATAAAAGGTTTCAGCGTGTCGGTTACCGATTACAGTTTCAGCAAGGGGACGAATTTCAAGACGGGAGCGAATATTGACGGGAAGTACTTCCATTTCGGCAGCAATTCCACGTTGCATGTCTACGAAGCGCAGGTTGGGTATGACTTCGGCTTCCTGGCCGTGGACTGGTACACGAACATCGGTGGCAACGACGGGTTGAAAGAGGATGGCAAGCGGGCTTACTCTTCTTTTTTTGCACTTTCCGCTCCTTTCCGTTTAGGCGGTTTGGATTGGAATGCCACGGTGGCGGCCGTGCCTTGGGAGACATCTTTCTATAATGGCGGTTGTTCGGGCTTTGAAGTGTCCGAGGTAGCCTTGCGGGCGGCCAAGGAGATTCGGGTAACCCAATCGTTTGCCTTGCCCTTGTTTGCCAAGGTGACATGGAACCCGGCTACGGAGAACGCCTATTTTACGGCAGGACTCAGTTTCTAAGCATAATAAAAATGTGATAATTCCTAAAGGTTGGTTTTGGACAAGGTAAGTAAGGTTGTTTGAAGGGATAACATAAAAAGAAAGAATAGGATCAGTAATATAAATGGGTTAATTATGAAAAAGATTGAAGCGATTATTCGGCGGACCAAGTTCGATGATGTGAAGGACGCCTTGTTGGCGGCAGACATCGAGTGGTTCTCGTATTATGAAGTGAGGGGCGTGGGCAAGATGCGCGAGGCGCGTATTTACCGTGGCGTGGCCTACGACACCAGTTCTATCGAGCGCATGTTGGTGTCCATCGTCGTGCGCGACAAGAACGTGGAGAAGACCGTGCAAGCCGTGATGAAGGCTGCCTATACGGGCGAAATCGGCGACGGGCGCATTTTCATCATCCCGGTGGAGGATTCCGTCCGGATCCGTACGGGGGAGCGCGGTGACATCGCGCTTTATAACGCGGAACAGGAAAAGTGAGGCGGGACGGTTTCCACCAAGGTTAAAAACTTAGTTGAATGATAAAAAAGTAAGATTATGGATACATCAGTGATATTGGATTCAGGCCACACGGCTTGGATGATAGTGGCAACCCTTTTGGTGTTTATGATGACGATTCCCGGAATCGCCTTGTTCTACGGTGGCCTTGTGCGTCAGAAAAACATGCTGAGCCTGGTGATGCAGAGCCTGGCCATAGCCGGGGTGGTCAGCATCTTGTGGGTGGCTTTCGGCTATAGCCTTGCCTTCGGCACCGGATATGAAGGCAGCGGTTTCTTTAAATACGGTATCGGGGGATTCGACAAGGTGATGTTGAACGGCATAGGTTTGGACACGCTGACAGCGACCGGCATTCCCGAAATGCTGTTCGTAATGTTCCAGTGCATGTTCGCCCTGATTACACCGGCTTTGATTCTCGGTGCGTTCGCCGAACGTGTGAGGTTTGCCGGCTTCTTGTGCTTCACGGTGTTGTGGAGCATACTGGTCTACATGCCTATGGCCCATTGGGTATGGGGCGGCGGTTTCCTGATGGAAATGGGTGCCGTGGACTTTGCCGGAGGCACGGTGGTACATATCAACGCAGGTGTGGCCGCATTGGTGATGGCACTTATGGTGGGGCGGCGTAAGGATTATAGGGCAGGCCGTCCCATCACTCCGCACAACATTCCTTTTGTCTTTTTAGGCACGGCATTGCTTTGGTTGGGTTGGTTCGGATTCAATGCCGGAAGCGGCCTGGCAGCCGACGGTCTGGCGGCCAATGCGTTTCTGGTGACGCATATCGCCACGTGCGTGGCAGCCGTCACTTGGGCGGCCATTGATTGGGCCGTCAACAAGAAATGCACTACGGTGGGGGCTTGTACGGGTGCCGTGGCGGGCTTGGTGGCCATTACTCCGGCGGCAGGTTCGGTAGACTTGTTCGGAGCGTTGTGTATCGGTTTGATAACGTCGGCAGTTTGTTTCTGGATGGTGGCTGTAGTGAAGCCCAAGTTCGGTTATGACGATGCCCTCGATGCCTTTGGCGTGCATGGGGTGGGCGGCATCATCGGGTCGGTGCTTACCGGCGTGTTTGCCACCCGTTTTGTCACTGGTGAAGATGGCGTGCAGGGTGCGCTTTACGGAGATTGGAACCAGTTGTGGATTCAGATTGCGGCCACGGTCATTTCGATGGTGTTCAGTGCGGTGATGACCTTCGTGCTGTTCAAGGTAGTGGACAAACTGGTCGGCATCCGTGTGGACAAGAGAGTGGAAGAAGAAGGGCTTGACATTTACGAACACGGTGAATCTGCCTACGATTTGTAAGGCAGGCCGTAACCGGCAAGAATAATATGGAAATCAAAATACTTAGGTGATTATGTCAGAATTAAGATTCAGGGTTGTAGAGAGTGCCTTCCATGTGAAGGCGAAAGAAGTGGCTGTTCCGACGGAACGCCCCAGTGAATATTTCGGCAAGTATGTGTTCAACCGCGAGAAGATGTTCAAGTATTTGTCCAGTACTGTATATGCGAAGTTGGTGGATGCCATGGACCATGGTGCCGCTTTGGATCGCAACATTGCCGACGAGGTGGCTTCGGGCATGAAGCGTTGGGCTACGGAATTGGGGGTGACGCATTACACCCACTGGTTCCAACCGTTGACGGAAGGCACGGCAGAGAAGCATGACGCTTTCGTGGAGCACGACGGCAAAGGCGGGATGATGGAAGAATTTTCGGGAAAGTTGCTCGTGCAGCAGGAACCCGATGCCTCGTCCTTCCCCAACGGGGGCATACGGAACACGTTCGAGGCGCGCGGCTACAGTGCTTGGGATCCCTCTTCGCCCGTATTCGTGGTAGACGACACGCTGTGCATCCCCACCGTGTTCATCGCTTATACCGGTGAGTCGCTTGACTACAAGGCTCCTTTGCTGAAGGCTTTGCGTGCGGTGGACAAGGCGGCGGTAGAGGTGTGCCATTACTTCGACCCCTCTGTGAAGAAGGTGGTTTCTTATTTGGGATGGGAGCAGGAATACTTTTTGGTGGACGAAGGCTTGTATGCCGCCCGTCCGGACTTGTTGCTGACCGGGCGTACGCTGATGGGGCATGAAGCTTCGAAGAACCAACAGTTGGAAGACCATTATTTCGGGGCCATCCCGACCCGTGTGGCCGCTTTCATGAAGGATTTGGAGATACAGGCATTGGAACTGGGCATTCCGGTGAAGACACGCCATAACGAGGTAGCGCCAAACCAGTTCGAGCTTGCTCCGATCTTCGAGGAATGCAACTTGGCTGTAGACCACAACATGCTGATCATGTCGCTGATGCGCAAGGTGGCCCGCACGCACGGATTCCGCGTGTTGCTGCATGAGAAGCCTTTCAAGGGCGTGAACGGTTCCGGTAAGCATAACAACTGGTCGTTGGGTACCGATACCGGCGTGCTGCTGATGGCTCCGGGCAAGACGGCGGAGGAGAACTTGCGTTTCATCACATTTATCGTGAACACCCTGATGGCCGTGTACCGGCACAACGGTTTGCTGAAAGCCTCCATCATGAGTGCCACCAACGCTCATCGTTTGGGAGCCAACGAGGCCCCCCCGGCTATCATTTCCTCTTTCCTCGGCACGCAGTTGAGCCGTGTGCTTGACCACCTGGAGGAGAGCACTGACGAGGAACTGGTCCTTTTGGAGGGCAAGCATGGGATGAAGTTGGACATTCCGCAGATTCCTGAGTTGTTGATAGACAACACAGACCGTAACCGTACGTCGCCTTTCGCCTTTACCGGAAACCGTTTCGAGTTCCGGGCTGTGGGTTCAGAGGCCAACTGCGCGAGCGCGATGATAGCTCTCAACACCGCTGTGGCCGAACAGCTGACGGAATTCAAGGCTGAAGTGGATGCCTTGATGGATAAAGGCGAGACCAAAGAGGCTGCCCTTATCCAGGTGATACGGAAATATATCAAAATCTGCAAGCCCATCCGTTTCGACGGGAACGGTTACAGCGATGAGTGGAAGGCCGAAGCAGAGCGGCGCGGTCTGGATTGCGAGACGAGCTGCCCCGTTATTTTCGACAACTACTTGTCGGCAGAGAGCATTGCCATGTTCGGGTCTACAGGAGTGATGACCCAAGTGGAGTTGGAAGCCCGCAATGAAGTGAAATGGGAAACCTATACCAAGAAAATCCAGATAGAAGCACGTGTGCTCGGCGATTTGGCCATGAACCATATCGTGCCTGTGGCCATCGGGTACCAAAGCAAGTTGATAGACAATGTGTACAAGATGAAGGGATTGTTCAGTGCGGAAGAAGCCGGCAAATTGTCGGCCGAGAACCTGGCCATCATCAGGGAGATTTCCGAACGCACGGCCTATATCAAGGATCACGTGGATGCGATGGTCGAGGCTCGCAAGGTGGCCAACAAGATTGAAGGCGAACGGGCAAAGGCCGTGGCCTACCATGACACCATTGCACCGATGTTGGAACAAATCCGTTACCATATCGACAAGTTGGAGTTGATTGTGGACGACCAGATGTGGCCGTTACCTAAGTATCGCGAATTGCTGTTCATTCGTTGACGGCAAGATTCTTTATTTTTTTGGAATTTAGATGGTGTAGCCGGGGTGTCGTGAGACAGTCCGGCTTTTAGGACTTAAAATAATGGAGTATGTAGAAAAGAAGACCTATTGTGGGCTGTATGCTCTTGTGGAATGAAGAATGGGGCTGTAGTGGCATTCGGAGTCTTTACATCCCACAGATGGAGACGGTCGTGAGATAGTCAAGGCGTTTGTCGATACCATTCGGTTTGGATGATTTTTTTCGCATTTACAAGGGAAATGCAAAAAAAACAAAATAGAATAAGTAAAATGGGCCGGAAAAACGTATTATGGAATAGATGGTGGATGATAAAATGGCAAACGTATGAAGAAAATTGAAGTTTGGATATGGGGATGCCTGTTAGGGGGCATGGTGGCCGCTTGCGGCGGCGGGAACGGAACGCACGGGAAGAAGCCGGACTTTACGGGGCTTGACTCGTTGATTCAAGGTTGGGTGGACAAGGGATATTATCCCGGTGCGGCCATTTGTGTAAAACAGGATACGGCGGTTTTGTTCCGCAAGTCATACGGTGCCGTATCGCCGGACACTCCCGTTTATGTGGCCTCTGCCGGAAAGTGGGTGGCCGCTGCGGTGGTGGCCGCCGTGGTAGACCGGACGGAACTGTCATGGGACGACCCTGTGGAGAAATGGCTGCCGGAGTTCAAGGGAGACCCGAAAGGCGTGATTCCCTTACGCCGGTTGTTGTCTCATACATCGGGTATCCGGCCTTATTTGCCCGAACCTCGGGTCGATAATTACAACCATTTGGATTCGGCCGTAGCGGAAATCTTGCCTTTAGATACCGTATTCACGCCCGGAACGCGGTTCGAGTATGGCGGTCTGGCCATGCAGGTGGCCGGGCGCATGGCCGAGGTGGCTGCGGGGAAGGAATTTGAAACCTTGTTTCAGGAGCTTTTAGCCGGGCCTTTACGCATGACTTGTTCCCATTTCACTCCTGTCAATACGGACGGAGGACACGCACCCATGTTGGGCGGCGGGCTGTGTACGACGTTGAATGATTATATGAACTTTTTAGACATGATTATACATGGTGGCGTTTTCGAGGGACAGCGTATTCTTGGGGAAGCCACCGTGAAAGAAATGCAGGCAGACCAAGTGGGAACAGCTAAAGTCGCTTCTGGAGAATATGTGGAGCGTGCGCTTGGACGTCATCATCAGGGCATTTACGGACTGGGCGAATGGCGTGAAATGGTGGACGAGGAGACCGGAGAGGCCTATCGTATCAGTTCGCCGGGATGGGCCGGAGCTTACCCTTGGATTAACTTGCGCGAGGGTGTCTATGGTTTCTTCATTGCCCATGTGACGGGCAGCAGTAGCAAGCCCGACGGTTTTTCCTCTTTCTACGGCAGTCCGGTGATAGCAAACATGGTTTCTGAAGAAATTTCGAAAAAAAATGGGAGGACGGTTAAGTAGTTTGCCGTTCTCAAGCGTATAAGATAATGAAAGCAGTTGGTTAATATTGAAATTAGGTTAATGTGGTTTCAGGGTATTAGGTTTGTCTGAGGTGGAAGGTTGTTTTCAGGATATTTTATTTTCTCGCTCTTTTTAGCCTGTATCCGGTGTTAATCATATTAGAAAAATAAGATAAAGGTTGGTCGTTCGTATCGTATTTTCGTATATATGATTATAGGGATGCCGGTTGTGTGGGGAGAAAAATGCTTTTTTGTCCTATTCTTGTTGGGGATTGTCCTATCATGATAAGACGCAAATGCGGTATCTTTGCCGTAGAATAAAAACTAAGGTACGAATGAAAAGACTCTTTATGCTCTCTTTGGCCGTTGCGTTCGGTTGGGGAGCCCGTGCACAAGTGACGGAACGGGAGCGTCCGTCCGATTGGAAATACTTAGTGGAAGGTGCCCGTTTTATGGACCGTTTGCAACCGATGAAAGGCGAAGTCCTGTCGGCCGACGTATGGGGAGCGGACAGTGTCCGTCCCCGTCTGGTGGATAATGGGATTGAATTGGCCGGAACGTCTTTTTGGGGTGGAAACATCTTGCGGGAGCCTGACGGGAAATACCATCTGTTTGTTTGCGGATGGCCGGAAAACTCACCTAAAGGCCACATGTTCTGGCCTAACTCTACGGTATACCATGCCGTGGGCGAACGTTTGGAGGGCCCGTATACCGTGCGCGACACGATAGGCAAAGGACACAATCCCGAAGCGTTCCGGCTGGCGGATGGCCGCGTGGTGGTCTATGTCATTGACGGGTATTATATTGCCCCTTCCGTGAAAGGGCCGTGGCAGTACCGAAGATTCACTTTCAATACGCGTAACCGCAACATCGTGGAAGGCTTGTCCAACCTGACTTTTGCGCGCAGGCCGGACGGCTCTTACCTGATGGTGTGCCGGGGCGGTGGCGTGTGGATTAGCCGCGATGGCCTTGCTCCTTACGAACAGTTGTCAGACCGTAGCGTATATCCTCCGGTGGAGGGACGGTTTGAAGACCCGGTGGTATGGCGCGATTCCCTGCAATATCATCTGATTGTCAACGATTGGTTGGGACGCATCGCCTATTACCAACGTTCCAAGGACGGGTTGCATTGGGTGACGGAACAAGGCGAAGCCTACGTGCCAGGCGTGTCCGTGCATCCGGACGGACGGGTGGAGCATTGGTTCAAGTACGAGCGTCCCAAGGTATTTCAGGACGAGTCGGGGCGTGCCGTGCAGATGAACTTTGCGGTAATCGACACCATAAAATGGGAAGACCAACCGAACGATAACCATAGTTCCAAGAATATTTGCATTCCGTTGAATCCGGGATTGCGCTTGGAAGTGCTTAACAAGGAACCTATTACGGCAGGCACGAAGGCCATAGAGGTGAGGATACGGGCGGAACAGGGATTCAACCCGCAAAAAGACATAGACGTGAGGTCCTTGCGCTTCGGGTCGTTTACCGAAGTCAATTTCGGCCGGGGCAGCAAAGTGGTCCGTACCCGTAAGGAAGGGAAGGATTTGATTGCGGTGTTCGACGGGGCGGGGAGCGGCATCGGGCCGGATGAGTTCGCGCCCAAATTGTTAGGACGCGGCAAGAAGGGCGGTTTGCTTTACGGCTATGCTTCCTTGCCTTACGTGGATTACCGTCCGGCCATGCTTTCGGCGGCTTATCCCATGTATGACAAAGAACGGCAGGCTTTGATTCTGGAAGTGAAGAACTATGGTTTGTCGGCTTCCCGTCCGTCCCGTGTGGCGGTGCAGGCTGATGGACGTACGTTGGCTGAAGGCGAAGTCGGGAAACTGTTGCCTTATGGTGTGCAGGAACTGCGGATGAAAACGGCATTTACTCCTACGGCAAAAGAATTGTCCACATTGACGGTCGTGTTTTATACCGACGGGCAGGAGACGCGGCGTGACATTTTAAGGTATTAACGAATCAAACGATATCATGAACGTATTACCGGAATATTTGTGTGCCCTGTTTCTTTGAAGTTGGTGTCTGTTATTGGGCGCGGCCCGTGCTTCCCGTGAAGTGCTGAACCTCAATCCGGATTGGAAATGTCTGTCCGGAGGCCATTCCGGGGCTGAGCAACCGGCTTACGGTGGCAGGGCGTGGGAGTCTATCAGTCTGTTTAGTATTATTTAACTGGTTGGAATAAGTCTTTTGTGGTTCTCGAACGTATTTAAGATAAAGATGAGTTGGTTTTTTCATGCACTTATTCATCGAAATTAGGTTAACAGTTAGTTTGAGGATTGGTTTTGCGTGGGGTAAGAAGGTTGTTTCTTCAGGAAAAAATGCGTGGGAACAATGAAAAGACAAATTTTATTATTAGGATTAGTTTTGATGGTATGCCGGGGGTGGGCGGCCGAATGGCAATGGTCGGTGCCCATACCCGGCATTGTTTCTGACGAGACCGGTGGGCATCCGAGGGCGTTCCTTTACATCCCGGACGATTGCCATCGGGTGAAAGCCGTCATGGTGGGCAACCATAACATGTGTGAAGAAACGTTGTTCGAGAACGAGGTTTTCCGTCGTGCCATTCGGGACATGGGACTGGCTTTGGTTTGGGTTACACCCGGGTGGGATCAAGTGTGGAATGCAGATAAGGGTACACCGGAAGCGTATTGGCGTATGTTGGAAGATTTGGCTGAGGTCAGCGGATATGCGGAACTGGCGTATGCGCCCGTCGTGCCGTTCGGCCATTCCGCCATGGCTACTTTCCCTTGGAACTTTGCCGCGTGGCATCCGGAGCGTACGTTGGCCGTGGTGTCTTACCACGGTGATGCCCCACGCACGAACCTGACCGGTTACGGACGCGACAATATAGAGTGGGGACGTACGAGGAATATCGACGGCATCCCCGGCCTGATGGTAGAGGGAGAGTATGAATGGTGGGAGGCCCGTGTCAATCCGGCCCTGGCATTCCGCATGATGTATCCCGGGAGTTGCATTTCGTTTTTGTGCGATGCGGGTCGCGGCCATTTCGATGTGTCGGACCGTACGGCGGAATATATCGCCTTGTTCGTGAAGAAGGCCATGCTGGTGCGTTTGCCGGAGGATGCTTCGGGAAGCCATGTTCCGGAGTTGAAGAAAGTGCGTCCCGAGGATGGGTGGTTGGCGGAACGTTGGCATCCCGTGCAGCCGCATCGGGCCAAGGCCGCCCCTTTTGCGAAATACAAGGGCGACGTGCATGATGCGTTCTGGTATTTCGACCGTGAGATGGCAGAACTTACGGAAGCCCGTTATGCCGAAGAACGTGGGAAGGAACTGTTATATTTGGGTGTGGAGCAGCAGGGGCGTTTGGTGGGATATGACGCAGAACGGCATGTCAAGGCCAATCCGCGTTTCATACCGGAGGCAGACGGGTTGACGTTCCGCTTGCGGCCTGTTTTCACCGATAGCCTCCGTCGCAAGGTGGTGCGTCCGGACGTGAAGGGGCATCCTTATGTCGAACGTATTTGCGGCCCGGTGAAAGTGGTGGACGATACGACATTCAAGGTGGATTTCTACCGCATGGGCACAGACAATGTGAAGCGTACGGCAGAGATGTGTCTTGTGGCTTGTTACGATGGGGACGACCGCCATAAGAGTGTGGTGCAGGAACTCACCATCCGCATTCCTTATCCTCTTAAAGAGGGTAAACGGCAATGTTTGCTCTTTCCCGGTCTGGAAGATGTCGGGGAGGGGACGGATGTGGTGTCGCTCAAGGCAGTTTCGGATTGCGGTCTTCCTGTATCTTATTATGTAAAGGAGGGACCTGCCGAGGTGGAAGGTTCGGCTTTGCGCCTGACCCGTATCCCGCCCCGTGCCAAGTTCCCGGTGAAGGTGACGGTGGTGGCCTGGCAATACGGCTTGCCCGGGCAGGTACAGACGGCCGAACCTGTGGAGCGCAGCTTTTATGTCCTCCGCCGTTGACGGGTTAAGGGGGGGCAAGGGCTATGGACTTGTTGTATTTGCCTATGTGTCATACGATTGTATGTTTTTGAATCAAAATGTAAGTGAAATAAAGATTTCAGTAAACCGGGATATAGAAATAATTTCTCTGAAAATTGTGTTTTGTGAATAATTATACGAAATATATGCAGGAAAACGCCTTTTATTCCGGAAAAATGCGAATTTCTTTCAGGCGAATGAAAAATCGTTTGGAGCAAGGTGGAAAATCATTCGGCGCAGAATGACGGGTGTGCCTTTGCCTTTTGGTGTTTGGGGAGGCTGAAAACGCCCGAAAGTATGGCTTTTTGAGGTGGAAAAACTCTATTTGGTTCGTAAAAACGTGGATAGACGAAGTGCCAAAATGTACTTCCGTTGCATCTTGTCTGCGGAAGTTTCTTGTGAACCGTATTGCATGGGCCGGTAAACAAGTCCATAAGGAACGTAAAGGGCAAATTTTGCTTTCTTCTTGACTTTTTCAATCTTCACGAGAATCCGTTATTTCCGGTTCGTCTTACGGAAAAGTGGAAATCACGGATTCTCGTGAGGCAAGGATTTACTTTTTGACATATTGTCAGTCCATTCCGGTTTGCTTGTCTTTTGACGCTTTCGCTTTGTTTTTAGACGGGCGTTCAGCTTCTTTCTTTTGCAGCCACTCTGTGGGCGTGCAATGTTCGAACTTCTTGAAGGTGGCAAAAAAAGTGGAACGTTTGAAGCCACAGGCTTCAGCGATGGCCGACACTGTGTACTGGCTGTTCTTCTCGTCTGTCACGCGGCGTTTGAATTCCTCCACTCGGTAAAGGTTGATGAAGTCGAAGAAAGTCTGTTTCAAATGTTGGTTGAGCATTTGTGACAGTTTGGCCGGAGTCGTATCTGCCATAGAGGCCAGTTCCGTGAGGCGCAGGTTGGGGTTGGTATACGGCCTTTCCTGCTCCATGCATTCCTTGATTTTTTTATAGATGGTTTTGTGTTCATTGTGGTTCATTTTGGATTTTTGGTACAAAGCCTGTGCCCGTGCTTCTTCGTACTCCTTTTTCTTCTGTTCGTCCCGTTCCTTTTGCATCCTGATTGCCCGGGAGGCTGCGATGGCCATGTCCATTTGATGTTTGCGGGAAAAGGCCTGTTTGATCCTCATGCGTTTGGTCTTGAGGACGTGGAACTGCCATGTCGCGAGGAGCAACAAGATGAACAGCAAGGTTTCCAGATAGAACAGAATGGAGGGACGCACGGAGATTTGCCATGTCGTAGCGGTCTCCTCGTGTCCGGCTAACCTGATTTTCAAGTCATGGTTGCCTAAGGATAGTCTGTTGAACAAGATGTTTTCCCCTTCCGCATAAGAACGGAAATCGCTTCCGTCTATCGAATATTCATAATACCGGCCTTGCGGATGCCCATAGTTGAGCAAGAGGGGGACGATAGCCAATGTTTGGCTGCGGAAATTCCAACCTAATCTAATTTTATACTGTGTGGACTGTAGGTGGAAATCTGACGGCGACAACGGCAAGCCGTCTACCGTGGCTTCGTTTAGTATCACTTTTCCTCTGGTCGGGCGTGTGAGCAATGTCTGGTCTTTTCGGGGAATGTAGATAAGCCCTTCGGTACAGCCAAACCAGAATGTGCCGTCTGGGGTTTCTTGGAATTCATTCCGATTGAATTTCAGTGAAGGGAGGTTATCGGTCTCGTTGAACTGGCGGTAGTGTTTCAAATCTTTTTCAAACAGGAAGAGGCCTCGGTCGGTACCAATCCAATATTTTCCCTGCCGGTTTTCCGTGACGAAGAAGATGTTGCCGACCTGTATGCGGTCGTAAAGGTCCAACGTGGTATATTCGCTCAGGTCCGATTTGGTGCGGAAAACGGAAGTCTCCGACATGGCCAATATGTCACCGTTGCGGCAAAGGTTGAAAGTCAGGTTAGCTTCGTTATTAAAATAGTTTTTAGGAAAATCTCTGGCTTGGATAGTTTGTGTAAGCGGGTCATAAATAGCCAGTTTGTCTATGCAGCCTATCCAACCTTTGCCGGTAAGGTCGAACTGTATGTCGCAGATGTATCCGTCCGGTAGTTCCGAGTTGCGGCTATGGAAGTGCTTGACGATGTTGAAATCCGTGTCGAGCACAAAAATTCCCATATTGCTGCATGCGAAGAGTAACCGGTTTTGTAAAGGCTCGATGCGACTGAAATTACCGCTTCTCAGTTTTTCGTCCTGATCCAAATGGTGCAGTTCCAAAGTTTTCGGATTGAGGGTGCATAATCCTTTTTCATAGGTGGCGATGACGAAATGTCCGCCGAAGTATTGGATATTGGTCACGATGCGTCCGCCGAGTTGTTCGGGAGTGAAATAGTGGACGATGTCCCGTGATTCCGAGATAAACCACAGTCCTTCTCTTGTGCCTATGGCTTTGTCTCCGTCGTGTATGCAAAAACTTCGTACGGTAAGCTTTCCGGTGTCGAAGTTCTTGTACCGGTAAATCTGGAAAACCGGTTGTCGGTAATAGTTGTAGCATGCACCGTCTTGGGCAAAGCCGAACCAGTTGATACCGAGTTCCGCATCGTGCCAGAAAGTATAGACGGCATTGGCCGGAAGAGGGTAGTCTGGAGTGTCTGTACGGAAAGTCCGTACGATTTGGTTCGTATGGGTGTCTATGATATAGGCTCCGTTGCCATCGGTAGAGACATAGAGCAAGCTTTTGCCATCGGAATAGAGGTCGTAAATGACCGGGCAGTCCATATTGATATAGGGACGGAATGAAGCTGTAGCCGGGTCGAAGGCAAACAAACCGTTGTTGTTTGTTCCTATGAATAGGCGTTCACCCACGCGGCAGATATTACGAAGGTATCCAGTGAATAGTTTGGGGTCTGCTTCAAACGTTTTCAGGGTCTTTTGCCGTAGGTTCAGGTGAATCAGGCGCTCGTTGCTGCAAAGCCATGCTCCTCCTTTGCCGTCGTCTGTGATGTCATTGATGCTATTTCCTTTGGAAATGATGTTGTTTCCGATTTTGATGGTTTCTGCTTTTTCTGGATTTTCGTATTGCCACAAGCCGTTTCTTGCTCCGATGAGAAGTGTGTGCCCCACTTTTCCGAATCCGTTGACATAATTGATTTGAGGACAGATATGTTCACAGGTTTGCAATGGTTGGTTGACGAGATAAAGTCCTTTGCGTGTACCGAACAGGATTTCTCCCTTTTCAGTTTCCACAATGTCTGTCACGGCATTGAACGGTTTTGGGCAGTCTATATGAAAATGTGTAAACGAACGGCCGTCGAACCGACAGATGCCGTTGAACGTACCGAACCACATCATTCCTTGGCTGTCTTTAAATATTTTGTATACCGTATAATTGGGCAAACCATCTAAATCCGTCATATAATGTATGTGATGGGGGATATTCGCCATTAATGGAATACACTTATGATACGGGAGGATGGTGGCAAAAACAAATATCAATAGATAGGTTCGGAAAACTTTCATGAATCGATTTATTTCGTTAACGTCTGCAAATTTATATTTTTAGGCGCAGGATTGCAAGTTTTGGCCTTGCAAATTAGGTGGAAAAGGCTTGAAAAAGTGGTGTTCCCCGCATGGAAGCTCATATCTGCAAGTCCGTCCAATTTTTACAGACTGCTGATTGGGGGGGTAAATATTTGTGTTTCAGTATATTATATAGTTTTTAGTCTGATAAAATCTCAATAAACGCCATGAAAAGGACAAGGGGTTGTTTTTTGATTTTCCAATCCATAATTTTGCGATGTCCAAAAGGCGAATAAATATTAAAACACATAATATCATGAAAGAGCTGAACGAAATTCCTAAAAAAGAGTTGGTGGCAGAAGCTTATGCCCTTTATCGCGAAAAGCTAGTGGCTTATGCTTATAAACGTATCCATGACATGGAGGATGCCGAAGATGCCGTGCAGGACGCATTCATCCGAATCCTGAATATGGGGGACATGGTGTGTGCCGCTACCATCCGTAATCTTGCGTTTACGGTCGTCCAGAACATTTTGGTCGACCGGCTGAGGGGACGGGTGAGAAAAGCTGAGGCCTATTCGTATATGTATGACTTCCGGTCGGAAGCCTCGGACGAGATGGAGCAGAAAATACATGCCCAAAGTCTGGTGGAGAACGAACATGTACGGATGAAGGCATTGCCATTGGCTTGCCGGAACGTGTATTACCTGAACCGTTTCAGGGAGAAGTCGGCCGAGGAGATTGCACAGCAACTCCATGTCAGCCGCCGCACGGTACAGGCGCAAATACAGAAAGGCCGTATGTTGGTTAGGGCTTATCTTAAAGCTGTCGGGGAATATTGAATCCTGAGTATGTTTTTGTATTTTTACCTTAAAAAAGAAAAGAGCCATGGATATATTGAGATTTTGTTGGTGTGCCGTGTGGGTGATAGGAACAGTGAATATATGGGGAGCACGTGTGGCCGGAGTTTGGGACGAGATTGTCTTCGGACAGCCGTCTTCCGAGCGGAGACATGGTTTTTCCGACAAGGCAACCGAGATTGTCAGAGGAGGGATGGAAGAACCGGCCCGTGTGTTGTTACCTGTGCCCGGTGAACGGGTGGAGGGTGGTAATATGACCTTCACGATGGAAGTGGATCCGGAGCGGCAGAATTACTTCACCGCCCGTTTTTGGGGTTCCGACAGTGGGAACAGCAATCTGTTGATATTGTTTTGCGAGGGAAAGCAGGTGGGTTACCGCCATTTGGGCGACTACGACGTGTTGGATATCGCCAATGAGGATTTGCCGCGTCCGGGACATTTCACTTATACCACCGTGCCCTTGCCGCTCAGCATGACGAAAGGGAAGAAGAAAATAGAATTGAGCATCCGCTCCACCGGACGTATCGCACGTTACGGAAATTCTTTCGACGCGTACCAGAAAGTAATGGAGAAACCGTCGAAGGCCATTTATAAAGGGTATACCCATACAGAGGCCTGTTTCCGGCCTTCCAAGAAAGAAATTCGGGAATTCGAGCAGGGAGAGCGCCGGGTGCGTACGGCACCGGGTGAAGAAGTCATGGAGGAAGTCAGGCAATTTGTGAACCGCCAGATATCCGGCTATATGAAGAAAACGGAAATCGACCAGGAAACCGCAGCCCTTTTGGCATACGCTTACCACGAACCTTGGACGGTGGCTTACCGGAACAAAGCCGTGGCGGAGCTGGTCATCCGTACGGCCGACCAATATTATGAACGTTTTGCCCGTGAACCCAAATCGGTTTACGACGGTTCATGGCTGACAGTTGGTCCCCTGTGCGAGGCTTTGAATGTATTCTTGCCGGAGATTCGTGAAGTGTGGGACGGGAAAATGGCCAACGGGCGTACGCGGAGGGAAAACTGGACGGACATGTTTGCCGCGTGTGTGGACTATGCCAAGACACACCGCCGTTCGTACACCAACCAAAGCATGATTGTGGATTTACATCTGTATAACGTGAACCGTATGTTGGCTGTTTTTGCACCGGAAAAGGCTCTGCCTGTCTGGCAAGCCTTGGCGTTCATTTATGAATCCATGGGCATAGCCCCGTGGTCGGGTAGTTTGTCGGCCGACGGGCTGCCTACGTGGCCGTTGGGGAAGATATATTACCAGTTTTCACAGGACGGACTGAGCAAGGAATTGGGCTACGTGGGCGGCTATGGCGAAATACTGAACTGGATGGTGCATCTTTATGAGGCTACGGGTGAACGCGGCCTGACGGACACTCGTGACCCCTTGGTTCGTGCCCAGATGTTGAAAATCCTGCATGCGCGGAGCCATTTCCGTTATCCCACGCCAGATAATGAGGGATATGCCGCCATGCGTGGCGAATCGGTCATCGGTTGGCGTGACCATGGCTATTATCCGGCAGGCATCACTTACGGTGAGCGCGGCTACCATCGTGAGGGCACGCCCATCATGGCTGCGGCCGCCACGTTGGATCCAGAAGCGGTGGCATACGCCCAACAAATGATGGAGGACAACCAGTTCTTTGCCGTGGTCAAGGAGAAGATGAAAGACCGAGGATTGAATTCCACCTATACGCTCTTGCGTTTGCCGGGCGAATATGAGCTGATTATGAAACAGCCGCGCCGTGAAGGACGTCTGCCCATGTCGGAAGGCATGCCGGACGTGCTGTTTTCGGACGAGGAAGTAGGCGTGGTGGCGTTGAAGAACGGGGATGAAATCCTATACACATCTTTGTATTGGCGGGCCAATTTCGCGGTGAACTTCTTGGCGCGTGTACACTACATCACTCCAGAATGCGACCGTGTGGCCACCGTGTTCGAAGACATCCGGTATACACCGAGCGGATATACCTACACCCGTCCCGAACGGAACAATCTCTTTTTCTCTCCCGCGCGGAATTTCTATCCCGAGGTAAAGTCGGCCCATACCGGCGAGCAGCTTCCGATAGCGAGGATACCCGATGGCGTGGAGTTTAAGCCCGGACAGGAAAGCGTCTATGCCGGAAAGGGGGATTTCTATACCTTGCGTTACGGCAAATATCTGATAGCCATGAACTGTACCCGTGACCGGACATTCGAGGTGGCGGTCCCGACGGAGGGACGGGTACATACCTTCCCCGGAAAAGAAGTCGTAAGGGATAAGGTCTTGATGGTACAGCCGTGTTCGACAACGGTACTGATAGTGGAATGATCAATCTAATAAAATAAAAGAATGGAGTTGAATGACAGGAACCCGTGGCAGAGGAAGGCGGCACGGGCATGGGGAATATTGTGCCTTGCCGTTTGCTTGCCTGTGGGAAGTGAAGCACGTAACGTTTGTCTTTCCACGCCGAACACTTCGCTCGTGTTGGATGTGGAACAGGGTGAAGAACCGAAGTATGTATATTATGGGCGCAGCCTTTCACCGTTGGATGTGGAAAACATCGGCTACGTCAGGAACTGTGACCAACCGGCTTATCCGGCTTATGGACTGGACTGCCCGTACGAGGCGGCATTTGCCGTCCGGCATAGTGACGGGAACTTGTCCACGCAGTTGGAGGTGTGCGCGATGGAAGAAAAGGATACCGGTGAGGCCCGTACGCTTTCCATCCGAATGAAAGACAAGGTATATGATTTCTATGTGACGTTGTATTACAAGGCTTATCGGGATGTGGACATTATCGAGGCATGGTCCTCTTTCCGCAACGAAGAGAAAGGCGAAGTGGTGCTCGGGCAGTTTGCTTCAGCTTATTTGCCCGTGCGTCGCGGCGACGTATGGTTGTCCCGCCTTTACGGGGCGTGGGCCAATGAAGCGCGTTTGGTGCAAGAGCCTTTGCGTCCTGGTATGGAGGTCATCCAAAACAAGGATGGCGTGCGCAATTCCCACACCGCCCATGCGGAAGTGATGTTTTCCTTGGATGGCCGTCCGCAGGAAGACAACGGGAGGGTCATCGGGGCGGCTTTGTGCTATGGCGGTAACTACAAGTTGCGTGTCAATACCGATGAAAGCGAATACCACCATTTCTTTGCCGGCATCAACGAAGACCGTTCGTCCTGGCATCTGGGGCGGGGAGAAGATTTCACCACACCGCCGTTGGCCTTGACGTTCAGCAGTGAAGGTTTGGGGCAGGCTAGCCGGAACTTCCACCGTTGGGGGCGTAAGTACAAGTTGGCGCATGGCGACCGTGAACGCAAAATCCTGTTGAACAGTTGGGAAGGGGTGTATTTTAAAATCAACGAAGAAGGCATGGAAGCCATGATGTCCGACATCGCGGCCATGGGCGGAGAGCTTTTCGTGATGGACGACGGGTGGTTTGGTGGGAAATATTCGCGCAACAGCGACAAGACTTCTTTGGGCGACTGGGTGACCGACCGCCGGAAACTGCCCGGAGGGGTGGGCAAGTTGCTCCGTGAGGCAGAGAAGCGCGGCATCAAATTCGGTATTTGGATAGAACCTGAAATGACGAATACCCGGAGCGAACTGTATGAGAAGCACCCCGATTGGATTGTACAGGCTCCCGGGCGAGAACCTGTGACCGGCCGCGGCGGGACACAGTTGGTGTTGGATTTGTCCAATCCCGATGTGCAGGATTACGTGTTCGGCGTGGTGGACGGCCTGATGACGAAGTATCCCGGTATAGATTATATCAAGTGGGATGCCAATATGGGTATACTGAATCACGGTTCGCATTATCTTGAAGGTAACCGGCAAAGCCATCTGTATATAGCCTACCATTGCGGATTTGAGGCTGTATGCCGCCGTATCAGGGAGAAATACCCCGACTTGACCCTGCAAGCTTGCGCACAAGGCGGGGGACGGGCCAATTACGGTGTGTTGCCCTACTTCGACGAGTTTTGGGTGAGCGACAACACCGATGCCTTGCAACGTATTTATATGCAGTGGGGGACATCGTATTTCTTTCCGGCCATGGCCATGGCTAGCCATATCAGTGCGGCACCCAATCACCAGACATTCCGTACGGTACCTTTGAAGTTCCGTATCGACGTGGCTATGAGTGGCCGTCTCGGTATGGAGATACAACCGAAGGACATGACGGAAGAAGAGAAGGAGATGTGCCGCAGGGCCATCGCGGATTACAAGACCATCCGTCCGGTCGTGCAGAAAGGAGACCTTTACCGCCTGCTGTCTCCTTATGAGGGATTGGGAGCCGCTTCCTTGATGTACGTCTCGCAGGATAAGGCGGAGGCTGTGTTCTATTGGTGGAAGACGGAACATTTCATGAACCAGCACTTGCCACGTGTCAGGATGTCCGGGCTGGATGCCGAGAAGAACTACCGTATCCGCGAGTTGAACCGTATCGACAACCAGCCCTTGCCTTACGAGGGTAAGGTCGTGAGCGGGGCTTTCCTGATGGCCAACGGCTTGGAGTTGCCATACGTGCATCAGGTGGAACGCAACCGCAAGAACGCTTATTCAAGCAGAGTGATTTACTTGGAGGATGCCGGGGATTGATGATGTTTCCTGCGGTTTTTTTTGATTGTCATAACCTTAAAAAGAACGTGAAATGAAAAAGTTGGTAGTATGGGCCGTGTGCGTCGCGGCATGTATTCCGGGGTTGGCGCAGACTTTGCAAGCTCCTTTCGTACATCCGGGGTTGAACCATTCCCGTGCCGATTTGGACCGGATGAAAGAGAAAGTCCTGGCTAAGGAACATCCTTGGATTGAGGGGTGGGATTCCTTGTGCAATTTCCGGGATTCCCGTGCAGATTTCAAAGCCAGTCCGAAACCTACTTTAGGAGGGTCTGACGGTACGCGGCAAAGGGCCGAACGCGATGCGAAGGCGGCCTATTACAACATGTTGCGTTGGTATGTGACCGGAGATGAGTCGCATGCCCGTTGTGCCGTGGACATATTGAACGATTGGTCGAACAGCATAAAAAGCGTGGTGACGGGAGAATTGTTCATGTTGCCGGTAGCGGCTTTTATGAAAGCTGCCGACCTCGTCCGGTTGTATCCCGGATGGGAGCAGGAAGATCGGGAGCGTTTTGAAAAAATGGCCCGTGATTATTTCTATCCGGCTTGCCGGGATTTCTTGGGCACGCCGGGATCTTGGCCCGGATGGGACGGCCCGGCCAACACGTGCTGCCTTTACATCGGAGTGTATCTTGATGATGCCGAAATGGTGAACAGTGCCATCGACTATTATAAAAACGGGGCAAGCGGAGGTAGTATCAACCAAGGTATTGTCTTTGACGGCCAACCTACGGAAATGGGACGTGACCAGCCCCATGCAGTGATTGGACTTGATTTTTATGCAGACCTCTGCCAGACGTTGTGGAATCAGGGAGTGGATATGTTTTCCTATCAGGACAACCTGTTGCTGAAAGGTTTTGAATATTATGCCAAGTTCAATCTCGAACATCCCGTAGATTGGAAACCTATCGTATACCAAGGGCATAAATTTTACTATCCTGCGCCGTCCAGCGGGAATCCCGGTTCCATGCCGAACAACCGCATATTGGCAAATGAACTGGTATATCACCATTATGTAGACCGGAAAGGGCTTGATGCCCCTTGGTTGCGCACGATGATGAAACTGAAAAACGTGGACGTGCTGTACGGTTTGATGTACACTTGTTCCGATACGACCACGGCGTATGTGCCTTGTCCCGTACCTCCCGTGCCGGAAGGGCTGGAAGCGCAGGGAGGGTTGCACCGGATTGCTTTGGATTGGAAGCCGGCAGGTGGAGATGTGGCAAATGGTTACGACATACAACGTTCCATGTCGCCGGACGGTGGTTTTGAAACCATAGGAAGTTGGTCGGGCAATGCCACTTCGGAGTATGCCGATACAGCCATCGTTCCGGGAAAGACTTATTATTACCGGGTGCGGGCCAAGAACCAGTCTGGTGAGAGCGGTTGGACGGCTCCCGTGAGTGCTACGGCGGAACAAGGATCTACCACATTATTTCCGGCCGGGTGGACGCAGAGGGATATTGACAAGGAAGACTGGATGATAGACGGGGTGACAAAGTATGCTCCGGTAAACGGTAACACTTTCGTGGTAACGGGTTCCGGACGGGATATATACAGGCCGGACCATCCGGAAGGCAATTTTACATACTCGGCGGTTAGCGGTGATTTTGAATTAGTGGCCAGGATGTTTTCGGGCGAACAGTTCGGAAACAAAGAGAAATTCGGGCTTGTGGTACGGGAGAACACTACGACATCTTCCCAAAAAGTCATGTTGTGGGTAGGCGATGCCGGAACGCGGCAAACCCATTTCATTTGGCGAGGTACGTCCGACGGTGGCGGATGGATAGACGGAAGCGACCACACATGGATGCCGTTTTGGTTCAAACTGGTGCGCAAGGGCGATAAGTTTGAAGCATACGTTTCCGATTACGGAACGGTCTGGCACCAGATTGGGGCGGCGGACATCCCGTTCCCGACGGATTGTTTGGCCGGAATATGGGTCTGCGGCGGTGGCGGCCGCCCGGAGGGCTATACCGTAAGTTTCGACCATGTGTCCTTGACGGCTGCCGGTACGGCCTTGCCGCCCATGCCGGAGAATTTGAAAGTGGAAACATCGGGCAGCACGGCCTTGAAACTGTCTTGGAGCACCCAAGGCCATGTGTCGGCTTATAAACTGTGCCGCGCCACATCGCCTGACGGGCCGTTTGTCACGTTGGCCACCAATTTGTCCGAACCTTCGTATGTGGACGACGGTCTGGAGCCTGCCACCACCTATTATTATAAGGTATGGTCTTCCAATGCTGCCGGTGAGAGTAATGGGTGTGCAGAAGGTTCCGCTTCCACATCCGCCTTGTCTTTGCCTTCCGCTCCTTCAGGAGTAAAGGCTTTTGCGGGTAACGGTTTCGTGGGACTGTCGTGGGAGGCTACTGGCGAGCGTACGGCCTATTACCAAGTGCGGCGCGGTACTTCCTTTGGAGGACCCTATACTTTGATGGGGCGTGCGATGGACTGCCGTTTTACGGACCACAAAGTGGACAACGGCCAGATGTATTATTATGTGGTGTCGGCCGTGAATGCCGTAGGCGAGGGCAAAGCTTCCGACGAGGCAAAAGCCTATCCCCAGGTGGGCCGTTGCCAGTACTGGCCGTTGGACGAAGGCTCCGGAACGGAGGCCACGGACGTGTGGAACGGCGGTGTGGCGCAGTTGGTGGGTAATGTTGGGTACGAAGGCGGCAAGTTCCATTCCGGTGTACGCCTGAATGGCGGCTACCTGTCCTTTCCTTCCGGTTGGGCATCGGGTTGGAAGGACTTCAGCCTGTCGCTTTGGGTGAGACCTGAGCGTGTGGAGAATTGGGCACGTATTGTGGACTGCAACCGGGGCACGGACAATAATTTCTTTTTGACGGTCCAAGCCGCGCAGACCGGCTTCTTGCGTTATGCCATCACCCAGGGCGGTAATTCGGATGAACAGCAAATCAACACGAATTTTAAAATGAAAGCCGGAGCGTGGACGCACATCGTGCTGACGCAAAAGGGGAACACGGGAATCCTCTATGCCAATGGGGTGGAGGTGGGCCGGAATGAGAACCTGACCTTGTCGCCGTCTTCCTTGGGAGCGACCACGCAAAACTTCATCGGGCGTTCGGCTTACGCTTCCGACCCTTCTCTTTTCGGTTGGGTGGACGACGTTCGCGTGTACGATTGTGCCTTGGATGCCGGTCAGGTTTCGGCTTTATATGGAGCCGCCACGCAGGCCATCACTTTTGGGGAGTTGGCGGAATGCAAAGTGGGCGATGAGGCTTTCACGCCTCCGGTATCCTCCACTTCCGGTCTTTCCGTGGCTTTAAAGAGTTCAGCTCCTTCCGTGGTTGAAGTGGTGAACGGCCACGGTCTTTTACCTTTGTCGGCGGGCCGTTCCGAAATCACGGCGTTGCAAACGGGCAATCTGCTTTATGCCTCCGCGCTTCCCGTAGTCCGGACGCAGGTCGTGTCTGAGGGAAGCAGTGTGGAAAGTACGGCGCAGGCCGGAGCTGAATGGTGTGCGGAGGTTTCCGGCGGCAGGCTTACGGTCCGCTTCTCGTCAGTTCCAGCCCGTAATACGGTTGTCGGCCTGTATTCGCTGTCCGGTACATTGGTCGGCACGGTCGGGGTTTCCGGAGGTTTGGAATGTGGTATGCCGGTCGGTCACATGTCTTCCGGTGTATATCTGTTGAAGGTATCCGACGGAGAACATACGGGGGTGCGTAAAATCATATTATAATAAAATAAATTCAAAAAGAACTTTATGCGTGTGAGACAATGGCTTTGCGGAGCATTGATGAGTGTGGTGGCGGCAGGATGCCAAGACACATCCGTCGCGACAGAAGAAGTAGTGGTGGACTTAAGCCGACGTGGGGTGGAAATATCCCCTGCGATGTACGGCCTGTTTTTTGAGGAAATCAACCATGCCGGGGATGGAGGTTTGTATGCCGAGTTGGTGCAGAACCGTAGTTTTGAGGAGGACGTGATACCCAAAGGTTACCGGGTGGACGGTCTGAAGTTGCGGCCGGTGGCGCGGAAATATCATTTGACGGGTGAAGTACGCGACCGTTCTTTTGAATGGCATGGCGGGAAGGTCAGGGCTTGGAGCCTGAAAGCCGGAGACCCGTCGGCAGCATCCATGCGGCTGACCCAAGACCGCCCAAAGTTTGCCACGGCACCGAATAACCTGGAAGTCACGGTGCGTGGCTCGCAAAGTCCGGTACAAGTCATCAACGAGGGGTATTGGGGAATGGGACTTAAAAAGGGCGAACGTTATCATTTGCGCACGATTCTTCGTCTGGCCCCCGGTTACCGGGGCACGGTCGTCGCCAAAATGCTTTCTGCATCGGGGGACGTTTTGGCCTTGGCACCCGTGGCTTGTCCGGCTGACGGCGAGTGGCATGATGTGAAACTGGTACTCACGCCTTCCGCAACGGACGGCAAGGCTTCGTTGGCTTTGGAATTCAATGCACCTGGTAAGGCTTGGTTGGACTATGTGTCTTTGTTTCCGGAACAGACGTTCAAGCAACGTCCGAACGGCTTACGTAAGGATGTGGCGGAAATGTTGGCCGGACTCCGTCCCGCTTTTTTCCGTTGGCCCGGTGGTTGCGTGGTGGAAGGCATCACCTTGGACAACCGTTTTGAATGGAAAAAAACATTGGGTGATCCGGCGGCACGTCCCGGAGAATACAGCACGTGGGGCTACCGTTGTTCGTACGGTTTCGGTTATTATGAAATGTTGCAGTTCTGCGAGGATGTCGGAGCCAAGGCCATGTTCGTATGCAATGTAGGGTTAGGTTGCCAGTTCCGTATGGGAGATGCTTCTTCCGAGGGCGACATACCTTATTATATACAAGATTGTCTGGACGCGATAGAATACGCTTTGGGCGATACGTCTACCCAGTGGGGGGCACGCCGGGCTGCCGATGGCCATCCCGCGCCTTTCCCCTTGCAGTATGTGGAAATCGGCAACGAAAATTGGGGGCCGGAGTATGACCGACGTTTCGACTTGTTTTATCAGGCTGTCAAAAAGAAGTATCCGCAGCTTACATTAATATATAATGAGATGCCCGAACGCAACGGCCCGATGCAGATTACGAAGACCGACATGGTCGATCCGCATTATTACGTGGCTCCCGAATTCTTTTTCCGCAATACGGATATGTTCGATGATTACGAGCGAGGCAAGCATACGGTATATGTGGGTGAATATGCCTGCAACCGGGGAGTGGGCGGAGGCAACATGTTGGCGGCTTTGTCCGAAGCAGCCTTTATTGGCGGCATGGAGAAGAACGGCGATTTGGTCCGGATGGCTTCGTATGCCCCATTGTTGGAAAACCGGAACAATCGGAAATGGCCGACCAATCTGATTTGGTTCGATTCCGAACAAGTCGTAGGCCGGGCTTCATATTACGTGCAACAGATGGCTGCGGAAAACAAGCCTACGTACACCGTGCCGAACGACAAGGTACTGAAAGGGGCCGGTACGGCGGCGTATCCTTCAGGGCATGTGGGCTTCGGTTCGTGGATGACCCAAGTAGAGTTCAAGGATATCAAGCTGATATCGGGCGGTAAGCCCGTGCCGTTGTCCTTGGAAGACTTCTCACGCCGGAGCGGCGCATGGAAGTATGAAGGCAAGGTCTTGTCTCAGGTTTCCAACGAGGCCGGTACGCAGTACATCCTGAATGGTGTGGACAGTCAGGATTTCGTGTTGGAGTGTAAGGCACGGAAGATGGGAGGTTCGGAAGGTTTCCTGCTATATTTCGGCATGACGGGCAACGGGCAGGACGGATATATGTACAATATCGGGGGATGGGGCAACTGCAAGGTGATGTTGCAACAGATTGCGAACAGCAACCGGGGAAAAGTATTGGCTGAACGTCCTTACGAAGGATTGGAAACGGGCCTTTGGTACGATTTAAAATTGATTGTCAGTCCCCATAAGAGCGAACTCTATGTGAATGGGGTGCGTATGTTATCGCACGAACCCGCCCCCGTGCCGTTGCAGTTCGTGGCTTCCGGTTATGACGAACCGCGTGGGGAATTGGTCTTGAAGGTGGTCAATGCTACAGAAACCCCTTATCCCGTCACGTTCCGTCTCAAAGGTGCCGGCGACGTGGTACCCGACGGGCAAGTCATTACCTTGGCGGCAGACAGTGCTTTGGCAGAAAACTCTTTCGAAGAGCCACGTAAGATTACGCCTGTGGTTTCCGCGTATGGGGACTTCGGCCGGAAGTTTACCTATGAGTTCCGTCCGTTCTCTTATACGATATTGCGCATTAAGGCTGAAAAAGAAACTTTACCTGAAACATGATGTAAAACGCTAAAAACATGAAAGGAATGGGAAAATGTAAAATGGCCATCTTGTTGTGCCTGATGGCTTGGACGGTGCAGGCACAAATACGGGTGAGTGAATGGCCCGAAGGAAAAGAAGGGCTGAAACGGAATCCGGATTACGAGGTGTACGTAAAGCCTCTTGCAGGCAGTGACAGTGAGTGGAGACAAGTTCCGAATCTGGATTGCGAAGTGGATGTGCGGAAGGTCCGTCACGCTTCTTTTGCCGAATTCGAGATGGGTGGGCCAGTGGCGGTGAAGGTCAGGAACTGCCGTGCCGATGCTTTGGGCGCAGACGGCCGGATGGCAGTGAAGGTGAAACCGGCTTCACGGGGCATTGTGGCCCGGCAGGTGGACGAGCGTACGGTGGAGTTCGCCTTGCAGCGTCCGGAATTCCTGAGTGTGGAATTCAACGGCGAGCGGAAACAGAACCTGCATGTCTTTGCCAATGCCATGCTTACGGAAACCTATACAGGCGATGAACCGGGCACTATCAACTGGACGGCTCCAAACGCGCAGGACATATTCATGCAGGACGCACGGCTGATTTATTTCGGACCGGGCGTGCATAAGCCCAAGGATTTGCCTAGCGGGGAAATCAAGATACCGAGCCATACGACCGTTTATCTGGCACCGGGCGCGGTGGTCTGCGCACGGCTTATTGTAGACCGTGCCGAGGATGTGCGCATCATCGGGCGGGGCATCATTGCCCATCCGTTGCGCGGCATCGAAATCACCTATTCCAAGGACGTATTGGTGGACGGTGTGACCGTATTGAACCCACAGCATTATACGGTATATGGCGGACAGTCGGAAAACATCACCATCCGTAACCTCAAGTCTTTTTCTGCCCGTCCTTGGAGCGACGGCATAGACCTGATGTGTTGCCGGCATGTGAAAATCCACAACGTGTTCCTGCGTAATTCGGACGACTGCATTGCCCTTTACAACCACCGTTGGTGGTATTGGGGAGGAAGTAGTGACTTTGACATTTCGAGGGCCACTCTGTGGTGCGACTGGGCGCATCCGGTCAATATCGGGACGCATGGCGACGACCGTAGCGAGACCGGCGAGACATTGGAAAACGTGCGCATACATGATTGCGACATCCTTTTCCATGCAGGCGACGGCATGCTTACCATCGGTTGCGGTGACAAGAATACCATCCGCGATGTGACGTATGATTCCATTCGCATAGAAGACGTGCCGAAAGCCCGCTTGTTCGAGATGCGCGTGGATTACAGTGAAAAGTATAACCGTGCGCCGGGCAACCGTGTCGAAAATGTCCGTTTCCGCAATATTTCGGTGACGGCCCCGGAGGGGAATATCAATCCTAGCCTGATCATAGACTACGACAAACAGAGGAGCGTAGGAGGGTACACGTTGGAGAATGTGACGGTGAACGGCCGTCCGTTCCGTCCGGAAACAGATGTGGTACGCACGATGACGGTGAAATGAAATGTTGATTTTTTAAATTATTTGTAAACCAATAAATATGAAAAGAAACGTATTATTATGGATTGGGTTGGGATGCACATATCTTTCGGTGGCAGCTCAACAGATTGAGATGGTTACGACTACAGCTACGGAACGTTGGAAGGGGCAGAAGGTCAAAGTGTTGAAAAATGACGGGCAAAAGGCTGATGTGTATGTTTATACGGACAGCCTGATGCAAGAGGTAGACGGGTTTGGCGGGACTTTCAACGAACTGGGTTGGGATGCTTTGCAGTGTTTGGATGCAGAAGAACGTGGAAAAGTCATGGAAGCCTTGTTTGCTAAAGAAGGCATAAACTTCGCTTACGGGCGTACACCGATAGCTTGTAGCGATTATGCTTTTGCCTATTACTCTTATGATGACGTGAAAGACGATTATGAGATGCGTAATTTCAATGTCGGGCGTGACCGTTATACTTTGATACCCTACATTAAGGAAGCCTTGAAGTTGAGGCTAGACTTGAAATTGTGGGCCAGTCCGTGGACACCCCCCATCTGGATGAAAATCAATGAGCATTATTCTCTGAAAAGCCATGGGGTGGATAAGTTAGGGACGGGACACAACCGTCTTGATCCCCGTCGGGCCACATTCATCCATACGACCGGCTTCAACATGCAGGTCGGCTACTTGGAGGCATACGCACTTTATTTTTCCAAATACATTCAGGAATACCGGAAAAATGGGGTGAACATCAGCATGGTGATGCCGCAGAACGAAATCGCTTGGCAACCGGCTTGGCCGTCTTGTACATGGCGCCCCGAGGATCTGGCCATTTTCGTCGGTAAGTTCCTGGCCCCGCAATTTAAGAAAGACGGTATCGATACTGAGATTTGGCTGGGTACGGTGAACTATCCGAATCCCGATTATGTGCGTGCGTTCTTGAAAGACAAGGATGCAGCTGCGGCCATCGATGGTATCGGAGTACAATGGACGGGAAAGCAAGCGTTACCGGTTATTCAGCGCGAATACCCCCGTTACCGTTACATGCAGACGGAAAACGAATGCGGCGACGGGGAAAACGACTGGACTTCGCTTGAACGAAGTTGGAAAGCCGTGGTGCATTGTTTCAACCATGGCGTGAGTTCCTATATGTATTGGAACATGGTGTTGGATGAGACGGGCAAAAGCGGTTGGGATTGGGCTCAAAACTCCTTGGTGAGGGTGAACCGCCAGACACGTGAGGTGGTCTATACCGATGAGTTTTATTTGATGAAACACCTGTCGCATTTTGTGCAGCCCGGGAGTCGGCGGTTGAAAGTGTCTGCCCCTGGGAACATGTTGGCTTTCCGTAACCATGAGGGCAAGACGGTGGTTGTGACATGCAATTCCGGACCGCAACCAGAAAAGCGTAACCTGCAAATAGGCGGCCAACGGTTGGAATTCGAGCTGCCACCCCTCTCCCTTGCCACATTGGTTTGTGGATAAATGTGATGAGGCCGTAGGTATTTTCTCGTTCCCAATCGTAGTAGGAAATAGGAGAGGTTATAAAATTAAGGTTTAACTTTAAATTTTTGTTTTTATGAGACTAAGACATTTACTTGGCGCGTCTTTGCTGTGCTATGCCGGCATGTCCGGGGCACGTGACGTTCACGGGGTGAACGGGTATTACAACTGGACAACAGCCCAGATGCAGTCTGGTGTCAATATTTCTTTGGACAACAACGGAAAGAAATGGGCACAGTGGAATCCGAGTTTTGGATTCGAAGGAAATTATCTCCGGTGGATTCTCGGGGTGAATAACACGACGTTGGAACCAACTAAGGGGGGCTTTCAATTCCGTTCCGGAATTAAGTTTAATGAGCAAGTAAGCGGTGCGGGATTTATGACAATGCGTCCGGAATATCCGGTGTTTGTGTGTAAGATGTCCATACCTCGGCAGTCGGAGGCCGCACAGCCGGGTAACAGCAATACTTGGATAAGTTTCCGGTGGAATAATCCTTATACAGGTAAGGTGAACGACCCGATGCCGAATGACGGAGGCGGTGGATTCTGGGGATTTAAGGAGAAGTTGGATGTGGTGAAATCCCATTGCCCATGGAGCAAAGATGCCTTGGGGCGCGATTCCATCTATTTATATAATGCGGCGCGAGAAGACTCCACATTGTCCATCCGTATCAATGACAAGGGAACGTCTCCCACACCCCAAAAGGGCGATACGGTATGGTATATGAAACGTTTGCCTGTGACGGAAGACCAGGAGCGTTGTGAAATTCTGGTGGCCATTAACTTTGCGTCCATCTTGGATTCATCGAGCGTGGCTTTGCCGTCGCGCCGCCTGATAGACCGCGTGCCAATCCGCCTTTCGGAGTTTACGGTGAACTGCATATCGCGTTCCGATACCATGTACGTGGAGACGGATGAGAACGGTGATACGATCTTCTCCCGTGCCAAGACGCGTGACGAGTTGCCGTACATGGAAGTGAAATGGCTGAAGACCTTCCCGTCCATGGATGCGGTGGTAAAGAGCCTGACAGCAGAGAACAACTGGGGTGACGGTGAAAAGGCTGACCCGCAAAAGGATGTGCTGAACACAGCCTTGTACGAGGCTGAGAAAATCATCAAGGGTTTCCAAAACTACATGGGGGATGCTGACGAGGCGTATGCGGCTTTGAAGGAAGTACATGCGAAGGCGGACGGTGTGTACAACAAGGCCGATGCCACGACGGAAGAGTATTTGTCCGCTATCGAAGAGGTGAATGCCGCCGTAGCCGAGTTCTATTCATACGTCAATCCGGCAGAGGACTTGGTATATAATTATATCCGAACTTCTGACGGTTCCGTTTCTTTGTATGCCTTGTCTGATGAAGTGACGAAAGACAGTTACACGGGCCGTCCTTTGGCATTGGGTGCTAACGAAAGTGCCATGCCTTTAACTTTTGTGCCCGTGGGCGAAGACAACGGTTTGGTCACATATAACCTGAAAGGCAAGGATGGCGTAGTGGTACAATGCACGGACGGGACTTTGCTTTTGGTGAACGGTGCAAGCGATGCGGCTTCCTTTACCTTTGCCGACCGCGACGGTTTCGGACTGTTCGATATGCAATGCGGTTCGTACTATTATTATAAGTCCGGTTATGAGTTGAAGACGGTGGATGAATTCCCGGATACGGATTACGAAGGCATGCAGCCTTATTTGTTCCAGATTGAGGATGCCTTGTCGAGCTATGTTCCTTCGGATGACGAGAAGACCGGTCTGTTCGAGGCTTGGGAGTTCAATGGAGAGGCTGAAGACGACCCGAGCACCAAGGGTACCATCAACGGTGCGGAACTTGTGATGGGCGAACACGGCCAGACCTTCATGTTGGACGGTTGGCGTATGCAACGTTGGCGCATGTGGTCGCGTGTGAACAAGGATACCTATAAGGATGCAGAGGGTGAAGATTTGCAGTGCCTGAAACTGACGGTGGCTGATACATACGATTCGTTCGACGGGATATCTTTAGGGAATGTGACGACTTATCCGTCTAATCCGGCATTGCGCCGTGAGGGCGGCGTGTTCACGAACTTCTACGACCGTGACCCGGAAGGCGGCGTGCGTGACGAATCCTGCATGATTAGCTTCAACCCGGGCGTACGCCGTTATATTGCCATGAAGTGCAAGGGGACGAATCCGGAGATTACGGTGGATGTCTTTAACTTCTTGGCTAAGCCGGAAACCAATGCTACAGGTTTTGAATTAAGTCTGGCAGATGCGGAAATGAAAGGTGATGTGTATTATTGGGATTTGTTACGTTATATCAGTGTCGGTAAGTCGGCTTATGTGAGTCAATATATGAGTACGGCGGGCTTCCAACAAGGCGATGCGCTGTACATCGACTGGATCCGCACTTACGAGAGCATGGACGATATTCCGTCCGAAAGCTTTGCCACGGGCGTGCGCGACGTGCAGTCCGACGGCGGTGACTTGAAAGTCTTCGTGACAGGACGCACCATTAACGTCTTCACGGCAGAGGCAGGCGGTATTTATACCGTAGACGGAACACGTGTGGCTGCTTTCGAGGGCACGGCGCATGAAACCGTCCGTCCGGGCATTTATATCGTGCGTGCCGGAGCGGCAGTGAAGAAAGTCATCGTACGTTGATATGCAAGTCCGGTTAGGTTAGTCCTTGTCCGGTAAGAGCCGGAGCCGGGAAACAGATAAATCCGCGCCTTTTTGACAAGAGGCGCGGATTTATTGGATAAAACGGACAAAATGATTTTTTTTGTTTGGCGTAGGTATTTTCTTATTCCCAATCGTAGTAGGATATAGAAGGAGTTGTCAACATGTATGGTTTAACTTTAAATTTTTGTTTTTATGAGACTAAGACATTTACTTGGCGCGTCTTTGTTGTGCTATGCCGGCATGGCCGGGGCACGTGACGTTCACGGCGTGGACGGGTATTACAACTGGACGGCGGCCCAAATGCAGGCCAATGCCTTGATGGATTTCGGCCCCGAAGGGAAACAGTGGGCGCAATGGTATCCGAGTTTTAAGTTCGAGGGGGATTATCTGAGGTTTATCCCGGGGGTGCATCAAAAGGAGTTCAAGCCTGAGAACGGCGGTTTCTTGCTGCGTGGCCGCTTGGACTGGAAAGAAAAGGTGAAAGGTGAGGGATTCATGACCATCACTCCTGAGCATCCGGTGTTCGTGGCCAAACTCTCCATTCCGCGCCAGTCGCAAACCAAGAAAGCCAATGAAAGCAATTATTGGATAGAGTTCTTCTGGCACAACCCATACACCGGGGCACAGGACGTGGATATGGAAAACGAACAAGGAGGCGGCATTTGGGGGTTCAAGAAAGCTTTGGACGTAGTGAAGGGGCATGCCCCTTGGGCCAAGGATGCCTTGGGGCGTGATTCCATATTTTTATATAATCGCGACCGGAATGACTCTACGCTGTCGGTCCGCGTGAACACAGGAGACAATGATCTGACGGCACAGAAGAACGACACGGTATGGTACATGAAGCGTTTGCCGGTGACGGAAGATCAGGAGAAGTGTGAAATCATTGTGGCCGTCAACTTCGCTTCCATCCGCGACAGTTCTTCCATGGCGTTGGCGTCACGTCGTTTGATAGACCGTGTCCCGATAAAGATTTCCCATTTCTCTGTCGGATTTATCACCCGTGGCGACACGATGTATGCGGAGACGGATGAAAAGGGAGACACTATCGTGAAGCGTGCCAAAACGCCGGAGGAAATGCCGTATATGAACGTCAAATGGTTGAAAACCTTCCCCTCCATGGATGCGGCTGTAAAGAGCCTGACGGCCGAGGAAAACTGGGGCGATGGTCCGGTGTCCAATCCCCAAAAAGACATATTGAACACGGCTTTGTACGAAGCAGAGAAGGTCATCAAGGGTTTCCAAAACTACATGGGGGATGCTGACGAGGCGTATGCGGCTTTGAAGGAAGTACATGCGAAGGCGGACGGTGTGTACAACAAGGCCGATGCCGCGACGGAAGAGTATTTGTCCGCTATCGAAGAGGTGAATGCCGCCGTAGCCGAGTTCTATTCATACGTCAATCCGGCAGAGGATTTGATTTATAATTATATCCGTACGGCAGACAATGGTACGTCTTTGTATGTGTCTACGAGTGAAGTGACGAAAGACACTTATACGGGCTATCCTTTGGCTTTGGGTGCCAATGAGAGTGCCACTCCGTTGACTTTCGTTCCGGTAGGTGAAAGCAACGGGCAGTTGGCATATAACCTGAAAGGTAAAGACGGTGTAGTCGTGCAATGCACGGACGGTACTTTGCTTATGGTGAAAGGTACGGACGATGCGGCCACCTTTACTTTTGCCGACCGCGACGGGTATGGCTCGTTCGACATGAAGTGCGGGTCATTCTATTATTACAAGTCGGGTTACGAGTTGAAACCGGTGAAAGAGTTCCCTGAATTCTCGTCAGAAGACTACGATTCCATGATACCCTATTGCTTCTTGATAGAGGATGCTTTGGGAAGCTACAACCCGACGGATGATGAAAAGACCGGTCTGTTCGAGGCTTGGGAGTTCAATGGAGAGGCAGAAGACGATCCGAGCACCAAGGGTACCATCAACGGTGCGGAACTTGTGATGGGCGAACACGGCCAGACCTTCATGTTGGACGGTTGGCGCATGCAGCGTTGGCGCATGTGGTCGCGTGTGAACAAGGATACCTATAAAGATGCAGAGGGTGAAGATTTGCAGTGCCTGAAACTGACGGCGGCTGATACATACGATTCGTTCGACGGAACGTCTTTGGGCAATGTGACTACTTATCCGACCAGTCCGTCCATGCGTCGTGAAGGTGGCGTGTTCACGAACTTTTACGACCGTGACCCGGAAGGCGGAGTGCGTGACGAATCCTGCATGATTAGCCTCAATCCGGGCGTACGCCGTTATATTGCCATGAAGTGCAAGGGTACGAACCCGGAGATTACGGTGGACAAGTTTAACTTCTTGCAGCAAGTGAACGGTTTGAATTCGGAATTTGCCTTGAGTTTGTCTGATGCGGAAATGAAGGGTGATGTGTATTATTGGGATTTGTTGCGTTACATCGGTGTCGGTAAGACCAATTATGTAGGTCAGTTCATGAGTACAGCGGGTTTCCAACAAGGCGATGCGCTTTACATCGACTGGATTCGCACCTACGAGACTGTGGACAACATCCCGTCCGAAAGCTTTGCCACGGGCGTGCGCGACGTGCAGGCCGACGGCGGTGACTTGAAGGTCTTCGTGACAGGACGCACCATCAATGTCTTCACTTCGGAATCCGGTGCAATCTATACGGTTGATGGCACTTGCGTGTCCGAGTTCGAGGGCACGGTGCATGAAACCGTCCGTCCGGGCATCTATATCGTGCGTGCCGATGGTATGGTGAAAAAAGTGTTGGTGAAATAAGTCTGTGAGAGCGGATTGGCTACGGGGGCGGATATGTTCCGTCCCCGTTAGTGATAATAGAGGAAGATATGTAGTTTGTTACGTGGCATTCATTAAGTTTGTTCTGTACGGACAACATGTGACGGTGATTATAAATTGTTTTTTTTATGGTATATGAAAAATTATCTGATAGTTTTATGTTTGTTGTTGGTATCGAATCTATCTGCGCAACAATGGCAGATGGCCTCTCCTGACGGAAAGATACAGATGAGAATCCACAGTGGAGAGAATTTGGGGTATTCTGTTTCTTATAATGGAAAGACGTTAGTTTGTGATTCTCCATTAGGTTTTGAGTTTAAGGGGGAGAAACCTATGTCGGGCGGTTTTACTTTAGTGAATACCCCTTCTATGGAGGCAAAGTCTGATACTTGGGTTCCTGTGGTGAAAAACAAGCATGGAAAAGTAAAAGTGAGTTGGAATGAGATGACTTTGGCTTTGAAAGAAGGAGCAGGCGACCGAAGACGTATGGATTTTATTGTCCGGGTGTATGACGATGGTATCGCTTTTCGTTACCAATTGTATGGCGCAAGAAAGATTGGTAATCGACAGATAACCCGTGAATTGACAGGATTCTCTTTACCCGTAAATGCCATTGGTTGGGCTGCGAAGTACAAACGTAATTACACCTCCAGTCAGGAAGCCGAGTTTGTGCCTACGCGGCTTGGCGTGCTTCCGGTCGACACAGTGGTGGGACTTCCCTTTTTGGTTGAGATAGACAAGCAGGATTATATAGCCATCACTGAGGCTCATATTGATGATTATCCAGGTTTTTATATCGGGAAGTCGGACGGCGGACAGGAGGGAAGGCAGATGCTTGTTACGAAATTGTCTCCTTTGCCTGGTGAAAAGGAAGATGGGGTGAAAGCCTGTTTCTGTGAGAAGAAGGCCACGCCTTGGCGTGTGATAATGATAGGTAATCATCCGGGTAAGTTTATTGAATCGGAGTTGGTGTATAGCTTGAATCCACCTTGTGCTTTGGATGACACTTCATGGATAAAACCTGGAATGTGCGCTTGGGATCATTGGTGGAGTGGTGAAGTGAAGATGGAAACCAGTGTGATAAAGGAGTACATTGATTTCGCATCGGAACAGGGATGGCCGTATATGCTGATAGACTGGCAATGGTATGGTCCATATAACAAAGTGGAGGCAGACATCACCAAGCCGGCGCCACAACTGAATATGCCGGAAATACTGGATTATGCCCGCTCGAAGAACGTGCGTTGTTGGTTATGGCTGTATTGTACGGATGTGAATAAGGATGACAGTTACAAGGAGGCCTTCGCTCTATATGAGAAATGGGGAATAGCCGGTGTAAAAATAGATTTTATGGATCGAGATGACCAAGATATGGTGAACTGGTATCACCGTATTGTGAAAGAAGCCGCCAAACATAAGCTGATGGTGAACTTCCATGGTGCTTACAAGCCCGATGGCATGGAACGTACATATCCCAATTTGTTGACTCGCGAAGGTGTAATGGGTGGAGAGTATTCAAAATTCTCTGCGCGTGTTACTCCTGAACACAATGTAACTCTTGCTTTTACGCGTATGCTTGCCGGGCCGATGGACTATACGCCTGGTGGTTTCTTGAATGTGCCGATGAAGGACTTTAAGCCTCAAACTCCTACAACGGTGCCCAATACCCGTTGTGCAGAACTGTCGAAATTCGTGATTTATAATAGTCCTTTAACCGTTATGTGTGAACATCCGCGTTATGCTTTGGGACAACCGGGTATTGATTTCCTGAAGTTGGTGCCTACGGTATGGGATGATACCCATTTTTTAGCTGGATATCCCGGTGAATATGTCGCCTTGGCAAAGCGTTCGGGAGAGCAATGGTTTATCGGGGCAATGAACAACAGCACGAAACGTGAAATAAGGATTGATACTTCATTCTTGCCTGAAGGGAATTATGAGCTGACGTATTGGGCGGATGCCAAGAATACTAGTAAACAACCTACTCAAGTGTCGAAAAAGACGGTATGTATCTCTTCTGGTAAGTTGCTGAAGATAAAGATGGGTTCAGGCGGCGGTTACGTGGGGGTTTTTACGCCTGAGAAATGATTTTATTTCACTGCTGTTGAGTGAAAAAAGCTTGTATGGACATATTATGAATCCGCGCCCTTTGGCAAGAGGCGCGGATTTTTCTGATGATGTACACAAATATTTTTGGTTTTCTTGTAGGTATTTTAAAAATCCCAATCGTAGTAGGGTATAGAAGGGGATAGAGCAGTTCTTTCCGTAGGAAATGAATAAATGAAGAAAATAAAAAATAAAGTTATGAGGTTTAAGTATTTGTCATGTATCGCGGTTATGGTGCTGACTGGTTTTACCGCCTGTCAGGATTCGGATGACGTGGGAGAGAATTACACGACGTTCACCGGAGAAACCATCAGTGATTTTCTGGAGAATAATGCGGAGTATTCCGATTTTACGGAAGCCTTGAAAACGGCCAATGCTTTCTCTTTGTTGGAGTCGTACGGAGCATACACTTGTTTCGTGCCGGACAATGAGGCGATGGAAGCTTACGTGAGAGAACAAGGTTATGGGACGTTCGAACATTTCTTGGACTCCGTGGAGGCGGTCAAGGAGATGGTGTTCTACCATTTGATTGACGGCGAAAGCGGAGGCGTGGGCAACTATGAAACGGCCGGGTTTGAGAACGGTGCCATTGAGACGAAAAACATGTTGGGGCGTTATTTGTACACCTCCATTGCGCCTGACGGGGCGGCTTGGATGATCAACAGTACGGCACGCATCATTTCGGGGGATCATATAAAAGTGAACGGCGTGGTGCATTTGGTAGACAAAGTCCTGGCCGGTAACACGGATTTGTTGGCCGATTATATCGAGTCGGAAGGGCATTTCAAACTGTATGGCGAGGCTTTGCATGCTACCGGATGGCGGGATTCATTGATGCTTTTGGACGATGAGACTTATGTACAGGCTACGACCAAACCGTCTAACGACCCCTATTCTTCTACTTGTTATTTCCCCGCAGCTAAGAAATTCCGTTATACAGCCTTATTGGAGACAGACTCCGTGTTGGCTTTGAACGGGATCCATACTTTGGACGACATGCGGGAATATGCAGAACGGTATTATCCCGAAGGGGCAGATTTGCCGGATGATGACAAGCGCAGCAGTCTCAGCCGTTTTGTAGGTTATCATCTCTTACCGGTGATGCTGACTTCCAATCAAATTGTGAATACACGGGATTTGGTGATAACGCAGACTTGGATGGATGAAGACTGGCGGCGTGAGAATTACCGTGACGGACGTTTCTGGTTGGAGCAGTATTTGGTACCTATGGCAGACGAATCGATTATTACGGTACAAGCATTCCAATGGGGTGACCAACCGGCTCAAAAACCAGTGTTCAATGATGAACGTAACTGTTATGACCCGAAATATACGAATATGGCCGAAGAAGAGGACGATGTGGTGACATTAGATATGGCGCATAGTAATCTGGATTGCCAGAACGGGGTCATCCATGCGCTTACCGGCATGTTGGTGTATGACAAGGATAAGATAGGACGCATTATGCGTGGCAAGCGTTTCCGTATGGATTTCACTACGTTCCTTCCTGAGCTTCGTAACAACGATATTATTTCTAACAAATGTTATTATATACCTGAGGGGTATTGCAAGAAATTGCGATACGAGGAAAGCAGCAATGTCTTTGCAAAATATGTAGGGGACAACATGCACAGCGACTACTTGCATGATTTTATGGAGATGTGGGGCATGTTCGATGTGTCTATTACCGTCGGACCGATACCGGAAGGAAGTTACGAAGTTCGTATCGGTTATCGTGTAAACACGAACCATCGCGGTATCACGCAGTTTTATTTCGATGGTGTGCCCTGCGGTATACCTATTGACATGCGCTTGAAAGGAACTGATGCTTCTATCGGTTGGGAACAGGCATACGTGTACACACAGGTCAACAATCCCTATATCGGCAGTTGGGGGGAAGGAAATCCGGATGACTATTATGGCTATGAAAATGACAAAAGCCTCCATAACCGTAACTTTATGAAAGCTCCGGATAGTTTCGGGTCCAAGGAACTGCTGATTTCAGGTGTGACCGGAGGAGTGAAGGCTTCAGCCCGTAACGACCCGTATGCTTTGCGTAAAGTCTTGGGGATTTTCAGTTGGCCGGAAATGGCGACGCACGAATTCCGTGTGGTACAAATGTTGGACGGAAGTTGTCATTTCGACTACATCGAGTTCATTCCGACCAACCTGTTAGAGGATGAAGATACGCATTGACGGGAAAAAGTATTTTTTTTAAGCTTCTTGTAGGTATTTTAAAAATCCCAATCGTAGTAGGGTATAGAAGGGGATAGAGCAGTTCTTTCCGTAGGAAATGAATAAATGAAGAAGATAAAAGAATATAAGTTATGAGGCTTAAGTTTTTGTCATGTATCGCGGTTATGGTCCTGGCTAGTTTTACCGCCTGTCAAGACTCGGACGACGTGGGAGAGAACTACACGACGTTTACGGGAGAGACCATCGGTGACTTTGTGGAAAACAACGCGGAATATTCCGATTTTGCGGAGGCGTTGAGGGTGGCGGGGGCTTTCTCCTTGTTGGAATCGTACGGGGCGTATACTTGTTTCGTGCCGGACAATGAGGCGATGGAAGCTTATGCTTCGGAACAAGGGTATGGCACGTTCGACAACTTCTTGGACTCCGTGGAGGCGGTCAAAGAGATGGTGTTTTACCATTTGATAGACGGTGAGGCCAATGGCGTGCCTTATTATGAGACAGCGGGGTTCGAGTCCGGTGCCATCGAGACGAAAAACATGTTGGGGCGTTATTTGTACACCTCCATTGCGTCTGACGGTGCCTCTTGGATGGTCAACAATACGGCGCGTATCGTGTCGGGCGACCATATTAAAGTGAATGGCGTAGTGCATGTGGTGGACAAGGCGTTGGCCGGCAATACGGACTTGGTGGCCGATTACATCGAGTCGGAGGGGCATTTCAAGTTGTATGGTGAGGCTCTGCATGCCACTGGGTTACGGGATGCCCTGACGCTTTTGGACGATGAGACTTATGTTCCCGCTACATCCAAACCGGCAGACGACCCTTATTCGGGTAGCGCGAATTTCCCCAAGACTAAGAATTACCGTTATACGGCTTTATTGGAAACGGATTCCGTGTTGGCCTTGAACGGTATCCGGTCTTTGGAAGACATGCGGGCTTATGCCCGGACGTACTTCCCCGAAGGGAAGGATTTGCCGGACACGGATGAGCGCAGCAGCCTTTACCGTTTTGTGGCCTACCACCTGTTGCCGGTGATGCTGACTTCCAACCAAATCGTAAACACGCGGGATTATGTGATGACCCACACTTGGATTGATGCGGACTGGTTGCGCGAGAACTATCGTGACGGTTCGTTTTGGTTGGAACAATATCTGGTGCCTATGGCTGACCAGACTATTATCACGGTACAGGCGTTCAAATGGGGAGACCAAGATGCGCAGAAGCCCGTATTCAATGATGAACGCAACTGTTATGATGCGAAATATACGAATATGGCAGAGGAAGAAGATGATGTGGTGACATTGGATTTGGCACACAGCAATCTGGATTGCCAAAACGGGGTCATCCATGCGCTTACCGACATGTTGGTGTATGATGAGGATAAGATAGGGCGTATCATGCGTGGCAAGCGTATCCGCATGGACTTCACCATCTTTACACCGGAACTCCGTAACAACGATGTCATCTCCAACAAGGATTATTATGTGCCGCAAGGGTACTGTAAGAATTTCAAGTTCGAGGAAAGCAGTACGATATTTGCCAAGTATATAGGTTCCAACATGCACAGTTTCTTCCTTGGGGATTATCTCGAAATCTGGGGCATGTTCGATGCGTCCATTACCGTGGGGCCGGTGCCGGCAGGAAGTTATGAAGTGCGCATCGGTTATCGTGTGGATGCGGCCACGCGTGGCATCACGCAATTCTATCTGGACGACGAGCCTTGCGGCATCCCTATCGACATGCGGCTGAAGGGAACGGACGCTTCCATCGGTTGGGAACAGGTGTGGCAGTTTACACAGGACAATTCCGGGGCATGGTGGGATGAAGGTTCCCGCGAAGACGACCCATACGGTTACGAGAATGACAAGAGCATGCACAACCGTGGATTCATGAAAGGACCGGACAGCTTCTGTTCGCGTGAATTGATGATGGGGCAAAGCGGCGGGATAAAAGGTTCCACCCGTAACGATCCTTTCGAGATGCGCAAGGTATTGGGGATTTTCAGTTGGCCGGAGACTTCCACGCATGAATTCCGTTTCGTGCAGATGCTCAATGGCAACTGCCATCTGGATTATATCGAGTTCATGCCGACTAACCTGATAGAGAGTGAAGATACACATTAAAAAGGAAACAAATATTACCGTATCATGAAATACTATAAATTACTGACGATGTTGGCTCTGGGGGCTGCATGGGCGTTCCCGGTCGCCTGTACGGACAAGTTCGAGGAGATGGAAGACCATATCCCGTCGTGGCTGAACAGCAACATCTATGATTACCTGCAAAAGCGCGGGGACTGTAACTATTATATCCGTCTGATAGATGATTGCGGGTATACGGATGCCATGAAGGTATCGGGAAGCAATACGCTGTTTTTCTCCAATGATGCCTCTTTCGAGCGTTTTTTCCAGGAAAACGAAATGGGGTATCGCCGTTACGAGGACTTGCCTTATTCTTTCAAAATGATGTTGCTGAAAATTGGGACTATCCCTTATTCACAGCTGTTGGAGCGTTTGTCGTTGAGCGACCGTGGGCAAATCACGTTCCGCCGTACGACGGATTTCGAGGTGGAAGATACCATTCCGGTGGTGGCCGCCGACAAGTTGCCGGACAGTAAATTCTTTGCACCCTATCGCCGGGCAGGGAAACCCATCAAATTGTTGTCCGATGCGACGAAATGGACATTGGTGCAGTTCTTCCCCGATGTGATGGAAGGTAAGCGCATTACGGACGATGATTTCAGTTTTGTGACCGGCATTCCCCGTGAGGCTGAGGATGCGTCATTGTTTGCCAACAAGATTATCCAGAAGGACATCGTATGCCAGAACGGCTACCTGCATGAGTTGGAGGATGTATTGGTTCCGCCCGAGAACATGGCAGCCTATATCCGTTCCAACGGAAATGTGAGTCGTTTCAACAGTTTGATGGACCGTTTCGCTTGTCCGGTGTTCTATAAACGTGACGAGAATGGCGATTCTATTTTCCAAACCCGTTATTTCAATCAAAGTCCGGCGTATGCTTTTACGGAGTTCAACGGTACGAATGCACCGGGTTTGCTTTATTTCGATCCCGGATGGAATTTGTACCAACCCAAGGGGGGAAACTCCAACCAACCCGGTTATGAAACGGATATGGGTTGCATGTTCGTGCCAACGAACGAGGCCATGGACCGCTTTTTGTCGGCCGACGGAGAGGGCAGCGATTTCTTCGAGGCTTTCGGTTCGTGGGACAACGTGCCGGATAACATTGCCGCTGACATCGTGGCCAATCATCAGAAATATTCTTTCCTTTCTTCGTTGCCCAGTCGTTTTAACGACATCAAGGATGAGGCCGGTTATGAGATGGAAGTAAGCAAGGAGAATATCGTGGATAAATTCGTAGGGCGCAACGGAGTGGTATATGTGACGGACAAAGTCTTTACGCCGTTAGACTACCGGACGGTGATGGGGCCGGCTAAAATCGATTCATTGAATTCCATATTCAACCAAGCCATGGTGGATGCACAATTCGTTTACTATTTGCGTTCTTTGAAAAGTACGTACCAGTTTTTTATCACGCCGAATGAATACATGACGGATTACGTGGATCCGGTGGCCAAATCATATGCTTCGACCAATTACCAGTGTAAGTTGGATTTTAACTTGACAGCGCAGAATACAGTGGCTGCCACGGCCACCCGGACTTCGGACGGGGAAGTGATTATGGACAATGGTTTTCCTTTGGGCACGAATGGAGTGGTCAGCAATAGCGGCATCCTGAAAAACCGTTTGGAGGACATCCTGAACTGCCAAACCCTGGTGACGGCTAGCAATGAGGATTTTGCTGCGGCGCGGGCTGCAGGGCAGGAATACTTCATTACCAAGGGCTATGCCCCGATTCGTATCACGGCAGATAATAAAATCAGCGGGGCTGGTAATGAAACTCCTTTGTCCATTACGAAAGTATATAATAAGGAGAACGGCAATGCTTATTTGATTGATGGCATTCTGCAGAATACCACCACTTCTATCTATGACGTGCTTTCCACACGGGATGAATTCAAGGAGTTTTATGACATGTGTGCCTTGTTGGGCATCTTTGTCAACAACCCGACTACTTCTACCGTGGCTCCCGGACGCAAGGTGAAGTTCTTGAACCAATATCATTATACCGTGTATGTGCCGACGAACGAGGCGATACGTGGGGCACAGGAAAAAGGCTGGATTCCCACAGTGGCGCAGATTGAGAACGAGGGTGACCTGTCGGTGCGTGATTCGTTGGAGAACGTGATGGAGCGTTTCGTGCGTTATCATTTTCAAGATAATTCCGTGTTCGTCAAAGGAGAACAAGTGGAGGACGAGGCTTATCTGACTTCTACGATCAACGAGAATACGAACAAGTTTTATCCGATTTATGTGACGAACCGGGGCGGAAGCGTGACCCTCTCTTCGGAAGCGGACCATGCGCTCGGAAAGGTGACGGCCCATGTGCTGACGAATGGAAACGCCTATAACTTGATGACGCGTGACCTTACCTTGAACAATAGCGACAAGGAGAAAGCCACGACGATTGAGGCTTATACGTATGCCGTAATTCAGCAAATAGACCAAGTGCTGATGTTCGACCGTCCGTCCGGTGATTCAAAACAGAATTAAAATGACCTTAAACAGCAATGCAATGAAGAGAGTATTGATATTATTGGCTTTTTTAGGCACAATGCTGCATGCCGGGGCGCAGGTGATGGTGAGCGGGCATGTGGTGGATGCGAATGACGGCCTTGAACTGATGGGCTGTACCGTGGCTGAAAAGGATGCCACGAACCGTGTGGTCGGGGGAATGACTACGGATATGAACGGTAACTTCGCATTCAAGGTGAAGAATGTGAACAATAAGTTGGTGTTCACCTATATGGGGTATAAGACGCAGGAGTTTCCCATCGGCTCTCAACGCAAGTTCAACGTCAAGATGGTGGACAATACGATGAAAGTGAGCGAAGTGGTGGTCAAGGCTCATAAAAAAGGTCCGGACGGGGCGTTCAATATCCCCCAACGGGAGGTGAGCATGGCCATGACGACGTTCAAGATGGATGCCATGGAAGGCGTATCGGTGGCTTCGGCGGACGATGCCTTGCAGGGACGTGTGGCCGGTCTGGACATTGTCATGGGAGGAAGTCCCGGTTCGGGCAGCCAAATGCGTATCCGTGGAACAACTTCCATAACCGGTAATTCGCAGCCTTTGGTGGTAGTCAATGGTGTTCCTTACAGTGGTGAAATAGATGAGAGCTTCGACTTCGGCACGGCCAATGAAGAAGAGTATGCGGACTTGTTGAGCGTGAACACGGAGGATATCGAAGAAATCACGGTACTTAAGGATGCGGCTTCTACGGCCATGTGGGGTTCCAAGGGAGCCAACGGTGTGCTGCTTATCAAGACCAAGCGGGGTACACGCGGCAAGACACGGGTTTCTTATACCTATAAATTATCCGGTGCCACACAGCCCAAGGGAATGAAGCTCCTGTCGGGCGGTGACTATACCATGATGATGAAGCAGGCCTATTTCAACCGTACGCTGAGTGGGCGCGACGAGACTTATGAACAGTATGACTATGACGAGTTGCGTTATGAGCCCGATAACCAGAATTACAATAACAATACAGACTGGGTGGACGAGGTGACGCGTCACGGTTGGACGAATGACCACTACCTGACCGTATCGGGAGGAGGCGAAAGGGCTGCTTTCCGTATTTCGGGAGGATATTATGACGAGAAAGGTACGGTCATGGGTGAACGTTACAAACGTTTCTCTACCCGTTCGCAGTTGGATTATTATGTGTCCGACCGTATGTTGTTTACCTCAGAGTTCCAGTTTACCTATTCGGATAACGACCGTAATTATGATAAATTGTTAGATATAGCTTACAAGAAGATGCCGAACATGGCCGTTTACGAGGAAGATGCAGACGGTAACAGTACCGGGCGTTACCTTAACATGGACATCAATACGGACTTCAACAAGGAACAGCGTGACTTGAAGAATCCTGTGGCTTTGGGCAAGTTGGCCAAAAATGACCTGAAGGGTTATCGTCTGATGCCGAAGATGTCCTTGCAGTACGACTTTTTCGATCCGGCAAAGCATTATTTGCGTTATTTGGGATGGGTGGCCATCGATTTGAACAACGAAAGGGAGGAAAGGTTCTTGCCTGCCGAGTGCGTGTACAACGCTGCGGATAATTACGGTTCGGCCAATGTGGCGGAAACCAAGACTTCCGGTAAGCTAACCGTGGCAACGGAGCATGGTATTACTTATCAGAGCCATTTCCTGAATGACGACCATAACTTGCAGGCACAGGCTCTGATGCAATTGACTACTACGACCAGCCATTCCCAATATGTGAAAAAGCAAGGATTGCCGAGTTCGGATATTACGGATGCCACGGCTACAGGTTATATTTCAGGAACGGAGAACGGTAACAGTAATGATAAGACCTTGGGGTGGATGGGACGCGTGCACTACAGCTTCAAGGGACGTTACATCTTTGATGCCAATTTACGTGTGGACGGATCCACGCAATTCGGCCCCTCCAACCGTTACGGCTTCTTCCCCGGCGTGGGTGGAAAATGGATTATTTCGGATGAACCTTGGTTGAACAAGTACACTGGAAAGGTTCTGACATTGTTGGCTTTCCGTCCGAGTTGGGGTATTGCCGGACGACAACCCGGGAAAAACTACCTGCAATACAGCTTGTTGACAACGAATTCCACGGGATATATGGATTTGAGCGCGGTGTATCCTACCCGTATCCGGCTCGACGGCTTGAAATGGGAAAAGGTGACCTCGTTGAACTTGGGATTCGATATGGAACTTTGGAACGGGAAGGTATCTGTCGTGTATGATTGGTACAAGAAGCGTACGGACGACTTGTTGTTTAAGGATATCGATATACCGTCTTCTTCCGGTTTTGCTACTTTGACCTACAAGAACGTAGGACGGATGGACAATGACGGTTGGGAACTTACAGTCAATTTCAACAAGGTGGTGGAAAAAGGCAAGTTCTCGTTGGATATCAATACGAACTTTGCTTCTAACAAGAACATGATCCGCAGCCTTGATCCGAGTGTATTGAACAACTTCAACAATCATTCGGCCTTTGGGAACGGTGCTTATTATACCCGTTTGCAGGAGGGAAATTCTTTCGGTTCTATTTACGGCTTCCGCTACAAAGGTGTGTATTCTTACAGTTATGACCGTTATGACCAGGCTGTTGCCGAGGGAAAAACCTGTCCGGTGGCCCGGGATGAGAACGGTGTGCCGATGACGAACTTCGACGGAACGGTGAAACCGATGTACTATTACCACAGCACGACCAAGTACCAGTTCCAAGGTGGGGATGCCATTTATGAGGACATTAACCACGACGGTAGTATCGACCAGTATGATGTGGTTTATTTAGGAAACTGTAACCCCAAAATGCAGGGTGGTTTCGGGTTCACTTTGCGTTATGACCGTTTCTCCGTGAATCTGTTCTGCAATTACCGTTGGGGCAACAAGATTGTGAATATGGCCCGTATGAACGCCGAGAACATGTATAATGCCTACAATCAGTGTACAACGGTGAATTGGCGTTGGCGTAAGGAAGGTGATGTGACCGACATGCCTCGTGCCGTATATAACCAAGGGTACAATTGGTTGGCTTCCGACCGTTATGTGGAAGACGGATCGTTTCTTCGTGTGAAATATATCACTTTCCGTTACCGTTTTCCCTCTAATTGGGTAAAGCGTATCGGAATGACGAACCTGAGTGCTTATCTCACGGTGAACAACCTTTGGTGTTTTACCAAATATTCCGGTGTAGATCCAGAGATTTCTATTTGTACGGATACGGCCAAAGACTATTATGGCATAGCTGTGGACAACTCCATGACTCCACGTGCCAAGGAATGGACTTTCGGACTTTCAGCCACATTTTAATTAAAAAACGGAAATGATGAAAACAATGAAATACTATCTGAAAAATATCTTGTTGGCAGCCTCATGCCTGTGGGCTTTTACTGCATGCAACGATTTCCTGACACTTTATCCGGAAGATGACATCGTGGACGATGAATATTGGGAGACGGGAGAGGACGTGCAGAGCGTGGTGGCCTCTTGCTACCGTTTTATGTTGGAAGACAATGTGATTAGCCGGATAATCTATTGGGGGGAGGCGCGTTCGGACAATATGGATTATTCGACATCGGCTTCTACGGACGAACAGTATCTGAAAGATGCCAATTTGCTGTCCTCTAACGCATTGGTGACTTGGGGCGATTTTTATAAAGTCATCAATATCTGTAACAAGGTCATTAAGTCGGCTCCTGCCGTACGTGATCGTGATGCCAACTTTACCGAAGAACGTTTGCACAATTATCTGGCAGAAGCATATACCTTGCGTGCGCTCTGTTATTTCTATTTGATACGTAGTTTCGGTGATGTGCCTTACGTGACGGAACCTAGCGAAAGTGAACAGCAGGATTACCAAGTGGCACAGAGTTCGGCTGACGGTGTTATCGTACCGGCCATGATAGAGGATTTGAAACTGGCGGAAAGTTATGCTCCAGAGGAGTGGCCCACGGAACAGTACACTCGTGGACGCATTACAAAAAATGGCGTGCGTGCGCTTCTGGCCGATGTGTATTTGTGGAAAGCTTCCGATGTAGGCAATGCCGATGCACGTGCCGACTATCAGGCTTGTGTGGATGCTTGTGACCGCGTGTTGCGCAACGAAGCTTTATATGAGACGGAGATGATGATGGTGGAGGGAAACCGTATGTACAATTCCGTTTTTTATAATGGAAATTCCACCGAGAGCATTTTCGAATTGAATTTCGACAGCGAAGGGAAGATGAATGGTGCTACGGCCAATCTGTATGGTAACAGTAGCAAGGGTAAGAGTGCGCATTTCGAACCGACAGCGCAAATGTTCAATGCTTATCAGGACGTGCAATATGATTACCGTGCCCGTGACTTTGTGGCAGCTACTGTGGATGTCGGGTCGGACGGTGCTGTTGTTCCTCCTACGAGTTTCAAAGTGTTCAAGTATGAAGGGCAGTCGCCGGCATCGGCTTTGGTGCCCCATTCTTCGGGAGAATATGTTTACCGAAGTTCTACCAGTACGGCTAATTGGATATTCTACCGTCTTTCCGACATTTATTTGATGAAAGCGGAAGCTTTGGCCGAAATGGCTGTGACGGATGATGAACGGAAGACGGTTATCTCGTTGTGTAACGTCACTTACAAGCGTGCCACGATGGAAATGGATTCATTGGAGTATGCAGATTATCCTACGATGGATGACGTGCGTGCGATGGTTCTGCAAGAACGTCGTCGCGAGCTTTGCTTCGAGGGTAAGAGATGGTACGACCTGTTGCGCAAGGTGCGCCGGGAAGGGTCAACTTCAAATTCGTATGCTTTGTTAGAGGAGGCGTATGCCCGTGAGATTTCTACTTACAAGGCTCGCCTGTCCAATCCGTTGGCTTGGTATCTTCCCATATCGTTGACGGAGATGAACGCCAATACCCAATTACACCAGAATTCATATTATGCAACAAAAGAACAGTAATTCCAAATGAAGGACATCATGAAGAAGATTATGATAAAAATATCGTTAGCCGCCGGGGCATTGGCCGTTATGGCCGGTTGCCAGGATAACCTGTGGGACGAGCATTACGGTTTGGACGGGACCGTGGAGACCCGTAACCTGATGCAAGTGTTGGAGAGCATGCCGGAGTACTCTGAGTTTTGCAGTGTGGTGAAACGTGCGGGACTGGATTCCGTATTGGCCACGGACCAGACCTTTACGGTATGGGCTCCGGACAATGAGGCTATGGCCGGTTACACGGTGAATGCGGAAACGAAGTCTCAATTCTTGGAGAACCATATTTCCCGTTACCTTTATGGAGGGGTAGACTTGGCCGATACTTCTTCCGTGAGGGTGAAAATGCTGAACGGGAAATCGCAGGACTATGCCCGTGAAAACGGTAACTATACTTTTGCCGGAGTTCCGGTAAAGGCAGAAGAAATCCCGGCCGGAAACGGACTGGTTCACGGTTTGTCGCGGATAGCCCCGTTCTATTATAATCTGTATGAGAATATCTGCCAGGAAGGAAATGGGACGGATTCGCTTGCGGCATTCCTGACTTCTTTTGACGAATACACGTTCAATGAGGAAAAGAGTACGGCTATCGGCAAGAACGCTTCGGGACAAATCGTGTACGATTCGATTTTCGATTTCAATAATGATTGGTTGCAGCGGTATGGCCACTTGCATTCGGAAGACAGTGTGTACACGATGATTGTTCCCTCTGATGAGGGATGGAAAAAAAGCCGGGGGCGTATGGCAGAGTATTTCCGTACTTTCGGCGAGACGTTGAAAGACACCGTGAAATCCTTGATTATTCCAGACAGGGAGTATGCCGTAAGTACGGCCTTGTCGGACTCCTTGTCGGAAGCTTGGATGAAGCAAGCCATTTGTATGGATTTGGTATTCCGCAAGGACGTTGATTTTTCCTCTGTTCCCGGTGATTCTTTGGCTTCCACTTCGGGCAATGTATTCCATCATCCTTCTTACCTGTTAGCCGGGGCCGTTGAAGAACCGGTCAGCAACGGCCGGATTTGGAAAACCGATGACTTGCTCCATAAGCCGGAGGAGTCTTGGTTGAAGACCATCGTGGTCGAGGCCGAGAATACTTCGGGACGCGAGTCCAATTATGCGGTTATCAGTTCGCGCAGCTCGTCCGCTACGCTGTTTCGGGATTCTGTATCAGAACAACGTTTTATTGAGGTGACGGCTACCAGTGAGAATCCCCGCCAACAGCCTATTGTACAGTTTACCGTGCCCAATACATTGGCAGCTCGGTACAACGTGTATTGTGTGTTTGCTCCGGCTTGTGCCTATATGGAGGGCGTGGAAGCTGACAGTACGAAAGTGAATTTTTATTTGAATTATGTGCATGAGGATGGTCGGATGTATGAGGACGAGGTAATCGTGGGTGAGGCTCCGACGAATGGCAGTACCATGACGAAGATGTTCGTCACCCAAATCAAGTTGCCTTATGCCAACTATTCGGAATCCCCCTTTTCCGGTCCTGAAACGCAGGATAATGATTGCGTGAAACTGCGTGTGCAGGCGAATGTGGCCCGGAATGAGACGACGAAATATACCCGTACCATGCGGATAGATTGCCTAATTTTTGAACCTGTAATAGAATAATGCGATGACGGACATATTAAAATATGCCATGATGACCATGGCTTTGGGATTTGTTTCCGCACAGGCCGGGGAACTTTCCGGACGCGGAAAAGAGGTGCAGAAGATTTATGTGAGTGGTAAGGTGACGGACGCACAGACGGGCCGTCCCGTGCAAGGCGTAAAGGTGGCTGCCGGAGCGTGGTCTTCTTTGACAGACGAAAATGGTAGGTATAAAGTGCGTGTACCGTCTTATATGGTACAATTGACGCTTTCTTCGGAAGGATACTTGCAGCGTATCGTGCCTTTGCAGGGCGATTCGGTGAAGGAGGTTTCTGTGTACAGTGATGCGTTCCTGACGTTGAAGGGGGAGGATGCCTTTACCAATACGCAAGCCGTTTCATTAGATGATGTGTTGGGGGAACGATGGGGAAGCGATGTGCGTACGGCCACCCGGAGTGCTGTGGGCGGTGAAGGTTCCAACATGTTCATACGGGGATACAATTCATTAAATGTGAACGCACAGCCTTTGATCGTTGTGGATGGTACGATATGGGATACTTCTACGTTGGTGGAGACCGTTCATGACGGCTTTTATGAGAATCCGTTGGCTTTTATTGACGTGAACGACATAGAGTCCGTACAGGTTATCAAGGACGCGACTTCTTTATACGGCAGTAAAGGAGCTAATGGGGTTATCCTTGTGTCGACTAAGCGTGGGCGCAGCATTACGACCCGTATCGCAGCCGACTTGTCTTTCGGTTTCCAACAGGCTCCTAAAGCCATGAGGGTGATGGGGAGCGATGCCTATCGTACCTATTTGAGTGAGATGCTGAAAGGCAGCGGGCAGTCTGGCAAGTGGGCTACGTTGTTCGATGGATATTTAGGAATGAATCCGGCAGCAGCGGACTATTCCACTTACCACCAGCATAATGATTGGACGGATAATGTGACCCGTAACGGCAATATGCAGCATTACGGCATTAATGTGCAGGGCGGGGACGATATTGCCAAGTATTCCATTTCGTTGAGCTATGACGGACAGAAAGGCGTAGTGGAAGAAACGGACTTTTCCCGTTTGAACGCCCGTATCAATTCCGATGTGTTCCTGACCAAGACCTTGACTTTGGCTACGGATGTGTATTTTACGAATCTGAATTATACGCTTCAGGATGACGGGGTGAACAAGACCACCTCGCCGCGTTATTTGGCACTGGTTAAGGCTCCTTTTTTGGTGGGATACAGCTATACTGACGATGGTACTCAGTTGACGAACACGCTGAATGACGTGGATGATTTGGGTGTGTCCAATCCGTTGGCTTTGTTGGCCAATGCCGAGAATACGAACAAACAATACCGTTTCGGGGTGAGTTTGGCACCGAAATGGGACATAACGGACAACTGGTCAGTTGAGGGGCGTTTTAGTTATAGCTTCAATAACTCTAAAAGCCATTATTTTTCCCCGATGGTAGGCGTGTCCCCGCAAGTCGTTGGCAATCAAGTGTGGGAGAATACGGTGAAGGACCAGACGGTAACACAGAACAACTTGTTCGGTGAGGCCAAAGTGTCTTATCATAAGTTGATTCACAATGACCATTTTGTGGATGCCTTTGTGGGATACCGCATTATGAATTCCTCTTTCAAGAGTGTATATGAGGACGGTCATAATACGGGAAACGACAAGGTATCGAACATGAATAATTCTTTGTCTTACCGTACGGTGGACGGCTTGAACACCGATTGGAGTTCCGTGGCTTTGTATGCACAAGGAAAATATACCTATCAGGAACGTTATACTTTGTGGGCGGCAGTTTCCATGGATGCTTCTTCCCGTTTCGGAAAGGATGCCCCCGGAAGTTTCCGGATGTGCGGAGGCACGTGGGGGACGTTCCCGAGTGTAGGTGGCTCATGGTTAGTCACTAATGAACGTTTTATGCGTCCATTGGCTTTTGTCGACCGTTTGAACCTAAGAGCCAGTTTCGGTATCACAGGGAACGACAACATCGACGGTATGTATGGCTATTCTTATCTTTCCGGAGTGAATTATCTGGGTTCAGCCGTGGGTCTGAAGTTGGCGAACCTTGCCAATTCTGCCTTGAAATGGGAGACGACACGCAAATGGAACGTGGGTGTGGATTTGGCTTTCCTGAACGACCGGTTGGGCATCAGCGTGGATTATTACCAACATCGGACGAAAGACTTGCTCACATGGAAGCAAGCAGATACGGAAACCGGTTTGGAAGATTTCCTGCAAAACGGAGGCGAACTTTCCAACAAAGGAATCGAAATAGCCTTTTCTGCCAAAGTGTTGGATACCAAACCGTTCAAATGGAATACGGAAATAGGCATCGCTCGCTATAGGAATGAAATCACGGCCTTGCCGGATGGGGATTACACTACGGAGATATTGGGGGGAGAAGTCTTGACTTCTGTAGGCCGTCCTGCCGGAGTGTTCTATGGTTATGAGGCTCACGGGGTGTATGCTACGGAAGCCGAGGCGCGTGTTGCAGGATTGAGGATACAGAATGAAGATGCCTCCTATAGCACTTTTCATGCCGGTGATGTACGTTTTGCCGACTTGCACGCAGACGGGGTATTGGATGATAAGGACAAAACGGTCATAGGTGATCCGAATCCTGATTTCACTGGTTCGTGGGGAAACCGTTTCACGATGGGGCGTTTTGCTTTGGACCTACTCTGTACGTTCAAATGCGGCGGTGATATATACAATTATCAACGGCAGACTTTGGAGAGCATGTCCGGTACGTTCAACCAGACTCAGGCGGTCATGAACCGTTGGCGCTACGAAGGACAGGTGACGGATATGCCGAAAGCGGTGTATGGCGACCCGATGGGGAACAGTCGTTTCAGTTCGCGTTGGATAGAAGACGGCAGCTTTTTCAAGTTGAAGGATGTACGTCTGTCTTATCGTTGGCCTATCAACAACATTTATATCCAAGGCGTAACGTTTTGGGCGGGTGCTTCCAACCTTTTGACCTTGACCAAGTATCTGGGGCCGGATCCGGACGTGTCCATGCAGTCCGGTGTGTTGTACCAAGGTATCGACAATGGATTGTTGAGCCACGGTCGTTCTTATCAAATCGGTGTGAAACTTAATTTGTAAAAACCATGAAGAAGATTTTGAGATATACCTTATTATATATAGGTTTTGGATGCGCCGGATGGTTGTGCGCTTCTTGCAGCGACTTTTTTGAAACGGATTCTGATGCCGTGTTGAAAACCGATGGGCAGCGTTACGAGGACGAAACAGCAGCCCGGGCCGGGTTGTTCGGCCTGTTGCAAGGGTTGCAGGCTGTCGGGGACAATTATGTGATTATGGGCGAACTCCGGGGGGACCTGATGGATGTGACGGAAAACTCCTCTCAGGAATTGCATGACATCTGTGAATTCAATGTGGATGAGGAAAATTCTTACCTGAAAGAACGCGATTATTATGCGTTGATTAACAATTGCAATTATTATATCCACCGCTTGGATACCACTATTACCCGTAGGGAGGAGGATAAGAATTATCCTGTCAAGGTGTTGCGTCCTTATATGGCACAGGCCAAGACGCTCCGTGCTTGGTGTTACTTGCAGTTGTGTTTGGATTATGGACGGGTGAAGTATGCTGACGATGCCTTTTTGGATGTGAGTCGTCCGGTGGAGATGCGGACATTGGATTTGGATGGTTTGTTGCCTGTGTTGATTCAGGATTTGGAAAACGTGTTGCCTTGGATGGTATCGGATGACACGCCGACAAGCAATGGTTGGGTGATGGGAAATGCCGATCCTGGTTTTGCCGGTTCCGTGCGATACGAGAATTATACGGCCAACCAACTGATGTTGCCTGTACGTTTCGTGTTGGGCGAACTTTATATGTGGAACCGTGATTTCTTGAAAGCAGCGCAAACATATTATGACCTGATATATTGGAACCGTTTGACGACATCTTCTTATGCAAATTCCTACAATGAGTCCACGTTGTTGCCTGCCGGAATGAATTGGCCGACACAGTTCTCAGGGTTCGCGTATTCCGACATTTTGACAGCTATTCCTTTTACTGACGAATATGCAGGGAATTCTTCCGGATTATCCAAAATGTTCAATTCTTCGTATGTTCTGGCTCCGTCCCAAACCTTGATTGATTTGTTCAATGGACAGGCTTATACCATCAACACCAAACCCGTGAGCGGAGACTTGCGTGGAGAATACGGTACATACGTCCGGGAGATGGAAACCGTGAACGGGAGTGAGACGGAACGTCCGTATGTGGACAAGTATAATTATATGGAAGCCAATGACAACGCTTACGTTGTCTTGTGCCGCACGGCTTTGGTTTACCTGCGTTATGCCGAGGCCGTCAATCGCTTGGGAAAGCCTAAACTGGCATTCTATGGTGTGCTGAAATATGGCCTGAACAAGGATACTTATGAAATATACAATGACCTGTTGAAAGACGAATTGACCGGTGAGCCTTGGATAGATTTCGGGCTTACGTATTCGGGAAATGTGGGCTTCTTCTCCGGGAACTACGGTTTGCACGGGCGTGGTTGTGGGCAACAGAACCTGCAGCTTGACCCGACGTATGTCATCGAAGAATGTGCTACGGCCGAAGATACCCTGCGATTCGTGGAGGACGAACTTCTTGCGGAATATGCCTTGGAGACGGCATTGGAGGGTAACCGTTTCCATGACCTGATGCGCATTGCCCGTTATCGGAACGATCCTTCTTATTTGGCAGACAAAGTGGCAGATAAGTTTACGGGTAGCGGACGCGAGGCCATACGCGCCAAACTGAAAAATCCGCAGAACTGGTATTTGCCTACGACGGTGAAGTTTGACGGAAAATAAAAAAGGAGGATGTATGAAAAAGATGATATTATTGTGCGTTTGCCTGGCCGGACTGAATGCCATGGGGCAGCAGCGTGTGTTTAAGCATCCCGGCATATCCTATACACAGGCTGATATCGACAGGATGCGGGCCATGGTGGATGCCGGTCAAGAACCTTATTATTCGGCTTTCCTTGAATTCAAGGAAAGCCGTTACACGACTTATCGTGACTATGAACGTCCTTTGCCTGTCCACGAAGGGCAGCCTGTCATTTGGGATAATCCTAATTTGTGGTTGGATGAGTTCGGACAGGTGGCTTTCCATAATGCCATGATGTGGAAGCTGACGGATGAAACGTCCTATGCGGACAAAGCCGTGGCCGTGCTGAACCGCTATGCTCCCGTACGTAGTATTAAACCTTATGGGACGAATTGCTTGGATGCTTCCAAGGCTACCATGCTCATTGAGGCTGCCGAATTATTGCGTGATTATGAGGGATGGAAACCCGAAGACCAACAGGGGTTCAAGGATTTCCTGGTGAGTCCCGGATATAGTACAGTGGAAGATTATTATGCCAAATACTCCTCGTCCGACACGTTGGAAAACCGTGTGACGGTGTATTGGAATATTTTTCAAGGTGATCCGGGACGACATGGCAACCAAGGCTTGTATGGTTTGCGTACCCTGATGGCCATGGGTATCTATTTGGACAACGATACCATTTACGAGCGGGCTTACCGAAAATTGTTGAGCCTGTCCCATCGTCAGGATGACCTGCCTTATCCTAAAGGGCCGAAAATACCGCACGGTGTTCAGTCACACGTGAATGATGAATACTATATCTTATATGACGCAAGCAAGATTACGGTGGGCGAGGAGGAAGACTATGGTTATGACGATGAGTTGAAGTATTGGATTTGGGAGAACGGCCAGTGTCAGGAGGCTTCGCGTGACCAAGGGCATATCATGGACGGCATGTGTAATATGGTGGACATTGCCCGTACGGCATGGAACCAAGGCGATGACGTGTTTTCTGCCTACGGCGGGCGAATCTTGCAGGGCATCACTTATGCGGCCAAGTACAACTACGGTTGGTATAACCGTGAACAGATGAAGAACAAGTATTGGCCGGAAGAAGAACTTTTTGAGCCAACGGTGGAGAATGGGCAATTCATCCGCCGCATGGCGCGTTGTGCCCGTTGGGAGGGCCTGAAAATCAATCCATGGTCGGAAGGAAACCAAACGGATTGGACGAGAGGGAAGCAGTTCCACAGTCCCGGTACGATGTGGATGCAATATAAGGTACGTATGGGATTACCGGCAGATAGTTTGCTTTGGGTACAGCGTGCTTTCGATGTGAAGAAGGCGGAGGATGGCAGCATGCCCGGAGGTTTGTTGGATTACCGTACGGTTTGGATGGCCGGAGATGGCGGGACGTTTGTGGATGGTCGGCATGTGTCTGGGCTTCCGGCCTTGCCTGGAACGATACGGGCCGTGGATTATGACTTCTATAGTTTGGCCGCAAACGGTGAAGGGCTGACTTACCATGACAAAGGCACGGAAAAATGTAAGTTGTATCGTACGGACGGTACCGTGGAAATAGAAACGGTAGGCGATAGCTATGTCGTAACCGGGATGGAAGATGGTGAATGGATGAACTATAGTTTTACCGTAGCCAAAGACGGGTATTATCGCATTTGGGCCGATGCTGAGGTGTCGGTAGTTGGAGGCGCACTGTATGCCGCAGTGGATAATGGCACGGCTGTTGGGGGCGAATTGCCTGTGGGACAAGGATTCCAAGAACATGAGTTAGGTGTGTTGAGGCTTCGTGCGGGTGCCAGTGTGTTGCGTATGACCGTAAAAGGAACGGATAATGCAGTCCGTCTGCGTTCTATCCGTGTGGAGGAGACAGCCCGTCCTTCGGAAGAAACCGATTATGTGTGGAACTCCCGTGATTATTCTACTCCTATAGGGAAAGGGGAAATTCTGACAGACCAGAGTGACAAACTTTTGGTTTCCAATCGTTATGCAAGTGAACTTGTACCGACTTTTACCGTGGTGGGCGAACCTATGGCATATCATATAACTTCGGATAAATTGTACTTGGCTATCCATGGTGTGAACTTGAACATGGTGGCGTTCCAAGAAGCAACCTATCGGTTACCCAGAGGAATGGATGACGAGACGAAGGCCAGTACGAGCGGGCAGGCGGCAACCTATTCCGTGAAAGGATGCGGAGCGGGCGGAGACGAACAGTTGTTCGTCTGGCAGTTGGATTCTTCTGCCAACCGCCGTATCGAGCCTTTATTGGGGGATTGCTATGCGGAAGGCGTAGAGGCTTACACATTGAAAGGTTTGTGCTTTGCCGTGAATGGAGAGTCGCTGTATAAAGACACGAGAATAGATGACATTGGCTTTTATACCTTGGAAGAGTTGATGGCACGCTATGGTGAGGATTTGAAAGATACTCCTCTTACTGTGCCTCGCATATCAATGGAATGTGAAGGTTCTCCTGCCGTTTACCGTATAGACGGTACTCGCGTGCCGGTGGATACCTCCCGGCCGGATTGGCGCGTGGCCTTGCCGGGCGGAATCTATGTGGTGGACGGTAAAAAGTTGGTTTTGCCATGAGGTACGGAATTTGTGGAACAGTAAATAAAAGATATGATATGACACACAGACATTTTTTGCGTGGCTTGTTATTGGTCTTACTCAGTGTTTGGGGCATGAAGGCAGAAAGTGCCGGATTAGAGGAAAATGGCGAAAAGTCGTTTGTCCACCCCGGTATCGTTGTCACGAAGGAGAGCGTGTTCCGAATGAAAGACTATATTGCTCGTCGGGCTTATCCTGTGTATGAAGGTTTTCTATTATTGAAATCTTCGCCCCGAGTAGGAGAGGCGTATAAAATGAACGGCCCTTATCCTTATATTTCGCGCGACCATCCGGATTACAAGTACACCTCGAATGGGATGAGTTCGGATTTCAGTGCGGCCTACGAGGATGCCCTGATGTGGGTGTTGACGGACAACCGGATGTATGCCCGTAAATCGATGGATATCCTTTCGGCTTATGCTTCTACCTTGCAAGGAATACCAGAATCGAACGACCGCATGCTTTTGGCAGGCTTGGAAGGATTTAAGATAGCCAGTGCCTTGGAAATACTGAAGCATACGGACTCCGGAATCCCTGGGACCGAGATTGAAAACGTCGTGGCTATGTTGAAGGAACATTTTCAGCGGGCAATGGACGATTTTTATGCCATGCCGGCCTGTACCAACGGAAATTGGGGCTTGATCGTGACGAAGGCTTATATGGCAACAGCCATCCTGACGGATGACAGGGAAATGTATGACCGGGCAAAGGACTTTTACCTGGACGGGGAGGATAACGGCACGATTCGGAACTATATCGACGGTGAGACCGGACAGCTTCAGGAGAGCGGGCGTGACCAACAGCATAGCATGTTGGGACTGTCGGCCATGGCGATGGTGTGTGAGGTAGCTTGGCATCAGGGAGATGACCTTTATGGGTTGTTGGACAACCGTTTCTTGAAAGGGTGCGAGTATGTGGCACGTTACAATTTGGGCTACGATGTCCCTTACAAGGTATGGAAAGATGTGACAGGAAAATACAGCAACTGGCCGGTCATATCGGAAAAAGGACGAGGGGTGATACGTCCCATCTTCGAGGCTCCATTCAACCATTATGTCCATCGCCGTGGGTTGGAAATGCCCTATACGGAGGAGTTATTGGAGAAGTTCCGTCCTGAGGGTTTCAATCCCGAAGGTGATTGCGGGTCTTTATTGTTCTATGAGGCTGCTCCGTTGCCTGCTCCCGAAGGTCTGGGACATTTGGATGAAGACTTTGCCCGTGCGGATGCGACGGTGGCCGGATGGACGGCTGTGACTTCCGGCGTGGAGCTTGCTGTGGATGACGGGTGTATGGTGGTGCATTGTGCCAAGCAGTCTGACGGTTCCTATCGCGGGGACATCAAGTTGACGGGAAAGACTTTGCTTGATGGGCGTAACTGGCCTGTGTTTGCCATCAAGGTGGACGGCGCGGAACCTGACCGGATTGCGGTGGACACGGAACGCGGGCCTTTCGGCAACGGTTACGGTAAGTGGACCGGCCGTATCGGGGACAACGTGTATTATTGCGACCTCCGCACGAGAAATTTCGGTGCGGATAACCGGTTGGGCAGTGAAGACCTATGGGAACTTTCGCGGTTCGGTTTGAAAGTGGCGGGATTAGTGAATGATGTTTATCGTGTGGCTTGGGTTAAAACATTCCGTAGTGTGGAAGAACTGGAAAACTTTGTTACGGGAGTGCCATCAATACAAACCGTTGCTGATGTGCGTTATGATGTACATGGGAGCGTGCTTCGTCTGTGGGCAGACGGGGCATTGCTCGATTTACGGCTATATTCGGCTGATGGTAGCCTTTGCAGTATGTTGGGTGACAGATGTGGCAAGACGGAAATACACCTGCCGGGGCGTGGGGTATTTGTCTTGCGTTGGAGTGACAACGGTAGGCGATGCCGTTCATTGAAGGTTTGCATGGGGGATATGAGATAAATGTAAGAATGGGTGGTAAAGTGCTATTCTTTGTCGATATAATTCAATGTATTGGTTGAGGCTTTCCCTTACCTTTGTAACAAGGTAATCCGGTTTCTTTTATCAAATTGAGAAGGAGCACCAATAATTATCTTGATTTCTAATTTTTAAAATTAACCACAATGAAAAAACAATTCTTTCTATCTCTCTTCATGTGCGTGGCCTTGTCGCTGCATGCACAGACGGACATGACGGAGCGCATTGTCAATCCCGGCTTCGAGGAGGAAGCTACCGGTTGGGAAATCAGTAGGATGGGACGCCAAGGAAATAGCGACTTCCCTTTGAAGGTGGGCGATTATTATGTCGAGACCTGGAGTGGAGCCGGAAGCCGGGTGGCGGATGGCAGTGTCGAGCAGGTGTTAACCGATTTGCCTGCGGGTACTTATACGGTGAGCGTGGTCGCGCAGAACATCCAACAGAATGATGCCGATGCCAAACAGACAGGGGTGTGGTTGTATGCCAATGACGACAAAACCGAAATTAATTTGCCGGGAAAATATGACGTGAAGACTACGACGGTAGATGGTACATTGGAGATTGGTCTCCTTGTACAAGGGGCAACGGGGAATTACGTATGTGTGGATGATTTTCACATGACTCTTGAAGAACCAACGGAAGAGACTTATGAAGTTTTTCGTGAAGAGGTGGGCAAACTTATCACAGAAGCCGAGAGTATCGACAAGCATCTTGACACACCCGAACAGAAAGTGCTCGATGCCGCTTTGGCTGACGGGAAAGCTGTGGTAGACGGGACTTCTACTAAGGATGTGACCGAGGTGTATGCTGCATTGAAGGCTGCCATTTATAATTACCGGCTTGCGTTGGCTTCACCCGAAGAACCGTTGGAAATGACTTCCAATATGTTGAATCCAGATTTTGAGGACGATACCAAGGGATGGGTGTCTACTGGGTTCGGCACCCAAGGCAATGACGTTTTTGTGCTGAAGAGCGGTTCCTATTATTGTGAAATTTGGAATGGTGGGGCAAAAGTGCCGGATGCTGACATCTACCAGTTTGTAGAATTGCCCAACGGGAATTACCGGCTTACATTGTCGGCTCAAAACATTCAGGAAAGTAATCCGGCCATTGTACAGAGTGGTGCTTATGTGTATGCCAACAATGCGAAGAAAGAACTGAACCGAACAGCTCAGTACACGCTCGATTTCGTGGTAGTGGACAATCAGGCTCAAATAGGAGTGAACACAATAGGATGTACCGGAGACAAAGTGGCTTTTGATGATTTCCATATTTATTATGCGGGATTCGATGCCGATGTCCAGTTTGCGGAGTTCAAGCAGATGATACAGGAAGGAGAAGCGTTGCTCGCTTCCTACCAGCATGCCGACAGTCTTGCCGCGCTGACGAAGGCCGTGAAAGAAGCCAAGGCTGTGACTGAGGTGGAAGACATCGCGGGTTATGCAGCCGTTTTGCGTGCGGCAATCAATGCCTCGCAAACCAGTGTGGGGGATTATGCTTTCTTCTTGGAAGTCATCCAAAAGTCGGAGAAGGTGCTTGCCGAAGGATTGGCTAACGGCGCGGACGGGCTGAAGGCGGCCATCGACAAGGCTGACGGGCTTTACAAGGCGGCCAAGAGTACAAGGGAAGAAATAGAATTGTTGGTCAAGGAGTTGGCTCAAGCAGAATTGCTGTATTATGCGGCCAATCCTTCGGGTGATGTGCCGGGGGTGGTGACATCGAGTTTCATTCCCCGTGGTGCCGTCGGAGCTTTGGGACGTGTCACCGTGAATGGCATGGAAGAGAAGGACATCAAGTTGCAGGGCTATTGTTGGGCCACCCACAAAGAACCGACTTTGGCAGACAATTATGTGACCGAAGGGGAGCAAGTGTTGAACTATCCCGGTCTCATTTATATCATGGAACCTTTGGAACCGGCCACAGTATATTATGTACGTGCTTTTGCCATGACACAGGGTAATGCCGTGGGATACGGTGAAGTGCGCAAAATCATAACGCTTCCCATGGGGAACTGTACTTGGAGTTATGCTAACAATGGAGGACCGGACGACAACAAACGGATTAGTAATGCGTGTCGCGAGGCGATGGACTACTACAACAAATGGACGAGCATACGGGATTATGGGATTACAGTGTCTTTTGGTGCCGGTACTCCGACGGCAGAATGTAGTTATGGGGGATGGATGTCGGTAGGTCCTAACCCTGCATACCAACGCACTGGAACGGTAATGCATGAATCCAATCATGGTGTGGGAGTAGGTCAACACGGACGTTGGTGGTATGAAGAACTCAAGGCATCTACCAAGTGGCAGGGTTTGTATCCCACCAAAATGCCTAAAATCCAGTCCGGTGTATGGTGGCAAGGTGACTTGGCCAATCTTATTGTGGAGTTTTTGACCAATGGGGAGGATTTGTGTAACGGTGATGGCATGCACATGGGGCCTTTCGGCATCAACGGAGCCGGGGCTGACAATGGCACACGTTTGCTTTATATCGCCAATGCCTTGCAGACGTTTGGATTGGGAGTGGATGGCTTGCCTCCTTCCGGTGGTTCGCCCACTCCTTATTATATATTTGAGAGCGAGGATGATGTTAAATACTATATCACGAACGAAGATGAGGCTTACGGACGCGGGACGGCTTACCTGACAGAGAATGCGGACGGCACGTTGGCTTATCGTGCTGTTTCTACGGACGAATTGGTTGGTGACGATGCCTACGCCTGGTATCTTGTGTTCCAACCCCAGACATGCTATTACCTGTTGCGTAATGCCAAGTCGGGTAAGTATTTTACTTTCAAGAGTGGTACCATCAAGACCGCCGAAGTGGCCGAACCCGGAGAGAATGAAAGTTTCCACCTGATGAGAGGCCGTGTTCCGGTTATTTTGGGAGCGGGTGAACATTCCATTAATACCAAGGGGTATTGGATATGCGAAGGCAAGCGTAGGATTGAGACTCCTCCGGCATTGCAGGCCGAGGCAAACGGAGAGATAAAGACGGCTTCTTCGCAGGATTTCAGTAATGCGGCAGCCAGCCAGCGTTGGGTCATCCTCACGGCCGACCAGTTGCGTTTGGTGGACGAAGGTAAGGTGGCTTTGAATCGTGAGAAACTACGTCGTTATGTGGCAGGTGCCAAGGAAATGGTGGAAGTTTCACACCATGATGCCACGGACGATGCTTCCGGTAGCTTCACGGCCTTGATCCAAAAGATGGAAGCGGCAGTGGACAACCTTACGACCGTAGAAGAACTGGATGGTGCTATCCGCGAGATGTACACGGGCATCACTTCGTTTATGACGAACACGGTGCTTGACAACCTGTCGGCTTACGATCTCTCTTTCCTGATAGACAATGCCGGTATGGAAAGCCTTGACGGTTGGGAATGCGCCCAAGCCGACGTGCTTCTTTTCACGAACGGGCTGTGCAATACTTCTTCGACGTTCGACATGTATCAGACGTTGAAACAAATGCCCAAAGGGGTGTATCGTGTCGGGGTACAGGGTTTTGAACGTCCGGGTGCCTATTCCCAAGTCGGTAAGGATTATGTTTCCGGCATTGACAACGTGGCCGCAGCTGTTTATTTATATAACAAGTCTTCCCTGATTAACAATATCATGGCAGGAGGACAAGAGAAAAAGTTGGGAACGGCTTCTCAGGTCTTGACGCAGGATTTGTATATCCCTAATAATGTGGCCGCAGCTGTCGATTATATGGAGGAACATCTTTACGACAATACGCTTGTCGTAGAAATCAAGAAAGATGTAGAAGACATGAAAGTGGGCTTGAAAAACACCAAGGTGGTTCCTTCCGACTGGATTGTGTTCGATAATTTTAGCCTTTTCTATTACGGAAGTAACGTGACCGAAGATGATGTGACCGGCATCAATGATGTGGAGGCAGACACGGTGGTTGAAGGAATGCAAGGAACCTATGACCTTTCGGGGCGTGCCATTTCGAATCCTACCCGTCCGGGAATTTACATTGTAAATGGTAAGAAGGTTGTGGTACATTGACGAGGGTAACAAGTACAAATATTCCGGGGATGCCAAGAACGGCATCCCCGGTTTTTAGTATTGGCAAAAAATGGATGCTTCTTATGGGGCTTTTTCTATTTCCATGGCCGCCCCGCCGGAAGCTTGCAATTCTAGTTTGAGGGACTGGCCGCCTTTGATGGTCTTTTGTCTGGTGGCAACCTTGGTACGTGTGTCCAAATCAGGGTCATCCTCGTAAAGTGTCACCACATACTTCTTTCCCCGTTGCAGGAACTCCGTGGGTAACGAGAGTGTCCGTGCGTCCATACCGTTCATGACTCCCACAAACCATTTTTGTCCGCTGCGCCGTGCGATGGCTACGTACTCACCGATTTGCCCGTCTATCGGGTAGGTCTCGTCCCATGTGGTCGGTACGTGTTTCCAGAAGTCCAGTTCCTTTTCGCCTCGGTAGAGTTGGGGCGTGTCGTACCAATAGAGGAAAGTGATGGGACTGTAATACACCACAGGCATGGCCAATTGGTGGCCGTGTGTGGCTTTTACCCGGTTGTTGAAGTAACAAGGCGTGTAGTCTGCCGGTCCGGCAAGGAAACGCGTGAAGGGTAAGGTGGTGTTGTGCCGTGCGTCGGGCATGGTTTCGTTACCGGCTATGCCTTCCTGGGTCATCAGGTTGGGCAGGGTGCGGCTCAATCCCGTGGGGCGGTACTCGTCATGTATGTCCACCATGATGCCATAATCCGCGCATTTGCGTACGGCGTTATGCAACCAGATGGTCCAGAACTGGTTGCCCACCTGTACGAAACCGAACTTGATGCCTTTGATGCCCCATTTTTTATAAAGGGGAAGTATGTCGTCTAATTGTTGGATCAGGGCGCGTTGGTTCACGTAAACCCATACGCCGATGCCTTTTGTGGCCGCATAGTCGCAAAGCGCTTTGAAATCCAGATCCTTACCTTCGGCCACTTTTGTGGCGTCACTGCTCATGAACATCTCAGGCCCATACCATCCGGCATCCAGTTCTATGTATTGCAGGCCTCGTTCGGCTGCGAAATCCACAGCCGCCAACGCGTCTTTTTGTTTTAACCCACAGCGGAATGCCTTGCCGGGTTTAATCCATGAAAGGTCTCCTTGCAGCGCACAGGGATCGTTCAGGTTCAGGTAGATATGGTTGTGGGCAATCAAATCTACGGGGCGTTCTGCCGCCATGATGACGCGCCAAGGCGTATCGTAGGGCGAGATGACATCCGCGCAGTCATACATGTTGGCCGTGACGGTGTTCGGCCGGGAAGGGGAAAGTCCGAACTTGGTACGCACATAATCGCGCATGCGGGCTTCGCCCAAGGACACGGTCAATCCGTCCGGCAGCTTCATGGTCAAGGGGCGTTCGCTTTCTCCGTCCCATCCCTTTAGCGGCAGCAATGTGATGGGGGCCTGTGCCCACGGTTCATAGTAGGCCATGGTGCCTTCGGGCATGGCAAATTCGGTCAGTTCCTTGGTGATATGCAGGAACAGCCCGTTGGTGGTAACAGGGAAGTGGTAGCGGAAAGCCACGCCTTCGTTGTAAGCCCTCACTTCCACGTTCATGAAATAAGTACGGGAACGGTCATAACCGTCCGGTGCTTTTTCCGAAGGGGCTTCTCCTTTCCTGAACTTGACACACAGGCTGCGGTAATGGTCTGGGATTTCTGCCCGTTCGCCATATAAAGGTTTCCATGTCTCTTTGTGTTCGGCAGAATCCGCCCCGATAAAAGCCCGGTTGTCGCCCCACTGCTTGCAAGGGTCGTTAGGAATGCCGAGGGCACTTTCCAATAATTTGTTTTCTATGTCTACTCCCAGGTCTGATTTCCCTATAATCTTTTTTCCCTTGTATGATAAGGTGTAGGACAGCCGGGTTGCACCGTCCGAATCCTCTTGCGTAAAGGTGAACTCGTAATTGCGGTCGGGCGACCATAGTTTGTAAGTGTGTGGCGAGGCCCATCCCGAGGTGGCCAACCACAACATGCACAAAGAAATGAATTGTTTTTTCATTGATGGTAAAATTTGATTTTTAAAACCTTGTTCATATCCTAATACGATTGGGAAAGGCAATTCACTTACGCCAAACTGATTTTTTTTCTTTTCGAGTCAGTATTTTGCGGTTTTCAATCGTATTAGGATATAGAAGCGTTTAATGATTTAGATATAAGATGAAAAAGTTTTTTGTTTGTGTGGGAGGACTTTTCCTCTCCTTTTCGCTGTATGCGCAGCAAGTCAAGCATCCGGCCTTGCTGTTTACAAAGGCGAGGGTGGAAGCGGCCAAGTCGAGGATGGAGTCGGATACCTGCATGGCCCGTTGTTGGGAGGACATCCGCAAGGTGGCCGACGGGGCTTTGAAAGGAAATAATTTCCGGAGGGCGGACTATCTATCTTTGGCTTACCTGATGACAGGCGACCAACGTTATGCCGACCGTTTGAAGTCCATTTTGCAATCGTTGACGAGTGCCAAGACATGGGGAAGCGAGGAAATGCTGTCGCGGAAGCCCGTATGGCGGTCCGATTTGGGGTTGTCCCACAAATGCCTGATGTCCGCCCTGGCGTACGATGCCATTTACGAGACCTTGTCCGAAAAAGAAAGGAAGGATTTGGCAGAAAAGTTGCTCCGTCTCGGGTTGGAACCGGCTTTGGGCGACTGGGTATTGGAACCCACGCGTATCCATACCCTCAATTCCATGGGACATAACTGGTGGACCTCTTGCGTGTACAATGCGGGCTTGTTGGCTTTGGCGTTGCAGAACGAGCTGCCTCAGGCCCGCGAGTGGGCGGCAACCTTGAATGAGGTCATGCCCGAATGGTTCGGTTTTGCCGGGGACGTGTTGCAAAACAAGATGAAGACGTTCGACGAGGCCGGAGGTATGTACGAAAGCCTCAACTATGCCAACTTCGGCATACAGGAAGCTTTGCAGTACAGGATAGCCTGGCAGAACGTGCATCCCGGCCGGAAGGCTTCTCCCGTGCCACAACTGGAAAAGCTGCCCGATTATTTCCTGCAAGTATGTTATCCGCGTACGGGCATTCTTTATGATGTAGGATTCGGTGATAGTCATAAGAATGTGACGGCGGAGTCGAGCATGATGCTCTTGTATGCTTTGGGGATACAGCGTCCGGACATGCTGTGGTACTTCAACCAGGTACAGGAAGGGCAACATCGTGACGGTTATTTCCGCAACCGCCCCATGGGGTTCCTGTACATGCCGGACACACGGAAGGCTCCCGAAACACCGGATTTGCCGACCTCATGGCTGCTGAAAGATTTCGGATGGGCCATGGTGCGCGATTCATGGAAAAAGGATGCCACGATGTTGGCCGTCAAGAGCGGGCATACCTGGAACCACTCGCATGCCGATGCCAATTCGCTCATACTCTTCCATAAAGGCGTGGACATCCTCAAGGATGCAGGAAATTGTGGTTATGCCAATCCTGAATACCGGGGATATTTCTTCCAAAGCGATGCGCACAACGTGGTGCTTTTCAACGGCGAAGGGCAGTCGCGGGAACAGCAGTATGAAGGCTCTTATCTGCGCGGTAGCCTGCATCATCTGATGGATAACGGGCAGGTGAAATACGTGTTGGCCAACGGTACGGGGCCGATGGCGGACAAGTTCAGCCGGAATTTCCGCCATTTCCTTTGGATGGATAAGGTCATTTACGTGATAGACGACATCAAGGCACATCATGCCGGGCACTTCGAATGGTTGTGGCATTATAGCGGAAAAGCCGTGAAGCGGGGGCCGGACTTGACCGTCACGTCGGATAGTGCGTCTGTCATCATCCGTCCGCTTTATCCCCGTCTGCTGGCCTTGTCCGATTTCGTGCATGACTATCCGGAAGATTTGTATTGGGAAGTGAAGACCGGACCGACGGAAGACTTGAAAGGCAAAGAGGAGTATTATTCATTCCATTTGCCCGGTGAGCATAAACGCATCAAAGGGTTGACCGCCATCATCCTGAAAGACCATCCCGGAGACAAAGACCTGCCTTATATGGAGAAACGCGAAGGCAAGGACTGGATAGGGCTGCGGGTGCGTCGCGGTGGTAAAGTGACCGACATGTATATCAACCAACAGGCCGACGGCAGGTTGATGCACAATAATTCATGGATTGAGGCCGACGGGTGGACCACAGATGCCTATATGTTCACCGTGACGTATGACGAAGGGGCAGATCCGTCTACGGCCGGGGACATCTTCGTTTGCTATGGCAGTGCCCTGCGCCGGGGCGGCGTTTCTTATTATTCTTCCTTGTCGAAGTTGTTCGTGATGCAGCATGCCGAAGGCAAGGAGCTGGATGTGCACGTACAAGGACAGCCCTACGTGCGGGCTGTTTTCCATGCAGGCTCGCGTCCTTCATCCTTGCGGGTGAACGGACATGCAGAAAAGGTGGTCTATGAGGATGGAAATGTGATATTGAAGAAACAGGTTAAATCATAAAAAACATAGATAGATGAAACAAAGAAAATGGTTATGTAGTTTGTTGTGTGCCTGTGCCACTATGGCTTGCGCCCAATCCGTTTATCCCGGCATATACGGGGACAAATTCAAGGAAGGGGTGAAAGTGCCGCTTGCTGCGGAGAGTTTTGAATTGCAGGACGTAAGGTTGTTGCCGGGGCGTTTCCGCGACAACATGATGCGGGACTCCGTTTGGATGGTGTCTATTGGCGTGGACCGCTTGTTGCATGGTTTCCGGACCACGGCCGGTATCTTTGCGGGGCGAGAGGGCGGTTACATGACCGTGAAGAAGTTGGGCGGATGGGAGTCCCTAGACTGCGAGTTGCGGGGACATACCACGGGGCATTTCCTTTCGGCCCTGTCATTGATGTATGCCGCGACGGGAAGCGAAGTGTTCAAACTGAAAGGCGACAGTCTTGTGGCCGGTTTGGCAGAGGTGCAGGTTGCCCTTGGGAACGGTTATTTAAGTGCATTTCCTGAAGAACTGATTAACCGTAATATCCGTGCCACAAGTGTTTGGGCACCGTGGTATACTTTGCACAAGATATTCTCCGGGCTGATAGACCAATATCTTTATGCCGGCAACACGCAGGCTTTGGAGGTGGCGGGGAAGATGGGCGACTGGGCCTATGCGAAACTCAAACCCCTTTCGGAAGAGACGCGCCGCAAGATGATAAGGAACGAGTTCGGAGGCATCAACGAGTCGTTTTACAACCTTTATGCCTTGACGGGCGACGAACGTTACAAATGGTTGGCCGGTTTCTTCTACCACAACGAGGTCATCGACCCATTGAAGGCGCAAAAGGACGATTTGGGCACGAAGCACACGAACACGTTCATCCCGAAAGTGTTGGCCGAGGCCCGGAATTATGAACTGACCGGCGATGCGGACAGCAAGGCCCTGAGCGAGTTTTTCTGGCATACGATGATTGACCGTCACACGTTTGCGCCGGGTTGCAGCAGCGACAAGGAACATTATTTCCCCACGGACAAGTTCACCGCGCATATCAGCGGTTATACAGGCGAGACCTGTTGCACATACAACATGCTGAAACTGAGCCGCCACTTGTTTTGTTGGGATGCTTCGCCCGAGGTGGCCGATTATTACGAACGTGCCTTGTACAACCACATCCTCGGCCAACAGGACCCTGCGTCGGGGATGGTGGCCTATTTCCTTCCTTTGCAGACGGGTACGCACCGGGTGTACAGCACGCCCGAGAACTCGTTTTGGTGCTGTGTGGGCAGCGGGTTCGAGAACCACGCCAAGTATGCCGAAGCCATTTATTATCATGACCGGGACGGCATCTTCGTGAATCTGTTTATCCCTTCCGAAGTGAAATGGCAGGAAAAAGGACTGGTCTTGCGGCAGGATACCCGTTTCCCCGAAGAGGGCAAGGTGACGTTTACGGTCGGGTTGGACGAGCCGAAGCAGCTGACGGTAAGGCTCCGCTATCCGTCATGGAGCAGTGAGGTCTACGTGAAAGTCAACGGCAAGAAGGTGAAAGTGCGGCAAAAGCCCGGCTCATATATCCTCCTGTCGCGCCGTTGGAAGGATGGCGACCGTATAGAAGCGGATTATGCCATGGGACTGCGTCTGGAGCGTACACCGGACGGGACGGAGCGTGGGGCTTTGCTTTACGGGCCGGTGGTACTGGCCGGTGAATTGGGGACGGAAGGCATGCAAGCGCCTGCACCGTATTCCGATCCGGCGAAGTACAATGATTATTATTCGTACGACTATCATATTCCCGAAGGACTGCCCTGTGCGTTGCGTTGGGACGAGAAGCATCCCGGCAACGTGTTGCAACGCAAGGGAAAGGCTTTGGCGTTCGTCACGCCCGACGGCGTGGAGGTCAAGCCCTTGTATGATGTCCATCGCCAACGTTACGTGGTATATTGGAATTTGCGCTGACACCTATCTCTCGTGTCAGGACTGTGCCGATGAAAACAGAAAGCCATTCTTGCCGTGCCGGGGGCAGGAATGGCTTTCGTCTTGTTTTATTTCTTGATCGTGTAGGAGACCGACTGTCCGGCTTTTACTTTCACCTTGTCTTTCCATTTGAGGAAAGCGTTGTCGCCCAAAGGTTTCTTCGCTGATTCGCCGTTTTCGGCCACGAGGGTGACTTCCGCATCGTATGCCGTGGGGTTGGTGAGGCGGAGAACAAGCCGTTTGGTGTCGTTTTTTACCACCTGTGCCTCCACGTGGTCGAACACGTAGAACCGGCCGAGGTCGGTGCGGACATATATGCCCGGTATTTCCAAAGCCATCAACGCCCCGTTCGTCTCGTTCCATCCCGTTTCCCATCCGTCGGCCCGCGAACCGCGCCGGTCGGAATCGCAGTAAGTGAGGCGTTCCGTGATTTTGCCGTTGGGTTGGATGCCCTCGGCATGCGCATGGATGATGTCGCGCAGGAGTTCGGCATACAACGTGTCGCCCGTGGCACGGTAGAGTTTGAACAGCGCGTCGCCCGACTGTGTGCAGAATCCCGGCGCGCCATGTTTGTTTTGTGTGCTGGCCCATACGGCACCTGTCAAGTTGGCTCCCAACTGGGCCAATGGCGTGTCGTCGGGCAGACGGTAGTCGAACGAGACGGTCCACGAGGCACATAAATGAGCCAGGTCTTGGGCTTGTTGCAGGTAACCGGCTTTTCCGGTCTTTTCGTATAGGGTCGTCAAGGAGGTCATCAGGGCGGCGGCGGTTTCGGAATCGGAGTTCTGTAGGATGTCCCCGCATCCGCCCGAAGTGAAGCCTACGATGGAAAACTGGCGGTAGAAGTCGGATGCAGCCTGTTCGGCCACTTTCAAGTACTCCGGATGGCAGAAGTATTCCGCAGCCAGAGCCAGGCCGCCCACGGCCATTGCCCCGCTCGTGGTGTTGAACACGGCCACTTTTCCTGTTTCCACGTGCAGGTAGTTCCCCCACGTGCCTTCTTCTTTCCACGTGCGTACGAATGCGTCGGCCAGTTTGCGCACGGCATCTTCCCACTCGGGCCGGATGCGGTCGCTTTTGCCCATCCGCTTCATCAGGTCGAATTGTTTCACCATCCAATAGAGCACGTCGGCATTGCGGCGCGTCACCGCCACGCCCGGCACTACGGCGGCGGCATCGCGGTTGAGCATCGTGCCGTCCGGTTGCAGGATGTCATAGTAATAACCGCTTTTCCCTTTGGCACGAGGCAAGGCGAAGTCGAACGTGCGGGCCACGCGGCGCAGGTGCTCGTCGTCGCCAATGGCAAGCATGGGATAGGTGTTGATGAGTCCGCCAATCCATCCGTACGACATCCAGTCGGCCGTTTCGGGGCGGTAGAACTCCACACTGTCTTTTTGGTAATAGCGTGCGTCGATGTTCCGGTCCATGATGGACAACACTTCGCTCATCGGCACGAGGTGGCGTGGGGCGGCGCATCGGATATGGCGTTTGCGGTCGTGCATGAAGTGGCCGAGCAGTTGCGGCACGTCGTGGCAGGGATAGCTGAGGCGGGTCACGCGGATGGTGATTTCGTCTCCCTTGCGTATCGCGAGGCCGCGGTCCGGACTGGGGCTGAAGCCGATGAACTCCGGCTTTTTCTCCCTCACGCCGGGCGCACTGATGACGAACGAGGCCATGCTGCGGTCCGGAGCCTCTTCCACTATCAGTGCGTGGTCTATGATTTGTCCGTCCCGTTCGATTCCCTGGTCGGTCAGGAGGAGAACACCTTCTTGCTTTTGCCGGTCGAGGAATGCGATGACCGGAGTGGCGGCGTTGCATACGCTCACCTCCAAACGGGAGGAGCTGCCGAAATCAGGCGAAAGCTGCGGGATGGGGTTGGAGGTCAGGGCCAGGTCCGGACGGTCATAATCCGACGGGTCGAGCCCCGTGGCGTAATTGCGGTTCACGATGCGTTGGCGGTTGCCGTTGTAGACGGAAGCCGGAATCATCACGTAATTGTCGCTCGTCCAACGGTAGCGGTCGAAAGCCACGGCCACACCGGATTCAGGCATGTCTTTTAAAGCCTTGAAGCGGAACGTGAACAGTTCGCCGTCCTGCACCTTTTGTTTTTCCGTGCGGACTTCCCATTCGGGGTTTCTGCCGTCTATGGGCGTGCGGCTAACTAACCGTTCTTTGTCGTAACGGCATCCCAATAATCGGATTTCGCGGTTTTCCTCCGGCGTTGCCGGAAGCCATTTCTGTGCTTGCAGGCACAACGGGCATAGCAAGAGGTATCCCGTTAAAAGTTTCTGTTTGATCATCATCGGATGGATTTGAAATGAGAATCGTGTTTTCGGTCGCAAATTTATCATATTTCCTCTCTCCCTCCAAAAAATCTGAAAGATAGTTTTGCCTGTATGGAATGGCTTCACTTGGGGGTATAGTGCTGACAAAATGTCAATCAAAGCACTTTTGATAGAGCTGTTAAATGCCATAAATAGAAACGAAATGTTAATAGGACACCGGATGAAATGTTTCTATGCCGCATTTCTTTCATTTTTTTACGCTTTTTTGCTTGCCGCTTTCAGCCAAATGATTTTTCATTCGGCTGAAAGCGATATTTTTTTCTGCGCAGAAAAAAATAAAAACCTCCGCAAATGGGTCGGAAACAAAGAAGATTCCGTGGTGGAAGCATCATGGAAAAGCTCTTTTTCGAGCTATTTCACGACGATGGGCGTACAAGGAACTAATGACAAGATGTAAAGTGAATGTGGGTAAAAGATGACCGCTTAGCCGTAAATGTCCGCAGGATTTGGGCTTTGCCGTGAGGCCGAGTCGGTATGAATCCCGAGTGAGTGTCTTTCTGTTCCGGTGCCATCGTGCGAGAATGCATCGTGGGGAGCTGTTTGTCTTTTAGGAGGGAAATGGCGCATTCTCGCATGTGTGTCTTTTGCATTTTGACATTTTGTTTTTATGTGGCTTTTCGTTCAAAATGGGGTGCCGTTTCGTTCAATTTCATGAATACGTTTTCGGGCAGGAGTGGTATGGCTTATCTTTGTAAGTAGTGGGAGCCTTCCGGATTTTAACGAGTGGCATGGCTTGGGCTTTTTGTGGTGTAGCAAATTTTTTTGAATATGTTACATCGCATGTAATTCGAGTTGTTTTTTAGGCTCGTTTGTGGGTGAAAACTATATATTTGCAACGTTTACGGAATATAAACTTTAAGGAAAACCGGAAAAACATGAATGAATCAAATCAAACATTTGCAGGAATGACCCGTTATCGTTGGGTCGTGTGTTCCATGTTGTTTCTGGCTACGGCCATCAACTACATGGACCGTCAGGTTTTATCGCTGACGTGGAAGGATTTTATTGCGCCTGAATTCGGGTGGAACGACACGGACTATGGGCTTATCACGGGGTGTTTCTCCATTGTGTACGCCATAGCCATGTTGGTCGTCGGCAAGTTTATCGACAAGGTAGGTGCGCGGCGCGGTTATTTGTGGGCCATAGGGCTGTGGTCGGCCGGGGCGTGCCTCCATGCCTTTTGCGGGATTGCCACTAACGGGCTGTTGGGTGGCGAGTGGCTGACGGATTTCGCGGGGGCGCGGCAGAACCTGGCTACGTTGCAGACGGTGGGGGACGGTGTGTGGACCGTGGCCACTGTCAGCGTCTGGCTTTTTTTGGCAGCCCGCTGCGTGTTGGCCATTGGCGAATCCGGAAATTTTCCGGCAGCCATCAAGATTACGGCAGAATATTTTCCGAAAAAGGACCGTGGGTTCGCTACCAGTGTGTTCAACAGCGGGGCACAGATTGGTGCCTTGCTTGCTCCTTTCGTCATACCTTTGCTGGCCCGTTGTTGGGGTTGGGAGATGTCCTTCCTCTTGGTGGGTGCCGTGGGCTTCGTCTGGATGGGCGTTTGGGTGTATGTGTATGATGCGCCGCAGAAAAGCAAGCGTGTCAATGCTGCGGAACTGGCCTACATTGAGCAGGATTCCGCCGCCGATGCTCCTTTAGCCGAAGGTACGGATGAGGCTCGTCCGACGAGGGGTATCGGCATTTGGAAGTGCCTGACTTATCGCCAGACATGGGCTGTCGTGGCCGGACGTTTCCTGCCCGATGGCGTGTGGTGGTTCTTCCTCTTTTGGGCACCGGCTTACGTGCATGATGTCTACGGATACAGTTCGGACTCCACGACGGGCATGTTACTCATTTTCACCCTCTATCTGATTTCGATGCTTTCCATCGTGGGGGGCTATTTGCCCACATGGTTCGTGGGGCACAAGGGTATGAACCCTTATGCCGGACGCATGCGCGCCATGCTTATTTATGCCTTCTTTCCCCTTATCGGCTTGGTGGCCCAGCCTTTGGGGAGTTGGTCGTATTGGTTTCCCATCGTGATAATCGGCATCATCGGGGCGGCGCATCAGAGTTGGAGCGCGAATGTCTATTCCGTGGTGGGCGACATGTTTCCCAAATCCGCCGTGGCCACAGTGACGGGTATTGGTGGTATGTCGGGCGGTATCGGTTGTTTGCTGTTCAACATGTGTTCCGGTATGTTGTTTACCTATTCCAAGGAAACGCAGATGGAGTTTTTAGGCTTCCGGGGTATCGAAGCCGGTTATATGATAGTATTTATGGTGGCGTCGTTAGGGTATCTGTTGAGTTGGGTCATCATCAAACTCTTGGTGCCGCGCTACCAGTTGATTAAAGAATAGGAGACAAGAAACATGAAACCATTTATGGACAAGGATTTCCTGCTCGGGACGGATACCGCGCGGGAGCTTTATCACGGGCATGCCGAACGTTTGCCTGTCATTGATTACCATTGCCATCTCGACCCACGGATGGTGGCGGAGGACTACCGCTTCCGTTCCATTACGGAATTGTGGTTGGGGGGAGACCATTACAAGTGGCGTGCCATGCGCACTAACGGGGTGGACGAACGTTACATTACGGGCGATGCTTCCGATTGGGAAAAGTTTGAAAAATGGGCGGAGACAGTACCCTATACCTTGCGCAACCCGTTGTACCACTGGACGCATCTGGAACTGCGCACGGCTTTCGGCATCGACAAATTGTTGAACCCCTCAACGGCTCGCGAGATTTACGAAGAATGCAACGAGAAACTGGCACAACCTGGGTTTTCCGCACGTGGGCTGATGCGGCATTACCATGTGGAAACAGTATGCACCACCGATGACCCGGTGGACAGTTTGGAATACCATATCGCCGCGAAAGCGAGCGGTTTTGAGATCCGGATGCTCCCGACGTGGCGACCGGACAAAGCGATGGCCGTGGAGAGTCCCTCGTCATTCCGCGACTATGTGGGGCGGTTGGAGCAAGTTTCCGGGCAGACCATTTCCTGTTATGCCGATTTTGTCGGAGCATTGGAAGCACGTCATGACTTCTTTGCCGCACAAGGCTGCCGTCTTTCAGACCACGGGCTGTCGGAATTCTATGCAGAAGATTATGTGGAAAACGACATTAAGCGGTTGTTTGACAAGGTATATGGCGGTACGCCTTTGGACGGTGCGGAATGTGCCCGTTTCAAGTCGGCCATGTTGGTGGAGTTTGCCCGGATGGATGCCGAAAAGGGATGGACACAACAATTCCATTACGGGACGATACGCAATGCCAACAGTCGGATGATGCGTCTCGTGGGGCCGGATACGGGTTTCGATTCCATCGGCGAGTTCAATACCGCCCTCTCCATGGCACGGTTCCTTGACCGCTTGGACAGCCGTGGCATCCTCCCCCGAACCATCCTCTACAACCTGAACCCGGCGGCCAACGAGATGGTGGCCACGATGATTGGTAATTTCCAGGACGGGAGCGTGCCGGGCAAGATACAGTTCGGTTCGGGATGGTGGTTCAACGACCAGAAGGACGGGATGGAGCGGCAGATGAACGCCCTTTCCGTGCTCGGCCTGTTGAGCCGTTTTGTAGGGATGCTGACCGACTCGCGGTCGTTCCTTTCCTACCCGCGCCATGAATACTTCCGCCGCACGCTCTGTAACCTTTTGGGGCGTGACGTGGAGAAGGGCGAGATGCCCGTAGGCGAAATGCCGCGCATCCGGCAGATGGTGGAAGACATCTGCTATTACAATGCCAAAAACTATTTTAGGTTCTAAAGAAAAGAAGATATGGAAAAAACTTGGAGATGGTTCGGGAAGAAAGACAAAATCACGTTGTCCATGTTGCGCCAGATTGGCGTGGAAGGCATCGTGACGGCTTTGCATGACATCCCGAACGGGGAAATCTGGCCTTACGAGGCAGTGGCGGAAATGCGGGACTATGTCGCAGCGGCCGGTCTGCGTTGGTCGGTGGTGGAAAGCCTTCCGGTGAGTGAAAGCATCAAGTATGGCGGTCCTGACCGTGACCGCCTGATAGAGAACTATATCGTGAGCTTGGCCAATCTGGGCAAGGCCGGTATCAAGACGGTGTGCTACAACTTCATGCCCGTGCTCGACTGGGCGCGTACCGACTTGGAATATCCGAATGCGGACGGCACGTCGTCGCTTTATTTCGACCGTGCGGATTTCGCCTATTTCGATTGTTGCATCCTGAAGCGAGAAGGGGCGGAAACCGATTACGGGGCAGACATCATGGAACAGGTGGAACGGAAGAAAGCTGTGATGACACCGGAGGATGACCATAAACTGGTGGAAAACATCATCATCAAGACGCAGGGGTTCGTGAACGGTAATATCAAGGAAGACGATGAGAAGCCGGTGGAAATCTTCCGCGAGCTGCTCGGCCTGTATAAAGGTATAGACCGTGATGCCTTGCGCGAGAACATGCGTTATTTCCTCTCCGCCGTCATGCCGGTATGCGAGCAATACGGGGTGGACATGTGCGTGCATCCCGACGATCCTCCCTTGCAGATACTGGGGTTGCCACGCATCGTGACGTGCGACGAGGACATCACTTGGTTCCTGAACGCTGTGGACAACCCGCACAACGGGTTGACGTTCTGTGCCGGTTCGTTGAGTGCCGGAGCGCACAATAATGTGCCGGAACTGGCACGCAAGTATGCTTCTCGCACGAAATTCGTGCATCTGCGCAGCACGGACGTGCTGCCCGGCGGCAATTTCAAGGAAGCTTCCCATCTGGCCGGACGTGCGGGCATCATTGATTTGGTACGCACGTTCCAAAAGGAGAATCCTTCCTTGCCGATGAGGGTAGACCATGCTCCTCTGATGTTGGGCGACGAGAAGATGGGGTACAATGCCGGTTACTCTTTCCACGGGCGCATGTTGGCCCTTGGGCAGATGGAAGGGGTTATGGCAGTAGTGAACCGTGAGATAGCGGAAGGAAAAATTTGAAAATGGATAAAGGTTAAAAATAAACGGACATGAAGAATTTATTTGATATTCAAGGACAAGTGGTGGTCGTTACCGGCGGTACGGGTGTGCTAGGCCGGGAAATCGGGGAGTACCTTGCCCTGCAAGGTGCCAAGGTGGTACTGATGGGGCGTAATGAAGAGACCGGCAAACAGATAGCGGATGATATTTGCGGAAAAGGCGGCGAGGTGATGTTTCTGAAAACGGATGTGATGAATCCGGTCGTAGTGGAGCAGAACCTGCAAGACGTGTTGTCGGCCTACGGCAAGGTGGATGCCTTGCTCAATGCGGCGGGCGGCAACATGCCGGGTGCCACCATTGCGCCGACCGGGACGTTCTTCGACCTCAAGGTGGAAGAGTTCGAACGGGTGTTGAATGTAAACCTTACGGGAACGGTCATCCCCACGCAGATATTCCTCCGCCCGATGGTGGAGGCAGGAAAGGGCGCGATTGTCAATTTCAGTTCCATGGCGGCTTTCCGTCCCATGACCCGCGTGTGCGGTTATGCGGCAGCCAAAGCGGGCATTTCCAACTTCACGGCCTTCTTGGCCAATGAAGTAGCCACGAAATTCACTTCCGGCATCCGTGTGAACGCCATCGCGCCGGGCTTCTTCCTGACGAACCAGAACCGTGCGCTGCTTACCAACCCCGACGGTAGCCTGACACCGCGCGGCGAGGATGTCATCCGCCAGACACCGTTCAAACGTTTCGGCCGTCCCGAAGAGCTTTGCGGCACGATACACTATCTCATCAGCGATGCCTCGGCCTTCGTTACCGGGACGGTGGCCGTGGTGGATGGGGGCTTCAATGCCTTTGCCATGTGACGGTTCTTCCAGTCCGTTCTGTTTCAAGCAGAGCGGACTTCTATGAATTTAACTTTAAATTGTGTGTGATGAAAAAGTCTCTTAGGATTTCCGCTCATCTTCTATTGCCTTCTCTATTGTGCTGTGTGGCTATATTTTTTAATTCATGTGATTTGCGATTAAATCAAGCCTTGGAGCGAGCCGGAAGTAACCGTATGGAACTTGAAAAAGTGTTGGAACATTTCGAAAGTGAGAAAGACGGCTTCAAATATGAAGCGGCCAGATTTCTCATTGAAAACATGCCTTTTCATTCTACATGTGTAGGTCCGGCAACTCGGCTATACGATTCGTTGTATTTAAAAACGGCTATGGAGCCGCTCAACGACAGGACAAATTATTTCAACCGGCATGCGATGGCTGTTGATGATTCCCAAACCAGGATGGTGGCAGATATAACGGCAGTAAGAGCAGGCTATCTCATCAAAATGATAAATTATGCCTGTGACGTATGGAGGAATATGGGTTGGAACAGGGAATATGACAAGACCGTTTTCTTTGAGTACGTACTTCCTTACAGGCTGAACAACGAGTTGCTGAGTGATTGGCATGAGGGAATCGAAGAGGAGTTTCCTTTATTGAAGAAGAATGATATAATTACTCGCCGGGGATTGCAATATGAAGCTGAAAACGGACACCTTCTATCTTCCGGCATAAAAGAAGCTGACGGTGCGTCGTGTCATAGGTGTGCTACGCTTTGTTCTGTTCAATCGGAGGTTGCCTTTAATGTCGTTTCCAACAATGATGCGAAGAAGCGCCTAATTATGAGATATGCCACTATGGCACAAAATCTTACTGCTCTTTTAAAAGTCAATGGAGAGGTTGTCGATACATTGAATTTGGCCAAAACACGTAACATGGATACTTTTGTTGAAAAGTGGTTTAATAAGGCGTTTAATATAAAGAAAGGCGCGAATGTGGTAACTCTTTGTAACCCGTCTGGTTTATTGGATTTGGATTATGTACAGTTTAGTTCGGTTGAACCTTATCCAGACAGAGGGCAAACAGACTTTTCTACGGATTATTATTATGTCAGTAATAAGCAAACTCATAACTATATCACCTTTGATTTTTCACAAGGTTCAAAATTGTCAGGAATAGAGCTTTACCCCTTGTCTGAAAGCGACAGTACCCAGTTGCTTCGGTTGGATTATCAAGGATACCTGTTATGGAAAATACATTCTTGTATAAAGGACTCTATAGACCGATGTCTTGAGGTTAAATTCGGTACACCAGAAACATTATGCCCATACTCCGTGGTTTCACAAGGATATTCTGTTTTGCGTCCATTTCAAAATTGGGCTATAATTCCGGTTGGTGGTGGTTATTTCCGTATTATGAATAAACATACGGGAATGTATCTCGACTCAGAGAAAGACATGCAATCCGGTGTGGAATATCTGGTACAGGCTCCATATTCTGAAGAGGATACGCAAAAATGGTGTTTTGAAAAGTGCGGAGGACGTGAACACTCCAATCCTGTTTATTCTATTGGTTCGGCCATTTCGGAAGCTATTCGTGTTTATGACGTGGCACATCAGTTTGAATTCTATACGAATAATGGTTTGCTTTCACCTAAAGGGTACACCTTATTTAAGGCAAAGTCCGGGAAATGTTTGGATGAAGCGGATTTCTCCATCTATTTGTGTCGCCACCTTGGGATTCCTGCGGCAGAAGACTTTGCTCCACAGTGGGGAAACCGGAGCCAAGGGCATTCTTGGAGTGTTATTATTAAGCCGGATGGTAAATCGGTGACGTTTTATGCAGGTAATGTTCCGGGGGATACCGTGCACTATTTCCATCCTTATAAGAAGCCCAAGGTTTTTCGAAGGTGTTTTTCTCTAAATCGAAAGATGGCCGAAGATATGGAGGGTGAGACGGAAGTACCTGTCTTATTTCAGAATCCGCGATATACGGATGTGACGGAAGAATATTGTCCGATATCAGATGTGACTATGAATGTACCCTGTGATTTCGTGGAAAACCATCGTTTGGCATACATCTGTGTGTTCGATAATCACAATTGGGTGCCAGTCTATTATGGTCGGATAAAAGGAGGAAAAGTTACATTTAAATCCATGGGGCGTGACATAGTTTATATGGCAGCTGTTTATGAGAATGGGCAAATAGTGCCGTTCGGTGATCCGTTTCTTCTTAAGAAAGACGGAAAAATTATGAGTCTCAAGGCTGATATACATAAATGTCAAACCATGGAACTGGTGCGTAAATATCCTTTTATGGGAGCGGAGGATTTTTTTAATTTCCGTATGGATGGAGGACAGTTTCAAGGTTCCAACCATTCTGATTTTTCTGATAGTACTGTTTTCTATATCCACAAAGGAATTACGGATGGGAACTGGTATGATATTCCTGTCAAAGATGATAGGACATACAAATATTTACGCTATATCGGAGGAAAAGGCTCGTATTGCAATATCAATGAACTTGTCTTTTTTGACAAAGGCGGGAAGAAAGTCATTGGGGAAATTATCGGGTCGGAGGGAGAAGCTTGGGCCAGAAAAGAAAATGTTTTCGATGGCAATATCCTTACAGGGTTTTGTGCCAAAAGTCCAGATGGAAATTGGGTCGGCCTTAAACTGCCATCGGGGACCCGAATATCCCGGTTGCGCTTTATTCCACGTAATGACGGTAACTGTATAGAGGTAGGGGATGACTATGTCTTGTATTGTTGGATGGAAAGTCGTTGGAAGGAACTTGTCCATCAAAAAGCCAAGGGCAACGAACTTTGCCTTACAGGTATACCTAGTGGAGGGCTTTATCTTCTGAAAGATTTGACCAAAGGTTCAGAAGAACGTATATTTTCATATGAGAATGGTTTGCAAGTGTGGTGGTGAAAGTTGTTTAGAAGCGTGAAAGATAATTTTCGTGCAATAGTTGCCTGACCAAACAGGTAAAAAGGGCGGAATCCGAAAAGCTAGAGTAGGAAGAATTTTAAAAAGTTAAAAAATGAAATTTTCAAAAGCGGCTGTACCTCTATGTGCAATAGTGGCAGCAAGTGTCACCTTTATGGTGGGCTGTAATGATGATTCGGATTTTTTTGATGAACCGGCAGGTCTTGATGTCAATCAGACAGTTCCTTTGTTTAAAAGGAATTCTCAGTTTGATATAACGACAGGAAATCAATTGCCTCCCAGTACTTTTGATGTTCCAAAAGAGGAGGACGAATGTATGCTTAATGCGATTCTTCAAATTGCAGTAGACAAGAAAAAGAAAGTTTTTGGACGTACCATAGGTAGAGATGCACAAGGTAATATTTATACTGCAGCTCAGGCTTATGCTGAAGTGAAGAAATTTGCAATGGAGTATAAAAAGGTTGATGGAAACGGAAACGTGGACGCGAATTATCAGCCGTATACGGGTGGTGCAATGAAACCTTCTTTGGCAGCGGAGATTGGTCGGCAAAGTGGTATTCTCAAGGGGGAGATATTGTCTTTTGATTCTTATGAAGAAATGCAGGCTCATGTTTCTACTTCGGAATGGAAAAAAGCACATCCTGGTGGCACGTATATTATTAATTCTAATAGTGAACAGCATGCAAGTATTTGTACAGGAGTAAATAAAAATGGTATTATTAGTATTAAATCGGCAGAGAATGGACGAAGTAAAATGAATCCCGACAAGTATGATTATACTGGATTTTCTATTATATATTAGATAGAATAAAGCCCAGTGAAAATATAGCAAACGCTATTAAATGTAGGTTTGAAACAAAAACGGTAGAAGATGTTATTATATGTTAATGGTGTAGGAGCTTGCTTGTAGCTCCTATACTTCATTCAAAGCATGCGTATGGAAAAAAGAATATGGTTTTTTATAGCACTTATGTGGGGCTGCATGTCATTGATACATGGTAGACCCAAGTTTATAAAGGGTGGATTCGAGTTTGAGGTTTTATATGACGGGAGTGTGTTGGTATCCAGGGCACGTACTGTTTACAAATCACAAGAACCTATGGAGAAGGAATTTCACATTCCAGCTTCGGTAGAGCACGAGGGGAAGACTTACAAGGTACAAGGCGTGGCACCGGATGGGTTTTCCGGTTGTGCGGAAATACGTCATTTGGTAGTAGATGAAGGAGTGTCTACGTTTGGTGACAATGCTTTTGGTGCTTGCATCAATCTTGAAACGGTGAAGCTTCCGGCTTCGGCGGGTTATGGACGTCATATGTTTGTCGGTTGTCGGAACCTTAAATCCATTGTGGTAGATCCGGATAATGATTTCATAGATTCGAGAGACTGTTGCAATGCCATCATAGATACAGAACTTGACAAACTTGTTGTTGCATGTCCGGCTGCGACTGTTCCTTCCAGTGTGAAGTCCATTGGGGAGGAAGCTTTTGCTTATTGTCATGGCATGAAGGAAATTAGAATCCCTGAAGGAGTTCGCGAAATAGGGAAATGGGCTTTTGACGGATGTGTGGATTTGGAACATGTTATTCTCCCTCGGTCACTTAAGAGCATAGGCGAAGCTGCTTTTTGTGGATGTGAATCCTTGAAATCTTTGTATATACCCGAAAATGTTGAGCAGATAGATGCGGGAGAATATCCAGGATTGTTTTGGGGATGTCACAGTTTGTCTTCGGTTGTTGTAGACCGGAAAAACTCGTTTTATGATTCTCGCCGGAATTGTAATGCAATTATAGAGACCGGTAGTTTGAAGTTGATAGCGGGATGTGCTGTTTCCCGGCTTGTGGAAGGTGTGGAATGTATCGGAGGATATGCTTTTGCCGGAACGCAGATTCGTGAAATTCATATTCCCGAAAGCATGACATTGTTTTCTGTGAATGCTTTTGATAGTTGTGATGCTTTGTCCAGAATAACAGTGCATAAGGATAACCCTGTGTATAGTTCACCAGACAGTTGCAATGCCATTATCAGGAGAGATTCTGCGGTTCTTGTTTTAGGATGTGCGGCTTCTTCTATTCCCAATGGTGTGAAAAGGATTGGCAAATCGGCATTCTCGGCAAAGCCGTTATTGAAAAACATACTTTTCCTTCCGGATGGTTTGGAGGCTATCGAAGATGGTGCATTTGCTCGTTGCCCAAATCTTTTTGAAGTTGTTATACCTCACTCTGTAACATCCATAGGAGAGTTTGCATTTACACAATGTCCCCAACTGGCCATTGTGCAAATGTCGGGAGGTGTGAAAGAACTGCAAGAGTATGTGTTTATGAATTGCAACAAACTTGCTGTCATAGATTTTCCTGAAGGGATTTCTGTCATCCGTAGCTATGCGTTTGATGGTTGCGGCAAACTGAATCACGTCGTCTTTCCATCTTCGCTTACTTTAATAGAGGATGGTGCATTTTCCGGTTGCCCTTGTGAGGAGGATGTAAAAAAGTTGAACTTGCATTAATCGGTTGTTATGAATACAAAGTTTGTACATTACCCCACATTGTTTGTGTGCATGGGGAGCGTGTTTTGCATATCTGCGGCTCATCTTGAACTTGCAGATGCCATACGGCGTTGTTGGACTTGGGCGGCCATTATCGTGGCATCCGGATATTACGGGGGAAGGTTGCTGATTTCCCATACTTTCATAAAACCGTTGCCATTGGACAAGATACTTAAGACATTCTGTTGTGTGGGGATTTTGGAAATAGTATATGCATCGCTTCAACTTTCAGGAATGGTACATAGCTATTTCTGTTTTCATTCCTTTTCCGGAAGTTTTGAGAATCCGGCTGTGTTTGGCATGCTCTTGTCATTTTGTCTGCCTGTCAGTTATTATTATGCTTTGAAGTCGAGTGCAAAAGAGAGTTCTTTTTGGTCGTTAGTGTCTTCACTTTTCTTTTTATTCATTATCCTCTCCGATTCCAGGACGGCCTTACTGTCTTCTCTTTTTGCTCTTTTAATAGTCAGTTATATGGAATTGATGCAAATAAAATCCTTGTTCAGAAAGAAATACTTCTTGTTCGCGTTAATAATTGGGGTGATATTTTTAGTTGGTGTGCTTTATGTGTATAAACCGGAGTCGGCCAACGGGCGGTTTCTGATATGGAGTATTGCCTTGGGAATGATAGCGGATTGTCCGTTTTATGGTTGGGGGACAGGGGGATTCGTCTCGCAATATATGAACAGGCAAGCCGAATATTTCATTTTGAATCCGGATTCTTCTTTCAGCCTTTTGGCCGGAGAAGTCAGCCATCCGTTTAATGAATTTATATTGGTAGCGGTGAACTATGGTATTGCTGTACTTATTGGTGTGCTTGTTTTTATGGGGTTCACGTTGCGTATGATTTTGTGTTCCATGTATCCACAGAGGGGGCTTATGGCAAGTATTTGGGTGGTGTTAAACGTCTGGTGTTGTTTTTCTTATCCTTTTGCAGTTCCGTTCGTATGGCTTATTATATTGTTGCTTTTTTATGTGGCGTATGGGGCATCCGTCAAGTTACATAAACCAAAGCTTGTGTCTATCGGCATATTGTGTATCTGTATTTTTTCTTTTTTTGTTGTTTTTTCTTGTTATAAAAAAGAATTTTATAGGATTCATATTCAGGAGCAGGCTGAATCAAATATCGATGATAAGGTTATGGCGCGATATGCCATTATGTATGAAGACTATAAGGACAATCGCTTGTTCTTATATAATTATGGCGCGTTACTTCACTATACGGGGAAATATGAAGAAAGCCTGAAAGTGCTGAAAGAATGTGCTGTTCGTATGGCTGATTATAATGTAAGGATACTGATGGCTGATGATTTTTTCCATTTGGATATGCCGGATTCGGCTATTAAAGAATATCGTTATGCGCATGCCATGATTCCTTGTCGTTATCTTCCTCTTTATTATGAAATGAAATTATATCAGGAATCTGGTGACGAATATCGGGCAAAGGAACTTGCCAAAATCATCTTGGACAAGGCGAATAAGGTGAAAAAATCGCCAAAGGTAAGGAGTATAAAAAAAGAAGCGGAAGAAATCCTGAGAAAGTAAAAAGAAGGAGTGGCAAAAAATACTAACTACCAATTTTGTTGATAAATTTCTGATAAAAAGATAAGTGTATGAAGAATTTTTTTATGAAATGGTTGATATCTCTTATGGTTGTGATGTGCCAGGTATCTTGCAGTGATACAGAAGAGGTGGATATGGTATCAATGTGTCCAGACAGTGTAGGCACGAGTAAAGTGAGTTTGGTGAAGGAAATGTTGTCAGCTACAGATTCTTCTTTCTTCGCTTCTTTATTACCTTTATTGGAACGGGATCGAGTGATACGCCTTGACAGCCGTGACGATTTGTCTGTGTGGTTACCGGACACGTTGCCAGTGCCTGAGGATTTGGATTTCGAACGGTATACTTATTTGTTGGGGAGCGCGGAACTTTATTCTCCCTCATATTATGTGAAACGTGACACGTTGGTGGAAGTTGGCGAGCACTTTGAATACTTATTTGACTACTTTTATTCCCCTGCCGATACTTCTTCCGTCCGTTTGATTTGTGGGAAATATGCCAAACTTCCGGCATCGTGCGGTGTGTCGCTTTCGGTGAGGAGCGAACGTGGTTTGGGATTGATATACACTACGAATGTTTTAAAGAGTGGTTTGTCGACTCCCGAACTTGATATGGAAGACAAGGAATTTGCTTTGATACGTATGATACCGGATTTCTTAAAGTATGTGACGTGGCCTGAAGCTTGGGACTATACATTCTTTTATACGGTGGATTACAGCCGTTATTCTGTGATACTTTGGAAATACACTGTAGAAAGTGGTGTGTGGGTGAAAGGTTTTAAAGTGGAACTTGTTCCCTTGTCGCCAACCTTGTACCGCTATGAGGTCACACACGAGTTCTATCCGTCTTTGATTGGTGAGAAAACTACTGCTTATATGGCTTCCGTCATAGACAAGGTTCCTGATAGTGTCACGATAGACTATGTTTTTAATGAAATAAAACCGTGGTGAATTGTAATGGGTATGCGTACTTCAGTTGGTGGCAGTCACCATGGGCCGTAGAATAGCGGGTGGACATCGTGGAATTTGTCTGCAATGAGTTGGCCGTTGGTGTAGAGATGTGTCGCACCGTTACGGTGTACAATGTCAAACAAGTGTCCGCTGCATTCATTCGGGATGTCAACGGTATTTCATTACCCGCTTTTTTATCTTGTAATGTAGAATTGCAGAAACGCTTGTGGCAAATATATGGATAATTTTTGGCCATGCAAAAGAACCCTCCACAAAAGATGTCTCTATGAAAGACAAATCCGCGTGGAGGGTGCTAAAAGAAGTGTGTGGAATATTTACTTGCTATTTTTCATTAAGGCATGGATGCGTCTGGCTTCAGCTTCGGGATAATAATAAACTTCCGTGGCCGGATGGAAAATATAGTTTTCGTATTTCAATAACTGTAACCGGGCAAACTTCTTATCTTCCGACATGAGGATATCCAGTCTGACTGTAGTATTGTCCACCGGAGCTACAGGAATGCATTCGGGAACCCCATTAGCTTCAATGACATGTTGCAATGTATCAAAATATTCCGGAGAATAGTATAGATGGTATTCTTTAATTGTACTGCCGGTAGGAGCATATACGGTTCTGGAGGCATGGCTCAAAATCCGTATCATGCCATAAATGGCCATACTTCCTCCACACGCCATGAAAACGAGCGAAAGGATATTGCTGTCTGTAGTGTGCATCGTAAGGGTAAGCGATACCATGAAAACGCCTATTGTTATAAGTATGCCGGATGAGACAGCGTTACGTGAGTTGAATCTTTTTTGGATATCCTGTTCGTTAGGACGTTGGGCTATAGCTTGATTTTCCATATCTTTTTAATTATAAAATAAAACATAATGAGATAATACACTATTATTCCGGCAAAATGAACCTTTGCCAGTCTGTCTATAAATCGGATAAGGAAATCTCGCTAAATGAGTAGGCGGCATAAAGCGAACACATAGTATTCGCATGAAGGTTGGCAGTAGAATGGGGCTGCCGTTTCGAATTGTTTGCCATTGGTGCTCATTCCGCATAGTGCAGATAATCGTTTTTGGGTGCGGAATGGCAGGTATTGCAAAGTCTGTAAATGGAAATTTTGCAGAGAACGTGTAGGTTGGGCTGTCAATACCCGTGCCCATACGATTTCCGGTGAAATTTCCCCATCGAATAAGACTTGTGACTTTACCGTGTGTAACTCTTGCTGTTTGTGTACATTTTCGGCATATACTTTTTTACTTTCCGAGTGTTGTTCACGGAAAGCGTTCGTATTGGCAGAAATTAGAAATGTAATGGCTGCAAATAGGAATGACAGTATGATTTTTTGAAAATGCTTCATTAATAGTACAAAGATACGCACTCTTTTGTCTTTTGAACAAAAGAGTGGAATCCTTTTAACTTAATTTATGTAGCTGTTGGAGTATAAACACCTCTGTTTATATCCACATCCTGATGCGCCGCATGGCTTCGATGCAGTCTTCGCGCTCGCCGAAAGCCGTGAGGCGGAGGTAGCCTTCACCGTTGGGGCCGAAGCCTACGCCCGGTGTGCCGACTACGTTTACTTCGTATAGCAGTTGCTCGAAAAAACGCCAGGAACCCGTGTTATCGGGTGTTTTCAGCCAAATGTAGGGCGCATTGACTCCGCCATAGACCTTGAATCCGGCAGATTGCAGGCCTTCGCGCATGATGTGTGCGTTTTCCATATAATAGTCGATGGTGGCTTTCACTTGCGCCTTGCCTTCTGCCGTATAGATGGCTTCCGCTCCGCGTTGGGTGATGTAACTCGTGCCGTTGAACTTGGTGCATTGGCGGCGATTCCAGAGTTTGTTGACGGGGACACGTTCGCCCTCCAAGGTGGCGGCTGTCAGTTCTTTGGGTACTACCGTATAACCGCAGCGCACACCTGTGAACCCTGCCGTTTTGGAAAAGCTACGGAACTCGATGGCACAACGTTTCGCACCTTTGATTTCGTAGATGGAGTGGGGAACATCGTCTTCACGGATGTAGGCTTCGTATGCGGCATCGAAGAAAATCAAGGTGTCATTGGCTAAGGCGTAATCCACCCATTTTTTCAGTTCCGTCTTAGTTAGGGTTGTGCCGGTCGGGTTGTTGGGATAACATAGGTAGATGATGTCTATGCGCCGGTCGGGAATTTGCGGGATGAAATGGTTCTCTGCCGTGCAGGGCAGGTAGGTGACATTGCTCCACTTCCCGTCTTCTCCCAATTCGCCGGATCGTCCGCACATGACATTGCTGTCTATGTAGACCGGATAGATGGGGTCGGTCACGCCCATACTGTTGTCCCAACGCAGGACCTCACCGATGTTGCCGGTGTCACTTTTGGCACCGTCGTTGATGAAGATTTCAGTAGGGCTCAGGCTGATGCCGCGAGAAGCGAAATCATTTTTGAGGATGGCTTCAATCAGGAAATCATAGCCTTGCTCTGGTCCGTATCCATGGAATGTTTCAGCCGTGGACATTTCGTCCACGGCCTTATGCATGGCCGTGATACATGCCTGTGGCAGCGGACGGGTCACATCCCCTATACCCAGGCGGATGAGCCTTTTGCCCGGGTGGGTCACTTTGAACGTGTTTATTTTCTTGGCGATGTCCGAGAATAAATAGTTTCCCGGCAGTTTGAGGTAATGTTCGTTTACTAATGCCATAATGCTATGTTGTTTTTATCTATCCATATTTATTGTTCCGTCGAATACTTTTGTGGCAGGACCGGTCATCAGAATCTGGTCGTTTTGCGGTTCGTATTCGATGGTGAGTGTGCCTCCATCCATGATGATGTCGGTCTTGCCTTTGCCACGTCTGGTGAAAGCAGCGGCTACGGCCGTAGCGCACGCTCCTGTTCCACAGGCCTGTGTAATACCTGAGCCTCGTTCCCATACACGCATCCGGACATTCCCGTCGGGTAAGACCTGGGCGAATTCCACGTTGACGCGGTTCGGGAATAGCGGGTGATGTTCCATGGCCGGACCTTCGGAAAGCAAGTCAATAGCAGAAACGTCATGGGTGAAAATCACCAGATGCGGGTTGCCCATGTTTACGGCTGTACCTTCACGGAAAAGATAGCCGTTTCCTAAATCCACGGTACGAATGTCGCACGGAGCCCCCATGTCTACGGTTACCGAATCCACATTCTCGCCTTGTAAATGTAAATATAAGGTTTTTATTCCGGAGAGGGTTTCCAAGGCGATTTCTTTTTTATCGGTAAGTCCGTATTCATACACGTACTTGCCGACGCAGCGGCTAGCATTGCCGCACATCATGGCTTCTGAACCGTCTGCGTTGAAGATGCGCATGCTGAAATCTCCTGTTTCGGAAGGCCCTATCAGGACAAGCCCGTCGCTTCCGATGCCGGTATGTGGTTTGCTCCATTCCTTTGCCAATGCCTCGGGATGCGAGACGGGGTACTTCAGGGTATTGACGTAGATGTAGTCATTGCCAGCCCCCTGCATTTTGGTAAATTCTATTTTCATATTTTCGTTTTCCTGTAGGCATCTTCATGTATTCCGTTTACGGCTCGCCCGCTCGGTTCGTTTTGTCCTTTGAACGAGGTGTCCCAAGCCAAGGCTTCGGCTGTGGAGCAGGCCACACTCGGTACGCTCGGTACGCTTCGGGCTGCGCTGTCGCTCGGGAAATATTCTTCGAAGATGCTACGGTAATAGTATTCTTCTTTGTTCATGGGCGGGTTGATGGGAAACCGTTCCGAGGCATGTGCCATCTGTTCGTCGCTGACGGCCTGTGATGTGATATCCTTCAATGTGTCAATCCAACTGTATCCCACGCCGTCGCTGAATTGTTCTTTCTGCCGCCAGACCACGCTTTCGGGTAAGAGATTGGCGAAAGCATCGCGTACGATTTTCTTTTCAATCGTCTTGCCCGGGCACATTTTGACTGCCGGGTTGAGGCGCATGGCCACGTCGAGAAATTCCTTGTCGAGGAAAGGAACGCGCCCTTCCACGCCCCATGCTGAGAGGGATTTGTTGGCTCGCAGGCAGTCGTAAAGGTACAGTTTGGAGAGCTTGCGCACCGTTTCTTCGTGAAAGGCCTGGGCATCCGGTGCTTTGTGGAAATAGAGGTAACCGCCGAACACTTCATCTGCGCCTTCACCGCTCAATACCATCTTGATGCCCATGCTCTTGATGACGCGGGCAAGCAGGTACATCGGGGTGGAGGCGCGCACGGTGGTCACGTCGTAGGTCTCGATGTAGTAGATGACATCACGCACGGCATCCAATCCCTCTTGGATGGTATAGTTGATTTCGTGGTGTACGGTACCGATGTAGTTGGCAACTTCCTTGGCCTTGGCCAAGTCCGGGGCGCCTTTCAGTCCCACGGCGAAGCTGTGGAGTTGCGGCCACCACGCCGTGGATTGCCCGTCGGTCTCGATGCGGCGTGCCGCAAACTTCCGCACTATGGCCGAAATGACGGAACTGTCCAATCCGCCGGAGAGCAGCACGCCATAGGGAACGTCGCTCATCAGTTGGCGGCGTACGGCAGCTTCCAAGGCATCACGTACGGCTTCTACTTGTATGGGATAGCTGTTTCCACAGTCCGTGACTTTAGTAGCGTTACAGGCGTCATGGGTATAATTGTCCTTCACGTTCGAGTAGTCCATCCAATCACGGGTGTACCAACGCGTCATCTTCCCTTCCTTGCCACAGTAATAATGTCCCGGCAAGAACGGCTCGTATTCGTCGCAGAAACCTTCAAGTGCTTTCAGTTCGCTGGCCAGATATAGGATGCCGTCCTTGTCATGTCCTATATATAAAGGTATGACTCCGATGGGGTCGCGGGCTATCAGGAAGTCGTCCTGTTCTTCGTCATAAAGGGCGAAGGCAAAAATTCCATTCAGGTCTTCTAAGAAATGGATGCCTTTGTCCCGGTAGAGCGCGAGGATGACCTCGCAGTCGCTGCCCGTTTGGAAGTCGTATCGTCCGGTATACTGTTCACGGATTTGGCGGTGGTTGTAGATTTCCCCGTTGACGGCCAGTATTTGTTTACGGTCGGGCGAGAAAAGAGGCTGCCCGCCGCTTTGCGGATCAACGATGGAAAGGCGTTCGTGGCATAAGATGGCTGTCTTGCCACAATAAATGCCACTCCAATCCGGCCCGCGGTGCCGGATTTTCTTAGACATGGACAAAGCCTTTTTTCGTAATTCAGGCGTTTGTTGTTTGAGGTTGAAAAGGGCTGTTATTCCACACATGGCGTTAAAGCTTTTGTTAAGTAAGCGTTGATGTCTTGGGCCGCTTTGCGTCCTCCTGCGATGCAGCGGACTACGAGGCTAGCACCGGTGGCCGCGTCTCCGGCCACGAAAACATTGCTTGCGAATGCCGGCTGTTGGGGCTTGAGGAATCCCATGGCCAACAGCACGAGGTCAGCCTTGAGAGTTTCCTTTTTCCCAGTAGGGCGCATGACGGGACGGCCTCCGTCCGGATTGGGAACCCACTCCACTTCTTCCACTTCCACACCGCAAACCCGGCCGTCTTTCGTGCCGATGAAACGGTTGGAGGTCAGGTACCACTGGCGTGTGCATCCTTCTTCGTGGCTGGAACTGGTCTTTAAGATTACGGGCCATTGCGGCCATGGGGTGGTTGGGTTATGCCCTACCGGAGGTTTCGGCATGATTTCTATTTGCGTGACGTTGGTCGCACCCTGTCGGTTGCTCGTGCCGATGCAGTCGCTTCCCGTATCGCCGCCACCGATGACGACCACATGTTTGCCTTTGGCGTTTATGCGTTCTTCCTTGCCGAAGGTCTGTCCGCCCAAAATCCGGTTTTGTTGGGCTAGCATTTCCAATGCGAAGTGTATGCCTTTGAGGTTACGCCCCGGGATGTCGAGGTCGCGTGCCTGTGGTGTTCCCGTGCAAATACAGTAAGCATCGAAACCTTCGGGCAGGTGTTTCATGTCTACGGGTGAGTTTGTCTTGAAGATGACGCCTTCAGCTTTCATGATTTCTATTCTCCTGTCTATGATGGCCTTGTTGAGTTTAAAGTTCGGAATCCCGAAGCGTAATAATCCGCCCACGCTTTCATCCTTTTCAAATACCGTTACTTCATACCCCATGCGGTTCAGTTGGTTGGCGGCAGCCATGCCTGCCGGGCCGGAACCTACGACGGCCACTTTCTTCCCGTTTCGTGGGTAGGTCTTCGGTTTGACATAGCCTTCGCGGAAAGCTGCTTCGATGATGGCCGCCTCATCCTCACGGATGGTGACCGGGGCATCGATGGCCAGTTTCAGCACGCAGCTTTTCTCGCAGAGCGCAGGGCAGATGCGTCCGGTGAATTCCGGAAAATCGTTGGTTTGGGACAGGATTTCGTATGCTTCTTCCCATTTGCCTTTGTAAAGCGCATCTTGGAACTCGGGCGGACGGTTACCTAAGGGACATGCCCAGTGGCAGAAAGGCACTCCGCAATCCATGCAACGTGAGGCTTGCAGTTTGCGGTCACTGGTGTTCAGGGTCTGTTCCACTTCTCCGAAGTCGTTGATGCGGTCGTGCACCGGGCGGTAGCCGGCTTCCTGCCGCGATATGGTGAGGAATGCTTTAGGGTTTCCCATTTTTTTCTTTATTTTTTGTCGTTTGTCGATTCTGTTAGTAATCCCGTTGTACGTCTGCTATTTTTTGTTGCAGTTTGCGCATTTGCTCTTCTGCCAGTACGCGCTTGTATTCGATGGGTGTGACTTGTATGAACTCGTCTACGTAGTGATTCCAGTCGTCCAACATGGTGAGGGCCAGGCTCGAACCGGTGTAGAGGTAGTGTTGGCGGACAAGTTCATGCAGCTCTTTGCGTGAGGTGGAGTTTTCCAAAAGCGAAAGTTCCACCATTTCCATGTTGCAGAAGTAGTCGAACGTATGGCTTTTGTCCCAAACGTATGCCACGCCCCCGCTCATGCCGGCAGCGAAATTGCGTCCGGTTTCGCCTAACACGACCACGCGCCCCCCTGTCATGTATTCGCAGCAGTGGTCTCCCACACCTTCCACGACGGCGATGGCTCCGGAGTTGCGTACGGCAAAACGTTCGCCGGCCCGGCCGTTGATGTAGACCTCGCCGCTCGTGGCACCATATAGCAGCGTGTTGCCCGCAATAGTGTTCTTTTCCGCATCGAAGTTGGAACGCACGGGAGGACAGACGGAAATCAGTCCGCCGCTCAACCCTTTGCCCAAGTAATCGTTTGCCTCGCCTTCCAGTTTGAAGCAGATGCCGTGGGCTAGGAACGCCCCGAAGCTTTGTCCGGCTGAACCTTTGAATTTCACGTTGATGGTTTGTTCGGGAAGCCCTTCGTTGCCATACCGTGTGGCTACGGCACCTGACAGCATGGCTCCTACGGAGCGGTCGGTGTTGGCGATGGCGTATTCCAGGGATACTTCCTTGCCATGTTCGAGGGCTTCTGTGGCTGAGGCTATGATTTCCACGTCTTTCACGTGGCTGATTTCATGCTTTTGTTCGCATACGTGATGGATGGCCGTATTGCTTTCCACCTTGTGTAATAGTCGGCTGAAGTCCAACAGCCCAATTTTTGTCTCTTTTTCCACAGGCTTAATTTCGATGAGGTCAGTGCGCCCCACGATGTCTTCCAGTCGTGTGAATCCCATTTCTGCCAAGTATTCGCGTACTTCTTCGGCCAAAAAGCGGAAATAATTCACCACATATTTATAGTGTCCTCGGAAATGGCTGCGCAATACCGGGTCTTGGGTGGCGACCCCGACTGGGCAGGCGTTGGTGTGGCATTTGCGCATCATGACGCATCCTAATACGATAAGCACGGTCGTGCCGAAGCCGAATTCTTCGGCCCCGAGGAGGGCCATGCCGATGATGTCGCGCCCTGTTTTGAGTTGTCCGTCGGTTTGCAGGCGTACTTGTCCGCGCAGTCCGTTGAGTACCAAAGTCTGTTGGGTCTCACTAAGACCGATTTCCGGAGAGATGCCCGCATAACGCATGGATGACGCAGGCGAAGCACCCGTTCCACCTTCCGCGCCCGAGATGACAATCAGGTCGGCCTTGGCCTTGGCCACTCCGGCGGCTATCGTGCCGACCCCACTTTCGGCTACCAGTTTTACGCTGATTCGAGCTTGTGGGTTGACATTCTTCAGGTCGAAAATCAGTTGTGCCAAATCTTCGATGGAGTAGATGTCGTGGTGGGGCGGGGGAGAAATCAGGGATATGCCCGGAATGGAGTGGCGCGTTTTGGCAATCACCTCATCCACTTTGAAACCCGGAAGTTGGCCACCTTCCCCCGGTTTGGCACCTTGTGCTACTTTGATTTGTATCTCTTCGGCATTGGCGAGGTATTCGGTCGTGACACCGAAACGTCCGGATGCCACCTGCTTGGTCTTGCTGCAAAGAGGGATGCCTTCGTATGTCTCATGGAAACGGGCGTTGTCTTCCCCGCCTTCTCCCGTATTGCTTCGGGTGCCAAGCTCGTTCATGGCCAATGCCAGGGCTTCGTGGGCTTCCTTGCTGATGGCACCGAACGACATGGCACCGGTGACGAAATGCTTGACGATGTCCTCCACGGGTTCTACCTTGTTGATGTCGACGGGGTTACGTTTGAACCCGAAGAAATCACGCAGGAATATCGGCTGTTTTTTCCCGTCCACCATCTTCGTGAATTCCTTGAATTTCTTGTAACTGCCAAGGCGCGTGGCGATTTGCAGGGCTGATATGGTTTCAGGATTCCAGGCATGTTGCTCGCCATCTTTGCGGAAAGAGAACAGTCCGGTATGGGGCAAGAGGTGTCCGGGTTCTGTGAGCCGGAAACCGGCATCGTGGAAAATGGTATAGTCTTTTGCGATTTCCTCCAACCGTATGCCACCGATGGTAGAGGCCGGCGTGCCGAAATAGGTTTTCAGTAATTCCTCACTGAGTCCGACAGCTTCGAATATTTTGGCACCTCGGTAAGAACGTATCGTGCTGATGCCCATCTTGCTCATCACCTTGTACAATCCTTTGCAGATAGCCTTGATGTAGTTTTTCTCTGCTGTTTCGTAATTCATCTGTATTTCGTGTCGCTTGACCAAATCGTCTAATACGGCAAAAGCTATATAGGGATTGATGGCACTTGCCCCGTAACCCAACAGCAGGGCCGCGTGCATGACCTCACGGATTTCACCGCTTTCGATAATCAGTGCGGTCTGCACACGTTTTTGTACGGAAATCAAATGGTGGTGTACGGCACTTACGGCCAACAGCGAGGGGATGGCTGCGTGTCCGGCATCCACTCCGCGGTCGGACAGGATAATGTAGTTCACTCCTTCGTCGACGGACGCTTCCGCTTGCTTGCATAAGGTGGACAAGGCTTCTTGCAAGGCAGCCTTCCCTCCGTGCACGTCGAACAGGATGGGGAGCTTCACGGTGTTGAACCCCTTGTAACGTATGTTGCACAGGATATCCAACTGGGTGTTGGTCAATACAGGATGAGGCAAGCGTACCATTTTGCAGTGTGCCTCGCTCGGCAACAGGATGTTCATACCCACGGCACCGATGTACTCGCTCAGCGACATGACCAGTTCCTCGCGGATCGGGTCGATGGGAGGGTTGGTCACTTGGGCAAACTGTTGGCGGAAATAGTTGAACAGCAGTTGAGGCTTGTCGGAGAGCACGGCCAACGGGGTGTCGTTCCCCATGGAAGCGGTCGGCTCCGCTCCGTTCGTTGCCATCGGGATGAGCGTGCGTTCGATATCTTCGCGCGTATAGCCGAAGTTACGCAGCTTGCGACTGTAGTCCTCCACATTGTTTTCAACTTTCCGCCCACTTCGCAGCGTGTCCAGTTCTATACGGTTCGTGGAGAGCCATTGCTGATAGGGCTTAGCAGCAGCCAACTGGACTTTCAGTTCCCCGTCATAGTATATTTTTCCCTCTTGGGTGTCCACCAAGAGTATTTTGCCCGGTTGCAACCGTCCTTTTTCCTTGATGTCCCCCGGCTCGAAGTGGATGGTGCCTGCCTCGCTGGCCACGACCATCATGTCGTTCCGCGTTATCAGGTAACGGGCAGGGCGCAGGCCGTTGCGGTCGAGCATGCCTCCGGCATAGCGTCCGTCACTGAAGAGCAGGGCGGCCGGGCCGTCCCACGGTTCCATCAGGATGGAGTGGTACTCATAGAAAGCCTTCAGGTCTTCGCTGATAGGGTTCTTGTCGTTGAAGGATTCCGGCACCAACATGGCCATGGCGTGGGGCAGGCTCAGGCCGGACATGACGAAGAATTCCAACACGTTGTCCAACGAGGCACTGTCGCTCATGCCGGGTTGGATGATGGGCCTGATTTGTTTCACGTTGCCAAGCGTGGGTGTGGAGAGCACGCTTTCCCGTGCCTCCATCCAAGCTCGGTTGCCCCGTATGGTGTTGATTTCACCGTTATGCGCCAACAGGCGGAAAGGCTGCGCCAGGCTCCAGGTCGGGAAGGTATTGGTGCTGAATCGGGAATGCACGACGGCCAACCCACTGGTGAAGTACGGTTGGGTCAGGTCGGGGAAGTATTCCCTCACTTGTACGGACGACAGCATTCCTTTGTACACGATATTCTTGCTCGACAGGGATACGATATAGAAATCTTTGTGATGTATGCGGTTCTCAATCCTCTTCCTTATTATATATAGGGTGCGTTCCAAGTTCTCCGTATCAGTGGAACCGGTGATGAATACTTGCTTGATGCTTGGTTCCGTGCCCAATGCGTCTTTTCCAAGGATAGACGAATTGACCGGCACGTTGCGCAAGTGCATCAGGTTCAAGCCTTCCCGTTCTATCTCCTCAATCATGATGCTTAGCATGTGGGATTGCTCCTGCCCGTCCTTGGGCAGGAAGACAAGCCCTGTGCCGTATTTTCCTTTTTCCGGGACGGGGATGCCTTGCAGGAGGATGAATTCATGGGGGATTTGGAGCATGATGCCTGCCCCGTCGCCCGTCTTGTTGTCGGCGCCTTCCGCCCCCCTGTGCTTCATGTTTTCCAACACTTTAAGGGCAGAATCCACTAATTCATGGGATTTGTTGCCGTGTATGTCCACAATCATACCTACTCCGCATGCGTCATGTTCGTTCGAGGCGTCGTACAATCCACTTGCCTTGTGGATGTGCTTCTTTGCATCTTTAATGCCGTTATATTTGATAAAAGGATTTTGTTTTTCTTGTTTCATAATCTATATGCGATATTATTTTGTTGTATCGTGACGTTTTGTTTTGCAAAAGTACTAATTGATTGCCAAAATGCAATGGGGCGTAATCCGGTTTTTCTTGAGAAAAAGAAAAGATATTTTTCAAAACTGATGATTCGGATAAAATTTATGCAAAATAGTTACGAATAGGTATGAAAATGGTTGTTTTGTTTTTTAGATTACAACCTTGCTGTTGTCCTTATAAAAATACAATGGATTTGGTGAGGTTGGCTCCTTTTCAAACTGCTGAAAGAGAAAGGTAGAAAAAGGAACATGTGGGAAAAAATATCCCGCCTCAAAACCGAGGCGGGATACCAACACAAAAACTAAACTAAACTAAACTTTTAACTAAGCTATCTTAAAGTTTCACAACTTTATATCCTTTACGTTTCAAAGATAGTTATTCCTTCGGCCGCATCCAAATAGAATCTGCGAAATAACTGCTTTTTTCTACGAATCCGGATATTTTTCTCCGTTGCAATTATAAATGCGTGGTTTTGTTGAGCAGGTAATAATCCAGAATCGTCATGGCCGCCATAGCTTCTACCACAGGTACCGCACGAGGAAGTACGCAGGCATCGTGCCGTCCGCGAGCTTTTATGATCGTCGGGGTTCCGTCCAGTGTTACGGTTTCCTGTTCCATCAGGATGGTAGCGACTGGCTTGAAAGCCACCCTGAAATAGATGTCTTGTCCGTTGCTGATTCCGCCTTGTATGCCTCCGCTATTGTTGGTGCGTGTTCCGATGGTTCCATTTTTTGCTATGAAGACATCATTTTGTTCACTTCCCCGTTGGCTTACTCCGGCAAACCCTCGTCCGTATTCGAATCCTTTTACGGCGTTGATGCCCAACATGGCACCTCCCAATGCAGCATGGAGTTTGCTGAAAGCCGGTTCACCCAACCCTATGGGGCAATGGCGGATTACTCCCGTGATGATACCTCCGATTGTATCTCCTTTTGCTTTGACTTCCGAAATGAGGCTTTCCATGGCAGCGGCTTTTTCCGTATCCGGGCAACGTACATCGTTCGTTTCGATTTGTGCCGGGTCGTAATGCGTATAATCGTGTTCCAAAGCTATGTTACCCACTTGTGAGGTATAGGCATAGATTTCCACTCCGATTTGTTTGAGAGCCAGTTTTGCCAAGGCACCGCCCACGCAACGTGCTATGGTTTCACGTGCCGAAGAACGTCCTCCACCCGTATGGTCACGCAAGCCGTATTTTTGAGTGTAGGTGAAATCGGCATGTGATGGTCGGTACAGGTTGCGTATGTTGTCGTAATCATTGGAATGTTGGTTGGTGTTGCGTACCAGGAAGCCGATAGGGCACCCGGTAGATTTGCCTTCGAACACTCCGGACAGCAGTTCCACCTTGTCCGCTTCTTTGCGGGGAGTCGTGATTCTGCTTTGTCCCGGCCGACGACGGTCCAGTTCGCGTTGTATGAAGTTCTGGTCGATGTCGATACTGGCCGGAAATCCGTCGATGATTCCGCCTATTCCAGGCCCGTGGCTCTCCCCGAAAGTCGTCAGCCGGAATATGTTACCGAATGTATTGCTCATGTCTCACCCTTCCGATATAAAATATACAGATGCCGTTTTTTAATGGCAATGTCCGCATCCGCAACTCTCTTCGTGATGGTGCCCGTCACAGCCGCAATCGTCTCCGCAACCTCCACCACAACTGTCGCATCCGCATCCGCAACCTCCTTCGCCGCTCAGCATGTTGAGCATGCCTTGTATTTCGTCTTTTGTCGCATCGCGGTTTTCAGTGACTTCACCGATGAAGTTCAATGCTTTTCCGGCTAAGGGATGATTCAGGTCTACGGTTACGGTATCTTCTTTCACGTCTGTGATTGTTCCGTTAAAACGTGCTCCGTCTGCATTCATCAAGGGTACCACGCTTCCCGGATAAATATGCTCTTTGTCAAAATGTCCGTTTATTTTGAATACATCTTTGTTCAGTTCCAGTACGCGTTCCTGTTCATACTCACCGTAAGCTTCTTCTACGGACAGTGTGAAATTGAATTTCTCTCCTTTCTGTAACGGTTTGATTTGTGCTTCAAAAGCATCTAAAGTTGTGCCCATATCCGAAATAAACTGGAAAGGGTGCTCAATAGGAGCTTTTTCCACTAATTCTTTTTTCCCGTCGAAATCCGTATAGAGTTCGTATGCGACGGTGATGTACTTGTTGGGTGTCGTATCCATATATATCCTATTATTAATGATAAAGAGTTGCAAAGTTACAGGAAATAAATGACAAACAAAAGCGGATGGCTTGTTTTGATGGTTTTAAAGCCCTATTTCGTTTCTCTTTCTATCTGATATGTAGGGGGAGGTAGGGGTACTCGTTTCATTTTCAGGATAGGGAATGGGTTACCTTGCTCGTCTGTTTCCGTGCGTTCAAAAGTTTGGAACCCCAAATGGCGGTAGAAACCTTCTGCCTTGTGGTTTTGTTCGTTTACGTCCACATATCGCACGCCGAGTTTCTCGCAAGCCATGGTAAGCAGTAGCTTCCCGATACCTTTTCCGAAATATTCAGGTGAGATGAAAAGCATTTCGATTTTGTCTTTTTCTATGCCGATAAATCCTGTGGCTTCATTTTGCTCGTATGAAACAAAGAGGTTTTCTATGGATTCGAGACCGGCCTTTGCGTATGGTTTTAATGCTTGTATGTCCTTTTCTGTCAGGAAATGGTGGCTTTGCCGTACTGATGCTTCCCACAGCCGGGTCAGTGCCTCAATAGTCTCTGTGGTACGTATAGGAGTTGTAATGTGCATGTTTTGGATATTTTGTATGGACAAAGTTACGAATAAAATCCGCCATTCGCAATTGTTTTATTATCAGCTTATCTCTCTCTTCCTACATAAGAGTTTTCCCAAAAACATCCTTCATCTTTCAGGATGCATGCTAATTGATTCATTGTTTGTGCGTTATGGGCTGAAGGATGTTTCAGCTATCCTTCAGCCACGTTTCATTTCCTTTGGAAGAGAACGGAAAACCAATCTGCGGAGAATGAAAAATCGTTTGGCTTAGATTGAAAAATCGTTTGGCGCAGAACGTTTGACGGCTTTCTGCCATGAAAGGGAACTGAAAGATGAAATTTTACCGTTCAGTTTCTAATGTGTTGTATGATAGATATTTAACATACATCCTGAAGGATGAAGGATGTTTTTGGAAATTCCCTTGGGTGTATTTTAGTTAGTGATTACCCAATCTTTCAGGGTATGCCTTTCCATGTCGAAGTTGATGCCGACCTTCACCACGGGCAAGCCGCACAGGACGAAGCGTTCGGGATAGTTCTTCAGGTCAATCTGTTGCATGGCGGCTGTGGCCGACTGGTTCAGTTTCAGTTCCACGACGTAGAGCGTGGTGGCCGTGCGCATCACCATGTCCACCCGTCCGCTCAGGGTACGTACTTCCGCGTCCACATACGTGCCGAGGAGGCTGAAGATGACGTAAAGCATCTGTTGGTAATGGCCTTCGTAGTCCGTGCGGTCGCAATAAGGAACGGTGGAAAGGAATGTCTGCAACAATCGCAACGCGTCGTCCAACCGCTCTTCATAAATGGCCTCATAGAGCAAGGCCACGGTAGTCAAACCGTCCGTCGTACGGCGGTCCAAATAACCGGGCAAAAGGCTCTTCATCAGTCCGAGGCGCACCTCCTTGTTGGGGATGTCCAACGTGTAGAGCTGTGTGATGGGGGAATATCCCTTGATGGTGACGTAACCGCTTTGGTAGAGCAACGGGGCGATGTCCGTCATGCGTTCCGTGGGGGCATCGAAAGACTCCGCCATGGCTTTCCGTCCTCCGATTTGTTGGGGCTGCACATTGTACTTTTTCAGCATCTCGATGAGGTAAGTGGGCGTGTCGCTGCCGAACCAATAGGAATCCAACCGCCCGTCGGCGAAAGCGTTCAACAGGCTGAAAGGGTTGTAGATGTCAGGCGAGGGCCACGCGAAATGGTAGCCGTCGTAATTGTACTTGAGTTTCTGTACAGCCTCTTCACGGCTCACACCCAACCGTCCGGCCAAAATGTCCAAATCTTCATCCATCTGGGTAGCCATCTCCTCCTCCGTAATGCCGCAGATGGCGGCGTATTCCGGCAGCATGCTGATATTTTTAATATTGTTCAGTTCACTGAAGATGCTCAGTTGCGAGAACTTGGTGATGCCCGTCAGGAACACGAAGCGCAGGTAGGGGTCGCAGGCTTTGAGCGGACTATAGAAATTACGCATGATGTTACGGAGGACGGGCAGGTCTTTTTCTTCATGCACCACGTCGAGCAGGGGCGCGTCGTATTCGTCGATGAGCACCACCACTTGGCGGCCCGTCTGTTCGTAGGCACGGCGGATAACACCTTGTAGGCGTTGGTTCACATTTTCCTCACCTTCGCCACGGCCATATACGTTTTCGTATTCAATCAGTTTCAGGTTCAGTTCGCTTTCCAAGCGCTCCTTGTCCACATGCTTGGCCGTGCTCATGTCGAAATGCAGGACGGGGTATTTCGTCCATTCCGTTTCCAACTTTTCCACGGCCAATTCTTTGAACTGCTCCTTCCGGCCTTCGAAATAGGCTTCCAAGGTGCTGGTCAGCAAAGACTTACCGAAACGGCGCGGACGGCTCAGGAACATGTAATTCGAAGATGAGTGCGCCATTTGGTAGACATATTGGGTCTTGTCTATATACAAATAGTTGCCGTTCCTTATTTTCTCGAACGTTTGTATTCCTATGGGGTAAAGTCTTCCGCCCTGTTGCATGATTTGTTCCTCCACCTTAATTTATATATTTACAAATATAGCGAAAAAGTTTATATGCCATTTCCGTTTCTCGTGGAAAATAGCATAAATCTTTCAGAGGAGTTGGAAGTATTCCGGTTCTACTTCCACAGAAGAAGCCAACAAGGTTGGTCGTTTAACCAACGACCTCTTGGTCTTTGAACCTCTTGTGGTTATCAGTCCATCTTCACAATCATTAAGTTGTCCACCGATAATGCGTATCCGTCGGTTGTACATCTCCGGGGTGATTTCGTCCGGACGGTAATAATGGGGCAATTCGACAGGTTCCACGGCCCAAATAAAGCGTCCATGCCTTCCTTGGATGGTTATACCATCGGGGGGCGGACTCTCTTTTCTTGTCTTTCGACATCAGGTGTGCAGGATATTTGGCATTGTAACGTGTCAAGTCGCGCATTAATCGGTTTTGCTTTTAATTTGTGTTGTATGAGGCGTTAGTGAAGAGGTGTGCGTATATGAGACTGCAACGTGATATATTTCCATCCATTTTTTGACTACAAATGTCGTTTCGATAGCAGGATGACAGTTTAAAATAAAACAACGTATATTTGTATCGATTTTCTTTGGTGTGACCTGATTTGGTAACTGTTGTTTATGAATATCTCACTTTTATACCCCAAACTTTTGTCTAATAGGAAAAAAGGGACTAAATTTGCAGCTATAAAGAAAAAGTATAAAAACGCTATAAAGATGAAACATAAGTTGCGCAGTGCGCAGAGCACAGAAGGACGCCGTATGGCGGGAGCCCGTGCATTGTGGGTGGCCAATGGGATGAAACGTGAACAGTTCGGGAAGCCGATCGTGGCTATCGTCAATTCTTTCACCCAGTTCGTGCCGGGGCATACCCATTTGCATGAAATCGGGCAGATGGTGAAGGCTGAAATCGAAAAGATGGGATGCTATGCTGCGGAATTCAATACGATAGCCATCGACGACGGTATCGCTATGGGGCACGACGGGATGCTGTATTCTCTGCCTTCGCGCGATATCATCGCCGACAGCGTGGAGTATATGGTCAACGCGCATAAGGCGGATGCCATGATTTGCATTTCGAATTGCGACAAGATCACGCCGGGCATGCTGATGGCTAGCATGCGCCTGAATATCCCTACGGTGTTTGTTTCCGGAGGACCGATGGAGGCACACAAAATCAACGGGGAGAACGCCGACTTGATTACGGCCATGATCAAAGGGGCAGACACGTCAGTGAGCGATGAGGAGATGGTGAAGATTGAGGCATGTGCTTGTCCGGGTTGCGGTAGTTGCTCGGGGATGTTTACAGCCAACTCCATGAACAGTCTGACGGAGGCTATCGGCCTTTCCCTCCCGGGGAACGGGACTATTTTGGCGACGCATGCCAACCGTATCCGTTTGTTTCAGGATGCGGCCAGATTAGTGGTAGAGAATGCGTTCAAATATTATGAGGAAGGAGATGAGGGCGTATTGCCGAAGAGCATCGCCACGCGTCAGGCTTTCCTGAACGCCATGACGTTGGATATTGCCATGGGCGGGTCGTCCAATACCGTGCTGCATCTGTTGGCCGTGGCCAACGAGGCCGGGGTGGACTTCAAGATGGCGGACATCGACGCACTGAGCCGTAGAGTGCCTTGCCTATGCAAGTTGGCTCCCAACACGCAGAAGTATTCCATCCAGGAATGTAACCGTGCGGGCGGCATCCTTAATATATTAGGTGAATTGGCAAAGGCCAGTTTGTTGGATACGTCGTGCCGCAGGGTGAACGGCCGTACTTTAGGCGAAGATATTGCGAAATATAGTATTACGTCCGGACAGGTGGACGATGAGGCGCGGCGCATTTACAGCAGTGCGCCGGGCGGGGTCTTCAGTAACAAGATGGGTTCGCAGTGCAAGGTGTACGATACGTTGGACACCGACCGTGCCACGGGATGCATCCGCGATGTGGAACATGCTTATAGCAAGGACGGCGGCTTGGCCGTGCTGTTCGGGAATATAGCCCAAGACGGTTGCGTGGTGAAGACGGCCGGAGTGGACGAAAGCATCTGGCATTTCAGCGGGCCGGCTAAAGTCTTCGATTCTCAGGAAGACGCTTGTGAAGGCATCCTGAACGGAAGTGTGGTGAGTGGCGACGTGGTGGTCATCACGCACGAAGGACCAAAGGGCGGACCGGGTATGCAGGAGATGCTTTATCCGACATCCTATCTGAAAAGCCGTCATTTGGGGAAAGAGTGTGCCCTGATTACCGACGGGCGTTTTTCCGGGGGCACTTCCGGTTTAAGTATCGGCCATATTTCGCCCGAAGCGGCAGCCGGTGGGAATATCGGTAAGATTGTGGACGGAGACATTATCGAAATAGACATCCCGAACCGGAGCATCAACGTCAAGTTGAGCGAAGCTGAATTGGCAGCCCGTCCGCAACGTCCGATGACGCGTAAGCGTGTCGTACCCAAATCGCTGAAAGCATACGCTTCAATGGTGAGTTCGGCCGACAAGGGTGGAGTTCGTATGGTAGATTAAAAACAGTTTTCAATATGGCAAAAGAAAAGATAACAGGCGCAGAGGCTTTGATGCGTTCGTTGGAGCACGAAGGGGTTACGACGCTTTTCGGCTATCCGGGAGGTGCCATCATGCCGGTATATGACGCCTTGTACGGATATAAGGATAAGTTGAACCATGTATTGGTACGGCATGAGCAAGGGGCTACCCATGCGGCACAAGGGTATGCCCGTGTGTCGGGTAAGGTCGGAGTGGCATTGGTGACCAGTGGACCGGGGGCGACGAACACCATTACCGGCATTGTGGATGCCATGATGGACAGTACGCCCATCGTGGTGATTGCCGGGCAGGTCGGTGCTTCTTTGTTGGGTTCCGATGCCTTTCAGGAATGCGACTTGGTAGGCGTGACGCAACCCATTAGCAAATGGGCCTATCAGATCCGCCGTCCGGAAGATGTGGCTTGGGCGGTAAGCCGTGCCTTTTATATTGCAAAGAGCGGCAGGCCGGGGCCGGTCGTGCTGGATTTTGCCAAGAATGCGCAGGTCGGCTTGGTGGACTACGAACCGCAGGGTACGGATTTCATTCGCAGTTATGTGCCTGTGCCCAAGACCGATCCGTGGGCGATACGTCAGGCGGCTGCATTGATAAACAACGCGAAACGTCCGTTTATCCTTGTCGGACAAGGGGTTGAGCTTGGCGGCGCGCAAGAAGAAGTCCGTCAGTTGATTGAACGGGCCGATATTCCTGCCGGTTGCACTTTGCTGGGCTTGTCTGCTTTGCCGTCCGACCATCCGTTGAATATGGGGATGTTGGGTATGCACGGAAGTCTGGCCAACAGCGTAAAGACACAGGAGTGTGACGTGCTGATAGCCGTGGGCATGCGTTTTGACGACCGTATAACTGGCAAATTAAGTACATACGCCCGTCAGGCCAAAAAGATACATTTTGAAATAGATCCCAGTGAAATCAACAAGAATGTACCGGTAGATGTAGCCGTGTTAGGGAATTGCAAACAGACGTTGGCCCAGGTACTCGAATTGGTGAAGCCTAACCGGCATACGGAGTGGATTGACAGTTTCGGGGAACATCACGAGAGAGAAAAGGAGGCAGTGGTAGAACCTGAAATCCATCCGGCAGACGGACCGATAAAGATGGGGGAGGTTGTACGTAAGGTAACGGAGATGACCGGTAATAAGGCTGTCTTGGTGACCGACGTGGGACAAAACCAGATGATGGCTGCCCGTTATTTCAAATTCTCGGAACAACGCAGCATCGTGACCTCCGGTGGTATGGGAACGATGGGATTCGGATTGCCGGCTGCCATCGGAGCCACATTCGGCGCTCCGGGACGTATGGTATGTCTCTTTTTAGGCGACGGAGGCATTCAGATGACGCTTCAGGAGTTGGGCACGATTATGGAACAACGTAGTCCGGTGAAAATCATATTGCTCAATAACAACTACCTGGGTAATGTGCGCCAGTGGCAGGAAATGTTCTTCGGGAAACGGTATTCTTTCACGCCGATGATGAATCCGGACTACAATATGATTGCTTCGGCTTACGGCATACCGAACCGTACGGTCGTGGAGCGTGAGGATTTGGCTGCGGCCATACGGGAGATGGTCGAGGCAGAAGGGCCTTACTTGTTGCAGGTGGCCGTGATTGAAGAAGGCCGTGTGTTGCCGATGTGTTGTCCGGGCAATGACGTGGACGACATGGTTTTGGATTATTAACGGGAGGATTTTTAGATGGAACAAGAGAAGAAATTCTATACCTTGATTGTTTTCTCCGAGAACTTTGCGGGGCTTTTGAATCAGGTGACTGCGGTTTTTACCCGCAGGCAGGTGAATATCGAAAGTCTGAATGTGTCGGCTTCCAGTATCAAGGGGGTACATAAGTATACCATTACTTGTTGGAGCACGGAGGAACAGGTGCAGATTATCACCAAGCAGATAGAGAAACGCATAGATGTGCTTCAGGCTCATTATTTCACGGACGACGAAATCTTCATCCAGGAAGTGGCGCTTTATAAACTGGCCACTCCCAAGGTGTTGGAGAATCCGGACATCTCAAAGGCCGTACGTCAGCACGGAGCGCAGATTGTGGAGGTGAACCCGACTTATACCGTGGTCAGCAAAAAGGGAATGACAGATGACATCATGTCGCTTTATTTCGCTTTGAACGAGTATAAGTGCGTATTGCAATACGTGCGTTCGGGGCGTATAGCCATTACAAAGAGTTGTACGGAATATCTGGACGAGTTTTTGGAAGAAAGGCGGCGTGCGTATGAGGAGCTTCAAAATAAAGAATAAATAAGGTAGGGATTCGAATGAAAGAGAATAAAGTCGGGACTTATTCGTTTGTGGCCGAACCTTTTCACGTGGATTTCACGGGAAAGCTTTTCATGGGGGTGTTGGGCAACCATTTGCTCAACTGTGCCGGATTCCATGCCACGGAGCGCGGTTTCGGTATGGCAGAACTGAATGAGAGCAACTACACGTGGGTGTTGTCACGTTTGGCCATTGAATTGGAAGACATGCCGTCCCAATATGAGGAGTTCTCTGTCGATACGTGGGTGGAGAACGTATACCGTTTGTTTACCGACCGTAACTTTTCCATTTACGGGGAGGACGGTAAGGTTTACGGTTATGCGCGTTCCGTGTGGGCCATGATCAATATGGATACCCGTAAACCGGCAGATTTGTTGTCGCTGCACGGCGGTGATATCGTAGACTATATAGAGACGGAAAAGGCTTGCCCGATAGAGAAGCCTGGCCGTATCAAGGTGAGCAGTTGTATGCCGGTACGTTCTATGGATGTGTATTATAGTGATATAGACATCAACGGGCATGTGAACAGTATTAAATATATTGAACATGTGTTGGACTTGTTTTCCAAGGAATGGTATGCCGGGCATGTGATACGCCGTTTTGAAATGGCCTACGTGGCTGAAAGCTATTCCGGTGACACGCTCAGCTTCTTCCGCGAGGAAAACGAAGACGGGACTTACGATGTTGAAGTCCGTAAAAACGTGGGAGGAGAGAATCCCGAGGGGGAAGTCGTGTGTCGAAGTAAACTTAAATTTGATAACAAATAGCAATTTATTGTAGGTGTATTAGAATAATTTTGTAACTTTGTCGTCGAGTTTAGTGCAAAAAAGGATTTTAATAAAGAACGCGGCTGTTTGTCGCACAAAACAGAAATAGAAAATGGCAGAATTGAATTTTGGCGGTGTCATCGAGACTGTGATGACCCGTGAGGAATTTCCATTGGAAAAGGCTCGTGAAATATTGAAGAACGAGACGATTGCAGTTTTAGGGTATGGTGTTCAAGGACCTGGTCAGGCTTGTAACTTGCGTGATAACGGTTTTAATGTAATTGTAGGCCAACGTCAGGGTAAGACATACGACAAGGCTGTGGCTGACGGTTGGGTGCCGGGGGAGACTTTGTTTTCTCTTGAAGAAGCTGCCGAAAAGGGTACGATAGTTTGTATGTTGCTTTCCGATGCGGCTCAGATGCAGTTGTGGCCGACCATCAAGCCTTATCTGACTCCGGGCAAGACCTTGTATTTCTCTCATGGTTTTGCGATTAACTGGAGTGACCGTACGGGTGTGGTACCTCCTAAAGATATTGATGTCATCATGGTGGCTCCCAAGGGTTCGGGTACTTCATTGCGCACGATGTTCCTCGAAGGCCGCGGCTTGAACTCTTCATACGCTATTTATCAGGATGCCAGTGGTAAGGCATTGGATAAAGTACTGGCTTTCGGTATCGGTATCGGTTCTGGTTATTTGTTCGAGACTACATTTAAGCGTGAGGCTACATCCGATTTGACCGGTGAGCGTGGTTCTTTGATGGGTGCTATCCAGGGCTTGTTATTGGCACAATATGAGGTATTGCGCGAGAACGGACATACTCCTTCCGAGGCTTTCAATGAAACGGTGGAAGAATTGACCCAATCCTTGATGCCGTTGTTTGCCAAGAATGGTATGGACTGGATGTATGCCAACTGTTCCACGACGGCGCAGCGTGGCGCATTGGATTGGATGGGCCCGTTCCACGATGCCATCAAGCCGGTGGTGCAGAAGTTGTACCAGAGCGTAGTGACCGGTAATGAGGCGCAAATCTCGATTGATTCCAACTCGAAGCCTGACTACCGCGTGAAGTTGGAAGCTGAATTGAAGGCTTTGCACGACAGCGAAATGTGGCGTACGGCAGAAACGGTGCGTAAATTGCGTCCGGAGAATAATTGATGAATTGAAAATTTAATAAGACCCAAAGGTGTCGGTTTATCTGACACCTTTGGGTCTTATATTTAGTAGCACCATGAAGAAAAAGCTGATATTGTTTTTGGGTGCTTTTGTATCCCTTACGGCTGAGGCACAAGAACCGTGTGTGATAACCGGACGTTTGTTCCATGTGGAAGATGGTGCTTGTATAGGACTGTATAGTACGGATGGAAGAGTGATGAGACAGATGGAGACGGACACGTTGGAAACCGGAAGGTTCTCGTTTACAGTTGATTCTTTGAATAGCCAAGTGGAGAATTTTGTACTGATGGGGCTAAGTGAGGGATTTCCGAGTACTTATCTTGATGTTTATGCGGCTGCCGGAGATACGGTTAGGATAGAAGGTTGCAATAAATTGTTGCGTACTTGGTCGGTTGCAAGCAAGATTCCGGAACAACAGTGGTATAACCGCTTTATTGATGCGTCGAGGACATTGATAGATGAACAACAGGAAGTCATGGTAAAGACGAGAGAACTGTGGGATAGAGTAGACGATCCGGATTTGTCAGAAGAGATGCTGAAAGCCTATCAAGACAGTATTAGAGAGAATTTGAATCCCATGGTAGATTCGCTTGAAATGCTCATTATCAGGAATGACATAGCCGTCATGGAACAGATGCCGGTAAATAAGGTGTGGATGCAGCAAATGAATGCACGGAGCGCATTTGTGAGTGTGGTGGATTCGTTTCCTTATACCGAAGATTTGAAACGATTGTATGAGCGTATTCCTCAGGATTGGCTTGGGACGGAAGCAGGAAAGAAGGTAACCGCACAGTTGTTTCCTCCTAAAGCCGTAGCAGTAGGCGATTGCGTGTACGACACGGACTTGTATGACTTGAAAGGGCAGGTATGCCATCTGTCGGATTTTGAAGGACGGTATTTGTTGCTCGACTTTTGGAGTGCAGGCTGTGGTCCTTGTCTGATGGCTTTTCCTGAGATGCGTGAGGTACAAGAGATGTGGAAAGACAGGCTTGTTGTAGTGAGTATCAGTTCTGACAGTGAAAAGGTTTGGAAAGAAGCATCCGAAAGAAAGGGTATTACATGGACCAACCTGAATGATATGCAAGGGACAGTGGGAATATACGCTCATTATGGTATCAAAGGCATTCCTCATTACGTGATTGTATCACCTGAAGGGCGGATTATGCATGTCTGGCGTGGCTATGGGACAGGAGTGCTGAAAAAGAAATTGGAAGAATGGGTGAAATAAAGTGAGACGGAACCTGACGTTCCGTCCCCCATTGTGGGTCATCTCTTCTTCGGGCCTATTGCGTGTAGTATTCCCCGTAATAGAGTGCCCGGTACTGAATAGCGGAAAGAATTGCCTTGGTCTGTCCGTTCGTCTACTTTTTCGATGAAGCGTTCTGCGTCTTTTTCGGAAATCACGCCATCGTCTTGGAGTTTACGGATGGTGCGACGCTCGTAAGTGAGCATCATACGGATAGACTTGACGGTGAGCGCGTGGCGGTAAGCCTTCGGGTAATTTTGTTCCAGTTGCAAGGTGACGTGATTCATTCGGTCTATGTTATGGTTGATTTCCGTACGGAGAATGTCCAATCGTTTTTTCTGTTCGGGCGTGAGGAGTTCGGAAGCGTTGAGTTCGTTTAACAGGTTCAGGTCCTCGTTTTGTAAAATGATGAACCCTCTGGCCATGTCATATACGTTTACGATACGTTCGCGGAAGTAGAAACTGACACTGTCCCCCAAGTGAAGTTTCTTTTGAATATGAGTCAGGATGGAGGTTCGGTCGCAATAATCGAATATGGAAGGACGGAAATCCAACGTATACTGTCCGTCATGGTCATACATCTCGTCGAGAGAGTTCATCAAATGAAGGAATGTGGTTTTCGAAACGACACCTTCATCATAAAGTTGATGGCATACAGCCTTTTCGCGGTCCAATATACGGAGACGTATTTCGGAAAGGAATTCCATTGTGGGAAGAGTTCCAGACGAAGGCAACGGCAGAGACGGTGGAAGGTATTTTTTCACTTTGTTCCAGTTAGCATCATGCAATGTTGGCTTTGCAGACAGTTTTTCCATATATTTTTCTGCACTGTCGTGTAAGTATCCTTGGATTTTGGAATCTATCAGTACTCTGGCGTTGGAAACTTGTATTAAGCCCAATCGTCTCAATAGCCAACGCATGGTGGTGGCATTGATGGAAAGAGTGAGCGTGACGATACCGGCTGTGAGAAACAGGACCTGTCGCCTGATGTCTTCCGGAATCCCCGGTGTGTAAGAAACCATCAGGGCCAATGTCATGCCTAATGCTCCGCGAAGGCCGCCCCATGTCAGGATGACGGACTCGCGTTTGGAAAGTCCGTATCCCAATCTTTTCATAGCGGGGTAGAAAAGCATGATCATGGCAAAACGGATGAGGTTTAGTCCTACGTAGACAAGCAACAAAATGATGAGGTCGGACCAATTCAAGTCTACTTTCTCTGCAATGACCACGCCGACCATGATAAAAACCAATGTATTGGCTATGTGGGTAAGAAGTCCCCAAAACTTTTCCATGAATATGTTTACTTGCGGTTTCAGTCTGGGGCGTCCGGTATAAGAGATGGTCAGTCCGAAAGCCACTAAAGCGATGACACCGGATATGCCCATATAGTATTGGGACAGAATAAACGTGACGTAGGCAGAAAGGATGATGACGCTGTTTTGTATCATCTCCTCCGAGTTGATACGTGTAATGAACCATATTGTTAGTCGAGCCAGGCAGAATCCTAAAAGTATTCCTCCAATAACTACTTCCAGAAATTGCACTATGGGAGAAGCTATGCTTGCTCCACTAAGCGTATAGGCTCCGAAAAACAGCATGAAACATACTATGCCGGTTCCATCGTTGAGCAAAGACTCTCCGTCTACTAAAGTGGAAAAACGTTTGCTGGTACCCAGTTCGTGCAATAAAGCGACGACGGCTACCGGGTCGGTCGCGCTGATGAGGGCACCGAACATGAGAGCCAATGGCCATGTCCATGAGGCGTATTCCGGAACAAACAGGCTGATGCCAATCATGAGGGCGGCTGTAAGCAGCATACAGACGACTAATCCAGGGACAGCCAGTAGGGTGGAATTGGCTAATGTTTTTTTGAAGATGTGCATGTTCATTTCGTATGCCGCGTCGAATATCAAAATGGGGAGGAAAACATATAGAATGAAATCCGGATTCGTATCGGCTACGGTTGCCACTGCGTTTTCTACGCGTGGCATGAAGTCGAAATAGTGGAAACGGTTGAGGAGTCCTATCAATAAACCGAATACAAACAGTCCTACGGTATAGGGAAAGCCCGTTCGTCTCAGTATGGACTTTAATATAGCACCGACTAACAAGCCGACAATGGCCAACAGCAGGGGGGCCAGTAAGTTGAAATCTTCCATAATATTCTTTTTAATGGGTAGAAAAAGCTCTACTTTACAAATATAACGAAAAAAACCTACAAGATAGTATAATCTTGTAGGTTTCTATTGTTTTTATCGTAAAGTCTCCGCTTTTTTAGAAGAAGAGGTAACGATTGTCTTTTACTTCGGCCTTTTCATACAGTTCATTGGCAAAACGGCTGATGGCGCGCATGTTGAGGGACTCTTGTTGAGCCTCTTCTTTTTTAGCGTCGAACTTCTCGGCCGATTTGTTCTTGTTGATAACCTGCAACGTGTAAACTCCGGCATTGCCCTTGAACGGACCTGCGAATTGATTGGCCGCTGTTTTGCTGGCTACGGCACTCAATATCGGTTCGCTAGAGCCGGTCTTCATTACGAAAGCAGAGGCACTGAACGTCACGTGCTTGATGGTGTCGCTTACGGCACCTTGTACTTTCATGGCGTCTGCTATGCTTTTTGTCTGGGCCAGTTTCTCTTTCAGCATCTCGGCTTTTTTGTCCTTGATGACTTCTTGCGTGAGATATTCTTTCATATCCTCCATCGTGCGGTAACCGTCCTTGTGTATACCAGTAAGGATGGCCACAAGCATGTGATCGTTCTCACCACATTCGTAAAGAGGAGATACATTGCCTATTTCGGTGTCTTCATTGAATATCCATCGCATGGCCTCACGCGTGTTGCTTACTCCTCCTACATAATGTTCATTGCTGAACAAGTCTTTACGCTCTTGTAAGTTATAGCCGTTTTTCAGTGCTTTGGCTTCGATATCCTTTTGGGTAGGATTGGAAGCAATGAAGTGGCTGAAGTCGTTATAAGCCTTTGCATAAGTATCTTTGCTGAACTCAATCGGGCATTTGATTACGGCCACATCATATTTATTGATCATGGCACGGCGGTCTGTAACTTGTGCGATGATACATCCTTGGGCAAAGTCAATCTTTTCGGTGGCATTCACCGGCATGTTGGTGATGGTCTTGATAAACTTCAAGTTGTCGCCGTCCAAAGGAGCACCTTCATAATTACGTGAAGTAATCCATGTCTTTTCGCCGGTCTGGTTGTATTTCTTGGCGATGGAATCGAAAGCCACACCGTTGTGCAATGCCGTCATGATACTGTCGGCTGTCTTTTGGATGGCATTCATATCGGCACCTGCCACTTGTATTTGGCGGAGCTGAATGGAATCCGGTGCGGAAATCTTGTTGATTACCTTGATGATGTTCATCGTGTTGTCTCCTGCATAATAATAGGGAGCTTTCATCTGTCCTACAGCCATGGAATCCAATTGTGAAGCTATGTCGTTGGGGAATATGTTCTTGCTGACCGGAAGCGGACTGTAATTAATCGTAGAGCCGCTCTCACGGACAATTTTAGCAATGTCGCCTCCGGCAGCCAACGCTGTGGCAGTCTCCGCCATGTCTTTGTCTAAGGCTGCCTTGTCGGCTGCGCTGGCTTTGACCTGTACATCAATGAATTTGATGTCGCGGCTTTCGGCTGTTTGCTTGAATCTTTCTTTCAACTCATTGTATTTGGCTTTTAAATCGCTTTCTTCCACTTTGATATCTTTGTCATTAATGGTAGAGTAGGGCACGGCAGCCATGATAATGTCGCTTTCATTGGCACGTGCCTCGAATGCGGCCTTGTCTATGATTTTGTTGCCTAACATCGCTTTGCCCAACAGTACTTGGTATTTTTGCGCAAGACTTTCCTGACGGAGGGTCTTTTCAATGAACATCCAGAATTTGTAGAGACTGTTATAGTAGTCCATGTATTCGGCCGGCATCTGTTCGCTTTTGGTTTTCATGCCTTCATAATCGGTCAGGAATTTCTTCAGGACATTGGCATCGAAACGGCCAGTTTGTTCGTTGCGGAAAGGTGTTTGCATCAGTATGGGGCTGTTGCCTTCCGAAATGATGGATTGGATTTCTGCGTCAGTGACGGTCAGTCCCAACTCTTCAGCTTCGTGCTCGATGAGTTTGTTGTTGACGTATGTGTTCCAAACTTGGTCGCGCAATTGGGTAAGCTGTTGGTCGTTGAGTGCACTGTTGCCACTGGTGAACTTCACAACTTCCGCATATTCGTCCACTAAGTTTTGGAATTCATGTACTGAAATCCGCTCTCCGTAAATTTCGCCGACTTGCTGCTTGCTTTCGTTAGAAGCAGACTGGATGGAGCGCATGGCTTCTTCGGCAATGAATGCAAAAAGAGCCACGCCGATCACGATGACCAACAAAGGCCCCTTAGCTCTGATTTTCTGTAATGTTGCCATTGATTTAAATGATTATTGTTTTTATTATTTTCTTTAAACGATTTAAGCGCACGAAGATACAAAAATCTTCGCACATATTCATGTCTGTCAGGCTAAATTTTAGTTATTCGATGATTTTCAGACGTACAAGTTCTATTTTTGTCGTTGTATTCTTGATGATTTTGAACTCGAAATGGCCGAATCTGATGATTTCGTTCAGTTTCGGAAAGCTTTGGTATTGATGTAGAATTAATCCGCTGACGGTGACATATTCTTCGGATTCCGGCAAATCCAATCCCAACAATTCATTGGCTTTTTCTATTTCCAGTCGTCCGGACAGGACGTATTCATTCTCATCAACCTTTTGGGCAATGTAGTTTGTATTGTCGTGTTCGTCTTCAATATCGCCGAAGATTTCTTCTACTAAATCTTCCATCGTTACGATTCCCGAAGTTCCGCCGAATTCGTCTACTACGATAGCCAGAGATTTTTTCTGCTGCATGAACTTCTTTAATAACTTCTGGGCAGACATCGTTTCCGGGACCACAGGAGTTTCTTTAATTCGTAAAGTCCAGTCAGCCGGATTCCGGAACATTTCGGATGAATGGATAAAGCCTACGATATGATCAATGTCTTCTTTGTAAACGATGATTTTGGAATTTCCGCTTTCAATAAACCTGTTTTTAAGGTTTTCTATGGATGAACTGATTTCCACCGCTTCTATTTCTGTTCGCGGCACCATACAGTCCCGAACCTTGACTTCCGAGAAGTACAGGGCATTTTGGAATATCTTGATTTCATCCGTAATTTCGTTTTCATTTTGAACCGATTCGATGCTGGACTGTATCAGGTTGTCCAAGTCTATTTTGGTAAAAGCCTGTTCCGACGCTTTTTTGTTTACTTTAAGTCCCATCAGGCGCAATATGCCGCGAGATAACGCACTGGTGAATTTGGATACGGGATAAAGTAGAATGTAGATGATAAACGCCGGAACGGCGAATATCTTCAGCATACGGTTCGGGTTTATCTTGAATAGCGTTTTCGGAAGGAACTCTCCAGTTACTAACACGATTAGGGTTGAAATGATGGTTTGCAGAGCCACATTCAGCCCTTCATTTTGGTTTAAGTGGATCGGGGAAAGGACGAATTCGTTAATCACTCCTGCCATTAAAATACCATAGATGACCAACGCAATGTTGTTTCCGACCAAAAGGGTTGAGATGAAATCATTTGGGCGTGTATAGAATATGGTCAGAATTTTGGACGTCAGACTGGCATCGCTGCGGTCCAGTTCGACTCGAAGTTTGTTGGAAGAGACAAATGCAATTTCCATCCCCGAGAAAAAAGCGGAGAGCAACAGTATGATGATGATTTCTATAATGGTCAGTGTCATGGCTGATTGGGTTTGGTGGGAGCGGCACGCATGACCGAGTCATTGGAGGACGAACTGCCACTATCGCTGAAAGGCGTTTCGGCATTGGCATTGCTGACAGAGTAGCGTGTCATTTGCTCGTTGGAACGGAAATTATAACCTTGTAGGAATTCATCCGGTTTCCGGATGGTCATGAACATGTTGGAATACATTTCGTGACGGTCCATATCCCAAAAAAGTTCTTCGCTGGTAAAGACAGTACCCTCTTGGTTTCGTATAACCACACGTCCGCGCAACTCCCATAGTTGTTGGTTGTGGCAATATGCCGTATCCGATTGCACAAACCAATCGATGTGGAACGTGGAGTCGAACTTTTCCAAAAGTATGCCTTTTACGAAAGTCCATCGCGGCGGATTGGTCGTATTGTAGATATTCCATTCTTCTGCCGTGATTTTATAGCGGATGACTCCGGAGTCCGAAATAAGGGTCGAGATGCCCCATGATTGCATGAAAGGTAAGGAGTCGTTTTCGTTTATGGCCGGAGCGTGGTTTGACTTTTCCGTAGAACACGAGAGTACTAAAATAAGCATAACAGTCGCCCAAACGGAGACTGTTATGTGGGTCGAACGGGACAATCCCGCCGTAGACTTTATCTTACTTTTCCTCATTATTGAATCTTCCATTTCATGAACCATCTTTCGTTGAACGTAATACCGACGTTGAGCCGCAGGTAGTTTTCTGTAATCAAAGATGATACGCCGGGAACGGATCTGCCCCATTGAAATGCGATATTGACCACGGAACGGTTATTGATATTGTTGGATACGGGGAGGGCGAATCCCGCCGTTACGCCGAATTCCCGTGGGCCGTCATGTCCGTTTACCTTATAATAAGGTGTGGAAAAGGATGCTCCTGCGCGGTACTGTACTCGTCTTAAATATTTATTGCTGTAACGGTCCGGTTGGAACTCACCTCCGATAACAATTTTGGTACGGTTCATATAGTTTTCCGTAGTGCTGACAAACTTGTCGTTTATGATTTGAGGCACGCGGCATTCTCCCCACCTTTGATGAGTTACGTCCAAACCTATTTTCCATTGTTCTTTGTGTGCCCACGCCAATCCGACTCCGAAAGATGTGGGTAGTTCAAAAGCCTTTTCTATGACTGATTTCGTGGTGTCTCCATTGGCCACATAACTGTAATAATGGGCGGGAGAGTTGATCGCATGTCCGATACCGTATGTAATACCGGGAGTCAAAACGTCGTTTTTACCAAGTTGTATAGGATATTGTATACCGATATCTATTTTATAAGATGAGAGGTCGGCATCTATTTGTCGACGTAATCCGTTGCTTGCGCTAGTGGCTGTTCCATTTTCATAAAATGTCTGTGTGATGTTTTGGGCATAGTTTCCCCAAACGTATCCGAAATTGGCTCCGATAGACAAATCTGCAAACGGATTCCACCCCAAACCCACGTACACCTCATGCAGCCCTCCGTCGCCGGTATAGCTGTTGGTATAAGTCATGGTCGAACCGCTGTTGAAATGGTCGCCCAGATATTTGCTTTCCGAGAAGTTGTATCCAATACTGGAAAAAGGAATAAAACCGAATGAAAATCCCAGTCCCGGGCACAAACGGAAGCCGGCGTTGATATAGTCCAACGTTGTGTTGTGCGCATTGATACTATTACCTCCACTTTTGAAATTTACGTTTTGCAGCGTGAGGCCTACGTCGAATATGAATGATAAAGAGTCTATGGCAGAGTAAGATGCCGGATTTTGCATGTTGATGCGGTTCCCGTCGCGAAAGCCCAGTGCCACTCCGCTCATAGCCTTGTTGAAACCTTGCGACTGGTCTTTCAAGCTGCCGAGTCCGAAGCGGGAATACGGGGAGTTTGAACCATTGGTTTGTGCGGGAGCATATAGTGTTGCCATGGTCAGCAACACGCATAGTATAAGTTTATGACTGCTCATTATTAAATGCTAATATTCGGTTTAGCCCTCTGGGCACTATATATTTGTCTGCAAAGATGAGATTTTTTATTTTGCTATCAAAGTTAAAAATATCGCCGCCAGTTAAAAAAACCAAAAGGGACGGGTATTTTTCTTGGAAATATTTGATGCGCCCTTCAATTTCAAACTTCATACCCTGAATGACTCCGGAGCGGATAGACGTTTCCGTGTCATATCCGATGTCCAAGAGCGGCCCCTCGCTGTCTATCAACGGAAGTTTGGCCGTGAAAGCGCGGAGGCTTTTTAGGCGCATTTGAAGTCCTGGGGAAATGCACCCCCCCTTGTAATGTCCGTTTTTGTCGATGAATTCGTAGGTCAGGCATGTCCCGGCATCGACAATAAGGATGTCATGTCCAGGATATTGCATGTAGGCACCGACGGCCGCAGCCAACCGGTCCGCCCCCAACGTATCCGGAGTCCGGTAATCGTTTGTAATCGGGACGGGAGTCTGTGCATTTAAATACAACAAAGGGAAGTCGAGCCTTTTCAGTTGTCGTTCGGCTTCTGCGGTGATGCCGAACACACTTCCTACGATACCTTGTTTAAACGCATATTTATTCACGAACTCCGGCAGGCGTTCCAGTGTTTCATTTGAGGTCTTGATTTCTTCCACCGGAGTGTCACCGTCAAAGGCTACCAGTTTGGCCAACGTATTTCCTATGTCTATGATTAAGTTCACGTGTTCATGCTTTGCGGTTGCAAAGTTAATCAAAAAATAACATGGCAGATTAATTCTTTGTCAAAAAGATGCTCGTCTCGCTTTTTTCTGTGAATGGCATGGGGCAAAAGGGAAAATGCACTAACTTTGCAAAGCTAAATATGGCATGGAATGAGATATTTGAGATTTTTGTTTTTATACACCCTATTATATATAGGAGGAGTGGCTCATGCCTTTCGGGCCGACTCTGTTGAGGTTAGCCTTTTGACTTGTTCTCCCGGAACCGAGGTTTATTCTTTGTATGGCCATACGGCCATTCGTGTGAAATCATATACCACGGCGGAGGATTGGGTTTTTAATTACGGGGTGTTCAGCTTTAACCGTCCGAATTTTATATGGCGCTTTACGCGAGGCGAGTGTGATTATCAGATTGGAGCCTTGCCTTTTGCTTACTTTGCCGAGGAATATGAAGAGCGCGGGTCGACCGTCTATCAGCAAGTGCTGAATCTGAGTGCGTCGGAGAAGGAACGGCTTTGGACGTTGTTGGTAGAGAATATGCGTCCGGAAAACAGGGAATACCGCTACAACTTTCTTTATGATAATTGTACGACGCGGGCGCGCGACCGTATAGAGGAGGCTGTGGAAGGAAAGATTATTTATCCGGAACAGGACACTGTCCGTACATGTCGCGAGATTATTCATCAGTATACGGCTCAGCATCCTTGGGCGGAATTGGGTAATGACATTTGTTTGGGGGCGGAGGCCGACCGTCCTATTTCTGTACGTGACGAGATGTTCGCTCCTTTTTATTTGTTGCGTTACGCCAATGACGCGGTGATTCAGGAATCTGACGGCAGTACGCGGCCGTTGGTGTTGTCTCAATCGGAAGTGGTTGAAGGGCGTGATGTGGAAATACAGAAAGAATTCCCTTGGTCTCCGGCACTGTCAGCATGGATACTTTTCTTTTGCGTGGCGGGGTTGACCGTAGTGGAACGGTGGCGTCATGCATGTTTTTGGGGGATAGACATTTTTTTGATGTCATTGGTCGGAGGAATCGGATTGGTGGTCACGTTTCTCTTTTTCTTCTCCGTTCATCCCACAGTAGGCTCGAATTGGCAGATTTGGGTCTTCAATCCCATTCCGTTGGTGGCCATGCCGTGGGTGGTTTGGTGTGCAGTTAAAAGGAGAAAAACTTACTACCATCCATTAAACGCGTCGGTTTTAATATTATTTATGTTTTTTTCTGCCCTGATACCACAAGATTTCTGTGTGGTAATTGTACCTTTGGCCTTAGCTTTGTTGCTACGTTCGTGTAGTTATTGGATAAGCTATCGAAAAAAAGAAAAATAAGCAAGCCATGCATTATAGAAGCTATCGTTTTCTGACTCCGTTGATTATGGTACTGACCTGGGCCAATATGGAAGCCCAGACGTCGCATCCTGTCCCTCGGTTGGTGGTCAACGTGACGATAGACCAGTTGCGTACGGACTATATGGAAGCCTTTTCTTCGCTTTTCGGAGCCGGAGGTTTCAATAAGGTGATGCGCGACGGGCGTAGCTATATGGATGCAGCCTATCCTTTTTCCCACATAGACCGTGCCTCGGCAGTGGCATGTATCATGACGGGCACGGTGCCTTACGATAATGGAATCGTGGGCGGACGTTGGATGGATCGTAAGACTTTGCGTCCGATGTATTGTGTGGACGACACAGCGTGCGAGGGATGGCTGACTTCCGAGAAGTACTCTCCGGTGGCGTTGAATGTATCGACCGTCACCGATGAACTGAAGATGGCTACCGGAGGGCGGGCTTTGGTGTACAGCATTGCCCCGGATGCCGATGCTGCAATCTTAGCAGCCGGGCATGCCGCCGACGGTGCTTTTTGGATAGACAATGCTTCCGGGCAGTGGAGCAGTACGTCTTATTATGGCCAGTATCCGGATTGGGCCTTACGTTATGATGTTTCCGACCGTTTGTCCGGTCGTATTTCCGATTTGTCCTGGACCCCAATCAGTCCGATTGTAGAGAATTTCAATTTCTTTATTTCGCCTCAAGAGAGCAAAGGGTTCACACATAAGTTTGCAGGGGACCGTAAGATTTATGAGTTCAAGACCAGTGCCTATGTCAATGACGAGGTCAACCGTTTCGCCAAACATTGTTTGGATCATACCGAGTTGGGCGAAGACCTTGTGACGGATTTCCTGTCTCTGACGTATTATGCGGGGACGTTCGATCATAAGCCGGTAGCCGAGGTTCCGGTAGAGTTGCAGGACACGTATGTGCGCCTTGACCTTGAATTGGCAGAGTTGATTACGATGTTGGAAAAGAAAGTAGGAGCCGGGCGTTTTTTATTGGTCGTTACTTCTACGGGATATACCGATGACGAAATCACCGATTTCTCGAAATACCGTATACCCACCGGTACGTTCAGCGTGACGCGTGCTTCTGCGTTGTTGAACATGTACCTGATGGCAGTATATGGCCAAGGGCAGTATGTCGAGACGGAGTTCGGCTCGCAACTGTTCTTAAACCAGAAACTTATAGAAGACAAACAACTGAATTTGAGCGACGTGCTGACACGTGCGCAGGCTTTCTTGATACAGATGGCCGGTGTAAAAGACGTGTACACTTCCCAACGGTTGGCTTTGTCTGCGGGAGAGACCGAAATACGCCGTTTGAGGAACAGCTTCAACCAGATGCGTTCGGGAGATATTTTCATTGAAGTATCTCCAGGTTGGAAGGTTGTCAACGAAGAGACGCATGAACAGACCTTGGAAAGGGCTTCATACGTAGGTTTTCCCATTTTCTTTTTCGGGTGTAACGTACGGCCTGAAACGGTAAAGACGCCGGTGACGGTGGATTGTATCGCCCCCACTGTGGCCCGTTTCATGCGTATCCGCGCTCCCAACGCATGTTCCGCAGCCCCTTTATCGGCCGTCCGCTGATGAAGATATTTAAATAATTTTCTATTCTTTTACTTTTTTTGATTAACTTTGCGCAAAGAAGCGCAAAGCGCATCGCGTGAATAAAAAAACAAAACAAAATATATGGATATAAACAAGTTTTTGAGCAAGCTTTTCGGGAATAAGTCTACCCGGGACATGAAGTTGATTCAGCCGTTGGTAGAGACCGTGAAAAAAGCTTACCCTGAAATTCAGGCACTCAGTAATGATGCCCTGCGTGCCAAGACGCAGGAAGTGAAAAAGTACGTGCAGTCTTCGGCCGACGACCTCAAGGCTAAAATTGCAGAGTTGAAGGCAAAGGTGGAAGAAATGCCGATTGAAGACCGTTCTTCTCTTTTTTCGCAGATTGACAAGTTGGAGAAAGACGTGTTGGAACGCTACGAACAGGCTTTGAACGAAGTCATGCCGGTGGTGTTCTCCATCGTGAAGTCCACGGCCGAGCGTTTTGCCACTCAGGAAATCGTGGACGTGACGGCCAACGATTTTGACCGCGAGTTGGCGGCAAAGTTCGATTTCGTGGACATTGAGGGCGACACGGCGCATTACCACAATCATTGGACGGCCGGAGGAAACGATACGGTGTGGAATATGATACACTACGACGTGCAGCTTTTCGGTGGTGTCGTGCTGCACCAAGGCAAGATTGCCGAGATGGCGACCGGAGAGGGTAAAACATTGGTGGCAACCCTGCCTGTGTTCCTGAATGCCCTGACCGGAAACGGCGTGCATGTGGTGACGGTCAATGACTATCTGGCCAAGCGTGACTCCGAGTGGATGGGGCCGCTCTACATGTTCCACGGTTTGAGTGTGGACTGTATCGACAAGCATCAGCCCAACAGCGACGCCCGCCGTCGTGCCTATCTGGCCGACATCACGTTCGGAACGAACAACGAGTTCGGTTTCGACTACTTGCGCGACAATATGGCAACGAATCCCAAGGATTTGGTGCAACGTGCACACAATTACGCCATCGTGGACGAGGTCGACTCCGTATTGATCGACGATGCCCGTACGCCGTTGATTATATCCGGGCCTGTGCCTAAAGGCGATGACCAGTTGTTCGAACAATACCAGCCTTTGGTAGAGAAGTTGGTGGGCGTACAGCGCCAGTTGGCTACGCAATATCTGGCCGAGGCCAAGCAGATGATAGCTTCGGGAGACAAGGAAAAGGTGGAGCAGGGATTCCTGCAACTGTACCGTAGCCATAAGGCGTTGCCCAAGAACAAACCTTTGATCAAGTATTTGTCCGAACAGGGAATCAAGTCCGGTATGTTGAAGACCGAGGAAATCTATATGGAAAACAACAACAAGCGCATGCCCGAGGCTGTGGAACCGTTGTATTTCGTTGTGGATGAGAAGTTGAACAGCGTGGATTTGACGGACAAGGGTTTTGCCTGGTTGTCTAAGGCTACTTCCGATCCGGATTTGTTCGTCATGCCAGACATCACGTCGGCCATGTCGGCTTTGGAGGCGGACAAGTCGCTTTCCGACGAAGAGCGCGTGATGAAGAAAGACCAACTCTATTCCGATTATGCCGTGAAGAGCGAGCGTATGCATACCTTGCAGCAGTTGCTGAAAGCTTACACCATGTTCAACCGCGACGATGAATATGTCATCATCGACGGCGAGGTGAAGATTGTGGACGAGCAGACGGGACGTATCATGGACGGGCGCCGTTGGAGCGACGGCTTGCATCAGGCTGTGGAAGCCAAGGAACATGTCAAGGTGCAGGCTGCCACCCAGACTTTTGCCACGATTACCTTGCAGAACTATTTCCGCATGTATCATAAGTTGGCGGGTATGACCGGTACGGCCGTGACCGAGGCCGGAGAGTTCTGGGACATCTATAAACTCGATGTGGTGGAGATTCCGACCAACCGTCCGATTGCACGTAAGGACATGAACGACCGTGTGTATAAGACACAGCGTGAAAAGTATAAGGCCGTCATCACGGAAATAGAAGAACTGGTAAAGGCCGGACGTCCCGTTTTGGTCGGTACGACTTCGGTGGAGATTTCCGAGATGTTGAGCAAGATGTTGCAGATGCGTAAGATTCCTCACAACGTGTTGAACGCCAAGTTGCACCAACAGGAGGCGGATATCGTGGCGCAGGCCGGACAAAGCAGTACGGTGACCATTGCCACCAATATGGCCGGTCGTGGTACCGACATCAAGCTGAGCGACGAGGTGAAGAAAGCCGGTGGTTTGGCCATTATCGGTACGGAGCGTCATGAGAGCCGTCGTGTAGACCGTCAGTTGCGCGGTCGTGCCGGACGTCAGGGAGACCCGGGTTCATCCGTTTTCTTCGTGTCCTTGGAGGACAAGCTGATGCGTCTGTTTGCCAGCGAACGGATTTCCAGGGTGATGGACAAGTTGGGCTTTGAAGACGGCGAGATGATTGAACACAAGATGATCAGCAATGCCATCGAGCGTGCCCAGAAGAAGGTGGAAGAGAACCACTTCGGCGTGCGCAAGCGTCTGTTGGAATACGACGACGTGATGAACAAACAGCGTACGGTGGTTTATGAGAAGCGTCGCCACGCCCTGATGGGGGAGCGTATCGGGATGGACATCTCCAATATGATTTGGGACCGTTGCGTGAATATCATCGAGAATAATGACTACCAGGGATGCAAGGAAGGATTTATCGAGGTCATGGCCATGGAAGTGCCGTTTACGGAGGACGAGATGAACAGCATGAAGCGTGAAGATTTGTGCGAAAAGGCCTTCCAGGCTGCCATGGAACGTTTCAAGCAAAAGACGGATATGTTGGCTGCTGTGGCCCAGCCTGTCATCAAACAGGTGTATGAGGCACAAGGGCACATGTATGAGAACATCATGGTGCCCGTGACGGACGGACGTCGTATTTATCAGATTTCCACTCCGCTCAAAGAGGCTTACGAAACGGAAAGCCGTTCCATCGTGAAGGCTTTCGAGAAGGCCATCATGCTGCATACCATCGACGAGGCGTGGAAAGAGAACTTGCGCGAACTGGACGAGCTGAAACATTCCGTACAGAACGCTAGCTACGAACAGAAAGACCCCTTGTTGATTTTCAAACTCGAAAGCGTGAAGCTCTTCGATGCCATGGTGGACAAGATTAACAACCAGACCGTCAGCGTACTGATGCGCGGGCAGATTCCGGTGCAGCAGCCCGAACAGGTGCGTGAGGCCGAACCGGAACCGGCTCCCCGTCAGGAGAGATACGTGGAATCCCGCGAGGACTTGACCGACCCCAACCAGGAGGCAGCTGCCCGTCAGGATACGCGTGAACCGCAGAAGCAGCAACCGGTAGTGGCTGAGAAGCTTCCGGGACGTAACGACCCTTGTCCTTGCGGTAGCGGAAAGAAATTTAAGAACTGTCACGGACGCGGGTTGTAAATCGGCAGACTGACGATAAGTTGTATTATCCCCCGGACGGGGTCGGGTTTTCCGGCTGCGTTCGGGGGAAGTTTGTTGTATGGGTACTCTCTTCGGATGTCATGATGTTTTTTTCGCTTCTCTTCCTTAAATTTTGGTACTGGAATGTTTTTCCGATACTGTTTTTTTTGTACCTTTGATATAACTATAGACAAAAATGACAGATTATGAAAGCCACTTCACAGACCATCCAGCAGATTGAACGTGCACTCAGGAAGATTGCAGCCAAATACCCGCAAGGCCGGGAGGATTTGGCCTTGACGGATATCCATCTTCAGGTAAAAGCCGATTCCGGCGAGTTGTTGGCGTTCAACGATGACGATGAAGAGCTGACGCGTTGCGTAGTAGAGCAGTGGATGGATAACGGAGATGAGGATTTCTATGAAGAGATTACGCCCGTGTTGCGCCAGTGTATCCAAAATATGAAAGATACGTTGGAGAACCTGTCCTTATTGAAGCCTTATTCTTTCGTCCTGGTGGATGAGGACAAGGAAACGCTTTGCGACTTGTACCTTGTGGACGATGAGACGGTGATAGTGGACGGTGAATTGCTGAAGGGGTTGGACGAAGATTTGGATGATTTCCTGAAAAAGCTTTTGGAGGAATAAGGTATCCCTTGAACGGACAAAATCGCGATTGGGTGAGGGCAAAGTCAAGTCCGTTTGGGTTTTGCCGGGTGCGAGGATTTATCAAAATGTCAGAATGTCAAATCTCATGGGACGAGAATCGCGTATTTTCGGACAGAAGGCGTTTTGTTCCGTGCGAGGGCATTCTCGCGTGTTGGGGAAAAGGCAGAGTGTAAGCCGTCGGGTGTTTTTCCCGTTTTTTGTTTCGCCTTTATGTCGAATCATACGAACAGATGCGGATAGGATGTAAGCGAAATGTCGCAATTCCTATCCGTTTGTTTTTTGTTTTTTGGAAACAAAATGAGTTCAAATAGTGTTTTTCGTATGCTTAAAATCTTGTTTGGGGGGCGTTTGGAGCTTGGTTTTAAGTCGTGTGGTATATGTTTTCCGTTCGTTCTGCGCACATCGGAAAATCGCTTTCAGCCAAACGATTTTTCAATCTCTTGAGATTGATTTGCATATATGCAGGATTTATGCGGAAATACACAGCTTCTTTGTATGATTATTCTCTTTTGGGGCTTTATCTGATGCTGTTTTCTCAATTTAAAACAAGCGTAAAGGATTAAAACAATGTCTTTTTGTCGGGATATAGAGGAGAATGGGATTAATTTGTAAATTGAGGGCGTGACACTTTTAGTATAGTGAAAAATACAGGGAAATATCCGATTGGGTGAATTAGATTCAAGAATATTTGTTTTTATGTGTTTATTGTGCAGAAATCCCCTCCGTTTATCGTGAAGATAAGACGGAGGGGAAGGTTTTATATAGTATAAAGTTAAGGTCAGAACAGGCTCCACGAGACGGTGAGTCCGGCCATGACGATGGCCACCATCGACATGAGCTTGATGAGGATGTTCAGGCTTGGGCCGGAAGTGTCCTTGAACGGGTCGCCCACGGTGTCGCCCACCACGGTGGCACGGTGTACCTCGCCGCCCTTCCCGCCGAAATTACCTTCTTCGATATATTTCTTGGCATTGTCCCAGGCACCACCGGAGTTGGCCATGAAGATAGCCAACACGAAACCGGCCGACAAGCCGCCGACCAAAAGGCCGATGACGCCCGGCACGCCGAATACCAGTCCGGTAACGATGGGAGCTACGATGGCCAGTAGCGAAGGGAAGACCATTTCACGTTGTGCGCCTTTGGTGGAAATCTGCACGCAACGGGCATAATCCGGTTCGGCTTCTCCGCTCAGGATGCCCTTGATTTCACGGAACTGCCGCCGCACTTCCTCTACCATGTGGGCTGCTGCACGCCCTACGGCGTTCATGGTCAACCCGCAGAAAAGGAAAGCCATCATGCTGCCGATGAACATGCCCGAGAGGACTTTCGGGTTCATCAGCGTCACGTCATAGTAGGTCATGAAGTCGGTGAACGAAGCATCATGTATGGCCAACGTGTCGCCGTTCGGCAGGGTCAGTACAGTTTCGCCCAAGCGCGTCAGACCGATGCGGATTTCTTCGATATAGGATGCTAACAATGCCAGTCCGGTCAGGGCTGCCGAGCCGATGGCAAAGCCTTTGCCAGTAGCTGCCGTGGTGTTACCCAACGAATCCAAAGCATCCGTGCGTTTGCGCACGGCCTCGCCCAGTCCGCTCATTTCAGCGTTTCCGCCCGCGTTGTCGGCTATGGGGCCGTAAGCGTCCGTGGCCAAGGTGATGCCCAAGGTGGAGAGCATGCCCACGGCGGCGATACCGATGCCGTATAGCCCCATGCTCACGTTGGCAAAGTCGAACCCTGCAGCCAGCCAATAGGAAAGGATGATGCCGATGACGACGGCTATCACTGGGATGGTGGTGGACACCATGCCCAACCCGATACCGGATATGATGACCGTGGCCGGGCCCGTTTTTCCGCTCTCAGCCAACAGTTGGGTGGGGCGGTAGGACTGTGACGTGTAATATTCCGTGGAGCGTCCGATGACGATACCTACCAAAAGCCCGATGACCACGGCAAACGAAATGTTCAGCCAGTTGTCTATCTGCAACACCCAAAGGATAAGGAAAGTCGCCACGACAATCAGGGCGGAACTCAGGTTCGTGCCTACGGACAGGGAGTTGAGCAGGTCTTTCATGCCTGCGTCTTCCTTGGTGCGCACGGAAAATATGCCTAAAATGGAGAGCAGGATGCCCACTGCGGCTATCAGCATCGGGGCAATGACCGCCTTGAACTGCATGTCCACGTCGCCTCCGGCCATGAATGCCGCGGCACCCAATGCGGAGGTGGCCAGGATGGAACCGCAATAAGACTCGTACAGGTCGGCCCCCATACCGGCCACGTCGCCCACGTTGTCGCCCACGTTGTCGGCTATCGTGGCCGGGTTGCGCGGGTCGTCCTCCGGGATACCGGCTTCCACCTTGCCTACCAAGTCCGCACCCACGTCAGCCGCTTTCGTGTAGATGCCGCCTCCCACACGGGCGAACAGGGCCTGCGTGCTGGCTCCCATGCCGAAGGTCAGCATGGTGGTGGTAATCATGCAGAGTTTGGCTGTCGGGGCGTAGATGTCGGCAGGGATAAAGGCATCCAAAAGGAGATACCAGAAAGAGATGTCGAACAGGCCGAGTCCGACAACGACCAACCCCATGACCGCGCCGCTGCGGAAAGCCACGCGCAGTCCTTTGTTCAGGGAGTTACGGGCAGCGTTGGCTGTACGTGCCGATGCGTAGGTAGCCGTTTTCATGCCTAAAAAGCCGGAAAGTCCGGAGAAAAAACCACCGGTGAGGAAGGCTATCGGTACCCACGAGTTTTGCAGGTTGAAGCCATAGGCCATGACCGAAAACAGCACGACGAGTGCCAGAAAGACCAGTCCCACGATTTTGTACTGTTGTTTCAGGTACGACATGGCACCTTGGCGCACATGCGAGGCGATTTTCTGCATGGCCGGTGTGCCTTCACTCTCTCTCATCATCTGGCGGTAGAAGTACCAAGCCAGCAGCAATGCCAACAAGGATGATACGGGAATCATCCAAAACAGGAGATGCTCCATAGTAAAATGTGTTTTTGAGTTAACGATATGTTATTGTCGTGGGCTAAGGTAGTGAAAAGCGGGGTTCGGACAAAGAAAACTCTGTTAAAAAAGCACTTGGTTTGATTTTATGGATGAATAGGGGGAGTTGGAAATAAAAAGAACCGTTTGCATGCTTGGTAGGGCGTGCAAACGGTTGCTTCCAATAATAGTGGTGAAGGGCTTTACTTCTTCAACTTGGCCAAACTTTCTTTCAAAGCCGCGATTTTGCTTTCGGCATCGGCTTGTTTCTTGCGTTCCATTTCCACCACGGCAGTGGGGGCGTTGGCTACGAAACGTTCGTTGGAAAGCTTTTTCAAGACACCTGCAAGGAAGCCTTCCAAGTGTTTCAGTTCGGCTTCTTGTTTGGCGATTTCCGCTTCCACGTCTATCAGGTTGCCCAACGGTACGGCATATTCCGTCGTGCCCACCATGAACGAAGCCGTGCCTTCGCCTTTCTGTACCACAGGGTTGACGGCACTCAGATTGCCCATTTTCTTGATGACACCTTCAAAGTCTGCTTCCGGATTCCCGCCCACGACTTCCAATGTCAATGCCTCTTTCGGGGCGATGTTCTTTTGGTTGCGTACGGTACGCACGCCGGCCACGATGCTTTTTACGTTTTCGACATGGGAGATAAGTGTGGCATCGTCTTCCGTAGGTGCAGCGGTGTGGAGCGGTGAAATCATGATGCTCTCACCCGGCAGGCGGTCATAGATGTGTTGCCAAAGTTCTTCGGTGATGAAAGGCATGAACGGGTGCAGGAGTTTCAACAGCGTGTCGAAGAACGACAAGGTCTGTTCGTACGTCTTGTTGTCGATGGGCTGTCCGTAAGCCGGTTTGACCATTTCGAGGTACCAACTGGAGAACTCGTCCCAGAACAGCTTGTACACGGCCATGAGGGCCTCGCTCAGACGGTACTTCTTGAACAAGTCTGCCACTTCCCTTGCTGTGGTTCTCAGCATGGCATCGAACCAACGTGTGGCGATGGCTGCCGTTTCCGGTTGCGCGATGTCGGCCGTCTGCCAGCCTTTCACGAGGCGGAAGGCGTTCCATATCTTGTTGTTGAAGTTGCGGCCTTGCTCGCAGAGTGCGTCGTCGAACAGGATGTCGTTACCTGCCGGGGCGGACAGCATCATTCCCATACGTACGCCGTCAGCACCGTATCGTTCTATCAAATCGAGCGGGTCGGGGCTGTTACCCAACGACTTACTCATCTTGCGTCCTAATTTGTCGCGCACGATGCCGGTGAAGTACACGTTCTTGAACGGCATCTTCCCTTCGTATTCGTAGCCTGCCATGATCATGCGCGCTACCCAGAAGAAGATGATGTCCGGACCCGTTACGAGGTCGGACGTGGGGTAATAGTAGTTGAGCTCCTCGTTGCCCGGATGGTTGATGCCGTCGAACAGCGAAATCGGCCATAACCAACTGGAGAACCAAGTGTCCAATGCGTCCTCGTCCTGACGTAGGTCGGATGCAGTCAGGTTGGTGTCACCGGTCTTCTCCTTGGCCAGTTCGAGTGCTTTTTCGGCGGTCTCGGCCACCACGAATCCGCCTTGCGGCAGGTAGTAGGCCGGGATGCGGTGTCCCCACCACAACTGTCGGCTTATGCACCAGTCTTTGATGTTCTCCATCCAGTGACGGTAAGTGTTTTTGTATTTGGCCGGATAGAACTTGATTTCGTCCTTCATCACCGGCTCCAAAGCGATTTGCGCCAAGTGTTCCATCTTCAGGAACCATTGCATGGAAAGCTTCGGTTCGATGGGCACGTTGGTGCGTTCGGAGAAGCCCACCTTGTTGGTATAGTCTTCCACTTTCTCCAACAATCCTGCTTTTTCCAAGTCGATGCAGATTTGCCTGCGCACGTCGAAACGGTCCATGCCCACGTACATCCCGGCAGCCTCGCTAATCGTGCCGTTGTCGTTGAAGATGTCGATGGAAGGCAGGTTGTATTTCTCGCCCAACATATAGTCGTTCACGTCGTGTGCCGGTGTCACCTTCAGGCAACCCGTTCCGAACTCGATGTCCACATAGTCGTCTTCGATGACGGGGATACAGCGGCCTACCAGAGGCACAATCACCTTTTGTCCTTTCAGCCACGTGTTCTTCGGGTCGTTCGGGTTGATACACATCGCCGTGTCGCCCATGATGGTTTCGGGGCGCGTGGTGGCTACCACGGCATAGCGTCCGCTTCCGTCCGGTTGGCCGTTTTCATTGGCTACCATATATTTCAGATAGTACAGCTTGCTGTGTTCTTCCTTGTAAATCACCTCTTCGTCCGAGAGGGCTGTCAGGGCTTTCGGATCCCAGTTCACCATGCGCACGCCACGGTAAATCAATCCTTTGTCGTACAGGTTGCAGAATACCTTGATGACGCTTTCGCTCCGTTTCTCATCCATGGTGAAGGCCGTGCGGTCCCAATCGCAACTGGCTCCCAGTTTACGCAACTGTTTCAGGATAATGCCACCGTGTTCGTCCGTCCATTCCCAGGCATATTTCAGGAACTCTTCGCGGGTGAGGTCAGTCTTCTTGATGCCCTTTTCCGCCAAACGGTTTACCACCTTGGCTTCGGTGGCGATGGAAGCATGGTCGGTACCCGGCACCCAACAAGCGTTCTTACCATCCATACGGGCGCGGCGCACGAGGATGTCCTGAATGGTTTCGTTGAGCACGTGCCCCATGTGGAGCACCCCCGTCACATTGGGGGGCGGGATGACTACCGTATAAGGTTCTCGTCCGTCGGGTTTAGAACTGAAAAGCTTGTGGTCGAGCCAGTATTGGTACCATTTGCCCTCTACGTCGGCCGGATTGTATTTACTTGCTAATTCCATTGTATATAACGTTTTTATGTATTTCTTTTTAGGACTTGCAAAGTTACATAAAAAAGGTTATATATGCCGGAGTTTGGGACAATTAAATTACGGTAAATACCTTTGTGTACTCGGTAAATTCCGTTCGGTCGGTCAAGTATCTCATTGCAGTTCTTTTCCGATGATGGTGCCATCTTTACCTTCTTTACAAATATACGGCTTGCCGTCTTTGAAATAGCAGATGTCGTTACTACCACCGTATAGGGTAGTGGATTTTAGCATAAAGAAACTGCCATCGTCAGACTCTTGGATGGCATAGTCCATTTTATTGGACATTTTTCCGTCCTTAAAATATTTACCAACAGTCCACTTGATGGCCTTGTACCGTCTTACCGTTTCGTCGGCAAATTTCTGTCCGTGTACTTCCTTGATGCCGTTGTACATGTAGAGGTTGTCTTCTTTCTTAAAATTGCTTCGGTCTTGATATTCTGCCCCATAGTAAATGTGGCTTGTTTCATTCAGGCAGACTACACCTTTCGATGCCCGATAATGTTGTACGTGGTCTGTACTATCTTTGAATGCTTCTATTACAGGAAAGTAACGGATATTCCGTAGTGATTTGGTGGAAACTGCGACACTTTTATCCTTTTGTCGTGTTTCATATTTTTGGATTTTGTTTAAAATGGTGTCGCGAGCACCTTCTGTGATGGGGGTGTACAGGCTTCCTCCCGGCAGTAGGGCGGCTGCTTGAAGGGCATATACTGGCAATGCCTTAGGGGCGGTGGCTGAAGGCCCTTCCATGTTGATACTTGTATTTACACAAGAAAGTAATGTACCAAAAACAATCAGTGAAACGAAAAAGAATATTTTATTTCTCATAACTATATTATTTTAATGTTAAAGATAAAGATAGAGTCTTTTGTTTATTTGCTATATACTGCATCATATTCCATCAATTGTCCATAACTTATTTCTTCTTCACAACCCCTGTATGGATCCATTATCGTTATGGAACTTGAGCGGTCGTACCAATCTTTATTATAATATTGAGAGCGTACGAATACGACGCAATGTCCAAATTCTCCGTCTGCTTTTTGCAATAAAACGGGAGAGGATATGTATTCGTTTGGATCCATCAGTTGTTTCGCAAAAGTCGTACCGCTGACATTGTTATATCCTTCCGATTCCAAGAAGCGGTTGTCTCCTCCTGCCACTCCGAACTTTGAGAAAGTTTCTTTGGAAGTGCATGTCGAGTTAGAATTATTATTGAACATCTCCATCGCAGCTTTGTATTTGTCATCAGGAATGTAAGATGAACCATAGACGTTGCAGTCTTTTCCAACTAAGAAATTGTGGATATAGTTAAAACAATGCGTACATTGCTCCGTACCGTCTACCGCTTCCATGGAGGCATAGACGCACCAAGCATCACCATCTTGTACAACATCGTCTACCTCCTCACTAAAGTCCACCTCTTTGGTCAAGGTGTCTTCTTCCCACTCGAAAGGAAATAAGGGCTGTGCTCCTGCCATTAGAATAATGATTAAGCTGAGAATTTTCTGTTTCATAAGCGTCCGTTTTTTAATAAACAAAAATAGTCTTTTCTCACCCCCTTGTTCTTGTAGGGCTGAATGCCAACTACATCTTTATCTCCTGAATTTGACAATTATAATGAAATGTTTTAGGATAGACAAGAAAATAGGTATAAAAAACATGATTTTAATATATATTACATATCAACGCGATTCTTCTTTATAAAAACTAATAAGGAGATGGAGGTTCAAGAATAAAATGTTACCTTTGGATGTTTAATTAGTGATAAAATGGAAATAAAACACAGGGCGCATCCTACGATTCCGGCTCGGGGCAGGAAGAGGTTCGTGATTCATCATGAAAAGTTGTATCTTGCCGTACACCGATATTTAACGACAAGGTGGTTCCGCTATACGGTCTTGTTTTTCATTGTCGGGGCGATTTTCTCCGTGATTTGCAGTTCTTTCGAGTCCTCTGCACCTTATCGCCTGCAATTATACAGCTTTTGTTATTTGGCCTCCTTCGTCTTTACGGTCGAATATGTGTTGCGCATCATAGCAGCTCCTGTCCAATATCGTCAGTATCGTGCTTGGCGTTCCCGTTTCAGGTATTTGTTTTCGTTTTATGGTTTGATAGATTTTGTGGCTGTCATCCCTTTTCTCATCATTTACCTGTATCGGGAGACCATCTTTGTACATTTGGCGGTACTGGCCTACATCTTAATGATTTTTAAGTTGATACGCTATTCCCGCTCGTTCCAACTTATCGGACGTGTGTTGCAGATGGTGAAGGATGAATTGATAACGGCTTGTACGGCTTGTGGCATCCTCTTAGGGTTTTCGGGCATCCTGATGTACTATATCGAACACGAGGCACAACCCGAAGCCTTTGCCAATATCGGCGACGGTTTTTGGTGGGCTGTGGTGACGTTCACCACCGTGGGTTATGGGGATGTCTATCCGGTTACGGCATTGGGACGGTTGCTGAGCGGTGTGATTTGTATGGTAGGCATTGCGATGATAGCCATTCCCACTGGTCTTATATCTTCGGCTTTCATGAGTTTGATTCAAGAAAAGAAACGGAAGGAGGAAGAAGAACACAAAAACTGATTTCCGGAAAAGGGATTTTCATCCTCTACGTTGCCCGTCTTTTTGTCCTCTTGAAAGCGGAAAATCGTTTGGCGCGCATTTTTGAGGGATTTCTTTTGAGCATTGTTGTCTCTTTTTGAATTTCTGTTCTGGCTTGATTTGCTGTTTAAACCGTTATTTGGGTTGATTATTAAAAAAGTGCTGTATCCGATATGTGTTATATCATCACAACTTGTCTAACTTTCGTTAAATATATTAAATGAGTGATGGGCTGAATGATTATTAGCATCCGTTTCTCATATTTGTTTCTATTTTTAGCCATCTTAAAAATAAGGTTTATGAAAGAAAAAATAATTTATGTGTTCATGTTGTTGATAGTCATCGTTTCTTGTACGGAAGAGGAGTCGTTTGACGAATATGGCGTCAGGATATTAAAAAAGAATGGAGTCGTTTTTGCGATGGATTCGAGATTGTCACTCAATTTAGATGGTACAAACGACTATATGGGCGTAAGGAAAGAGAATGTGTTGACGTTTCCGGAAGGGGAATATGACGGATGGCGGTATTACGTGATAGGGAATATCGGGGCAGAACCGAATTATAAAATAATCGATGATCCGTCTATCCATTATAAGGTATCATATATGCCGATGGAGAGGTGAGTCAGAAGGTGGTACCCCGTATTTTCTTGTCCATTCTTGGGGAATGGAAGTTTAAGTTAGTCGTCCAAAATGAGAAAAAGGATACCATTAGAGTCTCAAAGGTGGAAAACGTAGAGGTGTGGTTTCCGGATCCATTAGAAATTGAAGCAGCACTATCAGATGACATGTATGAGGCTTGGAATGAAACTTTGGAAGATGCCAGTGAAATGGGAAGGAGGGAAAAGTCTTTTTGGATATATGCAGTGGCAAAAAATGGTGAGGTCTCGGTGCAGAGAGATGAAATCAAAGATGGGCCATGGATTATGAATTGTGACGAAACCGCCCATACGGATTTTACTGCTCCTGAAATCATTTCTCCATTGGATCCTTTGGATGAGGCTTGGTATCCTATCGGTTTTTTCCATACACATACCCCGTTGACTTATTGTCCACCGGAGGCGCATCGGGGAGTGGGGTTTTCCGGTGGGGATATACAAGCCGTGGGTGCGCACGGTATCGCCTTTTATCTTTATGATTATAGTGCAGACTTTGAGGGGGAGATATATGGTGGCCATGATTTGCATCAGGCTGCTAAACTTTATTACGAGAATCGTGAAGAACGTCGTCCGACTCCGAAAAGTTGGGCGGATTTGGACACTTATTGAATGGGATTATGAGAAACGGAGTTAAAGTGATATGTGCCATAGGGCTTGCAAGTGCCTGCTTGTGTGGTGGGGCGCAGGAGCGTTACCGGGAGTATACCTACCATGTGGAGGGACGCAGGACTGTGACGTTGGGAAACTACCTGATGGTGGTTCCGCCCCCATTCCCTATGACGGAAACCGAACGTTTGGAGCGGGTGGAGAAATACAGGTCGGTTTGCGACAGTCTGCTCAAGGAAAACGAATACCGTCGCTTGGGAGAGTGGAATTTTAAAGAACGTTGGGCATACCTGGAAGCCAAGGCCAAGAAAGTCATATTGCAGTTGTTGCCGGATTATTATTCGGACAACATGAATATTAGGGAGATGTCCGTAACGGAAATGAGAGTGTATGAACGAGAGCGTGCCATCAAGGTGTACAGTGCCTTGTTTTGGTTTGATCCAAGAATTGAAGACCGGGCGTATGAAAAAGATGCCCGGCGTCATGGTATGGTAGAGGTGAAGGTGTGTGATGAGGATGCGCAGGCTTATTCTTTTGAGGTACCCTATTATATTGGGATAAGGCTTTACCCTCCGGAGTGGGAAGACGGGTTGGCAAAGACATGGATTCCATTCCCTTATATCATTCCCAACAGGAATTACAAGGGGAATATCGTGATGAGGCATGAAGTAATACCGAAAATTATAGAAAAGAGGTGGAAGCGATGAAGACGATAATGAAAATATGGATGGCCGGGATGCTCGCGTGCGGTGGTGTGCTGGCAGCCCCGGCACAAGGAGAAAAGGTAGATTCAGTGATGGTTTATGGCTATGTGAGTGCGGTGAATCCCTACCCGTTGACGTTGCGTGAGCATGACAGGCTGATTAAAAGGGCAAAGAAGGTTTGCCAGAAGCTTTTGGAGAAAAATGGCGGGTGGCTTTCTCATTGGCCGAGGGATGAACGGGCGGCATACCTAAAAGCCAAGGGAAGTCTGGTCATTTTGCAGCTTGCTCCTGATTATTATCGCGACTATGCCTATCCTCGGATTGTCAGGAAAGGTGAGACTTATTATTTGCAGTATTTTTTTGATGCCGCCCGTGAAGATTATGGACTGCTCGACCAGTTGGCTACGATTAGCATCAGGAATCAAGATGGCAATGTGGAGGGGCTCTTTGCTGGCTCGCGGGATATCGGGCGGAGATTCTTTGAGCCGAAATGGGAACAGGAAATGGTGGAGGATATAGAAGCCGGAAGGGATTCTGTCTATTCTTTTATCAAATATGTATATATGGGAACTAAGCCAAGGGTGATGTATTACAAGGGACAGGTCAAAGAAAAATAGTGATGAAATATACATTCCCCCACTTTCTGTGTTAATTGCAAGAAAGTGGGGGAATAAATAAATTACTTCCAACCTCCGCCGAGGGCTTTATAGAGGTTGATAATCATCAGCTGTTTGTTGCACACGGCGTTGCTCAACGACACTTGGGCGTCGAAGTAGTTACGTTGGGCGTCCAGAAGGTCCAGGTAACCGATGACCCCGTTGATGTATTGCAGTTGTGCCAACTCCACTGCCGTGCGCGAAGCTTCGGCCAGTTGGCGGCGCGACTCGTAGATGTCTTTTATTTTGTTGAAGTTGATGATGGCGTCATGTGTCTCCTTGAAGGCTGTGAGCACTGTTTGCTCATATTCGGCCACGGCACCTTCGTAAGCGGCCCGTTTCGCTTTCAGGGCTGCACGGTTTTTGCCCATGGCAAAGAGGGGGCTCAGTAAGTTGCCTGCAAGGTAGGAGTAGGGCGATTTCAGGAAATCCCGAAGCGTTTCGCTTTCCGTACCTAATGTGGCGGTCAGTGCCAGGCGGGGGAACATGTTGGTGTAAGCCAATCCAACTTCGGCATGGGCTGCCATCAGCTCCCGTTCGGCTTTCCGTATGTCGGGGCGTCGTTCCAGAAGCGTGGAGGGCAACCCCAAAGGAAGAGCGTCGGGCAACTGTATTTCTTCGGGTAGGATGTTGCGGTTTACGGCGTAGGGGAAATCACCAGTCAAGAGTGCGATTTCGCTTTCTTTCAGGGAAATCCTGCGTTCCAGGTCTGGTACCATGGTGGCCGTCTTGGCCAATTCCACTTTAGCTTGTTGGAATACGATTTCGGAGGTCAGCCCACCCTTGAAACGGATTTCTGCCAACCGTACGCCTTCTCGCCGAGCTTCCAATGTACGGCGCACGATGGCCAGTTCGTTGTCCAACGCCATCAGTTCGAAGTAAGACTGTGCCACCTGTGCCACCAACCCCATTTTTACGGCCCGGCAGTTTTCCACCGAAGCCAGAAATTCCGCCGTGCTGCGGTCGCGTGCCCAACGGAGGTTGCCCCACAAGTCAAGTTCCCAAGAAATGGAAGCGGTAAGGCTGAGTTCCGAGTCGGCATCGAATTTGTCACCGCCGTAGTTTGTCGTTTCACGATTGCCGTTCAGGCGAGCGGTGGCTTGTGGAAACATGTTCGCAAAGTCGACACGTTTCAGGGCTGCCAATTCATTCATTCGTGCCGATGCTATTTTCAGGTCTTTATTGTACGTGAGTGCCCGGTGAATCAGCTGTTGAAGAGTAGTGTCGTTATAAAGTTCCCACCACGAGAGGTCGCCTATGGATGCCGTGTCTTGCGTAAGCGTGTCGAGCCGGGCGGGCAAGGGCATATCCGGACGGGTATAGGATTTGCCGATTTGGCAGGATGACAGTCCCGTGCCGGCTGCCAATAAGATGAGTCCGGCACCGGAAAGGCGTTTGCGGTTGAATTTGCCTTTGGCTTTGTATATCAGCACAAAGAAGAACGGTACCAACAGGATGCCGACCGATACGGCCACTATCATACCGAAGAATACGCCCGTGCCGATGGCTTGGCGGCTAGCCGAGCCGGGACCGCTGGCCACTACCATGGGCAACATGCCCAAAATGAAGGCCAGTGAAGTCATGAGGATGGGACGGAAACGCAGGCGTGCCGCATGGAGGGTCGAGGCTACCAAGTCTCCGCCACGATCTACTTCGTCTTTGGCAAATTCGACAATCAGGATGGCGTTTTTTGCGGCCAGTCCGACCAACATCACCAGTCCGATTTGGAAATAAATGTCGTTTTCCAACCCACAAAGCGTGATGCCAAGGTATGCACCGAGGGCGGCTACCGGCAGGGACAGCAGTACGGCGATGGGTACCATCCAACTCTCATACAAGGCTGCAAGGAACAGGAAAACGAAGATGAACACGAGCATCAGCACGAGGCCGGTCTGCCCGCCCGCTTGTTTTTCCTGATAGGACAGTCCGCTCCATTCCACGCCGATGTTGTCGGGCAGATGCTCGCGGGCTACCTGTTCGATGACTTCCATGGCTTGTCCTGAACTGTAACCGTCGGCGGCGTCTCCTCGGATAATGGCACTGTTGAACATGTTGAAACGTTTGATGCTGCCCGGCCCCGTCGTATAGGAAGTCGTACCTAAGGAGGTCAGTGGTATCATGGCGTTGTTGCTTCCGCGTACGAAAAACAAATTGATGTTTTCGGGATGCTCACGGTAGTCGGCTTCAGCCTGTATGTACACGCGGTAGATACGGTTGAACATGTTGAAGTCGTTGACGTAGACCGACCCGGTATAGGCTTTCATCGTGGAGAAAACGTCGGCCATTGGTACGCCGGACAGTTTCACCTTGTCGCGGTCCACATCGAAATAAAGCTGCGGAATCTCGGCCTGGAGGGAAGATGAAAGTCCCGACAGTTCCTTGCGTTGTGCCGCATAATATAATAAGGTGTCGGTGGCCTGTACGAGGTTCTCGAATGTGGCATCGCCACGCGCCTCCAGTTGCATCTCAAAGCCGCCCGATGAACCCAACCCGGGAATGACCGGAGGGGTGGACAGGTAGACTTTGCATTCGGGGTATTCCTTAAAATGCGTTTTGACCTCGGCCATGACTTCATCAATCGTGGTCTTGTCCCGTTCCTCCCATGGTTTCAGGATGACGGTCAGTTCGCTACGCGCTTGGCTCGTACCTACGTGGGGGCTGCTTCCGGTTACGTTTTGTACGTATTCCACAGCCGGGTTCTCCATCAGGTAACGGATGGCACGTTCGGTCACGTTCCGTGTACGTTCGAGTGTGGCTCCTTCCGGAAGCTCCAGTTCCACCTTGAAATATCCTTGGTCTTCTACCGGGAGGAAACTGGTCGGCACCATACGGTGAAGGACGAAAGTCAGCCCGATGACCAGGCAAAAACTCAGAATGATTCGTTTAGGATGTATCAAGACTTTTTGGATTCCTTGGATGTATTTGTGGTTTCCGACGGACAACCATTCGTTGATTTTGCGGAAAACGATGTTTTTAGGTTTGTTCGGGTCGGCCGGTTTCAGGATGAGCGAGCACATGACCGGACTTAGCGTCAGGGCCACTACGGTGGAAATCAGTACCGATACCACAATCGTTACGGTGAACTGGCGGTAGAGTTGTCCCGTGATGCCCGGCAGGAAGCTTACTGGCACGAACACGGCTGCCAATACCAATGATGTGGCTATCAGGGCACCGGCCAGTCCTGTCATGGCTTTCTTTGTGGCTTCGTATGCGCCGAGATGTTCTTCTTCCATGATGCGTTCCACGTTCTCTACCACGACGATAGCGTCGTCCACCACAATACCGATGGCCAAAATCAGTCCCAACAAAGTCAACATGTTAAGCGAGAATCCGAATATCAGCATGAAGCCGAAAGTTCCGATAAGGGAAATCGGTACGGCCACGACGGGTATCAGCGTGGCACGCCAACTTTGCAGGGAAAGGAAAACTACGAAAATCACCAATACCAATGCTTCGAAGAGCGTCTTGTACACTTCGTGGATGGATTCCGAAATGTAAGTCGTCATGTCGAACGGAATCTCATATTCCAGTCCTTCCGGAAAGTTCTTGCTGATTTCGTCCATGGCCTTTTTCACGTTCTCTGCCACTTCCATGGCATTTGCTCCCGGTAGCATGTAAATGCCGAGTACGGCTGCATTCCCTCCGTTGATACCGCTTTCCGTGTTGTAAGACTGGGCTTCGAGCGAGATGCGTGCCACGTCGCGCAGCCGGATGAGCGAGCCATCTGCATCGGCACGGAGCACGATTTCCTCGAATTGGCTGACGGTAGAGAGCCGCCCTTTGGTAGAGATAGGGATGGTGATGTCCAAACCTTCTATGGGTTGCTGTCCGAGTACGCCTGCTGCGGATTCGCGGTTTTGGTCTTTTAAGGCGTTCTGCACGTCCTGTACCGTCAGGCCGAAGTTGGCCAACTTGTCCGGTTGAACCCATATCTGCATGGCGTAATAGCGGCTTCCGATGTTCGACACACGGCCTACACCCGGTATGCGTCGCAATACGTCGAGCACATTGATGGTGGCAAAGTTGCTCAGATAGATTTCATCGAATTTCGGGTCGTCGGAAGTCAGGCATAAGGTCATGAGTTGGCTAGGAGCCTGTTTCTCCACGGAGATTCCGTTTTGTATCACCTCGGCAGGCAGACGTGATTCTGCCAGTTTCACGCGGTTCTGTATTTCTACAGCCGCCAAGTCGGGGTCGGCAGAGATGTCGAACGTAACCGTGGCGGAAAAACCTCCGGAATTGGAACTACTGGATTCCATATACAGCATGCCCGGTGTTCCGTTCAGTTCCTGTTCGATGGGGGTGGCTACGGCCTGCGATACCGTCAGCGCACTGGCTCCCGGGTAGGATGCGCTGATCTTGACTACCGGAGGCGTAATTTGAGGATATTGGTCAATGGGCAATAAGGTCAGACCTATGAATCCCACGATGACAATCAGTAGGGATATGACCATCGAGAACACCGGACGGTCAATGAAATAAGTCACTTTCATGGGCTTCTTGATTATTGGGCAGTTTTCGTTTGCTGTTTCTTTTCGTTTGTCTCAGCCGTGGCTACGTGCACTTTCATGCCGGGGGTCAGCTTATGGTAACCTTCGGTGACAAGCTGTTCGTTCGGAACCAGGCCGCGTTCCACTACGACGTGGTTCCCGAATTCCGGTCCTAATTCGATGAAACGCCGTTCCACGGTGGAGTCTTTACGCATGACAAAGACGTAAGCCCCGCCTTTTTCGATAATAAGTGCCTTTTGCGGGACCACCGTGGCCTTCTCGCGGACATCAAGCAGGGCTTTGACTTTTGTGAACTGTCCCGGCAACAGCACGTGGTCCGGATTAGGCATTTCCGCACGTACGGAGAAGGTGCCGGTCCGCGGGTCTACTTGGGGTTCCGCAAAGTCCACCAATCCCTTGAAAGGATAGGTCGTGTTGTCCGGCAACGTGATGGTGACGGTAGGCTGCCAAGAGCGGTTCTGGTCCTTTTGCCCGATATTTACGTTACGTTCCTTGCTCTTGAGGTAGTCGAGGGCGGTCATGCTGAAGTCCACCAGTACCGTATCGCTCTTGACGATAGTAGCCAACAGCGATTTGCCGCCGCTGCCCACCAAAGTACCCAAGTCTACATGCCGCTCGCTGATGTGACCGGAGATGGGGGAACGCACGATGGTGTAGCCCAGCTCTTGTTCCGCTTGGTCCAGATCGGCTTGGCTCATTCCCACGCTAGCCACAGCCGTTTCGTATGCTGCCACGGCATTGTCCAAATCCAACTGGCTGGCTGCATTTTGTTCGTACAAGGGCTTGATGCGGTCCAAGTCGCGTTTGGCCTTTCGGGCTTGTGCCTCGTCTTTTTTTAATTGTGCACGCGCTTTGTCGGCTTTGGCACGGTATTGTCGTTGGTCGATGACAAAAAGAACCTGGTTGCGGCTGACGTACGTGCCTTCTTCAAATAACATGTTCTCCAGGAAACCTTCCACACGGGCACGTACTTCCACGAACTGTTGGGCACGTATGCGTCCTACGTATTCTCCGAAGATTTCCACATTTTGCTGCTCCACGGGCATGACGGAGACCACCGGAATTTCGGGGGCCGGTTGTTTCTCGCGGGTCAGAATCCAGTATACGCCTACCACCAATGCGATGCATATAAAAGCATAAAGAAACTTCTTTTTCTTAAATCTCAATTCTTTCTTGTTCAATGGATATTTCATTTCATAATGGGTTGGATGTTCAAACGGTATAGGATAATTCGGCTGCAAAAGTAGTTTGTTTTATTGCATTTTGCCTAATAATAAATATGAAAAAAGACTAATCTTCCGGATTATCACTATCTTTGCACCGCTTTTCAGCTTTTTTATTCCTATGATGCAATACGTTAAAGATTTGACCTGCGGTTCTATTCGCGGACAACTGGTGAGACTGGCTCTTCCCGTCATGGGCTCGTCATTTGTCCAAATGGCCTATAGTTTTACCGATATGGCTTGGGTAGGAAGCTTGGGTAGCAAATCGGTTGCGGCTATTGGGGCAGTCGGGGTGCTGACTTGGACGAGTAATTCCCTGGCTCTTATCAACAAGGTTGGTTCGGAGGTAAATGTCGGCCAGTGCATAGGTGCACAGCGTATGGATAAGGCACAGGCTTATGCATCGCATAATCTGACGTTGGCTTTGTTGATTTCCATAGTATGGACTACATTAATCTGGACGTGTGCTACTCCGTTGATAGGGATATTCGGGATGGAACGTGATGTGTCGCAATTGTCAGTGGACTATTTGCGGGTGGTATCTACGGCTTTCCCTTTTATTTTTACGTCTGCTGCTTTCACCGGGATCTACAATGCTTCGGGGCATACGCAGGTTCCTTTTTATGTAAATGGAATAGGATTGGCACTCAATATGCTGCTTGACCCGCTTTTCATTTTAGGTCTCGACATGGGGATTTTGGGGGCAGCTTGGGCTACTTGGATTTCTCAGGCTACGGTTTGCCTGATGTTTTTTTACGTATTGATGAGGAGGCACCGGTTGTTCGAAGGTTTTCGGATATTGGTTCCGTTGCGTTTGCCTTATGTACCTTTAATCTTCAAAGTCGGGTTGCCGGTGGCTTTGTTGAATATCTTTTTCTCTTTGATTAGTTTGTTCATGGGGCGTACGGCATCGGCAGAGGGAGGATATTTGGGGGTAATGACTTTGACGGCCGGTGGGCAGTTGGAAGCCATAGCTTGGTACACCTCACAAGGATTCAGCACTGCACTGGGTACCTTCGTGGCACAAAACTATGCGGCCGGATGTGAGGAGCGTATCCGCAAGGCGTTTAAAATGACGTTGGGGATTACGGCTGCCATAGGTATCGGATGCACGGCCTTGTTTTATGTAGGCGGCGAATGGATTTTTTCCCTTATTACACCGGAGCAGGATGCTTACCGTGCCGGAGGGCTTTTCTTGAAAATAGATAGTTATTCCATGATTTTTATGATGCTTGAGATCACTACGCAAGGTGTTTTCTACGGTACCGGGCGTACGGTGCCCCCGGCTTTGGTCAGTATCACCGGCAACATGTTGCGCATCCCTCTGGCTTTGCTTTTAGGACATTGGGGATGGGGGATAGCCGGCGTATGGTGGGCCATCAGTATGTCCAGTATCCTGAAAGGCTGTGTCTTGTTCGGTTGGTTGGTTTTGCGGCGCCATGTGCTCTTGACCGGCAGTACGTTGAGACCCCGTTCTAACTTGCTATCCTAACCAAGTGTGCATCCTTTCGCGGATGGCGTTCGATTCACTGAGCAGTTGGATGAATTTGAGGGCCGAGTGCTTCCGGTAGGTGTGCTTTAAGGTGTGGATGCATCCTTCCATCTCATATTCCTTGACATCCAACGGGATGGCTTTGACATCCGTTTCGTCGTGTATGGTGGCTTCGGAGAGTATGGTCACCAGATTGCTTTTCTTAATCAGTTTCAGCAGGATATTGACTTCGTTCAGTTCCACACGGACTTTGAATTTGTAGTCGCGTTCGGAAAACACTTGGTCGAATGTGTTCCGGGCCTGCAAGCCTTTGCTAGGCAGGGCGAATTCATATTTTTCCAGTTCGCTGAGTGTCACTTTCTGTTTTTGGGCCAAAGCATGGTCGGAACGCACGATGACCGACAGGTGGTTGTCGAAGAGGATGTGCGATTCGATCTGTTCGTAACGGCGTGTGGGCTTGAAGGCCAATACGAAATCCACTTCTCGCTTGACGAGCATTTGCATCAGTTCCGTCATGGTCTTGTAGAAAATGTTCAGTTTCACTTCGGGGTACAGTTTCATGAAAGCCAACACAGTTTCCGTCAGAATCGGGCTGAACGAATAGGTCACGCCGATGTTTAGCGTGCCGGTGAGCAGTTGTTGCAGGTCGCGTATGTGCTCTTTGCACGTGTCGGCGGCATACAGGGTTTCTTTGGCGTATGGCAAAAGTTCCGCTCCGGCTTCGGTCAGCGTCACTTCATGGCTGTTGCGTTGGAAGAGTTGTACGTCCAACTCGGTTTCCAGTTGTCGGATTTGCTGGGATAATGTACTTTGTGTGATGTACAGCCCTTTGGCGGCTTCGGAAAAGTTGAGTGTTTCGGCTGCTTTGACGAAATACCTGAGTTGTCGTAATTCCATATTGTCGGTGATTAGCGTGTGGCTTTAAATGAAGTGTTCTTGAACAGGAAGATGGGTAGCGTGGCTCCTACGACCATTCCCAATATAATAAATGTGCAAGTCAAACCGTTGTAGGACAACAGATAGAAATAGTGGTTGAAAGCATGTTCTTCCTGATAGGTCAGGCAGAGCAAAAGAGCTTCAATCGTACGGTAGGCGTACATTCCCGGAATCATGGGTAGCAGTGCAGGGAAGGAGAAGGTCTCCGCCGGGCATTTGGCACGTGGAGCCAGAAACACTGTCAGTACGCCGATGACCAACGACGCGATGAAGCTAGCACTGATGAGGTGCATCTCACCGTAAGCGTTGTGGGTGAGGACATACCGTGTGGCGTGGCCCAAGGCCGCTATGAGGGCACAATACTTGTAAGCCTGACGCGGAGGATTACTGATACTGGCAAAGCCGATGGCAGCAATCGCCGCAAAGAATCCGTCCTGAAGAATATTGAAGAGATAAGTCATCATCGTTAAAGCCATTTGATATTCATGAGTAATAAACCGCCGCACAAGCCGGCCGACAAACAAGCGGTCAGTACCATGGCATTCATGAAACGGCTGAATGAACTGATATAGTGGCCGTCCAGAAGGTCGCTTACGGAGTTAATGTAAGGAATGCCCGGTATCAGGTACAGGACACTGGTGCCAAGGGCGATTTCCGGTGTATCGCTGAGGTCGAATACGTAACCCGCCGCACCGATTACGGAAGAGAAGAACGCGCAGCAGAAGAAAACGAAACGTACGTCTTGCCTGTCTTCCAACATGACCTGTTTCAGTTTGTAGCCTGCCAATGTCCCTGTCAGTACGATGGCCATGGCTATGAAATCTCCTCCGAACAGACGGCAAAATGCCATGTTGGCCAAGGATGCCAGTATCCACACCATCCAAGGATTGGCCGGTCGGGTCTGCACGATGGCTTCAAAATTCCGTTGGGCCTCTGCGAAACCTATTTTCCGGTCGGCTATCGCCCAACTTAATTTGCTCAGTTGGGTATTGATGTCGAAACTGATGCCCGTATGATGCAGCCTTACGATATTGCTGTACGAGTGGCTGCGGTCATCGTTCCACACTGTCATGTGTATATGAGAGGGCAAGATGGTCATTTCCGATACCATGTTCCATCTGTCGGCCATCCGTTTTACATTCTTTTCTATACGGATACATGTGGCACCGCATCCTAAGAGCCATGCGGCGTAGTCGGAAAGAAAGATGCATGCATCTTTCGGCGTTGCAGGAATATCCGTCTCTGCAATGAGTGCCTCTTTATGATTCGTCGTCGTCGAATTCGTCATAGATATTGTTTTCGTTTCCTATTTCAAGAATCTTGCTGTCTCCCGTTTCCTTGCGCACCTTTTGGATGCTTCTGAAAATAAAAATCAAAAATAAGCAACCTACGGTTAAAATCCAAATGGTCATCTGATTATTCATGTCTTTTTTCTTTTTGGTACCGCAAAAGTAGGCGGTTTGTCGTTCTCCGGAAAGTTTTCGTTCGCGAAAGTTTCGATAGTGGCTATCGCATTTGCCGAGTCTCTGCCATCGGTGTTTATTATGGCAAAAATGTCCCGCCGGTATTGGGCGAAGCGGGAAAAAAGCGTATTTTTGCGGGATAAACAGGAATATTTATGCATAGCAGAGAAGAAAAATTAGAGGCTTTCGGGCGTTTCCTCGACGTGTTGGATACGTTGCGCGAAAAGTGTCCGTGGGACAGGAAACAGACGAACGAGAGTTTGCGGCCGAACACGATAGAGGAAACCTTTGAGTTGTGTGACGCCCTGATGAAAGACGACAAGAAAAACATTTGCAAGGAGCTGGGCGACGTGCTGTTGCACGTGTGTTTCTATGCCAAGATTGCCAGTGAGACGGGGGATTTTGATATAGCAGACGTGTGTGACAAGTTGACGGACAAACTGATTTTCCGCCATCCGCATGTGTACGGCGAAGCGCAGGCAGACACGGCAGGCCAGGTAAGCCAGAATTGGGAACAAATCAAATTGAAGGAGAAAGACGGCAACCAGAGCGTGTTGGGTGGCGTGCCGGAAGCTTTGCCTTCGCTCATCAAGGCTTACCGCATTCAGGACAAGGCTCGTAATGTCGGCTTCGATTGGGAAAAGAAAGAGGACGTATGGGGCAAGGTGAGGGAAGAGCTTGGCGAATTGCAGGCAGAACTGGCTCGGGGGGACAAGGAGAAATCCACCGATGAGTTCGGCGATTTCCTTTTCAGTGTCATCAATGCCGGAAGGCTTTATCATATCAATCCTGACAACGCCTTAGAGCGTACGAACCGCAAGTTCATCCGGCGGTTCAATTATGTGGAGCAACATTCCATCCGCCAAGGACGATCTTTGAAGGATATGACCTTGGGAGAAATGGATGCGCTTTGGAACGAGGCGAAAGAAATGGAGAAACGGGGCGACTTGTAACGCCCCGTTTCTTATAATACTTGTACGACTATCCGTTTATATGCCGTCAGTGCCGGCGTGCCCCGGTCGGTCAGGGAGAGAATGACGTGCAGGGACTTTCCGGATGCCTCTGCCGGGATCTGTATGCGGCATTTCGGGGAATCCCCGTTTTCCATGTTTACCTTACCCTTATACGTACTGGGTTCGGCATAGATTTCCCAACGGAAATCCAACGGATTCCCATCGGGGTCGTAAGATGCGGAAGCGTCGAATTCCATATCACGGCCTGCCTTCACCTTTTTATATATGCAGTTCATGTCGTCATGCCCGTCCACAATGGCTGTAGGATGGTGGTTGACGGCGGAATATTCGCTTGTGGTAGTCCATGCCATGCGTGCAGCGAAGTCGTTCCATATTTCCTGTTGCCATCTTTTTATAGCCTCGCCTCCTTCGGCTGCGCTGACGTACATGCAGTACGGATCGTATTGGCTTTCGTTGTTCCCGCTCCGGGTGATGAAATCCATACCTCGCACGTTCTTGGCCTTGTAAGTGGAAAAGCGTCCGCCCCATCCCCCGAAAGTAGGTTCTTCGGGGACATTCAGCCCGTTGGCATATACGTAAAGGAAAGATGGCGAATCTCCTTCAAACACCCACTCCTTGTCGGGATAGTATTTCCCGAACGGGCTGTGGCTTTGTATGTTTTCCCTGACCCACGTGTCCGATGGTGTCCATCCGTAAACCGCTTTGTTACGGATGTATAAGATACCGGGATAGTTCTTGGCAATCCAAGCACCAGCGTCGTCCTGTCCCAACACATCATAGATGCGGATTTTACGTACGAACCTTTCGATGTCTTCGGGGGAGCGCGTGTGCGTCACAGTCCAAAGTGCCTGAGCCACAGTGTTCATGCCGCCCCAAGCGGCAATCCATACCGGTCGCAGGTCCTCCTTTTTGTCCACGGCTTCGATGATGAGTTCGGAGCCGGGAGATGCTTTGCCGTCTCCCACGCCCGCCATATTGGATGTCTTTTGGCCTTGCCGGATGACGGAGCAGAGGTAGCCCGGTTCAGGATAGCCTTCCGCATGTTTTTTCAAGCGTGGCAGGACTTTTTCAAATTGCCCGACAACTTCATGAATTCGGTCCACCTTGTCCGGCATGTCCGACCAGACCTGCGAGCTGATCAACCCTTCGATGTCTATCGCATTGGAACATACCAGAAGATGAATCATCGACTGGGTATCGTCCGGGTCCGTGCCCCCGAGGTCTGTGGTGACGATGAGTCTTTGCTTGTCCGGACACGTCCGTGCGTTACGGCAATGGCATGCAGAGGCGGAGGCGGCCAATAGTAATGCGAACACCGTTTTCAGGCATATTCCGGGTTGAAGTTTTAACGTAGATACATACATGGCATTCAAATGATGTTTTTTGTTTATATTGTTTTTCCTGTCCTTTCGGTACGTTGCAAAGGTAAGCGGTATGGGATTATCTTGTTTTCGGCTGCGTTGCATATTTTTTGTTTAAAGTAACTTTTTGTGCTTTTTTGAGAGGCAAAAATCATCTGCCTTACAACGTGAAATCGTTCTGCGCCAAACGAAAAATCAATCGCAGGAGATTGAAAAATCGTTTGGCGCAGAATGAAAATCCAATATCTGAAGACGGTTCGGAGTGTGTCTGAACCCTACTTTTAGCTTAAGATTATCTGCAACTTCGAAGGTGAAGTCAGAAGGGGAAAAGCAAGGGCAGTACGAATATCATGACGATGCCCATAATGATTTGCAGCGGCAATCCGACTTTGACGTAATCCATGAAGGTGTATTGGCCGGCCGGCATGACCAATGCGTTGGGAGGAGTGGAAAACGGAGACGCGAAACACATGCTGGCACCGAGGGTGACGGCAAACAGGAAAGGGACAGGGCTGACACCAATCTGTTGCGCACTTTGCAAAGCTATGGGAGCCAACAATACGGCCGTCGCTGTGTTGCTGATGAACATGGTCATCAGGGAGGTCGTGAAATAGATTCCGGCCATGAGTGCCAAAGGGCCGTAACTGCCCAGTCCGTTGACAAGGCTGTTGGATATGAACTCGGCTCCTCCCGTTTTTTCCAAGGCTAACGACATGGGAAGCATGGCGGCAATCAGCACGATGCTTTCCCAATTAATGGTTTTATAGGCCGCTTCCACATTGCGGAAACATCCGGTCAGCACCATCAGGATACCGGCTATCATGACTGCCGTGACGGGGGCTACGGGGATGAAGTCGAATACCATCATGGCGACCATCAGTATCATGATGGCTGCTGCCAACGGGGCTTTGTAGTCCAGGGTCACCTTGGCCGCTTCGTCAAGCGGTTCTCCCAATACGACCCAGTCTTCATCCTCTTTGCTCAACCGCGAGATGTCGCTCCATGTACCTTGTATGAGTAGTACGTCGCCGGAGTGGATGCGAAGGTCTCCCAAATCCTGCAACAGGTATTCTTTCTTACGGCGGATACCCAATACGTTAACATTGAATTTGTCTCTGAAGCCTATTTCTTTAATCGTGCGGTTGACGATCCTTGAGGCCGGCATTAAGACGATTTCTGCGATGCCTATGTCATAGAAATCCAGCGAACGGTCTCTGCGTATGTCTTCCGAAGCCCGGCCGTCAAGGATTTCCAACCGGTGTGCTACAGCCCAAGTGTGTACTTGTTCGAAATCTCCTTTGACATATAGGATGTCTTCTGCTTGCAGGATGGTGTCCGGCTCGGCCAATTTTTGCGTGATGGTTTTCAGGAAACGGTGTTGCGATGCCTCTCCTCTCCGTACTTCCAGGATGTTCAGCCCGTATCTGCGGCGTATGTCCAGTTCTATGATGGTTTTGCCTTTCAGCGCGGACTGTGCAGGGACTCTTAACCGGAAAAGGTTGTCGGAGAGTCCGTACTCATGTACTAACTCTTTGAGCGACTTTCCCGAATGCTTGCCTGTGCGGCTTTCTGTACCTCGCTTGGATAAGAACATTTTGCTGAGTGGCAGCAGGACTATGGTACCTGTAACTACGCAGATAAGTCCTACGGGAAGAAATGAAAAGAAAGAGAGGTTGGGATAGCCCGCGTCTGTCAGCGTGTTCTGTATGACGAGGTTGGGAGGCGTGCCGATTAGGGTCATCATGCCGCCCATACTGCTGGCAAAGGCTAGCGGCATAAGTAGCCGGCTAGCGTTCATGTGGGGATTGGATGCCGCCAAACTGACGACAATCGGGAGCATCAGGGCCACGGTACCAGTGTTGCTGACGAAAGCGCCGATGGCCGAGGTGACAGCCATGATGAGGATGAACAGGCGTAGCTCGCTGTTTCCGGCCAGTTTGAGAATGCGCGAACTTAGCATTTTGGCCAGGCCGGTCTGGAAGATGGCTCCTCCGACGACAAACAGGCCCACCATCATAATGACTACGGAGTTGGAGAATCCCGACAGGGCTTCTTCCGGAGTGAGGATCTGGAATATCAGCAGGGCTACTAAGGCGCATAATGCCACGATGTCGGAACGTATTTTTCCGCTGACAAAAAATATGGCGGAAAGAATCAAGATGCAGAGGGTGGTCAGCATGGATGAAAACATGTTAGGGTTTATATCATATATCTTCTTCAAAGTTACGAAGATTAATCTGTTATCGGGATGGGGAGGGGGCTTTTTTATGTATTCTTTAGATATGGACTTGAAACGAAAAAGCACAGCCTTGCGAGCTGTGCTTACTTTTGCTTGGACTTGTCCGGCCGGTTGCTGAACTTACGTAACATGCGACGGTGGAAGCGGTCTTCGGCCTGCATCGCTTCATGTACTTTCCGGGCCGGAATCGCTTTGCACATTTTTTTGTAGTAAAGGTCTTCCAGTTCGGCCGACTCAATCTTTAATTTATTGATTTCTTTGATGAGGTTATAGTAATCTTTGTCTGTCGCATGGGCAGGGAGGCTTCTTTTTTTAAGTTCCCTGATTTGCCAGTTGATGCCCCGTTGTTTGTCATGAAGTTCGTGGAAAATCGGGAAAAAGGCCGTGGCTTCGGTCGGAGTCAGGCAGGCTTCACGTACGATGAAACTCTCCAGACGCTTCACAAAATCTTGAGGAGAGAACTGTCTTTTGGGCGGTTGGGCCATGAACTGTATGTGACCGAGTACCCAAAACAAGACGAACATGGGCAGTATTTTTCTTTTCATCTGGTTTTATGTCTATGAATTAATACACATCTGTCAAATATAGGGCGATTTCGTGGTTGCTGACCATGGCGTAATCGAGAACGTCATCCATATAAATGTCTTCGGTTTCTATGGTCTCTCCATATTGTGCCACAGGGCTTTCACTGTGGGGGTGAATTACGGACCGGAGATAATATGTTCCGAGAAACATGGCACCGCATAGGGCGGCGGCCACTGCATACCATAGCGTGCGTATGCGTGTTCGTCGGCGGGAGGGCATAGAGAGAACAGGCTTCATTTCCTTCTCCGGCAATTTGCTCATCAATTCGGACGTAAACTGCTCGAAATACTCTTCCGGAACCTTGAACGGGTTGCCGGAACCGTATTTTTTTCGGATGAAATCTTCTTCTTTCATAATTGGCATTCCTTTCTTTGTATATTTGATATTTCCGGATTCAAAAGGTTTAATCTTGGGATTTAAAAAAATCGCATATTTTTTTCACGGCATGGTGGTAGGAGGCTTTCAAGGCACCTACGCTGGTGTCTAATATGCAGCTCATTTCTTCGTATTTCATTTCTTCGTAATACTTTAAATGGAATACGGCGCGTTGCTTGTCCGGCAAACTGGCGATGGCTTTTTGCAACTGAAGCTCCGTTTCGTTTCCATCGAAATATTCGTCGGCCGTCAGTTGGCTGACGATGGCCGACGGGGCATCGTCCAGTCCGGTCGTGTCTTTTTTCCGTTGTAGGAAGTTCAGGGTTTCATTGGTGGCAATACGGTAAAGCCATGTACTCAGACGGGCATCGCCGCGGAAAGTGTCTAAATTGACCCATGCTTTGATAAATGTATTTTGCAAAATGTCATTGGTGTCGTCATGACTGTATACCATACGGCGGATTTGACGATACAGCTGAGGGCTGTAAAGGTTCACCAATTGTTCAAATGCTTGGCGTTGATGTTCCGGTTGGTTCAGCCGGTGGATGAGTGAAGTTTCCTCCGTAGAATTCATGCTCGTACAAGTCGTTGTTTAGATAGGACACCCGGAAGGGAAGATGGTTTAAAAAGCTTCTAACTTTTTGAGTAAAATTTCATCATAACCGTATGGGTCGGGACTTTCTTCCCATCCGCCGTCGGGTTTCGGATAGAGGGTGTAATAGTCTATGACGACAGGTATGGAAGGATCGAAACGTTGTATGCCTACTTTCAACGGTTCGCCTTCTTTTTTTTCTATGGGAATAGATGAATTCAACGGAGGTAGTCCGATAGCTTCCCGAAGTCTGTTTACTGTTTTTTCTTCTGGTGTATCTAATAAAAAGACAGCCAGTTCGAGCGGTTTTTCTATTCGGATACATCCGTGGCTGATGGCTCTGTTTGTGCGCTTGAAAGCCTGTTTGTTGTTGGTGTCGTGCAGGTAGATGGAGAAATTGTTGGGAAACCTGAATATAAGTCTTCCCAAGGAATTACCTTCTCCGTTATCTTGGCGTACCCTGTAACGGCCACTGGTAAGCATGTCGGCCGTGACTGCTGCAGGAGGTAGTTCTTCTCCGGTTTCTTTACTGAAAATACGATAACGGTTGCGTGAGAAATAAGCCTCGTTTCCTGCATGTCGAGGGGCTATCTCCTTTTTTACAATGCTGTATGGGATGTTCCAATATGGATTCATGTCTACCCTTTCGATACGGCTTTGCAACATGGGGGTTTTACTTTTGGGGCTGCCGATGCATATTTTCATGTCCAGATATTCCGGCTTCTTTTCGTCTACGGCATAAAGCTTCGCGGCAGCCAGGTTGACCCATACGTACTTGTCGTGCGCGGCGCGAGGGGTTCGCCAACGGCTCCGTTCGATATTGATGATGGCTTTACGGCGTGTTTCTGGATTTTGCGTTTGCAGGCAAAGGTTTGTCAGTTGGTAGTATAATGGGTTATCGGGTTGTATGTCCCGGAAAAAATCGGTAAAGTTCCCGTCTTTCAGTATAGAGAGGGCTTTATGGATGAATTCTTGATTCGCGCTTTCCGTCTCGGTGTCATACAATCGGCGAAAAGGAGCTTTTTTCGTTGTGTCCGTTTGTTCTAACCGGTTGAAAATATAGTTCGGTTGGACGTATCCGAAGCGTTGTCCGCATACGTATCTGAGATAAGCTTTCGTAAGCAGGAACTCGGTACGTCCGAAAACGGAATTGATGTTGTTTTCGGTGTCGAAATCCAGTTGACGGATTCGTCGCAGGTTCGTTTGAAGCTCGGATATATAAAAATTACTTTCCCGTAGACCGGCCAAAGAAGCCTTTTGGAGGTAAGTCAGTAACGTATCCGCTTTTTCATCTATGCCCGAGCGGGTAATCCAAAGGAAAGGAGCACTGGAGGCATAGTATTTACGGGTATGCTCGTCTGCATACATTTTGAGAGGAAGTAGCCGCAGGCTGTCGATTTCATGTCGTATTTTCCGACTGGACAAACTATATTCCCGTATGTTCCAATCTGCAAAATCGTCCAACTGGATGTTGATGTTTGCATTTCTTTTCTCTTCATGGCATGAAATGATAATCAGACCGAAGAGGAAGAGATTGAAAAAACGAGAAAATCCCATTACATGAATTAGCGGATGGAAATCTTGCGCACTACTTTATTAACCTTTAATATATAACAGCCTTTCTTCAGAGATAAGTCTACTGTTTTTTCGTTGCTGTCAATTCTTATTGTTGCCACCTTAGTACCTGTCAGGGAGAAAATCTCCAATATGCTTCCGTTGGCGTTATAGACTGATAAAGTAGAGCCTTTCACGACTATGGATGTGGCCGAAAGTTCTGTCTCCGGCTCGTTCTTCTCTTCTTGCGCCCAACAAACTCCTGCGGTATTCAGGAGGAAGGTCGTCAATATTAAAAGAAGTGTCTTTTTCATCATAGTCTTATTCTTCATTTATTCTAATGGTACAAATATAGGTATTCCTAACGGAAGAAACAAATTTTATTGTGTGAAAAACGATTTTTCCCTTCGTTAAATTTTTATGAGAAGATTTTCCCTTGCAAGGATTGTCGGTTCAAATATGCTTTGGGCTTCTTTCAGGAGTTGGCTTTCGTCTTCGTACCGTGCCGAAAAATGACCGATACAGAGCTTTTTGACTTGGCTGTCCCGTGCGAGTGTGGCTGCCTGTAGGGCCGTGGTATGGAATGTTTCTTTTGCCCTTGCCAGGTCATCGTGCGAGAACGTGGCTTCATGAAATAATAAATCTGCTTTTTGGATATATTGGGCAAGTTCCGGTAGATAGCACGTATCCGAGCAATAGGCGAAAGAGCGTGGAGGGTCCGATGGTTCGGTAAGCCGGTGGTTGGGGACGAGTGTGCCGTCTTCCGTAGTCCAGTCCATTCCGTTTTTGATGTTATTGATTTCACAGATCGGGATACGGTAGAAATCGATCATGTCTCGCCGGATGTGTGGCAGAGTGGCTTTCTCCTGAAACAGAAAACCGCAGCATTCAATACGGTGGCGCAGGGGGATGGAGTAAACGTAGACGGAGCGGTCTTCATGAATCAAAGTATGGCGCGAGGTATCTACGGGGTAGAACTCAACACGGAAATCTAACCCTTTACAAAAAAAGCTCAGCAGACTTTGCAATATGGGGCCGAATGCCGCCGGGGCATGTACGTATAGAGGCGCTGTACGCCCTAATAAGCCAAAAGTAGAGATGAGGCCTATTAAACCGAAACAGTGGTCGCCGTGCAGGTGGGAGATGAATATATGGTTCAGCCGCGAGAATTTAAGCCGCGAACGCCTCAACTGCAGTTGTGCTCCTTCTCCGCAATCAATCATGTATAATTTTTCGCGGATGTTGATGACCTGTGACGTGGCGAAGTGCCGTGTGGTAGGTAGTGCAGACCCGCATCCCAAAATTGTCAATTCAAACTTTTCCATGCCTTCCGGATATGAGTTTCATTGTACAAAAATACATAAAAAAGGGCGATGAGAAATAATCATCACCCTTTCTTTCGTATTTTTTCCTATTTAGGAATGTGGCTTATTCGCCTTTTTCCATTTGGGCTTTCAATGCAGCCAATGCGTCGATGTCACCCAAGGTGGTAGCAGCTGCTTGGTTTTGAATCACCGGAGTTTCTTCTTTTTTCGTACCTTTCTTGGCGCTGTTAGTTGTTTTTTTGGCTTCTTTAGCTTCAGCGCGCTGTGCATCTTCGTAGATACGGCTGTGAGACAAGATGATACGTTTGCTTTCCTTGTTAAACTCAATTACCTTGAACTGCAATTTTTCGTTCAGTTGAGCCTGGCTGCCGTCTTCCTTCACCAAATGTTTCGGAGTAGCAAAGCCTTCTACACCATATTCCAATTGGATTACAGCGCCTTTGTCCAACATCTCGACGATAGTACCTTCGTGAATAGAGTTCACCGTGAATACGGTTTCAAACACATCCCAAGGATTCTCTTCAAGTTGCTTGTGACCCAAACTCAAACGGCGGTTTTCTTTGTCGATTTCCAATACCTGAACCTCGATTTCTGCGCCAATCTGCGTAAATTCAGACGGATGCTTGATTTTCTTTGTCCAAGAAAGGTCGGAGATATGAATCAAACCGTCTACGCCTTCTTCTATCTCGACAAATACGCCGAAGTTCGTAAAGTTGCGTACTTTGGCCGTATGTTTGGAACCTACGGGGTATTTCTCTTCAATGTTTTCCCAAGGGTCGGCTTTCAGCTGTTTGATGCCCAAAGACATCTTACGTTCTTCACGATCCAAAGTCAGAATGACAGCTTCTACTTCGTCACCCACTTTCATGAAGTCCTGTGCAGAACGCAAGTGTTGGCTCCAAGACATTTCCGATACGTGGATCAAACCTTCTACGCCCGGAGCGATTTCGATGAATGCACCGTAATCGGCCATCACGACAACTTTGCCTTTTACTTTGTCACCTACTTTCAAGTTCGGATCCAAAGCGTCCCAAGGATGCGGAGTCAGCTGTTTCAGACCCAATGCGATACGCTTCTTCTCGTCGTCGAAGTCAAGGATAACCACATTGATCTTCTGGTCAAGCTGTACCACTTCTTTCGGATCGCTCACGCGTCCCCAAGAGAGGTCGGTGATGTGGATCAGACCGTCTACGCCGCCCAAGTCGATGAAGACGCCGTAAGAGGTGATATTCTTAACGGTACCCTCAAGTACCTGTCCTTTTTCAAGCTTGCTGATGATTTCTTTTTTCTGTTGTTCCAATTCGGCTTCGATAAGAGCCTTGTGCGAAACAACGACATTCTTGAATTCCTGGTTGATTTTAACGACCTTGAATTCCATAGTCTTTCCTACGAATACATCGTAGTCGCGAATGGGTTTCACGTCGATTTGTGAACCCGGCAAGAATGCTTCAATGCCGAATACGTCCACAATCATGCCACCTTTCGTACGGCATTTGATGTAACCCTTGATGATCTCTTCATTTTCGAGGGCTTCGTTCACACGATCCCAAGAACGGGTAGCGCGTGCCTTCTTGTGAGAAAGGATGAGCTGTCCTTTCTTGTCCTCTTGGTTCTCGATGTAAACCTCGACTTTGTCTCCGACTTTCAAATCGGGATTGTAGCGGAATTCGCTCATCGGGATGATGCCGTCTGACTTGAAGCCGATGTTCACCACCACTTCACGCTTGTTCATCGCGATAACCGTACCGTCAACCACTTCATGGTCATTTACTTTGTTTAAAGAGCCTTCGTAGGCCTTTTCCTGAGCTTCGCGGCTCTCGTTCACCAGAGTGTCACCGCTTTCATAAGCATTCCAGTCGAAGTCTGCCAACGGTGCTACGTTCTTTAATTCTGCCATTTAATTAATTGAAAATAATAAAATTAATAATGTTAGACATTATGTTGTATATAATCGGGCGCAAAGTTACAATAAAAGGTATAAATATGCAATTAAAAAGGCAAGAAAATGAATGTATTTCTTGTTTTTGTTTGTATCTTTGCAGCGTCATTTATAATCATCTAACATGGGAAAGATTAATTGTATAGGTATTTTGACTTCCGGAGGAGATGCTCCCGGAATGAATGCCGCTATCCGCGCTGTTACGCGTGCCGGGATAGCAGCGGGTTTGAAGGTAAAAGGTATATATCGTGGTTATGAAGGATTGATTAACAACGAAATTCAGGAATTTACGACAGAGAATGTGAGCAATATCATCCAGAGGGGAGGAACGATTCTGAAAACGGCTCGCAGCAAGGAATTCCTTACGCCGGAGGGGCGTAAAAAGGCTTATGACAACATGGTGGAACAGGGTATTGATGCCTTGATTATCATAGGGGGTAACGGTTCGCTTGAAGGTGCACGCATTTTTGCTGAGGAATTCGATGTGCCCTGTATCGGTCTGCCCGGCACCATCGACAATGACCTGAGCGGGACGGATTCCACTATCGGTTACGACACGACGTTGAATACCATTGTGCAGTGTGTAGACAAGATTCGTGATACCGCGACTTCGCACGAACGTATATTCTTCATCGAAGTGATGGGGCGCGATGCCGGTTTCCTGGCGCAGAACAGTGCGATAGCTAGCGGGGCGGAAGCTGCCATCATTCCCGAAGACTCTTCCAATGCCGACCAGTTGGAACAGTTCATCAGCCGGGGTATTCGCAAGAGCAAGAGTTCCAGTATGGTTATCGTGTCCGAAAGCCCCAAGTGCGGTGCCATGTATTATGCCGACCGGGTGAAGAAAGAATATCCCGAATTCGACGTGCGCGTGTCTATTCTCGGGCATTTGCAGCGTGGCGGCTCTCCGAGTGCTTACGACCGTATTTTGGCTTCCCGTTTGGGGGTAGGCGCCATTACGGCTTTGCGCGAAGGGCAGCGTAACGTGATGATCGGCATCAAGAATGATGAAGTGGTGTACGTACCGTTCTGCAATGCCATCAAGAGCGACAAGCCGGTGAAGAAAGAGTTGATAAATGTATTGGGGATTTTGTCCATTTAAGGAACGGGCAAAGCCATATTATAAAAAAAGTGTAACGGGAGCGAGGTCGGCAAGACTGGCTCCCGTTATTCTTTTGAAAGGCTCATTCTTCTTTCATCATTTCAAAAAAGCGGTGGATGGTGTCCCGGTTCACCGCTTTCAGTACGGCAGAGCCGTCACCGATAATTACCGTGTCGAAGAGAAAAGACAAACTGTTGAAGCCGGACGGGTCTTTGCTGATGCACTGGTTGTAATAGTCCGATGCGTTTCTGCCGTTCGGGTCTTCGGGACGGCCTTTTATGTTGCCTAAGTAATAGTTCCCGTCGAACGTGTTACGGGTGGAGCGGTTCAGGCGGATTTCTGATTCCTGCGGGACGAAGAATACATTTTCCCGGAACACGGTAGAGTCCGCATAGCCGTCCCATGAATCGGACGTGATGATACTGCGGTCGATGAACGGCTCCGTTTTGGGGTTGACATGCAAGAGGTTCCGTTGTACCAATGTGTTTTTGCAAGGACCGGCAATGTGGATGTTGGCCGAGAATATTCCGCTACGGGTCGCACGCGGGCGGATAGCGTCATTGATGCTCACATTATATTGCACCGCGCTGCCTTGGTTGCCTGCACCGTGGTACGTGCCTGAATTGCAAATCAGGACCAGTCCGCCGTCGTTGTCGTGGCTATAGTTGTATTGTATGGTCGTGTTGCGGCAGTTGTAATCCGAGTCGAATCCTTGTGCGTCCCATGGGGCCTTATGGTCGCTCACTTCGTTGAACTGCATCACGGTGTTGTCGCAACTCCAAGGCCAAAAGCCTGCGGCGGCCTCGCTGTGGGGCAATGTGCCCGGGCAGTTGCGCATCAGGTTGTATTCTATCAAGGCTCCGTCGCATCCGATGGGGACGATGCCGTCGCCCGGGACTTCCTCTATCAGGTTTTTGCGTATGACGGTACGTGTGTTGGGATGCCAATGTTCGCGGTCGCTGTAACCGGACCAGATGATGCCGTTCCGCTCGCACCTCCGGATGATGCAGTCTTCCACCCGTAATCCGTCGAACGTGGAGGGCGTGTCTTTACCCCGGTTGACGATGAGTATGCCCGAACCTCCCCCTTTCTGTTTGATCAGGCTGCCGTTCACGTCGTGGATATGGAGTGCCCGGAGCACGATGTCGTGCGACACGCCATAATCTTCGCAGAGCACTTTCACGCCCGTGCGGTTCGCCATCCTTTGCTTTCCGGTGTTCACGACCTCCAGATTCTCTAAAGTGAGATAGTCTGAATTGCGCACCAAGACCGTGTACAGCGACGAGTCCGGGGCTTGGATGCAAGGTTTCCTGCCTGTGCCGTAAGCACCGATTACGACCGGACGTCCTGCCATCCCCTCGGCCGACACTTCCAACAGCCCGTTGAATGATGAGTTCCTGCGCAATAATAAGGAATCGCCGGCATTCAGTTGTATTTCTTTCGTCCGCGACAGGCTTTTCCAAGCCGTCTTTTCGCTCTTTCCGTCGGCGCGGTCATCACCGTTTTGCGCGTCTACGTAATAGTTTTGTCCCCCACGTGGTTTGGACTTGGCATGGGAGGGGACGGAAATGTTTCCGGCCACTCCCAAGAAGATAAGAAGGAATAAAGTTCTCATTATATGATAAGGTTAAGGAACATTCGTAACCATACGGGTCATTTCAGCCATGTGGCCCGTTTCCACACATATTCCAACGGGCCGTGGTCGTGGTGTTTCATCCACCATTTGCAGAAAGAAAATTGCAGGACGAAGAACGCCATTCCGGCCAACAGGCTGGCCGTAATGCCCAAATCGTCGTGCAAGGAAAAGCCCCAGTTGTAATAAAGCATGGCTCCGGCAATGCTTTGGGTGATGTAGTTCGTCAGGCTCATCTTGCCGTATGGGATGATTTTGCTCATGAACGCTTGCATCCGGGTGCGGTAAAAGGCCATGAGCCCGCCCGAAACCAGTACCAACATGAAAGCGAATTTATACAAAGAGCTTACCACAAGGTTCAGCGGGGTCAATACGGACGGATTGCTGATGAAGTCGGGCAGCATGTTGCCAAGCCCGTACAGCGGGAAAAATGCAACTAAGGCTCCGCAAAGTATCTTGTTCCACACTTTCAGGTTTTCTTTCAGGAACAAGCCCCGTCGGCCGATGAGCAGTCCGAAGAGGAATAGGGCCGCCGTCTGGAACACGCGTCCGTTGTCCCAGGCCCAAGCCAGACTGGCCAGTTGTCCCTCCCAAAGGTTCACGCGTACGGTTTCCCAGAACGTGCCGCCTTGTTGTACGGCGAAAGTTTGTGCCCATAAATGTCCGGTGGGTACGGCCGGAGTGACGAATGCCGGGTCGCAGGCCGCCCGGATGGCGTAGTATAAGGGCAGGGGCTGGATGAGCAGGACGCAGGCCAATATCAGCAGCCACTTGTCTTTCAGACGGCAGGTGAGCGGAAGGATGAAGCCCACTAAAGAGTAGAGCACCAACACCTCCGCCGTAAAGAACGAGGCGTTCAGGTTGCCGAAGAGGAACAGCAGGGCGAGCCGCCAGCAAAACCGTCCCCTGAAATCTTTTCCGCGCAGCCGCTGGTTGTCGTATTGGATGAAGAAACTGAAACCGAAGAGCAATGCGAAAACGGCATAGGCTTTCCCGCCAAAGAGGAAGAACATGCCGTCCCAGATGGCTTTGTCGCTGAAGTTCAGCCATTCGCTTTGTCCTGCCGTGTCGGGGAAGGAGTAGAAATTGAAATGTTCGATGGAATGTAGCAGGATGATGCCCATTACGGCTATTCCGCGTAATACGTCAGCCACGTCCACGCGTGGATGTCTTTTCATGGTGTTTTGCATGTTTTTTCCTTTTTGCTTTGTATGTTTTGCAAAAATAGGGATTTTTTTCATCTATACCAACAAAAATAATCTTGCGGAGATTGAAAAATCGTTTGCAGCAGATTGAAAAATCAATTTCAGCCAAACGATTTTTCATTTGGCGCAGAACAATTTTAAGAATGTAAACGATTGATTTTCAGTGGTGCTTTTGAGCGGAAAAATGTTGATAAACGATGCTTCTGTAAGTGGCTGAGGGATACTGTGGAACTCCCCGTAATCTTTCTTTTTCCGACTACAAAAAAATATCCCTACTTCACAGTAAGGATATAAAAAAAGGGTCAGCGCTCTGACCCAACCTTTGTTAACCTTAAATCTAATACTATGAAAAACACGATGCAAAGTTACGGACTTTTTTGAAATAAACAATAGGTGGGAAATGAAAATGGTTGTATTTAACGTTTTTTATAAACAGGGCATCTTGTTTGCTGTTTCTTAGCCGTTTTTCCGAGGTCTATTGGGGGATGAAAAAAAGTCCATCTCTTGGTAAGAGATAGACCGACATTTAAAATATACTATTTTACAGCCATTTAAAAAATACAAAGTTTAGAAAAACATCGCATTTCTTAGATTTTTTCATACAGTTACTTGGCGTTATCTGGCTTTTTACCTACATTTGCAAACGGTAGTCTATCTCTTACCAAGAGATGGACCGCTATTGGTAATATAAAATAATAGTAACGCAGGAATATGATAAGAATGGTCCGTAGTTTGATGAAAATATGGCTCGTTACGTATATGGCCTGTGGCTGTGTGGCCTGTCGGAGTAATAAAAAATCGCATCCCTTAGAAGGGGAAGTCGCTGTGTCGGTTCCCTGTTTGCGAGATATGGGTATCGTACGTCCGATTGCCGGATGGAGTCGGGGGGATAGTAATATGACCCGGTTTAAATATCGTGACGGACGGATAGTCGGAGGCTACAGTACGGAATATGGTACTTTTATAGTGGAGACGCATCCATTGGCGTTTCGGGTTTTCACGAAAAAGAAGTCCGTAGCCACCGGTCGTGTCCGCGAGGTTTGTTTCAAGCCCGTTCGTGTCGCTCCGGAAGGCCATGTGGTTTATATGGAATTCAACGGCATGGAGCAAGAGACGGCAAACGGTGGAAAAGCCCGTCCTTTTAGGGGAGAGGTATCGGCTTCTTACGACTCCGAGGGACATATAACCGAGATGAACTACCATCGTGAGAACAGTTCGGGCTACAGGGAAACCGGCGTGGCGCGGTACACTTGGAAGGACGGGAATCTGGAGACGGTGGTTTCCGATGTTTCCCATACGAACAATCTATACGAGAGGCATGAGATTTATACTTTTGGCTATGACATGCAGGATTCCCTGAAGTTAAATCCCGGTATCTACCTCCAAGAGATGAATTGTTTTCCGGGGCTTTATGATTTTATTTGGTATGCCGGACTGTGGGGGAAAACCACCTGTCGCATTCCGCAGACGGTCACATACGAAAAGGTGGGAGACGGAGAAAATCGCAGCGAAACGCAATCTATCACTTTTATCCTCAGGCCGGAAAAGAATGCTGCGATATTGTCTTACGGTGGAGTTCCGCGCTTTTCATTCGATTACTTTCCCGTCAGTTGCCCCTGAGCGGTGGTCCCGTTGTCGGCCTCGGTTGGTGACGGGACCTTTTTAAAGGGATAAAAGAAATACGGGTCGCTTCACAGCGACCCGTATTTCTTTAGTTTTTTAGGTATTAGTTTTGTTTAAGGTAAAAAGATTGTTTTCAGGATAACGCTGCAAAGGTAAGCGCATTTTTAGGTGCGTGCAAGTAAAAAAACATGCTATAAAACATATTTTGCGAAAAACACTGCATTTTCCTTAAAAATCTTTTAATCTGCTTTGTCTTTCAGTTTTTGCCGATGGTAATTTACCATCCGGTCTATCGGTTCTTTGAGGATGTTTCCTATCCGTATGTCGTATATTCCGGCAGCCTCCTCCAGTTCTTGGTGGAAAATGGCGGCTATGCTGCCCACGAAGTGTACGGCAAGCGATCCGGGGTGGTAAGCCATGATGTTCCGTTCAAAGAAGGCTTTGAAGCAGTCTGTGAGTATACGGTGGGCGTCAGGGTGGGTACGGTGGGTTTTCAGGAAAGGTGTGAAAGAAGCTAAGAAACGGTTGGCTTCCGGTTCTCGGTACACTTTCCGGATGATGTCAGCTTCGTCCCATCCGTAGCTTTCCGCCAGCTTACGGCTTAGTTCTTCGTCTAAAAGTCCTTTGAGCCAGTCGCCTATCAGGCGTTTGCCTAAAGCTGTGCCGCTGCCTTCGTCCCCTAAGATGTATCCCAACGGAGACACATGTTGCACAATGTCCTGTCCGTCGTAACGGCAGGAATTGGAACCGGTGCCCAAAATGCAGGCAATGCCGGCTTCGTGTCCGCATAAGGCCCGTGCAGCCCCCAACAGGTCGGAATGGACTTCGGCTGTGGAGCGGGGGAAGAGTCCGGTAAGGGCCTGTCCCATCTTGTCGCAGACGGAAGGCAGGCATCCCGCACCGTAATAATAGATATGGGTTTCCGTTTCCGGTCCTTGGAGATGGGGGGCCAACCGGGGAAGCAGTTCCGTTTGCAGGATTTCCCGGATGGCGGGAGGTTCCAACAGGGCAGGGTTGAGTCCACGCGTACGGAAAAGCTGAGGCTCCCGATGGGGAACTGCCAGGCACCAGTCGGTTTTTGTGGAGCCTCCGTCGGCCACCAACAAGGCTTTCCGTAGGTTATGCTTGGTTTCCATGATGTTCTTTTTTCCCGAATTCCGGGTCTATTTTCAGCAGTGCTGTGACGCCGACCGTCACCAAGCAGCAGGCCATTACGATAAGGAAGAAGTGGAAGTATCCCACGGCTTCCTGCAATTCTCCGGCCACGGCGCCCGGCAGCATCATGGACAGGGCCATGAAAGCCGTGCAGAAGGCATAATGCGAAGTCTGTTGTTCCCCTTGCGAATAATATAGGAGGAACAGCATGTAGGCAGTGAAGCCAAAGCCGTAACCGAATTGCTCAATGAATACCATGGCGTTGATAAGCAAGAAATTCGTAGACTGGAAGTAACTCAGATAGACATATACAAGGTCTGGTAGCGTGATGCTCCATACCATCGGCCACAGCCACTTTTTCAGCCCGTTGCGCGAGGCGGCTATACCGCCTATGATGCCGCCGAGGGTCAGGCCGAGTACGCCTACCGTTCCCTGTACGAACCCTACTTCCTGCGTGGAAAGCCCCAGTCCGCCTTCGCTGACGGGTTTAATCAGGAACAGGTTGGAAATCCGGATGAGCAACGCTTCCGGCAGGCGGTAGAAAAGCATGAAAAGGACGGCGGCCACAGGCTGCGGTTTCCGGAAAAACGATGTGACGGTGAGCCAAATGTCTTTCCACAGGCTGCGGGCCGACACGGCTTTTCGTGTCCGGTCGCAGTCGGGGCGCGGCAAGTGGAAAAAGTGGTAGGCAGTCACGGCAATGAAGAATGCCGCCAGCACGTAGAAAGCGATGCTCCACGAATAGGCGATGCGGCGGGTGAAAGTTTCCAACGTGCCCGCCAACATGATGAGCAGTCCGCTGCCCGCTATGGTGGCGATGCGGTAGAACGTGCTCCTGATGCCCACATACAGGCTTTGCTCGTGCGGGTCGAGCGCCAACATGTAAAAACCGTCGGCTGCGATGTCGTGGGTGGCACTGCTGAAAGCCATCATCCACAGGAACATCAGGGTAAAGACGAGGAAATGGGCGGAGGGAAGCGTGAAGGCCACTCCGGCTATGGCGGCGGCGATGAGGAACTCCATGGCCAATATCCACCATCTTTTGCTTTTGGCAAGGTCGATGAACGGGCTCCATAGGGGTTTGACGACCCACGGGAGGTAGAGTGCGCTAGTGTAGAAAGCGATTTCGGCGTTGGAAAGTCCCATGCGTTCGTACATGACGGTAGAGATGCTCATGACCGTCACGTAAGGCAGTGCCTCGGCAAAGTACAGGGTCGGAATCCATTTCCATGGGTTCCGGCTTGGGGTTTCCGGTGTTTGCCGGTCGTCTATGGCGTAAGGTTTTCTTTTCATAAGGCTGTCAGGAGTAGGCTTTCCGGATGGTGATTCCGTCATAATAATGTTTCAGGATTTCGTCGTAACGGTAACCTTTGGCTCCCATGACCGCCGCCCCGATCTGGCATAAGCCCACGCCGTGCCCCCATCCGGCACCGTGGAGGACGAACCGGCCGGGTATGCCGTCGTGCAAATCCTCCTTGTCGACCACGAATGCCGAACTGAACAAATGGGTGTGGCTTAATACACGGCGTATTTCCAACTCTTTTCCGATGACGAGTGTCTCCTGTGTACCGACGATTCTCAACCGGCTGATATGTCCGCCTCGTCCGCGTTCCACGGGGATGAGGTCGAGGATGCTGCCAAAATCCGTTTTCAGGTTCTCCTCGATGAGCCCGGACAATTCGTCTTGCGTGTATTCCACGCGCCAACGGTAGAAGTCCGTGGTTTCCCGGTCGTAGTCGTTCAGCACTTGGCGGAGTATTTCTTCGTCTTCCGTGTGGCAGAACGAAGGCGGGTTGCTTCGTATCCACTTTTCCGCCTCTTCTTCCCGGGTGAGGTCCGGAAGTGCCGGACGGATGCCCGACAGGTTCTCAGGCGCAATATCTCTGATGCTGGTCAGGTAAGATAGATGCTTGTCTTCCCAACAGTATTCGAACTCTTCGGTCGCTCCGCCGCAGCATTTCGAGAAACGTGCGTCGCAGATGTCATCCCCCGACGTGAGGATTTGTCCGCGTGTGGCTTTGACGGCTTCCACCACGGCCTCGTTGCTGGCCCGCGTGATGCCCTGATAGCGTTGGCAATGGTCGTCGGCACATACGTCGAATATCGTATGGTCTTCGCGGTCGTACCAACGGATCAGCTCTCCGTCGCTTTTGCTGAACGAGAAGAATCCACGGTCGTGGTTACTCAGTTGTTTGCGCTTTTCTATCTGGGCATAGAGCCAGCTCCGGCTGATGACGGCCGATGCTTTCAGGAACTCAGGAGAGGCGGAGGCGTTCATTTCGCTGGAAATGACACTGATGAGGTAGTCTTCCACCGGCAACACGTTGATGGCCACGATTTTTTCTTCTTCCACCACTAATTTCAACGTGCCGCTGAAGATTTGCGTTTCTTGCCGTTCCCAATGGAATTTGATACCGATTGTCACGTCGTAAAGCGAGAAAGAAGCTTTGTTTTCCTGTGGGGTAAAAGTCAGTTCCCGGTATAGGTTTCCATTCCACAGGATGCCTCCTTCGCTGCATTCCACCGTTTGCTCGCCCCTTACGAGGCTGCCTTTGGCCGAGTAGGTGGCGTTGAGAGAGAAACGAATGCGTTGCCGGCTCATGATGCCTACGCTGACCTCGGGTTCCGTGCCTTCATGAAGCCGTTCAGGAGCCGTGCGTGGCTCCGTGTTTTCCGTGCCGTCTTTCTTCAGATGACGGGTGAACTGCCCGATGACCGGCTGCAGCTCTTCCTCGCTCAGCGTCACTTCACGCAGAATGTCCGTAGCCAGTCCGGCCGTGAGGGTTCGGAAATCTTTTTCTCGCGGTGTGATGAGCAGCCCGCCCATATCCAAGGCTCCGGGGCTGACGAGCAGTTGATGCTCGCCGGTCTGTCCGTAGCAAGCCGGTCTGTGTTTCTTGCGTGGGAAAATCAAGATGACGATTTCGTCTTCGCGTCCGGCGTTCCAGGATTGCCGCCAGCAAAGGATATTCATACGCGGTTCGCTTTCCCCGTCGCAGAGCGGAAGGGCATAGTAGAGTTTTTCAAAAAGCAGGCAGGGATGTTCCGACGGACGGGTGCGGATGACAAATACCGGACAGATATAACTTTTGAGGATGTAAAGTCCGCAGTTGGCGTTCTGCATCATGATTTCCTCGATGCTTTCTTCTTCGGCCGGTTGCAGAGGATAGAGTTTTTCCATCCCCATTTCGTAACTTTTCCAGTCCCGTTCGATGGGCAGCACACCCCGTTTCCCGGCCTGGAAGTGCATGTGGTCGGGGGCTGAAGCGCCGCATACGGGGCCGTTGTAGAAAAAGACGGCTTCCGGTATGTTCCAGGCCATGTTGCGCAAGGTCTTGAAGTGAGGCAGGATGCTTTGCGGAGTATGTCTCCGTGCCGGAATGGTAAAGTGTTCCGGTAAGATGGGATAAGGGTTCACCAACAGTTGATAATGTCCTTCTATGGGTAGGGCATGTTGTGCCTCCGGCCGGTTCAGGTCGCAAAGGAAGCACGGGCGTGCGGCCAAGGCTTCGGCGGAGATGCTGGCTCCGGTCGAGGTCATGCGTGCCGGATTGAACTGGGCGGTCAGCGTATGGTCGCCGATGACCAGTTCCTTGGTTTCCGCTTTTTGAAGGTCTTCGTAACGTTGTCGGGCTTCGTCCCAGTCCTCTAATTGCTTGCGGAAGAAAGCCTGCATGTCTTCGGGGGTCAGCGGGTGTGCCCACAGTCGGTTCAACCGGCGGCGGGCTTCTATCTCGATAGTACGTAGCCGGTCCTTATAAAGATTGTGGGCATTGACTTTTTCTATGCTCAGTGCCGCGTCGGAATTGCCTTCCCAACGCCGGCACAAGTAAAGTTCTTCATAAATGCGCCCGATGCGATAGTAGCGTGAAAAGCATAAGCCGAGCGCATAATCTTCCCCGTAACTGGTGTTCGGGATTTGCAGCTTCCTCAGAATCGGAGTGAAGAAAGCGCGCGGGGCACCCAGTCCGTTGATGCGCAAGGCATTGTTGCGTCCGTTTTCGGGTGTCCATTCCTTGTGGTCTATCAGGCCCGGCGGCAGAGTTTGCAGGGAGAAGTCCGTCATGCGGTAGGCTCCGATGACCATGGCTGCCTTTTCATGATAAAAAGTTTGTATGATGCGCTGCAAAGTCTGTGGTGAACTGTACAGGTCGTCCGAATCCAACTGGACGACGAAGCGTCCGCAACGCGGGTGGTGTACGGCCAAGTTCCAACAGCCCCCGATGCCCAAGTCGCCGCGTTCGGGGATAAGGTGGACGACGCGAGGGTCACGGGCGGCATAACGCGCGATGGCTTCCGTCGTTCCGTCTGTGGAATGATTGTCTGCCACGATAAGGTTGAAATCGAAATCTGTTTCTTGGGACAGCACGCTGCGGATGGCATCTTCGATAGTACGGACCCGGTTGCGTACCGGAATGACGACGGTGGCCTCACAGGGAAAATCTTCGGTACGGAAGTCTACCTCGTCGAATTCATCGGGAGCCAGATAAGCCCCGATTTGCTTCAGGTGCTCCGTGCAGGCTTTTTCCATTTCGATTTGCACGGTGCGGTTTTTCGGGTCTACGTAGTCGAAGTTTTTCTCTCCGCTTTTCCGGGCGTCGGTTTCCGTTTTCGTATAAAGGAGTTCGTTTAAATGGAACAACTCGCCGTGACGGCTCAGATACAGACGTAAGTCATACCATCCTGCAAAATGATAGTCGGGCAAATTCTCTTGTCCGGCGTATGCTTTCAGGGCTTCGGTACGTATCAGGACCAACGGGCCGAAGTCGAAATCGTCGCGCAGGCTGCCCTTTTGGTAGTCTATGAGCGGATGGGGTTGCCGTGTCCCGTCCTGTATGGCGTAGTGGTCGGCATAAAGCAAGTCGGCACGGGTGTCGTCGGCCACACGCAACAGTCGGTCGAGGGCATGGAATCCCAGTTCCAGCGGCAAGGCTTTGTGGTAGAACAAGCAGTATTCGGCCTCGCAGAGGCGAGCCATGTCCAGGATAGTCTGTGTGCTGAAAATCCCGTCGGTAGGTAACGGCAGGCAGGTCTCCGGCAGGATGGCCCCGACGCCTGCGGGGCATAGCCCGTAGATACGGCCTGTCCATCCGCTGTCGCGGAGTTCCTGTACCAGTCCGGCGGTTTGATTTTCCGTTCCGCAAGGGAGGAAACAGTCTATTCGTGGAGAATGTGATGACGATTTCATGTGGTAATTTATGTATTATAGCGTGCAAATATACTAATAGAAGTCCAATATAGTGGAAAGTTTTCTCTTTTTTCCGTAACTTTGCCTGTAAAATAAAGGAGAAGAGATAACCGTGGAGGATAAGATAGCATTATTGGGCATGACGTTGTCGGAGTTGAAGTCCGTGGCGGGGGAAATCGGTATGCCGTCTTTTGCCGCCCGTCAGATGGCGGAATGGCTATATGGGAAGAAGGTGGCTTCCATTGACGAAATGACCAATATTTCGGCGAAGAACCGATGTTTGTTGAACGAACGTTATACCGTGGGCTGCTTGGGTCCGGTGGATTGCCAACGCTCGGCAGACGGGACCGTGAAGTATCTGTACCGTACGGCGGCGGGCGGATACGTGGAGACGGTGTATATCCCCGATGGCGACCGGGCTACGCTTTGCGTGTCTTCCCAGGTGGGGTGCAGGATGAACTGCCGTTTTTGCATGACCGGAAAACAAGGCTTTTCCGGACAGCTGACGGCTGCTGATATCCTGAACCAACTGTATTCGCTGCCGGAGCGCGACACCCTGACCAATGTGGTGTTCATGGGGCAGGGAGAACCGTTGGACAATCTGGATAATGTGTTGCGCGCCACGGAGATTCTGACAGCCGATTATGGCTATGCCTGGAGTCCTAAGCGCATTACGGTGTCTACCGTCGGACTGCGCAAGGGGCTGAAACGTTTTTTGGACGAGAGTGAATGTCATCTGGCAGTCAGCCTGCATAACCCGTTTGCCGACCAACGTGCCCGGTTGATGCCGGCCGAGAACAGTTACGGCCTGCAGGAAATCGTGGCGTTGCTCCGGGAGTACGACTTTACGCACCAACGTCGCCTTTCTTTTGAATATACGATGTTTGAAGGGGTGAACGACACCTTGGCGCATGCCAAGGAGCTCTTGCGCTTGCTTGGAGGGGTGGAATGCCGGATGAACTTGATTCGTTTCCATCCCGTTCCCGGCGTGGACTTGAAGGGGACGTCGGAGGAAGGCATGTTGCGTTTTCGGGATTACCTGACCGGGCACGGGCTTTTTTCTACCATCCGGGCGTCGCGCGGACAGGATATTTTTGCCGCTTGCGGATTGTTGAGCACGGCGAAACAACAAGGTGTGGAACTTAAAAAGACAGAATAAGGCTATGAAAAGGATTTTAGGAAATCGATGGATGTCGTGGTGCGGAATATGGGTTGCCGTGATACTGTTGGCTGCCTGTGACCATTTGACTAAGCCTACGTCCAGTGGGCGCCCGTACGAAGTGTTGGTTGTTGTTGGTGATTCCCTGTGGCAGCGTCCTGCGGGACGTGCGTTGTTTGATGTGTTGGATACGGATATTCCCGGCCTTCCGCAGCCCGAACGTTCGTTCCGTATTTCTCAGACCGACCCTTCGCGTTTTAATCAGGTGTTGAATATTTTTCGGAACATCATAAAGGTGGATATAGCTCCCGACCAATATACACAGACCAAAATGAAATTCACACGCGACGTGTATGCCCAACCGCAGGTCCTGTTGACGATTCAAAGTCCGAATGAAAAGGACTTTGCCGCTTTTGTGAAAAAGAACTCCCAGGCCATCATCGACTTTCTGGTGAAAATGGAAATGAACCGGCAAATCAATGAATTGGAGAAAAAACATTCGGAAGTCGTGTCTTTCTTGGCCGATTCCATCTTCGGTTGCCAATTCTGGGCACCGGCGGAAATCAAGAGCTACAAGAAAGGGAAAGACTTCTTCTGGACTTCTTCCAACACGGCTTCCGGGTTAGTGAACATCTGTATGTATTCCTATCCTTATGAAGGGCCTTGGACGTTCAACAAGGCATACGTGTTGGCCAAACGCGATTCCGTGATGAAAGTCAATATCCCCGGTGTGGAACCCCGTATGTATATGGCTACCGACACGGTTTGTACTTCGGTGAAACCCATTACGGTGAAAGGAGGGTATGCCATGGAGGCACGCGGACTGTGGAAAATGGAGCATGATGCCATGGGCGGCCCGTTTGTCAGCCATTCCCGGGTGGACACGTTGAACAACCGCGTGGTGGTGGCGGAAGGCTTTGTTTATGCGCCGGAGAAAATGAAGAGAGGGCTGATTCGTCGGTTGGAGGCTGCGTTGTACACCCTTTGCTTGCCGGGCGAGCAAGCCCGTGAATTGAAAGCCAACATACCCGAAGTCAGCGTGGTGGCAGGAAAAGAACAAGAATAAATCAGAAACAAAAGATATGAAGAATGGTAAGATATTGGTGGGGATAACCCACGGTGACATAAACGGTGTGGGATACGAGGTTATCCTGAAGCTTTTCAGCGAACCGATGATGTTGGAGTTATGTATACCTATTATATATGGTTCGCCCAAAGTGGCCACTTATCACCGCAAGGCGATGGAGCTGACGACAAACTTCGTCACGATACAAAAAGCGGACGAGGCCGTGGAGGGCAAGTTGAATTTGGTGGACTGTCTGGAAGAAGAGGTGAAAATCGATTTCGGACAGCCCTCTGCCGAGAGCGGCAAAGCGGCTTTGGCGGCTTTGGAAAGGGCTATGGTGGATTATCGCGAGAGACTGTTCGATGTATTGGTGACGGCACCCATCAACAAGGCAACGATACAGGGAGATGGTTTCCACTTTCCCGGACATACGGAATATATACAGGAGCGCGTCGGCGAAGGCCGGGAGGCACTGATGATTTTGATGAATGACGTGCTTCGCGTGGCTTTGGTGACTACACATTTGCCGATTCGCGACGTGGCGCAGGCGATAACCAAGGAAGCCGTTATGCAAAAAATCCGTATCTTCCATGAGGCGTTGCGCAAGGATTTTAATGTATCGAACCCGCGTATCGCCGTATTGGCACTGAACCCCCATGCCGGCGACGGCGGCCTGTTGGGCACGGAAGAAAAGGATATTATCCGTCCGGCTCTCCTGGAGATGGAGAAGGATGGCGTTTTCTGTTTCGGCCCTTATGCGGCCGACGGCTTTTTCGGAAACCGTACGTACGAGCATTTCGACGGCGTGTTGGCCATGTATCACGACCAGGGATTGGCACCGTTCAAGGCACTGTCCATGGCGGACGGGGTGAATTATACGGCAGGACTGCCCATCGTCCGTACTTCTCCAGACCATGGTACGGCCTACGATATCGCCGGACAGGGAAAGGCCGACGAGTCATCCTTCCGCCAGGCGGTCTATGCGGCATTGGATGTGTACCGCAACCGTGCCCGTTACGAAGAAGCGTATGCCCATCCTTTGCGCAAGCAGTATCACGAGCGTCGTGACGACAGCGACAAACTCAAACTGAACGCTCCGGAAGAATAACATGAAGCCTCTTTACCGTAACGTGTTTCTGGCCATCGGCGTGGTGGCCATCATTATTATGCTCTGCACTTCGGACTTGTCCTATTCGGAATTATGGGACAACGTCCGTCGGGCGGGATACTGGTTTCCGGCCGTCATCCTCTTATGGGTCTTCCTTTATCTGGCCAACGCCTGGGCTTGGTCGGTCATCATCCACGACGGGGCGGCACCGAAAATTCCTTTCCTGAAGATTTATAAGTACACGGTCAGCGGTTATGCGCTGAACTATGTCACTCCGGTGGGACTGCTCGGCGGCGAGCCTTACCGTATCATGGAGCTGACGCCCTACGTGGGGGCGGCCAAGGCAACATCCAGTGTGATTTTGTATGCCATGATGCACATCTTTTCCCATTTCTGTTTTTGGACTTTCTCCATTCTCCTTTATTTGTGGCTCTATGGACGGGAAATGTCGGCGGGGATGGCGGTATTCATGACCGTTTGTTCCGCCTTCTGCGCTGCGGGCATTTACTTCTTCCAGAAGGGATATAAAAACGGGTTAGCCATGAAAGCCTTGCGCTTGTTGGCCCATATACCCGGGTTGAAGTCCCGTCTGCGGCGGTTCATCGGCACGCGGGAAGAGTCCATACGGAAGGTGGACAGCCAGATAGCCGCCTTGCATGCACAGCGTAAGTCCACGTTCTACCTGTCGTTGTTCATAGAGTTCGCCGTGCGGGTGGCCGGTTGTCTTGAAATCCAGTTCATCTTGCTGATACTGACCGATCATGTTTCTTTTTGGGATTGCGTGCTGATACAGGCTTTCACGTCGCTTTTTGCCAATTTGTTTTTCTTTATTCCGATGGGTATGGGAGCGCGTGAAGGCGGTTTTGCCTTAGCCGTGGGCGGACTTTCCCTGGCCGGTGCCTACGGTGTTTACACCGGTTTGATTGTCCGTCTGCGCGAACTGGTGTGGACAGCCGTCGGTTTGCTGTTGATCAAACTGGGCAATAAGCCTGCTTAGTTTTTCTTAAATTAATGCGGTTAAAGTTGTGTCCCACGGGATTTTTTATGTAATTTTGTCGACAATCGCATTTTGGGAGAAGATATGAATACATCCGACGTTCAGGCACAGAAAAGAAGATATGGTATCGTGGGCAACTCGGAAGGGTTGAACCATGCAGTGGACATTGCTTTGCAGGTGGCCAAGACGGACTTATCCGTATTGATTACCGGGGAGAGCGGCGTGGGAAAGGAAATCATTCCCCGTATTATCCACGACAACAGCCTGAGGAAGACGAAGAAATACTTTGCCGTGAATTGCGGTTCCATTCCAGAAGGGACGATAGATTCCGAACTGTTCGGTCATGAGAAAGGGGCTTTTACCGGGGCGATAGGAGAGCGTGAAGGCTATTTCGGGGCGGCCAACGGAGGTACGCTGTTTCTTGACGAGGTTGGAGAGCTGCCTTTGGCCACGCAGGCGCGTTTGTTGCGTGTGTTGGAGACGGGAGAATACATCCGGGTCGGTTCGAGCGACGTGCGTAAGACCGACGTGCGCATCGTGGCGGCTACCAATGTCAACATGGCGCAGGCCATCCGCGACGGCCGTTTCCGCGAAGACCTGTTCTACCGCCTGAACACGATTCCCGTCAAGATGCCGGCTCTTCGCGAACGGGGGGACGATGTGGTGCTGCTTTTCAAGAAGTTTGCGATGGACACGGCGGAAAAGTATAATATGCCGGATCCTGTGGAGCTGACGGAAGCCGCCCAGGAAAGGCTGAAAAGATATTCATGGCCGGGGAACGTCCGCCAACTGAAGAACGTGACGGAACAGATTTCCATCCTCTCCCCGGAGCGGATTATCACTCCTGAAATCTTGTCCGGGTATATCCCCGAAGATCCGGTGACGCATGACATCGTACCGTTGAACAAACGGAATGAAGGCCACAGTTTTGAAAACGAACGCGAACTGTTGTACAAGATACTTTTCGATTTGCGCAACGACGTGACGGAACTGAAAAAGTTGGTGCACGGGCAGCGGGTGGAGCGTGAGCACTCTTCCGCCCCTCAGGTTGTCGAGCGTCCTATTACTTATTATCAGCCGGATGTCACTTATCCGGTGGCTCATGCGGCCAAAGGGGCGGATGAGTTTCAGACTCCGGAAGAATATGTGGAAGAGACCGTGTCTTTGAACGACGTGGAACGTCAGGTGATAGTGAGGGCTTTGGAGAAGAACCGGGGCAAGCGTCGCAAGGCCGCCCAGGAACTGAACATCTCCGAAAGGACGCTTTATCGTAAAATAAAGGAATATGGTTTGGATAAAGAGGATATTTAAAAGTAAGGTGGTCGGGCTGTTGTCTTGTGTCTTTTTGTTGGCGGCTTGTTCTATTTCCTATAAATTCAACGGGGCATCCATCGACTATACGAAAACCAAGACGATACAGATTTCACCTTTCCCCATCCGCTCTGCATACGTATGGGCGCCCATGCAGTCTATTTTCAGCAACCAGTTGACCGACGTCTTTGCCCGCCAGACCAAGTTGAGGCAGGTGAACCGTAACGGGGATTTGCAGCTTTCGGGCGAGATTGTGGAATACAGCCAGTTCAACAAGGCCGTGTCTGCCGACGGGTTTTCGTCGCAGGTGCAGTTGAAGATGACAGTGAATGTCCGTTTTGTGAATAATGCCAACCATGATGAAGACTTCGAACAGAAGTTCAGTGCCACCTCCCAGTATGACTCTTCGCAACAGTTGACCGCTGTACAAGAGGAACTGGTGACCCAGATGGTGAAGGATATTGTGGACCAGATATTTAATGCAACCGTAGCGAATTGGTAAGGATATGGATTTGAACTTGTCGGATTATATCAAGCATCCGGAGAAACTGGATAAGGAGACGTTGCCCCGCCTGGAGAAGTTGGTCAGCGACTATCCTTATTTCCAACCGGCCCGTCTGCTCTATTTGCGTAATCTGTACCTCTTGCACGATGCGGCTTTCGACCGGGAGCTTCGTCGCGCCGCCTTTTTCCTGCCCGACCGTAAAGCCCTGTTCCGTTTGATAGAAGGCGTAAACTATCGGTTCGAACCCGTCAAGAAGTATCAGACGAAAGCAGAGAAGGCGGGAGAGGTGGAAGAGGACCGCACTTATTCGCTCATAGACAATTTTCTGGCCAACTTGCCGGAGGAGAAGCCCCACCGCCCGAAGCCGGTGGATGCTTCCACAGACTATATGGCATACCTGATGCAGAGTGAAGACGCTCCCGACACGATTACGGCAGTGCCCCGCATGCAGCATCAGGAACTGATAGACGAATTTATCGGGCAAGGGGATAAACGCATCGTACTGAAGCAGGATGCCGACAGCGAGTTGCAGACTCCTGCTCTTCCTGCCGAGGGCGAAAACGAGGAGGATGAGGACTATTTTACCGAAACATTGGCTAAAATTTATATAAAACAAGGCCGATATACCAAAGCGATGGAAATTATAAGGCGGTTAAGTTTGAAATATCCAAAAAAAAACCGTTACTTTGCAGACCAGATTCGTTTCTTGGAGAAATTGATAATAAATAATAAAAATAAAAAATCGTAAACATGTACACAGTATTGGTTGTTCTCATCGTCATTCTTGCCATTCTGATGTGTCTGGTTGTACTCATCCAGGAGTCCAAAGGTGGAGGTCTCGCTTCTAGCTTCTCCGCTTCCAATCAGATTATGGGTGTGCGCAAGACGACGGATGTGATTGAAAAACTGACTTGGGGATTGGCGGCTGCCATGGTCGTATTGAGCGTGGTTTCGGTATTCTTTATTCCCAAAGTGGCTACGGAAGAGTCTGCCATGATGAAGGCGGCCACCGAGCAAAAGGCCGTAAATTCCAACAATTTGCCGGGATTCGGTGCTAGCCAACCGCAGCAACAGGCTGCTCCGGCCGGGCAAGCTCCGGCACAGCAGGCACCCGCGCAGTAAGCGGAACTGCCGGTCTTGGGTGACAGAAGGGCGAAACCCTTCTCCGGGAATTATTATTAGACAAAAGGACATAAGGTGCAACTTGTCAAATCCCGTTTGTGGAAGTCGGCATTCACCTTGTGTCCTTTTGTTCTTTTGTCTGAAAGCTCCTACCCCTACCCAGAAGTTTCACAAAACCATTCTTCAGTTTATAATATATTGTATTATAGTGTCTTATGACAGATTCTGAAGGATGAAGGATGGTTTTATAAAACCCTTTGGAGGGAAGTGAAGAGTACTTATATCCATGATTTTTTAAAAAAATGTCGAGAAAATTTGTTTGTTTTGTTTATAAATTCTATATTTGTCACGTAATATTATCCAAATGCGATGATGAAAAACGGACTTGTACATAGAAATCAGAGAGGTGCTACGGTGTGGAGGCCGTTGCTGATAGTACTGTGCAAGGGCGAAAAATACCGTTTTTTGACGATTTTATATGAGAAAACATGCGTTTTGAACTGCTTTTTTAACTATTTGTATTTGGTTGTTCCGAATATTTGTGTAAACACACACACACACACACACACACACACACACACACACACACACACATGTAAATCATGTAATATCTTTTTGTATTTTGTCGATAAACCCCGCTATGTTTGGCCATGTCGGGCATTTGGTATATTGTCCGCTTTCAGATGAAAGCGGGCCTTTACGTATATTCTATAAACTGAAAACCATGATGAAGAGCAAACGACTTGTTTTATGTTTGCTGGGGCTGTGCAGTTGGTTCGTCGCTGTTCAAGCACAGACCGTAGCGTTAAAAACGGATGTGGTGAACTGGGCTACAGCTTCGTTGAATTTGGAACCCGAAGTGAAAGTGGGGCGCAAGTCCACCATGGCTTTGGGGCTTTCGTGGAATCCCTGGACGTTTTCCGACAACAAGAAATGGCGTCACCTACGGGTGCAGCCGGAGTACCGTTATTGGATATGCCGTCCGTTCGGTGGGCACTTCTTAGGGCTTCACGCTTCTTACACGCGGTTTAATGCCGGAGGGGTGAACCTGCCTTTCGGCCTGTTGCCCAAGTTGGAAGATGAGCGCATGCAGGGTAATGAGTGGGCTGTGGGTCTGGGTTACGGCTACCATTGGATCCTGAGCCGCCATTGGAGTTTGGAGGCCGAGTTGGGGTTGGGCTATTCTTTCGCAGACTTCAGTGCCTATGAGTGCCGCAAGTGTGGCGACAAGTTGGAAGAGCGTACTACCCACCGCTTCGTGCCCACCAAGTTGTCCGTGTCTTTTATTTATGTGTTCAAGTAAATCAGACCGAAAAGATGAAGATAATCAATGATATACAAGCGTGGATGGGAGCAGCGGCCTTGTGCCTGTCTTCCTGTCCGTTGTCGGCCCAACAGGTGGTGCCGACGGGCGAACCTGTGTTGTCGTGGCAGGACAGTACGCAACTCAAAGTGGCCTTTTCCGTGGCTGCCGGCGATGTGGAAATTACCTCCGACGACCGTCTCATCCTTACGCCGCGCCTTACCACGAAGGCGGGCGACACGTTGGCGCTGCCTCCTGTGGAACTGGCCGGGCGGCGCAACCGCCGTTACTTCGACCGCCGTGCGGCTTTGCACGGTGAAGAACGTGCCGTCGTGGCAGCTGCCGCCGATACCCTATATTATAATAAGGTGGTAGAGGCGGAGCCGTGGATGCGTGCGTCGGAGCTTTCGCTTACGGTGGATTGCGAGTTCGAGGACTGCTGTGACGTGCGGCCGTTGGCTGCGCTCGATTTGGGTGCTACGTGTTGGTTCACGTCGAAACCCAAGGCTGTCGTGCCAGTGCTGAGCGTGGCTGAACAGATTGCCGTGCGCGAACCCGTGCTGAAGCCCGTCAGCGAATACAAGCCCTATACGCGCGACATCCCTTTGCGCAAAATGAAAGATGCGCTTTACGTGCATTTCCCCGTGGGAAAGTGGGACTTGCGCGAAGACTTCCGCGACAACGAGGCCACGTTGGCGCGTATCGTGGACATGATGCGGCGCGTGAAGGACGACAAGACCTCATCCATCGTGAAGGTGGTGATTGTGGGCTTGGCATCCATTGAAGGCTCCGTGGCTTTCAACGAGCATCTGGCCGGGCGGCGTGCCGAAGTCCTGAAAGACTACCTTGATGCCCGGGTGGACATGCCCGACAGTGTGTATGAGGTGGTGGGTGCAGGGGAGGCATGGGCCGACTTGCGCGATGTCATCGCCGAGAGCGACCTGGACGAGCGGCAGGAGCTGTTGCAAATCATCGACCACACGCCGGATGCCAACCTGCGCGAGCAGCGTATCCGCAGGCTCAATGGCGGGCGGCCTTACCAATACCTGAAGCAGTCGGTCTTTGCCGACCAACGTAATTCGGGGTATATCCGTGCTTACTATGAGGCTGTGCCGGACGAGGCAGCCGAAGCTATCAACCGGGCCGTGGCTTTGGTGCGCGGGGGGCGCGATGCCGAGGCGGTTGCCCTGCTCGAACCGTTGGACGACGAACGCAAGTGGAACACGTTGGGTGTGGCCTACTTCAAGACGGGGCAGCGTAAGGAGGCCATCGTATGCTTCGAGCGTGCCGTGAAGGCGGGCGACAGCGAGGCTGCGGGCAACCTGAAGGGCGTACAGGCCGTGGAATGACGGAATTTATGAGATTTTCTAATTATAGAGTTTATTAATTGTTTTATTCATTTAAAATTTAACTTTTATGAAAATGAAAAATGGAATGTACTTGTTTGCCACGGCAATCGTGGCCAGTACGATGGGATTGGCTTCCTGCTCGAGTGACGAGGAGGTCGCCGGAGGAACGGACCTCGGTTCGTTGATTAACGGGAAGAAGAACGATGTGACTTTGGCTCTTTCTGTGAAAGGGGCTGTGGACAAGCGTTTGAGCCAGGATGAGGCTAACATGGGTGCTACCATCCAAACCATCAGCAACATTTATGTGGTGCCGATGATTACCACCGCTACGCCTCAAGCTTCTTCCGCTTATCTTAATCCGATTAAGATGCCGAATTTCACCAATGACCTTTCTCGCGTGGAGGAAACTGCGAAGTTGAACGAGAACATCAACGAGTTCAAGGTGTACGGTAATATCAGCGCATTGGATGAAAGCAAAATTTTTGATGGAGTGACTTCCACATTGACACAGACCACTGCGCCTTATGATGCCGAGAAGGTGACAAGTACGTTGTACAAACCGCATGGATTGTATTATTACGGTCATGCCGGCATTACGGGGAATCAGATTTATGGGGGAGAAACTTTGGATGCCGCAAGTACTGCCATTACTGTGGGAACGTCTATTAAGGGTTATAAAGCCATCAAGTTGTCCAATGTAAATTATGCCGTTGGCATGTTGGCGGCCGGTATTATCAATGGAGATGCTTCTACAACTTGTTTCTATGATAACCCAGAGTTGTCAGGTGAGGGTAAGACGGCAGATGTAGCCGGTATAAAAGTACACAGCATCATTATCGGTGGACAGTCCCAGAAATTGGATACCGATTTTGAACGGGTTGGTACTGATTTGGTATCCATCTATGAGACAGCTACCGGAGTCAACACTGACGGGTTTGTAGACCAAGCCGTTTCTTTTGGCCTGTCTGACGGAAAGGTGGCAGGGGCATCTTTCTATTCCGTAGTAGCCGCTACGAAGGATAACGAAGATGTATCTATGAATATCGTATTCGAGATGCCTGAAAATACATATATCAAGAATGATAAGGGAGAAACTTTAGGTGGAACTACAATCACTTACCTCTTCTTGCCGTTGGTATTGACGGATGACAAGGCAGACGCTGAAGGAAAGGATGTCTTCATGAAAGACTACACTACATTGCTGAATGCCACTGTAACCGACTGGGGACGTGTGTCCGGTTCGGAAGTCATTTCAACGGATGTCAATATCGGTGTGGAAATCAATGTGGCTTGGCAGAAAGGTGTGACCTACGAGGAGGAAATCTAAACCGTAGGCCGTTTCCCTGTTTTCTAAAAAGGAAGGGAAAGTCCACTCATCACAGCAAGGTTGTGCGGCTTTGTGCTGCACAGGCCGTGCGGCCTTGCTGTTTTTCAATAGCAGAATGAACAGAATTGAATAAGGATTTTGATGAAACGAATGAAGACGAACATAGACAGATATGGCATAGGGGCATGCATGGTGTGCGCTTTGTCCTTGGCCGCGTGTATAGACGAGGATTTGTCCGATTGTCCTACAGGCGTAGAGATGCGGGACATTACGGTATCCTACCAGATAGATTTGCAGCACGGGGTTGATCCAGAGTTCGACGATGCTTTGCATTCGCTTCATTTAGGTTTTTGGAATACGCCCCAAAGCCTGTATTATGACAAGATGTTTGCTCCGCAGGACATGCCGGAAGACCTCTATTTTAAGGTCACCCTTCCTATGGGCGATTACGACCATATCGCGGTGGCCAATCATAATAATGACATGGTGACGGGAGGCGTGCATGCTTTTGGGAATGACTTGTCCGGAGTATGTGTGGATGAAACGCCGGTGGCGGGAGATACAGTCCGGGCTTTGGCCTATGCTCCTTTTGTCGGCCTGTTGAGTTTGAAGTTGGAGAACCGGGACCAAGAGCACTACACGGTGCTGATGAGTCCGGTAGTGGGCAAGATGAAAATCCGCGTGAACCATCCTACCACGCTAGCGAACGTCAAGTGCTACCTGTCGCAGACCAAGGGCGGGTTCCGTTGTTGGGCCGATGAATATGTCGACCATGACAAGATGGTGACCGACGCTTCCGGTTTCAGGAAGACGGTAAGCGGCCAATGCGACGATTTCGTCTTTTATTGTTATCCCACCTTGGGAGAAGGTGTCCGCCGGTACGCCACGAAGACCACCGGCACGTGGAAATTGTATTTCTACTCTGAATTTGAAGATAAAATCATACAACATATATTTACCGTGACTGAACCCATAGAGGCGGGGCGCGTGTTGGAAGCCGAGTTCGACATCACCGAATCGGGGGGCGAATCCGTAGACATCACGGCCGGTGTGGAGATAGACACCGATTGGAAGCCGGGTAATGATTATGAAGGTGAAATGTAACTGGTTATGAACGATGTAAGGAGAAAAGGATATGGAGCATAAGGTACGGAAAGGGATGAAATGGCTGTGGCTCTTCTGTCTGCTGTGTTGGACGGCATGCGGAGGGGAAGAACCGGCCGGTGAGACTTTGTTGCCACCGAAGGATTGCGAAGTGACAGTGTCGGTGAGATTGGATGCTGCTTCTTTGAGAGGGATGGGAGACCCCGGTTCCGGTACGGGCGAAGGTACGGCAGAATGGACACGGATTGACATCTTCCTTGTGTACGATTGGGGGCAAGTGCTTCACTATTCGTTGGGTGAAGATTATGTGTCAGGCAAGGAACAAAAGTTTTACGCTTTTGCCGGAACGGTAAGGGATGTATATGCCGTGGCCTACAAGGAAACAGGCGTGACGACCGTGACGGCCTCTTCGGAACAGGGAATCCAAGACTTGCAGACGGCATTGCTTTCTGGTTTTTCTACGGCAGAAGAGAAAAAGGCCTATTTGCTCAGTCTTTTCAGCGGCCGGGCCGGAAAAGCCATAGAGGTCGAAAAGGAAAAGATTACCACAATCAAAGTAACCCTCCAACGGATAATAGCCAAAGTGGACGTGCAATGGGATGCTGAGGACGCTTATTCTCCCGAAGGTTATGTGGAAGCCCGGATGGGAAGCATCACACTTTACGGGACGGAAAGGGGATGGTTCTTCCCGCAATTCCATCAGGCGGAAGAAGCCCTTACGTACGCAGGCTATTACCAAGCAGACGATGCGGTGAGCGAACGTAACGGACGTACCTATTTCTACACCTTTTCCGGACAGAAGAATAAGTTTACATTCAGTGTGTCCCATAAGAAGAAGGGAGAAAGCGCAAGCGAGAAGACCGAATACACGGCGGAATTTCTTTCACCGTTGGATGCAGCCTCGTGGCATAAGGTGAACCTGTCTGTGAAAGGAACTTCCTTTGAGGCTGAAAGTCATGACTTGCAGCTGATGTCCAATCAAGGTAATTAACACGTAAAATCATTATAATCATGTATATGCCTGTAATCAATACATTCAATGTACGAAGGATGTCAGAAAGACGTTTTTCTTTGTTTATGGTGTTATGGGGGATGATGGCTTTGGCTGCCATGGCACAGACACGTTATTACGTGACTCCGGACGGTCAGGCTCCGAAGGTGGAAAATGCTTGGGACGGACCGTTTTACGGGTTGGAAGACGCTTTGTCGAAGGCTGTCCCCGGTGATGAAATTTGGGTGCAGGGACTTGAGGCAGGAGCCGTGTACAAAGTAGATGCCAAAGACAAGCCTTTTTTCCTGAAAGCTGGCGTGAGGCTCTATGGCGGTTTTTATGGAAATGAAACCGATGTGGAGCAGCGTGCCACGCAGGGGAAGGCCTGCAGCTTCACTTTCCGTTCGGTGCTTTCTGCCGACTTGAATGGCGATGACCGAATAGATCCTACGTCCTTGATTTATACGGGGAACACTACCCGGCAGGACAATGCGGTACGGGTATTGGAAGTGAGCGTGGATTGTGCGCAGTCGGATAACAAGAACAACGAGCGCTCGGTGGTGGACGGATTCACCATCATGGGCGGGCATGCGGAAGGGCAAAACGGTGGAGGAATAGAAGTGAAAGGCGGGGAGTATGCGTGCGCCTATACTATCAGCCGGTGCTTTTTCTTCAATAATTATGCCGCTCAGGGAGGAGCCCTTTATGTAGAGGGGAATGCCGATGAAGCTACGAACACGTCGTTGATAGAACGTTGCATGGTTTACAATAATGCGGCGGGCCAACGCGGGGAATTAAGAAATGCCGGGGGAGGAATTTGGTTGGAAGGTGCCGGCACGGTAGTGAATACTTCCGTGTTTAACAATGAGAATGGGGGAGTCCGTATATCTCCTTCCTCCCGTGTGGTCAATTCTACTGTGGCCCGCAATACTGTAGCCGGTATCGACATGACACGGCAGACGGATGATTATGCGGTGTTCAATACCGTGGTATGGGGGAATACGGCACTGTTTGATGAAATTAGCCCGAAGTTCAAATCTTCTTCTTACCATGAAGTGACGGATGCGGGTGGCATCGACGCAGATGGCAATATTTATGTAAGCGATAAAAACAACGACCGGTCCCAGGCTTCACCGTTCTTTTCCAGTCCCTCCCAAAAGACGAGTTTCGACCGTGATTTCGATTGGAACAATGATGCTTATCCGATTTGGGCATGGGAAGTGTTGGAGGGCTCTGCATTTATAGACAAAGGTGCCGACGAGGTCTACACGGATTATGGAGAAGTTGACTTGTCCGGTTATCCACGTTTTTCTAATGGCAGGATAGACATCGGTGCATACGAGTTTCAGGCGGTACCGGCCGAACGGGTATTGCGTGTCAAGCAAGGGGCTTCGTCGGTCGGTGCCGATGGCAAGAGTTGGGAGACAGCATTTCCGGATGTGCAGGCAGCCATCAACCGTTTGGCCGAGACCGGACAGGCGGGCGAGGTCTGGGTAGCCCAGGGAGAGTATGCTCCTACGGAGTTGATGGAGAACGGCAAGCAGCACACTGCGGCTTTCATCATGAAAGAAGGTATCAACGTTTATGGTGGTTTTGCCGGGACAGAGACCCGCAAGGGAGAGCGTAAGCTTAAGGACGGCGGCATACCTTGGGAATACGAGTACCTGACGGTATTGAAAGGGTCCGGTTACGTCAGTGAGGATGAGACGGGGCGGAAATGCGTATGGTCTGAAAATGACCAGAAATGGACGGTGAGCGGTAGCAATTCCAGTCATGTAGTATGGTTTGCCCGTATGGACGGGAGTGCTTTCACTCGTTCCACGGTACTTGATGGGGTGACCATTAAGGGAGGAAGTGCAAGGGTTGAATATGCGGGGGATTATGACGGCGACAGAGGGGGCGGTGTCTATATGCAGGCTAATGCCTACCTTAATAATTGTATTGTCACGGAGAATTCGGCCGAAGGGAACGGAGGCGCTGTATATATGGAAGGCGGATGTGTGAGCGGTTCGCTGATTTATAATAACAATGCCGATGGTAGCGGAGGAGGTGTTTACATGGACAATACGGGCATTGTCTTGCGGTCTATGTTGGCTAATAATTCGGCTGACGATGGAGGCGGAATATACATGGCAAGCCATGAAGCCTGGTTTGACGGGCGGCATCCGGAATATCTGATATTGTCTACTTCGGTGGTCAGTAACAATACGAGCCGTAAAAATGGTGCCGTATATTGCGACCGGGGAGGGGTGGTGTTGCATGCCACTATTACGAACAATAACACGCCGAATGGGGCAGATGCGAGTGCGAGCCGAACCTCCCGTACGGGTGGACTGTATGTGGACGAATATGCCTTGGTGGTGAATTCCGTATTGTGGAACAATCAGATTGATGGCATCAACGTTCCTGTTTATGCTGATAACTCTTCGGTGGATAAGGTGCGTTTCTTTTATACTGCTGTTTCTGGCATGGGCAATGCCGTGTGGAACAATACCCTCCAACAGAACTTGATTTCGCTGACGGAAGCCAATTCCCGTCCTGAGGAAAGTGTGATATCTCCGGACTTTGAAACGGAAAAGATGCCCCAGGATATCGGTGTGCAAGCCGGTTGGACTTCGGTGGATTATCATTGGATACCCCAAACCGGGTCTAATTTACGGGCCAGGGGACTTACATTGGGGCAGTTTCCCGAAGACGTTTTGCTGAATCCGGAATTGGATATTCGCGGGACGCTTTTCGCACAGAAACCTTGCTTGGGCGCCGTGGCCGTCAAGGCCATGCCGTTGCATCCGCAGGAAGACGGGGATGTCATCCGTTTGTATGTGGATATGGAGTGTACCACTCCGAGCCACGACGGAAGCAGTTGGGAGAAAGCTTATCGTTCCGTCAATGAGGCCATAGCTTGCTTCGCAGCTTATGATGAGGAGAAAGCCCGTGGAAAATCATTCGAGATTTGTATTACAGAAGGAGATTGTTATCCGCGCTATGCCTTTACCAATTTGGATCCTAAGACGGCTACTGTGAATGTATCGAGAATGCCGGGCGGGGCGACGTTGACGATTAAGGGCGGTTATCAGAGAATGGAAGGAGGAGTGGGAGAACGCGATCCTTTGACATATCGTACTTGGATTAATGGGAATCCCGATGGTACGGCTCTGGAAGACGGCATTTACCATTGCATTACCGTCGAGGCAGGAGCCAAGGTGGTGTTCGACGGATTGCATGTTACAGGAGGATATGCTGCCGGGGAAGCTACAAGTACCCAAGGGGCAGGTTTGTTGGTGGCTTCCGGAGCCGACGTTACCGTGAGGAATACGGTTTTCGAGAATAATACGGCGGTGAACGGTGCGGCTATTTCGGCTTCCGCAGCTAAGCTGACGTTAGAGAATTGTGTGGTCAACAATAATACGAATACTACGGAAACCAATCCGGTCATTTTGTGCAACGACCTTACGATGTACCATGTCACCGTGGTGAACAACATGGGGTCGGCTCCTGCCGATATGGGGGCTTCTTCTTTTTCTGCCGGGAACACGGCGGGGGCTGACACGTTCACCGGAGCTTCCTTGGGGGTTGAAGGGGCTAAAAACTTTGCCAATCCCACGAATCAAGCCGGTGCGACCATGGGATATGACACTTATCTGGGCGGCTATTCCAGTTTCTTGCCGAATACCAGTTCCGCTGAGGCCGGAAGCTTGATAAACAAGGCTGCCGGGACACCTTCGCATTTGGATAAGGACATTGTCGGGAAAGGGCGTAATTTAGGTGGTATGCCGGACAAAGGTGCTTACGAGGCCGACCTGCCGGAGAACGGGACAGTGCTTTATGTCACGGCCGGCGGGGCAGGCCGCAAAGACGGCTCGTCATGGGAAAATGCCATTGCGGGCAATGAGGTTTACGACCTTGGCAGAAAAAACACATTAGGTGTTTCCACAACAGATTCGCGTTATGTGGGTTTCTATGATGCTTCGGCCCGTCCTTATGGTGAGACTTCCGGAGCTAGCAAGTTGTTTTTCGAGCATCTCAATGAAAATAATCTGGAGGCCAGTAATGTGAATTACAAGACGGAATTTCATGGTGGAGTGACCCATGTGACGGGTGCCTCTGGTATCAATATCCGTAACAAACGTTATGAACGGTATATTGGCGGATTGCAATATGCCGTAGAGCGTGCGGCGTCTTCTGCCGAGAGCGGCCAGCGTGTACAGGTATGGGTGGCCGGAGGAACTTATACCGACTATAAGGGTTTCGTCATCCGAGACAAGGTGGAGGTATTGGGCGGTTTCCCGGCTTCCGGAACACCGGGTTTGGATGACCGCCATCCGTTGCTCTCGCAATACATCCCGGCCAATCAGGAGTCGGAGGGCTTGGAGAAGAATTTATATGAAACGATTTTGCAGATACAGGAAACCAATCCGGTTAACAATTCCGGTAGTTTGCCGGGTAGGACCCGTAAGCCTGTGTTGTTCCAACCGGATGTGTGTTTGCCGACCAAATCACCGTCGGGTCGGGAGAGTTCGTATAGCTATTGGGAATGGGGATGGACTTGGAATGATTGGAGCAACCATTGGATAAATAAAGGTTATGGCAACTCCGTTCCTGGAGCGGATGAGACAGCTTCCAACACCTACCGTTGGGAGAACCAAGAAGGAGGTTATGTGGAATATGAAGGAGCCACATGGGACGGTTTCACAATCCGTCACGGATTTTATAAGGGTTACCAAGCCAATCGAGATGGTGGTGCAGGCGTGCGCATGTTCCGTGGCGTGACCTTGCAGAATTGCGTGGTGACGGAAAACTACAATTCCTCCGGTTGTACGCGTGGGGCGGGGATTTATTGTGACGGAGAGAACAGCAAGGTGGTCAATTGTTTTATCCTGAACAACCGTAACGAAGGTGGCGAATCATACGGCGGTGGCATGTACATGATTCTCGGTACCGGGTATAACAACTTGGTGGCTAACAATTATGCACAAACCCATGGGGGTGGTATCTTTATCGAAGCGGCCACTTTCTACAACAATACGATTGCTTATAATCAGTCTAACGGAACGGGCGGATTGCATCAGTATTTTAGTGACAGTTATGGTTCTGCCAACTTACGTCTTTACAACTGTTTGATTTATGGCAACAGCAATGCCGCGTTGGGCTTTGTGGACGTGACAAAATTCAATGGGGCGTACAATAGTTACATACAGTCGAACGTAACTTTAAGCGACGAAGTCTTACGTCGGCTTCACGACTGTTATTCGGGTAGTGCTGCATCGTCCAATCCTTTCGAAAAGGGAGATGAGGCCGCGACCGAGAATAATTACAGGTTGAGTGCTGCCACGGTCTGCTTGAACCATGGTACGGAAGATTTGGGAGACAATATATCCCTTCCCGCCACAGATGTTGACTTCACCGACCGTATCAAGGACTGTACGGTGGACATCGGGGCATACGAGCGGAACAATGAAGATGCCGTGAAGGCTGATGCCGACGGAATATTTTATGTGACTTTCAACGGAAAAGGGACTGCCGTGGGAGATTCTCCTGCGAATGCGGCCTGCGCCATGAAGTTGCAGGAAGTGTTGAATGCAGCCGGACGGTTGGCGGCAAGCCGAGACGGAGTGACGGTGAAGATAGCCGGGTACGAAGGAGCTAATGTAGAGGGAGTGGTTTATCATGCCAATACGCTGTCTGATCCCAAAGACCCGCAAAGTTATACTTTCGTCATTCCTGCGGGGGTGACGGTCAAGGGTGGTTATTGGGAAGGTACGTCTACGGAGGAAGGAAACTGGGATGAGGCATCTCCACGCGATGCAGCCCGTTATATGACTGTGTTGAGCGCGGTTTCCGAGGCCACAGGTACGCGTCAAGAGGTGAACGGCTACCATGCCGTGCAGTTTGGCACGGAAGCCACGGCGGCATTGGAGAAGCCGGCTGTGCTCGACGGTGTCTATTTGGAGGACGGACAGGCTACGTCTACCGTCGGGTATGGAGATTCAAGAACCCGGGGGGGCGGAACCATTGTGCCAAAGAATGCCCATGTGCGCAACTGTGTGGTGCGTAACAATACGGCTACGGAAGGTGGCGGGCTGTTCGTTTTGCCCGGTGGACGGGTTTCCGGATGCGGTGTGATGGGCAATACGGCTGAAAAGGGAGCCGGTATCTATGCCGGTACCGAAGGGAAAGATATGAGCCAAGTGGAAACGCGTTCTTATATTATCTCCTCCACGGTGGCAGGGAACACGGCTACAGGTACGGGGGGCGGTATATTTGTGGAGCGTGGTGCGGCGTTGACAGCCAATACCGTGGTATGGGGCAATACGGCTCCTAGCGACAAGAACGTGAGCGGTATCACGCAAGAGGTTTACCCGGATGCTTTGTTTGCTTCTATCGACTCCAAGGTGACGGCTTTCTACCCGTTTAATAACTGTTTCGTGGAGACGTATGAAATGCCGTCCAATTACGGCAACAAGTCAATGACCACGGAGTGGAAACTTTATTTCAAAAACGACTATTATGTGCCAAGGGAGTTCTCGGCATTGATCAAGCATGGGGCATCGGTAAGGTTTCAGAAGAATTGGGTGGACAAACTTGATGTTTCTATTTACGATATGCAAGGCAATCTTCGTGCGGAGAATACAAGTGACGAAGAATCTCTGATAGATGCAGGAGCCTATGCGCATCCCGGGGGGACGATGAAGATTCCGGAGAATGCGCATGAGGTGGTGCGGCGCATTTTCGTATCTCCTCTCAACAATACGGAATTGACAGAGGAAGAAGCCGGAAAGGAGGGCGAATTGTTGGGATGTTCGTTCTATACCAGTCTTTTCCATTTGGGCGATGCTTTGAAGTATATCCGCCAGGTACGGGCATCCAAGGTCATTCCAAATGCAAAGGACATTGAATTTGAAATCTGGTTGGCTGAAGGCACGTATAAGCCTTTGTACACTCGTGAAGGTGGGGCGGACGAGAGTGCGGGAGAACCAAGCCAACGTGACAATTCGTATGTCATTCCAGACAATGTCAAGTTGTTCGGTGGGTTTAAGGGAGACGAACCGTATGCCTGGGGGGAGATATCCTTGGTGAATGCAAGCGGAGTTCATTTTGAGGATATATCAAATTATGCTCCTGAACAGATACAGGATTTGTTGAACAAACGTGAATCAGGAGAGTTTAGCGGGAACGGTGTGAAAGAGCCCTGGGATTTTGCCCACCAGACCATCCTTTCCGGACGTGTGAATGTGGCTGAAGGCGCACGTAACGTGTACCATGTGATATATAGTAGGGCAGAAGACGACGTTACGGACAGCAAGGGCGTGGTATTGGACGGATTGACCATTATGGATGGCGAGACGGCTTCTACATTGGAAGGACAGAAGGAATTTGGACGAGGAGGCGGTATATATACCTATGGCGTAGACTATACATTGAATCGATGCCGGCTGTTGAATAATAAGGCTGTGCGCGGAGGCGCATTGCATGCCTTGAATGCGGATGTCGTCGTATCCGGTTCCGTGTTTGCCGGAAACGGTACGGTGGATAATCCTAAGGTAGGAGAAGGGACTACGGTGAATGACGTCCGGGGAGGAGCGGTATACGTGGCCGGAAGCCGCGGTGGAAAGGCTTCGTTCAAAGCCGTCAATACGCTTTGGGTGAACAACGAGGCAGACGGGGCTTTGGACGGACAACCTTCGATGGGAGGTGCCTTGGCTACGAGCGGTGAAGATGTTACGGTGGAATTGATGAACAATACCCTTGCAAGGAACAAGGCCAGTAAATATGCGGCTTTATATGTGCCCGGCGGGTTACTGACCAATACGGTGGTATGGGGCAATGAAGGGGAAGGTGCACCGGTATCAGTAGCTAAAATGGTCTATTCAGCTTCCGATGTACCGTTGGAAGATAATGTGGTGTCGACCGGATTTGTACAGCTTGATTCCCGAAACAACCATATTGACGGGCCACGTTTCTCCCGTCCCTCCACGGTGGCCGGTGTCGAAGGATATGTGTCGGATGCACGTTGGAATCCGGGAGCTATTTCTGTTTTGGTAGATGCCGGTCATGGTGAAAAAACAGTCGGGGGAGAGGAATCGGGAGCTTACTGTGAATGGATGAACAGCAATAAGGAGGCGTACCAAGGATACATGGCGGGGGACAAACGTTATGCCGGCCCGAAGGATGAACAGGGACAAGAGCAAGACAAGAAGATAGATATAGGTTTGTATGAATACCAGTATCCGACTAACCTGTATAGCTTGGATGCCGTCTACGTGGCTACGGAAGAAAGCGGCGACCGTTCGGGGGAGAGTTGGGAGAATGCTACTTCCGACTTGCGGGGCGCTTTGAATGCAATGGCCAATTCCACCGGTTCGCAAACTAATCCTTCGACCATCCAGAAAAAGGTATTCATCAAAGCCGGTGAATATAGTATTAAGACCAATTTGTACACGGGCAATGTGGCTTACCAAATCAATATGGGCACAACGGAGGATATCGTGACAAAGAGTCTGACGGTGAAAGGCTCTTATAACGATGCTGGTAAACAGGATTTTGGCCAACCTACGGTAATATCGGCTAAGGATGGGAATACCATCCTGTTGGATGTCAGTACCAAGGGTAAGCCGGTGACTGTGGAGGGCTTGACATTCCGTAGCGGTAATACCGGTGTCCGGGCCAATGCTTCCGGCGAAGGCAAGCTCACATTGAAGAATGTGGCTTCACGCGCCAATATTACAGGCATCGACTTGACGGAGAGCAACGGGGATATTCTGATTGTGAATACCTTGATGGGCGACGGGCAGACTGGACTGAGAGCCACGACAGGAACCACGGTGGTCAATGCCACCTTTGCGCAAAACCAGAGGAAGGCTGTGGAAGGCACCCCGAAAGCGGTGTACAACTCCGTGGCATGGAGGAACGGCGAGGAGTTGGACGGGTTGTCCGGAAATGGAAATGTCTCTTTGGGAACAGCTGAGAACAGCGACATTGAGCATGGACCGAACTTTGTGGATCCGGATAATGGGGATGTTTTGTCACGTGACTACCGTATCCGTCCTAACCTGACTTTGTTGGACAAAGGCGACAATGCGGCCTATCAGCGTGAGGTGTTGGGAAAAGAAGATGAACCGATTCCGTCTGCCGAAAGCGATTTGGCCGGAAGCCAGCGTGCGGTGGGAGAAGGCATCGACGTGGGAGCATACGAATATGCGTCGGAATTGAAACCGGTGATTTATGTGAAAGCCGGTGTGGCAGGAGGAGACCAAAGTGGAAGCGACTGGGCCAATGCCATGGGCGATTTGCAAGGGGCTGCCGATTTGGCTACAGTATATGCCCAGGGCCACGAAGGGGAGAACGGTTACGTGTTTGTACACGGGAACGTGAAAGGCTTGCCGTTGCGCCTGGCCCGCCAGAATGTGAAAGTGTATGGCAGCATGGCCGATGAGGCCGGAGAAACACCCGACGCCGTGTTGGCGGCACGGAAGGGCTTGTTGGAAGTTTCCGGACGTTCTTCCTTGTCCTCCCTGGAAATGACCGGTGCCAGTGTGGTGGACGGCTTTGAAGTGAAGGGCGAAGATAACAGAGTTTCCGCAGGCATGTTGTCTACTTCTATCCTTGCATCCGGCAGCAAGTTGGATTTGGGAACCGGTGGAGTATTATATAATAGTATTGTGGACGGGGCGACCGTGGACGGGCAAGGAAAGGCCGTGAACGTGACGGCTGTGAACGGCGGCACGTTGGGCGATGCCTCGAAGGAAAACACGGTGGAGGCCGGACAGGAGAACGGTTATGTGGCCGATGGATATTGGGCATACCAGTTGAAGGAAACGGATACCGGGAATATCGATGGCGGGAAAACGGATATCGAGACTTACATGACGAGGGCCGGACATGAGAAAGACCTTGCGGGTAACCTGCGTGTGCGTGGCACGGTGGACAACGGCTGTTTCGAGACATGGAACGTGGAGGGGAGCGCGGAGGTGACGGACGGTGACTATCCGCATGGAAAGTCAGTGGTGTACGTGCGCGAAGGCGGTGAACTGCGCCTGAAGCGCGGCTATGCTTCCGCATCGCCTTTCAACCCCGGGTTCTTGTTGTTGGAACACGGTGCCGGCTTGTGGGGCGGAGGCAGGCAAGTCGCTTTGACGCACTTTGCCGCAGAACGCAAACTGGTGGCGGATAACGGATATAAGGACTTGGTGGCTATGCCATTCCGTGTAGACCGTATGACAGTGGACGGGAAAGAGGATACCCAAGTAGGCATATTCCGGTATGACGGGAATTTGCGTGCAGGACATGACTACGCTTTCGAGGAGAGTGATTCGAAAGCTTGGAGGGATATTTCTTCGGGTGTGCTTGAGGCTGTGACGGAAGGGTTGCTCTTTGAGGCACCGGAAGGACATGACAAGGACATGACCCTGCGTTTCTATGGAACGGATTACAAGGAAGACGGACAGCCGAAGAGCATCGAATTGAAGCAGTATAATTTCAATGCTCCTTGGAGTTCCGCTGATGAAGACGGGGATAAGTTCACCCATAAGGAGAACATGGGATGGAACCTCTTCGGTTCGCCATACCTCTGTACGATGAACTACGAGGATATGGAATATGGCCGTGTGGTGTATGGCTATGCCAATGATGGGTATTACACGGCTATGGGCTTGTCATCCGACGGTACGCGTGTACAGGGTAATATTCCTGCGGGCAGCGCAGTCTTTACGCAGACGGCAACCCTGAAAGAAAAGGAGACGTTTGACGTGGGGATGCGTGCCGAAGAAGTGCAGGAACCGGTACGTAGTACGGACTTGGCGCTTTATATTGCGCCTGAAGCAGGCAAGCGAGGCGTGGAAACCGGTGGCATCCATGACGAGTTGCAGTTGATGGCGGTGCCGTCGGAAGAAGCCTCGATGGAATTCGACTTGGCGCACGACGGCGTGAAATGGATGAACGACAACGGCGAACCTGAAATCTTTGCCGTACGCGACGGCGGACGTTATTCGTTGCTTTCGGCCATCGACCGTGAAGGCAAGATAGGCGTGGGCGTAAGCCTGCCCGAAGCGGGAATGTACTCCATCGGCATTCCGGAAGACTGCGAGGCCGGGGATTATGAATATGTGATACTGAAAGATGCAGTGACGGGCAAGGCGGCCGACCTGAAAGAAGGGGCTTACTCGTTCCGGACGGCGGAAGCGGGAGTCGCTGAGGGACGCTTTACTTTGAGTTTCAAACGTATGGATGCAGACCAACGGCATGATATATATGTGAAGTCCGGTATGGGCAAGGCCACCGTGTTTGGTGTGGCCGACGGCGATGCCGTGACCGTGGTGACGGTCGACGGTAAGATTGTGGCTACCGAGGAGGCTACAGGAAACGAAGTGGCTTTTGTACTGGCAAGAGGGGCTTACCTCTTCAAGGTGGCCGGTGCCGACGGACGGACTACTGTGGTAAAAGCCATGGTCCGGTAGAGGATAGTGGATTTTAAGGTTGGTGAAGCCCCTTGCACGGTGAATGTGCGAGGGGCTTCTTATATGGTCAGGCCGGACTTCAGAGCTTTTCTTTCAGGTAGCGGCCCGTATAGCTGTCCGGGCAGGCCGCTACTTCGTGCGGTGTGCCGCACACGACCACGTTGCCGCCTTGCGCGCCTCCTTCCGGACCGAGGTCGATGATGTGGTCGGCACATTTTATGACATCCATGTTGTGTTCGATGATGACGAGCGTGTGGCCGCGCAGGATGAGGGCGTCGAAAGCCGCCAACAGGCGTTTGATGTCATGGAAATGCAGCCCCGTGGTCGGTTCGTCGAAGATGAAAATGGTAGGTTCCACCTTTTCCATGCCGAGATAGTAGGCTAGTTTCACGCGTTGGTTCTCGCCGCCCGATAGGGTGTTGGACGATTGTCCCAACTTGATGTAGCCCAGTCCCACGTCTTGTAGTGGTTTGAGCTTTTTGGAAATCTTGGCTTGCCCCTGTGCGTCGAAGAACTCGATGGCTTGGTTCACTGTCATGTTGAGCACGTCGTAAATGTTCTGCCCGCCGAATTTCACCTCCAACAGGTCGCTTTTGAACCGTTTGCCGTGGCATGACTCGCATTCCAGCACGAGGTCGGCCATGAACTGCATTTCCACCGTGACTGTCCCTTCGCCCTTGCATTCCTCGCAACGTCCGCCTTCGGTGTTGAAAGAGAAGAAGCCGGGCGTGAAACCCATTTGTTGGGACAGCGGTTGTGCGGCGAACAGTTTGCGTATCTCGTCGTAAGCCTTGATATAAGTGACGGGGTTGCTGCGCGAGGATTTTCCGATGGGGTTCTGGTCCACGAACTCGATATTTTTTACCATTTGCAGGTCGCCTTCCAGTCCGAGGAACTCTCCCGGGCGGTCTGCCACTTCGTCGAACTGCCTTTTCATGGCACGGTAGAAGATGTCGCGCACGAGGGTGGACTTGCCTGAGCCGCTGACTCCCGTGACCACCGTCATGACGTTGAGCGGGAAGCGTACGTCGATGCCGCGCAGGTTGTTGGCCCGTGCGCCTTTCACTTCGATATAGTTTGTCCATGGGCGTACGCTGTCCGGCAAGGCGATGGTTTCCTGCCCCGTCAGGTATTTCACGGTGTAGCTCCGTGTGCCCTGCGGTTTCTCGGCCAACATCTGCTGTAGGTCGCCTTGGAACACCACCTCACCGCCCAATCGTCCGGCCTGCGGTCCGATGTCGATGATGTAGTCTGCCGCACGGATGATTTCCTCGTCATGTTCTACCACGATGACCGTGTTGCCTAATTGTTGTAATTGCCGGAGCACACGGATGAGTTTGTCCGTGTCGCGGCTGTGTAGTCCGATGCTCGGTTCGTCTAAGATATAGAGCGAACCCACCAGGCTGCTGCCCAATGACGTGGCCAGGTTGATGCGTTGGCTTTCGCCGCCCGAAAGCGTGTTGCTCAGGCGGTTCAGGGTGAGGTATCCCAGTCCTACGTCGAGCAGGAAACGGATGCGGTTGTTGATTTCTGTGAGTAGGCGTTTGCCCACTTCCGCCTCGTGGGCGGTGAGCGTCAGCGTGTCGAAGAACTTCTTCAGTTCGGTGACGGGCAGGTCTACCAAATCCGAAATGGCCCGCCCGCCCACTTTCACATATCCGGCTTCGGGACGCAGGCGCGTGCCGTGGCATTGGGGGCAGATCGTCTTGCCCCGGTAACGCGCCAACATGACGCGGTTCTGTATTTTGTATTGGTCTTTTTCCAACATCTTGAAGAAGTTGTCGATGCAGACTTCCTCATCGGGCGATGAAGCACCGGCCGTCCCGTGCCATAGATAATCTTTTTGTTCCCGGGTCAACTTGTAATAGGGTTCAAAAATAGGGAAGTTCACTTTCTGAGCCCTACGGCAGAACTCCGTTTTCCATTCGCCCATCTTTTCTCCGCGCCAACAGACCACGGCTCCGTCGTACACGCTGAGGGCCGAGTTGGGGATGACCAACTTTTCGTCGATGCCGATGACCCGTCCGAATCCCTCGCATACGGGGCAGGCACCGACCGGCGAGTTGAAGGCGAACAAATTGTCCGTCGGTTCCTCGAACGTGATGCCGTCCGCTTCAAAACGTGTGGAAAAGGAGTGCAGGATACCCGACGGCGCGATGCGCAGCATACATTGCCCGTTCCCTTCATAAAAGGCGGTTTCGGCCGAGTCTGTCAGTCGGGAAATACTGTCTTTGCTGTCATCGCAACTCATGCGGTCGATGAGCAGATGGATGGTGCGGTGTTCGCCTTTCGACGGGTCCGAGGACAGTTCCAACATGAAGTCTTCGATGCGCACGACCTCGCCGTCCACTTCGATGCGCGAGAATCCTTGCTTGAAGTCGCTGTCCAGTTGCTCTTGAAGGGTACGTCCTTCACGGACCTGCAACGGGGCGAGTACGGTGAAGCGCGTGCCTTTGGAGTAGGACAACATACATTGCACTACGTCTTCCGTGGTGTTTTTTTTCACTTCCTGACCGCTCACGGGGGAGAAAGTGTGCCCGATACGGGCATACAACAGGCGCAGGTACTCGTAAATTTCAGTGGAAGTCCCTACGGTGGAACGGGGATTGCGGCTGCTCACCTTTTGCTCGATGGCGATGGCGGGCGGGATGCCTTTGATGTAGTCGCATTCCGGTTTGCTCATTCGTCCGAGAAACTGCCGGGCGTAAGCCGACAGGCTCTCCACGTAGCGTCGCTGTCCTTCGGCGTAGAGCGTGTCGAACGCTAGCGAAGACTTGCCCGATCCGGACAGGCCGGTGATGACAATCAGTTTATTGCGCGGAATGTCCAGGTCGATATTCTTCAGGTTGTTCACCCTTGCCCCCTTGATGTGTATGTAGTCGTTCATCAGTTGTTTTCGTTAATTGTCCTTATGTTTGCAAAGTTAGTCAATGTTTGGCAAAGGCATGATGGATTTTTATTGTATTTTTGCACGGAAATAACGTGTATGATGAATAAAAAATCACTTTTGCTTTTGATGATGTGGCTTTGCAGCTTTGCGTTGCAGGCCCAGTTGTCGCCCAAACGGGAGTTTCGCGGCGCATGGATACAGTGTGTGAACTATCAGTTTATGGGGTTGGGTACGGCAGAGATGCAGCGTACGCTGACGTACCAGTTGAATGAACTGCAAAAGTGCGGTATCAATGCCATACTGTTTCAGGTGCGCCCCGAGTTCGACGCGCTTTATGCCAGCAGCTTCGAACCGTGGAGCCGTTATCTGACCGGAAAGCAAGGCACGCCGCCTTCTCCCTATTGGGATCCGTTGCAATGGATGATAGCCCAATGTCATGCACGGGGTATGGAGCTGCATGCCTGGATCAATCCTTACCGGGCCAAAACGAAGGGTACGAAGGAACTGGCTGCCACACATGATTACAGAAAGCATCCCGGGCGGTATTTCTGGTATGGCGAACAACTGATTATGGATCCGGGGATGCCTGAGAACCGGGACTACATTTGCAACGTCGTGACGGACATCCTGTTGCGTTATGACGTGGATGGCATTCATATCGACGATTACTTTTATCCTTATCCCGAAAGCGGTTTGCGCATCCCGGACGACCAGACGTATGCGCGTTACGGGAACGGGATGAACCGCGATGACTGGCGGCGGGAGAACGTGAACCTTTTCATCCGCCAGTTGCACGACTGCATCCATGCCGTGAAGCCTTGGGTGAAGTTCGGCGTGTCTCCTTTCGGTATTTACCGTAACTTGAAGAGCGACCCGGAGAACGGCAGCAATACGCGCGGACTGCAGAACTATGACGATCTCTATGCCGATGTGCTGAAGTGGGTGAAGGAAGGTTGGGTGGATTATAACATTCCTCAGGTGTATTGGGAAATCGGGCATTCCGCAGCAGATTATGATACACTGATACGTTGGTGGAGCGAGCATGCCGGCCACAGGCCGCTCATCATCGGGCAGGACGTGGACCGCACGGTAGCCAAAGCCGACCCCGTGGACCCGAACAAACACCAGATGGAGCGCAAGATGGCCTTGCAACGTTCGCTGCCTAACATCGAGGGCAGTTGCCAATGGTATGCCAAGGCCGTGGTGGACAACAAAGGAAACTATGGCACGATGTTGCGCAACTATTACCACCGTTATCCGGCTTTGCAGCCTGAGATGCCGTGGATAGACCACAAGCGGCCGAAGAAGGTGCGCAAGCTGACTGCCTTGTGGACGGAAGACGGCTACATGCTGTTTTGGCGTGCGCCAAGGGGAAAAGGCGAGATGGACCGTGCGTGTCAATACGTGGTTTACCGTTTTGCCGAGGGCGAGCCTGTAGATTTGGAATATGCCGAGAATATCGTGGCGATTACGCCGAACACTTTCTATAAACTGCCGTACGAGGACGGAAACCGGAAATATACGTATGTGGTGACGGCACTCGACCGTCTGCAAAACGAGTCGAAAAAGGTGAAGAAGAAAATACGTCTTTAGAATTGTATGCGGACGGCATGAAAATCGTTTGTCTGAAAGGAGGACTGGGGAACCAGATGTTTGAATATTGTCGTTTCCGGGATTTGATGGACTCCGGAAACGGTAAGGTTTATCTGTTTTACGACCGCCGTAGGTTGAAACAGCATGATGGATTGAGGCTTTCCGATTGTTTTGAACTGGAATTGCCTTCCTGTCCGTGGGGGATAAGACTGGTGGTTTGGGGGCTCAAGATCTGTCGTGCCGTAGGAGTTTTGAAAAGGCTGTATGATGATGAGAAGCCCGACGCCGTGTTGATAGACGATTACAGCCAGCATCGGCGTTTTATACCGAATGCTCGTCGTTACTTCTCTTTCCGTCAGTTTTTGGCAGAACTACAGAGTGGTTTCGTACAGATGATAAGAGCCGTGGATTACCCGGTATCGGTACACGTGAGGCGCGGAGATTATTTGCATCCTTCGAACTCGAGTTTCGTTTTATGCGGAGTGGACTATTTCCGGCAAGCCATTGCTTATGTCAGAAAGAAGAGGCCCGATGCGCGTTTCTTTTTCTTTTCCGATGATATGGAATGGGTGAGGGAGAATCTTTGGATGGAGGATGCCGTATATGTGGAACATACGGAACTGATGCCCGACTACGTGGATTTATATTTGATGACTTTGTGTCGTGGGCATATCATTTCCAATTCCACGTTCAGCTTTTGGGGGGCATATTTGGCCGTAGACGGCAACGGTATGAAAATCTATCCTCGTCGGTGGTTCCGCGACCCGACATGGATCAGTCCGCCTATTTTTTCGGAGGAGTGGGTCGGGTTATAGGATATAAGATACGTCCCCGGGAATTTCCGTTTGGGATTTCCCGGGGACGTGTGCATTACGTAGAATGAAGGTGTTAACGTTTCCGTCGAGACGAGAACTTTCGTTTGTACCACAAGTAATAGCCGCTGAGCGGGAGAATCCCTCCGATGAAAGCAGCCAGGAAATAAAGCACCTTGGTCCATAGGCCGCCCCAGGAGCCGGTGTGGAAGGCATAAAACCAACCTTTCAGCGTCTGTGAGGCCGGGGCATCCTTATAATAGGTTATGGAACCGAGGCGACCTGTTTGCGGGTCAAATTGTATTTTATCCGTTTGACGACGGTCGGTATTCGGGTTGGGGGCTACTTCTATGCCTTCCGTACCCAACTTGACCGACTTGTAGGTCGGATAAATCTGGCGGACAGCGTCTGCGGCTTTGTCCCATACGGCATAATTGAAAGTGTTTCCTTCCCGGCCTTTTTCTCCCCTGATATGCTGCTGTCTTTCCGGCCGGGACTGTTTTGCGGTATCTTTCCGTCCCTTTTGCTGATATTCCGGTCGAGGCGTGTTTTCCTCTTTTGGCGCGGTGCCACCGAAAAGGGAATAGGCGGCAGTGCGGTACCAAGTGAACGACCAGGTAAGCCCGGTCAGTGCCATGACGAGGAGGAATGGTGTGGCGTAGAAACCGAGCGATACGTGACTGTCGTACCAGAAACGCCGCCATCCTTTGTTGCAGGATACTTGAAGGCGGTTTTTCAGAGCCTTTTTGGTTTTCGGTATCCAAATCACCACACCACTGATGAGTATCGCAACGAAGACCAACGTAGTGACACCGACGATCGTTTTACCCACGGTCTTGTCTCCTTTCCGGGGCGGGACATCCATTAGCCAACGATGAAGTTTGCGCATGATCTGAAAGAAAGGATAGCTTTTGTTCCATCCGTTTATCTCGCCGGTGTAAGGGTTTACGCTTAGCGTCTTGCGGTTTAAGTGCTCAAAGCTGACCATCCAGGCTTCTTCCGGGTCGCCTGACATTTGCAGGCCGGAAATCTGCAATGAGTCCGGAAGTTGCATGCCGAGCTTCGTGACCAGTTCGGAAGGCGTGAGCGGCTTTGCCCCGTCCTCTGCTTCGACCCGGTAAAAGCCGGGATTCAAGGCACGGGTGACATCCTGCTCAAATACCAACGCCGCCCCCGAAAGGCAGACGACGCTGATAATGATGCCGAATGGAAGGGAAAACCAAAGGTGAATCTTGGCGAATGTTTTTCTCATATCCCAAAATTAGTTCGTAGCAGACAGTTTGCCGATGGCCGACACGCTGTTGTGGGTAATGATGGTCAATCCTTTGGTGGCTTTAGCCGTGGCCGGGTCTATCTTGTAGAGTGCCGGAGCGTCGCCGTCTGTGGTCGTGACCGGAATGTAGGCCACGCCATTGTCGCTGAAAGGAATACCGAAAGACGAAATCTTGTCTTGGGCCGGCAATCCCTCGGTTACTTGGGTCAGCGTGCCGCTTTGGCCCTTGAATACGGCCAATTCTTTGGTCGGTGCATTCTTGCCGCTCATCGTTCCTTCGCTGTACATCTGAAGCAAGAAATAGTCGGCCGTGATATGCCAACAACGGAACATCGGATGTCCGGTGCCTTGTGACTCGAGGTTATAGTAGTAATCCGGGTCGAAAGTGGTCTGGCCGGCCTTGATGCGGACAACGCCCGAAGGCAGTTGTCCTGTGACTTTCTTCAGGTCGGCAGAAGAGGTGGCCGTACGTCCGTAGCCCGGAGAGAATACATAAAGGTCACCGTTGTCCGCTGCCCAAATGGTTTGATAGTATTGTGATTTCATACGTCCGCAGGCGAAGCCAATCTTATCGGTTTCCGCAATGACCGGAGTATCGTTGAAGCTGTCCCCACTGTAAATAGCTATGAAAGCCTTGTCCGGATATTGGGTCGAAGGGATTTGCCCGGCTGTATATTTTCCGGAACCGCTCCCCCCGTCTTGGGTTGCTATGAGGGCTTGATCCGTGACTTTTTCGGGGTAGGTGTTCACGCCGTAGTGGCTCATGCCCATGGGGACTACCGAGGTGTAGAGCTTGCCGTTGGCTTCTACGAAACCGGCAAAGCTGACGATTTCTCCGTTACCCAGGAAGTTTTCCGCGATGCGCGTACCTGTTGTCGTATTACCGGTATGTACGTTTAGATAGTTGAACTGCAAATATTTGGCATAATGGCCTTTAGAATCTTTCTCTTTCGAGCCATCGTTGGTGGAAGACGTGATGACATTGTCGCCCCATGTCCCGTATGTCGTTACACGGTTGAACGTATATTCCCGTGCTTCTTTTACTTTTCCGGTTGTGGCGTTCAGGACATAAGAGGCTCCGGTACCCGCATTTCCATCGTTATATTGCAAGCCGAAGAGGTATTGCTGCCCGTAAAATACCCAGTAGGATGCACCGATGGCTTCCGTGCCGTTGCCCAATACCGTCACGCTACCTTCGTCGAGTGTCTCGCTGGTGACGAGATAAGTACCTTCGTCTGCCTTGGCTGCAATGACGTATTTGCTTGTACCCGGAGCCGTGGCGCCGCCATTGCCATTGCCTCCGCCGGGAGTGGTGTCGTCGTCGCTGCACGAAGTCAATGCGCCACCGGCGCAGAGGGCGGCAGCAAGCGCCCAAGTGAAGAATCTTTTTTCCATGTTTTTAATTATTTATTGAGTGAATGATGCTGTTTATTTCCCGAAGTATACTCTTACCTTTCCATAGAAAGCCCGTCCGGCCTTTTGCAGGCTGTAATTGTCGTAAAGCTTTTCGTCCGTCAGGTTACGGCATTCGAGTGAAAAGTTGTAACGTCCCTTGGCCACACTGTAATTCAGCGTGAGGTTGTGGGAGAACTGTTCGGGAACGCGTGCTTTGGTGTCCGGGTCGCCGAAGTCTTCCCAGTACAAGGGGAACTCGTGCTGGTAATAGCTGTCGTAGGTGAGCGAGAGCATGTTGCCTTTGCCGAACAAGTCATGCCAGTAGAACGACGCGTCGAAATTGGCGTAGCGGTAGGGTTGGTTGGGGATGCGCTGTCCGTAGGTCAGCGAAGCCTGCCCCGTGCCTTCGGCCAACCGTTTCTCACGGTCGATGGCGTCCATGCTGTTGAACGTCCCGCCCAAGCTGAACCAGTCCGCATAGCTGTAACGCAAGGAGACATTGTACCCTTTGGTCTTGACCCGTCCGTGGTTCTCGTAGAATCCGAAGTCCATGCCGCCCACGTTGTCCAATCCGCGACGGATGTAATCCTTCGTGTCGCGGTAGATGAGGCTTCCCTCCATGTACAGTCCGTGTTTGCCGAATCGCGGAGTGTAGCCGAGGTTGAAGTTGACATTGTCGCTTTTTTCGGGACGCAGGTTCGCCCGCCCGGCTTCCAGGTCTTCGTCGCCGAAAAGTTCGTCGGTCGAGGGCAGGCGGTAAGCTTTCTCGTATGACAACTTGGCCTGCAGGTTTTTCAGGATGAAGTAAGTCCCTGCGGCCCCGTAGCCGAAAGCACTCGTCTTTTGCGACATCTGTATGTAGTTGCCGATACCGTCGTCGCTTTGGGATACGGGGCCTTCGTTGTATTGGTTGTAATACTTGCCGAACACCGTGGCGTTCCATTTCTCTGTAGGCATGAAGCGGTAAGACAGTCCCGTGACGTTCTTGCGGGAACGCTTGGGGATGCTGAAGTCCGAAAGGCGCGAACTTCCTGAGACGTACGAACGGGTGGTGCGTTCAAAAGTGCTCAGCACATGGTTGAACGTGACCAAATGGGCGTGGCCGATGCGGTAGTTGGCCGTGAGCGTACCGTTCCAGTTCTTGTTCTTGGCCTCGTTGTTCTGGTTGGATTGCTCCCCCGGCACGCCGGTATATTTCCGTTGTCCCAACCAGTTGTATTTGTAAGATGCCGTATCTATGTTGTGGGTGATGTTGTGGTTGTAGTTGACATTGGCCATGACATCGAGTCCCTCGACCCACAAGTTGCGTTTGCGGTATTCCAAAGAGGGGATGAACGAGAAGCCATGACGGTGTTTTTCTCCGAACACGACTTTCTGCAATACTCCGTTTTGTATTTCCTTATAAAAGTGGGTGTAGCTGAAGCCCAGCATCAGGCGGTCGGCCCATTTCTTGTCGGTCACCCCGATTTTGCCGCTCACGGCTTCGTTGTGGAAACGGTCGTTGAAACGTTTTATATGGTAAATCTTCGTCTTGTCGGTGTTCTCCGAAATGCCGTCATCGCTGAATTCCGTAACGTAGTAATCAATGTAATAGTTGTTGTCCGAGAAATTCTGGAAAGCGTTGATTTCATACAGCAGGCCGTTCTTGAACGACTGGCCGAAGTTGACGAAAGATTTGTGGGTGTTGAACGAGCCGTAAGAATAAGAGGCATCGGCAAACCAACCGAGTTTCCTTTGGTTGGTGACGATATTGATGACCCCGCCCAAGGCATCGGTACCGAAACCGACGGGAACCACTCCGCGGTAGACCTCGATGCGTTCGGCGAAGTTCACCGGCAGGTTGTTCAGATTGAGGGCCGTTCCGGCTCCTTCCTGCGGTACGCCGTCGATAAAGACCTTGACGTGTTTGCCCGTAAAACCGTCGAGCATGAGTTGCATGTCCGAACCCATTCCGCCCGTCTCGCGCAGCTTGACGCCCGGAACGGTGGTCAGCACCTCGGCCAGGTTCTTGTTCAGTCCGGCCATGCTTTTCAAGTCTACGGCCACTGCGTTGAATGCCGATTTGTTGATGCGGCCCACGTGGCTGGCTTCCACTTTCACTTCGGCCAGTTCCATATCTTTTTGGTGCATTTTGATATTCAACTTCTGGCGTTCGCCGGCCTGGAGAGTGACGGTACGTTCCACCGTGGCGTATCCCATAGCCTTAAACACCAATGTGTGTTTTCCCGCGTCGACTTTCAAATGATAGATTCCTTTTTCATTGGGACGTGTTCCGATAGAAGTTCCTTTGACTTGTACGGTGGCAAAGTCCATGATTTCGTTAGAAGTGGAGATGACCTTGCCTGAGACCATGGCCTGTTTTTGGGCTTGTCCTGAAAGGTGGCCTATTCCCGTAATAAATGCCAATGTAAGGCTTAACAATCTGATTACCGTTTTCAATGTTTGATGAGTTTAGGAGGTTTGTTTTGCGAATGCAAAGATACGACTTGGAAAGCGTGTCTTGCAATCGTGGAAAGTCGGTAATTTGCCGGATTGGAAAATACTTGTTTTTGGGTATTGTGGTGTTGCTTGATTGTTTTATAAGGTTATGTCAGCAGAGGAGTGGACACATGGATACTTGAAAGTAAGTATATTGTGAAAAACGAACAAAAAGAGCGGGAATGTGTGGCCTCACATTCCCGCTCTTTGTTTATGCTTAGTTTCTGAACACCAATCCGTTTCCGTCCGCATCCACGATGATGGGTCTCGTCCGGTCGATGTGCTGTGCCAACATGGTCTTCGACAAGTCGTTCAGCAGGTAACGCTGGATGGCCCGTTTGACCGGACGGGCACCGAACTCGGGATCGTAACCCGCATCGGCCAGGAAGTCCAGGGCGGCATCGGTCAGTTGCAAGGCTACGCCGTTGCCCTCCAACATCTTGGTGATGCCGTTGATTTGCAGGCGCACCACCTGTTTGATTTGTTCCTGCGTGAGCGGCAAGAACATGATGGTCTCGTCGATACGGTTCAGGAACTCCGGACGGATGGTCTTCTTCAGCATGCCGAGCACCTCTTTTTTCGTCTCCTCTATGAGGGCTTCGCGGGCTTGTGCGCCGGTCTGCGGCGTCAGTTTCTCGAACTGGCTCTGGATGTAACCGCTTCCCAGGTTGCTCGTCATGATGATGATGGTGTTCTTGAAGTTCACCACGCGTCCCTTATTGTCGGTCAGACGGCCGTCGTCGAGCACTTGCAACAGGATGTTGAATACGTCAGGATGCGCCTTTTCTATTTCATCGAACAAAACCACCGAATAAGGTTTGCGGCGTACGGCTTCCGTGAGTTGTCCGCCCTCGTCGTACCCTACGTATCCCGGAGGCGCACCAATCAACCGGCTCACGCTGAATTTCTCTTGGTATTCCGACATGTCGATACGCGTCATCAGCGTCTCGTCGTCGAAGAGGTATTCGGCCAAAGCTTTGGCCAGTTCGGTCTTGCCTACACCGGTCGTTCCCAAGAAGATGAACGAGCCGATGGGGCGTTTCGGGTCTTGCAGTCCCGCACGGCTGCGCCGCACGGCATCGCTCACGGCCTGTATGGCCTCGTCCTGCCCGATGACCCGTTTGTGGAGTTCCTCTTCCAGATGGAGCAGCTTCTCGCGTTCGCTTTGCAGCATCTTGCTCACGGGAATGCCCGTCCAACGGCTTACCACGTCGGCGATGTCTTCCGAGGTCACTTCCTCTTTAATCATCGCGTCTCCGCCCTGTGTGTCCTTTAACTGGTCTTGTATCCGGTTGATTTCGTCCTCCAAAGCCTTGAGCTTGCCGTAACGGATTTCGGCCACCTTGCCATAGTCGCCTTCGCGTTCGGCCCGTTCGGCCTCGAACTTCAACTGCTCGATCTGCTGTTTGTTCTGCTGGATTTTGTTCACCAGTCCGCGTTCGGCTTCCCATTTGGCCTTGTAGCTGCTTTCCTGTTCTTTCAGTTCGGCAATCTCCTTGCTCAGTTGTTCCAGTTTGGGCTGGTCGTTTTCCCGTTTGATGGCCTCGCGTTCGATTTCCAACTGTTTCAACCGGCGTTCGATTTCGTCCAGTTCTTCCGGTACGGAGTCACGCTCCATGCGCAGTTTGGCTGCCGCTTCGTCCATCAGGTCGATGGCCTTGTCCGGGAGGAAACGGTCTGTGATATAGCGGTTGGAAAGTTCCACGGCGGCGATGATGGCATCGTCTTGGATACGCACCTTGTGGTGGTTCTCATACCTTTCCTTCAGTCCCCTCAGGATGGAAATGGTGCTGAGCGTGTCCGGCTCGTTGACCATGACCGTCTGGAAACGGCGTTCCAGTGCCTTGTCCTTCTCGAAGTACTTCTGGTATTCGTCCAACGTGGTGGCACCGATACTCCGCAACTCGCCCCGTGCCAAAGCAGGCTTCAGTATGTTGGCGGCATCCATGGCACCCTCGCCCTTTCCTGCGCCCACCAACGTGTGGATTTCGTCGATGAAGAGGATGATGCGTCCTTCACTTTTCGTCACTTCGTTGATGACGGATTTCAGACGTTCCTCGAATTCCCCTTTGTATTTGGCACCGGCAATCAGCGCACCCATGTCGAGGGAGTAGAGTTGTTTGTCTTTCAGGTTTTCCGGTACGTCGCCCCGCAGGATACGATGGGCCAGTCCTTCCACGATGGCCGTCTTGCCCGTACCCGGTTCGCCGATTAATATCGGGTTGTTCTTCGTACGTCGGCTCAGGATTTGCAGCACGCGCCGTATCTCTTCGTCCCGTCCGATGACCGGGTCGAGCTTTCCGCTCCGCGCTTCTTCGATGAGATTCTTGGCATACTTGTTGAGCGCCTGATAAGTGTCTTCACTGTTTTGAGAAGTCACTTTTTCCCCTTTTCGCAGTTCGTTGACGGCAGATGCCAGTTCCTTTTCGGTGATGCCTGCGTCCTTCAGTATTCTGGAGGCCGTGCTTTTCACGTTCAGCAAAGCCAGAAGCATCGGTTCGAGCGAGACGAACTCGTCTCCGCCCTTGGAAGCGTAATCCTGTGCCCGTGTCAGCACTTCATTGCTTTCACGGCTCAGGTAAGGTTCGCCCCCCTGGACCTTTGGCAGCGAAGCAATCTGGCTTTCCAGTACCTGTTCGATTTGCCGGCTGTTGACTCCTAATTTCTGAAAGAGGAAATTCGTGACATTTTCTCCCACTTTGAGGATACCGGCCAACAAGTGTTCCGGTTCGATGGCTTGCTGTCCCCTTGCCTGTACAAGGTTGACGGCTTCCTGAATGGCCTCTTGAGCCTTGATGGTAAATTTGTCAAAAGTCATGGTTGTTTCCTTTCTATATTTAATTGTTTATTTTTCTGTTTCCCAACGTGGCGTTGTCGAGCCACACTTATCTCGTATCAAAATGTTTGCCATAAGGCGTAGACTGACAAAATGTCATGAAAGATGAAAATATGGCAGGCGGAACGCTTCGCGGGCTGACGGAATCGGCAGATGTGGTTTCATAAAAGAGACAAGCCTCTTTGTCAAAAAGTCAAATCGGCCTTCATGAGAATCCGTTATTTGCGTCCTTGTCCGGGTGGCTTCGGAAATACGCGATTCTCGCAGGGGTGGCGGAGAAGCTGTTTGTCAGCTACAGGGGGCTTACCGGTAACATCCGGAAAGCCGGGTGGCAAGGTTCTGCGCAGGAGAGTGGAGGGGGTGGTAGCACAAACCGGACGGACGTGGCATTTTGATATCCGTTTTTTACAGGTGGAAATGTTTCAAATAGAATGAAATCGAGCCGGAAAAAGCTTTTCCCACGTCGTTTTCAGGTGCTTTCCGCTTCCATGTACGGACATTTCCCGTACGACATGCGGAGAAAAAAAATGTTTTTTCAGCCGAATGGAAAATCAATCTCTTGAGATTGAAACGCGTTTAGGCTTAAAAAGATAAAAAAACGAACTTCAAGTGTGAAAAAATGTGTCTGGAAACGTCCCGAAAACGTCTGGAACCATGATTTATAAAGGTTTTATCGCTGTACCGTATTGTCTTTTTGCTGTCATTTTGAAAGCAAAAAGGCAGAGTGGGGGCACAAGAAAACTTCGTTTTCGTTTGCCTCTGCACCCGCCTTTGTTTATCTTTGTTTCACGAAGATAGGATGCGGCTCGGCAGTCTTTCACTCAAAAGCAAGCTTTTGGCTTGGAACTGCGCTCGCCTTTCGCTATCTTTGTAAACGGAAAACAGTACTACATAAAATGGAAGAAACGAAATGGAGTGAGAATGTCATTCTGGTGGATGCGGATTACGTGGATGCCGTGGCGTTCAATTTAATCGTGAATTTCGAGCGGATGCTGAACCGTCCGATTCCTAAAGCCGACCTGGCGCAATGGTTGGTTTGCGCGGCTTTGGACGGGGGAGTCGGCGAGGGGAAGAACGACATACAGGTCGTGTTGATTCACGGCAAGGGGCGGAAAGCCTTGGACAACTTCACGCCCTCGGACTTCGAGGCCGAGCTTGACGGCAAGGCGTTCTGCGACGGGCATTTGGGGGAGTTCAAATTGAGTTCCGTACAGGTGGAGAACTTGGTGGACGGAGATGCCCTCTATTTGCAGTCGCTCGAGGCGTTGGCCGACGAGAAAGGTATCAAACGACTGGTCATCGTGCCGGACGTGGAGAAATACGGTCTTCGAGTACGCGAGATTTTGGGCCGGACCGAAGGCAAGGACGTCACGTTGCTGGCCATGGAGCCTCAGGCCGGGAGAGGGTTCCGGCAGGAGATCCTCGGTTATTCGTTGATGAATGCGTTGGGCATCAGAGGGGACGAAATTTGCGATTAAGCGAGAACAGACCGAACTTGTTCGAGTCTGCCGAGCGTGAGCAAATTATCTAATTCAAATAAAAATCAAAAAAACAGGCTTTTTCTTTGCTTCTTGGAAAAAGTCATTAACTTTGCATCCTATACATATTTAATTATAATACCGAATTCAAAAAATGGGAAAAGTTTTAATTATCGGTGCCGGCGGTGTGGCCACGGTAGCAGCGCACAAAGTGGCCCAGCATCCGGAAGTGTTTGACGAAATCATGATTGCCAGCCGTACGAAGGCCAAATGCGACGCCATCGTGAAGGCCATCGGGAACCCGTCTATCCAAACGGCAAAGGTGGATGCCGACAACGTGGAAGAGTTGGTGGAACTGCTGAACGGTTACAAGCCGGACATGGTGATGAACCTGGCCTTGCCTTATCAGGACTTGACCATTATGGAAGCTTGCCTGCAAACCGGGTGCAATTATCTGGATACGGCAAATTACGAGCCGAAGGACGTGGCTCATTTTGAATACAGTTGGCAGTGGGCCTACAAGAAACGTTTCGAGGAGGCCGGACTGACCGCCATCTTAGGGTGCGGTTTCGACCCGGGCGTTTCCGGCGTGTATACGGCATACGCGGCCAAACATTATTTCGACGAAATCCATTACCTGGACATCGTGGACTGCAATGCGGGGAACCATCATAAGGCTTTTGCCACAAACTTCAATCCGGAAATCAACATCCGCGAAATCACGCAGAACGGGCGTTATTACGAGAACGGACAGTGGGTGGAGACGAAGCCCATGGAAATCCATAAGGACCTGACGTATCCGAACATCGGTCCGCGCGACTCTTATTTGTTGTTCCACGAAGAACTCGAATCGTTGGTGAAAAACTTCCCGACCATCAAGCGGGCCCGTTTCTGGATGACTTTCGGGCAGGAATACCTTACGCATCTGCGCGTGATTCAGAATATCGGTATGGCACGCATAGACGAGGTGGATTACAATGGGGTGAAAATCGTTCCGTTGCAGTTTCTCAAGGCCGTGTTGCCCAACCCGCAGGATTTGGGTGAAAACTATGAAGGCGAGACCAGTATCGGTTGCCGTATCCGTGGGGTGAAGGACGGAAAAGAACTGACTTATTACGTGTACAATAATTGCAGCCATCATGCCGCTTATCTGGAGACCGGCATGCAGGGGGTTAGCTATACGACGGGCGTGCCGGCCATGATCGGGGCCATGATGTTCCTGAAAGGCATCTGGAAGAAGCCCGGTGTGTGGAATGTGGAAGAGTTCGACCCGGATCCGTTCATGGAGGAGTTGAACAAGGACGGGCTTCCGTGGCACGAAGTGTTCAACGGCGACCTTGAACTTTAATCCTGCATTTCCCGGAAGGCATCCCTTGCCGGGGTGCTGTGGGGAGGTGGAACATAGATGATTTGATTATAAAAAAGAATATGGCAAAGAAAGAAGAAGAAGCAGTTTTGTTTGCGGGGCCGAATACGGAAAAGCTGAAGGCCTTGCAGGCTGCAATGGACAAGATAGAGAAGAACTTCGGAAAGGGTTCTATCATGAAACTGGGCGATGACCACGTGGAACAAGTGGATGTGATTCCTACGGGATCCATCGCGTTGAATGCCGCTTTGGGCGTGGGGGGATACCCTCGCGGACGTATCATAGAGATTTACGGTCCGGAAAGTTCCGGTAAAACGACCTTGGCCATCCATGCCATCGCCGAGGCGCAGAAAGCCGGCGGGATAGCCGCGTTTATCGATGCGGAACACGCCTTCGACCGCTTTTATGCCGCCAAGTTGGGCGTGGACGTGGACAATTTGTGGATTTCACAGCCGGACAACGGGGAGCAGGCATTGGAAATAGCCGACCAGTTGATCCGTTCGTCGGCCATTGACATTATCGTGATAGACTCCGTGGCAGCCTTGACGCCGAAGGCCGAAATCGAGGGTGACATGGGGGACAACAAGGTCGGCCTGCAGGCCCGCTTGATGAGCCAGGCCTTGCGCAAACTGACCTCCACGATCAACAAGACGAACACCACTTGTATTTTCATCAACCAGTTGCGTGAGAAAATCGGCGTGATGTTCGGTAATCCGGAGACGACGACCGGCGGTAACGCTTTGAAGTTTTATGCCAGCGTACGCTTGGACATCCGCCGTGTGACGAGCATCAAGGACGGCGACGAGGTGATTGGAAACCAAGTGCGCGTGAAAGTGGTGAAAAACAAGGTGGCACCTCCTTTCCGTAAGGCTGAATTTGAAATCACTTTCGGAGAAGGCATTTCCAAAATCGGCGAAATCGTGGACTTGGGTACGGAACTGGGCATTCTGAAGAAGAGCGGTTCGTGGTACAGTTACAACGACACGAAGATAGGACAGGGAAGGGATGCCGTGAAAAAGATGTTGAAAGACAACCCCGAACTCTGCGACGAAGTGGAAGGACTGATTGCGGCAGCCTTGCAGGATGCCAATGCCAATCCGTGACAATATCCCTTTTTATGAACGAAAAGAATGGCCGTAGGGCTGTTCTTTTCCGTTTATTTGTAAGACAACCCTAACCAAATTTTTAATAACATGAGAGTATTACGAACTTTATTTTTATTGATGAGTGTGGCTTCGTGTCCTGTTGTCATGTCGGGAAAAGCCGCAAAAACAGCTAAATTCCATGTGGATGAGGTAAGTATGATGATTGGTACGGACGGTAGCCATGAGACGGAATACGGGGGGACGACTCCGGCCGTGGGCACGCCGTTTGCCATGACCCAATGGTGTGCGGCGACCCGTATTAACGGCATATCCCGTACGATGTATCGCCATTGCGATTCGGTCTTAATCGGTTTTATGGGCACGCACCAACCGGCCATCTGGATGGGGGATTACGGGTTCATGACCCTGATGCCCCAAAGTGGGGAACTGAAGATTAAGGCGAAGGACAGGCAAGTACGTCTGGACCGTGGGAAAGAAGTGGCTAAGCCTTATTATTACAAGGTGTCATACGCTTCGGGAAAACATGGCGGTTCGGAGATTACCACGGAAATGACGGCGACTTCACGTGCGTCTTTCTTCCATGTCACATACCCAAAGGATGAAAAAGCCTTGCTTTATTTGGAGGCCGGAAGGGAAAACGAAGGAGGCTTCATACGCATCTATCCCGACAAGCGTGAGGTGCATATATATAATAAGGAAAGGCATGATGCCCATTTGGGGCCGGCCTTGCCGGGGTTCAAGGGATATTATGTGTTGAAGTTCTCCCAAGATTTTGCCGATTACGGTACATGGCGCGACGGGACGGTCAGCGGAAAGTCTGTACAGGCGGAAGGTGGTTCTGTAGGCGGATATGTCGAGTTTCCTGCGGGGACGACGTGGGTTGATGTGCGTATCGGCAGTTCTTTTATCGACTTCGAGCAAGCTGCGGTGAACCTGTCGAAAGAGATTCCGGCCAGGTCTTCGTTTGCATCCGTGACGAAAAAAGTGAAAAAGGAATGGGAGGAAAAGCTTTCCAAGATAGACTTGGAGGGGGCGAGCGAAGAAGACCGTACGATATTCTATACGGCGTTTTTCCGTACCTTGCAGTATCCTCGGGAGTTTTCGGAATATGGCCGTTATTACAGTCCGTTTGACGATAAGGTGCATCAGGGCGTTTCCTATAATGCTTATTCTTTGTGGGATACTTTCAGGGCTGAACATCCTTGGCTGCAAATCATGGCGCCCGAACGGGTGGACGACATGGTTACGGCATTGGTACAAATGTATGAAGAGGGCGGTTGGATACCCAAATGGCCGAATCCTACCTATACGAATATCATGATCGGCACGCATGCGGACGCTGTGATAGCGGACGCTTACGTCAATGGCTTCCGCGATTATGACGTGGAGAAGGCGTATGAAGCGATTCGTAAGGATGCCTACGTGCCTCCTACGGGTGACGATAAGTCGCGTTGGGGTGACCGCGAATGGTGGAACGGGGGATATGAAGCACGGGGCGGATTGACCAATTATCTGAAAAACGGGTATGTGGCCGATGACAAGACCAATGAATCCGTGGCCCGTACGTTGGAGTTCGCTTTAAGCGACTATTGCATTGCCCAAATGGCAAAGGCTTTGGGAAAAACGGCTGATTATGAAGATTTAATGAGAAGGGCAAAGAATTACCGCTATTTGTATAATCCGAAAACGAAACTTTTCCAAGCGCGTAATGCCGATGGCAGTTGGGCCGGGGAGCATGCAGGGTTTACCGAAGGGGCCAACTGGACTTATCAATTTTGTGTCATGCAGGATGTGCAGGGGCTGATAGATTTGATGGGGGGTGACGAGTCTTTTGCCGCAGCGCTCGATAACGTGTTCGACAACGGGCATTACCGGCATGACAATGAGCCTGGCCACCATTATGTGTATCTATATAACTATTGCGGTCGTTTCGACAAGGCGCAAGAACGTATTCCGGAAATCTTGGACACTCATTACAGGAACGGGGCGGACGGGTTGTCGGGAAATGACGACTGCGGACAGATGTCCGCCTGGTATCTGTTCAGTTCGTTGGGCTTTTATCCGGTGACTCCGGCATCGGGAGAATATGCGTTGGGGATTCCGAGGTTCCCGTCGGCCCGTGTGGAACTGCCGCATGGCAAGGTGTTGACAGTTCGTGCCGAAGGGCTGAAAGGACATAAGCATCTGCCGGTTATTCTTTTTAACGGAAAGAAACTGGATGCGCCTTTTATTGACATCCGTGACTTGATGAAAGGCGGAGTTTTGGAGTTTAAAGCCGAGTGAAAAAGCCGTGAAGGACTGAAGGGCGGGTTTCAGAAATTGAATCCCGCCCTTATGTATCCGGAAGCTTTGGCGCGGTCGCTGTAGCATATAGTAAAACCGACAGGGCCGATGAAAGTGCGTAGGTCATACTTTACGGCTCCACCGAAGATGTGATATCCCGACAGGTCGTTGTCGTTGAAACTGTTTTTGAAAAAATGCATCCAGTCATCCGATGTGGCGGCGATGTTGAATATACCACTGACGTAATGCTTCCCTCCGATGCGTTGACGGGCTTCTATTCCCGCCACGACCAAAGAACGATGGGGCATCTCGAAATGGTTGATGCCGTAAAATGGTATTTGTTGACTGAAGTATTTGCCTCTTTCTTGTCCACCGAGCGTGTTCATTTCGGCAACGGTGTTTTCTGTCGTCAGATAGCGCCCTTCTATCCGGGGCATTAAAGTGAAGCGTGAGTTGAAAGAGAATGCGGCGTTCCAATGTATTCCCGCTGTGTGGAAGGCTTTGTTCCCGTTTAATGGTATGGCATAGTAATATGCCATTTCCAATTCGGAACCTTTTGTCGGGAAGTAATTGTCGTCCAATGTATTGACGGCATATTGCGTGCCGAACTTCAGGTAGCTTTCTTTGGTAATGTCTGTCGGCGAGTTGTCCTCGAAGCGATAGAGGAAGGAGCCGTAGTTGTAGAGTTGGTAAATTCCTCCCAATTTGAGACGTACGTTTTTCCAACTTTTGGTGAATCCGACTTCTCCGAAATGATGATTGAAGCTGATGCCGTATGTCCGTTCTCCTTTCTCATAGATGTTAAAATCGTTATAGGTATAACGGTAGCCTGTGGTAAGGTTCCATTCCCTGCCTAAGTCGAGATTGTAATGTGCGTCGCCATAAGTTTGCTTTCCTAAACGTAAAGTCAGGTTGACGTGGTGGTTCCTTTTTTTCCCGAGCTGCATTTGTCCGTTGAACAGCAAGGCGGCCAGTTCTTCGTTGTCGAACCTAAGTCCAAGGTTGATGGAATTTCTGGGTGCGTCGCCTATCAGGATTTTTAAGCTCCCTGCATAGCGCGCTTCGATATTTCCCGGGCGGTGCATGTAGAAGAAAGGAGGTGTGGGACGGCTCACGATGGAGTCGTCGGGAGAGAAGCGGCTGCCTATAGCCCGTAAGGTGTCTATTTGTGAACGGGCTGCTTGTGCTCCACGTCCCATCAGGGAGTCTATGGCGGTTGTGTTGAAACTGGCTGTGTTGTATCCTTTTACATTGACCTTGATATAGACGTCTGAAAGAGCTATGTTTTGTTCCCAACGGTCTTTCCTTTGCAAGTCGATGAGTTGGTTGAGTTGTGCGAAGATATTGTTTTGAAGTTCTTCTGCATTTTTCATCGGATCCTGTACGTCCACCCCTATGACAATGTCTGCTCCCATTTGCCGTGCCACATCTACCGGGTAATTGTTGATGATACCACCGTCGATGAGTAGTTTGCCGTTCATGGATATCGGGGCAAAAGCACCGGGAATGGACATGCTGGCACGTATGGCGATGGGCAGTACGCCGTTTCGGAATACGATCTCTTCGCCTGTCACCAAATCCTGGGAAATACAGGCAAATGGGATTGGCATTTTTTGAAAATCAATGGAGTCGTGGTAGCCTTCGGTGAGTTGCCATAACATACGCCCGATGTTTCTTCCTTTGATGACCCCTCCGCTGATTAAGTCTTGCGGTTTTTCAAAGAAGGGGACGGAGAGGATGTATTGTGAATTTTGTTCCCGGGCCTGTAGGTTAAGTGCATTGCGATAAGCTTTGTCGCTAAGCAATGTGTTCCAGTCTTGTGCCATGAATATGCTGTCGAGCTGTTCGGTCGTATATCCTATGGCATATAACCCGCCGATGATACTGCCCATGCTCGTACCTACAATCATGTCGATGGGGACTCCTGCTTCTTCAATTACTTTCAGTGCCCCGATGTGTGCCGTACCTTTTGCACCACCTCCGCTTAGTACTACGGCTACCCGTGGGCGTGCCATAGAAATATGGAATACCAATAAGGTGCAAAGAAATAATAGAAGTCGTGCTATTTTCGTCATACATTTTAAATTTTTTCAGCCATTTTGGCAGTTTTCAGGTCTGACTGTCGCAGATGGGCTTGTCCGAGAACAAAGATAGCGGAAAAACTCTCTCTTGATTCCGATAAATCTTTTTTTATAGTTTTTTCTGCTTCATGAGATAGTTTGGCACGCGGTTTGTTTTTATAACAGTGCGTTGCTTTTGTAAGAGGCGGACGTAAGAAATACATTCAATTTAGATTAATAATAAAAAAGTAGATATATTATGGGAAAGATTATTGGAATTGACTTGGGAACTACAAACTCTTGTGTTTCCGTATTTGAAGGTAACGAACCGGTAGTAATCGCTAACAACGAAGGCAAGCGTACGACTCCTTCTATCGTGGCGTTTAAAAACGGCGAACGCTTGGTGGGTGATCCGGCCAAACGTCAGGCGATTACGAATCCGAAGAATACCATTTTCTCTATCAAACGTTTCATGGGTGAGACCTATGATCAGGTACAGAAGGAAATCTCGCGTGTTCCTTATTCAGTAGTAAGAGGAGATAACAACACGCCTCGTGTGGATATTGAGGGTCGTCTCTATACTCCTCAGGAAATCTCTGCCATGGTTCTCCAGAAGATGAAGAAGACGGCTGAGGATTATCTGGGTCAGGAAGTGACGGAAGCAGTGATTACTGTGCCGGCTTATTTTTCCGATTCTCAGCGTCAGGCGACGAAAGAGGCCGGACAGATTGCCGGTTTGGAAGTGAAACGTATTGTGAATGAACCGACGGCTGCGGCTTTGGCTTACGGTGTGGATAAGTCCAATAAGGACATGAAGATTGCTGTCTTCGATTTGGGGGGCGGTACATTTGATATTTCCATACTGGAGTTTGGTAGCGGTGTATTCGAGGTGCTTTCTACCAATGGTGATACTCACCTCGGAGGTGATGATTTCGACCAAGTGATTATCGACTGGTTGGCTGCTGACTTCAAGGCAGAAGAAGGAGTAGATTTGAAACAAGACCCGATGGCATTGCAACGTTTGAAAGAAGCTGCCGAGAAAGCCAAGATTGAATTGTCTTCGTCTACGACTACGGAAATCAATTTGCCTTATATCACGGCTGTAGGCGGTGTACCCAAGCACTTGGTGAAGACCTTGACGCGTGCTAAGTTCGAGCAGTTGGCTGATAATTTGATTCAGGCTTGTAAGGTGCCGTGCCAGAAGGCAATGCAGGATGCCGGTTTGAGTAATTCAGACATTGACGAAGTAATTCTTGTCGGAGGTTCGAGCCGTATTCCGGCCATCCAGAAGTTAGTAGAAGATTTCTTCGGCAAGGCTCCGTCTAAAGGTGTAAATCCAGATGAGGTCGTAGCGGTAGGTGCTTCTATCCAAGGGGCTATCCTGAATAAGGAAGCCGGAGTGGGCGACATCGTATTGTTGGATGTGACGCCGTTGTCTATGGGTATTGAGACGATGGGTGGCGTAATGACGAAGTTGATTGAAGCCAATACGACAATCCCGTGCAACAAGAGCGAAGTCTTCAGCACGGCTGCCGACAATCAGACGGAAGTGACTATTCATGTATTGCAGGGAGAACGTCCGATGGCCGCTCAGAATAAGTCTATCGGTCAGTTTAATTTGACCGGCATTGCGCCTGCTCGTCGTGGAGTTCCTCAAATAGAGGTGACTTTCGACATCGATGCCAATGGTATTTTGAAAGTGTCTGCCAAGGATAAGGCTACCGGTAAGGAACAGGCTATCCGTATCGAAGCTTCTTCTGGTTTGAGCAAAGACGAAATAGACCGTATGAAAGCTGAGGCTGAGGCTAATGCAGATGCCGACAAGAAAGAGCGTGAAAGAGTAGACAAGATGAATCAGGCTGACTCTATGATTTTCCAGACTGAGAACCAGTTGAAAGAGTTGGGTGATAAGATTCCGGCTGACAAGAAACCTGCTATCGAAGGAGCTTTGCAGAAATTGAAAGATGCCCACAAGGCAGGTGATGTTGCCGCCATCGATGCTGCTATTGCCGAAATGAATGCAGCATGGCAGGCTGCCAGTGCACAGATGTACCAGGGTGGTGCACAGCCTGGAGCCGGTGCACAGCAGAATGCCGGAGGGCAGAGTAATGCCAACGCTGGAAACTCTTCTTCTGATGATACTATTCAAGATGCAGATTTTGAGGAAGTGAAGTAATTACATTAGGTGTTAGTTAATAGATGCGGACTCCCTCCATCAACTTTTGGAAGTTGATGGAGGGAGTCCTTTTGTTTGTATACTTTTATTTGAGTAGAGAGGCCGGATATTTCAAGTCTTACTTACCCTTTTCTAAGATAAGTTTTAATGAGGGATTCGAGTCTCTTCCGGGGGAATTCGGGGTGTACGAAGCATCGTTTGCATGTTTGGTAGAGGGCATGCAATAACAAATATAGGGGGCTGATGATTGCGACAAGAACCCATAATACTGCATTTAGGAACAATAATAAGAAGGCATACAAGCGTTGCATCTTTGTGAAGTTGGAAAATATAATACTGGATTATGCTTGCAAAAGTATGTTTTTTTTCGTACCTTTCGAAATATAACCATATAAAATATTGAAAAGATGAGGAATGTGAATAAAATAATAAAGGGGATGGTTTTCGGGCTTGCCGTTACGGCGGTTGGGCTGTGTGTTCCGCATACTGCTGAGGCATGTACGGGAATTACGTTGAAGTCGCAGGACGGCGCCACTGTCTTGGCTCGTACCATAGAGTGGGGCGGCAGCTACCTGAACAGCCGTTATGTGGTTGTTCCTCGGGGGTATGTGCAACAATCATATGTGCCTGGCGGACAAAAAAACGGATTGAAATTTACGGCGGCATACGGTTATGTAGGGATAGCCGTGGAGTTGGAGGATTTTGTGGCCGATGGACTGAATGAGGCCGGACTGGCTGCCGGTTTGTTTTACTTCCCTCACTACGGTAGTTATGAAGCGTACGGTGAGGGGCAACGTGAGAGTACATTGTCCGATTTGCAACTTGTACCTTGGATGTTGTCTCGGTTCAAGACGGTGGATGAGGTAAAAGAGGCGCTTGGAAAAGTACATGTAGTGTCATCCGACCCACGTGCTTCTACAGTCCATTGGCGTATTGCGGACGCTTCGGGACGACAGGTCGTGTTAGAGATTGTGGGCGGCATTCCTCATTTTTATGAAAATGAATTAGGCGTGCTTACCAACTCTCCAGGTTTTGAATGGCAGATGACGAACCTGAACAATTATGTAAACCTGTATGCCGGAGGGGCAGAGGCCAAACCGTTTGGCAAGGTGAAACTTGCAGCTTTTGGCGCGGGCAGCGGCTTTTTAGGGATTCCCGGCGACGTGACGCCTCCGTCCCGTTTTGTGCGTGCGGCTTTCTATCAGACTTCTTCTCCCATGCAGGCTACGGCGCGGAAGACGGTGCTGCAGGCTTTCCAGATATTGAATAATTTCGACATTCCTGTAGGGATTGAATTTGCAGATGCCAAGGTGCCGGTGGATATTCCGAGTGCCACGCAGTGGACTTCAGCCACGGATATGACAGGTTTGGTGTTTTATTACCGCACCATGTACAACAGCGAGATCCGAAGTATCGACTTGAAGGCCATAGATTTTGCCCGTGTAAAGTACCGTTCTGTTGCGATAGACGATGTGAAAGAACAACCGATTGTTCCAGTTATATTGAATTAGTGGTGGAAAAGTTGTACTTTTGCAAGGAAATAAAGACGATGGCGAATGAAAATAGGAATTATTGCAGCGATGGCTTCCGAACGCGAACAGTTGGCCCGGTTGGTCAAGGGAATGCGTACGGAACAGCATGGACTTTTTGAGTATACCGTAGGACGGTTGGGCGGGAACACCTTATATATCATGGAGTGTGGTATTGGGAAAGTGAACGCAGCCGTTGGTGCGTCCGAACTGATGGCCCACATGCAGCCGGATGTGGTGGTGAGTACGGGAGTGGCCGGAGGCATCGACGAAAAAGCCGGGGTGATGGAAGTCGTGGCAGCCTCGGAAGTCGTTTATCACGATGTGTGGTGTGGTAACGGGAACGAGGTCGGACAAATACAAGATATGCCGGCCAGGTTTGTTTGTGACGGGCGTTTGCTTTCCGTAGCTGTTTCTTTAGATGCTTCCGTACCCGTGCATGCCGGGTTGATTTGTACCGGTGACAAGTTCATTACGGAACGCGCCGAGTTTGATGCCATAAAGGCCGAATTCCCGGAGGGATTGGCCGTAGACATGGAATCGGCTGCCATAGCTCAGGTTTGCCACCTCTACCGCGTGCCTTTCATCAGTTTCCGGATTATCAGCGACACGCCGGGAGCCGATGCGCACTGGCAGCAGTACGAGAATTTTTGGGAAACGATGGCCGACCGATCTTTCGGGGTAGTACGTACCTTCTTGGAGGGTTTGCCTTCTTCTTTGTCTTAATCCGAAAAAACATATAAATCCAATGAAGAAAATTCCAAGTTTTACGATTGACCACATTCACTTGTTGCGGGGCATTTACGTCTCTCGTAAAGATGAAGTGGGAGGTGAGGCAGTGACCACGTTCGATGTCCGCATGAAAGAACCCAACCGTGAGCCGGCTTTGGGGCAAGGTGCGTTGCATACGATAGAACATCTGGCGGCCACGTTCCTGCGCAATCATCCGGTATGGTCCGATAAGATTGTGTATTGGGGGCCGATGGGGTGCCTGACGGGAAATTACCTGCTGATGAAAGGGGACTTGCAGTCGGAGGATATTGTGGAACTGATGAAAGAAACGTTCCGTTTCATTGCGGAATATGAAGGGGAAGTTCCTGGGGCAACCCCGCGCGACTGCGGCAATTATTTGTTGCAGGACTTGCCGATGGCTAAATGGGAGTCTGCCAAATACCTCCATGAAGTGCTGGAACAGATGACGGACGCCAATTTGCATTATCCGTCGCAGGAAGGTTGAACCGTGCGCGGGCAGAGACGGAAATTCGTTTCGTAGGAGTGGACGGTAGATATTTTTTCAGGAACTTGAAGGGGATGGCTTTGCGAGAGTCCATCTCCTTTTTTAGAAACTGTTTCATTTGCCCAACGGTTGTATCTTCCGTCTTAATGCCTTGGAGATTTCCAGAAACATGTATTGCCGTGGGAGCGTGTGGATACGTGCGCTGTCGGCCGAGTATTTACGACGGGCATACTCTTTGGATTTCTCGAAAGTGAGCCGCGACATTTCCTCCTGCGACTTGCCTTCGGAAGTGGAATCCAGTTTTTCTTCGGGGAAAAAATCATCCAGGTCTATATCTCCGATCATCGTAGTCTCCAGAAAATTAGCCTGGTTATGACTGCGGTCGGTGTAATACCCAACATACATGTGCCCCGGAATACGCACCAATATCGGGTCGATGTTGATGGCGCGGAGCAGGGAGGCGAACAATACGCTGCCGTCCACGCAGTTGATTTGCGAAGAAGCCAGGGCGTCTTCCAACGTCCGTACGCGTTGGGAATAGACCACGTTGCTCGAAAGACTGCTGTATGAAATCGAACTGTAACGGAACTTGCGCCGTTGCAGCACGTTCCATAGGGCATAAACCTGCTTGTCCACGTAGTCTTTACGCTTGTTCTGATAGCCCATGAAACGGTTGACGATACGTGTGTTCAAGGCTTCCCGCAGGATTTTGTCTATCAACGGACTATCCTCGTTCACGTATGCGGCAAACAGGACACCTGTATTGTGGAAGCGGTTCTTCTTGTCATTGTAGCCGATGAGGCATTCATTGATGCTGCGCACGGAGAACGTGCGTACGCGTTGGCTTGCCTCCCGGTCTTTGATTTGTACTTCCACCGACACGGTGATGGGTTCGGCCTGTGTGTTGTTGCGTAAAGCGTCGTAGTTCCAAAGAATGTCGGGATACACCGTGTAAGCCTTTCCTTCCTCGGGAAGGATGAATTCCGATACGGAACGTTTGAAAAACGGTGTTTCTGCCACCTCAACATGGAGGCGGGCGTCTTTTACGGGACTTGTGATTTGTATCGAGATTCCCGATTTGGGATTGCCCAACGCGCCTTTTTCCGTGGGGGCTACGATGAGGGTGTCCGTAGTGGCTGTGGAAAGAATCAGGGATGGGAAGATGTTTCCCCCTAATTCGTCATTCAGTTCAAACGTGGTGGAGGGGAAGATTTTGTCACGCAGGTGGAAGAAAGCCACCGTAAGTCCCCCGGCCAGAACCAGGAGGGCCAGAATCCATATTATGCGTTGGGTTGCGCCACGGCTTATTTTAATGACTATCATGTCTTCACCTCCTTTTTTGTCTGTTGTCAACCTCGTGTCGGATTTATTCTCCCGTTTCCGTAGAGTCTGTGGCTACCACCGTGTCCAAGACTTCATCTTTCGTTATTTGGTAATTGCCGTCGGGCGAGATGGTAATGGACAACGGGATGTAGATGTCCGAAGCCGGGTAGCTGACACTGGCAGCGAAGCGCAGGTTGTTGCCGTCCACTTTGTCGAAAGCCATTCCTTCCAAGATGGCATGGGATATGAAGCCTTTTTCCATATAGTTTCTGAAGTGGTTTTTGGTAAAGGCTTTATTGAAGATTTCTTTTCCTTCGCGGTTCACGCGCAACCGGATATAGTTGTCGGCATAGCGTTCGCCGCCGTCCCCCGTCACTAACGGAAGCGTGTCGTTTACCTCCCGTACGATGTCGTACGTATATCGCGTTTGTCCGACTTTGACTTCTGCACTGTAATGATAGTCTTTCATTTCCTGCACGGAATTTGTCGTGTCCGGTTTTTCATATTCACTGTATCCGCTGACGGTTTGCGGGTTATTTCCACCGCAACTGTAGCACAGCAGTACGGTGCATGCCATACATAGGAATTTGAAATGTGTCTGCATTTTCTTCTTTTTCTCAACCGTTTCACAAAGGAACAAAAAAAAGGCGAGTTGGACAAGCTTGTCTGTTATATTTTTAGGTCTTCTTTTGTTGCCTGTTATTCCATAAATGCCTATCTTTGAAGCCCCCAAGCATTTGCAATGAAAATAACGTTCTGTTTTGTCATAGTTTTGTGCCTGTCTCTTTTGTCGGCTTGTCGCGGGAAAGAGACGAAAGCAGAGGCCGTCCGGGTCGATACGCTCTCCTTGGTTATGCAGGTAAAGGAGTGTGCCCGTCTGTATACGGCCGAATATGAAGTGCATAAATTAGTTTTGAAGGATGACCCGTTGCGGGTGAAAGGGAATCTCTTTCAGCGGACGTTCGATGTAAAAGTGCCTATCGGCGAACGCAAGGTCATGATACCTCTCGATGTAACCCTGAAAGCTTACATTGACTTCACGGGGTTCGGCGAGAAGAATGTGTTGCGTTCGGGCGACCGTATTGTGGTCACTTTGCCCGATCCACGGGTGGTCGTGACCTCCTCGCGCATCAATCACGATGAAGTGAAGCAATTTGTGTCTTTGACACGTTCGGACTATACTTCTGCGGAACTGGCCGATTTTACGCGTCAGGGGGAAGACGAGATTCTGGCTTCCGTGCCGCAGTTGGGCATTTTGGAGATGGCCCGCGAGAATGCGGCCCACGTGTTGGTGCCGATGTTGACGAGGTTGGGCTATGACGAGCGGAACATAGTGGTTTCTTTCCGTAAGGATTTTACGGCGGCAGATATGCCGTTGCTGTTGGAACGTGAAGGACGGACTGAAAAACTGAAATGAAATGGGAAAATGGTTGAGTGCACTGAAATGGTTGGTCGTGGCCGTCGTATTGGCAGTCTTTATCGGGTTGTTGGTAAAATGGAACCGTAAAGGAGGCATATCGGTGGAAGTCGGTTTTGATAACCGTATCGAGCTGACCTCTCAGGAGATACGCCGTATCGAACAAATCGGGCAATGGGAATTCTTGTCGGTCCAGTCTGAAGTCGTGGCAGACACGTTGCGCGAAGGATTCTTTACCGACGACCGCTTGGTGGCTGTGTACACCGGAGTCCCCCGCATCGGCATCGACATGAACCGGGTGACCGGGGAATGGGTGCAGGCACGTGGTGATACCGTGACTCTCCGTTTGCCGGCCGTGCATTTGCTGGACAAGAATTTTATCGACGAAGCCCGTACTAAGGTTTTTTATGAGAGTGGGAAGTGGTCGAATGACGTGCGTCGAGATTTGTACGACCGTGCCTACGTGAAGATGTTGCGCCAATGCCTGACACCATCAAATATGCGTAGGGCAGAGGCCAATGCACGCAATCAGTTCACGGCCTTGTTCCGTGCTTTGGGTTTTCATACGGTGGAAATCTATTTTATAAGATAACCCAACTTAATACTAATTCACAATAAATGTTATGAACTTAAATCTTATTAAAATTGTAGGAGTCGCCGTGGGGGTTGCCGGAATGACGGTGGAGACCCGGGCGGCCGTAGTGCAGGAGTATGTGGCCGAACGGGACAATACCCAAGTTAGCGCGTGGAAGAGCCATCGTCCTGAAAAACGTTTGTTCACGTCCAAGGCTGTGGAGGAACAGATACAACGTGCCAAGAAACTGTTGACGAATACGAAATTGGCATGGATGTTTGAGAATTGTTTCCCGAATACGTTGGATACGACCGTCCACTTCGACGGGGCGGACGACACCTTCGTGTACACGGGTGATATACATGCCATGTGGTTGCGGGATTCCGGTGCGCAAGTGTGGCCCTACGTACAGTTGGCCAATGAGGATCCTGAACTGAAGAAAATGTTGGCCGGAGTGATTCGCCGTCAGTTCCGGTGTATCAATATCGACCCATACGCCAATGCCTTCAATAAGGAGGCGACGGGAAGCTATTGGGCGTCCGACATGACGGATATGAAGCCCGAAGTGTATGAGCGGAAATGGGAAATCGACTCGCTGTGTTATCCCATTCGTCTGGCCTACCATTATTGGAAGGTGACGGGAGATGCCAGTGTTTTCTCCGACGAATGGCTGCAAGCCGTGGCCTACATTCTACAGACGTTCCGGGAACAGCAGCGTAAGGAGGGGAACGGCCCCTATCATTTCCAACGCAAGACGGAACGTGCGCTCGACACCATGACCAATAACGGATGGGGCAATCCGGTGAAGCCTGTGGGGTTGATAGCCTCGGCTTTCCGACCCTCCGACGATGCCACCACGTTTCAGTTTCTGGTGCCTTCCAATTTCTTTGCCGTGACTTCCTTGCGTAAGGCTGCCGAGATATTGACCGAGGTGAACCATGAAAAGACGTTGGCCAAAGAATGCCGTGAATTGGCGGATGAAGTGGAGGCCGCCTTGAAGAAATACGCCGTATACGATCATCCCCGTTACGGAAAGGTGTATGCTTTCGAGGTGGACGGTTTTGGCAACCGTTTGCTCATGGACGATGCCAATGTGCCTAGCCTGTTGGCCATGCCTTATCTGGGTGACGTGCCAGTGGACGACCCGGTGTATCAGAATACCCGCAAGCTGATATGGAGCAAGGACAATCCTTATTTCTTTAAAGGGACGGCGGGCGAAGGCATCGGCGGGCCGCATGTCGGTTACGATATGATTTGGCCGATGAGCATCATGATGAAAGCTTTTACGAGCCGTGACGACAAGGAAATCAAAGCCTGTGTGGAAATGTTGGTGAATACGGATGCCGGTACGGGATTCATGCACGAGTCTTTCCATAAGAACGACCCGAAGAACTTTACCCGTGCATGGTTTGCTTGGCAAAACACATTGTTCGGTGAATTGATATTGAAACTGATTAACGAGGGGAAGGCAGACTTGTTGAACAGTATCGAGACGGATTGACCCGGGAATACGGGATGCCGGCAAGGAAATCCGGTGCGGCGAAAGCTTTCCGCCGCACCGGATTTATTTGTAGGGTGATTCGGGTTCCAACTTGCCTCCCTGCCATTCGTACACTTTCGTATGGATTTCGTGGCAGATGCGTTCAAAGTCTTTCTCTTCGTCCAAATCGCCGTGCACCATAAGGAGCAGGGGGAGCGGCGAGAGGTCGGCGGCGTAAGGAGGCTGCATATAGGTACGATGTTCCCACAGGCGGAAACCGCAGCGGCGGTAGAAGCCGATGCGCCGTGCAGCAATGTCGGTTGTGGGCGGCTCCACTTCCAGCACGATAGGTTGTCCGGCTTGCCGGATGAAGGCATCGAGGATGCGCCGTCCCAGTCCGCCGCCGCGCAAGTGGGGGCAGGTGGCCAAGTGTTCCCCATAAAGGAACCCGTCCAAGGTCCAATAGTTGAACAGTCCGGCAAACGTCCCGTTTTCCACAACGACTTGAGGGTGGAAAAGTGGGTTGTGGTCGGTGTATTGGCGTTGCCGCTCCAATGGACGGCGTTCTTCGGGCGGGAAAGCGTCCGTCATGAGCCGTTCGGCTTCAGCATAATACGGGGCTGTCGTTTTTACAGGTATGAGTTCCATTTCTGTTTGTTTTTTGGGATTAATCTTGCAAAAATACAAAGTTCGTTTTGCTTTGTCCATTAAAAAATGTAATTTTGTTGTAAAACGTAAGGAAAAAGAAGAAATGACAGGACTTTTATGGCTGCTCGCCGGTTTGGTATGTGGTGCCGGTGTTGTTTTTTTGTGGACGAAGGCACGTTTGTCTTCCTTGCAGACCCTGCTGCAGGCCCGTGAGGAAGAGATGGAAAAACGTCGTCTCGACATGGAAGAACTGGCAGGACGGCAGTCGCAGGATTTCAAGGAGCGCGAGGGGCGCATGGAGAACCGTTTGGCCGAGTTGCAAGAGCGGTGCGAGACGCTGAACCGCGAAAACAAAGGTCTGGCTGCCGACAAGCAGACGGTGGAAAAGGAATTGGTGTTGGTGCGCGAACAGATGGTGCGCGAGGCCGAAGAGCGAAACCGCCGTTTCAAGGAACAGATGGACCTCATGCAGGAGCAGTTGCAGAATGCCACCCGTGAGATTCTGGGACAGCGTACCCGTGAGCTTTCGCAGCAGAACACGGTGCAGATGACGGCTATCATAGACCCGCTGAAAGAGACCATCCGGGAAATGCGTACGGCCATGGACAGCAGCCGCGACACGCATAACAAGAACACGGCCTCGTTGGAGAAAGCCATTGAGGAAGTGATGAAGCGTACGCGTGAAATCGGGGCTGAGGCCGACAAGCTGGCTTCGGCGTTGCGCAACGAGAACAAGGTGCAGGGGAATTGGGGCGAGTTGATTCTGGACGAATTGCTCGAAAGCCAAGGGCTGAAAGAAGGCATACATTACGAGAAGCAGGTGACCCTGCGCGACCGCACCGGCAAGGCCATCTTGAACGAAGAGTCCGGGAAGCGGATGATTCCCGACACCATCCTGCATTACCCCGACGGGAAAGATGCGGTAATCGACTCCAAGGTGTCGCTTACGGCTTTCGTGGACTACCAGAACGCCGAGAACGATGAGGCGCGTGCCGAAGCCCTACAGCGGCATGTCCGTAGCGTGCGGCAGCATGTGGCCGAATTGGCCCGCAAGGATTACAGCGCGTACATCAAGTTGCCGCGTCAGGCTTTGAATTACGTCATCATGTTCGTGCCCAACGAAGGGGCGCTTCAGTTGGCGTTGGCCGAAGCACCGGAGTTGTGGCGTGAGGCTTTTTCCAAAGGGGTGTTCATTACCGGCGAGCAGAACCTCACGGCGGCACTCCGCATCATCCAGATTGCGTGGACCCAAATGCAACAGGCGCAGAACCAGGAGGCCATCTATGATACGGCCCGGATGTTGCTCGACCGCGTGGCCGACTTTATCGGCCATTTCGAGACGGTGGGACAGAAGTTGCAAGATGCTTCATCCTCCTTTGCCAAGGCCGCCGACAAGCTGAAGGACGGGCGGTTGAGCGTGGTGGGGGCGGCCAACAAGCTTATCAAGTTGGGCGCCAAGGCCAGTGCCAAGAAGGTGATTCCCGAAGAGAACGAACCGTTGCGCGGAGTGGAAGGGACAGCGGAAGCGCCTGCCGGACTCCAAGGGTAAACGTGCCTGTAACTTTCATGAATGGACGATATTTCGTGGTTTTGCTGTCTTTTTGACAGTAAAACCACGTTTTTTGATTAAGGCATGCCCTGAAAACCGGCAGGTTTTAGAGGGGGCGCAAGGTGGTTTTAGGTACATTTTTTAGCATTTCAGGCTTGTTTTTTCACTATGTTGGGGATTTTTAAGAATCAGTCTCAGCCGAATGGTTTTTCGTTCGGCTGAGAAAACATTTTTTTTCTCCGCACGTTGTTGAGGGAATATCCGCACATGGCGACGGAAAGCACCTGAAAACGGGGTAAGGAAAGGCTTTTCAGGCGTGGTTTTATTCTATTTGGAGTGTTTTGGTTTGTAAAAGCCGGATGTCAAAATGGCATGCAAATCCGGTTGGGGCTTTCTCGTCTTTGAGCCTTCAGCGTTACATTTTCCATCCCGTTGAGCAGGATGTGGCAAGAAAACCTTATGGGCTGTCAGATTGTCTTTCCGTCTCCCTGCGAGACTCGCGTATTTCCGGGTACTTCCGTGAGGGGGCGGAAATACGCGAGTCTCGTGGAGGTCGGTTTTACTTTTTGTCAATGTCAGGATGCTCTTTGGTTGATAGGGGTCAAGGCAAACCTGTCGGCAGAAACTTTGGTCATTTCAAATCCTCCGCTTTTCAACAAGTCGTTGACTTCATATTTGAGGTTGCTGATTCTCCGTTTGGAAGCAGGCGTGCCGTCAAAGAAATTCTCATTGAATACTGTATTGAGTTCCATGAATGAGATTTCGTGCGTGGGTTGTTTCATCAGGTAGTCCAACAGGGACACCACTTGGCAGCGGCTTGGGTAGGCTATGCCGTCTATGATGATTTCGTTGGTATAGATGTTCACTTGTATCTTGTGGAGTTCGCATTCCGACGTGTCTGCCATCAAATCGACCAATTCCGGATGGCGTTTTTGTTGTTGGCGGAAGTACCATACCATCATGGCTGTCATCAGGCATAAACATACGAAAGCAATGCCCATCCAGTAATAGGCGTGGAATATCATGTTTTGCGTGTGCCTTATGGCCAATAAGGGTAGGGTGCCATCGTCGCAGTAGGTTTCCCATTCCATACAGTGGTGTAGGCTGATGCATGCCCCTGTGATTGCAGTCAGGATTAAGATGGCGGCCGATGACGCGATTAGGTTAATTTTGTGTTTCATGTTTTTGTTATTTTTATCCGGTTAAGTCCTACAAATTTAAAAGAAACGTCTGGAAAGAACAAAAGAAAGAAGATGTTTTTTTGGCGTTGACATTTTCTGATAATATTTGATACCGGATTTGATAATATTTGATAGCGAAAAGTTGCTTGTGTCGTTTTTGTTATTTTACTTTGTAATGCTCAGTCGTTTAAATAAAATGCAGGACTATGAAATATGTGTTTTTAGTATGGGTGCTGATGTGTGGATTGGGGGGGCCGCTCCCCATGCACGGGCAGGGAACGGCAGGTTTTGAAGGTACGGATTCGCTTTATCGCAAAGTGGAGGGTTTCGGTGTCGGGCTGCCGCAGGAAAAAGTGTATCTCCATTTGGACAACACTTGTTATTTCCTTGGCGACACCCTTTGGTATAAGGGATACGTCATGCGTTCCGACCGGGGCACGTTGACCGACCTGAGCAAGATTCTCTACGTGGAGCTTCTCACGCCGGACGGGTATTCCGTGGAACGGCAGCAATTGGAGATGGAGGACGGTACAGCCCACGGCATGTTCGTGCTCAAGGACACGCTTTATGCCGGATACTACGAATTGCGGGCCTACACGCGTTGGATGCTCAACTTCGGGCAGTGCGAATATCCCCATGTGCGTATTTCGGAGGATTTGTTCTACAGCAAGAAGATGGCCAAGGAGTTTTTCCGCGACTATGAGAAACTTTATTCCCGGGTGTTCCCCGTATATGACAAACCCGAGGAAGCCGGGGATTTTGTGAAAGACATGACGTTACGCCCCATGCGCCGTTACTATAAAACGCCGAAGAAAAAGAAACCCGAAGTGGACTTGCGTTTCTATCCCGAAGGGGGGGACCTCGTGGCCGGCACGGCTTGCCGGGTGGCTCTTGAACTGAACGGCGAGGACGGGCAACACCTTGGCGGCATGGAGCTTTCCGTCCGGGATAAGGATGGAAAGGTGGCGGCTGTTTGCCGGACGGACGAACGCGGCCGGACGACATTCCGCCTGCCGGACGTGTCGGAGGACGCGGATTACCGTGCTACCTTCACTTACAAGGGGTATGGGTATGAGGAAGAACTTCCCGAAGTGGAGAAAGAAGGTTGTGCCTTGGCTGTCACGGTGGGCGACAGCGTGGTGGAGGCCGTGGTGCAGGCTGTCGGTGTGGATGGCCCCGTGGCCTTGCATGTCATGAGTGGCGGAGTGTCCCGTTTCTACCGTACGCTTCCTGTTTCCCTTCTTTCGTCCGGGAGCGTGGATGTGGCGGACGGGGCGGCATCCGGATGCCGTACGTGCCGGATGGCCATCCCGTTGGACAGTCTCCCCACGGGAGTCAACCAACTTACGGTGTTCGATGGCAAGGGGCGCATCTACGCCGACCGGCTCTTTTTCGTCAACCATCACGACTATGATGCCCCGAGGCTGGCCGTTTCCGGTATCTGCCAGTCTTACGAACCTTTCGATTCCATCACCTTGCATCTGCAATTAGCCGACCCGGCGGATTCCCTGTCCAGCCTTTCCCTTGCCGTCCGCGACCGGGAAACGGAAGAGGATACGTACGACAACGGCACGATACTCACCGAAATGCTCCTTGCCAGTGAAATCAAAGGGTTTGTGGAAAATCCCGGTTATTATTTCGAATCCGATGACAGCCTCCACCGCCAGGCCCTCGACCGGCTCATGATGGTGCAGGGGTGGCGGCGTTACAAATGGTGCGAGATGGCGGACGTGGAACGGTTCGCGCCCGCTTGGTTGCCCGAGAAGTTCCAGACCATCGGAGGATGTGTCAACCGCTCTGAAAGGCAGAACATAGATTTCAAAAAGATCAGCAATTTGAAAAAGGAGGTGAACGTCTGGGCCATGTTCACGCAGGGACCGGAGACTTTTGAATTGAAGCAGCAGACGAAAGACGGCTCGTTCTACATGCCCATGCCCAAGATTTACGGTGATTGCATGATGTTCCTCAGTGCGGCGAAACTGAAAAAGGGTACAGACTATATCCGCAAAATGCGCCAGAAAGGCTTCACCGACGAGGAGGCTTGGCCGGACTATTATGTGAAGTTGGACTTGTTCCACCCCCATTTTGCGCATCCCTACAGTTTTTATCAGGACATATCGCCGCGCGACCTCGAACCGTTTGCCCATGAGGACAGCCTTGTGCGCGGTGCGTTCGAAGGCCGCGTGTTGCCTTCCGTGACGGTACGGACGCGGAGGAACGGGTTGCGCCGTTACGACCCGGCGAAACCGGCTGTGGTGATAGACGCATATGATGCCTACAACATGATGGCCGACTACGGCCTGGCCGATGTGCCTTTCTATTATTTGAGCAGTCCTGCCGTGTCCACGCTCGTTTCGTTCTTGTTCGTGGGCGACATGAACAAATACCGTGATTATTTTCTTCGGACGACCTTCAATGCTTGGCCCAACCGCTTGTGGGACAAGCCAGTCATGCCGGGCACGCCGACCCATCCTGTTCCCGATTGGCTGTCGCGTGGGGAATTCGAGAAATTCCGGTCGCTGAGCCTGTTGGAACGGTTCTATATTTATACGGACTATGTGCCCCGTGAAATGGGGAGTTGGAAATACCGGCAGGACAACCAACCGGAAGTCATCGTGGGGATGCAGCTCCGTCCCAACGGGGAATATTTCCCTTCTTGCCGTGACCGCCGTTACCTGTGGCACGGTTATGCCGTCTGCGACGATTTCTACAGCCCCGACTACAGTCGCCGTCCTTTGCCCGGAACGGAAGATTACCGCCGTACGCTCTTATGGATGCCCGAAGTGAAGTTTGATGCGAAGGGGAGTGCCACGGTCCGCCTTTACAACAACAGCAAGCGGACGGCAGTCAGCGTAGAGGCCGTGGGCGTTACGGACAGTGGGCGGTATATGCAATATAATAATGTGCGGTAAGCGAACGGAGTGGTATGCATATTAAAAAGAGAAAAATATGAGGAGTTCAGCATTCATTAAAATGCAGGCTTTTTTTCTTGCTTGCATGTTGCCGACCTTTTTATTCGGAAAAGGTGAGGTAGTCTACACCCGTTTGCAGTCTCTGTATTCCAATAATGCAGGAGGATGGAATATTGAGAAGGTCGTATTGTCCGATACGGCTACAGTGGTGCATTTTTCCGTAAGTTTCAGACCTTATTCTTGGATTCAAATGGCTTCGAGCACTTATTTGAGTGACGAGAAAGCTGTGGAGTATCCCGTAAGAAAGGCTGTAGGATTGACATTGGACGAGAAGTTTTACATGCCTAAAAGCGGGAGGACGGAGTTCCAGTTGGTTTTTGCCCCTATGCCCAAGGACACGAAGATATTCGACATGATAGAGGGGGAAGAACGTGATATGGCACGTTGGTACGGTCTGCATGATGCCAAGTCGAAAGTGAAGATACCGGTGGCTCGGGAAGAAGTAGATACAGAGGAAATCGGGGAAAACATGTTCCGGACAGGTAAGGCCGTGGTACGGGGAAAGATAGAAGGCTACAAACCTGGGTGGGGGTATGGTGTCATGTCGGTGGAGGACAATACGTTGGGAAGCCGTCCCGAAAACTCATCGTCCACACTGATTCGTCCGGATGGCACTTTTTGCATAGAGTGGCCCTTGGAGCATCCCGTGTGGGATGAACTGAAGCCGGGGTATGGGCCGGATATTCCGGTCTATGTGCGTCCGGGCGACACGCTCAACTTGGTGATAAAAGCGAAAGGGAATGGGATTGAGACAGTAGAATACACCAGCAGCCATTCCAAAGGATGTCATGAGAAATTGCTGAAATGCAAGATGCCGGAAGTCTATGCCGAATGGGAGCGTAAGGGAGAGATTTGGAAGACGCTTACCGATGAGGAGTTTTGGATCATGACGGAGAAGACGTTGGAAACGGGAAATCGGCTTTGTGATTATTTCGTGTGGAAATACGGACTGTCTCCATGGGAGGCGCACCTCCTGAAAGCCCGGCAACAGGTGGCGGTGGTCATCAACCAAACCGTATTGGCCAACTGGATGCTGTCGAGCCGGTATGGCTATTATCCACCGAATGAGGAACTGCGGAGGGATTTTTACGAAGGCAATGATTATTCCTTATATAAAGTGTTGAATGAGATGCCCACAGATGACCCGTCCATGTCCTTTATTCCTTATTTTAGCGCAATGGTGTCACGTATGAAGGACATGCAGCCCATGACGGATGCTTGGTCTTTGGCTTCGATGGGAGACGTGGACTGGTCGGATGTGGAAGGGCTGCGGTTGATGGACAGCTTGCAAGTGGAGGAACTTAGGGGTGTCATGGGGTTCAAGGAGATTCCTTATTTGGTTCAAGCTTATCTCGTTAACAAAGTCTGTGACTTGCCTGATTTCCTGACTCCGGAAGGGCGGAAAGAAATCGTGGAGCATAGGGCAGCTTGCCTCACGAATCCTTATTTGAAGGGGAAAATATGGGATTTGGCTTCCGAATATGCCCGGCCGCTTCCGGCTACAACGAAGTTGGAGGGAAAGGCACTTGAGATATTACAGCCGATTGTGGACAAGTATAAAGGAAAATATGTGCAGATGGAATGGATGAAACCCGGAAACAGCGGTTTTGATTTCGTGAATAACCGGATGGTCAATTTGATACCCGACTTCCGGAACCATAAAGATTTGCAGTTCGTATTTTTGTTCAGTGCCAATACATGTACTAAAGAGGAATTCGAGCAATTTGTGAAAGCGTATTTGCCGGAGGAAGACTGTTATTGGTTGGATTTTGAAGAAAGCAGTATTTTGCGTGCGCAACTTCGACTTCCTGATTATATAAAAGATATTACGTTGAACAGAGAAGGGGAGATGTTGTCTACTCCGCTTTACACGGCAAATGAGACACAGTTCCGTCGGAGTTTACGTGAATTATTAGAAAAAGAAGAATGATGAACAGGAAAAAAATCTTGTGGTTGGTGGCAGCATTGCTGCCAACCACGCTATTAGGAAAAGGTGAAATGGCCTATACGCGTTTGCAGTTTTTCTATTCCAATGCGGGGATGGTGGGCATAGACAAGGTGGTGCTGTCCGACACGGCCACGGTCATGTATTGCACGGCGAAGGGGAAAATCAATGCCTGGTTCCAATTCGCACCGTCCACGTACCTGAGCGATGAAGAGGACGTACGCTATCCCGTGAAGGGGGCTGTAGGGTTGGCGTTGGGCGAGAAATGCTATATTCCGAAAGCCGGGCTGTTGGAGTTCCGTCTGCTCTTCGAACCGATGCCGAAGGACACGAAGATATTCGACCTGATAGAAGGAACGGACAAGGATATGTTCCGCATCTATGGCATCCACGCAGCCAAGGCCAAGGTGAAGATTCCAAAGGCCAAAGAAGTGATGGACGCGGAAGAGACCTCCGAGAAGATGTTCCGAAAGGGAAAGGCCGTGGTGCGCGGCAAGATAGAGGAATATTCACGGGATTGGAATAATGGTATTTTGTTCTTTGATGTCAGTTTTTTGGGACATAGGGAGATTGCCCCTTATCCCATAAATCGCCCTTGCACGGCTTTGAAGCCGGACGGGACATTCTATGCAGAACTTTCTTTGGACCATCCGGTGTGGGCGGAAATGAAGATGGGAGGTGGAAACTTGCCTGTTCCTTTCTATGTCCGTCCCGGGGATACGCTTGACATCACCGTGAAAGGGGTGCGGGAAGATAATGTGACAGTGGAGTATGCCAGTAGCCATCCGAAAGGCTGTTATGAGAACCTGTTGAAACATCAGGACGTGCCGCTCATCTGTTACGGATGGGAACGTTTGTCGGATTATGGACGGAACCTGGACACTGAATATTTCCTGAAGAATGTGGACGAGAGTGTGGCGGAAAACATGCGGCTTTGCGACTATGTGGCATGGAAGTACAAGCTTTCTCCATGGGAGACGCATCTTTTGAAGAACCGTCAAAGGTTTGAATTGACAGACCGTTATTTGTACATGGCCAGCCGGTTGTTTGAAGAAAAGGTAGAACGCCCGAGAAAAGTGCAGGTGCAAAAAGAAGATTATGCAGGTTATGATTATTCAGCCTATAAGGTGTTGAACATCCTTTCTTTGGATGATCCGTCGCTTTCTTTCTTGCCTTATAGTTTGGGGTATCCTCCGTCTATCGATATGACATATATGATGGCTTTCCTTGATATGTATGCTTTTGGGGATAATTCTTCTGAAACAGAACCTTTGGACTATGTGAAAGTAGAAATAGAAAAAGACAGCCTTCAAGTGAACCTTTTGCGCGAACTGACCGGCGCAGAGGGGACTCCTTGGGCTGTGCAAGCCTACCTCACACAAAAAATTACAGGTTTGCAAGGGGAATGGAGTGTAGGACAACGCGAAAGGTTGGTGGACTTCTTGTCTTCTTCCTATTTGACTTACCCCTACTTTAAGGAGAAAATAAAGGAATTGAACCGTTTGTCCGGGAACTCGGCCTCATGGGTCTATGAAATACCGGAAGGGGACGGTTGTCGGGAGATGAAGTCTATTTTAAATAGGTATAAAGGCCGGTATGTGCAGGTGGTTTGGCTTTCAGACCCGAATGGGGATTGGAGCTTTTGTTCCAATTCATCCGTGAAGAACATCATGGCAGATTATGAAAGTTTTCCGGACTTGCAAATCATCGCGATAGTCAACGGGGAGGCGTATTCGGATGAAAACAGGTTCGCCCAAATAAGAAAAGAGTTGTCTGCACCAATCGTTCATATAGAAGATGGCGAAAGTTACCTCAAACTACAGGAGTTGTTCCATTTCTACAACAGTGGCAAGCAGATGACTTTCGACCGCAACGGGTTGGTCTTCAAACAAACGCTCGACATGAAAAACGAAACGATGTTCCGTGACCGGTTCCGCCGTATATTGAAGGCGGAAAAAGAGATGCAACGATGGTAATGGAGAGAAGCGGCCAACATATCAGGGGAAGTGTTCCCGAAGGAAAGCAGGTGGCAGACGGGGCAGGCGTTTACTTTTACTTGTTCCTGTGCCTGTTTGCCGCCTGTTTCTTTCCACCGGTAAGGGGCTTTTCGGAGGAATGGCTAAGGCCGAAATGGGTCTTGGCCGAAGCCGTAGGGCTGTTGGTGCTTTTGACATTCGGGATACAGGTGCTTGTGGCCTGCAGGCATCGAGGTTCCGGACGGCGGGCTTTTGGGTGGTGGGGGCGCGTGGAAGACGCGTTTTGCGAAGCCTTAGTGGGCGTGGCTTTCTTGGAGGCCGTGTATGCGATAGTCCGGATGTTCCGGGGAGGACAAGAAGGGATGGCGGCATCCGGCACGTTCGACAATCCTGCCGGGTTGGCTTTCTGCCTTTGCGCCGCTTTGCCGTTCCATGCCTGTTTGTGGCAAAGGTGCCCGGGAAGGCTTTGGTTCCGTTCTGCCCTTGCCGTATGTGCTTTGGTCATCTTGACAGCCATATTATGCGCGGGTTCCCGTACCGGATGGATATGTTTGGCATTGTATGCCGCCTTGTGGTTGCAAAAACAGTGGCAAGGTCATCGTATGATGAAACTGACGATTTTGGCGGTGTTGGCTGTTGGTCTGGCCTGGGGCATTTCGGTGGTCAAGATGGATTCCACCAACGGACGCCGTTTCATATTGGAACGTTCATGGGAACTGGTGCAGGCACGGCCTTTTGCCGGATATGGCCCCGGCGGTTTCCTGCGGGAGTATATGCCCCGGCAAGCCGACTACTTCAAGGCGCATGCCGATAGCGGACATGCGTGGTTGGCCAGTGAGGTGTACCATCCGTTGAACGAGTTCGTATGGGTATGGATTGAGTACGGTTTGCCGGGCGTATTATTGTCATTGGGGGCTTTGGCTTGGCTTTTGTCCGGATTGTTCCGGAGGCGCGACATCTTTTCCCGCATGTTGGCTGTTTCTTTGTGTGCATGCGTCGTTTTTGCCCTGTTTTCCTATCCGTTGAAATATCCGTTGGCTTCGGTGATAGGGATAGCGGCCGTGGGACGTATGTGTAGCGGTATGCTTGGACGGGGCAGGATGAATGGGAAATGTTGGCGTTGGGTTGGCATGGTCGGAATAGTGGTAGCGGTCGTGGCGTTGATAAAGGTGTCCGTTGCCTATTCTTATGAATATGAATGGAGCCGGGTGGCTCGTCAAGCCTTGCGCGGGCATTCGCGTGAAATGATGCCCCGGTATGCGGAATTGTACGGGCATTACCACCATGACGCTTCTTTCCTGTATAATTATGCCGCCGAACAGTTTTATGCCGGGCGTTGTGAAGAGGCGTTGTCGACGGCAAGGGAATGCCGGGCGTTATGGCCCTCGTATAACTTGTCCCTCCTGACCGGGGACATTTGCCGGGCGGCCGGGAAGTATGGCGAAGCCGTGCGACATTATGAACAGGCCCATTGGATGTGCCCCGTCAGGTTTGCGCCTTTGGAGGGACTGTATTACGCATACAAGTCCGGAAGACAGCGGGATAGGGCGGATTCTGTGGCAGACGTGGTAGCCCGGAAGAGGATAAAGGTGGATTCTCCGGACGTGCAACGGATTAAAAAGGAAATATTGGAGGATGTGCGGCACGGTGAAAAGACGGTGCCGCGAGACGGAATGATGAAAAAGCTATGAAACTTATGAAGATAAGAAAACCGGTTGTTGGGAAGATGGCGGTTACGGCAGTCATCGTGATAGTTGCGGTTGGGGTTTATGCCGTCTGGGGTTCGAGGTGTTCGGAAAGGGTACATGTCCGCGAAATGGCTTTGGCTGAAAATCCCGGTTTGAAGGGGATATTGGAATTATATCAGGAAGATTCGTTGAAATACGAGGCGGCTTTGTTCCTGATAGACAATATGGCATATTACCAAGGGGCTGACAGTGGGGAGTTGGAGTCCATGTACAAGGCATACGATATATTCAGCACGGGACGTTACACGTACCGGCAGGCGTTGGATTCGGCGGAAAGGTTGTGCGGAAAGCCCAAAAACGTGCAGCAGATACGATGGAAAGCGGACGTGGACATGGAACCCGGCTTTTTGGTTTCCAATATAGAATGGGCCTTCAAGGTATGGAGGGAACAGCCGTGGGGCAAAAACGTTTCGTTCGAGCAATTCTGTGAGTATATACTGCCTTACCGCATAGGAAACGAGGAATTGGTTCCGTGGCGGGAAAAATTGTATTACCAGTTCATGCCTATTATCGAGAAGTATAAGGATGACCCTCAAATAGAGAACCCCACATTTGCCGCCCACATTGTTTTGGACAGCCTGCTCCGGGCACCTTTTCATTTTACGGGCGAAATGGCGACGAGCGTGCGTATCGGTCCGAGGATAGCGGACTGGAGGGGCGGAAGTTGTCTGGACTTGTGCGACATGTTGGTATACATTTACAGGGCGTTGGGAATCCCTTGCGGCATAGAGGAACTTCCGATGCGTGGTAACAACAACGCGCCCCATTACTGGAACTTCTTGGTAGACCAACATGGACAGACTTGGTATTTTTCCATGTTTTATTGGTGGCACCGTTTGCTGAAAGCCGAAGTCTATGACGATGTGTATGGAAAAGTGTTCAGGCAACGGTTCAGCCTGAACCGTGCCATGACGGATTCGTTGCAGTTGCCGTTGGATAGTGTGCATCCTGTATTCCGCTATCCATTCTTCGAGGATGTCACCCGTCTGTATGCCACGGACAAGGCTTTTACTTTATCCGTTGGGAAACGGCATTTCGTCCGGGACGTGAAAAGGGGCGAGGTCGTTTACATTTGCATGTCCGACCGCTATGCTTGGAAACCTGTGGGATGGACAAGATATGACGGCTCCAATGCTGTCTTTAAGGGTTGTCACGGAGGTACCATTTACTGTCTGGCGGTTTATGACGCGGCTCATGACAAATTGGATCCGGTGTCTTCACCTTTCAGCGCAGGGAAGGAGAACGGGAAAATGGAGTTTTATGAGGCACGGGAAGAAACAGAAGATGTCGTTCTGCTGAGCAAATTCGGAATGCTTGGGGAGTTCTTTTTGGGACGGATGGTCAATGGGGTGTTTGAGGGCAGCAATTCGCCTTCTTTCAAACAAAAAGACACGTTGCTCCTGATTCGTGAGATTCCGGGCAGGCTTTGCACCGTGGTAAAAACAGATTCCTCCAAAGCATACCGTTATGTGAGGTATTACGGTCCGGCAGGTGGTTATGGGAATATCTCCGAGGCCGGGTTCTATTCGTCTGCCAATGACACGGTGCCGTTGGCCGGAAAAGTCTTGGGTCCGGAAGACGGTGCGGCAGGCGACCATTCTTATTTCAATGTGTTCGACGGGCATACGGACACATCGTATGATTATCCTTTCGCCGACGGGGGATGGGCCGGACTCGACCTTGGCGAGCGAAAGCATATAGGGAAGATTGTCTATACACCCCGTAATCGGGATAATTTTGTCCGTAAGGGGGATTTGTATGAGCTTTGGGTTTGCCCGGCAAACAGCCACGTCAGACTCTTTACTTTTCAAGGGTGTGCCGAAACATGCGCTTTTGTTACTCCGCGACTTGAGTAGGGGAGAAGCGGAACGGTTGTTCGAGTATAAGGATGGCAAACAGGTGTATTGGTAAGCAGGAAGAGGATGAAAACACTCCCTGCCGGCATGTCTTTACCGGCAGGGAGTGACTCTTTCCTTAAGGAAATATTCTTATGAACGTTTGCTGCCGTCGGGATTGTAAACCAGAATGAGGTCCATCGGTTCACGATCCAATTCAATACGGTAATAGATACCTGTGTCCGTTCCGTTGGGATATTCAATGCGGTCCACATCGTCCTCACGAGGATTGAACGTGTAACCTTCTTGTGTGAAGCTGTTGACTACGGCTTCAGGAACTGATGTCCATGCCATATCCTCAAACTCTGTGAACAGCCATTGGTAATTCGTATCTACATGCATGTCCACTTCTGCGTTGTTCAGCCACAGTTGTATTTCGTAGCCTTTTGCAGTGCGGTTCATTTCAATAATATTGGCACCGGGATATTTGGCCGCTACCATTTGGCGTACTTCCTGTGGGATTTGTGCCGAGGGGTCGGAGCCACTTCCCGGGTGTTGGCTTCCGTCCGCATTGTAGTAGAGTATGATGTCTGTAGGTTCACGGTCCAATTCGATACGGTATTGTATGGACGTTTCTGTTCCGTTGGGATATTCAATGCGGTCCACATCGTCTTCACGTGGGTTGAACGTGAATCCGTTTTGCGTAAAGCTGTTGACAACGGCTTCGGGAAGGGATGTCCATGCAATGTCCTCGAATTCCGTATAAAGCCATTGATAGTTGAGGTCGAGGTGCATGTCCACTTCTGCGTTGTTCAGCCACATTTGTATTTCATATCCTCGGTAGGTACGCTCGACTTCCACGATTTGTGCTCCCGGATAACGGCTTTCTACCGTTTGGATGATGTGTGGATCATTCCGGAAGTTGTAGTCATCCTCATCGTCATCTTTACATGCGGTCATAACCGGGGCGAGCAATAAGATGAAAAGCCCCCATTTCCATATATTCTTTCTCATTTTGTTTTGTTTTTTTTAAGGTTTATATTCTTGTGAAAATCTCGTTTTTTCAGTCTATCTCGCGGATATTGAATTTCCGGTCGAATTTGAGGTCTACGTCGTTGGTAAGTTCCACTTCATACTCACGGCTGTCTTTTTCTATTTTGGTGATTTTCTCCCCGGGAAACATGTCGTTCACTTGTTTCTTGATGGGAGCCGGGATAAAAAAAGCAGGAACTTCAGACCTTTTTCCGTCTACTTCGGTCCAATCGCCTTTGCTGTCGAAGGATATTTCCGTACCGTTGACAAGCTGTACGTCGTAGGTGGCCGATTTGAACCAGTCTTTGTCTATTTTGATATACGAAACTTTAGTATGGGCAAATTGCTGTTTTAGAATCGTACGTGCCGGAACAGGCAAATCGTTTACATTACGGGTGATGACATCATTGTCAGCGCAAGCTGTCGTTACGATGACCATTCCCAAAAGCAATATGGCAAACATCTTTCTCATAACGGTAAGTTCTTTTAATGGTTAGTAATGCTATTGTAACCGCAAAGGAAATACCTGATTCTGGAAAGATTTGGGATTTATACTTCAAGTTCTATGGCTTTGCAATTTTTAACACGAAGTGGTGTCGTCCGTCATGATAATATGTGAGTTTTATATGGTAAAGATTGGCTATGGATTGGGCGATGGACAGTCCCAATCCGGTCGATTCCTTTTGTCCGGCATTACCTTTATAGAAACGTTTGAATATTTGTTGTTTGTCAAGTGCCTGGTTTCCATCGTTGATGATTTCGATTCGGGCAGAATGGATAACGATGTCTACGCGTCCATGGTCCGGGCTATGTATGATGGCATTTTTGATGAGGTTAGTCAATAAAGTATGAGCCAGTGATTCGTTCATACGGATGCGGCAGGTTTCCGTGTCCGACAGGTGATAGTCCAATTCTTTTTCTTCGTACAAGTCAGACAAGAGTCCTATAATATGCCGGGCATGCCGGTTCATGTCTACTTCTGCAACTTCCTCGAATTGCCGGTTTTGGATACGTGAAAGCAGGAGCAGGGATTTATTGAGCTGTATGGCACGGTGCAGGCTGCGGAACATATCGTCGATGGTTTTCAGTTCCTCTTCATCGAGATTCTCATGTTCGGCCAATAACTCCAACTTACCGTTGATGACAGCCAACGGGGTTTGCAGTTCGTGGGAGGCGTTTTCGATGAATTCCTTCTGTTCACGGTATGCTTTTTCTGCTCGTTCGTGCATTTCAAGGGCAGCACGGTTCAGGGTACGGAACTCCCGGATACGGCAATCCGGATTCAAATAAGGTGCCGGGCGTCCGGGTGATACGTTTTCAAGCCATTCCAACAGGCGGTCGAGCGGACGGAACACGGACTTCAGGATAAGGCGTGTGCTGAAGATGATACAACAAAGCAATGCGATGTAAAGTGCGACAAGGTATTTGAATATGGCCGTTATCAGGTCATCCCTTTCCAAAGTAGAAAGCCGAAGTTCCAATTCATAATATTTCAGGTCGGTAGCCATGAAACAGGACTTCATGATACGTACGGGTTCATATTCATCTTCAGTCTCGATATATACCGTACCGTCATAGTACCGGTCGCGATAGTGCTCGACTTCTTCCGTGGCGAGTGGACGGATGCTGTAGCTGTGTATGATTTTATCCTCGGTATCTAAAAGAGTAGAATCCGCCAGAATTTTCCCCACAATAATATCCCGGTAATTCGCCAGGGCATCGTCGGTCTCGTCCATTACTTCGTCGATGACGGTGTAATAGAAAAAGGTTCCCCATCCGCCTAATAACAAAAAAAGGAGGAAAGAGAGATTAAAGTGGGTATAACGCAATAACTTCATGGGCGGACTGGAAGATTTACGGCATATCGAATGCCAGTTTATAACCGAAGCCGTAGACGGCTTTTATTTCAGCTTGTGCGCCTGCGGCTTTCATTTTCTTTCGCAGGTTCTTCACTTGGGAGTAAATGAAATCAAGGCTGTCCGCCTGGTCAATGTGGTCGCCCCATACGGATTCTGCCAATGCCATGCGATTGATGAGGCGGTTGGGATTGCTGATGAAATAATACAGCAGGTCGAACTCCTTGCGGTTGAGGTTCAGCTCGTTCCCATCTACGGTTGCTTTACGGGTGTCGGGCACTAAAGTCAGGTTGCCCAGTACGATACTGGTGTCTCCTCCGGCCTTTTTCCTGCGCAGCAGGGATTTCACCCGTGCATTAAGTTCAGCCAGATGGAACGGTTTGGCCAGATAATCGTCGGCACCGAGGTCAAGCCCTTCCACCTTGTCCTCAATGGAGTCTTTGGCCGAGATGATGATGACACTTTCCTGTTTGCGCGTCCGTTTAAGGTGGGCCAAAATGGACAACCCGCTTCCGCCGGGCAGCATGATGTCCAATAAGACACAGTCATAATCGTAATCGTTCACTTTTTCCATGGCAGAAGCATAATCTTCCGCACACTCCACGATGAATTTTTCACGTGTGAGGTATTCCCTGACGGTATTCCGCAACTCCTCTTCGTCTTCAATTAGCAGGATCTTCATGGTCGTTCCGTATCGGATGGATTGTTGATAGGTAATACGTCTTTCTTCCGGTAACCTGTGCTGTTGAGGATAGCCACTAAATCACCATTTTCCTGGCAGATTCTTACCTCTATATAAGGAATGCGTGGGTGATGGTGTATCTCTCGTGCTTCGGCGTAAAGCCATCCGGAGGATACGGCTTTCAAGAATGTGATATTGGCGCTTAAGGACAAGGTTACCTGTGCGTAACTGTTGGCTACTGCGGCAAAAGCAAGGTCGGCCAACGTGAAAAGGGCACCTCCCTGACAGACTCCGGCTGCGTTGAGATGCGCCGGAGTGACTTCCATCCGGGCTTTGGCATATCCCGGACGGATGTCGAGTATTTCGACACCAGCCGCCCGGGCGAACCGGTCGTTTTGTAATAATTCAGATAAAGTCATACTATAGTTGGATAAAAATGTCAGGCGAAAGTCTTTCGTATTTCTTCCCAGTGTTCACAAAGCGACATCATGGACGGGAACAACAAATCGGCTCCGGCATCGAGCAGTACTTTGTCGGGCAACGGGCCTGTGTTGACCGCAATGGTGAAGATGCCGGCGGCAACTCCGGCTTGTACACCCAAGGGGGCGTTTTCCACCACAAGGCCTTCCCACGGTTGTATACCGGCTTTTTCCAACCCCATGAGATAAGGTTCAGGGTTGGGCTTGCCGTATTTTACATCAAAGCTGGTCACCATCAGTTCTCGCCGGAAAATGTCTGGGAAATTATGGTTCAGCCGGTCGATAAGGCTGATTTGTCCGGAACCGGTGACGACCATCGGAGTGAAACCGCCGGCTTTTACCTTTTTCAGTAGCTCGTAAGCGCCCGGCATTTGCGGGGCTTCCGGGCAACGGCTGAACACGTCGGACTTGGCTTTGTAGATGGTCTGTTTTTCCTCTTCTGTGGCTTTACGTCCCCAACAGCGTTGTGCCAGCAGGTCGATGGTACCGCCTCCTGTACGCCCTTCGTGCATGTACGCCTCTTCGGGTGTGATATGAAGCCCGAACTGCGTCATGGCGTGGCTCCAGGAATACGCATGGTTGGGCATGGAGTCGAAGAGGACCCCGTCCATATCAAAGAGCACGGCTTTAAGGCTCGTCGCCCCAAAGCCGTGCTTCATTAAATATTTGTCTTTTTCAGTTTCAAACATGGGCTTATTTGTTTAAGCGTGCACGGATGGCTTCACTTTCTTTTTCGTAACCCGGTTTGTTCAGCAGGGCGAACATGTTCTTTTTATAGGCTTCCACGCCCGGTTGGTTGAAGGTATTTACGCCCAAAAGGTTGCCGCTGATACCACAAGCTTTCTCGAAGAAATAGATGATTTGTCCCAAGTAGTATTCGTTCAGCACGGGGACACTCAGGCGCATGTTGGGCACACCGCCGTCCACGTGAGCCAGTTGCGTACCCAGTTCGGCCATTTTGTTCACTTCGTCCACACGCTTTCCGGCCAGGAAGTTCAGGCCGTCCAGATTTTCGTCGTCCGAAGGGAAGAGCACCTTGTGGTTGGGCTGTTCGATGCTGATGACGGTCTCGAAGATGGTGCGTTCACCGTCCTGAATCCACTGTCCCATGGAATGAAGGTCGGTAGTAAAGTCCACGGCAGCCGGGAAAATGCCTTTTTGGTCCTTGCCTTCCGATTCTCCGTATAATTGTTTCCACCATTCGTTCAGGTAGTGCAACTTAGGTTGGTAGTTTACCAAGATTTCGATTTTCTTGCCTTCTGCATACAAAGCGTTGCGGCAGGCTGCATATACGGCCGAGGGGTTTTCCATGAAAGGTACGTCCGCGGCAGTAGCTTTTTCCATGTCGGCGGCACCGGCCACGAGTTGTGCGATGTCGAAACCAGCCACGGCGATAGGCAACAAGCCTACGGGAGTGAGTACGGAGAAACGTCCGCCCACATTGTCGGGGATGATAAAGCTCTTGTATCCTTCCTTGTCAGCCGTGGTACGGGCGGCACCTTTCTTGGCATCGGTTACGGCCACGATGACTTTGCGGGCCATGTCCTTGCCGCGTTGGTCTTCGCATTGCTTCTTCAGCAGGCGGAAAGCCAAAGCCGTTTCGGTGGTCGTGCCGCTCTTGGAAATATTGATGACACCGAATTTCTTGTCGGCTAAGTAGGCGCACATCTCGGCCAGATAGTCTTCGCCGATATTGTTTCCGGCAAACAGGATGACCGGGTTCTTCTTATCGTTCAGCAACCACTGGAAACTGTTGCTCAAAGCCTCGATGACAGTGCGTGCGCCGAGGTAGCTTCCGCCGATACCGGCTACTACGACCACTTCGCAATTCTCGCGAAGTACCTGTGCCGTAGCATTCAGTTCGCCAATGAAGTCAGAGGTGATGGATGACGGCAAGTGCAGCCAACCTAAGAAATCGTTACCCGGGCAAGTGCCGTTTTCCAAAGCTTCCTGTGCGGCTTTCACCTTCGGCTCGTAAGCCGCGATGGCATCAGCGTTCAGAAACTGTGATGCTTTTGTGATGTCTAATTGAATATTCTTCATCTTTTTACGCTATTAAAAAACAATAATGAGTTATCGGAATGAATCGGTGAGCAGTTTTATCTCGATGCTCGGCGAGATACGTTCGTAAAGGATGTTATATACGGCATCCAGAATCGGCATGTTGACATGGAGGCATTTGTTGATGTCCTTCATGCATTTGGTGCCGTAATATCCTTCGGCTATCATTTCCATTTCTATTTGCGCGCTTTTCACACTGTAACCCTTGCCTATCATGGAGCCGAACACCCGGTTGCGGCTGAAGTTGGAATATCCCGTGACGAGGAGGTCGCCCAGATAGACCGAATCGATGATATTCCGTTCGATGGGGTGTACTACCGTGAGAAAGCGGTTCATCTCCTGTGCCGCGTTGGACATGATGACAGACTGGAAGTTGTCTCCATACTTCAGGCCGTTGCAGATGCCTGCTGCAATGGCGTAGACGTTTTTCAACACCGAAGCGTATTCGATGCCGATGACGTCGTCGCTGGTTTTGGTCTTGACGTATTCGCTGCTGATCATGTCGGCAAAGTTTTGCGCCTTTTCCAAGTCGGCGCATCCCACGGTCAGATAAGTAAGCCGTCCCAGAGCCACTTCTTCCGCATGGCTCGGCCCTCCCAAAACAGCCAGATTCTCGTCGGGCACGTTATACACCTGATGAAAATATTCCGAACAGACCAAGTTCTCGTCGGGCACGATACCCTTAATGGCTGTGACGACAAACTTGTCGCGCAGGCGAGTCTTGAGTTTTTTCAGGTGGCTTTTTAAATAAGGTGAAGGAGTAACGAATATCAGAGTGTCCGCTTCTTCCACTATTTTATTGATGTCGGCAGAGAAGTGGATACGGTTTACGTCAAAATGCACGCTGGTCAGGTAAGCCGGATTGTGCCCCAGGCGGCGGAATTCCTCGATGCGGTCTTCCCGTCGCATGTACCAATGGATGGAATCGTTTCGCTCCAACATCATCTTGGCGATGGCGGTAGCCCAGCTACCGCCCCCCATGATGGCTATGGTTCCACAATTTCCCATATTTTCCGGTTGTTATATTTTAGCAATCCATTCGGCCACGTCGTTGACAGATGGCTTTTCGATGTCGAGTTTGTATTTCTTGATGACCTCTCCCACTTGTTGCTGTAGCTTTTGCGGATTGACGTCCTTCATGTCGCTTACCAGGTTATATCCGGCTTTTTGCAGCACGGGCACGAGTGCCTCGGGCACGCCGATGGCAGCGTATTTGTCGGCACTGTCCTTGGGTACTTTCTTTTCAGGGCGCATTTGCGGGAAGAAGAGAACCTCTTGAATCGTGGTCTGGCCCGTCATGAGCATGACCAGACGGTCGATGCCGATACCGATGCCGCTAGTGGGGGGCATGCCATATTGCAAGGCACGCAGGAAATCCTGATCGATGAACATCGCTTCGTCGTCGCCCTTCTCGCTCAGGCGCATCTGTTCGATGAAACGCTCTTCCTGATCTATCGGGTCGTTCAATTCCGAATAAGCGTTAGCCAATTCCTTACCGTTGACCATCAACTCGAAACGTTCGGTCAACGCCGGATTGCTACGATGTTTCTTGGTGAGCGGCGACATTTCCACCGGATAGTCGGTGATGAAAGTCGGTTGGATGTAAGTACCCTCACAGAACTCGCCGAAAATCTCGTCGATAAGTTTGCCTTTACCCATTGTGTCGTCGATTTCCAGGTTCAGGGTCTTGCATATCTCGCGGATTTCCTCTTCGCTCTTCCCGTTCAGGTCATATCCTGTCTTTTCTTTGATGGCCTCTAAGATGGGCAAACGACGGTAAGGAGCTTTGAAGCTGATGGTCTTTCCGTCCACCACGCTCTCCGTGCCCCCGTTCACGGCGATGCAGATGCGTTCGAGCAGTTTTTCGGTAAATGCCATCATCCAGTTGTAATCCTTGTATTGTACGTATAGTTCCATGCAAGTGAACTCCGGATTGTGGCTCTTGTCCATACCCTCGTTGCGGAAGTTCTTCCCGATTTCGTACACACCTTCGAAACCGCCTACGATGAGGCGTTTCAGGTAAAGTTCCGTGGCGATACGAAGATACAGGTCGATGTCGAGCGAGTTGTGGTGGGTAATGAACGGGCGCGCACTGGCTCCTCCCGGGATGGATTGCAGGATAGGTGTCTCCACCTCCGTGTAGCCTGCTTCGTCCAGGGCGGCACGCAACGTTTTCAGGATGGCCGAACGCTTCAGGAATGTTTCCTTTACGCCGCTGTTGACAATCAAGTCCACGTAACGTTGGCGGTAGCGCAGTTCCGGGTCGTCGAAAGAGTCATATACCTCGCCGTCTTTCATCTTGACGATGGGCAGGGGCCTAAGGCTCTTGGCCAAAACCGTCAGTTCTTGCGTGTGCACGCTGATTTCTCCTGTTTGAGTCTTGAAAACAAAGCCTTTGATACCGACGAAATCTCCCAAATCAAGTAATTTCTTGAAAACGGTATTGTATAAATCCTTGTTTTCTCCGGGACAAATATCATCGCGGGTGACGTACACCTGAATGCGCCCTTTGGAGTCCTGCAATTCGAGGAAAGAGGCTTTGCCCATGATGCGTCGGCTCATGATACGGCCCGCGATGCACACTTGGCGTTTCTCTTCCGCAGCATCATTGTATTCGGCTTTGATGTCGGTCGAGAAAGCATCTGTCGGGTATTCGTCAGCCGGATAAGGGTCGATGCCCAAGGCACGGAGTTCGTTCAGGTTGTTCCTTCTTACGATTTCTTGTTCACTTAACTCTAAAACATTCATTTTTATTCTGATTTCGATATTTGGGACAAAATTACAAAAGTTTTTTGAGTACCCCAATGATTTACCCGTTTATTAATATGGGGCTTAAGTTTCCGGAAGCATGCTTTATACTTCCTTTTTTAGAAAGTCAGACTTGCATTGTTAAATTTGTGTTAAATATCTGGGGGGGGTAATTTTATTAAGTATAAAAACGCTAACTTTCGCAAACAAATAAGTAGAGTGATAACTTTTAAAAAATGGAACTATGGGAACAAATGTTTGGAAAGGAGTTTTGGCCTTATGTGTAGTTGCCGTTACGATGGCATCATGTGATTTTGTGAATAAAATGAAAGAGAATGCCACCACTACGCCGTCGGACACGATTATCGGAGCCAATGTCGGCGAGTTGGACGGGAAGATAGATGAATTGTTGGAATTGGCCAAGGCAAAAAAGGAAACGGCAGAGTTTGCCGAGATTTATACCTATTTGAATTACAAGCCGGGCAATCCTTCTACGAGTGTGACGATACAAATCGTGACGCCGGAAGATAAGAACAAGATGGCGGAATATAGTTGGTACGACAATAAGGATGTCCGTAACAAACTGGATAAACAGGACATGGTGATTTCGGATCATGACGATAATGTGATTGACACTTATGACGGCTTCAAGGATATGCTTTTCACCTACAATGACGTGTCCAAACTGGTGGAGAACTTGCCGGTGTTCTGTAAAGAGGCTTTGGAGGCGTCCGGATATGGGGAAGAGGGCTATGTGCGAAGCTACCAGATAGAAAAAGGTGATGCTTTTATTACGGTGGGGCATAAGTCTTCCAATATGTTGACCAAATCTTATCATATTGCGGAGGACGGTGAACATATTATAAAGGAATAAAGAGAAAGTTTGATTTTTGGTGTTTTGCTGCCATTTTCCATCCTGTGAGGTGTTGCTACACCGTTTTTTAGGATTGGGATATGGCAGCGTTTTTTGAGGGTGGATTTGCAGATGGACAATCACAAGGCTTTTGATCCTGATATGGGTTCGAGTCTGTCTTCTCGGTTGGTATCAGGCAGTGGCGGGGAAAGAAGCTTCGAAAATATGGATAGGGATGTGTTGGCAGGTGCTGCCGAGCCCGGAAAAGGCTTTTTTCTATCTTTTTTCATTCCTCGTAGGGATTTTTGGGCTATTCCGTTGCTTTTGGGGTGCAACATACTGGTGTTTTTCGTGATGTGTTTGACCGGCGTGGGGGTGTTGGAGCCGGATAATATCAGTTTGTTGCATTGGGGAGCCAATTTTGGCCCGTTGACTTTAACAGGTGATTATTGGCGTGTATGGACTTGCAATTTTGTACATTCCGGCCTTATACATTTGATAATGAATGTATATGCCCTTTTGTTCGTAGGCTTGTTTTTGGAACCTATGTTGGGCTCTCTCAGGGTCGTCATGGTCTATTCTCTTGCAGGGCTTTATTCTTCGGTGGCCGGTTTGTTTTGCCATGCAGACTGGATTAGTGTAGGGGCTTCCGGAGCAATTTTCGGCCTGTATGGTGCTTTGTTTGCCCGTTTGTTGTTTTATAAAGGCCAATCTTCCTGGCGAAAGATTTTGCTCATTGCCATCGGAGGATTTATTTTGTATAATTTGTTGTATGGGATAGGGGATAATAATGTGGATAACGCTGCGCATACAGGAGGGTTGGTCGCAGGATTCTTGTTGGGGGTGGTATATGGAGTGGCAGATAAGGTGCGTGAAAAGGGCAAACGGATGGTTGTGGCTTGTCTGGCAGAGTTCGTCTTGTTGTCTGAGCTTGTCTGTTGGTTTTCCGCCTTGACACACGGAATGCCTCCCGATTACCAAGACGTGCGCGAAGCTTGGCGGAGTGGGCAGTTGGAAGCCTATGTGGAAAACGGAGAAACGGGTATTCATCCTGAAGAGGATGGTATGGGGCAGAATAGGGAGTATACCGTAGTAGAGGGTTGGACCATGACAGATCAGGATGTCTGGATTCCTTTCAGCGATGAAGCGAGTGGTTTCAGTTTCCGTTATCCGTCCAATTGGCATAGAAAGCCGGATGGATGGTCGGATTTCCGCATCGAAAACGGGTTGAACTGGATGACTATAGAGTATTCGGATGCTACGGCTGATACGGATGCCCAAGGGATGAGGGATGCTTTAGAGCTGAGCGTATGTGACGGTGACGGGCATTTGCTTGTGGGGTGTACTTGCGAAACGGTCGTTCTGAACGGGGTTGAATTTGTGAAAGTCAGTAGCCCTCAACGGATTTCCCTCAAGGATGGAAAATGGATTGAGGCGAGGCGTACCACTTACGGATATTATAAGGATAATCCTTTACGGTGCATGACCATCGTGCAGTGGGCCACGAGTGAACCTTTCCGAAAAGAGATGGATGAAATGGCACAAAGTTTTTTCGTACGGGAACCATAAAGGGCATTTGATTTTTCTTTTTTGTGAATGACGGCTGAAGGTTCACCGTAAAGCGTTGTGCCACAGTGTGGAACGCATTTTTTCGGTGACCCCCTTGTGAAGGCTGTTTGAGTGAAGGGTTCACCTTAATCGTTTGATTATTAGATAGAATGAAGGATGTGAACCCTTTTTTAATGAAAACATAATGAAGGGGGTGGGGAAGGAACATCACCTGCAGGACATCCGTAAAAAGTTCTCAGTAGATTGCTCGAACGTTTGCCGCACACCGGAAAGTCGTTTGCCTGACGTTTTCGGACTGTTTTCACATTTCGATGGGACCAAGGCGGCATCGCTGAAGTTTATGAGTTAATTAAAGGTGAATTTTTTGAATGGAATGAAAAAATAATTATCTTTGCCGCAGAATTTCCGGGTTCGTGCGAAGCTTGTCCTGACGGAGTAATTTGTCAGGGATGCTGAAAACGGACGGAAGCCTGCGCCGAACCGCTTATGCGGGGGAAGGGTGGGGACGGAGATTCGCGACATATTAAAGGCGTTTACGTGACGTCTTGTTCTTGACTCTAAGGAATCTGGTAAATTTCAATCACTGTCAGGGATGAGGCAACAGTAGATGTCCTCGGGATGTGTATATATGCGCATCCCTTTTCGATACGGGGCACTGTGTCGTAAAGGGAGAAGTTATATCCATATCGGCGTGGGCTCTGGATGTTGCTCGTTCAACAGTGATGGGCATACCAGAGCCTCTTAGGGTGGGACGAGTAACGACGGTCTCACGCTTTTTTTGTGTCGTCACACAGGACTTCCGTGCCAAGGTGTGATGGATACGTTGATTAATGTAGCCAGTATTCCGGAAGAAAGCGGTAGCCGTCTTCCGAGTGAGGGATTGCCTCCCGTCACAGCCGCCGGTTCGCAAAGATGCGGGACCGGGGTGTCCTTGGAGTATGTCCTGCATCCGACGCACGGTCTTCCGCAAGAATGCCGATGGTATGTTTTGAGAGCTACGTATGGACGTGAACGGGAGGCTGAAGACTTGTTGAAGAAACGGGGCGTTTTGGTGTATGTGCCGAAACGGAAGACATTGAAGATGGTGAAAGGAGAGAAGAAGAAAGTAGAGGAATCCCTCTTGCCCAATCTTGTTTTCGTGTTTACGGACGAGTGCACGGCTCGCCGTTTGGTGTCATTCCCATTGAAATCTGAATCCCGTCGAAAGGACAAGATGCCCGTAAGCCTCCATTTCATGTACGACCATACGTCTTTGAATGAAAACGGGCTGAATGACGTGGTGGTTATACCCCACAAGGAAATGGTCAATTTTATTCGTTTCACCATCGGAGGGAGCGAGTCTATCCGTGCCGTCTCGCCGGCTGATTTCCGGATTAAGAAAGACCAACAAGTCGTGATTACCGAAGGGGATTTCAAGGGCGTAGTGGGGCGAGTGGCCCGTATAGACCGCCAGACGTGTGTCATCGTGGATTTGCAGCCGATATGCTTTCTGGCTTCGGCCTATATTCCTAAGGCTTTTTTGAGGGAACTTCCCGTACAGGATAAATCATGTATATAATAAAAGAGGTAGAAATGTTTGGTTTATTCTTCTTTGGCCGTTATCTTTGTGGAAGAATCATTTAAACAGGTTGTGAAGATGAGGTTTCCCATAGGCATACAGAGTTTTGAAAAACTGATAAAGGCCGGTTATCTATATGTGGATAAAACGGAGCTTATCTATAAGATGGTGGATACCGGTAACTATTATTTTCTGAGCCGTCCGCGACGGTTTGGCAAATCATTGTTGGTTTCCACTATCGAGGCCTATTTCAAAGGGAAAAAGGAGTTGTTTAAAGGGTTAGCCATGGAACGGCTAGAGACGGATTGGACGGAATGTCCGGTGTTTCATCTCGACTTGAACACCGGGAAATACGAAAGTGTCCAATCGCTTTTAGATACGTTGAACGAGGCCTTGACGGCATGGGAGCAAGAGTATGGGGCAGTGGAAGCGGAACGCAACGTGGGCTTGCGCTTCAAGGGAGTTGTGCAGCGTGCTTACGAAAAGACAGGTCACAGGGTCGCGATATTGGTGGACGAGTATGACAAGCCGTTGCTTCAGAACATCGGCAACAACGAACTTCAGGAAGAGTTGCGTGGCATTCTCCGTTTGTTTTATTCCGTGCTCAAGACGCAAGACCGCTATATCAAGTTTGGTTTGCTAACCGGAGTGTCAAAGTTCAGTAAACTCAGTGTGTTCAGCGACTTGAACAATCTGGAAGATATTTCGCTCAATCGCAATTGGGCTTCACTTTGCGGTATCACGGAAGAGGAATTGCACAGCGGGTTGAAACCGGCGGTGGAGGAGATGGCGGAAAGTAACGGACTGACTTATGAAGAAACACTGGACCGATTAAAAGAAATGTACGATGGTTATCATTTCGATCGAGATTCCATAGGGGTGTACAATCCGTTCAGCTTGTTGAATGCGTTGAAGAACAAACAATTCAATGACTATTGGTTTGAAACGGGCACTCCCTCTTTCTTGGTGGAGATTCTGAAACGTACGAATTATGAATTGAACCATTTGGCGCACGAGGAACAAACCTCGGATATGTTGAACAGCATAGATTCCGTACATAGGAATCCGGTTCCTCTGCTTTATCAGAGTGGTTATCTGACCATTAAAGGATATGACGAACGTTTCAGAATGTATAAGTTAGGCTTTCCGAACCAGGAAGTGGAAAACGGATTTGTGCGTTACCTGTTGCCATATTACGCCCCGAAAGAAAGGGGTGAATCGGAGTTCTTCATCCAAAAGTTCATCCAAGAGGTAGAGCGCGGCGATGCCGAAGCTTTCATGGAACGTTTGCAGACGATGTTTGCCGATAACAGTTACCAGGTAATGGGCAAGATGGAGCTCTACTTTCAGAACACCATGTATGTCATCTTCAAGATGATGGGCTTTTATACCGAAGTGGAGCGCACTATCCATCGCGGCCGTATCGACATCGTCATCAAAACGTCGGATTACATCTATGTGATGGAAATCAAACTCGACGGCAGTGCCGACGAGGCTTTGCGACAGATTCATGAGAAAGGCTATGCCGAGCCTTACCGGAAAGATGGCCCGAAGGTGTTCCTCGTAGGTGTGAACTTTTCGTCTGATACCAAAGGGGTGGAAGAGTGGAAGGTTGAGGAGTAAAGAATGAAAGTGAATCTAATGGAATCCGAGAAAACCCAAGGCGTGGTATGCTGATTGGGAGGTGTCCGTTTGTCTTGAGTTTTTAGGAATAGGTATCTTCCGTGATGCCGGTGCTGAAATGGCAGCAACTTATCACAGTGTGATTGGAACGGTAAAGCTTCATGGCGGTTCCATCTGGAACTTCATCGGAACTTTTTTTTAAAATCTTTAACGGGTGTAGGGGTTATGTCAACATGGTTTCTGGCAAAATCACTTTGGCTATTGACCAATGTTAAATTCAAAACTAATTTATTAACAAAACTCGGTTTAGGGTATTGAAAAATGCCCTTTCAAAGGGATATGCCCTAAATTGAGTGCTTACATTTTAATCTTATATTAGACGTACGGCCTGAAAGGCAGGGGGTATGTCAGAATTGGATGTTTACGGTATAATCGGAAAACATCTATAAATGTATTAAAATCAACTGTCATATTAAAATTAAGAAGTAATTATGAGGACAATTACAGCTGTCATTCCTGTGCGTGCCGGTAGTACGCGCTTGAAAAACAAGAACGTAGCCCCTTTTGCAGGGACTAACCTGTTAGTTAACAAGATTCGTCAATTACAAGAAGTGCCGGAGATTACCAAGATAGTGGTTTCTTCAGATTCTGACATGATGTTGGCAATGGCCAAGACTGTAGGTGCTGATACACACAAGCGTGCTCCTGAATATTGTGATGAAAAGACAAAAACATTCGGTGAGGTAGTGCGGCATATAGCTGAGAATGTAGACGGTGAAACTATATTATGGGCCACTTGTACTTCTCCTTTGGTTTTTCCAAGGCATTATAGGGAAGCTATTGCTGCATATTATCCTGCGTTGGGGAATGGCTATGACTCATTGATGAGTGTTGAGTGTTTCAAGCGTTATATCTGGAATGAGAATGGACCGCTGAATTATGAATTGGGTTTGAAGCATGTGCCAAGCCAACAACTGCCTGCTTTGTATTTTGTAACAGATGGCATCCTGATGGCTCCAAGAGAGAAAATGATAGAATGGGCATATTTTCATGGTCAACATCCCTATAAATTCATCGTTGATAAAAGAACAGGATGTGACATAGACGATGGTTTGGATTTGGCATGTGCGCGTGCGTGGTTGGATATGGATGAGTCTGTTTCTCAGATAGACCCATATATGGTAAATACTACTGTTGGGGGGGGGTAAAATATAATAACATAATATATTGCAATCCTCTTTTCCACTTGGCAGAAAGGAGGGTTGCATGAAAATTTCAGCATTGTTAACCGGGCGTGGTAATAACTCCCTTAAAGACAAAAACATTCTTCCAGTTCTTGGCCGACCGCTGTGTCAATATCCTGCAATGGCAGCAAAGGAATGTGAACTTATCACCGATTTTTATGTCAGCAGTGATGATGAAAAGATTTTAAGTGCTGCTGAAGAGGTCGGATATAAGCGTATTGTCCGCCCTGCAGAGTTGGCATCACCTACAGCTCAACATGTAGATGCCATTGTTCATGCGCTTGGTGTAATGAAAGATGATGGATGTGAACCAGATATATTGGTAGTTTTACTCGCAAATAACGCTATAACTAAGACTGAATGGATAAGGGAATCTATAATGAACCTTATTGATAATCCGGGATTATCAGCGTCATGTCCAGTTATGTTGGAGTTGGATCGCCATCCTTATCGTAGCAAAAGATTACGTGAGGATGGCTGTCTTGATACTTGGTTTGATTTTCATGGTCGTCAAATATCAACCAACCGTCAGGATTTACCCTTGAATTATGTGCTTTGTCATAATTTCTGGTCTCTTCGCCTGTTAAATTCCATTTATGGCAAGGAGGAAGGTCAGGCTCCTTGGAGATTTATGGGTAATTATGTTAAGCCTGTTATTGTGAAGGAAAGTTTTGACGTGCATGACATGGATGATATATACCGTACGGAGAAATGGCTTAAATCGGAAGGTATGTTTTGGTGATTCTTGCTAACATGAATTACCAAAAATCAATGTAAAGCCTATGGAATAAACAGTATTGATAACTCTAAAATAATATATGACATATGACAAAAAGAGACCAAAGGGTTTGCATGCCAAACTCATTGTATTGTTTCATGTTTTACCTCTTCCTTTCTACGGAAGAGCAAATAAAGGATACAGTGTATTTTTTTACGAAAGATATTCCTGAGGAAATACGAAAGCATATGCCGCACCGGTATTTTTTAGATTTGAGGAAATTGTATTTTAGGAATCGTTTTGTTGCGGCTTTATTAGTACCTGCCATACGGAAAATCAAGTATCCGGAACTTTTTCGTTCGGAAATTTTTGGATTGGATTTTAATTGGTGGTTGTTGCGAGGGCTGAAGATGGGGTATGTAGAAGACTGCCCGAACGTGTTGGATATATGGGAAAAGAGCAGTCTTTACGCACGGTATATGTCGTTTGAAAAAGCACCCTCGTTTAAACGTATGATAGCGAGATTTTTTTTCGGGGATTATTATTGTCACCCTGTCGGGACATCACGTCTAGTTACCGCTGTTTATACTTCTTCCCCTTATGACAAGCCTTACCATAAGGGGAAAGAGAAAATAGTCATGCGTCTTGAAGAAGCATGGAACAGTTTTCCAGAATCCAAGAAAGAGCTTATTCTTAGGATTTTTAATATTGATGAAGAATGTATGGACAGATTCAGGAGTTGCAAAGTCATCTTGTTGACGCAGCCTTATGCCGTAGACGGGCACATGACAGAGGAGGAACAGATGAATGTTTATAGAAAAATAGTGTCTCATTATGGCGAGGATAATGTGGTAATCAAGCCTCATCCGCGTGACAAGTGTGATTACAAGTCTTTTTTTCCGCATGTGGAAGTGTTCGACAAAGTGGTTCCCATGCAACTGTTGGTACTTTTAGGTGCGGGGTTTGAACGGGTTGCGACTATTAATTCATCATCGGCCTTGTCATTTGGTTTGGATACGGCTATTGATTGGTGGGCCGAAGAGATGGAACGTGACCTTGTGAAAGATGAAGGTTTCTGTACGTTGCAAGAAGCCCGTCAAGCACTTCAGAAACATGGGTAGAAATAAAATATTAGCCAAAAACATATCATTTGTCCTGATAGGCAATGTGGGCTCCAAGTTAATGGGGTTCATTATGTTGCCGTTGTACACGAGTTGGCTTTCACCCGCAGATTATGGTGTCACCGACATTATGGGTGTTTATGCAGGGCTGTTGCTTAACGTAGTGGCGTGTGATGTGAGTGATGCCATATTTGTGTTTCCTTCAGGAGCGACAGAAGTTGAAATAAAAAAGTACTATTCATCTGGATTCTTTTTTCAGATTTTTTGTAGTTTATTGTGCGCCTTTGCTTTCTTTCTGTTGACGTTTATCGGAGCGAAGAATAGCTTTTTTGAATATATATGGTATGTCTATGGCATTTTAATTTCAAATTTGTTTCAAAAATATGCGCAGGATTTTTGTCGTGGTATCAATAAAATGTCTGTGTTCAGTTTTACCGGGATTGTGCAATCGGCATCAATAGCTCTTTTTTCCATATTACTCATTCCTCGTACGGGTGTTTATGGGTTTGCTACTGCGATGATAATCGCTAATACAATAACTGGAATATTTACTTTTTTCTATTCCCGTTCATATCGGTTCTTGTCCGTATTTATGTTTGACTGGACTTGTCTAAAACGAATGTTGAAATATTCCATACCGCTGATTCCAACGGCCATCATGTGGTGGTTGGTGTCCAGTTTAAACCGGCCATTGTTGGAACGGCATGTAGGGATGTTTGCCATTGGTTTGTTTGCTGTGGCAAACAAATTACCTAATGTGCTGAATATGGTTTTTGGATTATTCCAACAAGCATGGAATATAACGGCAATAGAAGAATTTGCAAAAAAAGATTTTTCTCTGTACTACAATAAGATGTTCCGGGTGGTTTTCGGTATGCAGACGTTTCTTTGCATGGTATTGGTCTTGTTTTCAAAGTTGTTTGTCATGCTGTTTACGTCAGCAGAATATATGGAAGCTTGGAAGTATGTTCCATTGTTATGTCTGTCGGTTTTATTTTCAAACACTTCGGCTTTTGTTGGTTCTGTTTTTACGGCAATTCGGAAAAGTAATTATATTTTTATTTCCACTATTTTTGGAGGGGTAGGAGCCATCGTTTTCAATTACTTGCTGATACCTCAATATGGTTTGTTGGGTGCTTGCGTGGCTATTATCCTATCTCACTTATTGTCGATGGTGAGCCGAATATTCTTTTCTGCGGGTTTTGTAGAGTTTAAAGCAAAGGCGGTAATAGTATATAACATACTAATTATCATGTTGCTTTATTTTGTTAGTTTGATGGAAAAAGGGTGGATTTTAGGATTTACCTTTGCCATAGGTTTAGTGGTATTTGTGAGTGTCAATCATGACACATATTCTATATTGATTTTAAAATTGAAAAATACGGTAGGTAGGCATATAAATAAGTAAAAACATTATGAAAAAGAAAATTGCCTTTTATTTGAATAACCCAACATTACCAGAGGGTGATTATTCTTCTATTATAACTGGAAACCCGGGCTTGGGTGGGTCGGAATACGAGTTTTTGTTAGTTCCTTATTTGTTGGAACAAAGAGAAAACGAAATAGATGTATACCTTTTTGTGAATTTTAAGGGAACATTTCCTCATAAGAATGTTTTTTATGCAGGGCAGTTGTACGATGTTTGCGTCAAATGCTGTGACTTGGGGATAAACTTGTTGGTTGTGGATATTAAGTATTTTGATAAAAATGTGTTGGATGGCTTTTCGAAATCCTTGTCCATTCTTGTTTGGGCGCATAATACTGTGAAATATTCCTTGTTGGATTTATTTGTGAAGTTGCCTTACGTTCAAAAGATAGTGAACGTGGGGCGTGAGCAAATGGAATTGTACCGTGACCATTTGGCCACATTAAAGTCTACCTACATATACAATATATTCCCAATAAAAGAACGGGAGTATTATGCGGCTGAGGATAGGGATAACCATAATGTGGTTTACATGGGCAGTATAGTGCGTGCAAAAGGGTTCCATGTTTTAGCCAGTGCATGGAAAAAAGTGTTGAGTGAGATTCCCGATGCCCAATTATATGTAATCGGGAGTGGTAAACTGTACAATCGGGATGCCGGGTTAGGACGATATGGGATTGCGGAAAAAGATTATGAGGATTTGTTTATGTCGTATTTGACAAATGAAAAGGGGGAAGTGTTGCCTTCCGTTCATTTTCTGGGAATCTTGAAAGAAGAAAAATTAGGCGTAATGGGAAAATGTAAGGTTGCAGTACCTAATCCTACAGGAGTGTCGGAATGTTTGCCTATAACAGCTATGGAAATGCAACTTGCTGGTTGTAGTATTACTACGGTTTTGCATCCTGCTTATTTGGATACTGTTTTTAATAAGTCTTATTTATACCGGAATCCTTCCCGATTGGCACAATATATCATAGCTCGTATTAAGTCTCCTTCGGATGATGTTGGGGCATTATATGATTTTATACAATCCCGTTTTGGTGTAGAAAAAAACATCGAACGTTGGGAACAACTGATTTTGCATCCGGATGAAGTTGGTGTAGAGGAAATTAGTGAATATAACTATCATCACAAGAAAATAAAAGAAAAGTTGCTCGTATATAAAATGAGATATCCATTGTTGAGATGTATTCCACCCGTAGAAATTTTTTATGATGGCATTTCTACAGTTAAGTATTATTTGTCCCGAATAGCGGAGAAACTAAAGAGGTAAAATAGGCGTATGGCTATTATTTATGTATTATTCGCTTTTTTCGTCCTATTGACTTTATATGATTTTAAGAAGGGGGTATTATTGTTTATGCCTTTTAAGCTTTTTTTTGGAATGAATGTAAGGTTGTTGCCGAGTATGACGGTTGATTTTGCCTTTTGTTTATTTGCAATATCTCTATTTGGGCTGAGGAGGCACTTGTTTGTGAAAGAGAAATTCCCTTTAAAAAAATGTTTTGTCATTTATTCAGTTTCCTATGTGTTGAATTGCTTGTATCCGGATATGGCATTGAATTATATTCCAAGAATTTTGATTAGCGTGTTATGCTTTTCGTATGTATATTACTGTTGTTTGCAGAACCGGAAAGATATATATTTTGCTGTTTATTCTTATCTGTTTTTTATAGTTCTCTTATGTGGAAATGGGTTATTAGGCCCCTTATTGAGCATAAATCCTTTGGATGATTATATTCAATCTGTATCCAATGAGGAACTTTCGTTCTTTTCAGACAATGATTTGGTGCGTTTTGGTCGTGAACGTTATAGGTCTTTTATTCCACATGCCATAAGTTATGGCGTATTGTGCGTGACGCTATTGTACCTTCTTGTATGGTATTTATTGAAAGTGGCACGCGGTGGAAAGGCTTGGATAATTATGGGGATTTGTTTGTTGTTAAGTGGGGTCGTGATATGTACGTCACGTACTCCGATTTTGGGGCTGTTCCCTTTTGTCATGATATTCCGTGATATGAAAATATCCTTTCGAAAGATAAGGCCTTTTCTCTTAATCCTTGTTTGTTTTCTGTTGCTACAAGGCGATTATGTCTTGTACCTTTTAAAATCCGTATTTGCATCCGATGTGGCTGACGATGCGGGAGGAAGTTCCACGGAAATGCGGATGGTCCAGTTTTCCATCGCATTAAGGTTCTTTTTGCAATCACCCTTGTTTGGCCAAGGGATGGAATTCAATCCCTCATCATTCTATAATGAATTTTATGGGGGAGAATCGGTTTGGTTGCCCTTATTGACTAATCAGGGGTTGGTCGGATTGGCCGGATACCTTTTTTATAACGTATGTTTGTATAAGATGGCTCGGCCATCGCCGGGCAAGAACGTTTTGTATGCCTTATTGTTGTCATGGTTGATTATGCGTTCTGCTACAAGTCTCATTGGGGTTACGGATGCAACGTTTTTATCTGTTTTCTTCATTATTTATAAATGGTATAATATAGAACAACATGCTACTGACAATTATTGTTCCCGTTTATAATGTGCGTGACTATATTTTATGTTGCTTAAAAAGCATTTGGTCTCCGGAAGTTGAGGCACTTTATGAGGTCATATTGGTCAATGATGGTACTTCGGACGATTCTATGGAGGTTGCAAGTGGATTTATTCCTACGATGTCCAACATAACTGTCGTAAACCAAGAAAACAAAGGCTTGAGTTGTGCGCGCAATGCGGGGTTAAACCTTGCCAAAGGCAAATACGTGTGGTTTGTGGATAGTGATGATTGGCTTCTTCCCGAAGCTGTGAGCAGAGTTATTGATGTGGTACGAAGATGTGATGGAGTGGATATGATTGCTACCCGTTTGCTTCATCATGATGAGGCTACCGGAAGGGAGTCTGCTGAGAATTTCCCTTCCATGTCTGCAAGGACCGGACGGGAATATATGTTTGTGGGGAATCTGAAAGGAGCCAGCCAACGCTATATCTTGCGTCGGCAGTTCCTTTTAGACAATAACTTGCGCTTTCTGCCGGGTGTGTATCACGAAGACGGGGATTTTGGAATCCGAATGACTTATCTGGCGCAATCTTGCTATGTTCTGCCGGATCCGGTTTATGTGTATAGGCTTCGAAAAACTGGCAGTATTATGTCTTCAAGAAAGCAAAAAATGAATACCGACTTGGTGACGATTTACCAAGGCTTGCTTGAGTTTGCTGATTTGCATGTTTCGCGTGAGGATTATTGGCCGTTCCGCGCCCAAGCTATTGCTTGTTTGTGGGATACCATCTTGTTCTCCCGGCAACAAATATTTACTCCGGAGTTTAAGGAGTTCTATGCGAAATTTAGCAGGTATATCCATCAAGAAACCGGGATTCTGTTAAGGCACAGTAGGGCTTTGACGTTAGCCCAGACCCGGGCCGCGATACATTTCTATTTTTTCCCTCTTGCTTGGACAAAGGCCAAGCGGTTGTTACGTGTATGCTTAGAAAGGTTTAAATGTAAATAGGGTATGGAAAGGAATAAATTTGATTTGATAATCCCGGTCGTTTATAAGGACTATGGGATGCTTGACAGGGTATTGCAGTATGTGGTGAAGTATATTTCCCCGGATAATATATACATCATTACGGATGCGAGGTACCGGAAGTACTTGCCCAAAGAAGCCAGGAGGATGGAAGTGGTTGACGAGAATGTGTTGCTGCCGGGTTTGTCTTTTTTCCGAATAAAGAGCCTGCTCAAACAAAGTGGCAACGTGGATGGCCGTCCGGGGTGGTATTTGCAACAGTTTATTAAGATGGGTTTTGCATTGAGCGATTATTCCCAAAATCAATATTACTTGTCTTGGGACGCTGATACGATTCCTTTGAGGAAGCTAGATTTCTTTGTGGATGGGAAGGTTATGTTCGCTATGAAAAAGGAATTCCATAAACCTTATTTTGACACAATAAAAAGGATTTTGGATATCTCCGAATTTAATGAGAAATCTTATATTGCGGAACACATGATGTTTGACAAGCAAATCATGGCAGATCTGATAGGTAGGATATCTTCGTGTGGCGTTAGGGGAGAGGACTGGATAGAAAAAATTATAAATGCGGTTGAACCCGGTGTTTCCAATGGTTTTTCCGAATTTGAAACTTATGGGAATTTTTGTTTGAATTATTATCCTCAGTCTTATGTGGAGCGGCATTTAAATACCTTTAGAAAAGGTGGGTATATTGCTGGACGTTTCATTTCTAAGCAGAGATTAGAATATATTTCGTTTGATACGGATACTATATCTTTGGAATTGAATGACTATCCGGATGTATGGACGGCTCGTTGCTTTTGTTTCCTGTACCGGAAATACGTCGAAATGCGTTATCGTTGGATAAGCCATATTTTACCCTCTTCTATATAGTTAATAAATATTAATATTCTATAAGAAAGGCATGCGGTTCCGGCTTACTTCCTTTCAAAAGAAGGGGAGGTGGCATGAAAGGGTTGTATGTTTTGAAGGCCTGCATGGGCAGGCTTTTTAATCTATGTAACCGATACAAAAATTATATGAAGTTGAGGGCGTGTGTCATCTGCGTAGGACGACATTGTGTAATACACGGGCATGTGGGGGTAAATATAGATCCCTCGGCAAAGGTTTCTATCGGGGATAATTTTTATATGTCAAGCGGCGGGCATCGGAATCCACTTTGTGGCAATATCGAAGGTTTTTTTATGCAGGGGAGAATGCCTGCATATGCATAGGAAATCATGTAGGTATGAGTAGTACGGTACTCTGGGCTGCCCAAAGTATAACAATTGGCAATTATGTGAAAATAGGAGCAAATGTGAAGGTTATGGATACAGATGCGCATGCTTTGGATTTCAATGTACGTAGGGTTAGAGAGGAAGACGCTAAGCAAAAACGTTGTGCGCCTGTGGTTGTCGAAGATGATGTATTGATAGGGGTTAATAGTATTATCTTAAAAGGAGTGACGATTGGTGCGCGTTCTATAATCGGTGCAGGAAGTGTTGTTACCAAAAGTGTTCCTTCCGATTGTGTCGCTTGTGGGAATCCTGCGCGTGTAGTAAAAATACTGAATACGGACTAATTATTTTATACGGTGAAAATACTTGTATTTACAGGAGGTTTAGGTAATCAGATGTTTGCTTATGCCTTTTATCTTTACCTGAAAAGGCTTTTTCCTCAAGAGCGGTTTTATGGCTTGTATGGAAAGAAACTGTCAGAACATTATGGGTTAGAAATTGATAAATGGTTTAAGGTGTCATTACCTCGTCAACCTTGGTGGGTTTTGCCTGTTACGGGGCTATTTTATTTGTATAAACAATGTGTTCCAAATTCTAAATGGTTGGATTTGAATCAGGAAATCTGTAAATATCCCAGGGCTATTGTGTTTTTCCCTTTTAAGTTTACAAAAAAATATATACCGGATGATAATATTTGGTTAGAGTGGAAGGTAGACGAGTCTGGTCTCTCTGAAAAGAACAGGTTGCTTTTATCCGAGATTCGTTCTTCAGATTGCTGTTTTGTTCATGTACGTCGTGGAGATTATTTGTCTCCGACTTTTAAATCTCTTTTTGAGGGATGTTGCACGCTTTCTTATTATCAAAGGGCGTTGAAAAGTATGAAAGAGATAAGTCCATTCGTAAAGTTTGTTTGCTTTTCAGATGATATTCAATGGGTAAAGCAGAATTTGGAATTAGGGAACCGTGCTGTTTTTGTGGATTGGAATTCTGGTACGGATTCTCCGCTTGATATGTATTTGATGTCACAATGCCGATATGGTATAATGGCTAACAGTACCTTTAGTTATTGGGGGGCGAGGTTGGGACGGAAGAAAAAGAGAATCTATTATCCCCAGAAATGGTGGAACCATGGCACAGGACTACCTGATATCTTTCCGAATACATGGGTAAAAATATAAAAATGTAATAATCATGAGGATATTGTATTTTATCAACGGTTTAAGCTACAAAGGTGGCATGGCACGTATTGTTGTGGATAAAGCCAATTATTTGTCTGATGTGTTAGGTCACGAAGTTACAATATGTACATACAACGGTAAAGTGGAATCTGCTTTTAAACTTTCTAATAATCTGATAATAAGGACAATAAAATCGGGGGGGGAGAATGCAACCATAATGAAGAAGTTGGGTTGTATCGCAAAGGATATTAGAAAAGTAGGTAAGGTAATCCAAGAGGTAAATCCTGATATTGTAATCAATGCGCAGACACAGGTATTGACATGGATAATTCCATTTGTGAAAAGGAGGGTTCCTAAAGTCATGGAGATTCACTTTTCTAAAGTCGGGATGGATTATAATTTGCATGACAAAAGTAAAATATTTAGAACGTTGTATTTTGGGATTGCGCAATTTATATATGCGCGTTATGACAGGTTCGTGGTACTTACCGAGGAAGACAAACATTATTGGAATGTGAAGAATTGTGTGGTGATAGGGAATTTCACCCCCTTGGTTTCTCCTGTGTTGTCTGAGTTGGACAATAAAAAAATAATATGTGTGGCGAGGTATCATGAACAGAAACGGTTGGATTTGTTGGTGGAAGTGTGGCGAAGGATACATTCAAAATACAAAGGTTGGCAAATTGATGTTTACGGTATGGGACCTGATAAGGCTTGGCTGCAGGACAGGATAGACGCTGTGGGGGTGGCAGATTCATTTAAACTGAATGACGCTGTTGACAATGTGATGGAAAAGTATTTGGAAAGTTCTATCTTTTGCTTGACATCGGAACACGAAGGATTTGGCTTGGTCTTAGCGGAAGCCGCGATGATGGGTGTACCTATTTGTGCGTTTGATATAGTTGGGGTGAAATGGCTGCTATCTGATAAGGAGACAGCATTGCTTTGTCCGTTTGGTGATGTCGACGCTTTTGCTCGGAATCTTTCCATGTTGATTGAAAGTCGGTCATTAAGGGTTAAACTGAGGACTGCGGCAAAAAAGAGAATGGAAGATTTTAGGATTGAGGTGATTATGGAAAAATGGAATAGTTTGTTTGAAGGCTGTGTAAATAGACTTCAAATATAAAATGATTTTTTATGAACATCCTTTTTTTAATGAAAGCCTTTGAACTCGGAGGTCAGGAGATGGTAACGACTGTGTTGGCAAAGAGTTTTGTAGAGCATGGCCATCAAGTGACGATTGTTACTTTTAAACCACCTTCGCCTCTCATGAGGCAGCGATTGGACGACCGCATCGCTTTTTATGTCTTAAGCGGCTATCATGTGGGGCATGGAAATGTGGCTACATTACGAGGCATCTTGACAAGCCGTCATATAGAAGTCGTAATCAACCAATGGGGACTTCCATTTTTTCCAGCTTTGATTTTGAAGAAAGCGGCCAAGGGGCTTGGGGTTAAAACGATTGCTGTTTACCACAATGATCCTTCTACTAACGGAAAATTAAAGTCTGTGGAACTCCTTCTGGAAAAAACGGGAAATCCGTTAAGAAAGTTCCTTCTTCGGATGGCGCATGGGGTATTTAAGCAAATAACTTCTGCAAGCATGCGGTATGTGTACCGCAATAGCGACCGTTATGTGGTGTTGTCGGAAAGTTTTGTGGATGGATTCCGAAAATTCACACGTTTGAAAGACACAAAAAAGCTTGCGGTTATTACCAATCCAGTCACTATAGAAACGTCTGGTTATGAACTTGACCTTATTAAGAAGTGTCAGGAGGTCTTGTTCGTAGGCCGGATAGATAATAACCAGAAAAGGGTGTTTCGTGTGGTTGATGTATGGGCGCAAGTGGAACGTGTATGTCCTGATTGGACATTGGTAATTGTAGGAGACGGGCCGGATAGGGAGGGTATGGAAAGGTATGCGAGTTCTTTGGGGTTGAGAAATATTCGGTTTGAAGGGTTTCGTAATTCTCGTTCTTATTATGAGCGGGCTTCCTTATTGCTTTTGACTTCTGAATATGAGGGGTTCGGACTTGTGATTGTGGAAGCTATGAGTTTTGGAGTTGTACCTATTGTCTTGGATAGTTATACGGCTGTCCATGATATTCTTGAAGACGGAAAGGACGGACGGATTGTGCCATATCGTTCTAAAGAGGGTTTCTGTCCTAAGGCAATGGCCGAAATGCTATTAGAATTGATGGAAAACCAGAGAAGCCGGGAACGTATGGCAAAAGCGGCACGGGACAAAAGTTTCTTGTTTTCACGTGGAAGTGTATGCATTCATTGGAATAAAATGTTAAAAGATGTTGTAACGGGGGTGATTTGCCGCCCTTATTCAAACAAAAAGAGATAATCTATGTCGGGCGATTGGATTGTAATCAAAAGCGTGTGCTGCGGATTTTGCAAACTTGGGCTTTGTTGGAACAGTGTTATCCGGATTGGCGATTGACTATAGTGGGTGATGGGCCGGACAGGGTGAATCTGAAGAATCAAGTATTTGAATCGCAGTTGGAAAACGTTTCTTTTGAGGGCTTTCAGAATCCAAGAGGGTATTATGAGCGAGCTTCCATCTTATTGCTGACTTCGGAGTTTGAAGGTTTTCCGTTGGTGCTGCCGGAGTGTATGAGTTTTGGGGTGGTACCAGCCGTTTACGGGAGCTATTCTGCTGTATATGATATTGTGGAAGACGGTAAAAATGGTTTGATTTTGCCGTATGATAAAAAGGGATATAATGCTGCGCTTATGGCAGAAAAGCTGTCTGTCCTGATGCAGTCGTCTGATGAGCGTCAGCGCATGGCGGAAAATGCAATAGTGACGAGCCGTAAATATTCTTTAGATTCTGTATATCAATCTTGGGAGCAACTTTTTGATTCTCTTTTTTAATAGCATATTTCTTTTTTTATGATGTCTGATTCTGTTCGTATTTTGAATGCGAACCTCTTGTCCATTACCCGGATTGAACTGCTGCAAAGCTTGAAACGCGGGGTATTGGTCACTCCGAATCTTGATCATTTGGTCAAACTCCAGCATGACCGTGAGTTTTATGACCTTTATCAAAAGGCGGAGTGGGTGGTTTGCGACAGTAAAATCTTGTATTTGTGCTCTCGTTTGCTGAAGAAAAGAATACCGGAAGCCATTCCGGGTAGCAGTTTCTTTACGGCTTTCTATCAATATCATAAGGATAATCCGGATTGCCGGATATTTCTTTTGGGTGCGATGGAAGGTGTGGCACAAAAGGCCATGGAAAGTATCAATGCCTCGGTGGGGCGCGAAATCGTGGTGGGGGCGATGTCTCCTTCGTATGGTTTTGAAAACAAACCGGAGGAAAATGAATTGATTTACCGTACCATTAATGCTTCCGGTGCCAATGTGGTACTGGTCGGTGTGGGGGCGCCCAAACAGGAAAAATGGATTTTCCGTCATAAAAGCCGCATGCCGGGAGTCGATATTTGGATGGCTTTGGGGGCTACGGTCGACTTTGAGGCCGGCAATGTGAAACGGGCACCGAAATGGATGCAGATGTTGGCGATGGAATGGTTTTACAGATTCCTGATGGAGCCCAAGCGAATGTTCAGGAGATACTTTGTGGATGATGTGAAATTCTTTTTGTATTTCGGCCGGCAACTGCTTGGGATTTATCGTAACCCGTTTAAAGATTGAAATGAAAATGAAAAAGCTTGATGTGGTAAACTTTTTGCGCGGGTATTCCATTTTTACCATAGTAATCATGCATCTTGTAGGGATGTTGGGGATTTCCGGAATATGGGAAAAAGCAGCAGCCTTTGGTGGTGCCGGAGTACACGTTTTTATCCTCTGTTCGGGATTTGGCTTATACCTTTCTTACCTTCGTAAGCCTTTAGGATACATAGCTTTCCTGAAGAAACGTTTTACGAGGATTTATATGCCGATGGCCGTCTTGTGCGTGGCCACGGCGGTCTGGATGGCTTGTATGGGGCGTGAATGGTTCATGCCGCTGTGGGGCAATTTGTTACTTTTCAAAATGTTTGTTCCTGAACTGGAGAGTTCTATGGGAGGGCAGATGTGGTTTGTGTCTACTATCATTCAGTTCTATCTTGCTTGGCCTCTTATTGTTAAGTTATTTAACATTCGGGGGGGGTAAAGCTTGCGCTCATTGTCAGCCTGTTATGGTCTACATCCGTAGGCCTATTAGGATATGCAGAGGAGCGGGTTTGGAATAGTTTCTTCCTGCAATATTTGTGGGAGTTTTGCTTAGGGATGAAGATGGCAGAAATATATCATGGCAATCCTAAAGCACTGGAAGTGCCCCAGTGGAAATATTTGTTGCCGTTGTGCGTGGCCGGTGTGGGGGTGACTGGCATAATGGGCTTCGCGGGGTGGCCATGGAAACTTTACAATGACATACCCTCATTGGTGGGTTATATGTCTCTTGCTCTTGTCATCTATAAGGTGGGAATCAAGCCGCTTAACCGGTTGTTGGAGTGGACCAACCGCTTTTCATACGAATGGTATTTGGTACACATGTTCGTTTTTGATATCATATTTTATTGTATCGGGTATAAAACGCCGATTGTCGTGGTATTCATGCTGTGTTTGCTTTTGTCATATAGTACAGCTATTGCGTATAGCAAAATATGGAGCAAGTAGATTCTGGTTATACGGAATTGCGCAGCTATCAGTGGGAAATGAAGCACCGCCTGTATGAAAAATGGTGGGGCGGGATCAGGAGCGTGATGGTGCAGATGCCTACAGGGACGGGGAAGACGTACTTGATGGCTGCCGTGGTCCGCGAGAATGCTGCGGACGGGGTGTTGGTCGTGACGCACCGTATAGAATTGGTAGAGCAGATTTCGGAAACCTTGTCTCGTTTCGGAGTACGCCACGGGGTGATTGCCGGTGGCCGGAAGGCGTTGTTGGCGGAGAACGTCCGGGTGGCGAGCATACAGACGTTGAGCCGATGTATAGATAGTCTTTCTTTTTGCCCTTCTGTTGTGGTTGTGGACGAGGCTCATCATGCCTTGGCGAAGACTTACCGCATATTGTGGGAAAAGTGGCCGGAGGCTCTTTTCTTGGGACTGACGGCTACGCCTTGCCGGTTGAGCGGCGAACCTTTCACGGACTTGTTCGAGGTATTGCTCCAAACGTGGAGTATGGAACGCTTTATCGACGAGGGGTGGTTGGCTGATTTTGAATATATAAGTGCCGACCCGAACAGTAGGGCGGTACGCCGGGTGGGACTGTTGTCCAAGCGTGGTGCGGATGGCGATTACCAGTTGAAAGAGATGGCTACGGTGATGGATTGTCCTGAAAGCATCCGTCATCTGTATGACACTTACCGGACGTTTGCTTCAGGAAAGAAAGGCATAGTGTATGCCATAAACCGGGAACATGCGCGTCATATCTTGGAGTATTATCGGGATGGCGGGGTAAGTTGTTGCATGATTGACGCGAAGACTCCGCCGGAGGAACGCCGGAGTTTGGTGGAAGACTATCGGAACGGCCGTTTCACGTTGATGGTCAACGTCGACATATTCTCGGAAGGATGGGACGTGCCGGAGGTAGAGGTCATCCAACTTGCCCGACCCACGCTTTCATTGGCCAAATATTTGCAGCAGGTGGGGCGGGGGATGCGTGTATCCTGCAAGAAAAGCCACGTGATGGTATTGGACCAGGTGGGACTGTATTTGGCTTTCGGTATGCCTATACAAAGATGGGACTGGCAGCGGATGTTTGATGGAAGGGAGGTTGGCCGACCCACAACGGGCAATACTTTTCCTATATATATAGGAGAAGAGGCCATGGAAAAACAGTTGGTGAATCTGGAGATGGTCCGTATCAAACGGAAAGAGGAGAAGCGCGAGGGAATGGAAGTTTTTATGCAGGGCGGAAAATACGGCATAGCGTTGGATGGAAAAGAGGTGTGTGCCCCTCAGTTCGTGCGGGTAGAACGGATACCTGAACCTTATTTTGCCCTGTGTTTTTACCCATACGATGCCGTCTTCCGGGGGAAGGTGACGGTGGTGGACGGGAAGGGGCGTGATTTGAGGCCGGAACTTTATGGAAAGGTGGAATGCAAAGGGGACTTTTTTAAGGGGTGTGACTTTACGGGAAAGCAGGTTTATTGGGACGGCAAGACCCGGAGGCACTACGAAAGGATGCCGGAACTCGGACGTCTCGGGCGGTTTGAACTGGTCAAGCAGGATGCCGCGTACATGTTCCGCTTCAGGGAACGCGGGCTGGACTTCTCGTTCCGGAAGGAAGATGTGCGGGTCAGTGCCACCGGAAAGGTCTTTATTATTGGCAAGCATCTGATTGTGAATGATAAAAAAGAACAGTTCATATATGAATTTCTTGGATTCAGCAAAGGAATGATTCTGGTAAAGTTGCCCGGGCAAAATGTGTATCGCCTGATATTGGACTCGGGGAACCGTTATTGTGATTTTAAGCCTCCTTATCCGGGAACAGTAACACGGAACCCAGACCGGATGTATATCAGGTTCCATAATTGGTCCGGTTTTTGATTGGAATGAATACAAAAGTAGTATAAGGATAGTTTTAAATTTGAAATACCTACAAGTCGGTATAGGGGAATCCGTTATTTCTCCGTATCTTTGCAGCCGGTTAGCACATAAATAACTAAAACGGATAAATTATGGAACGTAACAACGAAAGCTGGGCCGGCTTCAAAGGCGAATTGTGGAAGAAGGAGATCAACGTGCGTGATTTCATTCAGAACAATTATACTCCTTACACGGGGGATGATTCTTTCCTGAAGCCGTCGTCGGAGAAGACCCGCAAAGTGTGGAACAAATTGACCGAGATGTTCAAGGTGGAGCGTGAGAAGGGTGTGTATGACACCGAAACAAAACTCCCCCAAAGCATCACGACTTACGGGCCGGGTTATATAGATAAGGATAATGAAGTGGTTGTGGGACTGCAAACGGATGCCCCGCTCAAGCGTGGTATTTTTCCGAAAGGCGGTATCCGCATGGTGGAAAACAGCTTGGAAGCTTACGGCTACCATCTCGACCCGATGACGAAAGAGATTTTCACGAAATACCGTAAGACGCACAACGAAGGAGTGTTTTCAGCTTATACCGATGAAATGTTGGCATGTCGCCGTTCGGCCATTATTACAGGTTTGCCGGATGCATACGGTCGTGGCCGTATCATCGGTGACTATCGTCGTGTGGCTTTGTATGGTACTGCACGTTTGATTGAGGACAAGAAAAAATTCCAAAAACGCCTTGACATCCAGGAACTGAATGATGAAATCATCCGCAACCGTGAAGAGGTTACGGAGCAGATTCGTGCCTTGCAGGATTTTGAGAAGATGTGTGCCGCATACGGATTCGACGTGGCCCGTCCGGCCAAGGATGCCCGCGAAGCCGTGCAGTTTGTATATCTGGCTTATCTGGCTGCGGTGAAGGACCAGGACGGTGCGGCCATGTCCATAGGGCGTACTTCTACGTTCCTCGACATCTATATCGAGAAAGATATCCGCGAGGGGAAACTGACGGAAGAAGAAGCACAGGAGTTGGTAGACCAGATGATTATAAAGTTGCGTATCGTACGGTTCTTGCGTACGCCCGAATATAACGACTTGTTTTCCGGTGACCCTGTATGGGTGACGGAATCCCTCGGCGGCATGGGCGTGGACGGCCGCACGTTGGTGACGAAGACTTGTTTCCGTTACCTGCATACGCTTTACAACCTCGGGCCGGCTCCGGAACCGAACCTTACGGTGCTGTGGGCGGACAAATTGCCGGAGAACTGGAAGAAGTTCTGTGCCAGAGTTTCTATCGACACGTCGGCCATCCAGTATGAGAACGACGACCTGATGCGGGTGGATTACGGTGACGACTATGGCATCGCATGCTGTGTGTCTCCGATGAAAATCGGCAAGCAGATGCAGTTCTTCGGAGCCCGTGCCAATCTGGCCAAGTGCTTGCTGTATGCCATCAACGGCGGGCGCGACGAGCGTAGCGGTGTGCAGGTGGCTCCCAAATTCGAACCGATTACGAGCGAATACCTTGACTATGACGAGGTGATGGAGAAATACGAGCAGATGATGCGTTGGTTGGCCAAGGTGTACGTGAATGCCTTGAAGATTATCCACTATATGCACGACAAGTATGACTATGAGGCATACGAAATGGCTCTGCACGATGGCGACGTACAGCGTATCCGTGCTACCGGTATTGCCGGTTTGTCCATCGTGGCCGACTCTTTGGCTGCCATCCGCGACTGCAAGGTGAAGGTGGTTCGCGACGAGCGCGGCTTGGCTGTGGACTTCGAGCGTGAAGGCGAGTATGTGCCTTATGGCAACAATGACGACCGCACGGATGCCATCGCAGTGGAAATCACGGAGAAATTCATGGATTACCTCCGTCAGCACGAGACTTACCGCAATGCGGTTGCCACGCAGTCCATCCTGACGATTACCAGCAATGTGGTGTATGGAAAGAAAACCGGTACGACTCCCGACGGCCGCCAGGGCGGTACTCCGTTTGCACCGGGGGCCAACCCGATGAACGGGCGTGACGTGAAAGGAGCCGTTGCGGCGTTGGCTTCGGTGGCCAAGCTTCCGTTCCATCATGCACACGACGGTATCTCTTACACTTTTGCCATATCTCCGGCTACGTTGGGCAAGGAGCGCGACATTCAGGTAAATAATCTGGTCGGCCTGTTGGATGGTTATTTCACTCCGGACGGCGGCCAACATCTCAATGTCAATGTGTTCGACAAGGAATTGTTGATGGATGCCATGGAACATCCCGAGAAGTATCCTCAGTTGACCATCCGCGTGTCCGGCTATGCCGTGAACTTTGTGAAGCTGACGCGTGAACAACAGTTGGATGTCATTTCGCGTACCATCAACCACTCCTTATAATATAAAAGGAAATGGAAAAACCATTGGTGGGTAAAATACATTCATTGGAGAGTTTCGGGACCGTCGACGGTCCCGGAATTCGTTTTGTGACCTTCCTGCAAGGTTGTCCGCTTCGTTGCCTGTATTGCCATAATCCGGACACTTGGGATGCCGGTCGTCCGGCCCGTTATCAAATGGCTCCGGAGGAATTGCTTGCCGAAGTGCTCAAGGTACGCAGTTTCATAGCCCGTGGAGGGGTGACGTTGACTGGGGGCGAACCCTTGTTGCAGGCTGATTTCTGCCGCGAGTTTTTTCGTCTCTGCCGCGAGGAAGGCCTTCATACGGCATTGGATACTTCAGGGGCCGTGTTCAATGAACGCGTATGTGCAGTGTTGGATTATACGAACCTGGTGCTTCTCGACATTAAGGCGCTTCGCCCCGAACTTTGCAGGAAAGTCAGCGGAAGTGACGGACGGAATGCCCGGGCTTTGCTTGATGAATTGGAAAAGAGAGGTACGGAGGTTTGGATTCGCCATGTGGTCGTACCCGGCCTGACGGACGATGACACGCTGTTGGATGAACTGGTAGAGTTTGTACGACATTACAAGGTTGTGCGCAAAATAGAATGGTTGCCTTATCATACGATGGGGGTGTTCAAATACGAGGAACTCGGGTTGGACTACCCGTTAGCCGACGTGCCTCCTCTTGCTCGGGAGAGGGTAGAAGCCATTAAGGCACGCTATAAAGGCATCTTCCCTGACTGATGCCGGTATGCCATATTGTATGAAATCTTTATTTCTTGAGGGCTTCCGTAAGATGTTGTAAATCATATAGGTAATGGCGGGGGATCATTCTGCGCCAAAACGGAAATCAATCACAGCCAAATGAAAAATCGTTTGGCTGTGATTGATTTTTTATTCTGCGCCAAATGATTTCAGGGCTTCTGTATGCTTGCCCCTTGTCGTGCTTTTTTTCTTGTGGGGCAGGCTTGGGGTGTTGTCCTAAAAGGAGGAATTATTCTTCTAATCCATCCGAAATGGACTTTTTGTGTGTTTCGTATTGCTTCTTTTTCTATCTTTGATATTCAAAAGTGTTTTTTATGAGCAGAATATACAATTCCGTCGTGGGTGTACTTTGCGGGGTGGGAATATTGTCTTCTTGCGAAATCATCGAATATCATCCCTACGATACGCGTATAGAAGGAGAGACCGGGCTGACGGAGAAGAACATCCGTTTGATTGAAGACAAGATGCGGGGAAGGCGTGAGTTCCGTTTTGCCATGATCAGCGATACCCAACGCCGGTATGACGAAACGAAAGAAGTCGTGAATATCATCAATAACCGTGGCGACATTGATTTTGTGTTGCATGGCGGCGACATGGCAGACTTCGGGGAGACGAAAGAGTTCTTATGGGCACGTGATTTCTTGAACAAGTTACGGGTGCCGTATGTTTGCCTGTTGGGGAATCATGATTGTCTGGGGACGGGTTTTGATGTGTACCAGAAAGTTTTCGGGAGTGACAATTTTGCTTTTACGGTTGGCAATGTGCGTTTTGTTTGTTTGAATACCAACGCGCTCGAATATGATTACAGCCATCCGGTTCCCGATTTCAATTTTATGGAGGACGAATTGAGGAATATGCCGGTGGGCGTAGAGAAAACCATTGTGGCCATGCACGTGCCGCCCGGCGACGGGGAGTTCAACAACAATGTGGGGCGCGCCTTTGAGCATTACATTGCCAGTTTCCCCCATGTGCAGTTTTGTCTGTTCGGCCACATCCACCGTTGGGCAGAAGAGGAGTTTTTTGATGACGGAGTCGTATATTACGGATGTACGACAGTCGGGAAGCGAGGGTATTACGTCATTACCATAAAAGAAGAAGGATATGAAATTGAACGTTGCGATTTTTAGTATATGGTTTTCAGTGGGCATGCCTTCTTTTGTAATGGGGCAGGGCGCGACGGAGAGGGCAGACTCTGTCCCGACACGCTATGAGAAAATGATGGCACGCCGTATGGAGGGGTGGAAACGTTTGATTCCCGACCATTACAAGATACAGTTTGCGGGAAGCATCGGTGCCGCCTCAATCGGTACGGGTTGGACATACGGGAAGAAGCAGCAATGGGAGACAGATGTCATGTTGGGCTTTCTGCCTAAATTTGAAAGTGAACATCATAAGGCCGTTTTCACTCTGAAACAATCGTATCTGCCCTGGCGGTTACGTGTGAAAGGAAGTGCGTGGGTGATTCAGCCCTTGTCATGCAGTTTGTTCTTGTCCTCCGTGTTAAGCGATAAGTTCTGGACGCACGAGCCGGACCGTTATCCTAAAGGATATTACGGTTTCTCAACTCGTATCCGTGCCAATCTGTCCTTGGGCCAACGTATCGTGTATGACATACCGGATGTTTCCAATTGGAGGGTACAAGATATATCCTTGTATTATGAATTAGGGGCGTGTGATACCGATTTCTGTACTTTCTTTGGTGACCGTAGCATCAAGTTTAAAGAAATTTTAAGTCTGGCTGTCGGTATAAAACTGCATATTTAACTTCTCCTGTTTGCAGGCGTACTTAAAAGTCAGTATCTTGCGTCTTGTTAGAATCCCTTTTTTCAGGTATTGTAAGAATGGTGTAAAGTGATGAACTTTGCCATGGAAAAAGATGTTTAATTTAAAAACAAAAGTGAATATGAAAATCAAATCAATCAAAGGGCGTGAGATATTGGACTCCCGTGGTAATCCGACGGTAGAAGTAGAGGTGGAATTGGAATGCGGCGTGGTGGGCCGCTCATCGGTGCCTTCGGGAGCTTCTACGGGCGAACACGAAGCCTTGGAACTACGTGACGGAGATGAAAAACGTTACGGAGGTAAAGGCGTGTTGAAGGCTGTGGAAAATGTGAATAAGGTAATTGCTCCGGCCTTGGTGGGCTATAGTGCTTTGGAACAGCGTGCCATCGACCACAAGATGTTGGCACTCGACGGCACGAAGACAAAGTCTAATTTAGGTGCCAATGCCATTCTCGGGGTATCGTTGGCTGTGGCTAAGGCTGCTGCGGAATATTTGGACATTCCTTTATATCGTTATATTGGCGGCGTGAACACATACGTGATGCCTGTGCCGATGATGAATATCATCAACGGAGGTTCGCATAGCGATGCGCCGATAGCTTTTCAGGAATTCATGATTCGTCCGGTGGGTGCTCCTTCTTTCCGTGAGGGGCTGCGGATGGGGGCCGAAGTGTTCCATGCCTTGAAGAAAGTGCTTCACGGCCGTGGCTTGAGCACGGCTGTAGGAGATGAAGGCGGTTTTGCTCCTTCATTGGACGGCACTGAGGATGCTCTCGAATCCATAATCGCTGCCATTAAGGCTGCCGGTTACGTGCCGGGTAAGGATGTGATGATTGGTATGGACTGCGCTTCCTCCGAATTCTATAAAGATGGAGTGTACGATTATACCATTTTTGAAGGAGGGAAAGGTAAGAAGCGTACTTCAGACGAGCAGATTGCCTACCTGGAAGAATTAATCACGAAGTATCCGATTGATTCCATTGAAGACGGTATGAGCGAGAATGACTGGGACGGTTGGAAGAAGTTGACGGAACGTATCGGCGGACGTTGCCAGTTGGTGGGCGATGACTTGTTTGTGACCAACGTGGACTTCTTGTCCAAGGGGATTGCCATGGGATGTGCCAATTCCATTTTGATCAAGGTGAACCAAATCGGTTCGCTCAGCGAAACTTTGGATGCCATCGAGATGGCTCATCGCCATGGTTATACAACGGTTACTTCCCACCGTTCGGGAGAGACAGAGGATGCTACGATTGCCGATATTGCCGTGGCCACGAACAGCGGCCAAATCAAGACCGGTTCTTTGAGCCGTTCCGACCGTATGGCCAAATATAACCAGTTGCTCCGTATCGAGGAAGAGCTAGGGGATTTGGCTGTGTATGGTTATAAGCGCATCAAGTGAGACTTTACGTATTGTGATTGAATGAAAAAAGAGTTGCTTCGGGAGATATTTTACCGGATGCGGCTCTTTTTTTGTAAGAAAAGTAAGGAGGTATGGCTTTTTGTATCCTTGTTTTTCTTAACTTTGCTTGCACCTTAAAAAAATAAAAGCCATGCCACGGATAAAGGAAGGATTCAAGGGAGAACGGATAGTCGTCTTGCCGGGATTTTTGATAGAAGAGTTGAAGCGCGACCCTTTGGGCCGCGAGCTTTATATCACGGATATCGGTTATTATCCGCATGCAGGTTTTCATTATTGTGAGCGGAAAGAGGAGGATTCCAATGAGTTTGTGCTGATTTATTGTGTAGAGGGGGAGGGATGGTTCGAACTGGACGGTAAGCGTTATGACGTTGGGGCTAACCAGTTTTTCATTTTGCCCAAATATAAGGCACATGCTTATGGCAGTAAAGCCGAGAATCCTTGGACGATTTACTGGATTCATTTCGATGGCGCAAAAGCCGCCTTTTTCAGCGTAGGGTTCAGTAAGCCGCATGATATTTCACCGGCAGAACATTCCCGTATCAAAGAACGTCTGCTGCTGTTTGAAGAAATTTATGCTTCGGTCAGTTCTGGGTATAACAAGAACTACATGCTGTATGCCACGACGAGCCTTTTCCACTTTCTGGGTTCCATGAAGTTTCTTGGAGAATACCGTGAGTGCCGTTTTGCGGGTGTGCAGGAAAAACGAGACGTGGTGCAGCGTGCCATTCATTTCATGCAGGAAAACCTGAATAAGAAAATCCGTCTGACGGATATTGCCCGCGAAGTGAAACTTTCCCCGTCTTACTTCTCCAATGTCTTTGAGGACAAGACCGGTTCTCCCCCTTTGCGTTATTTGGGATACCTCCGTATTCAGGAAGCCTGTCATTATCTGGATTTCACAGATTTGAAAATCAGTCAGATCAGTCCGTTGGTCGGTTATGAGGATTCGCTTTATTTTTCCCGGCAGTTCACGAAATACATGGGCATGTCGCCGTCGGAATATAAATCAAAAAAGAAAGGATAAGGTTTTAAATAATTATATAATTGAGGAACGAGACATGAATACGAAATCTCTATTATCTTTAGTAGCAGGAATTTTCCTGCTTTGCAGTTGCCATACGGAGCCTGCTTCCCGTGAAGGAGAAACGGGGGCGGCAGACAGTGTGGTGGTGAAAAATGAAGTCGTGAATACGATTCTGCAGCGTCGCAGCATCCGGAGATACAAGCCTCAACCGGTGGAGAAGGACAAGTGGGCGCAGATTGTGGAATGTGGGCTGTATGCTCCCAACGGGAAGGGACTTCAATCGTGGGAAGTACGTGTTGTGGACAATCCCCGTTTGTTGGCTTCGATAGATTCGGCTTACAGCCATTTTATGGGGAAAGGACAGGGGGAAACCACTCTTCGGGCGGCATACGGTGCACCTGTGTTGGTATTTATCGCATACGATACGACTTATGATTTGTCGCAGGTAGATTGCGGGCTGTTGGGTGGAAACATGATGATTGCGGCTCAATCGTTAGGGATTGGTTCATGTTGCTTGGGTGGTATTTGCCGTTTCCTGAATGAACCGGAAGGTCGTGAATTGCTTGATGAATTGGATTTTCCCGAAACGCATAAATTACTTTATGCCATAGCTTTCGGTTATCCGGACGAAGAACCTTCTCCCAAACCTCGTGATATGAATAGGGTCCGGACGGTTGAATGATGCGGTTTTTGTTGATTGGGGATTAAAGAATGAGAAGTATGAGACGTTTCTATATATTGGGGGTAGCCATGGGAATGAGTGCATTTTTGAGCAGCCTTTTCGGTTGCCATGTTTCGGACGGGGATTTCCGTTCGCTTTCCGTAGCAGAATTCAAAGAATGCATTGCCGATACGGCGGTCGTGCGTTTAGATGTACGTACGGACGAAGAATATGCGGAGGGGCATATTGCCGGGGCGATGAACATAGACGTGTTACAACCGGATTTCGAACAGAAGAGCAAGGCCGTTTTACCGAAGAACAAGACCATAGCCTTGTATTGCCGGAGTGGGAAACGCAGCAAGAAAGCTGCACGGATTCTGAGTGAGCTTCATTATAAGGTAGTGGAACTTGACGGTGGATACATGGAATGGAAGCAGGCCGGACTGTGACGGGGCAAGTCTTGAAATGGATGAGTCCGGGGCTGCTCCAGTGGAAAGGAGAAACTATTCTGGGTAAAAAATGACTGTAATTTCGCGATAGGCTTGCATATAATGGCTCTTTTCATTATCTTTGCATCCGATTTCAGGGAAATCACGCGGAAATAGCTCAGTCGATAGAGCACTAGCCTTCCAAGCTGGGGGTCGCGGGTTTGAGTCCCGTTTTCCGCTCCATGTAAGACTTGCTGTTTTTCAGCAGGTCTTTTTTGTTGTATCCGTGAGGTAAAGGGCATTTGTTCGGATAGCCCTGTTATAATGTTTAATGCAACATGGCTGTGCAAGGTCTTGATATGTGCCATAAAATATTGTTAATACTTTATCTTTAATCCATAATATGATTGTTGGAGTTGTGTGAATATAGTATATTTGTGTGGAGTACAAGTAATGAAAGATAAAAGTATGCTCTTTTGATATGGATGATAAATCAAAATGGGATGAAGGGGTTTCATGGCTTTGTGAGATGTGTTTTGAGTTTATGGGACTGATTGGAATAATAAAAACAGTATGATATGATAGAGCAGGTTATAATAAAGAATTATAAGTCGATAAGGGATTTGTCTTTACCCTTAAACCGATTGAATGTGCTCATTGGTTCAAACGGTGTGGGTAAAAGTAATTTTATCTCATTTTTTGAATTGACGAAAGCCATATATGAGCAACGGTTCGGAAGTTATACTTTGTCAAAAGGTGGTATTGACAGCTTGTTGTATCGTGGGAGGAAGGTATCTCCTTCCATCCATGGATTGTTGGATTTCGATAATAATAATGCTTTCTTTTTTGAAATAAAACCCGCGCAATCCAATAAGGGATTTATAGAAAAAACGGGGGATTATTTCAATAATTTCCATACAGAAGGTAAGGATTATACGGAATGGAATAAGACGCTATGGGATTCCGCTGTTGAAGAATCTTCTTTAATCCAAAATCTCAAATGGAGGGCCGGTTATTTAAAGAAATATTTGAGTAGCTTTACGGTATATCATTTTCATGATACCAGTGCAAGTTCTCCTATGCGTGGAGATTGTAATATCAATGATAACGAATACCTTCGTGACAATGGTTCTAATTTGGCGGCATTTCTCTATTCTATGATGCAGAATGATGAAACTAATTTTCGGTTGATAGAAGGGGTGGTAAGTTCCATTGCGCCTTATTTTAAGTGTTTCAAGTTACGTCCGGATGTGAATGATAAGGAAAGAATACGTCTGGAATGGGAAGAAAAGGAGACTGATATGTATCTTAACGGATACAGTTTTTCGGATGGGACTTTACGTTTTATTGCTTTGGCCACTTTACTGTTGCAATCAAAAACCCCCGAGATTATTGTGATTGATGAGCCCGAGCTTGGTTTGCATCCTGCTGCTATAAATAAGTTTGCCGAACTTGTTAAACGTGCATCCAATAAGAGTCAGATTATTTTATCCACACAATCTACAAATTTAGTGAATTGTTTTGATGTGGAAGATATTATAGTTGTGGATAGGGTTGAAAGCCAATCTGTTTTTAGGCATTTGTCAGAAGAGGATTTGGCGACATGGATGGATGAATACGATTTGTCTATTAGTGATTTGTGGGAGAAGAATATGATAGGAGGACAGCTATGAGACGTGTATATATTGTTGTGGAAGGACAAACTGAGCAGGAGTTTGTCAATACTGTTATCTCTCCTTATTTACAGGGATTTGGTGTATTTAGCATTACTCCTGTTTTAATCCGGACCAGTAGGAACGGGAGAGGTGGAATGGTGAATTACCAACATTTATGGAATACCGTAAAATTGCTTCTGAAATCTTCAAGAAAGGATTTTGTTGTGACTACATTTATTGATTTTTTCAGGATACCTAACACCATGCCAAGGTATGAAGAATGTATGGCGAAAGCCAGTAAAATAGAGCGTGTCGAAGCACTGGAAAGCGCTATGAATGAAAATATCGGAGATAGACGTTTCTTTTCTTATATCCAGTTACATGAATTTGAGGCTCTTTTGTTTTCTAATAATAATGGCTTTGCATACTATTTTCCAGAAGAATGTGCTAAAAGAACAGGTAATATTGTTTCCTCGTATGAAAATCCAGAGGATATAAATTCATCTCCAGAGGGAGCACCTTCTAAAAGATTGTTGGCCTTGAAATCTGATTACAATAAAGTGTTGGAGGGAAACTTAATAGCATTGGAGGTGGGGATAATGAGTATGCTTGAAAAATGTCCGAGATTCAATAGGTGGATAACCCAAATCATTGACACCTGTAAAATATAGGTTGAATGAGGTTCGGGGCATATTGTATGAAGGCAGAAAGTCGGTTGTTTATATCTGATGATTCTATAGTGTTTGGAAAAAGCCAACACGCATTTTGGGGCGTGTTGGTGATGTAAAGTCTTATTCCGTATCGAACCGGAACACAGTAGTTTGCCGGTATTCCTCCCCGGGGCGCAACAGGCAGGAGGGGAAATCGGGATGCGATGGCGTGTCGGGATAGTATTGCGTTTCGAGGCAGACGGCGGTATCGGGGTAGACGTAATAACCGGCTGTGTAGAGCAGTACGGAGGGCAGATCGGTTTTTACCGTCAGGCTGCGGCCCGTGGTGGGGTTGGACAATCGGGCGGCCTCCACCATGTCGGGAGACTTTTCTGTTTTCAGTATGTAACAGTGGTTGTAGCCTTTGTTCCATTTCAGTTGCTCGTGGTCGTCATATAAGTCCTGTCCGATGGGCTTGGCTGAAGTAAAATCGAAAGGCGTGCCGTCCACATTTACCCGTTTTCCCGTAGGGATGAACTGTGGGGTGGTGTCCAACATCGTATGTGACGGGATGTGTAATATGTGCCCCGTGATTCGCTCTTTTTTGCCGCCCAAATTGAAGTAGGCATGGTTCGTCAGATTCAGAAAGGTTGCCTTGTCTGTCGTTCCATAGTAACGAATGGACAGTTCGTTATCATCGGTCCAACGGTATTCCACTGTTACGTGAACATTGCCAGGGTAACCTCCCTCTCCGTCAGGAGAAAGCCGCTTGAAGCGTACACCGTCGTCCAAAATTTCCCAGTCCCACAGCATGCGGTCGAATCCGGAGAATCCGCCATGGTTCGTGTTCTGTCCGTCGTTTTTTTCCAGTTGGTAAATTTGCCCGTTTATGCAGAAGCGTGCGTCTCCGATACGGTTGGCAAAACGGCCCACGATGGCTCCCATGTAGAATCCGTCCGACAGCAGGTCAGTCGGACGGACGAGCACATTCGCCATCTCTCCGTGTTTGTCCGGCACGATGGCAGAAAGCCAACGGGCACCCCAGTTGGCCAGTTCAACCACGGCCCCGGTTGAGTTCGTCAACCGGAAGCCGTAAACCGGGGTGCCCGTCGGCATATTACAGATCACTTGTGTGTTTATTCGCATAATTCACGATGGATTTGTGCGCCTTGGTGGTTGATGTCCAAAGCGCGTGCCTTGTCCAAGTACTCGATGGCGTGTACGCGGTCTTCCAATCCTAAATAGCCCAATCCCATGACATAGTTGCAGTGGATGGCGTTGCGCTTGTCCAGATTGTCCTCCCAGATGGCCAGGTCGGGCAACGATACGGCAAAGTAGTCTATGCGGCAGTGGTCGAACAAGTGTTTCTCACCGTGCTTGATGAGCTTGTTGAAGCGTCCGCGTGCCTTGCCTTCCTCGCCCAATGCGCGCCAAGCCAGTCCCTGATAGAAAATCTTGTCCGGTTGCGCATCGTTGTAGAAGAACGCCTGTTGCGGTTCGGCAGAGCCTTGGGTGGCCTTGTGCAACCAAAGCGTGGCATTTTCTTCGTCTCCCAGTCCGCGGTAAGCCAGTCCTTTGTAATACCAGATGTCGTTCTCTTCGGCATTGATGAGTTTGCCCTCACCCAAGTTATACGGGTATTGGTCTGTGGCTAGCAACAAAGCCAAAGCGTCGGCGTAGCGGTGTTCGCGCAGGGCGATTTTGGCCAGTTCCACATGGCAGATGGTGTATTGTCCCGTGATTTTTCCTTCACCGCCTTCCCACGGATGGAATTTGCGGGCGGCAATCAGTGCCTTGGCCTCTTCATAGCGTCCTAATTGGTTGTAGAGCGTGATGCGCTCGATGGACAGGTCGTCGCGGCTTTCCGTTTCGGCCGGATGGGCTTCGAGGAATGCGAGACGTTCCGCTTGCGGACGTCCGAGCCGTTTGTAGAGCTGGTCCAATTCCATCAGGATGCGGGCGTCGCTTTCATCGAGGCGGTAAGCCTTCTCCAGTGTATCCACGGCCTTCTGCGGGTCATTGCGTTTGTTGTAGTAAGCCAGCGAGAGGTTGCGCCATACGGTGGGGAACGTTGGGTCGATGGCGGCCGATGCCTCCCAACATGTGATGGCATTGTCGTATTGCCGTGCGGCATACCAGAAGTTGCCGAGGGCGTAGGCCGCTTTGGCGCAGGCTTCGTGGTTCTCTTTCATCGCATCCTGCAACACCAATACTTCTTCGATGCGGTTGGGGAAGCAGTAAGAATGGTCATCCTGTTCGGCCTTTTTGTAATATTCGAGCGCCTTGACTGTGTCGCCTTTACGTGAGTGGCAGTAGCCCAACGCGTAATGTACCATCGGGTAGACTGAGCTTTGTGTGGCGGCGTAACCCTCCAACAAGTTGATGGCCTCGTCGTAAAGTCCGGCCTGTGCGAAATCGAGTGCGTATTCGATGTAGACGTGGGCTGCGCCGCGCATCAGTCGCTGCATTTCCTTCAGTACGTTGTCGTTGTCCGTGAGAAGATATTGCTCGAAGCGGCATCCCATGTTGAAGCGGTCTATCTTGAGCGATTCCGCTATCAGTCCGAGGGCTTCTTCCTTACGTCCCAAGTGGCGCAGGATGGAAGCTTTCAGTTGGCGTGCCTTGTGGTGGTGCCAGTTGCGCACGAGCGAGCGGTCTATCAGGTCGAGAGCTTTCTCGAAGTTGCCCCTGCGGCAGTCGATGGCAGCCAAGTTGTAATAGGCGGCATCCTGCCAAGCGGCATTCCAAGCCGATTTGAAGAAAGCGTCGTACGCCTCGTCCGTTTTGTCCTGTATCAGACAGCTCCAACCCAGATTGTAATACGGTTCACCGTCGTAAGGGTTCGGATTGCGTTCCGTCAGGGTCTCGACGGATTTACGGAAATAACCTTCAGCCTTGGCGAATTGTCCCTTGCGCATCAGGAGTAACCCCATGGCGTTGTTGCAACGCACGTCGCCCGGTTCGCGGCGCAACGCTTCCTCATAGTAGTCCATCGGGTTGTAAGTCGCGTGGCGGTATTGCTCCAAGTGCAGTCCCGTCAGGAAAAGTTGCTCGATGGACGCGATGTCCTTCGGGTCTTTGGCGGCTTTGGCCGGATCCGGTACGGGCTTGATTTCCGGTTTGTCGGCCTGATAGCTTACCAGGATACGGCCTTCATGGTTGCGGATTTCAACCAGGATGTCTTCGTCTTTCAAGCCCTCGGCTGCAAATTCTGCTTGGAACGGTTCTGCCGGGGAGATGGAGATGACTTTGTCGAAAAGGGTGGCACCGCCCACGTTGTCCTTGACGAATACATGCACGTCCTTGTTAACTCCGGTGGTGTACAGGATGACTTTGCCTTTGCCCTCCTTGACTTCCATGTTCAGCAACGCGTCCTTGGTGGCATTCTTCACGTAGCCCACCTCGGCGTAAGGCATGAAGTACTGTTTCCACGACTTTTCCTCGTAGGGCTGCAACCAAGTGAAGTCCGGTTGGTTGTCGGTGTACATGCCCGTCATCAGTTCGATGTACGGGCCGTCCTCGTCCGTCAGGTTGCGGTCCCATGCGCGTCCGAAGTCGCCGTTTCCCCATGTCCATTGCTTCTTTCCCGGCGACACGTGATGGTCGGCCACGTGGAGCAATCCGCCTTTCACGTCTTCTTCATAGCCTCCTACGAAGTCGAATTTCGATTGGATGGCCATGTATGAGGTCGGCACGGGGATATTCTTGTATTTCGAGATGTCCACACCGGCAGAGTAGTCTTGTTTATAGTACACGCCTGTTGCGATGGGGAACGATGACACGTCACGCTTGCCATGGTCGAACACGGCGTTCACATCGGGCGGGAACACTGAATGGTAGTGGTCGTTGACCACCACGGCCGGGTTTGCCCACCACAGGAACGTCTGGGGGAAAGACGTACGGTTGTAAATCTTCACGTTGATTTCGATGTATGCCTTGCCCGGATAGAGCGTAAAGCCTTGCATGCCTTTGGTGCGGAACATGCGTTCCACTTCGTTGCACCATACTGTCTTGCTGCCGTCGGCATGCTCCTCGATGGAGAAGTCTGTGGGCAGGAACGTGGACGGGCGGTGGTGTTGCGGCCAGTTGAACTCGATACCGCCTGAAATCCACGGGCCGGTCAACCCGACGAGCGCGGGCTTCACCACTTGGTTGTAGTACACGAAGTGGCGTTGCTTTACCTTGTCGTAGGCCATGTGGATACGTCCGCCCAGTTCCGGGAGTATCATCACCTTGATATATTCGTTCTCGATGAAGAGCGCATGGTAAAGCTTGTCTTTCTTTTCATCTGAGATTTTTTCTACTACCGGATAGGGATATACCGAACCGCTGCTGCCTTGGTATACACGTTTTTCCAAGAAAATCGGGTTCTTTTCTTCCTTGCCGATTTCGTAGGTGGGGAGCAGGATGTCCTCTTCCCATGCACGCACCTCGGAGGTGTTCACCGTGCTTTGAATCAAATAGGATGTGATTTTTTCCATGATGTATGAAGTTATTGGATAAGTTCGTGTTCGATTTCTTCCAGACTCTTGCCTTTCGTCTCAGGCAGGCGGCGCCATACGAAGATGCCTCCTGCGAGGCAGATGATGCCATAGAGCCAGAATGTCCCGGCTGCGCCCAGTCCCGTGTTCAGTACAGGGAACGTGTAAGTCAGTATGAAGCAGGCTGCCCACAAGGCAAATGTGCAAACAGACATGGCCACACCCCGTATGCGGTTGGGGAATATTTCGGAGATGATGACCCACATGGTCGTAGCCAATGTCATGGCATAGCAGGCGATGGCGGCCACCACGATGACAAGCAGCAGTACGCCGCTGATGTGGAACCAGTAGGCTGCGCCCATGAAAGCGTAGATCAACGTCAGGCCGAACGCGCCGAAGAGTGTCAGTGCCTTGCGTCCCCAACGGTCTACCACGCACATGGCCAGAATGGTGAAAATCACGTTGGTTACTCCCGTCACCACGATGTTCATCAACACGTCGGACACGCCGTAACCGGCAGCCATGAAGATTTCCTGGGCATAGTTGAAGATGACGTTGATGCCACACCATTGCTGCAACACGGCCATTACCACTCCGATGAGCAGGATTTTGCGCATCGAGGGATGGAGCAACTGCCGGAATCCGCCCTCCACGGTCTTTTCGCGCGAGGCGGCTTCGATGGCGGCCAGTTCTTCACGAGCATGTGCCTCGCCGCCTATCTTCGTGAAGATTCTGAATGCTTTCTCCTTATATCCCGACGAAGCTAACCAACGCGGGCTTTCGGGCAACACGAAACTGAAGAAGAAGAACAGCGCGGCGGGTACGGTCATGGCCCAGAACATCCACCGCCATCCCGTTTGCCCGTTCCATGACAGACGGATCATTTCGGCTGTGGCATGGTCGGCCACCGGTTCGGCAATCTGCCAGTTGACGATTTGTGCGCTGAGGATACCCAGTACCACCGTCAACTGGTTGATGGACACGAAACGTCCGCGCAAGTGGGCCGGGGCGATTTCCGCTATATACATAGGAGAAAGGCTCGAGGCGATGCCGATGGCGAATCCGCCGATGAGGCGGAACACGTTGAACCATCCGAAGGAATTCGCTGCACCGGTCCCTATGGCTGTACAGATAAACAGCCCTGCGGCCACGATCAGAATCGGTTTACGTCCTAATCGGTCGCTCAACTTTCCTGCGCTCAACGCACCGATGAGGCAGCCTATCAACGCGCTGCTCATGGCCCAACCCTGCATCGTGGGGCTGTTTGCAATCTGGAAATATTGTTCATAAAAAGGTTTCGCGCCACCGATGACGACCCAGTCGTAACCGAAGAGGAATCCGCCCATGGCAGAAATCAGCGCAATCAAAAACAGGTAAAGGTTCGTTTTCGTCTTCATGTGAATGAGTTGATTTAAGTTTGTTTATTTCCGGATGCAAAGTAACATGCTTTTTACGGTTTGGGAAATGGATAGAATCACTTATGATATGGACGATTTTGCGGTGGGGCGTTTGGGGGTGGACAGGAGGCGGTGCGGAATGCCGGAGGTGTGGTGGCTTATTTTGACAAACAGGGGGCGGTGGATTGTTGAGCGGAGTTCGTGAAATCGTTTGGCGCAGAACGAAAAATCAATCTCATGAGAGTGGAAAATCGTTTGGAGCAGAATAAAAAATCAATCTCCTGATGATTTTTAAAGAATCGGAAGTAGTTGAATGATAGAGTGTTGTTGATGGACTGCCAGTTTTACGGCCTGCAATAAAAAATATTGACTATGAAGCAAAATTACATGTTTTTGACGAGAATTTCGGACATGGGCAAGTTTTTCTTTTCGTACTTTTGTACACAGAGTTATACTATTTAAATATCATACGGAATATCATGGAAATAAAGATGAATTTGAAGCAGGCCGGAGTGCTGACCATAGCGGTCGTGTGGTCTTTGGGCGTGCAGGCTCGTGGCGGGAAACGCTTGTCGGAGTATGTAAATCCGTTTATTGGAGCCACGACGAACACGCAAATGGCCAAGGCCGAACATGGGTTGGGAAAGACCTTTCCTGGTGTGGCTACGCCGTGGGGCATGACGCAGGTCAGCCCCAATACCATTACCGGAGGCGACAACGGTTCGGGGTACAGTTATGAACATACGACCATCGAAGGCTTTGCCTTGACCCAGATGAGCGGTGTCGGATGGTATGGCGATTTGGGGAATTATCTGGTGATGCCCACCACAGGACCTTTGCATACGTATCGCGGCGAGGCGGAACGTCCGGAAGAGGGCTACCGTTCGCGTTACGACAAGGAGAGCGAGACGGCACGTGCAGGATATTACGCTGTCCGCCTGACCGATTATGACATCCGGGCGGAGCTGACGGCCACGCCTCACGGCGGGGTCATGCGTTTCACTTATCCGGAAAACGAATGTTCGCGCATTCAAATCGACTTGGCCCGCCGTGTGGGCGGTACGTCTGTCCGGCAGTACGTGGAGCGTGTGGACGACTACACCATTCGCGGATGGATGCGTTGCACGCCCGACGGAGGCGGTTGGGGCAACGGGGGAGGGAAGGCCGATTATACGGTCTACTTTTACACCCGTTTCAGCAAGCCGTTGGAACGTTACGGCGTATGGTCGGCCGAATTTCCCGAAGGCATGGGGCGCAAGTTGGAAAACGTGACTTTGCCGGAATTTGCCGATGCGGTGCGCCGGGCGAAGGTGACGGAACGTCCCGACCGCATGGAGGGAGACCACCTGGGATTTTATACGGAGTTTCCCACGTGCGAGGGTGAACAGGTGCTGATGCGCACGGCCATTTCCTTTGTCAGTCTGGAGGGGGCGGAGGCGAACTTCAAAGCCGAATTGAAGGGAAAGGACTTCGAGCGGTATTGCGAAAAGGCGGCTGCGCTGTGGGACGAGGCCTTGTCGAAAATCAAAATCTCCGGGGGGACGGAGGATGAGCGCACGATTTTTTATACTTCGCTGTACCACACGATGATAGACCCGCGTGACTATCGCGACGTGACGGGTGAATACGTAGGAGGAGACCGGAAGGTGTACAAGACCGACGCATTCAAGAAGCGTACGGTATTCAGCGGTTGGGATGTGTTCCGCAGCCAGTTCCCCCTGCAAAACCTTATCAATCCGGAGGTGGTGAACGACATGATCAACTCGTTTGTCACTCTGGCCGAGGAAAACGGTACGGGCGTGTACGAACGTTGGGAGTTCCTGAACGCTTACAGCGGCTGCATGTTGGGTAATCCGGCCATAGCCGTCATCGTCGATGCCTATATGAAAGGCATACGCGGATACGACGTGGAGAAAGCCTACCGCTTTGCCCGCCAGACGGCCGACCGCATCGGCCATCATCCGGAACTGGGATACTCGCCCGGCGGCAGCGGCATATCGGAAACGTTGGAATATGGATACTTCGACTGGTGCGTAGGCGAATGGGCCGAGGCTCTGGGCAAGACGGAGGATGCCGGCACTTACCACCAACGCGGGCAGGCATACCGTAAAATCTTTGATAAGGAAAAGGGATGGTTCCGCGTGCGCAATGCCGACGGCTCGTGGGCGGACTGGCCGGAAAAGGGACGCTTGCAGGAGTGGTACGGTTGCATGGAGTGTAATCCCTATCAACAGGGTTGGTTCGTGCCGCACGACGTGCCCGGCATGGTGGAAATCATGGGCGGCCGCGACAAGGTGCTGGCCGATTTGGAATCCTTCTTTGAAAACACGCCGCGCGAATTTTATTGGAATCCTTATTACAACCATGCCAATGAACCCGTGCACCACGTGCCTTTCCTCTTCAACCGCTTGGGGGCACCGTGGCTCACGCAGTACTGGACGCGTGTGATTTGTGCCGACGCTTACAAGAACAGTCTGGCCGGACTGTGCGGCAATGAGGATGTGGGGCAGATGTCGGCCTGGTATATCCTGGCTTCTGCGGGGTTCCATCCGCTTTGTCCGGGCGAGACGCGTTATGAATTGACAGCTCCTGTGTTCGACCGTGTGGAAATCGTGCTCGACCGCCGTTATGCCAAAGGCCGTAAGTTTGTAGTCACTACGGAGGGGAATGCGCCCGATGCCTGTTACATACAGTCGGCCACGCTGAACGGCAAGCCTTACAACCGTTGTTACATCGATCACGAGGATATCGTCCGTGGCGGTGAGTTGCACTTCGTGTTGGGGCGCACGCCGAACAAGCAGTGGGGGGGGGGAATGAGCGGCTGTACGGCAAGTCATATAGGAATGGAGAGAATCGCAAAATTGTCCATGTGATAAGTGATTCTCTCCATTCCGGCTTTTAGTGAAACAGGCTTACTTTGCAGACGAATAATCATTCTTAAATCTATATAGCGATATGGCTCAAAAAATCATGTTATCTTTGGTAGTATTCTTCTGTTGGACGTTTGCCCTGAGAGCGGAAGAGTACAAATTGGCTTCGCCCGACAAGAAACTGGAGGTGAAGCTCCGTGTGGATGGGTGTACGGAATTTGAAGTGTGGTACGATAAGGTGAAGTTGGTGGAACCTTCGGTGGTAGGGATGAACCTGTCCGACGGGCGTAACGTGGGAGGCGACCCCGTGACCTCTGTGAAGAAAGACCGTGTGAACCGCAAGATAGACGTCGTGGCGGGGAAAAACAAGACCCTGGAAGAGGCGTACAATGAAATAGTGTTGTCTTACGGCACGGACTACGACCTGGTCGTGAGAGCCTACAACGAAGGGTGGGCTTACCGTTTCGTGACGCACTGGGACAAGGAAATCATTATCAACAGCGAAGATGCCGTGTTCAATTTTGCTTTTACCCCTACGGTGTATTTCCCGGAGTGCGACAGCAATACCGCACCCGAGCGTGAACAGTCGGGCAAGGTGCACCAGATTCATCAGGGCTACCGTAATTTCGAGCGGCTTTACAAGGTGTATCGTTCGCCGGGTGAGATTCCGGCCGGTCGTTTTTCCGTTTCTCCGGTGCTCTTCGAGTATCCCGGCAAGCCCTACAAGGTGGTGGTGACGGAATCGGACACTTACGATTATCCCGGCTTGTATATGGAAGCCGCCGGGCAGAATGCCATGCGCGGAAAGTGGGCGGCCTACCCCAAAGAAGTGATGGACGGAGACCCGTCGAACCCTTACCGTTGGTATTCCAACCATTTGGTGATTTCACGTGAGGATTACATTGCAAGGACGGGAGGCGACCGTACGTTCCCGTGGCGCGTCATGATCGTGTCCGACGACGACAAGACGTTGTTGAACAATGAGTTGGTCTACATGTTGGCCGAACCTTGCAAGATTGAGGATACCTCGTGGATACAACCCGGAAAGAGTGCTTGGGAATGGTGGCACAAAGCCGTGGTGGAAGGCGTGGACTTCCCGGTGGGGAACAAACATCTTTCGTTGCAACTTTATAAATACTATGTAGACTGGGCTTCGGAGAACGGTATAGAGTACATGACGCTCGATGCCGGATGGAAAATGGAGTACATCAAGGAATTGTGCGACTATGCCCGGGGAAAGAACGTGAAGATATTGGTTTGGACTTGGGCCAGTTGCCCCTTGGAGAATCCGGACGATTGGATCAAGCAGATGCACGAGTGCGGGGTGGCGGGTGCCAAGATTGATTTCTTCGAACGCAACGACCAGATTGCCATGCGCTGGGGGCGCGAATTTGCCGAACGGTTGGCGCAGTACCGGATGGTGGCCATCTTCCACGGTTGTCCCGTACCGGTGGGCTTGAACCGTACTTACCCCAACGTGATGAATTATGAGGCTGTGAGAGGGGCTGAATGCAATTTCTGGGAAAAGACCATCACGCCCGAATACCATACACGTTTCCCCTTCATCCGTTCATTGGCCGGACCGGAAGATTACACGCCGGGCGGCATGCGCAACGTGACGCCCGAAGAGTTCCAACCACGTGACCTGGACAGCATCCCTCCGATGAACATGGGGACGCGTTCGCATGTCTTGTCCATGTATGTCATATTCGACCATTGGATCGGTTACCTGTGCGACGCGCCTTCGGAATATAACAAATATCCCGACATTTTGGATTACCTGTCGAAAGTTCCTTCGGTGTGGGACAAGACCCTTCCGCTCGATGCCCGTTTGGGCGAGTACATCGTGATGGCCAAGCAAACCGGTAAGGATTGGTACGTGGGCGGCATGACGAACTGGACACCGCGTAGCGTGACGGTGGACTTCGGTTTCCTGAAACGCGGGAAGACCTACCGCGCCGTGGTTTTCAAGGATAAACTAGAGTCGGGCGACCATCCGACAACGTATGCCTGCGAGACGATGAATGTGGACCGGAATACGAAACTGACGTTGGATATGGCTCGCGGAGGTGGCTTTGCGATTCGTCTGACGGAAGAATGAAAGTAAGGTTTTATACGAAAGGCCGCAGAAGGAGATATCCTTCTGCGGCCTTTCGTATGGCGGGTGCCGTATCTTCAGAGACCCTCTTGTGTACTGAGGATTTTCAGGAGTTGCTTTTCGCGTTGGAGTTCTTTGGTATCCTTGTCCGGTGATATCAGCATCATGCTCCGTATGATATCCTCGTTGCAGCAAGTGTAATTATAGTATTCCAACAGTTCTCCGGTCAGTTGTGCTTTGGGGATTACTTCTGTGCGTAAGTCGGCAAACTCTTCCAGTGGGATTTCGTCGCCTTGCCGGACAAAGAGGATGCGCCGGGCGATCGGATTGCGGTTATAGTCGTGTGTCAGATAGATTCCTTTCATGATTTGGGGATACTCGATGATGGGCAGTTGCAGGTAGACCACCTTCAGGGCAAGTTGCAGGCGTTTTTGTTCGTTGAACATCAGATAACCGATTTGAAACGGCGAGAACAGCCCCACGCCGATATAGTAGTCACCCGACAGGTTCTGGCAATAGACTTTGGGCATGGTGTCGCCATCTACGATAGAGGATATCATATAAGGCTCCACTTTCAGTCCGTCGGAGTAGGATGAAGAACTGTAAGACTGGTAAAGCCCGGTATAGGTGCCGGCATTGGGCAGGTATTTGATGGCTTCTTTCTCGATGTCGTCCAGGAAAGGTCGTCCGCCGTTTTTGTTGGAAACGAAACGTGGCTCGATGTGGCTCACTTTGTCGTACAATTCGTCGAGGCAACCTTGCAGTTTGCGTTTCGACACGTTGTTGACTTGTTGCAGCCCTTGGTCTAACGCACTTTCCGTACCGCATCCTCCGGAGAGCAGATTGATGTATGTGGGGAGCACGGAAGAATAGAGCGAGGAGAGTACGCTGGACGCGATGCCCGTCTCCTCGGAGATGTCCTTCATCCGTACACCGGCTTCGCGCAGTTTCTTCATTCGTTCGTAGAGTGATACCAATTTGTCCATACGTATGTTCTTTGGGGCAAAGGTACGTTTTCCATGTTACAAACCTGTTGCTTTCGTGCTTCATTACCGTGAGATGAATGTTACATTATAAATACGGGTTTGGACGGGCGTATGATATATGATGAATTAATTTTTTCAGATGGCGGTTTGGGATAGTTTTGCAGCCGAAAACAAAACTATGGTTATGGAACAAATCGTAAAGAACAAAAGATTTTCGGATGCGTTGCTCATCCTGTGGGCGGGCGGTGCAGCCTTGCTTTCCTACTCTTTGGTGTATGCCTTGCGCAAACCTTATACGGCGGCTTCGTTCGAGGGGCTTGATTTCTTCGGCACGGACTACAAGGTGGCGGTGACGACGATTCAGATTTTAGGTTATGTGATAGCCAAGTTCTTTGGCATCAAGTTGATTTCGGAGTTGAAGAAGGAGCGTCGTTTCAAGTTTTTCGTCTGTTCGGCGGTAGCAGCCGAGGCTGCTTTGGTCGGCTTCGGCCTGTTGGCTCCTCCGTTCAATGTGGCGGCCATGTTTTTGAACGGCTTGTCGCTCGGTTGCATGTGGGGCGTGATATTCAGCTTTATCGAGGGACGCAAGGTGACGGACATGTTGGCCAGTCTGTTGGGGGTAAGCATGGTGTTCAGTTCTGGTGTGGCCAAGAGTTTCGGCTTGTTTGCCATGAACGAGATGCACGTGGGACAGTTCTGGATGCCTGCCGTGATTGGGGCTTTTGCTTTGCCTCTTCTCGTTTTTATGGGGTATATGTTGAAGCGTCTGCCACAGCCTACGGAAGAAGATATTGCACTGCGTAACGAACGTGTGACATTGGACGGAAACGGACGTAAACGCTTGTTCCGAGGTTACGCTCCGATTCTTACCTTGTTGTTCGTGGGCAACTTCATGTTGCTAGTGCTGCGCGATATCAAGGAAGATTTTCTGGTCAATATCCTGGATATGAGCAATCAGTCTTCTTGGCTTTTCGCCCAGGTGGATACGATTGTTACGTTGGTCATCCTCGGGATTTTTGCCGCTTTCGTCTTCTTCCGCAGCAATATTCGGGCTTTGATGTGCTTGATGGGACTGGTCATTGCCGGTTGTTTGGTCATGACATACGTGTCGCTGAATTATGAGGCATTGGATTGGCAGCCAGTAGTGTGGTTGTTTGTGCAGAGCCTGTGCCTCTACATTGCCTATCTGACTTTCCAGACGATTTTCTTCGATCGCTTCATCGCTTGTTTCCGTATCAGGGGAAATGTAGGTTTCTTCATCGCCATTATCGACTTCATCGGCTACATGGGTACGGTGACTCTGCTTTCCACCAAGGAGTTTCTGAATTTCGACATGGAGTGGTTTGCGCTTTACAACCACATGGCATGCGCGGTCGGCGCGGTTTGTGCGGTATTGTTCACAGTGGCTGCCGTATTGATTTATAAACGGTATTCCGCTCAAGGGCATGGGAAAGAACAGACGGAGCGTACGACTTTGTATATGAATCCTCAATATAATGCAATTTGACGATGAAACAGGATTATGATGTGATAATTATCGGTGGCGGTTTGTTGGGATGCGCCACGGCTTACCAGTTGGCCAAACGTAAGGCGGGGAAGGTGTTGTTGTTGGATGCCAACGAGATAGCGTCGCAGGCTTCGTCCCGTGCAGCCTGCCTGTTGACACGGGCGCGTACCAAACCGGCTTTGATGGAAATGGTGCAGGAAACGTATGATTGCATCGATGAAATAGAGTGCCTTTTGGGGGAATCGCTCGAACTGCAGCAGTGCGGCAGTGTGACCATCTCTTCGTCCGACGCATCGCTGAAAGAACTCGAAGCATTGGAAGAAGCGGCCGTACGTTTCGGAATACCGAATGAACGTATCGACCGGAGGCGTTTGAAAGAACTTCTTCCTTGGATGGAGGTCTCGGCGGTAGAAGAGGCGCTTTACATGCCTACGGATGCGTTTATAGATTGTGCTTTGTTATGTTCCGGTTATGCACGTGCTGCACGAAGTCTCGGGGCGGAATTGCGTCCGAATACGAAAGTAAAAGCCATTGTGGCTGTTGGAGACAAGGCGACAGGAGTGGAGTTGGCGGACGGGGAAAAAGTACTGGCGCCGGTTGTCGTGAATGCCGCAGGCTCGTGGGCCAACCTGTTGATGCGTCCTTTAGGGGTAGGGCTTCCTTTTACTCCGGTACGGAGTCATTTTTGGATTACGGGAACAAACCCCGGGCGTTTTCCGGCAAACCATCCTTTTACGGTGATTCCCGATGCCCGTGCTTTCACCCGTTCGGATGTGGGGGCGTTGATTATCGGCTTGCGCGAAAGTGAATGTCAAGCCTTCAATCCCGACACATTGACGGATAAGTTGGAGGATTTCGATTTCAATAAGGCAGCCGAATGGAAAGTGCTCGACGAGTGTGCCCCGTTGCTACAGCGTTATCTTCCGGACATAGAAACGCTGGGTGTCGCGCATTATGTGGCCGGGCCTTCATGTTACGTGCCGGATGCCAAATTCATTATCGGGCAGGTGCGTCCATACGAAGGGTTGTATGCCGTAGCCGGATGCTGTGGAGGAGGCGTGGCTGCCGGTGGAGGTATGGGACGCTTGGCCGCAGAATTGATTTTGCGGGAAGAGCCGTTTGTGGATCCGGCCGGGTTTGCACCGGACCGTTTCGGGGCAGTGGACTCGTTTTCGGTTGAGTTTCAAAAAAGGTGTGCGGATGCCCGTTCCAATAAAAAAGGTGGATAGGGTTCGGATATATGGAAGATAAAAAAGCGAAAGATATGAAGCGGTATATTGTATTCTTAAAGCAAGTGCCTTTGTCTACAAAGGTAGAGATGGATCCTGTAACCCGGACGCTGAAGCGTTCGTCGGCCATGACCCGGACAAATCCTGATGACTTGTATGCCTTGCAGTTGGCAGTAAAATTGAAAAGGCAGACGGGGGCTGAGATAGTGGCGGTAAGCATGGGACCCGCTTCGGCGGAAGAAGTGCTCCGGGAGGCTTTGCAAAGAGGGGCGGATAAGGCGGTTTTGTTGTCCTCCAAGGCATTTGCCGGAAGCGATACGTGGTGTACGAGCCTGGTACTGGCGGCAGCCGTGCGCAAGTTGGGTGAATACGACTTGTTGCTTTTCGGGAAAATGGCGGTGGATGGCGATACGGCACAAGTGGGGCCTGAGGTAGCCGGACAGTTGGACATTCCCCAAGTGACGCATTTGATGGAGGTTTCGGACATATCGGATACTTGTATATGTGTGAGGAAGAAGGCCGGTCGTTTACTCCAACGTATGGAGGTGGATTTGCCTTGTGTCGTGACGGTTGGTCGGGAGACGGGGGAACTGGATTGTCCCACACTGGCCGGTTGGCGGTGGGCTCAGCGGCAGGCCATCCTTCATTGGGATGAATGCGACTTGGGACTGGAACCTTCGCAGGTCGGATTGCAGGCATCTCCTACTCAAGTAGTGTCTACTATGGTGCCTCAACGGAAGAAAGACGTGGAATGGCTTCCCGACGGGGAAAAGTTTTTTGCAGTCGTCCGTGAAAGCATGAGACGCGGAATTAATTTTTAAAAAGCAAGATGAAAATGAATAAAGATAAGGATTTTATACTTCAATTACAGGCCGGGCAATGTGTATCCTGCGGAATATGTGCCGAAAGTTGTGCCTATGGGGCTATCCGTATGGGCGACTTTCCGGAGGTGGATGAAGAGAATTGCCGGTTATGTGGCGCTTGTGTGCAGGCTTGTCCGGTTGGAGCTTGGGTGATGCAGCGTCAAGATGAAAGGCAGGAACAGCCTGTGGATGATTCCAATGGCATTTGGGTGTGGGCGGAAGTCATGGACGGAGCTTTGGCACCGGTAAGCCGGGAACTTTTGGGAAAGGCTGTGGCACTTGCGGCTTGCCGTCCCCAACCGGTTGAGGCTGTACTGATAGGCGGTGAGGTGGCTGCATGGGCAGATGAGTTGATAGCCGCCGGTGCAGACCGCGTGCACGTGGTGGAGTCTCCGCTTCTATCGGATTTTGTGGAGGAAAACTATACGGAGGTGTGGGCCGGCTTGGTGCGCAAACAGCATCCTTCGGTCCTGCTTATCGGGGCTACGCCATGCGGTCGTGGTTTGTCCGCACGATTGGCTGCTGTACTGCATACCGGATTGACGGCAGATTGTACGGAGTTGGAAATGGATACGGACAGCGGACTGTTGCGCCAAATACGCCCGGCTTTCGGAGGAAATCTGATGGCTACGATTGTCAACCCCGTTTGTAGGCCGCAAATGGCTTCCGTACGTCCCGGGGTGATGAAAGCCCGGCAGAGGGATACTTCGAGGAGGAGGGAAATCGTCTATCATGCTTATGAGGCAGGAAGAGCCGACAGCCGTGTTCGCGTGTTGGAGACCGTGGCGGAAGAAGTGGCCGGAACTTCGCTGAACGACAGTTCTATTATAATAGGTATAGGACGAGGCGTGAAAACGCGGAGATGTGCCGATGAAATCCGGGAGTGGGCCGAACGTATCGGTGCGACGGTGGCCGGGTCTCGTGCGGCAGTAGAAGCCGGATTGGTGGACGCTTCCGTGCAAGTGGGGCAGACCGGGCATACGATAGCTCCGGATTTGTATATCGCCATCGGTATCAGCGGACAGATACAGCATACGGCGGCCATCACCGGAGCGCGTTGCGTGATAGCTGTTAACCCGGACCGTACGGCTCCGATCTTCAATGTGGCGGATTATGGTTGGGCAATACCTGTGGAAGAGGCACTTCCGCAATTCATGAACATACTGAACCGGTGCGTATGAGAAAATGGATGGCATGCGTGTGGTTGGGCATGGGAAGTTGCTTTATGACGGCACTGGCGGACGAACCTCTTACCGTGAAGTTTCGTTCGAGGGCATTGCTGGATGCCGCTGTGTCCGGTTATGGCAAGGAAAATGTGCAGGGGTATTATCGCTTGGAAGATTTCCGTGTGGGCTTCAAAGCTACTTACAGGCAATATGAAATGAAAGCCGACATTGGTTTGGGAGGAAACAAAGTAGCCATCAAGGATTTGTTGTTGAACTATCACTTTAAACATGGTGTCCTTTCGTTAGGAAATGCTTATGAACCTTATTCCATGGATATGCTCATCAGTACGGCAGACATGCGCTTTCATCAGTCGGCCGGATCCGTATTGGCTTTTACGGACGGACGCAAGCTCGGGTTGACTTATCATTCCAGTCTGCCATTTGGATATTGGGCTACGGGATTGTATACGCATAACGACATCAATAAAATCGGTGACGGGCAGGTTAACGCTTTGGTTTCCACTTCGCGGGGCGTTTGGCGCAAGCGGTGGAAAGGGAATCTGTTGCATGTGGGCGGTGCTTTTTCTTTCCGTACCAAACCGGTGAATACGGTGGAACCGCCGACAAAAACTGTATCGAATGATGGCGTGACATCCATGTTCCCGTTTCCATTGATGGAAGCCACCGTGGATCGTTTAGGGACAGAACTCAAAGGCGTTTTTGAGATACTTTATACCACTCCGCGTTTCATGGCACAGGGGGAATACTTTCTGAACCGTCTCAATCGTACGGAAGGGGAGGCTTACCGTCCGCAGGGAGGATACGTGCAGGCAGGCTTTCTGGTCCGGGGAAGAGGGTTTGCGTATGACGATCTGTACGGCATTCCCGGCAGGCCGGGCAGTAAACAGGCCGTAGAACTCACGGCACGTTTCAATTATACGAACTTGAACGATGGCAGGGCCGGCATCATGGGCGGACGGGAAAGCGACGTTTCGTTGGGAGCTAACTTCTATTTGAATGAATATTTGGCCGTAAAACTGAACGGAAGTTATGTCCTTGTAGGAGAACATTGCAATGAATTTTACAAGAAAAACCTATTCTTGGGGCAATTACGTGTCCAATATATTTTTTGAGGCAGCCCTCATCTGATTTCTCGGATTCGTAATAGACGGATGTTTTCGCAAGGGAGCATCTGTCTGTTCTTTTGTATCGGGGAGTACGATATAAAGGCATTAAAAAAGGATTTCCCGACGGGAAATCCTTTTTCTTTGGGTGACTAGTGGGATTCGAACCCACGACATTCAGAACCACAATCTGAGAGGAGTTGTTTATTAACTACTTGTTTTTAATTCATTTACATCTATTTTATTCCAACAAGGGAAAACAACGGGTAAACAATTTGCAAAACTATTCTTTAAATGCCCTGCCTATCCTGTCACCAATAACTCATCCATGGTTGATTCTGCATCCGTTCTTATTTCACTCCTTTTGTTATCTGTACCAATGTTTCTTTTACGAAGTCTTTCAGTTCCATGGCTGTGCTCTGTTTTGAATGCGATGAACTTTTAAGGGAGTTTATTGCTTTTTCGGCAACATAACGCTTCTTTCGTATGGTAGATTAAAGTTTAGATTCATATAATAGTCTGAATAGCTTCCTTTTATATCATAACTTCCGTCGAATATAGATATATTATCTTTATCAAAATCATAATAAAGTATTTTGGTGTCAGAATCAATCTCTTGTTCCAATACTTCTGAACAGTATTTTACTGAAGACATGTTGTAACAATAATTCCCGTCGAGTGGTATAACAACAACATCTCCTCCAATCGTACTCCTATAAACGCCGTAACTTTTTACAGTTACACCAAAATAGCTGCTACCTCCAAAAGACCCAATATAATTCCCCTCTTTAAATTTATATGTTGCAGTTTCTGTTGTTTTTGTCACATCCTGAATGTATTCAATACTTCTATACTCATAATAACATTTTTGGTCATAGAAGCTCAAAGAATCTTTTTCGTGACGTGAATGACCATTATGTTCACAAAGATTGATTTTAAACTTTTCTTCTCCTATATTATAATCTTCTATTGTATAATTTATACTTGGACATATTCTTAAAAGATATTCCACATTACTTTTATTCTCCTTATCTTCAAATTCTTTTTGAATATGATTAAAAGTAGAGGTTGTATATGACCATTTTGTCCCATTTAACAAATTGATTTCCTTATTGTCTTTATAATCGTCACTGCTGCACCCAATAAAAAACAAAGCCACCAACATGGGCAGTATTAATAATACTTTCTTCATAATATGACTATTTAATTGATAAATATAAAATTACTTTATAAACTCCAAAAACATCGGAAATCTTCAATTTGAAGTCCGAATATTTAAAGTTTGGGTGATTAACAGGAATCTTGTGTTAGTTTAGTTGCACTTTACTTTAAAATATCAATCAAGACTTGAACTCTATTTTTAAATTCATTTACTTCTTCAAATTCTTTTTCATTCAGTCCATTTATATTTACACCACATTTTGCGCAAAAAATAGAGTCAATATTGTTTGTATGACCATTTTCACATATAAATTTATCTTCTTCTTTTTTATTAAATACTCCAGTTTTTAATTTTTCTATTTTACCAGTATTGGGCATATTTTCATAATATTGGCATATTCCCTTCATGTACTCTAATTCTTCTTTTTTGTAGTAATTGGGTTCTATATTCAAAAGTAAAATTCCTTTCTTTAGGTCATTCTTGCAAATATTTAACACCCTATTCGCATCAAATAATTTAAGTCTCTTAATTATATCAATACTGTATTGGAAATCTTTATAATCCAAAATCTTATCATATAATATTGGTATTAAATCACCTCTATTGTAAGATTTAATTACATTAAAGATTCCATCTACAGCCCTATAATTTTTTTTCTCTGCTATGTATAATCCAATTAAATCAGGAATGATTTCTTTTATAGGATTTTCTTGCATGAATTCAATCCATTCTTCTTCTACTTTTTGGTTCTCTTTTATTGATTTAATGATTTCTCTTTTTTTAATTTCTTTTTCTAACACTTCTTGTTCTATAATTCCTGATTGGATTTCTTCCTTTATTTCTGATTCGTTTATGTTTACACGGCAAGCTGTTCCTGATATGGAAACCATAAACATAGACTTATCCTTTCCGGATATTTCATCAAAATCTATCCTTGCTCCAACAATTGCGTTTGCACCAAGCTTTCTTGTTCTGTTCTCTAAATCTTTCAAAGCCTCTTTATAGATGTATTCCAATTTATTTCTATATGAATTCGATTTTCCTCCAAAGAAATCAGTGAAAGAAGCTGCGAAATCAGAAAATACATTTGTACCAACAACTACGTTTGTACATACCAATCCCATATATTTTTGTATTTCGCCATTCTCGAATTTATTTGTGGTTGTTATATAAAGTTTATTTTCCATAATATATTAATTGATTAAACATTCTGATTTATTTCTTTTCCAACAAAGTTATTAACCGGTCGATTTGCTCATCCTTTTTTTTAAGAAGTTCAATAAATTTATCGGTATTGTTGGAATTATCTATATTTTTACTCATGGAATGCAGTTCCACAGTCCCGTCCGGTTTAATAATTTTTTGAGAACCCTCTTCGGGAAGGGATATACTGATATTTTGTCCCCCGATATTACTAATATTCTCATTACCATTCATGGTAACCCTATTATTTGAATAAGCCGAGTTGAGCATCTCGCCTTCGCCAGTCAAAAGCCAAACACGGTTTAAGTCTTGATAAATATTCAATATCTTATTTATTGTTGAATTACCGAGGTCACTCTTTCCCGTTCTTGCTTGGCTTAGCAACCCTTGGCTTAGTTTACATTCTACAGTAACTTGATTATCATTCAAGTTTCTGTATTTCATGTATTTGTCAAATCTGAACATTTTTTCCCTCATTTCTATTATGTTAATTAGCGTTAATAGCTTGATAAATTATCAATATACAAATCGAATATATTGATAAAATATCTATCTTTGCATCATCAACGTGAAACAACAACGTCACAAATATACGATTATTAATTTAAAATACGCACGATTATGAGAAAAAACATCAAAAGTCAATTAATAAGTCTTGCGGCTACGATAGAGGACAAGCTGATAAACAGGTTCAACCATTGGGAACGCACCTCACACGCGTACTTTGAGGGTAGAACATGCGACCTTGAAGTGTCATACGATGCCTTGGCGGGTAAAGTAGAAGCTATGATATACGGTGATGATGCCCGTAAGGCATACCCCAACATCCAAAAGCTGATAGAGAATTCGGTAAGCAGCGAAAAGATAGACAACGAAGTATATCTCGAAGAGATGCGTGACGATGAAGAATATGAGGCCGCAATGGACAACCGTATGGCCTTAGACCGCGCCCAAGGTTACGGATACGGGATATATTGGTGATGGGATGAAGCCGGGGTTCGATTCCCCGGCCACCAACAAGACACTGGCGGAAACAGTATAAAGACGGCTTGACCCAAGCATAAATGGTAGCCAGTCCGCGTGGGCTTGAAAGTAACGCGGCGCAATAAGCGGTATGGCAGTGAGATAGAATCGAAACATACACATAGCAGATGCGGGTTACAGTAGCGTAAAAGCAATCGAATGGCGGTGAGGCACGGCGTGAAACCGTGAAGAGCATGAGACAGCAGCGTGATGAAATTAAAATATCCCCTCCCGTAAGATTCGGGGTAACAACCGGTTTAAGCCGTTGAGGGGTAGCAAACTAAAACAAACAATATGAAAACATTAAGAAACATTGGAATCGCCACATTGTTTATAGTGGCATTAGGGTTAGCCGGACACGCAGACCGGACAAACGAGATTGTGAACAACCTGAATCCGCATGTTTATGAACTTATCAAAGTATTGGGGCATGACACGGACAGTGAGATAGCCGAAGAATACATGGCTAACAAAGAGTATTATGACACATTGTCGGATAAAAATTTATGGTAACGGAAAGGAGGTAAAATATGATAAAGGAAATAATGATAGATGAAAATTATACTCATGTTGGCTTATTTTACAGCATGAAAAAAGGGGATGTGTACAAAGTCCCGTTCGAGAAAAAAAGATATAATGGAATCAGGGCAGAAGCAAGCCGAAGAAATAGCACGGGACGGCTTTTGGGTGAACTGAAAACAGCAATGGATGTGAAGTTTAGGGTTTCTGCAACAGAATATCCCGGTTATATATCTATTATATGTATAAAGTAAATTATCATGGACATTCAAGAACTAAATTCTGTCATAGCCGACTTTGTTCAAGTGGGCTATATGCAGGCCGTCAAAGCATACGAGCCACCGCAAGATTTAGTCCGGGCATCTGAAATAAAACTTTGGTTAAAAATGATGCGGATAGACATCAAGCGTTTTAACCGTTTGGTTTCGGAAGGTGTCATTCGGGCGACAAGGAAAGGCGTTGGTCGTAATTCTCCGCTTTACTACTCCAAGGCAGAAGTCAAACAAGCCTTATCCATGGCGAATATAGCCGGGATTGTAGCGAGGGGGACAATGAAATAATTATCACAGGTTCGGATGGCCGTCCGTTTTATTACGGTCGTGACCTGAAGCAATTCCTCAAATCAGAATTGGAAGTAAAATGAAAGAACTAATAGAAATCCAACACAGCCTGAAAGCTCCCAAAGGGCAATGGAACAACTTCGGGAAGTACAAGTACCGGAGTTGCGAAGACATACTGGAGGCATTGAAGCCCTTATTGTATGAACATAAGTGCGAACTTACGATCGCCGACGAAATGGTTCTTGTTGGTACGCGCATATATGTAAAGGCCACCGTCACATTAAAGAATGAGAACGGCGAAACCGTATCGACTACCGCTTATGCTCGTGAAGAAGAAAGCAAGAAAGGCATGGATGGCTCACAGGTGACGGGAGCGGCTTCTTCCTATGCCCGGAAGTACGCCCTGAACGGAATGTTTTGTATCGACGACACGAAAGACTGCGACGACACGAACACCGGCGGTAAGGACGACGGGCTTTCCGACAACCGGGACATGGCTTTCCAAGAGATAGATGCTGCCAAGGACACGGCCGAACTATCCAAAATATTCAACAAATATACCATGCTTCATGATGACAAGGCTTTCATGAAGCGTCTGGGTGAAAGGAAAAAGGAGGTGCCTTATGTACAAGCTTAAAAAATCGGATGTCGTGTTTTATCCGGCCACTCACACCTACATAACGCCGGCCGGCAGGATGCTTGACGGGATAACCGGCATGCTTTCACGGCAACTCTTTCCCGGAAAGTATGACGGGATTGATGAAGAAACGATGCGCAACGCCGCAGAACGCGGCTCATTCATCCATTCGGTTTGTGAGTTGGTGGACAGTCTAGGTGTGGAACATGAAAGTCCAGAGGCAATAGGCTACAAGGAACTGAAAGAGACATACGCCCTGAAGCATGAGGAAAGCGAATACCTTGTATCAGACAACGAACACTTTGCAAGCTGCATCGACAAGGTTTACAGGGATGGCGAATCAACATTTACATTGGCTGACATAAAGACTACTTATAAGCTTGACAAGGAATATGTCAGGTGGCAGCTTTCCGTCTACGCCTACCTTTTTGAACGTCAGAATCCCGGCGCAAAAGTCCTCCACCTTTATGCCATCTGGCTACGCGGAGAACGCCATGAACTCGTGGAAGTTGAACGCATCCCGGATGGTGTGGTGGTGTCATTGATGGAGCACGAGGTGAACGGTGAGCAATTCGCCAACCCCTATGCCCTTTCCTTCACGGATACGAGCCTTCCGGAAAAATATGCCGCCATGGAAGATGCCATAGCCGAAATCGACCGGCAATATAAATATTGGTCAGAAAAGAAAAAGGAACTGGCCGATGGCGTAAAATTCGAGATGCAGAATGCCGGTGTAAGCAAGTGGGTCGGGGACAGAGTGTCTTTTACACGCAAGGAAGACAGCGAAAGGGAAGACTTCGACAAGAAGCGTTTCGCCTCCGACCATCCCGACCTTTACAAGGCTTATCTCATCAAAACCAAGGTTTCCGGAAGCGTGATTTTAAAAGTGAAATAGTAACATAAAAAACATTAGAAAATGAGCAGTTTATATGGAAGTATCTGCCTGAGCGACATACCACGCTCACAGATGAAGAAAATCATGTGCAAGGACGGAAAGGAACGTATATTCCTGAACATCTTTGTGGGGGAAAGGAAAGAACCTGCAACCTTTGGCGACAGGACATATACCCACTTCGTTTCTTGTTCCCCCAAGAAAGAAGAACGGAAGGAGGGGGAAAACTACTTCATCGGTGACTTGCAGACCTACCAGTCGCAACCGAACGCACCAACCCCCGAACAAGTGGCCGCAGCCCCAAGCGTGTCACCTCTTGACGACTTGCCTTTCTGATAATTTATGAGGTACGACGGTTCCAACGAACTCCACGCCGGGCAGGCAAGGGCAAAATTGGAAAAGCTCATCAAGGACAAAAAGATATTTGATTTGATCGAGAAGAAACCACAGAGGAGCATTCAGGCCAACAAATACCTTCATGTCTGCCTTTCATATTTCGGGTGCCAAATCGGTGAAACCATGGAATATGTGAAGCGTAACTATTACAAGATTCTTTGCAACCCTGGTACTTTTATTCGGGAAAGGGAAGACAAATATCTTGGGCATGTGAAGTACCTTAGAAGCTCTTCCGAATTGGACAGTTCTGAATTTGCCCTTACGGTAGACCGTTTCAGAAACTGGTGTGCGTCAAATGCCGGTATCTATATCCCAAGCCCCGATGAGGAAAGGTTGATACAATTAATGGAAATAGAAGTAGAACGTAATAAAGAATTTATTTGATTATGGACAAATTTTTGGGTCAGGACATCCCTGAGAAAGAGCGTTGGCAATTCTTAAAGGACAATGCCGATGCAGTAGAGAGAATTGGTTACACCCACAGGTTTAATCCTGACGAGTTGGCACAAAAGAAAGAATCATTGGCCGAGGTTTCAATCACCATCAACGACATTGAGATTGAGAAGAAAGAGGCAATGGAAGAGTTCAAAGAGCGGTTGAAACCTTTGAACGAGGAGAAACAAGAACTCTTGGAGCATATAAAGAAAGGTTCGGAGTTCGTGGACAATGAAGAATGTGCCAAAATCCTCTACCATGAGGAAAAGATGGCCGGATTCTATAACCGGTTTGGCGAATTGGTTTACAGTCGTCCAATCATGCCACAAGAGATGCAAAAGACAGTATTCAGTATTAACCGTAAAACAGGAACAGAATCATGAGCGAGAACAAAATCAACTTGGTTGTGCCGAAAGATTACAACGGCAGACCTATTGAAGTAGTATTAAGAGAAGGTGAAGCACCCGCAGCACTCGACCCCAAAGAGCCAGAAAGAGTTGTCTTTGAAGGTACTATCGATGCACCTCTACGGTGGTTGGAAAAACGTGTGGAACTTATCAATCAGAAGTCCTCAAATATTACTGTAAGCCGTAATAACATGAGTTTGCTTCTCACGATAGACGAGACCAATTATTACCGTACACAAATCAATGGCGTATTGTGTTTTTCAAAAGAAATGTTGGAGTTCGGAGTAAACACAGGAAAAGAATGGGAGCCTATCAAGCTGTCCCAGTTCTTCAAGATGCACCGGGCTTTCTTCAAGGACAAGGCTGAGAACATGACACTGGTTTCTACTTTGAAAAATTTCAAGGCTAAAGTAAATCAGGACATCGAGCGCAGCAAAGAGGAAAATGGAAGCAAGGTTGACAACTATTCGCAAGTGGTAGATTCCAATCTTCCGAAGTCCTTCAAGCTGAACATTCCTCTTTTCAAAGGCTTTGCATGTGAAGAAATAGAGGTCGAGATTTATGCAGATGTGGATGGCCGTGATGTTTCATTATCCCTTGTTTCTGCCGGTGCAAATGAGGCCATTGAAGAATACAAGAACAATGTGATTGACGGACAGATAGAAGCAATCAAAGGTGTTGCGCCTGACATCGTAATCATTGAAGTATAGGAGGCTGTGCATGGAGAATGATTTCATCCCGGATTGGTGGATACCGGAGTTTTCAACCCAAACATCGTACTTTTCATGAGAAGTAACTTCATACCCGTCATAGTGCTTTTGGCCGGATGCCTGGCAGGCAACAAACTGTTCAACCACGTCAATGCGTGGTTGGGCATCGCAATCATAATAGCAACAATCATTTATTTTCTCAACAAACTAATTAAATTTATTAAGAATGAAAAAGATTCAGATTAAAACCATGTTCACATTCATTGCTGCATTTTTTGTAATGTCATCGTGCCAACGCGTGGCCCCCAACTATGCGGGCGTATTGATGGAAAACTATGGTAAGTCCGGGAAAGAGGACTTTTCCATAGTTTCCGGAAAAGTGTCGGTAGTCGAGCCGGGGACGGAGCTGTTCCAAGTGCCACTGTTCGACCAACGCGGGGAATTTTCCGAACCCGTCATGCTGAAAGCCGCCGACAACACCGAGTTTACCGCTCGCCCGGTCTACTCTTACAAGGTTTCCAAGAGCCGTGCCATAGACGTGGTGTTTGACAACAAGCACATCGACCGTGCCGACACCGAGAACGGAAAAGACGGTTTCATGCAATCCTTGGAGGATAATATCTTAGAACCTCGCATTTATGATTTGATAAAAGAAGAAAGCCGCAAATACAAGACCGATACACTGATGGCAGACGGTGGGTCGTTGGCTTTTGAAAAGAAATTGGAAGAGATTGTCCGTAATGAGTTTGAGGATCGTGGACTTGAATTGAAGTCGTTTTCTGCACAGTTGGAGTTTTCTGACAAAGTACGCGAGAAGATAGACAGCCGGAATGAAGTGAACACCAATATTTCCGTGTTAGATCAACAGATAGAAGAGCAGAAGAAGCGGAACGAGCTTGAACAACTACGAACTGAGCAAGCCTTGATACAATCACGCGGATTGACGGAAGAAATCCTTTATAAACAATTCATCGACAAATGGGACGGTAAAACACCGCTGTACGGCATTGCACCGAATTTCCTAAAAATGACAAAATAAGGAGTATTCCCCGAGGCCGTTCGTCCACATGGAAGGATATTGCCATACGGTAAAGAAGCCGGTTCGATTCCGGGGCGGCCTCCACTATAATTATACTATTTGGTTAGGATTAGGTATTAGTTAAAACAACGCCCCTCCGGTCTGTGAAGATAGGACGGGCACATGGTATCGTGGCGGAATTGGTTAACGCGCCTGTTGGTTAACGGGTAGATTGCAGGTTCGAGTCCTGCCGATTACCACAAACTAAAACAATGAATTATGCCGTACTACATAAAACGAAAGCCAAAGAAGAAAGAAAAGCCCTTGCCGTTATTCGACAAGGCAGGTATCAAAGTAAAGAAGAAGCCGGATTACAAAAAGAAGCTTGATACAGTTTTTTCCCAATACATCCGTCTCAAATACGCGCTTCCTGGCGGTATGTGCCAGTGCATCAGCTGTGGGGCGTTCAAACCTTGGAAAAAGATACAGAACGGCCACTACATGTCACGCCGGTATATGTCCACGCGCTTTGATGAGGACAACTGCCGCCCCCAATGTGTGGCGTGCAACATTTACAACCAAGGCAATGCCCAAATGTTCCGGCGCGGCCTTGTCGCCCAAATTGGAGAAAAGAGGGTTGACATGGTGGAATACAGGGCGAAGAACGAAAGCCGTAAATACTCAGAGTCCGAGTACAAGGAACTTATTGAGGAATATTCCCAAAAAGTCCGCGAACTGAAAAAGGAAAAGGGCGTTTGAAAACTGTTTTATCATACTTTTGTTTTTTAAATAAAACTAAATTATAACGCGCAGCACGTGCATCCTGCATGCAAATCGCTTATATTTGTAGACAGAGAGTAAGCATAAAAAAAAGACATGGAAACCATATTGGAATATCTTCTTGCAAATTGGCCTACTTTTGCCATTGTCATCATAGTAGGTGTGACATGCTTTGTAGCTTCACGTAAGCTTACAAAATGGGAGGACAAACACGACCAAAAACACGATAAACTGGAAAGCCGGTGCGGAAATCACGAGGCTGAACTTACGGTGCTCAAATCTAATTTAGAAAGCATGAGAGACGATATTCTTACCATAAAGAATATTTTAGTGCTTAAAGACGAGAGCATTTCCAATATTTTTTCATTAAAGAAAAGCCCACGACGTTTGAACGATAACGGGGTGAGGGTGTTTGGAGACATAAATGGGAAAACATTTTTGGAAGCTAACAAAGATTTCTTTTTCTCGAAGATAGACGAACGAAATCCCAAAGCGGCTTTGGATGTGGAAGACGCGGCCTATTGGGTACTTTTGGCCAATACAGACAATGATATATTCAAGCCTTTAAAGGATTTTGTCTATAAATCACCTACTTATACGCTGAAAGGCCAATCCGGAGAAGACAAGCCTTATAACCTTTCCCTACAGGATGTTTGTTTCATCCTCAGCTTGCCTTTAAGGGATATGTATTTGGAACAGCATAGGGAGTTGAACGTAGAATAATAAGATAACCCGCCTGAAACTCGTTTGATTCGCAATTCAGGCATTTGTTTACGGAGCGGCGGAATTTATTTTCACCGCTTTTTTTATATGCAATACAAAGAATAACTGAAAGGCTGCATCCTGTAAGGTTGCGGCCTTTTTTATTGGATAAAAAGTATGAAAAAAATTAAAGCAAAAGGCGAGATGAAAAGAGAATATGTGTCATTCCTGGATATTGAAAAAGATTACACCGATGAATCCGACAAATTGTCTAAAGATTGGGAAGTGAAACAAGATGGAAGTTTGCGCCACTTAGGACATCCAATGTATTCTATAGACGAGTCCAGACTGACTGAAAAAGACTGGATAATACACATGGCTAAAAAAGGCTGGGTAGATATGAACACGTTTATTCCTGCCTATTTTCATGCCCTTTACATGAATGGAGTAAAAGAATTAACCATAACAACCCACTATTGACCATGTACAAACTAAGAGATTACCAACAGAAAGCCTCTGATGCCGCCGTTTCTTTCTTCAACAACAAAGCGAAGAAGAACAATGCCATCATGATATTGCCCACCGGATAAAAAAATAAGGCTATTGCTTGGCATTTCAGAAATTTGAGCTATCTTTGCAATGTCTTCGCCAAAGACTACATAAATAGTTGAATAGTGGGCATATTTTTATGTTCGTTTGTAAGCGTACATATCTGCAAGGATATAAGGCTATCAAATCCCATTGGATGCTCATATTCACTATGTGTATCGGTCTTTGGCGAGACGGGAGGCGATAGCCTTTCTTCGTTCAATAACTTAAATTTCGTTCAATGCCAAAGACCAACGAAATCAGAGTTAAGGCGAATAATAGTACCCGCAACTTTGCGCCCCGCAGTGCGAAAACTGTGTCTTATCGTAAGTTTGAAATAGAGAAGAACGCCAAAAACGAGGCGTACTATTTCATCCTATCCAACGGACTTTTAGAAGCATTTGCAGAGTTCTGTAAAACCTATCGTTCAAGCGACCCACACAAGGATTGCTTGAAAGTTCTATTGTCTAACATTTAAATCAATCGTACCACATGAATGAACTTATTAAAATCACGGAGCAGAACGGCAAACGCGCCGTATCTGCAAGAGAGTTACATCATTTTTTGGAAAGCAATCAAAAATTTGCTGATTGGATTAAGAATAGAATCGAGAAATACGGTTTCGTTGAAAATCAGGATTTTGAGGTTTTTCCTAATTTTATGAATAACCCCTCTGGAGGTCGTCCACTCATCGAATATGCCTTATCCGTTGACATGGCAAAAGAGCTTTCGATGTTAGAGGGTAACGAAAAAGGGAAGCAAGCACGGAGATATTTTATCGCTTGTGAAAAAGTCGCCAAGTCCGGCGGCTACCTCGTGCCTCATTCGTTCAGCGAAGCCCTCATGCTCGCCGCCAACCAACAAAAGCAGATAGAGGAACAGCAGAAACAAATATCGGTCATGAGCGCGGAAATCGTAGAGATGAAGAAAAAGACCGACTACCTCGAAATCATCCTCTCAAGCAAAGGCACGGTGGTAACAACGCAGATAGCACAAGACTACGGGATGAGCGCCAAAGCATTCAACAAACTTTTGGCCGAAAACGGGATACAACGGAAGGTGAACGGGCAATGGATTCTTTATGCGCCCTACATGTCAAAAGGTTATGTCCACAGCAAATCGGTAAACATCACGCATCATGACGGTCGTCCTGACGTGATAATGAACACGGAATGGACGCAAAGAGGGAGGCTGTTCATTTATGAGACGCTGAAAAGGAAGGACATACTTCCGCTGATAGAAAGGGCATCATGATGGAAATCCAACTTAGAGATTATCAAAAGGCTGCCTCCGACAAGGCGGTAGCCTTTTTCCTCAACCCAAAAGTAAAACACAACGGATTGATAGTTATCCCAACGGGCGGGGGGAAATCATGGGTTATTGCAGATATAGCGAACAGGCTAAATGACAATGTACTCATATTTTGCCCAAGCAAGGAAATACTTGTACAAAACTATGAGAAGATGATTAAAATCTGTCCGTTTGATTGTGCTGTGTATTCCGCATCTGTCAGACAAAAACAGATAGCAAAGATAACATTTGCCACCATCGGCTCTGCAATCAACCATAAGGAACAATTCAGCCACTTCAAATTTGTGCTTGTAGATGAAGCTCATTTGTGCAATCCCAAAGAGGGTATGTATAAGGAGTTCTTTCAAAAGCTAAACTGTAAGATCATAGGTCTTAGCGCAACACCTTACCGCCTTTCTTCAAGCCGTGATTTCGGGAGCATGTTGAAGTTCATCACCCGGACAAGACCATGTGTGTTCTCCGAGGTGATTTATCAGGTTCAGATTTCCACCCTCTTGGACATGGGGTATTTGTCCAAGTTGAATTATTACCCGATGAATCCTGTCGGTTGGAACGAACGTAACTTGAAAGTGAACACCACCGGTGCCGACTACACGGACAAGTCTGTCACCATGGAATACGAAAGGATAGACTTCTACGGCTACCTCGTGCACATCGTGCAAAGGCTAGTGAACAACACCGTTACAGGCAGCAAGCGTAAAGGCATACTGGTGTTCACACGGTTCTTGAAAGAAGCCGAACGGCTTACGTGGAGT